>JAOABP010000010.1 GCA_026418295.1 Caldifarciminota bacterium
CATTGATTAAGTTTTAATTTTGCAACGCATTTTTGTTCTTTCAGGAGAGGTGCAGGAGTGGGTTAGGTGGGGGGGGGGGGGAGCGTGTGTACCGTAAAACCGGTACCGTGGGTTCGAATCCCACCCTCTCCGCTTTCTCAGTTAAAAATATCTTCCCTTAATTTTTTTTATTCCGTGAATTATCAGTACAAAAATTTTCGATTAAGTTCAGTGCTTTTCTGATAAATGATGTGAGACAAAATTTTTCTAAAAATTTAGCTTTTAGAATTTAAAATCCTGTTCTTTGATTAATTCATTCTTAGGGATAAGTTAAGTACAATAATAGTCTCATCTCAATTCAAATTTTTTAAGCAAAAAATTTTCAGAAGGTATTAAACTTTCATTTAATAACTATTCTTACAATTTCACCTTCACTTTCATTGCGATGACGATCAAGTGCTGTTACAACATAAGTTATCTCACCAACAATATTTTTATCAATTCGATCAATAAACCTTTCTCTTCTCGGCATCAAAATTTGAACAATTCTTTCTGGATTATTTAGGTCAATATTTTCATTAACGAATCTATATACCACATAGCCATAAGCAGTCTCCGCTTGAGAGTTTTTCTCTGGTTCTTTCCATTCAAGTATCACACGATTTGTATCTTTTTGGATTGAAAGTTCTCTGATTTTGTTTGGTGGAATTGAGTCAATCCATTTCATTGTTGGTGGTAGGGCAGGAGTCAAATAAAATTTATTTTTCAAACTATCTAAC
>JAOABP010000011.1:0-254 GCA_026418295.1 Caldifarciminota bacterium
GGCTCGAGCCTTGCCACCAGTGCCTACGATTTCTCTTGTGACCGTCTCGGCTGCCTCTCCGGCCACATCGCACACCGCTACGGCTGCGCCGGCATTGGCGAACTGCACCGCGATGGCCCGGCCGATTCCCGAACCGGCACCGGTGACCACCGCACATCTGCCCGAAAGGTCAACTACCAAAGAAACCTCCTATCTGACTATTGTCAATTGACCAACGTTTTCTTCTCGGACATCCGGTTCGTCAATCTCAATGG
>JAOABP010000011.1:264-609 GCA_026418295.1 Caldifarciminota bacterium
GATGCGCACTTGGAAAGATGGAAATCGGTTCGCCAGCCGGGATGAATCGGTCGGCTGATAGACAATTATTGCCTGACCTCCCCCCTCTTTTACCACAACCGGATTGGGAAAAGAGTAAACCCGGCCCAGAAAGAGTGGCGCGATTTCCAGGCGGGCGGTCATTATCGAATCGCTTACCGAGATGCTTTCAACAACTACACCGCTCTGGACGCCGTCGTAGAACGCTGTCGAAGGGGTTGTCGAGTTCCTCACACCAAGCGGACTATCCTTCCACAGGTCGGCACCACTTCCCCGGTCGCCCTCCCTTAGTGAATACTCCTTCGAGCCATCAGCCTGAAGCAATCC
>JAOABP010000012.1 GCA_026418295.1 Caldifarciminota bacterium
GGTCAGTACCTCATCACCGACCCGATTCCGGACGGCCCGCGCTGGCCGCCGCTTTACTGGGCCTATGACAACATTGACTCGGGCTATATCCAGCACCCGGAGTTCGAATGGGTCGAAATCAACACGCTCGGCACGAGAATCACCTATCCCCATAACGACAGTGTCCGGGTAATTGACCTGCCCCAAGGTTTCGGGCCGTTCCGGTTCTATGGCCAGGAGTTCCATCAGCTTTCCGTCAGCGCCGATGGCTGGGTCTGCCCGGGCAGCTACACCCAGCGCCACTACTCCAACCAGCCCCTGCCCAGCTCCCAGACCCCGCCCGGCTGCATCTGCATCAACTGGGATGACCTCTATCCCGACTACAACAACTCCGGATTTGTCTATTACTATCACGACACGGCCAACCACCGGCTGGTGATTGAGTTCGACAGCGTCGCCTACTATAACCCCAGGACGCTGCGTGACAAGTTTCAGGTCATCATCTATGATACCACGGTTGCCACTCCAACCGGCGACAATGTCATCATCCTTCAGTTCCTGACCGCCAACGGCTACACCAGCTCGACGGTCGGGATTGAGGACCCGACACGGCAGATTGGGAT
>JAOABP010000013.1 GCA_026418295.1 Caldifarciminota bacterium
GTGAATTCTTTTGTGTTTAAGAGAAACATCCACTAAAACAAGGATTGAAACTTGTTTACAATTATTTGGTGAAATATGAAATTAGAATGGTTTAAGAGAAACATCCACTAAAACAAGGATTGAAACTCTTGCAAGTAAACACCCGTCACCGCAAAAGCCCGTTGCGTTTAAGAGAAACATCCACTAAAACAAGGATTGAAACGTTACCGAATTCATTGACAAATTGCACGAGTTTTAAGTTTAAGAGAAACATCCACTAAAACAAGGATTGAAACGAGGTTTACAATATTTGTGCCTCATATAGACAATGGTTGTTTAAGAGAAACATCCACTAAAACAAGGATTGAAACTTGGTTATATGAAAATTTTAGACAATGTGAGTTACCAGTTTAAGAGAAACATCCACTAAAACAAGGATTGAAACTAGAAAAATTTGTACGCTACTTACCTTGTATGGTCCCTGGTTTAAGAGAAACATCCATTAAAACAAGGATTGAAACATCTTTTTGTTCTTAGCGAAGGCTTGGGATAAGCCGTTTAAGAGAAACATCCATTAAAACAAGGATTGAAACGTATAAAGCCCAAGTGTAGGAC
>JAOABP010000014.1:0-269 GCA_026418295.1 Caldifarciminota bacterium
GTTGAGGATTTTGCCACGCAAAGGCAAAATCGCTTGGAAATGCCGGTCGCGTCCTTGTTTGGCCGATCCGCCGGCGCTGTCTCCCTCGACGATAAACAATTCGGTGCGCGCAGGATCACGTTCCGAACAATCCGCCAGCTTGCCGGGCAAGGTGAGGCTTTCCAGAGCGCTTTTGCGGATGACCAGGTCGCGTGCCTTGCGGGCCGCAGCACGCGCGCGCGATGTCGTAAGACACTTTTCCACAATTCGCCGGGCCGCCCGCGAATCGC
>JAOABP010000014.1:279-516 GCA_026418295.1 Caldifarciminota bacterium
CCTCGCGCACATCATCGCCGGTGAGATTGGTATCACCTTCTTTAAGGACGCCAAGTTTACGGGCTACGTCATTGATCGTGCGCGTCAGCGCCGCGCGGAAGCCGGTGAGATGCGCCCCGCCATCCGTTGTGTTGATCGTATTGGCAAATGTGAGCACAGTTTCACTGTAGCCATCGGTATATTGTAGAGCGACATCCACCACCACGCCATCAAACTCGCGGTAGATATAGATGGGAT
>JAOABP010000015.1 GCA_026418295.1 Caldifarciminota bacterium
GACAAACAGGGTGCAGGGGATGGTGGTGCCGGGCGGAATGGTGCCTGCGGCTGAGACCGCCAGCGGATCGGCGGTGTTGGTCCGCTCCTCGCCCGACGGGATGTTGCCCCAGGTGGCAAGCGAGTCGGTAACCGTCAGCCGGCTGTCATAGGCGCGCAGGATGCCGCTGGTGTTGTTGCAGGCAGCACCACCGGAGTTGCGCAGGGTGATCCTCAGCCGCGCCTGTTCGCCCGGGTCCACTCTGCCGTTGTTGTTGCCGCCGGGCGGTGAGTCGTGAATCGCAATTGTGCGCAGGACGAGCATCGGACCGCCCGAGCCGGTGATGTAGTTGACCGCAGCCAGCGCATCAATCCTGCCCGCCCCGAAGTCGTTGTCCTTGCCCGAAGGTCCGAGGTCCACTGCGGTCACCTCAAGAATCGAGTCCACCACCGCCGGGGTCAGGTTGGGGTTCTTGGAGAGCATCAGGCAGACCGTGCCCGCAGTGTGCGGGGTCGCCATTGAGGTGCCGT
>JAOABP010000016.1 GCA_026418295.1 Caldifarciminota bacterium
ATTCCCCGCCTGCTCTCCTATCAGGGCAGACTGACGGATTCATTGGGCAATCCGGTGCCGGATGGCAGTTATCAGCTCACCTTCCGGCTCTACAGTCAGGAGACCGGCGGGACACCGTTCTGGACCGAGGTACAGACGGTCAGTGTCAGAAACGGCATCTTCTCGGTTCTGCTGGGTTCGGTGACACCAATCAGCAGTGTTCCGGATGCGGGAACGGTCTATCTCAGCCTGCAGGTAGACACCGGCTCCGAGCTGACCCCGCGGTTGAGAATCGTTTCCGCTGCCTATGCCTTTCTGACCGAGCGGGCGGCAAACTCCGATCTCCTTCAGGGCCGGGACACCACCTACTTTGCCCGGGCGGTTCATACCCATGCCTATGTTGACAGTGCAGGTGGTGCCCAGCGGATCGCAGGACTTGCCCTCACCGGACTGGACAGCCGGTATGTGAACGAGGGGCAGGCAAACTCAGTTACCAGCGGGATGATTACCGACGGCACGCTC
>JAOABP010000001.1 GCA_026418295.1 Caldifarciminota bacterium
TCATCGTCCAGTAAGCGACTGCGAACGGATTGCGGGGGGCGATATCGCCCCCCGCTTTATTTTTGAGGGATTTCTCCGCTCCGCCCTTCGGGCTTCGGTCGAAATGACGGCAGAGGTGGGTGTCCGGCTCGGCTCCGGTCCTCGTTTCTGGTCATTCCGAGCGGAGTGAAACGGAGTCGAGGAATCGCTTAAACAATGCAAAGTGCAAAATGAAAAATGTAAAATTCACAGCGAAAATTTGCTGAAAACGGGTTCTGCCTGATAAATTTAAAACTTTCAATGTGTTAGCGAGTTGAACGCCCGACTGTGCCTGCTGAGGGGGCAGTTCCCACTATCGCAGGGTTAAAAGCAGGAGAGGGCGGGTTTGCGGAACAGGGGTGCTGTGGCAGGTGTTTGACATTTTGCCGGCTGAGGCTAAAATTACAGTTCCGGATGAGTGAAATTGCCCGTTTCATTGACCACACCCGGCTGAAACCGGAGACAACACCGGCTGAAATCCGGCAGTTGTGCCGGGAGGCGAGGCGTTACCGGTTTGCGACTGTATGTGTCAACTCCTGCTATGTCCCGCTGGCGGTCCGGCTGCTTGAAGACAGCGGGGTCGGGGTGTGTTCGGTGGTCGGGTTTCCGCTCGGTGCAATGCTGACTGAAGCCAAGGTGGCGGAGACAAGGGCGGCAGTCCGGGCGGGCGCAAATGAGATTGACATGGTGATGAATATCGGACTGCTGCGGGCGCGGCGCTATGCGGAGGTGCTGAGAGATATTCAGGCGGTGAAGCGGGCGGCAGGCAGAAGAATTGTCAAGGTAATAATTGAGACCGGGCTTTTGACCGATGAGGAGAAGGTGCGGGCGGCAAGGCTGGTGCTTGAGTCCGGTGCCGATTTTGTCAAGACCTCAACCGGTTTCGGTCCGGGCGGGGCGACGGTTGAAGATGTGGCACTGCTTGCCGGCGTGGTCAGGGGCAGAATCGGGATTAAGGCTGCCGGCGGAATCAGGACCCTGGAGCAGGCAGGGGCACTGCTGGCAGCAGGTGCAACCCGGCTGGGCACCTCTGCCGGGGTGGCAATTGTGCTTGAGGAATTGAAGAGTCCGAAATCATAAGGAGGTATTTTTATGGCATATGGTAAAATCCGGGAGTTCCTGCAGAACGAACTGAAGACAGTTCGGGAGCAGGGGCTCTATAAGGAAGAGCGCTATATTCACGGTCCGCAGGGGGCGCAGATTAAGGTGGAGTATCCGGAAGGGGCACCGCAGAAGGAGGTGCTCAACTTCTGCGCCAATAACTATCTCGGGCTTTCCAGCCATCCGGAGGTGATCAAGGCGGCGCATGAGGCGCTGGAGAAATGGGGCTACGGGCTGTCCTCGGTCCGGTTCATCTGCGGAACCCAGAGCCTGCACCGTCAGCTGGAGCGCAAAATCGCCGAGTTTCTCGGAATGGAGGATGCGATTCTCTATTCCTCCTGTTTTGATGCGAACGGCGGGCTGTTTGAGGTGCTGCTGGGACCGGAGGATGCAATCGTTACCGACCAGCTGAACCACGCCTCAATCATTGACGGTATCCGGCTGTGCAAGGTGCCGAAGGAGCGGCGGCTGATCTATCAGCATGCGGATATGGCGGATCTGGAGGCGAAGCTGAAGCAGGCGCGGGCGGGTGGTGCCCGGTTTGTGATGATCGCCACCGATGGCGCCTTCTCGATGGACGGCGATGTGGCAAAGCTGGATCAGATTGTGCCGCTGGCGGAGAAGTATGATGCGCTGGTGATGATTGATGACTCCCATGCGACCGGGTTCATGGGCAAGACCGGACGCGGGACGCACGAGCACTGCGGGGTGATGGGCAAGGTGGATATCATTACGACCACCTTCGGCAAGGCGATGGGCGGTGCCTCAGGCGGAGTGACCGCAGCCCGGAAGGAGATCGTGGAGATTTTAAGACAGCGGTCCAGGCCCTATCTGTTTTCCAATACGCTGTGTCCGGTGGTCGCCGCCGCAACCCTGCGGGTGATTGAACTGCTGTCGGAGACGACCGAGCGCCGGGACAAGCTGGAGTGGAATACGAAGTATTTCCGGCAGAAGATGACCGAAGCGGGGTTTGACATCAAGCCGGGTGAACATCCGATTGTGCCGATCATGCTCTACAATGCGAAGCTGGCGCAGGACTTTGCCCGGGATCTGTATCACGAGGGGATCTATGTGATCGGGTTCTTCTATCCGGTGGTGCCGAAGGGTCAGGCGCGGATCCGGGTGCAGCTGTCCGCTGCCCACGACAAGGAGCATATTGACCGGGCGATTGAGGCGTTTGTCAAGGTTGGCAGGAAATACGAAATCCTCGGGAAGAAGCGGGAGGAGATCATCGCCCGCTACGGCGAGTAGACCGGCCTGAGAAATACGGGGCGTCCGGACCGGACGCCCCTTTTTTATTAAGGGATTTCTCCACTCCGCCTCGCTGTGCTCGGCTCCGGTCGAAATGACCTTCCTCTTTTCTGTCATTCCGAGCGGAGTGAAACGGAGTCGAGGAATCCCTTTTACAATGCAAAACGCAAAGTGCAAAATGAAAAATGCAATGGAGAGAGGGATTTCTCCCTTTTACCTCGGAAGGGGCAGAATGCGGGAAATAAAACCGGGGTGCCCTGAAGGACACCCCGGTGTCGGTGCGGAAGTTTTCTTCAGCGCACGAGCAGTTTGGCAGTGGTTTTCATTCCTGCCTGCTGTGCCTGCACAAAGTAGATTCCCGGTGGTAGGCGGTGGAGGTCAAGGGTCAGACTGGAGGAGCGGGTAACCGTCTTCTGCCGGATTCTGCCTGCCGGGTCGGAGATGGTGAGCACGGTATTACCCGTAACCGGGGTATTCAGGCGGATATTGACCCTGCCCGCTGCCGGATTCGGGTAGAGTTCGAGCCGGAATGGTGTGCTGACCGGCAGTGCCGATGGCGGTTCAGTAACACCCGGACCCGCTTCCGGACTCTTGTAGCACCAGAATTCGACCGTCTTGTTGCCCTTGAGGGCAAAGAAGATGCCGTTGCCCATGCCGGTGATCCCGCCACCGCTCTTGACCCGCTTTTTCTTGCCGGTGGTGCCGAGCTGAGGTATGGTGTCCAGTTCGGTCCAGGGTTCGGGCAGGCTGGGGTTGAAGCGCCAGAATTCACAGGTGTTGCCACCCTTGAGGCAGTACATCGCACCGTTCCACCAGGCGCCGCCCGCACCATCCTTGACCTTTTTCTTCTTGCCGAGCATGCCCGCCTCCGGGAAGTTGCGGAAGCTGGTGGCAAGCCACTGCCCGGAGCTGACATCAAATGCGAACACCTCGCCGTATTTTGCCTTGACCGCATAGATGGTGCCGGTGCCGTCGAAGACGATGAATGAGCCTTCCTTGTAGCTGTTTTTGCCCGATGGTCCGAGCGGTGCCTCAGGCTGTGCCTCCCAGGAGTCGGCAATCACATTGTAGCGCCAGAATTCGTTTTTGTAGCCCTTGAGCAGGTAGACGAAATCGCCCTGCGGGGTGCGGACATAGGTCATCTTGGTGCCGCCCTTGAGCGGTTTGCCGGTGGAGCCGGGCGGAACATCCTTCCTTGACTCCCAGGTGTCAAGCCAGGCATCGTAGCGGAAGAAGCCGAAGGTGGAGTAGCCCTTGGTCGCATAGAGGTAGCGGATGCCGTCGGCGCAGAGGGCACCACCCTTGTAAACCGCCTTGTTGGCGGTGCCGGGCGGGATGTTGTCCAGAACGGACCAGGAGTCCTGTTCAATGTCATAGGCAAGGAAGTCGTTGGTCTTGTTGCCGCGCAGGACATAGACCTTACTGCCGAGCAGGGCAATGGCACCGCCATCCTTGACCGGCTTGCCGGCTGTCCCGGTCGGAAGCGGGGTGAGCTCCTGCCAGCCGGGATGAAGCAGGGTGCGGACCCAGACCGTCTTGCTGAACCGGTCGTTATAGGGTTCGTTGTCACCGGTGAGCCGGGTGGAGCAGGCAACGGTGTAGGTGCCGCGGCCGGCATTCCAGGTGCGGAAGGTGAGCAGTGCGGTGTCACCGGGGGCAATGGTGGTAATGACCGCGGAGTCGGTAAAGACCGGTGTCGTGCCCTGCAGGACGGAAAAGAACGC
Organism: Caldifarciminota bacterium; assembly: GCA_026418295.1. Lineage (GTDB taxonomy): Bacteria > Hydrothermota > Tepidihabitantia > Tepidihabitantales > Tepidihabitantaceae > JAOABP01. The sequence continues at coordinate 4,095 of JAOABP010000001.1, forward strand.
CTTGAAGTTCGCCTCAGTGAAGGTGCCGAAGTTGACAATCTGAACCTGCGGGGTTAGCGGTCCTGGCGGAACGGTGTCGGCGGGTGACAGGATGGTGGTTACGCCGACATCATGGCTCGGGGTGCGGACAATTACCGTGGAGTTGATCCGGTCATTTTCCGGGTTCAGGTCACGGGTGGCACTGACCCAGAGGGTGGTGGTGAAGGTGCCGGCAGGGGTGGCGAGCCAGGAGGAGAAGCTGACGGTGTCGGTCTGGTTCGGGTTCAGCCGGTGAGTGACCGAGTCGGTGTAGAGCGGGGAGCCGAAAAATGAGATTTCAAACCAGGCTTTGAGGTTGACCGCCTGGGGTGCAAGGTTGGCGATTACTCCCCGGGGGATGACCGTGGTCGTTTCCATCACTACACCCGCCGGTGCCAGAATGGCAATGGCGGCGACATCGTTGTAGAAGGGCGGTTTGACGAATACCCGCCGGCTGGCGGTGTCGTTTTCCGGATTCAGGTCATCGGGCAGGCGGGTCTGGAACCGGACAGTGACGATTCCGGCGGTGTCCGCACGCCAGGAGCGGAAGTTGACCGTTGCTGAATCACCGGCGTTGAGGCTGGTGACATAGAAGCTGTCACGGTAAGCGGTGCCGATCTCGCAGATTGTCCAGAAGGAGGCGGTGCCGTTTGACGGGTTGTAAACCCGGCAGGCAGGGTTGACGGTGGTGGCGGAGTCAACGGTGTCTGCCGGTGCCAGGATGCGGAGGATGCCGACATCGGTTGCCCGGCGTTCCGCGGTGATGGTGAAGTTGTCAATGACAAACCACTGGATTGCGGTTGATTCACCGAGGCAGGCGAAGGCAATCCGGACCCCACGGCGGTTGGTCGCCCAGCTGAGGTCATAGGTCACCAGTCCGGGTTCAATCGTTCTGCCGGTAAGGTCGGCAATCTCAATTGTGAACTGGCCCGAGTCCACCGCGCCGTAAATCCGGACATCGGAGATGCCGGTTCCGGGCTGAATCCCGAGTGAACAGCGGAGGGTGATGTTGTAGCAGCCGGTGAAGTCAAGGTAGGGTGTGATCAGCCAGTCGTCAATCTCCTCCTCACTGCCGGTGCCGAGTGCGGCATACGGGGTCGGGTTTGCAGACCAGGGGTTGAACCCCAGATCCGGGGCACGGTGCCAGTCATTTCTGGAGGTGTCGCCCCGGAATTCAATCGTCCAGCCGGCAGGCGGGTTGACCGTTGACCAGGTGCCGTTGAAGTTTTCGGTGATGATGGTCTGCTGGGCAGAAGCGGGCAGGAAAAGTGCGAGCAATGTCAGCACCGGAATAAATCGGGATAATTGCACTATATTTTTTTTCATTTAAAGCCTCCTTTGGTGCCCAGCAACCGGAGCGTAAAATTAATGAAGCCGGGAGCGCCGCTCCGGGCTGATGAGCAGTTAACTTTTCAGCGCCGCCATAATATGATAAGCCGGTTTTTTAATTTGTCAATAAATTGGAATAAAAACCCGGGAAAAGGGGTATGCCTGATTTGATTTTCTTCCAATTATCGGTTATGATTAGCAGCTTGTGAAGCAAATAAAGATTCAGCTGGTGAAAATTAAGCCGCAATTATTATGAGGTTGCATGTTTCAGCCGCAGTCAATGATTTCAACCATAACCAGGAGGAATAATAATGAAGATTTTCATTGACTCAGCCGATATTCGTGAGATTCAGGAGGTGGCAGGCTGGGGAATCCTTGACGGCGTAACCACCAATCCGACGCTGGTCAGGAAAGCCGGTAAACCGTTCCGGGAGTGTGTGGCGGAGATTCTCAGGGTGGTGGATGGTCCGGTATCGGTAGAGGCAATCTCGCCGGATGCGGACGGTATGGTCCGCGAAGCGGAGGAGTGGGCAAGACTGGATCCGGCAAAGGTAACAATCAAGATTCCGATGGGGATCGAGGGGCTGAAGGCGGTGCGGGAGCTGGCACGCCGGCAGATAATGACCAATGTGACCCTCGTCTTCTCTCCGAATCAGGCACTCCTTGCCTGCCGTGCCGGTGCGACCTTCATCTCGCCGTTTATCGGCAGACTGGATGACATCTCCCATGACGGCATGGAGCTGGTCCGGGACATCGTCGGAATGATTGAGTATTATGATTTTGCCACGCAGGTGATCGCCGCCAGTATCCGCCATCCCCTGCATGTGATTGAGGCGATGCGGGCAGGTGCCCATATCGCCACCATTCCCTATGATGTGCTGAAGAAGATGGTCCAGCATCCGCTGACCGATGCCGGGATCAGGAAGTTCTATGAGGATTACCAGCAGATTCCGAAGGGTAAGGAGGGTTGATGCCGATTGTTGATTCCAAGACCGGTCAGGTAAGAAAGACCTATACCGCAGCCGAGCTGATTCAGGCGGCAAATCTGATGCGCGGTTACAATCTGATTGCGCTGTGTGCTGCCGGTTCCGGCCATGCGGGCGGGACGATGTCAATCATGGATATCACCGCCGCACTCTATCTTCAGGTTGCCCGGCATGACCCGCAGAATCCGTTCTGGGAGGACCGGGACCGGATTATCTGGTCAACAGGCCATAAGGCGCCCTCGCTTTACCTCGGGCTGGGGATGGCGGGTTATTTCCCGGTTGAGGATGTGGTGCGGTTGCGCAAGCTTTATGCTCCGTATCAGGGGCATCCCCACTGGCTGAAACTGCCCGGGGTGGAGATCTCCTCCGGTTCGCTCGGACAGGGGCTTTCGGTGGCGGTCGGGATTGCCCTTGCCGCCCGGCTCGACCGGAAGGATTACCGGGTTTACTGCATCACCGGTGATGGCGAGCATCAGGAGGGGCAGATCTGGGAGGCGGTGATGGAGGCGGGTGCCTTCCATCTTGACAATCTCTGCTGTATTCTGGACAAGAACCGGCTGCAGATTGACGGCTGGGTCAAGGATGTGATGAACATTGATCCGATTGCGGACAAGTACCGTTCATTCGGCTGGAATGTGATTGAGATTGACGGTCATAATATGCATCAGATTCTCTCCGCATTTGAAAAGGCAGCCCATCACAAGGGTCAGCCGACGGTGATCATCGCCCATACGACCAAGGGCAAGGGTGTATCCTTCATGGAGAATGTCGCCGGCTGGCACGGCAAGGCACCGAACAAGGCGGAGATGGTCAAGGGACTGCAGGAGCTCGGACTGCACTACCGGATTGATTATGAGAAGCTGCTGAAGAAGGCGGATGAGTATCAGGCAGAGGCAAGCGCCAAGCTGATGGCCAAGGTGCCCAAGTTTTCCCGGGACTATTTCTGGAACCGGCAGGAGAAGATGAAGGTGGAGATGAAGGCAACCCGGTTCGGTTTCGGCGAGGCGCTGGAGGAGCAGGGCGATGACCCGCGGGTCTGCTGTATCGGCGCGGATATCTCCAGTTCAATCACGATTTCGCGGTTCTATGAGAAGCATCCGGAGCGGATGGAGCGCTGGATTTCGGTCGGCATTGCGGAACAGTCGGGAACCAATGTTGCCGCCGGGCTGGCAAAGGAGGGAAAGCTGCCGGTCTTCGGCACCTATGGCGTCTTTGCCGCGGGGAGAAATCTGGATCAGCTGCGGACGACGGTCTGTTACGGCAACTTCAATGTCCTGATCGCCGGTGCCCATGGCGGGGTTTCGGTCGGACCGGACGGCGCAACTCATCAGGCGCTGGAGGATCTGTTTCAGATCTGCGGACTGCCGAATATGCATGTGTGCGTGCCGGCGGATGCACTTGAGACCAAACGGGCGACCATCCATCTCCTGTTTGAAATCAGAGGTCCGAAGTACATCCGGTTTGCGCGCGAAGCGACGCCGGTGGTTACGAGCGAGCGGACGCCATTTGTGTGGGGCATGCCCAATATCTACCGCTACCGGGGTGAAAAGGAGCAGTTTATTGACGCCTTCGAGGTGACGACCGCAGACCAGTATGAGAACGAGCAGGAGCAGTTGACGATTGTTGCCTGCGGACCGATGGTGCCGGAGGCGCTGCGTGCCGCCTGGATCCTGAAGGAGGATTTCGGGATCGAGACCCGGGTGATCAATCTTCATACATTGAAGTCCCCCACAACCCATCCGAATGAGACGATTCCCAACCAGAAGTATCTCATCCAGGCAGCCGTGGAAACCGGCGTGATTCTGACCGCTGAGGAGCATCAGATCGGCGGGCTGGCAAACCGGGTCTCCTATGTCCTGCATACCGCGCCGGAACTTTATGGCAGACCGGTGGCATTCGGAGCGATCGGCGTGCAGGACCGGTTTGGTGAGTCGGGTCAGCCGTGGGAGCTGATGTGGGAGTTTGAGGTTTCAGCCGAGCATATTGCAGCAAAGGCGCGGGAACTGCTGGCACGGGCACAGCAACCACCGGTTGCGGCGCAGGAGGCTAAAGCCGGGGAGGGCAGAAAGCGGACTGCAACCCGGAAGCCCCGGGCGAAAAAGGAAAAGAGCGCATAGGAAGGAGGCGGTATGCGACTGGCAAACCGGATGGAACGGCTGGGCACCGAAACCGCCTTTGATGTGCTCTGCCGGGCTAAGGCGCTGGAGTGCACACGCACTGTGATTCATCTGGAGATCGGCGAACCCGATTTCGCCACACCAAAGCACATTGTGGCGGCGGCAAAGCAGGCGCTGGATGAGGGCTGGACCCATTACGGTCCGTCTGCCGGTCTGCCCGAGCTCCGGGAGGCGATTGCTGAGTATGCAGGCCGGCTGCGGGGCGTGAAGTTCTTTCCCGAGCAGGTGGTGGTGACACCGGGTGCCAAGCCGGTGATGGCGTTTGCAATCATGGCGCTCGTGGACACGGGTGATGAGGTGATCTATCCCAATCCCGGTTTTCCGATCTATGAATCAATGATTGAATACATGGGTGGCAGGCCGGTGCCGGTGCGGTTGCGGGAGGAGCGCAACTTCCGTCTGGATGCGGAGGAGCTGGCACAGATGGTCAACAGCCGGACCAAGCTGATTGTGATCAACTCCCCGGCAAATCCGACCGGCGGGGTGCTGACCCGCGAGGACCTGCGGCTGATTGCCGATACCGCACTCAAGCACAATGTCTGGATTCTGGCGGATGAGATCTATTCCGAGATCGTTTATGATCAGCCGTTTGAATCGATCGCTCAGTTCACCGATGTCCACCCGCGACTGATCATCCTGGACGGGTTTTCCAAGACCTTTGCCATGACCGGCTGGCGCATCGGCTATGGAATCATGCCGAAGGACATGGCGGAGAAGATGGCGCGGATTGAGACCAATATCAACTCCTGCACCGCCACCTTTATCCAGCGTGCCTGTCTGGCAGCGCTGCAGGGTCCAAGGGAGCCGGTGGAGCGGATGGTGGCGGAGTTCAGAAGGCGCCGCGACTTCATTGTTGACGGGCTCAACCGTCTGCCCGGCTTCCGCTGTTCCAAGCCGCAGGGTGCCTTCTATGTGTTTCCCAATATTGAGGGCACCGGTATGGACTGCAAGGTGCTGGCGGACCGGCTGCTGGAGGAGGAGGGGGTTGCCTGTCTTGCCGGGACCTGTTTCGGCAAGTTCGGTGACGGCTTTCTCCGGCTCAGCTACGCCAACTCAATTGAAAATATCGGCGCCGCCCTGGAGCGGATCGCAAGTTTTCTGAAGCGGAACCGGTAGTTCAGCTTTCAGCCGGCGCCAGCAGTGTCCGGCGGCAGGCCGAAAGAAAGTTCAGGCAGGTCTCGGTTTTATAATCGGGATAGGTCCAGGGCAGGGGCTGATAATTTCCCTGATGGAAGATGAGGGTCACTTCCGCATACAGCTCCGGGGTCAGGGCGATCCGGTGGGAATAGTCCTTGGTGGTGGCAAGCACCAGGTTGTGAAGAGTCAGAATCCCCGGATCAAGATTGAGCCGGCGATTACCATTTTCATCCCGGAACCGGTCCTCAATTTCCATTGTTTTGTCCTTAAGCTGGCTTAACTGGTAAGGCAGAACCGGTGGTTGAAACAGCAGCCACTGGCGGACGAGGTCCGGACCCATTTCCGGTTCATAGTAACGGGAGAAGTTCCAGTTGATGACCGGGCTGCGGAGCAGGATCGGACCAAAGGCAGAGATGAGCTCAGGTTCCGCAGTATTGATCAGTTCCGGCTGGCGGGCAAGGACCGCAATAAGCAGCCGGGCGGGTTTGATCATTACCGCCAGAGTTATTCAGATTCCGGTTCCCGGGCGGCGAGAAATTCGCCCAGCTCCTCAAGCCGGGGCAGATCATCAAGCGATTCCAGGCCGAAGTAGCGCAGGAACTCCCGGGTGGTGCGATAGAGAAACGGATTACCCGGACGATGTGCCCGGCCCGCGGTAACAATCAGTCCCCGCTCGAGCAGGGTCAGCAGGGGTGCGGAGCAGTCCACTCCGCGCAGCTGCTCGATTTCCGGCCGGGTGATCGGCTGTTTATAGGCGATGATTGCCAGCACCTCCAGTGCGGCTGCGGACAGACGCTGAATCCGGGTATGGGCATAGAGCCGGCGGATCCAGTCCGCATATTCCGGCAGGGTGTAGAGCTGATACCCCTGGGCGACGCGGGAGATCCGGAAGGCTCTGCCGGTTTCCGCATAGGTCTGATTGAGCCGGTCAATCGCTTCCCGAATAGCGGTATCATCGGCACCGGTGATTTCTGTCAGCCGGGCAAGGGTAACCGGTGTATCGGCAGCAAAGAGCAGCGCCTCAATTACCGGTTCCAGCGGCTGAGCCGCCGTTTCAATCTTTTCTGCCGGTTCCGGATATTCCATAATCATGACTCCCGGGTGAGGCGGAAACGGGCGAGCAGGGCGGTAATCGCCAGCCGGAGCTGGGAGCGGCGCAGAAAACAGGTAAGCCGGGTGGCGTTGAGGGCAAACGCCTCAAGGTGAATCTGTGCCTGATGGAGAGTGTCAAGAGTGCCCGAGATGATTTCCGGGTCGTTGCCGACCCCCGGTCCGACGAGTGAGACCGATGCCAGGTCATCAGCGATATCCAGCTTCGCTGCCCGGACCTCATTCAGCAGTCCGGTCAGGATCTCCTCTGCCCGTTTCCGGTCCGGTTCCGGGATGATGAAAGAGAGATCAAAGCGGTTGTTGTGGGCGATGCCGTGGCTGAAGAAGAGGACCGGAATCCGGGCGGCAGCGAGCCGGGTAATGACCTGATGGAGACAGCGCTGTTTTTTCGTCACATCGATCAAAGCGATCCGGGCAAGCTTGTGCTGATGGGCAATTGCCCGGACAAACGCCTTTTCCATCTTCACCATTCTTTTTTCCACGACCATGGTACCTCGCTTTTGGTTAAATGATGAGCTGATCTTTAACGGCACGCGGTATTTCTCTGCCAGCGCGCAGGCACGGGGGTGAATTACCTCGGAGCCGGCCTGGGCGAGCTCTGCCAGTTCGGTAAAGGTGATTTCCTTAACGTGCCGGACCGCAGGGAATTCGAACGGGTTTTCGGTAAAGATGCCGTCAACATCCTTGTAAAATTCACACCCATCAGCCCGGAGCGCAGCCGCAAGCGCCACTGCGGTCACATCTGAACCGCCCCGGCCCAGGGTGGTAATTTCCCGTTCCTCGCTCATACCCTGAAAGCCGGCGACGATCGGAATTCTGCCTTCCCGGAGCGCATCGGTAATCCGGAACAGGCGGATTTCCTGAATCCGGGCATCGGTGTGAAACCGGTCGGTGATGATGCCCACCTGCGAGCCGGTAAAGGACTGGGCTTCAATCCCGTAGCCCATGATTGCCAGTGCCAGCAGCGCCATCGCCTGACGCTCACCCGCGGTCAGGAGCATGTCCAGCTCCCGCGGGTTGGGTTCGGGGTTGACCTTACAGGCAAGCTCCATCAGCCGGTCGGTGGTTTCACCCATTGCCGAGACAACAACAACGATTCGATCCCCGCGCCGGCGCCGGGCAACAATCCGGCGGGCGACATTCCTGATCCGCTCGATATCTGCAACTGAGGAGCCACCGTATTTCTGAACTATCAGCGCCATCTTCAGACTGTCTTCAGCCAGCGTCCGATCCGGCGGGCAGCGGTCCTGAGCCTTTTTTCATCGGCGATCAGGGCAAAACGGATATAACCCTCACCGTACCTGCCAAAGCCGGCACCGGGTGCTGCCACCACCCGGCAGTTCTCAAGCAGGGCAAGGACAAAGGCAAAGGAGCGGGAGCCGTTTACCTGTTGCTGCCAGCGCTCAGGCAGTCTTGCCCAGAGATAGAAGGTGGCGCGGGGTGGTGTCAGCTCCCAGCCAACGGACTGGAGCGCCCGGACAAAGACCTTCATCCGCCGGGCGTAGGCACGCCGGACCGGTTCGGCAAGTTTGCGGTAGTTCTGCAGCGCCCAGGCGGCTGCATCCTGAACCGCACCAAACGGTCCGGAGTCAACATTCTGCTTGATTTTCAACAGAGCCCTCAGGATATCCGGATTGCCGGCCGCCATCCCGATGCGCCAGCCGGGGATGGAGAAGGTCTTGCTAAGGGAATGGAACTCAATTGCACAGCCCCGGGCATCCGGGACCTGCAGGATACTGGGCGGCGGGGTGTCAAACCAGAGTTCTGAATAGACATTGTCATTAATGACATAGAAGCCGTGCTTGAGCGCCAGCCGGACCACTTCCTGATAAAATTCCAGTGGTGCGACCGCAGCGGTGGGATTGCCGGGGAAGTTCAGACAGAGCAGTTTGAGCCGGGGTCCGAGCCGGTCAATGAGATTGAGATCCGGCAGGAAGCGGTTCTTTTCCTCCAGCGGAATTGAGACCGGTGTGGCACCGGCAAGCAGGGTGTTGTTAAAGTAGACCGGATAACCGGGATCGGTGACCCCTACCTGGTCACCATCACCACAGAGCGCCCAGATGAGATGGGCAGCACCTTCCTTGGAACCGAGGAGCATCAGCACCTCATTTTCCGGATCGAGCCGGACCCCGAACCGCTGGTGATACCATCCGGCAAGCCGGGAACGGACAGCAGGTTTTCCCGCATAGGTGGGATAGCGGTGATTTTCCGGCCGTTTCAATGCCTGCTGTAATCGGGCAAGGAGGGCACGGGCTGGAGGCAGATCCGGATTGCCCTCGCCCAGGTCAATGAGTCCGCGTCCCAGCTGTGCCTTGAGCCGGTCCAGTTCGGAAAAAAGATAGGGCGGGATGCGGTTCAGGCGCGGGGCAAATATGTTATCCATTGTTCAGCGGCGAATTCTGCCGGCGTAACTCCTGCCGGCACCGGTTTGGTATACTTTCTCTCCTGCATGCTGTGCAGATAGATTTTTACTGTTTGGGGACTGAAAGTCAATATGATGCCCGTGATACTCGACAGCTACAGCTGGAGGAGCTTCAGTCCGGAATCAGGTTCAAGCCGGCGCTGAATTTTTTCGCTCCCGGGAATGATTGCGATTTCACAGGTGGCGGCGACCCTGCCCGCAAACAGATGGCCGGAATAGGTGGTCAGACGCCGGTTACTGATAACCGCATGGAGATGAAGCACCGGGTCCTTTTCACTCCAGGCGATATTGCCCACCAGACTGCAGATCTCATACTCTCCCGGAAAATGACGGCGGTGGTATTTTTTGGTTTTGAGGTCATAGCAGCCCAGTTCCAGTTCACTGCCGGCGCCCAGTCCGATGACAATTCCGGACTTCAGTTTCAGCTTCCGGACAAACTGCTCCAGCGCGGGTATGATCTCCTCGTCCCGCTCCAGTCGCAGCTGGTAATAACTGCCATTTTTCCGATACTTCACTTTTCCTCCTGTTTTTCCTTCGCCTTCCTCCTTTTTTCCTTCTTAATAAACCGGCACTGGGGATAGCCGGAGCAGGCGATGAATTTGCCGAACCGGCCCTGGCGCTCGACGAGCGGTTTGCCGCACTGCGGACATTTTTCCTCCAGCTGCCGGGGTGGCGGTTTGGGTTCGCGCTTGATGTAGCTGCAGTCGGGATAGCCGGAGCAGGCGATGAATTTGCCGAACCGGCCCTGGCGCTCGACGAGCGGTTTGCCGCACTGCGGACATTTTTCCTCCAGCACTTTGGGTTCGGGTTTAAAAACATAGTCACACTGCGGATAACCGGCGCAGGCGACAAACTTGCCGTATCTGCCCCAGCGCTCGACGAGCGGTTTGCCGCATTTCGGACATTTTGTCTCCAGTTCACGGGCGAGGTCCTCCCGGATTTCCGGTGTTTCTGCCAGCGCCTGATCCAGATCCTCCTTGAACGGCTGGTAAAACCGGGCAACTACCTGGCGCCAGTCTTCGAGCCCTTCCTCAATCAGGTCGAGCTGTTTTTCCATCTCGCGGGTGAAGCCGATTTCAAAGATGTTGGCAAAGCGCGGGATGAGGATGTCATGGACAATCGTGCCCAGTTCGGTCGGAACCAGTCTGCCCTGCTGGCGCTCAACATATCTGCGCTCCAGCAGGGTGGGGACGATGGTGGCATAGGTTGAAGGCCGGCCGATGCCGTTGATTTCGAGCCGTTTGATCAGGGTCGCCTCGGTGTAGCGGGACGGCGGCTGGGTCCATTTCTGCTCAGGGATGAGTTCAGTCAGCTGAACCGGGTCACCCGGTTTCAGTTCGGGCAGGCTTTTCTCCTTTTCCGGTTCGCCATACACCTGTTCGAAGCCGGGAAACAGCCTTTTGATACCTTCAGCCCGGAAGGTGAATCTGCCACCACTGACCAGCAGTTCGGTCTGCTGATAGACCGCATCTGCCATCTGGGAGGCGAGAAACCGGCGGTAGATCAGACTGTAGAGCTTGAACTGGTCCGGTGTCAGAAACTCCCGGACCGATTCCGGTGTCAGTTCCAGCCGGGTGGGCCGGATTGCCTCGTGCGCACCCTGAGTGCCCTTACGGTCCGGATAGTGCCGCGGGGTTTCGGGCAGAAACTGGGTGCCATACTTTTCCGCAATGAGCCGGCGGGCGGTCTCGATTACCTCCTCGGCGGTCCGGAAGGAGTCGGTCCGCGGATAGGTGATCAGACCTACCGTCTCCTTCTTCAGATCCACCCCTTCAAACAGCTGCTGGGCAATCTGCATTGTCCGGCGCGAACTCATACCCAGCGTCTGTCCTGCCTCCTTGAGCAGGGTGGCGGTGACAAAGGGCGGGAGCGGTTTTTTGTGTTTTTCCCGGACATTGACCGTTTCAATCCGGAATGTGGTGTTGAGACAGCCGTCACGCACCACATCCACCTCAGCGGCGCTTGTGAGCCGGACATTGGTACCGTCAATCTTCACCAGCAGGGCTTCAAACCTTTCTCCTTCTGCGGTGGCAAAGATCGCCCGGATGAGCCAGTACTCCTGCGGCACAAATTTCTGGATTTCCCGCTCCCGCTCCACCAGCATCCGCAGTGCCACAGTCTGGACCCGGCCGGCAGACTTGCCCGCCTTGACCGTCTGCCAGAGCAGGGGTGAGACCAGATAGCCGACGAGCCGGTCCATTACCCTGCGTGCCCGGTGTGAGTCCACCTTGCGCAGGTCGATTTCGCCCGGAGCGTTAAATGCGGCGGTGATGCCTTTCGGAGTGATTTCATAAAAAAGCACGCGCCGGATCGGGGCACCGTTTTTAATCTCCTGTGCCACCGAATAGGCGATCGCCTCCCCTTCCCGGTCCGGGTCGGTACCGAGATACACCGTCTTTGCCTGACGGGCGGCAGACTTCAGCTCATTGATAACCGGTGCCTTGCCCCGGATCCGGATGTATTCCGGTTCAAACCCGTTTTCAATGTCCACCCCGAGCCGGGATTTGGGCAGATCGGCAATATGTCCCTTAGATGAGAGCACGCGCAGTCTGCCCCTGAGCAGCCGGGTGATGGTGTGCGCCTTGGTTGGCGACTCGACAATCAGCAGGTCCTTTTTTCTTGACATCCGGGGCTTGAGGATAACTGAAAAGGGTTAAAAGTCAATCTCGTTGCGGTAATTCACAGATTACCACCACCGCGGCGGCATAATCCCTGAGATGGGTCAGGCTCAGATGGACGGTGCGTCCCGCCAGGATTTCCTTTGCCCGGCCGGTGACGCGGATTGAGGGCCGGCTGCGTTCATTGTCACAGATTTCAATCTCCTGCCAGGAGATCGCACCCCGGAGTCCGGTGCCGAGCGCCTTGGAGAACGCCTCCTTGGCAGCAAACCTGCCGGCATAGGAGGGGTATTTGTCGGTCAGCCTTTCACAGAAGGCGATTTCGGCGGGGGTGAAGACCCGGGTCTGAAACCGGCTGCCGAACCGCTCCAGCGCCTGGCGGATGCGCGCCACCTCAATCAGATCAATGCCGATACCGGAGATCACAGGTTAACGGTTCAGGTTTTCCACGATCGGCACCAGCTCCAGAATGTCGTTGATCTCATAATCGGCACCGGAGTTGAGGGTGCCGAATGAATCACCATACCGGGCAAAGACGGTGATCATTCCCAGCTCCTTGGCGCCGACGATGTCCCGCTCTGCCCAGTCGCCGACCATGATCGCCTCCCGGGGTTGAACCTCCAGAAGCTCAAGCGCTTTTTCAAACGGCTCCCGTGCCGGCTTGCGTTTGCCGGTGTCGTCAAAGGTGACCACAACATCAAAGAACCGGTCAACATTGAGCGAGACGAGTCGCATCCAGACCTGAAGCCGGGGCGCATCTGAGATTACCGCCAGTTTCAGCCCCATCCGGAAGAGCCGGAGCAGGGCAAGGTGGACATGGGGATAGGGGACAAGCGCCCCTTCCCGTGCCCGGCGATAGGCGATGATACCGCTGGCAAGAATCCGGTAGTCAATATAGCCGAGCACCTGATTGAGAAAGTCGTTGAACACCTCCTGATACTCAATCCCCTTGGCTTCATAGATTTCGTAAATCTTCTTTTTTGCTGCCTCTGGCGTCAGGTCCAGCCCGGCGTCGATCATCGCCATCACCGCCGCATCAACCGCCGCCTCCTTCCACTTATTGAAGTCCACGAGCGTATTGTCAACATCAAAGACCACCGCCTTCACCATGATCTCACCGCTGGAAACGGGGTTTGAGCCGGTCATAGGTGGTGCGCAGATGCTCGCTGACCACCTTGGTCTCACCGAGCAGGGGCATGAAGTTGGTATCACCCTGCCACCGGGGCACGATGTGGAAATGGAGGTGTCCGGGGACACCGGCACCGGCAACCGCACCGAGATTGGCGCCGATGTTGAACCCCTGCGGTTTGTACTCCCTTTTCAGCGCCCGGACACACCGGCCGATCAGGGTAAGCAGTTCTGCCGCCTCCCCGGGTTTGAGCAGTTCAATGCTGGCGGTGTGGCGCAGTGGTGCCACCATCAGATGGCCGCTGTTATAGGGGAAACGGTTCATGACGACCAGGGCGGTTCTGCCCCGGAAGAGCACGAGGTTGTCCCGGTCATTTCTGCTTCTTTTGAGCCGGCAGAACAGACAACCGCCCTTTTCACAGGCAGGATTTTTCATGATGTATTCCGCACGCCAGGGTGCCCAGAGCCGTTCCATCAGCCGAAAAGCCGGAGCTGCTGACCCTTTTCACCCCGTTCCGGCTCAAAGGTGACCCTGCGGGTGCCGGGCAGGACCTGAACGGTGCCGAAGACCCCGTCAAAACCGGGTTCCACCGTGATTTCACCCCGGCGCATCCGGTCAATTCCTTCCGCAATCTTCTCTCCGAAGCGGGCAATCTCCTCAACCGGCACATTCATCAGGATTTCAAACTCCGGTCCCAGGGCATTAATCAGCTCCTCATACTTCTTGGCAACGCCGGCGGTGTCCCTTCCCTGCTCCAGCGCCTCAGCGATGATCTCCTCCAGCGGCACGAGATGCTTGAAGGGAATCATATCCTTGGGCACCTCCTCCGGTTTGCGGTCTGCCAGCTGTTCAACCCGGTGCAGGACACCGATTGTCAGCTTCCGGCCGCAGACCGGACAGACATCGCCCGAGAGGGTGGACTCGCCCGGTGCGAGCCGGATACCGCAGTTGCGATGGCCATCGTAGTGATACTTGCCCTCCTCCGGAAAGAACTCAATTGTAAACAGCAGGCGGTTTTTGTCCCTGGTTTTGAGCACCTCCCGGATGGTGTCGTAACTGAGGTCGCAGTCAAACACATTTGCCTCCCGGCCAAGCCGGCTCGGAGAATGGGCGTCGGAGTTGGAGATCAGGGTTTTTTTATCCAGTTCCGACAGGCGCCAGTTCATCGGCGGGTCGGATGACAGGCCGGTCTCGACCGCAAACACCTCATCCGCCAGATCACCGAAGCAGTCGGCAAAGGAGTCAAAGCCGGAGTTGGAGCCGTAAAGGGAAAACCACGGGGTCCAGATGTGCGCCGGAACAACAAACGCCCTCGGTTCCAGCTCGAGAATCCGTGCCACCATGTCATGACAGGAGATACTGACACTCGGCCGGCCGTCGGCATCAAGCTTGCCGTAACTGGCAAGCATTTCCGAGACCCGGGCCGCACTCTCCAGACTCGGGACATAGATCAGGTTGTGAACCCGGCGCAGTCTGCCGTTCCAGGAGTAGATGTTATTGACCTCGGTATTGATGATGAAATGGACGTTATCGTGGAGATAGAGCCCGTTACCGCCATCCCTGAGATGCTGCTTGAGCGACTCAAAATATTCCGGATGGGTGAAGTCGCCGGTTGCCACCAGCTGGATGCCCTTCTGCTTTGCTGCCCGGGCGATTGCGGGGATGTCCATATCCGAGCTGGTTGCCCGGGAGAAACGGGAATGGATATGGAGATCGGCAATGAAGCGCACGGCTTATTTTAATTTCTTTCCGGGGGATTGCAAATCCGGCATCGGGTGCCGGCGCGGCTTCTCCGCCACCACCATCATCCGCACTGAGAATGGGCTCACCGGCAGAAAGGTGCCGTGATGAAAGAACCGGCAGCGGGAAAAACCCGCCCGCTCCAGTGCCTGCCGGACCTCGTCAGTCGTATATGCCCGCTCCTGATGAATCTCCTCATACTTTTCACCGGTGGTGCCGTCGGGCAGTTTCTCCCAGAAGACGAGCCTGAGGGTGGAGAGCATGGTCTGGCGGTCGAACCGGCACTGCCAGATGGAGATAATTTCCTCATTCTCCCGGGTGATCGTCCGGCTGCCCCACTGCTTCTCCAGTCCGTAAACGGTGTTCAGGTCAAAGACAAAGAGCCCGCCCGGCACCAGCGCCCGGTGCACGCAAATAAAGCAGCGCTCCAGCTCCTCGGGGGTCAGCAGATAGTTGATGCTGTCATAGAGGGAGATCGCCGCATCCACCGGCGTGTCAAGGGTAAACTTCCGGATGTCGGCGTTGATCACGGTGATTGGCAGACTGCCCTTCTTTGCCTCGAGCACCGCCAGCATCTCGGCCGAGCGGTCAATGCCGATCACCTGATAGCCGCGGCGGGCAAAAAGGACGGTCGGGATGCCGGTGCCGCAGGCGAGGTCAAGCAGTTTCTTCGGCTGGCGCCGGAACCGTCGGAAGATCCGCTCCACATAATCCACCCATTCCGGATAGTCAACATACCTCTCCATGAACCGGTCGTAATAGCGGGCAAAACGGGCAAATGGCAGGGGCATCCTCTTGATAAATAATTGCGGGATTGCAAAAGTCAAAGGCGAGTCAGCGCCGGAATGGGATGCGGTGGCATTGTGATGGCACCAGTCTGCGTAAAGGGATTTCTCCACTCCGCCTCGCTGTCGCTCGGCTCCGGTCGAAATGACTGAGATGGGGTCATTCCGAACGGAGTGAAACGGTATCCTTAACAGCAGAGTGCCGGGTATAAGCCGGTCCGGCTTATCACCGCAACCGGTTGACTTCTGCACGCCCCTCAGGCATCATAGAATATGAGCTCCAGTCTGCGGGAGAGTCTTTATACCCTCGGCTATATGCTCAGCGGTGCGGTCGCCGGCTGGCTCAACTGGCGGCTGGTGCCGTTCGGAACCAGGATGCCGGTTCTGCCGTTTCTGGCGGTCGGCATCGCCGGCGGGCTGATCTATGCGGGAATGAGACTGCGGGGGTTCGGCTTCGGGCTGATGATGGTTCTCCTGCTCTTCTTTGTCCAGCTGGCACTGACACCGCCCCTGCGCCTCGGTTCAATTGTCCGGGCGGCAATGTGGGCGTTTCCGGTCGGCAGCTCCTTTCTTCTCTCCGCTCTGCTGTTTAAACTCCTGAACCGGTTCAGGCCCGGCAGGTTTCTGCTCATGGCGCTTTTCGTCGGGCTCGGCTATGTGCTGGTGGCGGTGCTTTTCCGTCTCCGGCTTCACCAGTCCACCGAACTCGGCGGACTGAAATGGCAGTTTCTTGCCGGTGCCCTGCTCGGTGGTGTGCTGGGTGCGCTGATCGAAATGCTGGAGTATCTGTTTCCGCCCGAGCGGTATCACCGCCAGCAGTTTATTCTGCCCGGCTGATGGAGCTGGCTTCAATCCTGGACTGGCACCTGCTCCACTATCCACTGCTCCGGGCAGAGGACATCTACAAACTGATCTATCAGGGGGTCTTCGGGCCCGGACATCCGGGTGCGGACCGGGAAGGGGTGGCGGAGGGGGTCAGGGCAGAGCTTGCCCGGCTGAGGCGCTGCTTTCCGGTTGAGCCGTTTGAGCCGGTTGATCCCGAAGGTCTGCTCGTCCGGCTGAATCTGAGGGCGGTTGCCGGGTCGCGGGTAAAGGAGCAGATGCTGGTTGAGGCGGTGCTGACCACGATCCGGGAGTTTGTGCCCGGACCGGACCGGCTTCTGCCACGGCTGGAGCAGGCGCGGGCGTGGTGTGAGGAGCATCTGCCCGCAGAGGCGGACCGGCTGTCAAGGCTCATTGAGGAAATGCCCGAACCGCCGGTCCATTCCGGGCTTTACCGCCGGGTCTATCAGCCCGCCTACCGGCTCATCCTTGCCCGGCTCAGCCCCCGCTTCGGACAGAGCGGGTCAAGCGGACAGAGCTGACATCTCGGATTGCGGGGCAGACAGATTGTCTGACCGAGAGCAACCAGCAGGGGATTGAGCTCAATCCAGCACTCTTCCGGCACAACCGCCATCAGCTTCCTTTCGGTCTCCGCCGGTTTTCGGGTTTTCACCAGGCCGAGCCGGTTGGCAATCCGGTGAACATGGGTGTCAACCGCAATTGCTGGGATGCCGAGACCGCGGGCAAGGACGATGTTTGCCACCTTGGGTCCGACGCCGGGCAGTGCCAAAAGAGCGGTCCGGGATCGGGGCACCGCACCCTGATGCCGGGTGATGATTTCCTCTGCCATCTTCCTGAGCAGTTCTGCCTTGGTGCGGTAAAACCCGACCGGATAGATGAGCCGGCGGATGGTGGCAATGTCAAGCCGGCAAAGTGCCTGCGGATCGGGTGCCCTTTTCAGGAGCCGGCGGACCGCCTCAACCGTAACCTCGTCCCTTGTCCGGGTGGAGAGGACCGCTCCGACCAGCACCCGCCACGGGTCCTGATCCGGCATCCGGTGCACCGGTGCCAAGCGGAGGAGTGCGGACCTTTTCAGGCGCTGACAGATGGTGCGGATCAGGGGTGTTTTTTTCAGATGCCGAAAACCTTGAGCAGGGCGGTAAAGCCCATGGTCATGATTACCGCCAGACTGGCAACGGTAAAGAGCGGGTGCCAGCGCAGGCTCGGCGGCACCTCACCGGGCCGGGCTTTGCCATAGGTGACGAGCGCTGCCAGCAGTGCCAGCACCGTGGCGGCAATCGCCAGCGGCAGATGGGCAAGCAGTCTGACCGCCCTGCCCTGACCGGTAAGCAGGGCGTCAAACAAAAGACCCAGACCGAGATTGGCAAGCGTGAGCAGAAAGTAGATCAGGGTGCGCTGACGGAGCCGGCGCAGGGGAAAGTCCCATTCGCCGAGCCGGGAAAGGGTGAGCTGGCCAATGGTGACCCCATAGCCGAAGGTCAAAAGGGCAAGAACCGGATGGATGTAGCCATACCAGGGCATAAGCCTGCCTTTTAATTAAATAAAGCGGCCAACGGGAATCGAACCCGTGTAACCGGCTTGGGAAGCCGGGGCTCTACCCCTGAGCTATGGCCGCAACTTCTTTAATTTAATATAATCGCCACTCTGCCGAATGTCAAGCAGATGCACACACCGCCGGCGGAATAAGGGATTTCTCGACTCCGCCCCGCTATCGCTCGGCGTCGCTCGAAATGACGGGAGGGAGAGGTCATTCCGAGTGGAATGAAACGAAGTCGAGGAATCACTTAAACAATGCAAAGTGCAAAATGTAAAAGGCAAAATTTCACAGATCGGACACAGACGGGCAGTGATTTGGCATCCTGCTGAAAAACAGTAATTTATGACCGAGGTGAACCCCGGTTGACCCTATTTCTGCAAGTGATGAATTTTCCATAACTTGCTGAATTGCACCCCTTAAGAGTCTGCCCTCCGGGCAGTTCCGGGGAGGGTGGTGGTATGGGATTTTGAATGGTGGCTGGACCGGTTCGGCAATGGGAAGCAGGTTGCGGTGCGGTCTGCGGTGCTGTTGTGGTTCAGGCCGGTTCCGGTTTGACAGGAGCGGAAAATACCGGATAATTTGATTATGAAAAGGTTTTATTCTGTGCTGTTTTTGGCGGCGGTTTGTGCCGCACTGGTTCTGAACTGCACCCCGGCGATGGTGAAGGCGGTTCAGCCCTATTCCATCTCCCCGGAGTTTGATCTGAGCCGGACCTGGCGGATTGCGGTTCTGCCGCCGGCTGGCGGTTCCTCTGATACCGGTGATGAGGGCGGGCTAAGGGAGTTTGCCGAGCTGCAGCTTATGAAGATTCCGACGGTGGTGGTGGTTGACCGGTCCAAGGTGGATGCGGTTTTGAAGGAGCAGGAGTTCTCCTGGTCGGGTGTGGTTGATCCCCAGACCGCTGCCCGGCTGGGCGGACTTCTGGGTGCGAATGCGCTGATGAGTATCAGAATCGGGCAGGTGAAGCATGACCCGTTCTTTTCCGATTCGCCGAATCAGCGGGATGCGGAGGTTTCTGTCCGGATTGTGAGCGTGGAGAACGGGTCGGTGCTGTATTCGGCGCAGGGTCAGAGTTCCAGCTTTGAGGGCGCCGAGGAGGCGCTCAAGGGCGCGGTGCTGACCGCGCTGCTCCCGCTCTTGGAAAAGGGAGGTGTGAAATGAGGCGGATTGACATTTTATTTGTCAGTTTTGTTCTGGTGCTCGTGGTTGCGGGTTGTGTCAGTTCCTCTGCCGGAGTGAAGTCTGCCGGCTCTCCGGTCGGAGCGCCCGCTCAGGCACCGGTTGCGGGTCCGGTGCAGATGCCGCCGATACCTCAGGATACCGGTTTTACCGTGCCGGTGCCGGTCGGTCCGATCGCTCCGCCGAATGAGATTGTTGAGCCGGTGCCGGGCGGGGTGATTGACTGGGGCGCGCGGGTGGTGCGGGCGCGCGGCTCCGGAGTGCTGGACCCGGCGGATGAGAATCTGTCAAGGGCAAGGCTGATGGCGGAGCGGGCAGCGGTGGTGGTGGCACAGCGGAATCTGCTCGAAATCATCAAGGGGGTGCGGGTGGATTCGGACACGAAGGTGGAGAACTTCGTCACCCGCTATGATGTGATTTACACCCGGGTGGAAGGGGTGATTAAGGGGGCACGGCAGACCGGTCCGGCAAGATACGATTCTGCTGCCGGGATTGTCGAGGTGGAGCTGGAGGTGGCGCTGGATGGTCCGCAGAGCGTTGCCGATGCGCTTGCGCCTGCGCTCGGTCCGCAGTCCGGAGAGGTGCAGGCGCAGGTTTCGCCCGCGGTCCGGGAGTTTTTCCGGCAGTATTCCGGGCTGGTGCTGGATGCGGGGAATACCGGGCTCAAGCCCGCGCTGTTTCCCAAAATTTATGATGAGAGCGGAAATCTGCTGCTGGATACGAGGGAGCTTTACCGTTATACCGGCTCAACCGGTCAGACGGTGCTGAACTATATCACCCGGCTGGATGAGATTCTTTCCCGGCCTGAGTTTGCCCGCCAGCCCCTGGTGCTCAAGATCAGGGAGGTGCGGGGCAGACTGGGCAGTGATATCGTAATCTCCCGGCAGGATGCGGAAAAGCTGAAGTGGCTCCGGGACGGGGCGAAGTTTCTGCTTGAGGCGGGCAGGCTGATTGTCCGGCTGATACTTTAAGGGGCGGTTATGAAAGTGCCGGCTTTTTTTCTGCTGATCCTGCTCTCGGTCTCCTGTTATCAGCCCGCCTACACCGCAAAAACCGGCAGTTCCACACCGGCGCCCGGTTCTGAGGTGGTGGTCAGCGGTGGTGAGGGTGTGGAGGTGCTGGCTGAAGGGGTGGCGGCGATTACCGGGGAACCGGACATTGCCCGGGACGGAGCACTGCGGGACGCACTGCGCAGGGCGGTGGAGCAGGCGGTGGGCAGTTTCATCAGTGCCGAGACCCGGGTCCAGAACTTCCAGCTGCTTTCCGACCGGATTTACGCCAACTCCAGCGGTTATGTTGCCTCCTACCGGGTATTGAGTGAGAGCCGGGAAGAGGGGCTGTACCGGGTGGTGATCAGGGCAAGGGTGAAGACCGACCGGATTGAAAATGACCTGCAGGCGATCGGCATCCTGCTTGCTGAGCAGGGCAGGCCAAGGGTGCTGGTGGTGGTTCAGGGTGATGAGGAGACAGATGAGGATGCGGGTTCTGTTGAAGCCAGAATCAGCGGTTATTTTGCAGAGCGGGGTTTTCCGGTTGTTGACCGGCAGACTCTGGAGCAGAATCTGGCACGGGAGCAGCTGCGCCGGCTGATTGCGGGTGACAGTTCAGCAGCACAGCTTGCCGGACTGCGCACCGGTGCGGAGATTGGAATTATCGGCAGGCTCAACCGGTCGCAGGAACGGCGGCGTTCGCCCTATACCCAGACCGAGACCCAGTTTTATCAGGCAGGGCTGGTCCTGCGTGCGGTCAACCTTCCGACCGCCGGGGTGCTGGCAACATCAACGGTGAGCCTGACTCTGCCCTTTTCCCGGACCGAGGTGCTGAACCGGGTTGCCGACTCCTCAAGCCGGGTGCTGATGAACCGGATCCTTGCGGGCTGGGGGCGCCGGACCAATACGACGGAGATTGTGTGCCGGAATGCCAGTTATGAGAAGGTGGAGCGGTTGAAGGCTGAGCTGAGCACCAGACTGCGCGGGGTCGTGACGGTGGTGAGCCGGGAGCTTGCGGGTGACCAGGCGCTGATTGAGATCGTTTCCGAGACGACCACCCAGGAGATTCTGAGCGGTTTGCGGGAGCGGGGCTTTACTGTCCGGTTTGAGGTGCTGGGCTGGACAAACAACCGGATTGAGATAAAATTTACTGACTGAAGCTGGAGGTGAAATGATAAGAAAACTGACAGTTGCACTTGCGGTCCTGCTGCTTGCGGGCATAAGTCCGGCTGAGGAGCAGAAACCGGAGCTGAAGCCGGTTGCCAGTTTTGTTCATCCGGATGCGGCCGGCAAACTGCCGATTCTGGGCACGGTGGCGGTAGTGCTGTCCGGAATTGATCCGCAGGCAAACCGGCTGCTGGAGGATGCGCTGGCGCTCGGGGTGCTGAGCGAAAGTATCCGGGTGATTTACCCCGGAGAAAAGGAGCTGGGCAAGAACCGGCAGTCACCGCCGGAGCCGGTGGAGTTCGCCCGGAAGCTGGGTGCTAACAGCCTGATTACCGGCAATATCATCGCCCGCTGCGGCCATTGTGTCCGGAGCGGTGGACGCTGTTCCGCCGAGGAGATGCGGGCGGTTTCGCTGGCGCTCGTGGATGTGCCGCAGGACAAGGTGCTGGTCTGGGCGCTCTATGAACCGGAATCCGGGACACCGGTGACCGCAATCAGTCAGGCGTTTGTCCGGTTTATGATTGAGAGTCTGAAGGAGCAGAAAAAAGAGGGGGAGCAGAAATGAGGGCAAACTGGCTGCTTGTGCCAATGGCGGTGCTGGGGCTGCTGACCTGTGCCACCTCCCACTATGTCCGGCCCGATGAGGTCACCGAATGGGACTACACCTATTCGGACACCGATATGAAGCTTCTGGCGGAGAAGATGGTGCAGTCGCTGGCAGAGTTCAAACTGCCACCCCGGGCTGATACCGGCAAGCCGGTGCTGGCGTTTCTGACGATCGGCAACCGGACCTCCCAGCACATTGACACCGAGGGGATTGCGGAGAAGATCATGGTGGCGCTACTGAAGCTGGGCAAGTTCCGGATTGTGGACCGGGAACTGCTGAAACAGCAGGCAAAGGAGATTGCACTGGTGGAGACCCAGCGGATTGATGTTGAGGGTGCGGTGAAGCTGGGCAGTCTGATCGGTGCGGACTATTTTCTTACCGGTGATGTGATGAGCATTGAGAAGACCAGGGGCGCAACCACCCTTGCCTATTACAAGCTGACGATGCGGCTGGTGGATGTCCGGACCTCGGAGATTGTCTGGGCGGATGAGCAGGAGCTGAAGAAAAAGAGCAGCCGCGCCTGGTACGAATAATCTGAACCGGGCCCAGTCAGATGCACCGGTTCCGGTTCTGGCTGCTGGTTCCGGTCTGCGGACTGCTGGTCTGCGGGCCGCCCCAGGCAACCGTCAAGCCCGAAGCGCCTGCCCGTTATTTCACCAATCTGGTCTATGCGCCCGCAGTGGAGCGATACCGGAAGACCGTGGAGGAGAAGTTCAAGGCCCAGGACCTCTCCTACATCCTGTCGCTTCTGAGTTACGGCATTACCAGCTTCTATAATCTGGACCTGGAGCAGGCGCGCAAGGCGTTCTTCGCCGCCTACAAGGTGGATGCGGGTGACCGGCCTGAGGCGGCAAAGGTTTATGACTGGCTGGTGGTGGACTCCCGGACGGTATACAAGCTGCGGAAGCGGGAGCGGGAGCTGGTCCATTTCTATCTCGGGCTGTGCTATCTGATGCAGGACAATCCCGAGGAGGCGCTCGTGGAGTTCAAAAAGCTGCGCCAGTATGACCAGGACGCCTCAAAACTGCCGGTTGTGAACTTCTATCTCGGTCTGATTTATGAGAAGCTGGGCAAGCCGGATGATGCCCGGATTGAGTATCAGGGGCTGGCACAGATGGCTGATACCGGCACGGTAATTTTCAACCTGGCGCAGGAGCTGCTTGCCGGGGTTGCCGACCCTGCCGGACCGGACAGCGGAAAGGCGGAGCTGATCGTTCAGATTGATCATCAGACCGCCGGTTCAATCGGCAGAACCGAGGTCTGGCTGGAGTCGCTCGGGGTGATCGCTACCCTGCCCGAGCTGATGGACAGCTTTCCGGTCCGGCTGAGTGGTGCGGAGGCGACCCGCAAGGCGGCACAGGAGGCCGGGGCAAAGGCGGCACGGCTGGCACTGCGGGTTCTGGGCGGACTGCTCCTGGAGAAGGCACTGCCCGGTTACGGAGAGGAGCTGGCAGAGGACATTGCCGATATTACGCTCGGCAAGGAGGAGGAGAACCGGGACACCCGTGCCTGGGGTTATGCACCGCTGAACTTCTCCTTTGCCCGGCTCAAAATTCCGGCAAATACCTGCCGGGTCCGGCTCCGGTTTTACGACCGGTCGGGCACGCTGACCGGTTATTGCGATTATCCGCTGGCAACGGGCGGACGGGCAGGCTTCTGCGACCGGCATGAGGGCCGATACCGGACCTGGTTCATCATTGCCGGTCTGGCTGAGGAGTTTTATGGCTATTAACAGGAGGTTTAAAATGAGACGGATCAATCAGACACTGGTTCTGGGCGCTGCTGTTCTGCTGTTATGCCTGTGTGCCCAGACCATCAACTCGCTCTGGATCAACCGCGAAACCCAGACCCGGCGCTGGATGATCAACAATCCGGTGCTGG
Organism: Caldifarciminota bacterium; assembly: GCA_026418295.1. Lineage (GTDB taxonomy): Bacteria > Hydrothermota > Tepidihabitantia > Tepidihabitantales > Tepidihabitantaceae > JAOABP01. Next base: position 27,749 of record JAOABP010000001.1, read on the forward strand.
CAGGTGATATCCGGGTGCTGGATGTCCGGGAGGAGGTGTCCGATGGTGCGCTGGTGGTGAGCGTGCTTTTGAAGAACGGCTGGCACATGCCGATCGGCGGTAAGGTGAAGATGCTGTTCTATGACGAAAAAGGGGTTCAGCTCGATGACCCGTGGGGCTGGCATCAGGTGATGCTTGAGTCCAATCAGGAGCAGTGGTTCAAGTTTGTTGCACCGGCACCTGCAGAGCGGATTTCGCGGATGAAGCTGATGATCCGGGGGATCAACCGGTATTCTGCTGCCCAGCCGTAAACTGAGAAGAGTTTAATGCTGAATATGCCGGATAACAATCTGATTGTCGAGACTGTTGAGCTGGTGAAGCGCTATCCGATGGGCAGGCAGGAGCTGGTGGCACTCAAGGGGGTCAGTCTGCGGTTTTGCCGGGGTGAGTTCAGCGGGGTGATCGGACCTTCGGGTTCGGGAAAAACGACCCTGCTGAATATCATCGGCACGCTGGATGTGCCCAGTTCCGGTTCGGTCCGGGTGCTGGGTGAGACCGTGGAACGGCTTTCACCTGCTGCCGCTGCCCGGCTGCGCAGCCGTCATATCGGTTTTGTGTTCCAGACCTTCAATCTGCTGCCGGTCTACACCGCCTATGAAAATGTGGAGTTTCCCCTCCTGCTTCTGGGTATGGGGGCGCAGGAACGGCGCCGGCGGGTGATGGCGGCACTGGAGTGGGTCGGGCTGGCGGACCGGGCAAATTCCCGTCCTGCCCAGCTTTCCGGCGGTGAGTGCCAGCGGGTGGCGATCGCCCGGGCGATGGTCAAGGAGCCGGCGCTGGTCCTGGCGGATGAGCCGACCGCCAATCTGGATGCCGAGAACTCCCATCATATTCTGGAGACGATGCAGAAACTGAATCAGGAGCTGGGTACAACCTTTATCTTTTCCACCCATGATGACAAGGTGATCGGTTATCTGCGCCGGCGGATCCGACTGGTTGACGGCCGGGTGGCAGCTGATGAAACCGGGTAGGATGAGGTATTTTCAATGCTGACCCTGCTCGGGCTTGCCTGGCGTAATCTGCGCAGTGCCGCTCTGCGCACCGGACTGAACTCCTTTGCGCTGTCACTGGGATTTGTGATGATCATCTTCGGTCAGGGTCTGCTTGAGGGTGTGAACCGGCAGGCAGAAAGGATGGCGGTGGATTATGATGTGGGGGGCGGTCAGTTCTGGCAGGAAAATTATGACCCTTATGATTACTCAACCCTCATCCGTGCCCATGCACCCGTTCCGGCTGGATTTCAGCCGCTGATTGAGCGGGGTGAGGCGGTGCCGATTCTGGTCGTGCCGGGGACGGTCCGGTCTGCAGTAGGGCTGATGCCGGTGGTGCTGAAGGGTATTGTGCCCGGGCAGCAGGTGGTGAAAATTCCGAGTGCCGGTCTTGACAGTGGCAATGGTCTGCTGCCGGTGGTCGTCGGTTTGCGGATGGCGCAGATGCTTGGGGTAAGTGCGGGTGATACGGTGCAGATTCAGCTGCAGGGTCCGGAGGCGCAGACGGTTGAAGTCAAGGGGAGGGTTGCTGCGGTGATGAGGACGCCGGTGACAACAGTTGATGAGGGGCAGCTGTGGCTGCCGCTGGACCGGCTGGCAGAACTTGCCGGCCTGGCGGGACAGGCAACGCTGCTCACGGTCCGGCCGGGCTATCCGCGGAATAAACTGCCCGCAGCTCCGGGCTGGATTTTTCAGTCACCGGCGGTACTGCTTTCTGATCTCCGGCAGATGATCGGCACGAAAACTGTCGGGCAGTCGGTTTTCTTTGTTGTGCTGTTTCTGCTGGCACTGCTGGCAATCTTTGATACCCAGGTCTTTTCCATCTTCCGCCGGCGCCGGGAGATCGGCACGCTGGTGGCACTGGGGATGACCCGGGGTCAGGTGGTGGTGCTGTTTACGCTTGAGGGTGCACTTTACGGTGTGCTTGCCGCACTGCTCGGTGCGGTTTACGGTCTGCCGCTGTTTGTCTATCTGAACCGGCACGGGATTTCATTTCCGGGTGGCAGTTCCTGGGGGTTTGCTCTGGAGGAACGGATGTATCCGGTCTACTCCTCAGGGCTGGTTATCGGCACAACGCTGCTGGTGCTGATTGCGGCAGCATTTGTTGCCTGGCTGCCTGCCCGGCGGATTGCCAGGTTGAAGCCGACCGATGCCCTGCGCGGCAGGTGGGGATGAGCTGGTTTGTCATCAAGGGAATACTGCGGGACCGGAGCCGGAGTCTTTTTCCGCTGGTGGTTGTGACCGTCGGCGTGGCGCTGGCGGTTTTTCTTGATGCCTATCTGCGCGGGGCACAGGACAGTATCTTTGCTGCGACCGCCCGGCTGGCAACGGGTCATCTGCGGGTTGTGCCCCGGGCTCAGGCTGAGCTGGGAAACCGGTATGATTTCAGATTCACCCTGAAGGATATTGACAGTCTGGTTTCCAGTCTGAGTCAGCGCTATCCGGAAATAAGCTGGCATCCCCGGTTCCGGTTTTCCGGTGTCATCCGCAGCAGAAAAACCGGACTGCCGGGCATGCCGTTTACCGGTCTGGGGGTGGACCTGAACCCTGAGGGTTCGGAGCGGAAACGGCTCCGGCTGGGACAGGGGCTGATTGCAGGCGGTCTGCCGGAAAGTGGCGGTGCCGGTCTGGGTTTCCGGCTGGCACAGCAGCTGGGTGTGGTTCCGGGAGATACGGTGGTGATCGTTACCACCCGGGCTGATGGTGAGCTGATGGAGATACCGCTGGCGGTTGCGGGCATCATCCGCTTCGGCGTGACCGCGCTTGACCGGCAGCTGCTGGTGATGGATATTGGTGAGGTTCAGACGCTGCTCGGTGCCGGGCACCGGGCAACCGAACTGCTTGGATTTTTTCAGCACGGTTTTTATGACGACCGCCGGGCGGTTGCGCTCGCCCGCAGTTTCAATCTGCAGCCTGCGGGCGGTGAGGAGCAGAGTGCGCCCGTGATGCAGGCGCTGCGGGATGCTGCCGGATTCGGTTCACTGATTGAGCTGATCAACTCGGCGACCGGTCTGGTGGTCTTCATTTTCGTGCTGGCGATGGCGGTAGTACTGCTGAATGCGGGGCTCCTGAATTCACTGCGCCGGTATCAGGAGATCGGCATCCGGCTGGCGCTGGGTGAAACCAAGCTGCAGGTTTACGGTTCGCTCCTGAGTGAGGCATTTTTTATCGGCATAGCCGGGTCGCTGCTGGGCACACTGCTGGGGCTGGGTGTCAGCTGGTATCTGCAGACGCACGGTCTGGACATCAGCGGGATGATGCGCAATGCCTCGGTGGTGATGGAGGATGTGCTGCGGGCGCGGATTGCGGGCAGGACCTTTTTTATCGGATTTCTGCCCGGTCTGGCTGCCACCTTTGCGGGCAGTGCCCTTGCCGGGCTGAGTATTTTCCGGCGTTCGCCGGCACGGCTGACCCGCGAGCTTGCTGAATAGCTGACCCAACGCACAATTGACATATTGAAACAGGTATTTATCATAAAATCGTGGCACGCGGACTGGTAATCATGCCCACCTATAATGAGGCGGACAATATTGAGAAAATCATTCCGGTGGTGCTGGCGCAGTCGCCCGAGCTGGATATCCTGGTAATTGACGATAATTCTCCGGATAAAACGGGTGACATTGTTGAGGCAATTTCCCGGCAGAACCCGCGGGTAAAGCTGATCCGGCGGGAGAAGAAGCTGGGTCTGGGCACCGCCTATGTGCTCGGGTTCAGGTATGCGCTCGAGCAGGGTTATGACTACTGCTTTGAGATGGACGCCGACTTCTCCCATCCACCGGAGAAGATTCCGGAGATGATCGCCCTGCTTAAGGATTATGATCTGGTGATCGGCTCCCGGTATTCGAACGGGATCTCAATTGTCAACTGGCCGATGAAGCGGCTGCTGCTGTCCTATTTTGCCTGCCTGTATGCCCGCAAGGTGACCGGCTGTCCGGTCCGGGATCTGACCGCAGGGTTCAAGGCGTACCGGTGCGATATGCTGCGTAAACTGGACCTGAATCAGCTCCGGGAGGACGGCTACGGGTTTCAGATTGAGATTGACTTTCTCATCTGGCGCAAAGGTGGCCGGATCAAGGAGATTCCGATCATATTTACCGAGCGGCGTGCCGGTGTGTCCAAGATGTCCAGGCGGATCATCTGGCGTGCCTTTATTTTGGTGCTCAGGTTACGGCTCCAGCGGCTGCTGGGCAAGGTCTGAATCCGTCGGTCAGTTCTTTCCCGGATTATAAACAGGTTGCAGTATTAAGTGCCGAGGGGGGGATTTGAACCCCCATGGGTTGCCCCACTAAGTCCTGAGCCTAGCGCGTCTGCCATTTCCGCCACCTCGGCAGCATTGAGGTCAAGAATAAGTTAATTAATATCCTCCCCAAGTCAAGCCCGGCTAAAAGCTGTCCGCCACATCAGAAATCCGGACCTGATCGCAGAGGAGCCAGGCCGGGACACTCTGAGCCTCAGGTGCACGGCGTTCATAGGTTGACGATTCGTTCTGGGCAACCGAGCGGGCGGCAACCGCCACCACATTGTTGAACACATTCGGAATAGAGTCGGTGATCCGGGAGGAAAAAAGCGGTGCAACCGGTCTGCCATCGCGGATCAAAAGGGCGTTGAAACGGGAGGAGCCGGTGAAGATGCCCCGGGTCGGATCAGGAAGGTGGACATAGTGGAGGTGCGGGATGTAGAGTGCATTGCCGGCAAGCTCCATTGCTGACTTCAGATCTGCCGGTCCGGTGCCGGTGCCAAACACCAGATCCCAGTTGTTGAGGTCGTGGCCGGTCGGCTGTTTGCCGTACTTGGCGGCGGTCTGCGAGTCGTAGGTGACATTGGTGAATATACCGTTTTTCACCAGCGGGAAGGGCCGGCGCCGTTTGCCGTTGAAGTCAAACGGCATGCCGAAGACATCGGGATTGGTCGGATCATCAATGAGCGTGACCATTTCGGAGAAGATTTTGTCGCCAAAGCGGTTTCTGGATGTGAATGCCCGGCCCTCCTCATATGCCCGGCCGAAGAAGCCGCCCCAGACACAGAGGGAAACGAGCTGGGCGATCGCCTGCGGTCCGAAAAGCACCCGCTGATTGCCGATCTCGGTCTTGTAGCCCGGATTTTTTTCGTAGATGGGCAGCAGGGCTTCAAACTCCTGAATGATCTCTTCGGCAGTGAACTCGCCCGCCCGCTTCTGGGTTTTCTCCACCGCCAGCTCCCATTTCTTCACCTGATCCTTCAGGACCAGCACCAGCCGGCCATCGGTGAGTTTCCGGTAGGCTTCGTGGTCGTTGGCAGTCGTAAGGTAATACATCTCGGTTGCCCCGGTGCTCCAGGAGCCGGAGAAGTCGTAAGTGCCTCTGGGTTTCAATGCTTTGATCACCCGGGCGCACAGCTCGGACTTGGCAACCGGCGAGATGGTTTCAAGACGGGGATCGAAGCCCGTGGTGTCGTCAACCGGTTCTTCAACCGCACCGAAAATCGGTTCGTAGTCCTTCTCCAGCGAATTCCGGCAGTTTTCGGCTGCACGGTTGAGCGCTTCCCTCAGCTGGTCAAAGCTGGTAATGTCGGCGGTCAGGGTCCAGGAGCCGACCCGGCGCCCTTCCTGAACCGAGACATCCAGCCGGGAAAGTTCCTCCGCGGTGGAAAGGGCGATTGCCGAGTTACCGAGCCGGATGAGACTGGAGCGCTCGCGATGGAATGAAAATTCAGCGTTCAAGCCCTGTTTGCGGGCATAATCCCGTGCCTCCAAGAGCAAATTACGGATTCTTGTTTCCAGCATCTTCTACCTCCCTTCTCCGGTCAGGACATTCCGGAACCGCATCACCGGCACACCGTGACCCACCTCCATGATCTGGTTGGGTTCGCCTTTGCCGCAGTTTGCTACCTGAAACAGGCGCCAGGTTGAGCGGTCGCCCACCATGTCAAGCGAGTTGTAGAACTCCAGGGTGTGCCCCTGATAGGTCGGGTTCTTGAAAACCCGGGTAATCCTGCCGTCCCGGACCTCCCAGGCAATCTCACAGCCGAAATGGAAGTGTTCCCGGTTGGAACCGATTGACCAGGAGACAGGCATGTCCAGAATTACTCCGTTCTCAGTTGCCCGGATAATGTCCTCAAGCGTTCCGTCATTGCCCCATTCGATGCAGACATTGGTCATGCGGTCGATCGGCGTCTTGTAAAATCCCGCGGCGCGGGCGGATGCACCAGATCGGGCAACAACTACTCTGCCCGCCTTGGTGTTTGCCTCGCCCAAGTCCAGCCGGCAGCAGAGGACATTAACCAGAATGCCGTTCTTGATCAGGTAATACTCATACTGAGGTGTTCCTTCATCATCATAGCCGAAGGTGCCGGGTGAGTTTTCAACCACCATTACCTTTGCATTCAGTTTTTCACTCCCATAGCGCAGGGTGCCGATCATCTCCGGTTTGACATGGGAGCCGCCGGCAAAGGAGAGTTCATAACCAAGAATCCGGTCCAGTTCGAGCGGATGGCCGATGGTCTCATGGACCTGCAGATGGCCCTGACCGGGCAGCAGGATTACATCCCGGCGTCCGGGCGGGAGAGTTTCAGCCGCGACGATTTCACCGAGCTCACGCTTGATTCTTTCGGTGTGAACCTCAAATGCCTGCGGGTTGGCAAGCCATTCAAAACCGCGCGTGCCGGTGCCGTCGGAATCAAGTTCATAGCTCCGGCGCTGTGCCTTGCCGTCCTTGTCTCTTGCCATCACCGTCATGCCGGCAAAGGTGTTGAGCACCCAGCGCTCAATCTCGGTACCTTCACTGTTATAATAGAAAATCCGGCGCTTCTGAAAATGGGCTGATACCATGCGGTGCTCAACGGTATTGTCCTTCAGTTTTTCGTCCACTCGCTTGAGCAGGCTGAGCTTTTCGGGCAGAGGTACAGCGAACGGGTCCTGCTGAAACCGGGGCTGGTACTTGCCCCTGACCGGCTGGGCACTGCCCATATCCTTTGGGAAACCGAGTAGCTGGGCGGCCGCCTCGGCATTGGCAAGTGCCCGGTCAAAGCATTCCGGAATCGCATTCAGGTCCGCAGTGGCAGCAAATCCGATCGCACCGTTTTTGAGTACCCGGACCCCGATCCCTTTTTCCCAGCGCTGATAATTGACCTCAAGGTTACCATCATAAAGCACAAGCCGTTCGGTCCGGTCCTCATCGTAGAAACGGACATCGGCAAAGCTGCACCCGGCTTCGAGCATTCGCTTAAGCTGGGTGCGGACGGTCTTTTCCACTGTGCTGCAAATGTTCATATCTGCTCCTGTTTGAACTCAACCTAATTAATCAATAATGATAATCAAGAAACCGGCCTTGGCAAGAGAAGTTAACAAGGGTATCAGCAGGTGCAGTTCGGTTTTATGCATTGGAGTCCCGAGTCTGACCGGGTGCAGTGCTGGAAGAGGCGGGGTTGAAGACAGCAAGGTGCCGTGTTAACGGTAAGGAAGATGTCAAGGAGCTGAATTGGTGACCGTCTGATTGACCTGAGGTGGTTGATGGATATAATAGAGGAGTGTCAGAAGCGATTTTCAGCGTTTCTGGGCTGCGCGGGATTGCGGGCAGAGGGTTGACGGCGGAGCTGGTCAGCCGTGTGACTGAGGTATTCTGCCGGCTTTATGGTCCGGGCGGTTTTGCCCTGGGGCGGGATCCGAGACCTTCAGGCAGCTGGATTAAAGATGTGGTGCAGAAGGTTTTGTCCGAATTCAGATGCCAAGTCTTTGAGCTGGGTATATGTCCGACACCAACCGCCGTACATTTTGTCCGCCAGCGAGGTCTGAAGGGAGGATTGGTGATTACCGCCAGCCACAATCCGATTGAGTGGAACGGACTGAAACTGGTGCATCCGGCAGGCCGGTTTCTCTTTGCGGATGAGGTTGCGGCACTTGACCGGCTGATGGCTGAAGGTAGTGCAGATAGTCTGTACTGTTGTGCCGGTTCGGAGGGAGGAGTGGTTTCAGAAGCTGGGGCAGTTGACGCCCATATTGCGGCAATCCGGCGTCATCCGCTGTTTGCCGGAATCAGTGCTGGGGGACTGCGCATCGGCGTGGATGCGGTAAACGGAGCGATGTCGGGTGCGGCAGCAGCACTGCTGCGGGCGTTCGGTGCTGAGCCCGTAACCATAAACTGTGAGCCCGAGAAATTAAGTCGAGGTTTTCCCCGCGGACCGGAACCGGTACCGGGAAACCTCACTGCGCTCTGTCAGCTGGTGCAGGCGGAGCGACTGGATGCAGGTTTTGCCTTTGATCCGGACGGCGACCGGTTCAGTTGTGTGGACGAGAACGGTGTACCGCTGGGTGAGGAGGCGACGCTCGGCCTCGCTGCCCTGTTTGTGCTGGCACAGAGGAAGACGGATGTTGTTGTCAACCTTTCCACGAGCCGAATGGTAGATTCAATTGCGGAAAGGTTCGGGGTTCGAGTTTTACGTACCCCGGTTGGAGAGGCAAATGTTGTCAGAAAGATGCTTGAGACTGGGGCAGTGCTCGGCGGTGAGGGAAACGGCGGAGTGATTTTTCCGGAAATCAATTCTACCCGGGACGGGCTGGTGGCAGCAGCAGCGGTCCTCGGGCTGATGAGAAAGAGCGGGAAGAGTCTGGGTGCAATCCGTCAGGAGCTGCCAGAATATCATCAAGTGAAGTCGGCAGTGCAGGCGCGGGAATTTGATGTGGAACGGCTCATTTCCAACCTGGAGCGGTACAGGGGAAAAGTGCCGATTGTTGACCGGAGTGACGGCATCAGAATCGACGGCGGAGACTGGTGGGTGCACATCCGGAAGAGTAATACTGAGCCGGCAGTCCGGATTATTGCTGAAGCCCGGAGCCGTATGCTGGCCGAGGATCTTGTCGGGCAGGTCCGGCAGCTGCTCGAGAAAGGTGGATAAGGATGTGCGGAATTGTCGGCTATATCGGCGAGCGGAATGTCAGTAATGTGGTGATGGTCGGACTGGAGCGGTTGGAATACCGCGGATACGATTCGTGCGGGATTGCGGTGCTGAATGACGGGATCAAGATCCGTAAAACTGCAGGCAGACTGCAACGATTGAAGGAGATATTACTGCAGAGTCCGGTTGAGGGAAAGCTGGGTATCGGGCATACGCGCTGGGCAACGCATGGGCAGGTCAGCGATGAGAATGCCCATCCGTTTACCGATTGTACCGGCAGGATTGCACTGGTGCATAATGGAATCATTGAAAACTACCGTGAGTTGCGGCGGCAGCTGGAAACAAAGGGACACCGGTTCCAGTCGGCAACCGATACCGAGGTAATTGTCCATCTGATTGAAGATCTGGCAATACGCACCCAGGAGAAGGGATTTTTCACCGCACTGCGACGCGCAGTCGGCGAACTCCGAGGTGCATTTGCACTGGTAGTCATCAATGCGGGTGAACCGGATCGGCTGTATGCGGTGAAGATGGGGTCACCGCTCGTAATCGGCCGGGGGCAGAAGGAGTATATCATTGCCTCCGATGCACCGGCGCTTGTCGGGCTTGCCCGGAGAATGCTGGTGATGCAGGATCGTGAGATTGCGGTTGTCAGCCGGAGAGGAGTGGAGCTGCGGGATTTTGCGGGAAGGGAGGTCAGCCGGCAGTTTACTCCGATAGAGATCAAACCCCGGCAGATTTCCAAAGGCCGGTATCCTCACTTCATGCGCAAGGAGATCTTTGAGCAGCCGTCGGTGCTGTCGGCTAATATCAGTCGGCGCTTCCGGGATGACACCATCATGCTTGATCCCGAATTTCTCTTCTATCCTGATCTGATTGAGCGGATTAACCGGATTGTGATCCAGGCATGTGGCACATCATATCATGCCGGACTGGTGGGCAGAGCCTATTTTGAGAAACTGTGCCGGATTCCTACCTCGGTGGAGATCAGTTCGGAGCTGCGTACATCAGAATACCTCTATGAAAATGAAACGCTGATGATTGCGGTCAGCCAGTCGGGTGAAACCGCAGATACGCTGGCTGCGCTCCGTGAGGCGCAGGCGCGGGGAATGAAAACACTGGGAATACTCAATGTTTACCGTTCCTCTATCGCCCGGGAGGCGGATTCCACGGTTTATATCCATGCCGGGCCGGAAATCGGCGTGGCTTCCACAAAGGCCTATACCGCCCAGATATTCACACTGCTGACGCTCGCACTGTACTTTGGCCGGGTACGCCGGACGCTCAGCGATCAGCAGTTAAGAAAGATCAGAGATGAGCTGCAGCACCTGCCCGGACTGGTGCAGAAAATCCTTACCCTTGACCGCCGGATTAAGGAAGTGGCGACACGGCTGGCAGGGGCACACGATTTCATATTTCTGGGCCGGGGTATCAACTATCCGAGTGCGCTGGAGGGGGCATTGAAGCTTAAGGAGATTGCCTATGTGCATGCGACCGGTTATCCGGCTGGGGAAATGAAGCACGGTCCGATTTCGCTTATTGATGAAAATGTGCCGGTGATCGGAATTGCACCCCGGGATTCGGTTTATGAGAAGATGCTTTCCAATCTGGCAGAAGCACGGGCACGGCATGGCAGAATTATTGCCATCGGTACGGATGGAGATTGGTCGTTGAATGAACTGGCAGAAACAGTGCTTTATATTCCGGAAACTCCCGAGTATCTCTCGCCGATCGCAGTGGCGCCGGTGCTCCAGCTTTTAGCCTATCACATTGCAGTGCTGCGCGGCTGTGATGTTGATAAACCGCGCAATCTGGCAAAGTCGGTGACGGTTGAATAGACGCGAGGCGTCGCCGCGGTTCTATTACTCTTCAGGCAGTGTCGTCTGTGGTTCTTGGATAAAGAACTGGCTGAGCACGGTTTCAGTGGAATTTTCCTCATCCCGGATGGCAATCAGCCGGTGAGGGTCGGCGAGTTCATAGAGCAGACGAACCGTCCGACCCCGGGTTGCAGTTTCGATTTCCCGGCACAGGATTTCGCCCAAGGGTGTGGTGACGAGTCTGGTGCCCAGTACCTTAACCTGAACCGGCTGGGTGCGCATTTCCAGGGGAATGATACCGCTGAGCGTAAACTTCAGCCCGGGATCGAGCGGTACTGCACGCAGCAGCATCGGCAGCATCTCCATGCAGTAGCTGTAAGGGAGGGGTTTGAGCGTCAGTTTACTGGTGCCATCAATCGTATTTTTCTGGAGGGTGATGGCATCAGAATCAAATGTTACTTCTACTTCAGAGATGGATATTTCACTGGCAACCGTGCGGTAAAGCCAGCAGGGTTTCAAAGTATAGCGGGTGAGGGTGAAGATGGTGGAATCCAGAAAGAAAAAGGGTGCAGATTCCGATTCCACCACGCTTCTAAAGACGAGCACCGGTTCGCCTGCCTCCTCATCCAGTTCAACAGTAATAGTGCGCCGGAACACCAGCGAGTCGTTACGCCGGACTGAAAAGACAGAAGTTTCTCCATCAATCCAGCCCGGCGGTGTGAATTCCGGGAGGGACTTTTGAGGCTGGCTGCAGACCGCAAGAAATAACAGCAGGAAGATGAGCTTGAGTTTCACAGTCGATGCTCCCGGGCTTTTTCTTCCAGAAACAAAAGCAGCTGCTCCATATCTGCGGGCAAAGGCGAAGTGAACTCTAAGAATCTGCGGGTGCGGGGATGGGTGAAGCCGAGCCGTGCTGCGTGGAGTGCCTGGCGTTTAATCCGGGCAAGAATCTCCTGGTGTAACGGGATATGTTCCCGCTGGGTGAGCACCGCGAGACTTCTGCCGCCGTAATCCGGATCCCCGACTACTGGATGATTGATATGCTGGAGATGGACCCGGATCTGGTGCGTTCTGCCGGTTCGCAGACGCAGGCGGAGATAGGTGCAGATATTATACCGGCGCAGAACTTCATAACTGGTGATTGCGGTCCGGGCTGAGAACGGCGTGACCGCCATTCGCTGACGGTCGATCGTGTGCCGGCCAATTGGGGCATCAATCGTGCCGCTGGACAGCTCGAAATCGCCCCAGGCAAAACAGAGATATTCCCGCAGCACGGTCCGGTGTTCGATCTGAGTGGAGAGGCTGCGCAGGGCTTCATCAGTCTTGGCAAACATCAGCAGTCCGGTTGTATCCTTGTCCAGCCGATGTACGACACCAGGGCGCAGTGGCGAGTCCGGCCGCAACGGCAGGTGCTGGCAGTGAAAGAGCAGTCCTTGGACCAGTGTACCCGAACGGTTTCCCCGTGCCGGATGGACTACCACTCCTGCCGGTTTATCAATTACAATTACATCTTCATCCTCATATACGATATTCAGCTCCATCGGTTCCGGCTCGATGGTCAGTTCCGGTTCGTATTCAAACTCGGCGGTAATCAGATCGCCGGGTTTCACCCGGTAGCTGGGTTTGACCACCTGACCGTTAACCAGCACCTTGCCGGCGGTAATCAGGGATGCTGCCCGCGTCCGGGAGACGCCAAGTCCGGAAAGGACAAGGTACACATCCAGCCGTTTGCCCCAGAGCCGCTGCGAGGCGATGCGCTGGAACCGTTTGACGGTTGTGGAGGTTGCCATTAGTGGTTTCCGTTGAGCCGGAGCTCGTATTCCCTGGCAAAACTGACAATGCCGGCAGCGATGGCACGGGCGAGTTTTGCCCGGTATTCCGGCTTGCGCAGTGTCTGCTCTTCCCGGCGGTTGCTCAAGAAACCGCACTCCACAAGTACCGCGGGCATGAAGATGTTGCGCAGGACATAAAAGTTTGCCTGCCGGACCCCCCGATCCTGGGTGCGCACCAGGTTCAGTCCGGCTTCCTGAATCCGCAGTGCGAGGATACTGGATTCATAGAGAAATTCATGCTGGGCAAGATCGGCGAGAATCAGTGATACCGGGTCGTTTTTGCTGATGAACGGGTTGGCGATTTCCCGCTCAAACACTTCATTTTCACGGGTTGCGACTGCACGTTCCCAGTCAGTCTTTGCCTCTGAGAGAAAGTAGGTTTCAAGCCCGGATGCAGAACGGTTTTCCGACCAGTTGGCGTGGATACTGACGAAGATCTGACTGCCAGTTTTTACCGCCTTTTCCGCCCGTTCGGCAAGTGACACATACTGGTCACAATCACGGGTGAAATACACTTCAAAGCCCTGATTTTTCAGCTGTTCACCGACACGGTGGGCGATATCAAGTACAATTTCCTTTTCCTGTGTTCCGATTCTACCGACTGCACCCGGATCTTTTCCTCCATGCCCCGGGTCAAGGAGAATCCGGTTTACCCGGCGTTTGGGGAGTGGTGTCAGGTGCAGCTCCAGACCGTTAGCCAGTGGTGCGATTTTTTCCGACACCGGCTGGCGGAAGGTGAAGATCAGGCTGGTGCCGACCGTGCCGGAGTCGGGTTTGATACCGTTAAGCAGGCTGGAGCTGGTAAGGGATAGGAGTCGCAGCTGCTGGATGAAAACTGAGTCCATCCGGCAGCCAAGAATCAGCCGGTATTCAAGGGTGGAGTTTTTCTGGCTGAAGAAAATCAGCGGCGAATTTCTGGGCTGGAGCGGGTTTAAAAGCAGCCGCAGAATCAGGGTATCGCCTCTGCGATCAGTTTCAATCGTAGAAAGCACCGGCACATCCAGTTCCGGAAAAAGTGCGGCAGCAACCACTGCCGGCAGGTAGAGTTCACCGGAGTCAACAATGGCAGGCAGGGGCAGTTTCAGCTTCCGGGAGTTGTGAATTACAAAATTGCTGTCCGGGATGAAAGTATATTCCAAGCTCCCCTGATTAAGCCGGCTGCTGGAGTCAGCGGGCGGTGGGAGGATGGTAACAAAACGGGTTGCGTTTCCGTTTACTGCAATCCGCCAGCACCGGCCATTGAGCTGCGCCGTGATACCGGCAAGAGGCAGGTATTCAATACCATTGAGAATTTTCGTGGGTGCAGCGGGGAAGATACTGTTCAATAACAGCAATGAAAGGAAGAAGGTTTTTTTCATCGCCAGCGCCGTTCCTCCCGTTCCATTGCCCGTTTCTTCAGTTCCTCCCGGCGGTCGATTGCCTTTTTGCCCTTGCAGAGCGCCAGTTCCACCTTGGCGATGCCCCGATCATTAAAGTAAAGTCGCAGGGGAATCAGAGTAAATCCGCGCAGGGTGGTTTTGCCGAAGAGCCGTTTGATTTCATCCTTGTGCAAAAGCAGTTTGCGTCGGCGCCGCGGGTCACGGTTGAAGATGTTACCCTGGCGATAGGGGGCGATACTGACATCGCAGAGAAATGCCTCCCCGTTTTCAATTATCGCATAACCGCCGTCAAGCGAGGCGCCGCCTTCGCGCAGTGACTTGACCTCGGTACCGGTCAAGGCGATGCCCGCCTCCATTTTCTCAAAAACGGTATAGTCGCGCAGCGCCTTGCGGTTGGTGGCTACGACCTTCACCATCTGATTATAGAAAACGATGCGGATGTGTCAATGGTAATAAATCGGGAAGCAGCAGTTTGTCGGCTGCTAACGGTGACGGAGCGGGTAAAGCCGGCGGATTTCCGGTATGATCTGTTCACCCCAGAGCAGCCGGTTACCAATTACCAGCACCGGCAGGGGGTGAGTGGTTCCGGGTGTCAATTTTTCTTCCAATTCTCGAAGCTTGACATAGTTTTCCGGGTTACAGATGGGCATGAGTATTATAAGGTATCATAGAATTAGATGCGACGCATGTTCGTTCCCCCAGTTACTGTAATGCTACGGTCCTTTTCCAGAGTGATGCTCAGGATCAGTGGATCATTAATACATTCTGGTGCCGGGTAGGCCCAGTCACGGCGCAGCGCTGTCGGGTTGGGAATTCGTAATTGCGAAACCGGGATACGATATTCAACATAAGGTTCAAGCCGAATAGCAGAGGGAGCGATGATAAATACCAGACGCTGAATGAAGTTAACCATGTGGCGCAATAAAGTTATAATACTTTCTCTCTCGTCAAGCGGTAATGGCAATTCCGGAGGATTGTTGTCAAAAATTGTAAATGCCGGTTCTGAATTTAAAATAATATTGGTAATTTGATGTTAGCAAAATATCAAGGACACGGAGGAATCTATGAAGAAGCTGGTTCTGTCGCTGATAATAGCCGGTGCCGGACTGCTGGCAACCGAGTGGCAGCCCGAAATCCGGCTGACCAATAATAACTATTCAGACTATTCCTACTGGAGTACTCAGCGCCGGATTGTGGTTGACCCCGCAGGCAGAATTCATGTCGCCTGGTATGTCATGAACTCCGGGCTGGGAACCTACCGTTTCCAGATTTACTATAAACGCTGGGAGCCGGGCAGCGGCTGGACGCCGGACACGATGATTTCGGCCGATCTTTACAATCAGAATCTGAACTCCAAGCATGTCTCTCTGGCGTGCGATTCTGCCGGCAGGATTTATGCGGTCTGGACCTCAGGACCGGATGATGTGACTGATGATTACATCTATCTCAAAACCTGGTCTCCGGAGTCAGGCTGGGATCAGAACTCCCGTTTACTATCAGTGAGCGCGCCAACAGTAACGAAGGAGTGCGCTACCGTCACGGTTACGCCGGATCAGCATGTCCATGTGGTCTGGCTGGAAGGAACCGCGATTGTCCATCGGGAGAAGGTTGATACCCTGTGGCGGTTACCGGTGGTGATTGAAGGTGGAAGTAACTACAAGGCATATCCGGCAGTAGCGGGCGGACCGGACAACCGGGTACATGTGATCTGGTATGGAAGAGAGGGGACCAGCGGCTATTACGATGTCTTCTACAAGGTCCGGACCGATACGGTATGGGGTCCGACTGAGGATGTTTCTCAGGGTGAAAGGCATCAGATGTATCCTTCAATTGCGGTCAGTCCGGTGACCGGTTGCCCGCATGTGCTCTGGCAGTGTTATGGTGCCCAGGATCTGGTGAGGCGGATTGTGCATCGCTGGCGGAACCAGTCTGGCTGGCAGCCCGCAGATACCGTTTCCGGTTTTGGCGATACACTGGATCAGGAACCGGGGCAGATCATAGCGACCCTGGATGGCAGGGTGCACGCCATCTGGTCGGGCAGGACTGCCGGCTCGCCGGTTATACCCCAGATTCGTTATGCGGAACGTTCAACTAACGGGGTATGGTGTCCCCCGGTTAATGTTACCGATACCGTTAACACCCGTGAGCGTCCTTCAATCGCCAGTGGCAATGCTGAAGTACCGGGCAATGTGTATGCGGTCTGGACCGATTACCGTGATGGTAATGCGGAGATATATTATGCTTGGGCAACGCCGGCACAGGGATGGGAAGAAAGTTCTGTTGATCCCGAATCTGAGAAATGTCGTGCGACATTAGTCCGGAAGGGGTTTGAGAGCTGTGTTGAAGTTGGGCCGGGTGTGCTGTTTGACATTACCGGCAGCCGGGTTGGAAGGCTCGAGCCGGGCAGAAATGGAGTCCCGCAGCTGACACCCGGGGTGTATTTTTTGTTTTCTGATCGGGTGAGTAAACAGGCAGTGCACCGGCTGGTGGTTGTCCGGTAGTCAGCTGCGGTTAAGTTAACGGGCAAGTTAGTATTGACTTCTTTCACATAGCGATTATAATCGCACACAGATGACGGGGTTTGATGGGCAGGAGAATATCAATGTTCTGCGGCAGCTCAACGAGCGCTATGAACCGTTAGAGCTGCTTGGAAAGAGTGAATTTAATGAGGTTTATAAAGTCAAGGACCGGCTGGGACGCCGGATTATTGCGTTAAAGGTTCTGCAGAAAAATGCGTCTCGAGAATCGGGACTGCGACTAAGTCGGGAATTTTTTTATCTTTCCCAGCTGGCGCATCCCAATATCGTCCGAGTGTTTGATTACGGCCTGACGATCGACAACTCCCCATTTTTCACCATGGAATTTGTTCCCGGGGTACCGATCACCCGTTTTTTCCGGGGTTACCAGCCGGCGCTGCTTGAGGTTCTGATTCAGCTGCTCTCTGCACTTGATGCAATTCATCGTGAAGGGCTGGTTCACTGTGATATTAAGCCCAATAATATTCTTGTTTTTGACAATGAAGGCAAACCGGTAGTGAAACTGCTGGATCTGGGATTTATTGAAGATGTATCTTTTTCTTCTTCGCCCTCTCCTCGGGGCACGCTGGGCTACATTGCTCCGGAGCTGCTCAAGGGCGGAGAGGTGGACAGCCGGACCGATCTCTATTCTCTGGGGCTGGTTTTATATGAGGTACTGACCGGGATCGGACCGGCAAGCGGGGGTTCGCTGGAGGAATGGCTGAGACGGCAGTATTATTCCGGTTTTGAACCGGTTAGCAAATTCAACCCCGCAGTTCCGGCAGCGCTGGATAATCTGGTGCTGCGTCTGCTCAACCCGGATCCCAGGCGGCGGCCGGCAAATGCGGAGCGGGTGCTGGAAGAGTTTGTATCCGCAGGCCTGATTGTGCCAGAGTCACCCCGAATGCAGACTGGTGTTGAGCCTTCAGTAATAAGGCGGGACTTGCTGGTACCGGCCTTTGTTGGCAGAGCTCCGCTGATTGCGCGTCTGAAGGAGCTGCTGGGAGAGGCTGCTGCCGGTAAACCCAGGGTAGTTTTTATTTCCGGGGAACGGGGTGCGGGCAAAAGCCGAATTTTGGGAGAGTTCAAGTTCCTTGCCCAGCTGGAGCAGGCAACGGTTATCGCTTTTGAACCGGTGGCACTGGGTGCCCGATCCCAGTCGCTGGTTGAAAGCCTGATTAACCTTCTCTGGCGAGGGGAGGAGGTAGAAACAGATATTAGCCTGGAGTTTTTCCAGGAGTCCAAGTTTCAGCTGTTTGAACGGCTGGTCCGGCGATTGAGGGCGCTAGCCGATTCCCATCGGGTGCCCCACAGTCTGGTACTGCTGGTAGATGATTTTGAACTCTTTGATCCGCTGAGTCTGGAGTTTGTGCGTTATCTGGCATTGAGCCTGGAACAGGAAAGACTGCTTCTGGTGATCACCGGACTAAGAGAAAAGCGGCTGCTGGATCTGGTCGGCGAACTGAGCGAAAGACCGTATTGTTATCACCTGGATGTGGATACTCTGGATCGCGAGGCGGTTCATGAGCTGGTAAGTTCAGTCGTAAGTGACGACGATAAAGTTGATGAGCTGGTTAACTGGGTTTATGAATTCGCTGGCGGTAATCCACTGGCAACGATCGAAGTGATTTACAGTATGATTGAGCAGGGGGTGATTTTCCGTGAGGGGCTGCACTGGCGGTATTCACCGGAGTCTTTAAGGAATTTTCCGATTCCCAAGAATGTAGCGGATCTGGTGCGACACCGGCTTGAGGTGCTGACACCGGAAGAAAGGGAACTGCTGGAGGTTGGGGCAGTAACCGCAGGTCCGTTTACGATTGAATTTCTCCGGGCGGTGCTCAATTATCCGGACCGGACACTGTTTCAGGCGGTCAATCGGCTGAAGGGGCTCGGATTGCTCAGGACATTTTATTCACGGGACAATGAGTCAGAAGAGGTTCGCGGAGCGCTGATTCTTTCCAGCAAAGTGCTTGAGACTGCGGTTACCGAGCGGATTCCACAGGAGCGCCGCCGGGAACTGCACCGCCGGGTGGCACTGGCACTGGAGCTGGTGCATACAGATAAAAAGGATAAAATTCTTTTTGACCTTGCGCATCAGTGGATTCAGAGCGGTGATCGCGAGCAGGCATATCGGTACGCCCTCGCAGCCGGTAAGAAGGCGCAGGAGTGGCTGCTGTTTGATGAAGCACGGCTTTTCTATGAAAGTGCGCTGAATCTTGCTTCCGATTTTGTCACTCCCGCTGAACGGTTTAATCTGATTGAGCGGGTCGGTGAACTCCGCGAGGCAACCGGCAGATATCACGAAGCGATTGACAGTTACCGGCAGGGAATGAGTCTGGCAGCCCAGTTTGCCGGTGAAAATCGTATGATTCTTGCCCGCTTTCTGCGCCGGCTCGGACTCGTGCATCAGAAACTGGGGGAACATCAGGAGGCGCTGCTCTTTTTAAATCAGGCGCTGGCACTTCTGGGAGAAAAGTCCGGTTTGGAATCGGCGCGGCTGCTTGCAGATCTGGGCTGGTCATATTGTGCTGCAGGCAAGGTGGAGCTGGCTGAGGATTATCTCGTCCGGGCGCTGCGGCAGTCAGAGCAGTTAAAACGGGAACATCCCAAGGAGGCTAATTACCTGAACGGCCTTGTGCTTTACTACTTTGCGGTGCTCGCCGGTGCAAGATCGGATTACATGCTGGCACTGCAGCTGGCAGAGCAGGCGCTGGATGTTTTCAAATCAGTTGATGAGCAGTTCATGGTTTCGGTCGTGATACAGTTTCTGGCAACGCTCTGTCTGCGCCGTGGTGATGCGCGTCGGGCAGGGGAATTCTACGAGGAGGCGGCACGGATTCAGCACCGGACCGGTAATGTATATTACCTGCTTAGCTCCAGTCATGGTTTGGGGGTGATCAGTTATGAGCAGGGAGAATTTGAGGGAGCGGAGCGGCATTTTAGTGAAGCGCTGCAGTACGCTGAACGTGTCAAAGATGCGGGTGCCGCCTTTAATCTCAATCTCCTGCTGGCTAATGTTTATTTTGACCAGGGGGAGTGGAGCCGGGCTGAGGTTTGCTGTCAGCGTGCGCTCAAACTCAGTCAGACAGCGGGAGATGGGGTTTCCGAACCGGGCCGGGCACAGCTGGCGGTCTATTCAGCCCGCCTCAGCTCAATCCGGGGTGACTTCCAGTCTGCTGAGCGGTATCTCGCCACAGCCCAGCGTTTAGCTGAAAATTCCCAAGACCCGGAACTTGAGTTTTTATTTTCCTATGTTCGCACAGAAATGGAGTTGCGCCGGGAAAGACTGGAGCTGAGCAAGGAATGGCTGATCCGGACTATGCGGTCAGCATTGAAAGTGCGGGATTGGAGGCTCCGGTCGCTCGTGTGGCTGCTTGCCGGACAGTTCCGGCTGTCAACAGGTTCCCGGGCCGATTTTGAATCTCAGCAGGCGATTGCTGCTTTTCGAAGCCGTCCGGTATCACTGGAGTATGCTGGGGCACTCCGCCTGGCGGCACGGTGCGATGCCGCTGCCGGCAGAAAGGATCGGTCGCGCACGCAGTTTGAGGAAAGTATTAAAATCTTCCGGCAGTTCAATGCCAAGTATGAACTCGGACTTACGCTGCTCGCAACTGCGGAACTGCTCTGCACTGATACCCTGTCCCTGCCGAAAAAGTTAAGAGGAATGCCGGCTGAACATTATGAATGGGTCCGAGCGAATCTGGAGGAGGCAATTTCCCTTTTCCGGCTGCTCGGGGCTCAGATTGAGCTTGAGCGCGCTGAGCAGACTCTGGCTTCGCTCGAGCAGATTTTCGGCGTGATCCAGCTGAAAGCGCGGCAGCGTAATGAGTATTTGAAGGTTTTCTATCAGTTAAGCGAACTGATGAATTCAGCTCTGGATCGGGATGATTTTCTTGACCTGGTACTGGAACTGGTGCTTTCTGTGACCCGGGCAGAGCGGGGGATTATATTTTTCTTCCATCGGGACCGGCTGTCGCCGGTAGCGGTGCGGGATGTAGAAAATTCAACAGTTCTGGATGCCGAGGCAATTTCCCATTCAGTGCTGCGCAAGGTGCGGCGCCGCCGGGAGCCGCTGATCAGTGTTGACGCGCTGACTGATCCGCGGTTCAATTCGGCAAACAGCGTTATTCTGAATAAAATCCGGTCCCTGCTCTGTGTACCGCTGGTAGTAGGCGAGCGGGTAATCGGCACGATTTACCTTGATTCCCGGTTGACTACACATCTTTTCACTGAGGAGGATCAGAATCTTCTCCAGTCAGTCGGGCATTTGATTGCCGCTACCATTGAACGTTCGCGGGTATATCGGCGATGGTATCAGGAGACAGTGCTTACCTACGATGACCTGCCGGTGGACCGGGCAACCGGTATTTTTCTTGGCAGATCGCCTGCCATCCGTCCGGTTCTCACTTTGATCGATAAGATTGCTCCAACCGATTGCACTGTGCTGATTACTGGCGAAACCGGAACCGGAAAGGGGGCGCTGGCGCGGCTGATTCATTCCCGCAGTGGCAGAAAGGATAATAAATTTGTTGCGGTTGACTGCGGAACTCTGCCTGAGACACTGTTTGAGTCCGAGCTCTTTGGTCATATCCGGGGTGCATTTACCGGTGCGGTGCGGGACAAGATCGGCATCTTTGAGTCTGCCAATGGGGGCACAATATTTCTGGACGAAATTACTAATACTACGCCGGCAATTCAGGCAAAACTGCTGCAGGTGCTGGAGGATAAAATTATCCGCCGGCTCGGTGAAACGCAGACCCGGCTTGTTGACGTCCGGCTGATCTGTGCAACGAACAAAAATCTGATTAATGAGGTGAATGCCGGAAGATTCCGCCAGGACCTGTTTTACCGGATGAATGTGGTGACGATAAACGTGCCGCCACTCCGGGAAAGGGTTCAGGATATTATTCCACTGGCAAATTATTTTCTGCGGATCTGTGCACAGCGGCTTAACAAGGAGATTAACGGATTTGAGCGGGATGTTGTCGAGGCATTTCTGCAATATTCTTGGCCCGGAAATGTCCGGGAACTTCAGAATACAATTGAGCGTGCAGTAATTATGACTCAGAACCTGCGGATAACGCTTGAAGATGTGGGGGAGACTTTCATCCATCTTAAGTCCTCAGAGAACAGTGCACGGAGCGGACCGCTGACCAGGCACCAGCTGCTTCAGGCACTGGAACAGACTGGTGGAAATATCACGCGTGCTGCCCAGCTGCTTTGTATCACCAGACGGCACGCGCAGCGGTTGATCAAACGTTACCGGATTAAGCCCGAAGAGTTCGGGATCTAGTCGCATTTCCCGAGTTTTACAAGTTACAATTTTTTAAATAGTTAGATAAAAAACCAAAGCATAGTGCGACATTTGCATATTTACAGCTGTTAATAATATCTTTTTGTTTTTTGTTAATAACCTGATTTTAAGTAACTTATGCTAAGTATCCTGTGCTGGCATTATAATTGCTTTTTATTATTATGATGATGGCAGAAATCAGGAAGCTCTAAAAATAAAGGAGGCAAAATGGACGGTCCGATTATCCCGATTCTTCCACCGCCGAGGCCGGCGCCACCGATGGATTAGGCACGGCAGAAAAGCAGTGACCCGCCCGACTCAGTCGGGCGGGTTTTTAATTATTCCCGGTGTATGGTGAAAAAGGTTTTGCCCTTGAATTTAAATTTTCTGACCGCGCCTTCGGTCGTCAGATGTTCGAGGGTCTGGGCTACAGTTTCTGCCGGCAGTCCGAGTGCCTGAGCAAGGTCGGTGCCGGTTACCGGTCGGTTGGCAACGACCGCCAGAATCGCCTGTTTCGGGTTGCCCCGGAATTGTTGCTGGTGTTTTCTCAGTGATGACGGGATGATATCGGTTTGCGGACCAAAGAGCATCTGGAGCTGGAGTAGGTGGTCATAAGGAACGGGAAGCGCAGATGGTTCAGCAGGTGGCCGGACAACGGTATTAAGGTGCACCCGGTCAGGCTGGATGTGATGAACGATCCGGCGCAGACGGAAAAGATGCTCAGGGTGGTCATTGAAGTCTTTGACGAGCATAACTTCAAGCCAGAGGCTGCCATGATAGCGGTGCCGGAAGGTTTTGAGTCCCCGGATGATGTTTTTGAGCCGGATCTTCGGGTGGGGACGGTGGACCCGGCGGAAGGTTTTTTCGTCAGCACAGGCAAGGGTGGGGATGACAAGGTCTGCCTGATAGAGCGCCTCCCGGACAACCGGACTGGAAATGAGAGAGCTGTTGGTAATTACTGCCACCGGGATCTGAAAGCGTTTTTTCAGGATGGAAATGAGTTTGCCAATGTCCCGGTTCAGTGTGGGTTCACCGCTGCCTGATAGTGTCAGATAGTCAACTTTGCTCTTCATTAACGCCGAATTCACTGCGGTAATAATCTTTTCTACCGGGAAGAACGATTTGCGGAAAGCAGTGAGGCAAGTGGTTCTGCCACACTGGCAGTATACGCAGTTGAAGGTGCAGGTTTTGGGTGTGAGAAGGTTGATGCCCAGCGAAAGTCCAAGTCGACGCGAAGGGACCGGTCCATAGACGAGCGCCGGCTCTGTTTTTCTCGAACGAATTTCCGGTTGGGTAGACATTTCACCTCCGGAGATTAACAAGCACCATAATTATAATTTGATAATTTTGAGGTGGGTGTGTGCCGGGGGAATAACCGCGTGATCCGGTTCAGAATTATAATTCATGCGAAGAAAATAGATGCCTGCAGGCACCGCGCGGTTATTGTCATCGGTGCCATCCCAGCCGACTGAATGCCAGCCTGCAGGAATGTTACCGGAAATCAGCGTACGCACTCTGCCGCCCGCGGTGTTGAAAATGGCAAGATCGATCCGGGTAGCACGGCTGAGGGTAAGGAAGATGGTTGTACGATTGCGGAAGGGGCAGGGAAAGAGGGTGAAAAGCCGGGTGCTTTCCGGAATGGTCGAGGGCGGAAAATCAGCAGATGCTACTGAGATGTCATCCAGAAAGAATCCGGCAGCAGATTGGGGGTCCGGATCCGAAACGAAGGCGAATTTCAGTTGCGCCGTTTCCCCCGGGGCAGAAGCAGAGAGTTCATATGAATAATTGAACCATCGGTTCCCCGGGTCCCAAGTTTGAGCTTCAGACTGATTCCCAGGGCGGAGCGCACCACCAGCACCAATAAAGTCCAGGGTTTCTTCCTGGCCAGCATGGCGGATGATGCAGTATAGTCCGTCGCTACCATAAAGAGGAAGCTCATAATAACAGCTGAATTTCAATCTTGGGCAGGGGGGGATTGGAAATTTGGGAGAAAGAAGTTCGCAGGTGCAATTGGGTGGGTAGGAGTCGGCCGGATAGCCGGCGTGAATTGAATAAGGGGGCGAGAGAGCTTGAGTGCGGGTCAGAAACCAGGAGCCGTTGGCACCAGCAGCAGTCCAGTTGCCCAAGCCGGAGTCAAAGCTGGCATAAATGCCTGCCGGTGGCAGATGGACTTTAAGGGTATCGCTGAAAATGAATCTGCCGGTGATCAGATTCAGACCAATCCTTACAGGTCCGGATTCAGCGTTAAACCGGGCAGGTACCGAGGACCACAGAGTTTCACCTGGCAGGATACTGGGGAAGACGATACCCGGAGTGAGTAATGTCAACGGTTGAGTTAGGTCCGGATTGAACAGAGTGCCGGTTGGAACGGGCGCTGGTGCTGCGCCGGTGTTGACCACCCTGAAAAATGCTGAATACGAGCCTAAAGTATCGGAACAAACATAGTAAGTGACAAATTTTAGGAACGGCTGGCGGAACTGAATGATAACCGGAAACTGCGAGAATCTGCCGTTGAGTTCAGTAATGGTCAGAGTGCAGAGCGCGTAGTCCCGGTTCTGAGCGTGGTTGGATGTACGAATAAGAAAGAGTCGCGCGCACACCGACGAGTCCGGAGGCAGAATTGATATATGACCGGCATCCTGTTCAACCGTGAGCAGGGGAGAGTCGGTAGTGAGCCGGCAGAGTACATTATATAGGGGCAGAGGGGAGTTGTTTTTCAGCCACAGCCGGATGGCGAAGGTTTCTCCGGCTGAGATACAGCCGTTACCGTCACCAGCGGAGTCGATAAAGGTGTAATTAAGGAGCACAATGCTGTGTTCGGAGGCGACAACGACTGAATCGTACAAAGGGCGGTGATTTTGAGCTGTGACGGTCAGCCGGGCGGTCCCCACCTGTGTGAATGCGGTTTGAATCGCAGCAGTTCCATCGGTTCCGGTAGTTCCAGTGTAAACTGAAGCGCTGCCTTGATAAATCGCAACGGTGGCATCGGGGACGGGGCCATTACGGTCAAGGACAATGAAAAGGGCAATGTCACTGCCAGTTCTAATTCTGAGCGGTTTGCTGACCATGAGTTGACTGAGGGTGTCAGTGTGTACCGGCATTGCCGGATCCCCGAGCAGGTTAAGTGCAAACTGATGCCAGCGGTAGACATTAGGGGAGTAGCTGTAGGGAATGAAATGGGTTTTTGTACGGGCAAAGACTTCCCCGAGCCGGGGAGCCGGGTCGGAAAACAGCTCCTGAAAGAAGCGAGAATCAAAACGATCAGAGTAGCCGAAGCCGGGGTTGCCGGGTGCACCCCAGCCATATGATGAGTTGCCGATGAATGCTACCGCACCGCCGGCAGGGTTGAGAAGAAAATGCTCGGCAACGCAGTCAAAGTCAAAGGCAGTCGTCCAGCAGCCGATTGAATAAACGATGCCCGTTCGGGTGTTGTTAGTCAAATGGTCAATATCAGGGTTGCGCAGAACGCACTGACGACTGACAGCGATAGCGTTGATCCAGCCGTGACCGCAATGGTTGAAAATTCCGAATCCGGAGTTGAGCAGTGATGTTACGGTATCAGTGGTTACCGGCATCATTGACTCATACAGGGTCTGTATCTGAAAATCTGATGGAAAGTGCTCCCGGCGGATGCGTTCCTTGACGAGCATTTCATCGGTCCAGGGGTTTTCCCAGAGAATCGCACCGGCGAGTACGGCGCGCCGCTGATAATCATTCAGCAGGGTGCGTTCATAGGCGAGGATTTTGTTTACAAAGATACGGGCGGCTGCCGGTGTGCTGACCGGCGCCCTGCCGACATAGATTTCCGGAAAGAGATCGACCTCGTCATCCGGCTCTCCGAAGATACCATTATTGTTACCATCCCAATTGCCATCCAGTGCTGAGAAGTACAGATCGCAGGGCAGAGAGTCTTCGCGGGGATGAAGTCCGGCACCACTGACCAGAGCGATGGCTTTACGAAACGGCAGAATGTCTGTGTCGCCGCCCAGCAGTAAGTACTTCAGTCCGGAGTCACGGGCACACTGCTGAAGGTAGGCACGCAGTTTTTCGGCATCGTCCCGGCCCGGGTATCGGTTTTCTATCCATTCAATATGCCTAATTTGTGCCGGAGTGCCGGTCAGGGTCCGCCAATAGCACAGGTCCTGAAATACGGAGTCCAGATTTTCCCGAGTAACAATCAGATATTCAAAGCGGCAGCTGTCATGACCAGCAACAGGGAGGGATGGTTGTAACCCTTCTGATTCTCTCAGTTTAAAAGCAATTTGCAGCCGGCGCAGCCGGCGAATTTTGTGAGTTACCGGCTGATACTGAAGTGGAGTAATGACAAGGGAGGCAAGTTTCTGCCCGCAACGGTACCCATATCCGGTGACCATACAGAGTGTTTCCGGGTAGAACGAGGACAAACGGGTAATTTCCGGTTTGAGGTCCAGTGATGATGGCGGCGATGACAGTGAAAGGGGGACAGGCGGCTGGGTAGTTGCCAGCTGGTAGTTTCCGGGCAGGGTTTCGAATTCGGCCTTCAGAATCAGCAGTTGGTCAATCACGGTGCCCGATGGCAGGGGAATGATCCGGCTCATTTCCGGCAGCAGGGGGGTTCCCGGGGGTGAGTTGAACTCACCATCATTGATGGTAAAAATGGTCGTACTGTGGCTGGAGATTGTCTGAAAGTCGTTGCAGTTA
Source organism: Caldifarciminota bacterium (assembly GCA_026418295.1). Lineage (GTDB taxonomy): Bacteria > Hydrothermota > Tepidihabitantia > Tepidihabitantales > Tepidihabitantaceae > JAOABP01. The sequence goes on from JAOABP010000001.1 coordinate 54,163, forward strand.
AATTCCAAGTTCAGGGTGCAGAGTGAGGGATACATCAAGATGATAATGGGTAAAATCAGCATATATCAGGTGAGAAGGGAATCATTGCGGCCGGCTTTTTAAGTAGCTTTTAAGATATTCAATACCCTCTTCCTTGGTGGTGATTTTTCCTTCAATCTGCAGGTCTTCCAGTTCCTGAAGGATTACCTTGAATACCGGTCCCGGTTTCATTCCCAGAGCGATCAGATCGTGGCCGGTAACAAGTCTCTTGATGCGGCGTCTGGCATTTTCCATTCGCTGCTGATTGAGCATCCGAGTGATGGTGTCTTCCAGATGGATAGTTCTGCCTGCAGTTGCCCAGCCGTCAGCGTAACAGAGAATCATCAGTCCCAGCGCTTCGGAACCCAAGTCCCGGAAAAAACGCCGGATTGCCCGATCCGAGAGTTCAGGTGCAGTGGCAAGGAGATGGAGACGCATATGTTCCCTCACCAGGGTCCGCAGGATGCGAACCTGCAGGCGTGAGAGGCGCAGGCGTTCATAACCAATTTTTACTGCCAGCCGGGCACCCAAGCTGTCGTGACCGTAAAAGTGGGTTTCTCCGGATTCGTTGATAAATCTTGTGTGTGGTTTGGCGATGTCGTGAAGCAGGCCGGCAAGTTTCAATAACGGGGCACGCGGGGGGTCCTGATTCAGGTAACTGTTCCATTCTGGCTGGAATCTGGAGAAGAAGCCGGGTGTGTTAAGCAGTTCCTCAATTTTAATAAAGGTCCGCAGGGTGTGTTCCCGCAGTTCCGGTTCTTCAAGTAAAGCTGACATTTCGGGCATTATCTCCACTAACCTCCCCAGCACAATCAGTCTTTTTATGCAGTCTGTGGCACCTGAATTGTTGAGGATTCTCATAAACTCCATGCCGATGCGTTCCGGTGCAGTGCGGGCGAGAGAGACGTTTGCCCCCTGGTGTTCGATCGCTGAATCAATTGTAAACCCCAGTTCCAGTGCCAGCCGGAATGCACGCAGCAGCCGGAGTGGGTCGCGAGCCAAGGTGTTGTCAGTTACCGGACGGATAAGTTTTCTTTTTATGTCCTCCTGTCCACCGTACGGGTCAATAATGTATTCCCCTGCCGGCAGTTTCAGTGCCAAGGCATTGATGGTAAAGTCACGGCGCATCAGGTCTGCTTCTATTGACGCTGTGCCCAGGCCGTTGAAATCGAATGTGATTTTTTTGCGGTAAACGACCCGTGCTTCATCATCTTCTTCGGAAAGAATTACCAGTTTGCCCCTGATTTTCTGGGCAAATTGACGAGCAAATTCAATTGCGGAGCCGGCGACCGCAAAATCAAAGTCCTGAGGGGGACGATAAAGCAGGATGTCCCTGAGCGCACCGCCCACAAGATAAAGCTGCCGGTCTGCCTGCAGTTCGATCAGCCGGTCATACGTTCGCCCCAGGCTTTGCAGCCGGGCGTGAATTTCAGATATCATATTTGAGAATAACAATGGGGGGAATAAGGGTCAAGGTTTATATATACTGCCTGTGATAAATAATGGGGTCGGGATTAATGACTGGAGCTGCGGGGTCCGATAATGGTTACGGTATTGGAGTTGTAATTGGCGATATACACTTTGCTGTCCCAGGAGTTGATGCAGATGGCGATCGGATTACTGCCAACAGTGATTGTCTTCTGAACAGCATTAGTGGCTCCATCAATCAGTGAGACACTGGCACCATCGTAATTGACGGCAAACAGTTTGTCAACCCAGCCTGCCCACCCGAGAGTGCGGGGGTGAATACCGACTGAGATGTCAGTCATGAGTGAATAGTTGCTAACATTGATGACCGAGACATTATTGCTACCGGAGTTGGCACAGTAAAGCCGGTTATCAGTGGCATTGAAAGCAAGGGCGTAGGGTTCACTGCCGACATCCAGAGTGGTAATGACTGACTGATTTTCGCCGTTGATAATGGTTACCTTTCCGAAATAGCGATTGGCAACTGCTACATTGTTTCTACTGTCGACCACCAGTGCGCAAGGCTGGTAATCCACCGGTACCGTCCCGAGTACACTGTTAGTAGTGCCGTCAATTACTGTTACATTATTACGGGCAAAATTGGCGCAGTAAATTTTGTTGTACGCCGGGTTGTAAACCAGTGCGATCGGATTTGAATCCACCGGTACTGTGGTGATAACTTCGCTGGTATTACCGTCAATTACAGTTACAGTTGCCGAGCGGTAGTTGCTGACATAGAGCCGGTTATCGTGCGGGTTGAAGCACATTGCCTGCGGATAGCTGCCGACACTGACCGTAGTCTGAACCTGATTGCTGGCACCGTCAATTACCGTCACAGTACCGCTGATCTGATTGGCAACATAAACCCGGCCGTTTAATGTGTTAAGACACAGGGTGTAAGGGAATCCGCCGACCCGGATCGTGGTCTGAATCTGATTTGTGCTGCCATCGATGACGGTTACACTGGAATCGTTGTAATTGGCAACAAATACCTTGTTGTGCAGGCTGTCCCAGAGCAGTGCTCGGGGTTTTGCACCAACGGTAATTGTCGTAAGGACTGTATCCGGTGTTCCTCCTGCACCTGTGACCGTGAATATACCGCTCCGACCCTCGGTCATATGGTTTCCACACCAGGCACGGACTGCAATCTGGGCATTTGCAGTGGGTGGACTGGGAACGGTCCAGGTGTAGCTGCCTGCCTGAGTTGTTACTCCCTGGCGGTTCCAGCTTGTCCCACCATCGGTGGAGTAATAAATTACAGTCGACTCCATACCGGCAAAGGTGCCGCCGGTCCAGGTAATTTCGTGCGTTGTGCCTACGATCCAGCGTGCGCCGGCGGCTGGGGAGGTAACAGTGATCGGTGATGGCGGCAGGGAGTCGTAGATAACATAACGGGCGCTGATTGCAACGGTAGATTCGCCGGCAACATGGGCACGGACCGCTACCCGGGCGAGATCGGTAGCAGGGCCGGGGACATTCCAAGTGTAACTGCCAGGAGTGGTTGCCCGGCCATGTCTCGTCCAGGTACCGCCATCGTTGGTGGAGTAGAATACCACAACCGAATCCGGGGTTGACGGTCCACCAGTCCAGAGAATGGACTGGGTTGAACCTTCACGCCAGCGGGTGGCGGAATTTGGCTGAGTGATGGTAATCGGCGGCAGCCCTTCAACAATCTTGAAAGTAGCGCTGTAGCCGGTAGTGGATGAGTCAAGGCAGAATGCCCGTACCCGGATTTTTGCCTGCTGAGTGGCAGGTTGTGGTACAGTCCAGCGGTAGCTGCCGGGTCGGGTAGTAGCACCGATCCGCTGCCAGGTTGTTCCATTATTGGTGGAATAGGAAAGGACCGTTGAGTCCATGCCTAAAAGAGTGCCGCCAGTCCAGATGATGTCATAACTGTTGCCGATGCGCCATTCCGCAGTCGAATCAGGAGAGGTTACGGTAATGGGCGAGGGTTTGTTCCGGTCGTATACTTCATAGCGGGGTGAATTGCCAAGGGAGGTGTCACCAGAGATAAACATCCGCACTTGAACGCGGGCGTTAGTGCTGGGCGGACTGGGTACAGTCCAGGTATAGCTGCCGGCCTGGGTTGCCCGACCATGTCGCAACCAGGTTGTGCCGCCATTGGTGGAGTAGTAGATAATCGTGGAGTCAGCACCTGATATGTTTAAATTATTCAGCCGGTGTGCAGTTTTTCCCGATCCCTTGCTGTCCAAAACCGTCGGTCCGCCTGTCCAGCGGATAGTCTGCTGGGAGGTAACACGCCAACGGGTGGTATCATTAGGCTGAATTACAACAATTGGCGGGAAGGTGCGGAATTGCCAGATCGGACCGCTGACAGTGGCGCCGCGCTGGTCGCGGGCGACAATTCGCCAGTAATAGGTGGAATCATATTTCAGCCGGGGTGTGGTGTAACTGGTCTGATTGTGATTCTGTACCAGCAGCGGTGGCGGAGTAGTTGTTCCCAAATAAATGTCATAAAATACCGTATCACCAGGATCCGGGTCGCCGCCGGACCAGGATAATGTGAGACGGACGAACTGCCCGATTGCACCGGAATCAGGTGTCGGACTTGAGGGAATAAACGGGAAGTTGTTTGCTTTTGCGGTTGAGAAGCGCCAGACCGGACTGGAAGCGGTTTCTCCGAACCGGTCGCGGGCGACAACACGCCAGTAATAGGTCGCCAGGACATTGAGGTTCAGGGGATGGTAGAAGGTGTCGCTGATACCGGAATCGAAAAGTGGGGGTGGCGGGCTGATACCCAGATAAAGCAGATATTTCAGGGTGTCCAGGCTGTCCGGATCAGTACAGGTCCAGCGCAGAACCACATTGGTATCAATATCCCGGGCAGCACTGTCGGGAAACAGCAGTTGAGGCGGAGAGGGGGGGCGGTTGGCAGCTGGGTCATAGGGATTAGTCCACTTTCGGCAGACGAGCAAGGAGAAGGCTAAAAGCAGGCTGAATTTTAAGAACCAAAAGTATTTTTTTACCATCGGATTATAAAGTAAAGTCCGATACACCCAGCACCGGCACCAAACCCGATGTTACGGAGCATATCCCAGCGTTCGGTTTCCTGACGGAGCCGGATCGCCTCCTGTGTACTTGTTGCCTGCTGATAAGCGGCGTAGCTTTTTTCGCCCATCAGCGCTGATAGGGCACCGCCGGCACTAAGCACAATCCCGGTTAAAAGTATGGGCAGCTGGCGTTGAGGGAGGCGGGAAAGAGTCTGATTGACCGCTGTTGTTTCACCATAGCCGATGTTGACATACCCGAGCCAGTCTTCATAGCCGGGTTTGGAGAGAGTGAGTGCATACCGGTCCGGTGCGAGTGCGGTTACAAGCGGTGCAGTGCCCAGTTTTCTGCCATTGGCAATAACATCAGCTCCTGACGGTCGGGTGGTGACGCTGAGAAATCCCCGGCTGGTGCCAAGTTTGATCAGAATGCCAATGGGTCCGGACTCCCGGACTTCCACCAGTTTTGTCGCTTCCTGATAGCCGGTGAGCCGGGCAGAGATGGAGTGGGAGCCAAAGGGGACGCGGGAAATGGTCAAGCCGGTTTCGGTAGTTTTTCCTTTGTAAACACCGTCGAGGTAAATGTCGGCACCTGTTGGATCCGAGGTGACTACGAGCGTTGCCAGCCGGGCGGTAATATTGAAACTGGAATAATAAGTCTGGTAACCGGCAAGCCGCACTTCCATTTCATGCCTGCCGGGCGCGAGTTCAGTTATGGTGAGTGGTGTTTTTCCTCGTTCAATATCGTCGATCCGGACCGTGGCGCCAGATGGTTCGGAGGTGATGATTACAGAGTTGCCTTCAACCGAAGCAGTAACCCGGAGCCGGGGAAGGGACGGACGGCTTTCCGGTTCGGGTAGACGGGCACCGCATTTTTTACAGAAACGGGCATCATCCCGGTTGGCGGTCCCGCAGTTCGGGCAGATCTTCTCTGCCCACGCGACAGTAATCACCAGCAGGATGCAGAGCAGTACTTTCACTACTTTTCTGTCCATGATCTCCTACTCCGGGAAGCGGTAGCCGCAGCGGGTACAGAATTGAGCACTTGGTTCCCGGCGCGCACCACACTGCGGACAGGTGGCTCTGCCGGCAGCAATTCTGAGGCGGACAGGTGTTTTTGCCCGGACCTTCGTGCCTGATTTCGGTTCCACGCCGATAACCCGGCCGATTTCAACTTCATCGCTGTACTCACTTGCGATAATTATACTATCCAGCCCGGAGGTACGCAACAGTTTCTCAGCATCGGCACGGTTCAGTCCGGTGAGTGAGGGGATTTCAATCATACCGGTACTCAGTCGGATTTGGACCACTGTGCCCTTTCGTACTCTGGAACCGGGCTTCGGGTTCTGCTCGGCAACAAGACCCATTGGCAGGGGCCCATCCTTGTCCGGTCCCAGTGCGAAGCGTAAGCCGGCTGACTCGAGGTTTTCCCGGGCGTCTGCCTGGGTCTGACCAATAACCTCTGGAACAGAAATTTTTCCGCCACTACTTAAGATGAAGAAAAGTACTGCACCAGCGGCAATCACGAGGATAAGAGAGATGATGGGCACAGGAATTTTGCCTTTTTCTTTATGAACAGTATGTACAGGTTGTGTTTGGGCTGCTATCGGTGCTGGACGCGGTGGCGCCATCGGTCTGGGCGATGCAGTGCGCTCGGGCTGTGAAGCAGACGGACTCTGAGGTGATAATCTGGTTTTCACCGGGCCTGCGGTTTCGGGAGCAGACGCAGGGGGCGGAGGTGCCGGACGTTCAGCCTCTCTGGGCGCTAAAGCGTTAAGTGCGTTTCGAAATTCACGGGCTGACTGGAACCGGCGTGCAGGGTCTTTTTCCAGAGCCCGGAGAATGATTTTTTCCAAGTCCGGTGGCAGATCCGGTTTAACTGAACTGGGCGGCGGTGGAGTTTGACTGATGTGAGCCTGAATCAGTTCTGCGCCCAGTTCGGCGTCAAACGGCGGCCTGCCGGTAGCAGCCTCATAAAGCACGACGCCAAGAGAATAGAGATCGGAACGGGCGTCCACCGACTGTTTCTGTGCCTTTTCCGGGGAAATGTAGCGGGCGGTGCCAATTTTTGATACCCCGTAGTCAATCAACCGCCATACGCGTTCTTCCACCTGGACGATTTTTTTCGGTTTGATATCTCCATGGAGATGCCCCTGGCTGTGCGCCTTCTCCAGATCTTCCAGTACCGAACTGAACAGAGGAATCAGTTCTCCAAGCGGCAGAACCCGACGCTGAGCAAGCAGATCAGCCAGTGTCAGCGCCCGCGCCATGGTTTAATCATATCATAACATCAGGCGGCGTCAACAGTTAGCGTTTCAGTGCAGTGTTCCGGATGGAGTGGAGGATTCACGAATGATCCGCTGGCGGGCAAGCGGGGCATATAATGAAGTCGGGTATTCCTGAATCAGCTGTTCGGCGATACGCTGCGCCCGAGCAGTATCATTAAGCCCAGTCTGAAAAATCTCCAGCTGCCGGAACAGGGCTGCCGGTGCCAATTCACCTTTGGGGAAAATTTTTATCAGCGTATCAAGTACTGCAATTGCAGATTGATACTGGTGCTGGCGGGAAAAAATTTCGCTGGTGATGATCAGCGTCTGCTGGACTGTAAGTTCATCTCCTGACCGGAGCCGGGCTGCCTGCCGGTATGCCTCCTGGTAGTTCCCGGTCTCAAGTGTGAACATAATCGCTGCCAGCTCCTTTTTGGAACTGCTCAGGGTCAGGATGTTCAGTTCCAGCAAATCGTTAAAGAGTGGGCTGTCGCCATACCGCCGGCTGAACTCTTCAATTGCGAGTGCGAGTGAATCGAACTTCTCCTGATAGAGCAGAATTTTAGTTCGGAGAAAAAGGACGCGATCATCAGGCGGATCAAGCTGTTCGAGAAAATTACGGGCGCTGTCCAGCTGACCGCTGCCGATGAATGCAGCCACCAGACCGAGCCGGGCGTTCCGGTCATTCGGACGTAGGCGGAGCAGGCGACGGTAAACTGCGGCGGCGGTCCTGAAGTCGTTTTTCTCCTGACGCAACAGTTCGGCATATTCAAACAGCCCGTCCGGGGTGGTGTCCGACTGGAGCAGTTTGAGTGCAATTTCAGTTTTGCCCTGAAACCGGAGCGTACGGGCGGCATCTGCCCGCCAGCCAAGCTGCTGGTAGATAATGAGTGCCGTCTGATCCCGGCCAGCCTGTTCCCATTCGCGGGCCAGCTGATGCAGATCGGTTCTGTTTAGAATCCCGGCCTGATGTGCGTTCAGCAGTTCTCGGGCGGCATCGTTTTCTCGGTCGGCACCCAGAAGTAGCTGTGTCCGGGCACGAACGCGCAGCACCGGGCTGCGGATTTTGTCCAGTTCTGCCAGCAGATTCTGACGACCGGCTTTTCTGCCCCAGGTGCGCAGTCGATCAATGTTCTGGAGAAGATAACGGGCGATATCCGACTGCAGGCTGGTGTCGGTGTTGGCAAGCTGAACGATCAGATTGGCTGCAGCATTGAACCTGCCCATTTGTTCGTAGAGGGTGAGCAACCGGTCGATAAGCTGGGGATTGAACCGGGTTGTCACCTGTGGCTCAAGATAACGGGTGGCAAGTGCGTATTCGTGAACGCGAGTTAAGAGATCAGCTGCAGCCATCACCCGGTCGGGTGCCGAACGCAGAAGCCGTTCGAGCCGGCTGATGGCTTCAGAGCGGCGCCGGAGTCCGAACAGGGCTTCGATGATCCCCAGTTCAATATCCGGTTGATTGCGGGCAACCGGTTTTAATCTTTCGAGCACAACCAGCAGGGTATCAAATTTCTTCAGGCTGACGCCGGTGCGGACCAGCCCGGCAATTGCCGGTCCTTGTTCCGGGTTTTTCTCCAGTGCCTGCAGATAGAGCTTAAATGCGGTTTCAATCTGGCCTGCCTGTTCCAGCTGCTGGGCTTGAAAAAGCTCCTGTCCTGCAACTGTGCTTAATGATATTGGCAAAAGTAACAGGATCCGGATAAGTGTATTCATGGGGTCTCCAGAAGCAGCATTTCAAAATAGGAGCGGATCAGCGGCTCATATTCTGCCGGACAGCCCTGCTTCAGTGCCCGGAGGAGTTCTTCCCGCAGGCGCCGGTTCCGTTCGCCCAGGTCTTCAGGCAGGCGGACAGGAGGTGCCGGCTCATAAGGCTGAGCACGTTGTGCCTCCCGTTCCTCCCTGAACCCCTGCTGGCGCAGGCTGCGCTGGACGTCAAGCAGTTTAGTGACTGCGCCCTGCTGGCGCTCAATCAGTCTGCGGTCCACCTGCAGCTCAGCCAGCGAACGTTCGATTCCCTTCATCTCTTCAACCAGACCTTCCAGCATTCCGGTCAGCCCGGGTTTTTCTCCGCCCAGAGACCCGAGCAGATCCTCGAGCTGCTGGCGCAGCGTCTGCTGCCGGGCGAGGAGTTGCATCAGCTGTTCCTGTTGCTGAGGGGTGAGTCCGGCAGCCGGGATCGGTATCGGCAGTCCTGACATTCCCGCATTGATTGCCAACTGTTCGGCGGTCATCCGGGAAAGCTGTTCCAGTAGATTCTGCAGTCCGCCTGCCAAGCCTCCTTCCTGCCGGGCGGCGCTTCCTGCCTGAAGCAGCTGGGCGATTGCCCGGTTCAGGCTCAGTCGTGCCTGCCTCATCGAGGCTGTCAGGCCGTAAATCGTGCCGCCCGCTGCCTGTTCGCCCGCGGTGCGCAGGCTGTTGAGTGCCCGTGCCAGTTCCTGGCTGACCGTGGGGGGGACACTCAGAGTTTGGCCCGTCAGGCCGGCGATGCTCTCCGCAGCTATTTTTGCTGCTTCAAGCAGTGCCTGTTCTGCCGGCGCAATTTCGTTCGGTGATATGCCGTGCTGAAGTGCCTGTTCCAGCCGTTCCTGTTCCGCGGAGATGCTCAGAAGGCCGGTGGTGTAGGTGAAAATTTGGCGGGCAATCGCCTCGGACCTTGATTTTTTCAAACTGGAGCTCAGCCGGTTCAATTCCTCTGCCAGTTCCTTCAGAGTCCGGTTCAGCTGTTCGCTCTTTTTTGCCGCGTCCGCTTTTGCGCCGGCATTCAGCTGGCGGGCAAGACTGCGGGCAAGTCCAGAAAGATTTTTCTGTGTCAGCTGTTCATTCAGCCGCTGAAGCGATTCGGCAACCGCCGGCTCGGAGAAATTACGGCTCAGTTCCTCAAGGTCGTTAATCATGCTGTCAATGCCGGCACTGATCTGCTCCTGATCCCGGCCCAGCGATTCCGCGGGCTGAGCCGGTAAATTACGGGTGAGTTGATCCTGCCGGCGGGCAAGCTCTTCGGACTGGCGTGCCAGTGCCTCCAGTTTAATTTCCTCCATCATCCGCCTGAGCAGTTCAAGTGCCCGTTCAATTCCGGCTTTCAGGCGTTGCTGTTCGGACTGCAACTGTTCGAGCACCGGGCGCAGAGAATTGGGTTCCTGCTGAAGTTTCCGGCTGAGTTCGCGCAGTGCCTGCTGCAGATTTTCCGGGATCAGCCGGGAGAGTAGTTCCTGCAGCTGGGTCAGCCGTTCGAGCGTTTCCGGGTCCCAGCTCATCCCTTCCAGAAGATCGGTGCTGGTCCGGGCGATTTCTTCCTGCAACCGGTCAATTTCTGACAGGAGTGCATTCTGTTCCCGGGCGATCCGGTCCAGCTGCTTTTTTTCCTCCCAGGAGAGTTCCCGGCGTCTTTTCAGATCTTCGGTCAGGCGCGTCAGTTCGGTGCCGAGTCTTGCCTGTTCGGTCTGGAGCGGTTCAAGTTCATTAATCGTCGCTGAAGTCTGTTCCACCGCTTGGGAAAAGATTTCGGTCATGGTCGGGAAACGGATGGTGAAGATAGCGCTCGTGCCGGACTTGGGACCGGAGACCAGGTCATTGTCAACCGCCCGGACATAGTAGCGCAGGACCTCGCCGGGCAGCAGACCGATACCTGACAGGTCCCAGAGATATAAGACGGTATCCTCACGTGCGCCCTGAGGTCGTTTGAGCAGGAGTGTCCGGTTGAGCGTGTCCTTGCCGTAATGGAGCCAGATGGCAGTGAGCCCGAAATCGTCAAGAGAATTGATACCCAGCGGCACCTGCATCTTCAACGGCAGGTCAATATCCCTCCCCGGGTGAAAGATGTTGATCAGCGGTGGTTCGTCACTGAGTTTCCGGATATGAAACTGCAAGGCGGGTTGAAACTGTTCTGACGCGGTGGCGAGCTCAAGAATGCCGGCGGCGTCCCGGAGGACGGTGAAGCGGGCACAGATTCGCTGCGGTTCAGCAGGGTTCACTGGCACCGGCAGGGTTTCAGCTCCAATGAGGAGCCGTGCCCGGCAGATCGGAGTACTTGCAATCCCGGTCAGTTCCACTTGGGTACCGGCAAGCAGGGTGAGTTCGGGCCCGGTGAGCCGGACGGGTGGCATTCCGGTATATTCGGGCGGATAGCCGGTAAAGGTGACATTTTTCAGCTCTACCGGTTCCGGAATTCGGATTGTATACCAGCCGGAAGTTCTCCCCAGCAGCCGGAACCGGTAATTGATTCTGCTTCTGACAGTAACCGGCAGTGTGCACCGGTCTGAGACCAGCTTCAGGTGCAGACGCTGGACCGGTGCGTCCGATTCGTTCGTTTCCAGCGTGATGGCCCGGAAGATACCGGCAGGTTCAACCGTACAGCCGATGGTTACCACTGTATTAGGAGTTACGGTCGTGTCCCTTGGAGTCACCTGGAGCCGGATGCAGTTTCCAGCCGGGACGAAGGCATTGATGAGCCCGAACCGTGCCGGGGTGGAAAATGTGGAAATGTAGATTGCAAACAGACTCACACCAGCGAGAGCAAAGATTGCTGACCATTTCAACCGGTAAGCGGGTACGACCGATTCCAGTCTGAGATGTGCTGTCTGTGCCCGGACCTGTTCAACCGCCGCATCCCGGAGTTCAAGCGAATAGTTTTCGGCTCCGGGCTGATAACGGGCAAGCTCCAGTGCGGCAACCAGCCGGTTCCTTAACTCCGGGAAGCGCTGTTCCAGCTGATAACCGATGCTCCGGATGTCAGCCCGGCGCAGCCAGCGCCAGCCGAGAAACAGAACCGGTAACAAAACCAGCATCAGCAGCCAGGCGGAAAGGAAGAGCCTGCTGATCAGGGTGAGCAGTATGGCTGCTGTTCCGGTCGTGACGCCCAGGAGGGCAGCGATGGTAACGAAAATCGTGCGATGCTGGATGCGGATGATCCGTCGGGTCAGTTCTGATTTCATCGGTAGTAAATAATAACTCCGCTTCGGCAAAAGGCAATTACCACAAAAGGTCAATCCTTGCCACTTTCCGATATCCGGTTAAAATACTGTATGGAGCAACTGCAGATTGAGCGCCGGGTCACGGTTGCCGGCTTGGTGCTGAATATCCTGCTGAGTGGCGGCAAGATCCTGGCAGGCATTCTTGCCAGCTCCAGTGCGATTATTGCTGACGGGCTGCACAGCCTTTCGGATCTGGCAAGTGATATCATGGTGCTGTGGGGTATCCGGGCGGCCAAGATGCCCCCGGATGAGGATCACCACTATGGTCATTTCCGCTATGAGGCGGTGACTGCGCTGCTGGTGGGGGTCCTGCTTTGCGGTGCCGCCCTGTTTATTGCTGGCGAGGCAATTTACACCATCAGTCAGCGGCACGGCGGTGTACGTAACTGGTTGCCGTTTTATATGGCGATCAGTTCCATTGTCACCAAGGAACTGCTTTACTGGTGGACGCGGGCGGTCGGGAGGAAATTCAACAACCCGGCGATTATCGCCAATGCCTGGCACCACCGTTCCGATGCCTTTTCTTCCATTGCTGCCGCTGCCGGTATTGCCGGTGCGCTCATCGGAGGTGAGCGCTGGTCGTTTCTTGACCATCTGACCGCGGTCCTGCTTGCCTCGTTTCTGGTCTACATCGGGGTCAAAATCGTCCGCGATGCCTGGCACCGGCTCTGCGATCAGGCACCACGGTCTGATACTCAGCAGCAGATGAAGAATGCGATCCGGGCGATCCCCGGGGTCCGGGGTTTTCACGCCTTCCGTGCCCGGCATGCAGGTGCGGGCAACAGGATTGAAATGGACGTTCACATTCAGGTGGACCCTTCAATTTCGGTCCAGCAGGGGCATGAAATTGCCAGTCAGGTGGAACAGGAAATCCGGCGAACCAATCCCGATGTCACCACTATTGTTGTTCATATTGAGCCGGAGGAGGGAAAAGAGGATTGAGAACTTCAGACACTGCTCCTTTCAGAATATCCGGCATTTACCGTTAAGCAATTCAACTGGAACTGGTACGGAGATTTTTCCACGGTAAAGATTGAATATTCTACGATGGCGGTGCCACCTGGAATCAGATCGCTGCCAGCACCGGGAATTACGGTTATTATCGCTGGAGCGTGCCCAATGTATCAAGTTCCAATTGCCGGATCAGAATTGCCAATGCTCAGAACATCAATGCCTACGGTTTAAGCCCGGTGTTTGAGATCCGGGGTGGTGCCGGGCGGCATTGAAAAACTGCCCTCAGGTGCCGATGTTCAGTTTATGCGTTAGTTTTGAGCTGCGAAGGTGACAAGGGAGGAGACCGATTTAGGCAGGTAAAGTTACCCTCCGCTTATCTTGCTTGACCTGATAGCGGATAGGGATAATCTTAAATAGCTATGAGCAGTGATTCACCGTTTCTTCAACTGTGCCGGAAGCGGCGGTCGGTGCGCCGGTTTGCCGACCGACCGGTGGAGCGGGAGAAACTGCTTCTGGCACTGGAGGCGGCCCGGCTTGCACCTTCAGCGGACAATTTTCAGCCCTGGCGGTTTATCGTATTTGATGAGCCGGAGCGAAAGCAGGCGCTGGCCGATGCGGTGTTCAAGGGTGTCTTTGCCGCCTCCAGCCGTTTTGCCCGGGCACCGGTGCTGGTGGCGCTGCTGATCCGGGAGAATGTTATTGTCAACCGGGTGGCGGGCGGTATCGCCGGCAATCAGTTTCAGCTGATTGATGCCGGGATTGCGGGAGAGCATTTTGTCCTTGCCTGTGCCGAGCAGGGGCTCGGGACCTGCTGGATTGGCTGGTTTGACTCCCGGGCACTGTTGCGCCACCTGGGGCTGAGACGGGGTTATCGGGCGGTGGCACTGTTTGCGGTCGGATATCCGGCCGATGAAGATCACGAGCGTATCCCGCGGCGCAAACGGCTCGAGGAGATCGCCTTTTTCAACCGGGCGCCGGAGTGACGGAATATCAAAAAATGAGAGCAAAAAGGGGAAGCAATGGGTGATATGAAAAAAAAGGTGCTGGTCCTGGAGGGCAGTCCCCGCCGGGGAAATACAGCACTTGTGACCGACTGGGTGCTGGAAGGGCTGGGTAAAAAAGGGGTTGAGGTCCGGCGGGTGCGGGTGTGCGAGCTGAATATCGCCGGCTGTCAGGAGTGCTTCGGTTGCCGGGCGGAGAAGAGGAGGGCCGGCTGTCAGCAGGATGATGACATGCTGGAGCTTTATGATCTGATCGTCGATGCCGACCTGGTGATCTGGACGAGTCCGATCTTCTGCTGGGGAGTAACGAGTCAGCTCAAGGCGGTGGTTGACCGGTGTTTTGCCTTACTCAAGGGTGAGAGTCTCGTCAAGGGGTCAAACTGGGCGCTGATTCTGACCGCGGGCGGGGATCACTATGACGGTGCGGATCTGGCGGTTGAGATGTTCCGACGGCTGGCGGAATTCGGCAAGGCGAACTATTTAGGACAGCTGGTGGTCCCCAGCTGTTCCGAACCCGGGGTGTTGAAAAGACGGCAGGAGGTTGTTGAGTCTGCCCGGCGCTTTGGCCGGGAACTGCGCAGTCAGATAATCGGCTGAAGGTACCGGCGTTGCTGCTGACGGTTCTTTTCCTGGCACTGGAAACAGTGCACCCCGGCGCGGTCAATGGTGTGGTCCGGGATGCCAGGACGGGCGAACCGCTTGCCTATGCCAATGTTGAGCTGCAGGGGACCGGGCTGGGTACAGTAACCAATGCAAGTGGATATTACTATCTGGGTGGAGTCGATCCTGGTTCTTATCAGCTGAAAATTTCCTATATCGGGTTTCAGACGCTGCGCCAGCCGGTTTCGGTCCGGGAAGGGCAGGTGAGCACGGTGAATGCGGAGCTGACGCCGGAGCCGGTGAAGCTGGGTGAGGTCAAGGTAACCGCTGCCCGGGCACGGTTTGAGCGGGAGGCGGTGGTTTCAACTCAGCGGCTGGACACACGGCAGCTGGTCCTCCTGCCGAAGCTGGGCGGGGAAGTGGATATCATCCGGAGTGTTCAACTCCTGCCCGGCGTGATCACCGTTTCCGATTTCTCCAACAAACTCTACATCCGCGGCGGGTCACCAGATCAGAATCTGATTCTGCTGGACGGAATTACCGTCTACAATCCGTCCCATCTTTTCGGGGTTTTTTCGCCGTTTGTGCCGGAGGCGGTGAGTGATGTGCAACTGCTGGCGGGTGGATTTCCGGCGAAATACGGCTCCCGGTTAAGTTCGGTGCTTGATGTAACCACCCGGGAAGGAAACTCCCGCTCCTACAGTGGTGAGGGTTCGGTTTCAATGATTGCGGCAAAGGGGATTGTTGAAGGTCCGATCCCTCAGGGCTCATTTCTTTTTGCCGGCAGGCGGACCTATCTGCCGGATCTGCTCCTCAAGGCTTTTGGTGTGCCCGGACTGAATTATTACTTTTATGATCTGATGGGGAAGGTTAATTATCATCTGAATCCGGATCACCGGCTGAGCCTTGCCGGGCTGGGTGCCGAGGATGTGCTTTCCTTCTGGGATCCGGCTCAGCCCGATGCGTTCAAGTCCCGGCTCACCTGGGGCAACCGGGGTGCGGCGCTGAGGCTGACCAGCATCTGGACGCCGGTGATTTACGGTGATTTGCTGGCTGCCTGGAGCAGTTTCTTTTCCGATTTTTCGGTCAAGTTTCAGGATGCGGGTGATGTGAGCATGAAGGGCGATCTCACCACCTACCAGTTGAAAGCCGATTTCACCTGTTATCTCCATGACCGGCATACCCTGGGTTTTGGTGCTGATCTGCAGAAGAACGGTGTCGGGCTCAAGGTTCAGTTTGATACGATGCGCTTTGCACCCCGTGATACCCTGATACCGCTGGCAGTTTATCTTGAAGATCAGTGGGAGCTGATTTCCAAACGGCTGATGGTCCGGCCCGGACTGCGGTTTGCCTGGTATTCCAAGGGTAGCCGGTTTGAGCCCGAACCCCGCCTGGGGACAAAACTGTTTCTGGGGAAAAATACCGCCTGGAATACGGCGCTGGGCAGATACACCCAGCCGCTGGTGACGCTCAATTCCACTGAGGCGATTTTTTCCATCTATGATGTCTGGGTGCCGGTGCGGGCGAACCGCAAGCTCCCTGCTGCCTGGCATTACATCACCGGGGTCGAACACTGTTACCGCATAGACAATTACCATAATTTAGAGTGTGTCATTTGGTCTTTATTCAATCAAAGCTGTTTGTACAAATTCAGTGTGAAAAATTTTATGCCAATTTCAGTGAAAAATTTAACGCCAATTTGATATAAAAATTTTAGCCCCCCTAAAAAATTGCCATTAATAACCCTCCTAAAAGAGAAACCCCTACGCTAATCCCCAAAAATTTTAATGTTCCTTTTATTTTATGTTTCATGAGTTTCGGGGCAACCCCATCATCCGCCTTAAATTTTAGCACGCTTAACATTTCGAAAATCAATACACCCCCCCACCAAAATATTCCCAGCCACCCTATACATATTAATAGGAAACCAATTATGTTCATTAAAACCTCCATCTCATCAATTGAATCACCTTTCCTATTATCCTCGCATCGCTTTTTTTATCTACTACTAATGGTGGAACATTATCTTTCAAACTCAACAAATAGACCTTGTCCTTATCGCACAATACTCGTTTCAGCATCACCTGTTCTTGGACCACGACCACAGCAATATCACCATTCATAACCGGACAGCTTTTATCAATTATAATAATATCTCCGGTGCGGAACAGCGGTTCCATACTTATTCCCACCACCTCACTTGCGAAACATTCGCATTGGCTGTGCTCTCCCAAAAATACTCCTATCATTCTTTTAACTTCATCTTCCGGCACTTGTTTTCCCAACCCCGCCGCCACTTCTCCAACCAGTGGGATTTCTTTATATCCATAAATATTCCCATCCCTTACCGCGTCTGCCAAAGATGGAATCATTTTTCCCTCCCCTGTCATCAGCCAATGTGCTGAAAACCCCAGCCTTTCTACCCCCATCAAAATTTCACAAGACGGCTTAGATTTCCCCTTTTCAATTGCCGATATAAATGCCGATGTGCACCCCCCTCCTATTGATTTAGCAAATTGTTTTTGCGTCATTCCCAATTGCTTTCTTATTTTTTTTAGTCGCCTACCCAATTCGTGGTCCATAGAATTCAAATAAATTTAAAAATTTTTGCTTGACAAATCAAATAAATTTGATATAATATATTCGTGCAACACAAAACACCTGTTCCGCTAAAGCATAAGATATCCCGACCTTCTGTCAAGAACTTTCGCCGTGCCAATACCTCTTTGCTTCGGCACCGCCTCATAGATAAACAAATGACTATTGCCGCTCTCGCTCGAAAAATTGGTTGCACCCGTTCCAATGCTTCATTGGTTATTTGGGGGAGACAGCGTTACCCCCACCTTCAAAAAAAGATAGCCCGAGCCCTGGGTTTACCCTTAGATGTCGCTTTCCCAAAAGAATGGAGGTTACAATGATTAACCCCGTTTCGGAACGCCAGAAATTAAACAGGCGTGTTCGGTCTTATCCCGAGCGCTATCTTTTGCGGGATGACATCAAAAACGGCGCCAAACTACTTTATTTTGTCCCGTTCCGGGATTTTTATGGTGGCTGGCTAATTTATGAATTAAATGGAATTAAATATCGGCAGTGGGCTGGGAACGCTACCATTCGCCGGTTATTCCCGGACCTGCCCCACACCACACCAATTTGATTTGAAAGGAGTCAAAATGGAAACCGAAATAACCGAAACTATTATCAGCCTCATCTGGCTGATAATCATTATTATAGGCTGTGTCAGCTTAGGTCTTTTCAAACAAACCCGCTAAAAATGACCGAAAGGAGGATAATATGTGGGTTCTAATCGTTTCTGCCTCATTATTTTTGGGCTTCATATATATTCTTGGCATCCATACCGGCAGATGCCTTGCTGACCGTTCCTATAACCGCCAACTTAAAGAACTCCGCGCCGCCTACGACTGGAAAATCCAAAAAACCTGTGCCACCAACCCTGAATTCAAAAACGCCCTTGTTCGCGCCCTTACCCATCTGCGCTGGTCCTCAGAAGACCCCTGCATTCTTCCAGAAGTTTCTATCGCGCGCTCTGCAGCTGTTGACGCCTTAATTGCCGCCCTGCCCGAAGGCCTGCGCGCAGAAATCCAGTCCGCCTTAGTCTCTCTTATCCCTCAAGAAAGGAATCTCAATGCCCTCCAATGATATTACACCTCTATCAGGCCATTTGCCTTCCCGCCAGGAGCGTGCGTTCGAACTTGATGCCATCATCTCCCAGGGATTTCGTCGCACCGTAGAATCAATTATAGAGATTGGCGTCGCCCTCAAAGAAATCCGCGACCAGGAACTCTACAAAGAACTTGGATATCCCAATTTTGAAGCATATGTGGTTGAACGGTATGGACTTAGCCGCAGAAGTGCCTATCTATATATCGGAATCGCCGAAAAATTACCTCAGGAATTTGTGCAACGCGTTGCACAAATTCCTAACCCTCCGTCTTTGCGTAAGTTAGCTCAAATTGCCGTGTCATTTGGTCCAGAGCCCCAAAAACTTACCGCCATCCCTCAAGATGAACTTGAAACCCTGCTTTCTTTGCCCGATTCCGAACTTCGTGCCCGGCTCACTGAATTAAAAGGTTATGACCGCTCCCGTGATGGCGGCAGGGGTCCATCAGATATTGAACGCCCCCCCATCTCCCGGGACCGCTACCGTGACCAGAAACGCCAAATTCAACTTCTCAAAGAAAAACTCAACACTTACGACGCTGAACTGCAAGCCGCAATGCGCCGCATTAAAGACCTTGAAGCCCAAAACCAGGAATTTCAGGAGATAATTCAATCTAACGACCAGCTTCGTGCTGCCCAGGCAACAATTAAAAAACTTTCTGAACAGATAGCCTCTTACAAAGCCTCTGAAGCCCAACTTGCTGCACTCAAAGCCGACCGTGAAACCGCCATCCGTAAAATCAATGAATTTGTTCAGGCTGTTCTTTCCACCTTTGCCCATTTCCGGGAACAAATCTACCTTCCCGACCTTGAATCCGCTGCCTGGTTTCAAATGATGATGAAAATCATTGTTGAGAACGCCCTCAGTATGGAAGAATTTATCTCCGCCGAAACCCTCAAAAGGCTTGGCGAAGAAGGCTGTGAGATCCCCTCCCCTGAAGGTGCCGCCTCTGCTCTCCTGCAACTCACCAAACCTATTATTGAACGCTTCAACTTCCTCAAGTTACAACCCGAACCCTAATGCCCCGCTGGCTTCTCCAAAGTATAATATCTCAGGTTCAAGCAGGCATTCTCACCCCTTCTCAGGCAGCGAAAATGTGGAAGATTCCTCGCTCTACTATTCATAACTACTTAAAACAATATAACATAAAACCCACCCCGCGTGAACATGACATCGCCTTTGCCGCCGCTGCGGTGCTTCTGCGGTCAATGTCAAAGGTGAAAAAACGGACAATTTCCACCCCGATGGCGCTGAAAGAACTTGAGCGTTTAGGTTATATTCAACCTGGCGAAATCTCCGTCTCCCGGCTCAATGAACTTCTTAGATATTATCGTATTACCCCCAAAGATATGCGTGCCTCCTCTCCCTGTGTTCGTTTACAGACAACCGGTCCGAATGTTTTGCATCAAGCAGATTTTACCGAAGCTCCATTTGTCTATCTGGACAACCTCACCGTCCGTTATCACTCCGAAATCTCCAAGAAAAAACCCTCCCATCGCCAGAAAATCATAATTGGCGTGGTTCGCGACCACTTTTCTCGCTGTTTTCTTGCCGCCTGTGCCTATCCTGCCCTTGCTGAAAACACCGAACTTGCGATTCGCCTCTGTTATGATGCCTGGTCTCCAAAACTGGGTATTTCCGGGTTGCCCCATGGCTTACCCTGGATTTTATATACTGACCAGGGCCCGGGTTTCAAATCCCAGCCTTTTATTACCCTTCTCAAAAACCTTTATATCACCATTGAGCATCACTCCCCTGCAAACCCCCGCGCCACTGGTTTGGCAGAAACTGGCATTCGTTCCCTCTCCCAGTTTCTCCTTTTATTGCGTTCCCGTTTATGCCAGGGTGTCTCATTAAGCCTTGAGCAACTCAACGCTTGGATGCAGGAATGGATTATCGATGAAAACTCCCGCAAACATCCTCAAATTCCCGACATGACCCGCACTCAGGTCTGGCAGACGATTTTAGACGAAGACATCCGGCGTTGTCCCCCCTGGGAAATATTCATAAAACTCAGCGCCACCAGAGATGAACCTCGCAAGGTAACTCCTTATGGCACAATCAAATACAACAACAGAGAATACCATGTAGGCACTGAATATGTGGGCAGGTTTGTTTATCCTTACGAAGGCGTTGATGGTAAAATCTATGTTGATATTCCCGACAAAGGCATTATCGGTCCGATAAACCCTGGAGTTCCCACAGTTCTTTTTGGCACTTATGCTCCTCCACCATATACCGAATCTGAACGCAATCTTCAAGAGGTTCGGCGCATTGCTCAGGAACTCGGTTATACCCCTGATGATGTTGAATATGAGCGTCAAACTGATGAATGTTTCCTTCCCCGAGAAGGTCGCCCGATTATTGATGATAAAGGCTCTTCGGAAAAATATTACCCCGGCTCTTCGGAAAAATATTACGCCTCGGTTCTTGAAGCCAAATCCGCGCTTGCCGACCTCATCGATCTTTCAGCATTTCCTTGGGAAATTCAGGAGGAAATCCAGCGCACCCTTGAAGACCGAGCTGATAAAGCCGGGTGCGTTCCGGTTTCCGTGGTAAATGAGATAGTCAATATCATCGAGAAGCAAAAATGAGTATCAAAGACGCCCGTGAAATATTCAAACCTCCCCTTTTTACCCAGGAAGAAATCAACCGCATCTTTGCTGCCGCTGCTGGCAAAACCCTTTTCTTCCCCCGTTCACAAAATTCACTCCGGCATGACCTGACCCCTTTTCTAATTATGTTTGCCCGCGGTGAAAACTGGCGCTACGGCTTGCCTGTTTCCCCGCGCCGGTTCTATCAAAAATTACAGACATTGCGTTCCAATCCTTCTCCTGAAATCATCCGGGAATTTCAGAAAAGGGGATTGGTTTTGCGCGAAATTGCCCGTCTCTTTAAAATGTCAATTCCCACTATCCAGCGCCTCCTTAACGGCACTGGAACAAACAAGGAGGTGTAATGTTCCGAGTGGACTATCCAACGAAAGTATATGAAAGTCAGGGGGTTAGGCGATTAACACGCGAAATCCGCAACCTCCTGGCAAATCCCGGCGCCACTTTAGTCGTGCTCGGCGATATCGGTGCCGGCAAAACCACTGCCGCCTTCCATGCGCTTGGACCCGCTGAACAGGACGGCAGCGAAATAATCTGGGTCCAGCATCCTGACCGCGAGCATCTTGGCATCTCCACAATAATGTCAGCCATCATTCGTTCTCTTGGTGAAGCCCCTCGCCGAGACATTGATGTCCGGACTGAACAGTTACGCCGTCTTTTAGGCACAAAATCCCAGGACCATTCCATCTGTCTTGTGGTAGATGATGCCCATGCCCTCCCTCGTGCTACCCTGCGCGCATTCAAAAGGTTATTAGAACTCAATTTTGGTCTCCGTAAAGGTTTATTTTCTCTTTGTCTCATTGGCACTTATGAACTTGAAGCCAAATTAACCACCATTCCGGAAAAATTCTGGCGCTGCCGTTTTTTCGAACTTAAACCCCTCACCCAGGAAGAGGCAAAAAACTATATTCAGTGGGTTGCTCAATGGGGTTCAATTCCGCTCGAAGAATCAAGTATCATTTACCTCGCCCGTCAAACCCAGAACCCTCTTGCCCTTGCCTCTTTTGTCTCCTCACTCCAGGACCATGCCGAACGCCTTGGTGAAAAAAAGATTTCAATCGAAATGACCAAAACATACACTTCTAATATTCTCCGCCGTCATATTGAATTTTCCAATTTTTCTCAGCGTGAAATTGCCACCCATCTTGGTTGGAGCGTAACCAAAACCAATCGTGTTCTTAAAGGTGATTATCCCAACGCCTCCGAAGCACAACAGCAAATCATTCAAAAATTAGCCGCCCTCCGTGAGAAGAAAACCGAAATGGCAGGTGCAAAATGACCCAAGCCCAATTTGAAGAGCGTGCCAACAGCGTCATCAGTATGCTCATCACCCAACTTCGCCAGCTTCAAGAACTTACCGAAACCTTCTGGACCGATTCTATCATTCTTTCTTATGACCTCAATCGCCTCTCAATTGAATTTGGCGTTCCGCCCCATATCCTCCTCCGGACCGCCAATCGTGCCCGCTCCTCCAACCTTTTCCCCTCCCATTGTTCAATTTCAATTACCGCCCGGCACGAACTCCTCTGCACATTTCTCCCGGTAATTCATCAGCCATCCCCGGAGGTTTCCCATGTCAAATGATGCACTCAAAGACCAGATTTTACACATAATCAAAACCCGGGGCCCAATAACCGCCCAACAGATTGCTGACCTTATCCCCATTCTTTCCCTTGACCCCGAGCGCATCGTTCGCAAAAAAATCCGCGACCTGATAATGACAGATAAACAGCCAATCGCCTCCTCGATATCTCCACCTTATGGTTATTTTTTAATCACTCATGCCCCTGCCGAATATGTTGAACAATACCGGCACCAACTTCGTTCCCGGATTGAAGCAATTGCCCAGCGCCTTGCGGTCTTCAACACTGCTGTCAGCCAGCAGATTCAACAATTACTTTTCAATGAATTTGACGAAAAAAAACCAAGGAGGCATTATGCCCAAAAGAATCAAACCCAATAAAGTATATCCTGTTTCCAGCCTGGAGGAATGCGACCAGGCTCTTGCCCGAATCGCCTATCTCCAGCGAACGCTTCAGAAAGCCGATGCCGAACTCAACGACAAAATTGACCGTCTCAAAGCCGAGACCGCACTTCAAACCGCCCAGTTCCGTCAGGAACTTGAACAATTGATAAATGGCGTCGAAGCCTTTGGTGAAACCCATAAAGCCGAACTATTCTCCAAAGAAAAAACCCGTGAATTACCGCATGGCTTCATTGGCTTCCGCAGTTCCACCTATATTTCCATCACTCAGAAAACCCTCTCCCTTCTGAAAAAACTCGGTTTTAGTTTCTGCATCCGGATTAAAGAGTCAGTGGACAAAGAGAAACTTGCCAAACTTTCCGATGACCAGCTCGCCCAGGTTTCAGCCAAACGCGTCACCCAGGACCACTTCTGGTTCGAGGTAAAAGACGAAGAGGTCGCCCGCAAAATCTTATAAAAATGAGGCAGGAAGAGCATATCGGTGCGAAGTCCCAGGAGTCCTCGGGGGAGGGATAGATGCGCGCCCGACATCACCTCCCCCTCCTGCCTTTTCTTCTATGACCATCCGTCAGCTCCGTCTCATCTGGGGCATTGCCCGGCGCCTAGAATTTGATTATGGTATTCTCCACCGCATTCTTCGTGATGTTACTGGAAAACAATCACTTAGAACCCTTCGCCCCGATGAAACCCATAAATTCATTACCCATCTCCGTCGCCTTGCTGGCAACCCTCCTGACACCGGATACCATACCTCCCGCATTAAAATCACCCCGCAGGGAACAATTATCGAACGCTGTTCCCTTGCCCAGGTCTATACCATTCGTTTCCTCTGTCGTTCTCTTAACTGGACCGAAACCCGGCTCTGGGACCTTATCTGCCATCGTTTTGGCTTAGACCAATCCCATTATACCATTGATGACCTTACCCCTGACCAGGCAACTCAGCTCATCATTATCTTAAAAAACTATCTCAAAAATGAACATTGAACTTGAATCTGCCCGTTCAGTTCAGCGCCTGCGTGCAACGCTCAACAAAGTAAAACAGGACATCCTCGCCCGGCTTTCTACCATTCCTGATGTCGAATCCGAACAATACCGCTGGCTCCGCCAGCATCTTGCCGAAATAGACCGCATCCTTTCCGGCAGGCGTATTGGCGGCAGAATAGAAAATCCCCCCCTTCCCGAGGCATTAAAAAAAGAAATTCCCATAGAACCGGTTTTCCGGGATGCGCTTTCTGAAGCATCTGCTGAAATCGGTGTTGGTGTGGCGTTAATAGACAAAAAAGCCCTTGAATCCCTGGAAGATTATTCCCTTGAGCTCATCACCAAAATTTCCGACACCCTTCGTTCTGATATCCGTTCCCAGCTGCGCCTGGGTATAATCCAGGGCAGTTCCGTCTCATCAATTACCGCTGCCCTTTCCCGCCAGCACTCAATCATTGCCAATCGGGCAGAGCGTATTGCCCGCACCGAACTTGCCCGCGCCCAGGCAGAAGGTCATCGTTCTGGGTATGAACAACTTGGCGTCACCCGTCTTCAAATTATCGGTCGGGGCTATGACTGCCCCATCTGTTCCCAGCATATCGGTAAAATCTTTCGTATTGACTCCTGTCCCCGCATTCCCCTTCATCCCAACTGCCGCTGTGATTATATTCCGGTTGAGCGTGGGGAAGGCAACTGGGTTGTAACCAACCGTCTCCTGCAATTTGTTTCTCAAACCTCCCTTCCATCTGGTATTATTATTCCCGAAACCACCTTAAAAAAACTTGGTTCTGAACACCCCGAACCTCTTTTCGTCTGGCAATCTGTGCCCACAGTTCTTACCCAGGGTGCAACCTCACAACCATCTGGTCCTGGTGGTCCTACAATATATACCCTTACCCGATCCAAACCTTTTCTTGCCGGTTTCCGTAAATTCACCATAACGGTTCAAAACAAATTCATTATTGACGCCCGCCTTGAACGGTTGTAATATCTTCTATGCATTACCCTTGGTTTGCTTATGTTATTCTAATTCTCTATGTTATCTTCTGGGGTTATGTTTTTTATAAAGGCATCCCCATTATATTACGCGAACTTGGCTGGGACGACGACGAAGATTAAATTTTACTTGACAGAAAAAATCTATTTGTTATAATATAATCGACTCCTAAAAACTCCTGGGACAATTACCGCGAGCGGGACGGCGGGAAAAGAGACAACTGGCATTAACCAGGAGTTAGGATGTCTAAAAAAGAACCGGATGCCATTGACAAACAGTTTGACCATCTCTCTCTGCTTCTGGACATCGCCCAGAAAAAGGTTAGCGAACTCCGCAAGATAGTCAAAGACCCGGATTTTATTCGCTCCGCCACCCTTACCCGCAAAATTGCACTTGAAGAAAAATTGAACGAAGTCTTGGAAGGTCTTAGAGACCTCCAGACCGATTAAAACCTTTTTTACGGGAGATTGGGGTGCAGGAGCTAATTGAAGTCATCAAAGTTACCGGTCCGGCAATCGCCATCCTTCTCTGGCTGGTCATTCAATATCGCAAAGAAAATGCCGCGCTTCAGGACCATATCTATGACCTCTACCAGCAAATTATCAACCTTTCATCCGGTCAGCGCACCCGCATTGGATACATTCAATACCTCTCCAGTCAAATCTCTGAACTTCAGAATGAGATTAACCGTCTCAAACAGGAAGAACCGCAGAAATGAAATTCTGTCTTGATCCTGGCCATGGCGGCATCGATAGCGGTGCGATGTTCCGTTCTGGTGTCCGTGAAGCCGATATCAATTTAAGTGTGGCATTAAAAACCGCCGACCGACTAAAAACCTTGGCACAACAGGTCATTCTCACCCGCTCCCACGATACCAAAATTTCCCTATTAGACCGTGTCCGGATTGCCAACCTAAACAATGTTGATGTCTTCTGCTCGATTCACTGCAATTTCGCCTCCAATCCTCAGGCTCGCGGCATTGAAATCTTTCACTATCCGGGTTCAGAAAAAGGCAACCTTCTTGCTACCACTTTACTTGGTTCCGTTCTCTCCCAAATCTCTCTTCCGGTCCGGGGCATCAAAACCCAAAATTTCTATGTCCTTCGATATACCAAAATGCCCGCCGCACTTATTGAACTTGAATTTCTCTCCAATCCTGAAGCCTCCTGCCTTTTAACCAAAGAATGGGTGCAAAACCGATTTGCCGATGGCATTGCTTTCGGTCTGGTTCGATTCGCACAAAAATATGCCCAGAAAACATAATACTGACCTCCATGAGCAGGCTTTTCAACTGTATTTACAGGGCAAATCTCAGGAGGAAATTGCCCGGCTCTTGGGGATTGCCAAATCCACAATTGCCCGCTGGGCAAAAGACACCTCTCCGGAATTCAACTGGACCGAGCGTGCCCGCAAAATCCGGGAAAGGGTCCGCACCCTCTCGGACAAAAAACTTGCCGACCGTCTTACCCGTCTTTATGAAGAGATTGATTCCCTGCGTGCCGAAGTTCTTGCCGAAATCGGTCATACTCAGTGGCGCTCGAAAGAAGGTGCGATTGCGGCGGCCCGTTCCCTTACCGAACTTCTACTCAAACTCCAGCCCGAGCAGAACGAAATTAAATCCCAGACCCTCAATGCCGTTTTTGGGGTTCTCTTCTCTGACCCGGTCCTTGGCCCTGTCCTCGAACGGCGAAAAGAAATTCTGATGGAAAAAATAAACCAGGTTCTTTCCAATGCTTAAAAAAAGTTTCTATACCCCCTCCCAGCTCCAGGCTCTTGAATCCTTCCGTACCGCTTTAATCAATCGTGGGGAATACCGTCAGCGCTTTGTCTCCCGTCCCCTTGCCCTGTTTGAACAGTTTGGCCATAAATTCCCCCCCAAAATCAAAAACATCTTTCAATCCGCCTACAACTGCAAATATAAAACCATTGTGGTTGTTGCCCCTCGTGGTGGGGGCAAAACCTTTATTGCCGCCGACATTGCCTTTGCGGTATTCTATCTCAAAGACTGGAATGTTTTAATTATTGGTGGCTCAAAAGAACAGTCCGAACTGGTCACCGCCTATATCGGTGAATTCCTTGAAAACCCTGACATCTCCCAGTTTGCCGAAGATGAAAACCGGCTCCTTATTTCCGGCGCATCCGGCAACTGGATTCGTGCCTGTGCCGCCTCCCGCCGGGCAATCCGGGGCAAACACTCTCAGGGCAGACCCATCCTGCTCATAATGGACGAAATGGGGGAGATGTCAGACGACATTATTCGCTCTGCGCTTGGCACAATTACCGATGCACCGCAATCGCTCATCCTCTGCCTTTCCACCTATCATCAGGTTCAGGGCAGATTTGCCGAAATGGTAGATGAGCCTGACCGGTTTGGTGCCCATCTCATTCAATACGATTCCTTTGATGTGATTGCCCGCTGTTCAACCCCCTGTTCAAAATGTTTTTCCCACTGGACCACACTTCGCCCTGAACTCCGGGACCGCTACACCCGGGAATTCAAAGACATCTATTGCCGGGGCAGGGCACACAAAGGTACTGGCTGGATTCAGCCCGATGAAATTCGCGCCGCCCGGGTCAGCAATTTTATTAAAGAATGGTTTGAAGTTGAAAATATGGGTGCCCGTCCTGCGGGTGAAGGTTCGGTCATTCCCCCGGACCGGATTCGCTCGGCCTACTCTTATGATGACCTTCCCTACAACCCCAATGCCGACCACTTTATCTGCATCGACTGGGGGATGGGTATGACCGCGGTCAACCTCCTTCAGTTTGATGGCGAATATATTGACCACCTGGTCAGTATGGAATTTTCCGGCATCACCCTCCGCCTGATTGAGGAACATCTTGAGCGTCTCGCCGCAGAATACTCCACCCGTCTCATCTATGCTGACTCCTCTCATGCCTTTGAAAACCAGCAACTTGCTGAAGATGGTTTTACCGTCTTTCCCGTTCCATTCGCCCAGTTCAAAGAAACCGGTGCCGGTTGGCTCAAATATCTATTTGAAGAAGGCAAATGGCGTGGCTTGAAAAAATTTGAACTGTGTATTTCCCAGCTTCTTAAATGGCGCCGTGATGCATCCGGCAAAATTATCAAAAAAGACGACCACCATCCCGACTCCCTCCTTGCCGGCACCGCTCACTTCAACCGTCCGGCTGGTGGCATTGCCAGTCTCGGTGCGATTACCTTCCCGGATGAAACACCGGTTGATATCTTCCTGACCGATTCCGAAAAGTATTTAACCCCGATTGAGGAACTATAATGGCAGATAACATTTTCCTTCGCACCCTGCGCCGCATCGCCGGAATTTTTACCATTCCTGAAGGGGAAATCATTTCCTCTGAACGTCTTGACCCCACCCAACTCAAAAAGGCATATCGGGAACTTCCCTTTGTTGCGCCGGTAGTTGATGTCACCGCCTCATTTATCTTTGCCGGCTGGTTTGAGGTGGAAGCCGAAGATGAAGAAATCGCCAAAATCTGTAACTCATTCTACGAGCGCAACAAAGAGGTTATCCAGCAGGCAGCAATTGAATCCTGCCTCTTTGGTTACACCTGGCTCGTGCCCTATTGGGACCAAGGCAAATCCTATCTTCGCCTATATTCCCCCAATGCCATCACCATTTTTACCGACCCGGAAAATCCTCAATTACTTACTAAGGCGCTTATCAAAACCCAGATTAACAATATTACCTATCAGCAAGAGATTACCCCGGAAACCTGGACCATTCGCATCAATCAAGAAGAGAAAAAGGGTAAAAACCCTTATGGCATAATCCCCATTGTCAGCGTTCATCTTAACCGTTTTTCTGATGAAATGTTCGGATCCGGCGAAATATCAGATTGCCTCTACAACACCATGCGTGAATATGTCGCTCTTCGCACCAAAGCCTGCAAAATTGAAAAACGCCAATCCTCACTTTTAACCATCTCTGGCGTCCGCGGTTTTGAAACGCTCAAACCAAAACTGGAATCTGCCACCGATGAAAAAACAACCTTTTCGGGCACGGTCAGCGGCATCCCCGGCATATACCTCCCTGACCCCAAAGGTTCGGTCCAGTTTGTGGAATCAAGGCGTGGACCAGAAGGGATTATAGAACTCTTAAAAATGCTCTATCACCATATCATTGTTCAGAGTGGTATTCCTGAATATCTCTTTGGTGTTGGTATGCCTGCTGCTCAGGCATCAACCAAAGAACAGCGTGCTGCGATTGAACGCAAAACTTCCCGGCTCCGTTCATTCTGGACCACCCCGCTCCAGCAACTCAACTCCATTATCCTTCGGCTTCACGAAGTCCATGAATTCCGCTCCTTTCCCGACAAAGAAACCTCAATCTGGTGGGGTCCAATCTTTGAAAAGGACAAACAGGCAGAGGCAGAGACCATTGCTCGTCGGGTCACCGCATTGGCAAGTTTATACAGTCTTGGATTAATTAGCCGGGAAACTATATATGAAGCCCTGCCTGAAATCACCGACCCGGGGAAAGAAATTGAGCGGGTAAAAAAGGAACTTCAGGAGCAGGAGCCCTATCCCAACCCGCCAATTCCTGAAACCCAACCGGAGGAATAAAATGCCCTATCCTAATGAACATTCAGCCCGGATTGCGGACCCGGACGATTTTGTTCGGATTGTCCAGCTCTGGGCAGCCGACGGCATCCGCTGTCTCGGCGGACCATTAAAATCCAACCCTGATGGCCCGGTCCAGCCCCAATCCTATCGGTTCGACCGTCATCAATTTACCCCTGCCCAGGCCCGGGAATGGCTCCGGCGTCACAACATTCACTATGTATCCTTTGAAGAGGCAACCGGCGAATCCCATTCTGCCCAACGCATTGATGCTCAACGACTCCCTGATGGTGGTGAAGCCGATGCCCTTTTCTCTGCTCAGGGCAGGGTTGCGGAAAAGCCCCCCATAGAAATCCCTATTCCCGCTGACATCCTTGCCCGCATTAAGCAGATTGACCCCGAGCCCTTCCTGGTCGCCGGTCTCATCTCCCGTGCCGATACTATTGTCAACGGTGTTCACTATACCAAAGAGTTCCTCAAAGAACTTCTTCCCCAGATTCCGGTTGTCCAGCACCCGGAACATCTTGACCGTGAGCGTGGCGCCTTTGCCCGGCGCCCTGCTGCCTCCTATATGCTTGCCGCTGCCCTGACTCCTGATGGCAACGAACTCTGGGGTGTTGCCTGGATTCCGCAATCCAATCAGGAACTCCTCAATGAGGTTAAATCCGGTTTTGCCGTGGGTATCCCGCCTGCCTGGTCCACCGAATGTTTTTCTACTCTAATTCGCCAGGGAGACCATTACGAGCCGAAACCAGGGACCGTTCGGCTCCTCTCAATTGACTGGGTTGAACCCAGCCGTCCCGGCGTTCCGGGCGCAGGTCCCAAAGTCTTAATCTCTGCCCAAAACAAGGAGGAATCAATGCCCGACAATACAAGGTCTGATTTTCTTGCCGCTCTGACCCTGGAGGAACTGCGTGCCGCCCGGTCTGACCTGGTTGATGCGCTACTCTCCAGTCAGAAGGCAGAAATCCAGCACCTCCAGACCGAAAACGACAGCCTCAAAAAGAAGGTTGCCGAACTTGAGCAGCAACTACTCTCTGCTCAACTACAGGAAAAGCGTCAGCAACTGCTTTCAGCGGTCAAAAATCCCGACATCCGCAAAATTGCCGACCGGCTTCTTTCCGGTCAGTCAGTCCAGGAACTGGAAGCCAACTGGCAAAAGGTCCGGGAAGAAATTGCGCCGTTAGAGCAGGCGATGCCGCTCATCCCATCTGGCTCCAAGCAGGCTGACAAACCCTTCAATTATTAAGGAGGTCTGATGAAAAACCCAGAAGTCTATCCCTTCCCGACTCAATATGTTCCCTTCACCGCTGATGCCGATTATTCTGCCGGCGACCTGAAAAAAATTGGCAACTGGTATGGCAGGGTTGTTGACAATGTCAAATCCGGTGCACCCGGCATGTTAGCAATCCGTGGCATCTTTGAAATCCCCAAGGCAACCGCCTCTGATGCCTGGGCTGCTGGTGCGGTCCTTGAATATGTTGCCCCGGGCGAAGGGGAAACCGACTTCAAGGTGCAGGTCTACACTAGCGGTACCAAAATTGGCAAGGCGTTTACTCCCACCACCAATGGTGAGACCACTGCGCATGTAATGCTCATGCCCGAACTATATTAAGGAGGTCTGAATGGTTTTCAAACTCGAAAAATTCCGTCAGCCCGGCTCACTCAAGGAATTTCTGTCCGACCCTAAAAATCGGGCAGAATCCCATCAGGCGCTTGCGCGCTTCCTCATTGCCGGCATCTACTCCTCCCAGAATGATACCCTGATTCCGATTCGCCCTCCGCTCTATAATGCGGCTCAGGGTTTTTACGGTCAGGGTGTCACATCCGGCTATCTCTCCGCGGCGATTGCCCCGGGAGATGTTGGCGGTGTTGCCGGCGGTGGTGGCACCGGTGCGGGTGAGCCTACCGTCTATGTCCCGCCGATTCCGGGCGTGGACTTCCAGTGGATGAACATTTATACCCGTCGACCTTCCGACCGTGACGGTGAGACCTACGAAGGTGCATCTACTATCTTCACCTTTACCGAGATCCCGCTCGGCGCCCAGCCCAAACTGGCTGTCATCCAGGACACAGCCGGTTTCGTCTACAACAAGAAATATGGTGCTGCGGTCTCCATCTACCGCGTCTGGATTGAAGACAACAAAGTCTGGACCATCAACCGCGTCCTTGAAGAAGGCAAAAAAGCCGCCTGGCGCAAACAGGCAGAACTTGCCTATACTGCGCTGGTCAACGCCGGTTTTGACCTTATCAACACCGAAACCACCTGGGTCAAGGCATTAAACAAGGCGTTTGCTTACCTGGAGCGCAAGGGCACACTGGTCAAAGGCGGCAAGGTCTGTGTTGTCTGTCCGCCTGAACTTGCCAGCACATTCCTTGAAATCAAGAAAAACCAGGCATCGCCGGTTCTCTCTGACCGGGTCGTTACCTATCCTGACTTTGACATCATCTCCACCCCTCATCTTGCCGCCGGTGCCAATCCGATTGTCCTCGTTCCTGGTGAAGGACTTTTCTGGCAGGACCGTCAGCCCCTGCGTCAGGACCAGGACCGCGACATCTTCCTTGATGCCGACTCCACCACCCTTGATTTCCGTGGCAACTTCGTCATCCTTGCGACCAAAGGTCTTGACCCGACAACCGGCAAGATAGAATCCACCGCCTCCTACAAGCAGGCAGTCCGGATTGCGCTCAAATCCTGATGAAGGAGAAGTCATGAAAACCTCAACCCGACTGCTTCTCCTCCTTCTCTTTGCAACTATCCTCTTCGCTCAGGTCTTTTATCCCGGCACTCCGATTGTTGCCCCCAAAATCACCTCTGACACACTTGTCCTTCACAAAAAATTCGTTCTCATCTCCGATTCCGAAACCCTTGCCTGCTGGACCTCTGATTCGGTGCTTTCGGCAGCGCTTATCGGCAACCTTTTAGGCACCTGGAAAGGCAAAGACACCTCCTATTTTGCCGCCTACACCCGTGCCCATACCTGGACCGGCAGGCAGACCTTTGCTGATTTAGTAACCGCTGACTCCTGCATTGCTGCCACCGGTGTTTTTTCCACCACACTTACCGTCGGTGCTGGCGCTCCCGTTAAAAAAATCGCCTACTCTACCGACAGCACAAAACTCTACTTCATAATCGGCTCTGATACCTTTGTGGCGACCAAAAAGACCGAATAATGGCTGACAATAGCTTGCTCCAGCGTCTTAAAGACCGTCTTGGTTCCAGTGCCGCATCCCGGCTGGGCGATGAGGCTTTAGGCTCCTTTCTCCTCATCGCCCAGCAGGATTATAACCTCACCGACCCTGCTGTCATTATTAACCTCGCCCTCTATTTTTGCTATCGCCGCCTTGCAGCCGAAACCGCCGCCCAGTTCAAATTCTCCCAGGGCTCTGAAAGCGTTGATAAAACCGAAGAAAGCAAAAACTGGCTTGCCCTTGCCGAATCGATCTGGCAGACCCTGCCCGAATCGATCCGTGTTCAGGGCGAACCCAGACCTGACACCTTTATTTATGCCCCCGACCCGGAGTCCGAATGAAGACCAAACTTATTTCCATACTTTCTCTCTGTTTTCTTCTGCTATTTTTATTCCTTTTCTTCTATGCCCGCACCTGTCATCAGCCCTCCTCATCCCCTCATTCTCCGCTAATTAATCCTCCTGTTCAGCAATCCCGCCCGCTCATTGGCACTCGGGACCAACTTCTCATTACCGTTCCCCCTTCCCGCGAAACCACCAAAATCGTGATTGATGACCGTCTCATCCCCTCTCTTCCTCAACCTCGCCCCACCCCTCAACCTTCAACCCCGGGTCTTTCCCCTCAATCTCAACCTATTTTCCTCCGCCGCACCCCATTAATCCGTTTTCATCCCACATTTCATTTTGTTGCCTTATCTACCTTCAACTCTGACGGCTTTTTCAACTCCTGTGCCTTCGGCATCAAACTCCGTCCCATTGAAATCCAAAAATTTGGTATTGCTGGCTATCTCACCCATAAAGGCCCTGGTCTGGGCATAGACTTTCGTCTCATCTCCAACCTCTCCTGTGATGCCGCCTGCATCTGGCGCATTGACTCTTGGCGTCCCTTACCCTCGCCATTGCGTAAAACGCTCTATATCGGGCTTTCTATCCGGCTGTAGTATTTATATGGCTATCACGAAAAAGTTAAATCGAGTTAAACGCCTTATATTGCGTTTGATGGGGTTTATATTCCCCATCGCCACCCATTTTTAACATGCCTACCCCGCAAGAACAGGCAGCAGCCCTAAAAGCCCAAATTGATGGTGCGATTCAACCAATCCATCATACAGCGGCAGAATGGGAAACGCTTAACCCGGTTCTCAAACTAAACGAAATCGGTATTGAAACCGACACCCGGAAAATAAAAATCGGCGATGGCAAAACCGCCTGGAATAACCTTACTTATTCTGGTGGTGTTGATGCTCACGAGAGCAAGGATGTCTCTACATCCGTGCACCCGAACGCTTATTCTCATATCCTTATGGCTACTCCCCAAACTCTTGCCGATGGTGCGAACATTGATTGGGATTTGGCGCTTGGTGGCTCGGCAAAGGTAACTCTCGGTGGCAACCGAACGCTGAACAACCCGACAAATGCTGTTAATGGCGCAAGGTATTATCTTATGGTTATTCAGGACGCAATTGGTGGGCGCACACTATCTTACGGCAGTGCCTATAAGTTTCCTGGCGGGATTGCACCCGTGCTGTCCGCTACTGCCAATGCCAAGGACATTATGATGTTCGTAAGCGATGGTACGAACCTTTACCTCACGGGGTTCGTTGCCGATGTGAAGTAAAATGCTTTACTTTCGTGGACTTATTTGATGCTCAATGACTATATTCTCCTTCTTCAGAATATCTTTAAAAAACTCGGAATTGAAATTCCATCTATGAACATTCGCGACTGGCTCAATACCTTAAAAGAAGTTCTGGAAAAACTTGGCATCATCATGCCTCCGGTTGAGGCACCAACCCCGCCCGAATCCGGTCCTGGCATAGAGGTTGACATCAATGCCATTCGTGACGCATCCACCCAGATTATCTTTGCCACCGGTCAACTCCTCACCCGCAAACGCCTGAAAACCCCTGCCCCCCCTTCATTTGACCAGGATTATGGCGAGGTTCTCAATCGCTCTGAAGAAGATTTTGATTCCATTATTTTGGTCGGGAAAGTATTCTTCAACCCCGAAGAAAGACTTTTATTCTCTGAATTTGGCGGGCTGATTGAAGCCGCCGCCGTTGTCCACTTCCCCTGGAATGCCGATGTCAAAATTGGTGATTTTCTCATCATTGACTCCAACTGGTTTATCATCCGGCAATTTTCCACTGCCTCCCTGCGCGGCTATCTCTCCTGTGCCATCGATCGTATTTTCCCTCATATATGAGCGATTTAACCTTTGGTTTTGAGCAGGCGCTTACTGCGCTCCGGTCCTATCCTGACCGGTTGCGCCGGGCAATGGATGAGGGCTTAAAAGACGCCTCCTCAATCATTATCGCTGCGGCAAAACAGAACATTCAACTGGGCAGACCTGAATGGCTGCCAATTAAATTTCCCTCCCGCCGTGTCGCCCGTATCTCCCGCACCCAGCCCACCCCGCTCTTTGACACCGGCACAATGATGCGCTCAATCCATGCCGAATACGAACCTCACATCGCCTATATCGGCTGGGGTGTTCGTTATGGTGCGGTCCATGAGTTTGGCACCACCCGTGCTGGCAGAACCCGTTCCATCGCCATTCCTGCCCGTCCTCATCTTTATCCCGCCTGGACCGAAAACAAAGATCGGTGCGTCGACGCCTTCCGTAAACGCATCATCAGCACCGCAATGTTATGAACTCCAAACTATACCATTTCTTATGCTGACCGCGGAAAAATTCTTCTGTCAGGAACTGCGTCTCCTCTGGCCCTCAGGAGTTACCTGCACAGTCGCCTATCCCGATGAACTCTGGGTCCGGGACACCAACCCTGATGCCGTCTGTGTTTACACCGATGAAATTACCGTTATCTCCGGCGCCTCTGACCGCCTTCCTGTTCCCACCGGCAAAGGTGAGCAGGGGCAAACAACAATCAAACGCCTTATTGGTGAATGCCATTTTATATTGATAATTACCATCCGCACCCAACTTGAATCCCGGCTCAATGACCTTTCTGCCCAGTTCCTCAACAAATTTCGCACCGGTTTTATATTTGGCGACCAGAAACAATTTCAGATTTCAGGACAGATTATCGGCAACCGTGTTCCGCCCCGCCTGAATATGGCTCAGCGGCTCTGCGAGCGGGTCTTTCGGGTCCCGGTTACGGGGCCATTTGAAGAAACCGGCGAAGCCTGGCCAGTTGAGGAGGTTAAGGTTAATGTCAATCTTTAATAATCCCTCGATTCAGGGCAGGCTTTATCGAGAACCCCTCTTTTCCTTGGGGGGCTTTATTAACTTTAACTCAATAAGGAGGTCTTATGGCTGATTATACAATCCCTGGCGTTTATGGCGAAGAACGCGCCCCGGCAGTTCCATCAGTCCGTTCGCCCGCGCCTTTGCGGGGCGCTCTGATTGGCAAATTTGCTGCCGGTGAAAAAAATAAATTCGTACTTATCGACCCGGTTACCCTTGAATCGGTTTACGGCGGTCTCATCCCCGGTTCTGCCGCCTATCTTGCCGCCCATTTCTTCAATCAGGGCAATTCCCGGCTCTATGTCTGCCGGGTTCAGGGAACTTCGGCTTCAGTCACAATCCCTGACCAGAAGACCCCGCCTGCCGACCGCATCAAACTCACCGCTCGGGTTGATGGCACCTGGGCAAATTATGCCAACAACATCGGCATCAAGGCAACAATTGCGGCTGGCACCCTTCCCGGTACCTTCAAACTCACTCTTACCTGGGGCTATCCATTTCAGAACTCTTATCAAACCTACACCGAAGCATTTGACAACCTCTCAATTGACCCTGATGCCGTCCGCTACTTCAAAACCATCATTAACTCCCAATCCAAATTAGTTACCGCTGATGACCTGAACCCAACTGGTACCGACCTGCCCACTACTGGCAACTATTCCCTTGCCAATG
Source organism: Caldifarciminota bacterium (assembly GCA_026418295.1). Classification (GTDB taxonomy): domain Bacteria; phylum Hydrothermota; class Tepidihabitantia; order Tepidihabitantales; family Tepidihabitantaceae; genus JAOABP01. Next base: position 90,338 of record JAOABP010000001.1, read on the forward strand.
GCGACGAGCCTGATTATGACGATGGTATCTCCGCCCTCAGCGCCATCCGCGGCAACCTCTGCATCTTCCTTGATACTCAGGACTCTAATGTTATCAGTGCACTCCAGACCGCAGTTAACAACCGCTCGGGAATTTTTCCGGACATTAGCGCTGACGGTTCAATCGCAATTGTCTCTGCCCCGCAATTCTCAGATGTTAATACCATCATTCAACTTGCCGCCTCCCTTGCCGACCCCCGCATGGCAGTTTCCGGTCCTTATAAACTCATCCGGGACCCGATTATCAATACCTCCCGCTATTTCCCCGAATCTTCCATCCTCGCTGGCATCCGCTGCCGGCTCCGTCCTGAGCAGTCCTGGACCAACAAACCCGCCTACGGCATTTTAGACAATGAATATTCTCTTTCCCGCGCCGAACACTCCACCTTGATTGAAAATGGTGTTTCCACAATTGACCGCTGGCTTGATGACCCGACCCGTGGCTGGCGTGTTCTTGCCGGTGTTGCCTCAGACAAATCCCAGCTTTATGTCCGGGTTGCCAAGGACTGGATTGCTGCGGTTGAACTTTCCAACTCCGCCTGGGCGGTCGGTGAACTTCAGGGTGAATCCGACCCTGACCCCCTGCGCACCTCCCTGCGCGCCCAATCCGAATCATTCTGGTCCGACTTAAAAAAGCAAAATCGGATTGAGCGCTACCGAATCAAATGCGACAGCGAAAACAACCCTCCCTCTCAGGTTGCCGAAGGTATCTGCACCAAAGATGTGGAAATCAAACTCTTCCGTGTGGCGGATGTAATTCGCATCCGGCTCTGTGCCGGCACCGAATCGGTCATCGCCACTGAGAAATAGGAGGTAAAAAATGGCTAATGCGGTAGGTTCTGACATCCTTTTCCAGCTGGTTGGCGAATCTGGCCCGGTTGATTTAGGGGTTTTTGAATCTCTTGATATCAAACCCAATCCTGAAGTCAACGAACGCCGGCTTAATGATGGCACGGTTGAATCTGAGCAGATTTCCCCTGGCTTCTGGACCATCTCTATCAAGCGTCCCAAACGTTCCCTCACGCTCGAACGACTTTTAGACCTCTTCGCCAGTCAAAATACCGTTCCCAACCTTCAGGCGGTATACACCGTCCGCGACCCCAACACCGGTGAAATCGGGCAATGGCTCTTTACCGGCATCCGCCTGCGTGGCTTTGGCAATACGGTTGATGGCGGCAAGATTGACGAGACGGTGGAATTCTCTGCCAACAAACGCACCCCCATCACCTGATGTAACCTGATATTATGAGCACTGAGCGCCCCAATCTTACCACTGTCAAACTTCCTTCAGGTAAAACTGTTGCCCTCGGTCCCCGTTTTGGGGAACTCTCCCTCCAGGTTGATTTAGACTTCGCTACCGACCCCAAAATGGCTTCCCTTGACCCCGAAGAGCGCCGCGGCTGGAAGGGCTTAGAAATCATCGCTCGGACCATCAAAATGATTGATGGCAAACCCGTAACCCGTTATACCCGTGATGACCTCATCCGCAACTTTCCTGAACGGGATATAGCGGTTCTGGTTGTGGCCCGTGCCCGGCTTGATACTCCGACCCCTGAAGAACTTGCTGCCGCACTATCTGACCTGGAATCTGCTGCAGCCCTTGCCGAAAGTGTTGAGATTCATCGCCTTACCGGTGGCGCCATCTCCTTTGAAATCTCAATGCAATTCTCTGAGCGTAAACGCAAACTCCTCCTTTCTGCCCTGCGCCGTGAACTTGAACAACTTCAGCCCCCTGAATCAGAAAAATGAACTATTCAGGTTCGCATCTTAGTCTCCTCCCCCGAGCCACCCCCAGGAGGCGGGCAAACCCAGCCCAACAAACCCGCATCATTATCCTTCCCTTTGCCCGCCTCCTGCCCTCTATTCCCTTCAACCTTAATCCCTACTAACTATGCCCGCTCTTGAACAGGCTTTTACCATTGGCTTTGTCCTCTCTGCCAAGGACCTGTATTCTGCCACCTTTGCCAAAGCCCGCCGTGACCTTGATATCCTTGCCCAGCACTCTGCAGACCGCGCTGCCCAGTTTGAGCGCAATCTCAAAATGGGCAAAACTTTAATGTATATCGGTGGCACAATGACCGCCTACGGCTATCTTGCCGCCCGGGTATTTGAGGACTTCATCGCCAAAGCCGGTGAATCTGAAACCGTGATCACCCACGCCCTCACCACCATTGGTGACCAGGCAGGTATTACCCGTGCCGAACTTGAGCGCCACTTTTCCCGCATCAAAACCACCTGGGGTGAAACCGATGAAGCGGTTGCCAGCGCGCTTATTGAAACCGGGGGCAGGCTTGGTGATTACCGCCGTGCCCTAACTGCGCTCGACCCGGTTGCTGCGCTTGCCCGTGCTCGCAACCTCGACCTTGCCACCTCTGCCAGTTTACTTACGACTCTCATTGCCACCTACGGTGATGAATTCAAAAATGCCCGAACCGAATCCGAGCGCTTTGGCGCCGCGGCCAACGTTCTTTCCGGTCTCTTAAAAACCCTTGGTGCCGACTCTTCAGGTTTAACCTCCCAGCTGGGCAATATAATGGTCAAAGCCCGTGGTGCCGGTGTTTCCCTCTCCTCAGTTTTAAGCATTGTCGCCGCTGCTGGCAGGGCTGGCGCTCGTCTCCGCCTCACCTCGGGTCAGCTTGAACAGCTTCTGGATACCCTCCTGGAAATGCGCAAATATGCCAACTTCCGTGAAGTCTTCCCCTCCTATTCCCGGACCGGTGATTTCCTTGATGCCCTTTCCGACCTTGAGCATCACCTAACCAAACTTCCGGACCAGACCGCCAAACTCTCCTATCTCCGCAAACTCTTCGGTGACAACGCCAACACCGTCCTCTATTTCATTGAAACCTTAAAAACCTTACGCGACCAGAAAAAGACCTTTGAAGACCTCTCCAATTCCGGCTCTGAAACCGCTCAGGTCTTTGATGATGCCCGCAAAAATATGCAAACTTGGTCCGGTGTTCAGAAACAGTTCAACGCCCAGATTCTCGAATTCAAAGAAGCATTAGGCGCCGGTGCAATCCCGATGGCGGAAAAATTTCTCAAATCCCTTGGCGACCTTACCCAGTTAGTTCAGCGTGATAAATTTCTTCGCTCCATTTTCATTGGTGGCTTCACCATTGCCGGGCTTATTACCGAACTTTCCAAAATTGCCGGGCCAATTATTACGGCGGTTGGCTTATGGCGTCTATATCATGTGCAGCAGGACCTTGCCATTCTCAAACAAACACAATTAAATGCCCTTACCGCCGCCAATGTTCCCGCAGCCGGTGCTGGTGCCCGCCTGCTTGGTGCTGCCGGTGCTGGTGCAGCCAGCACCGCCGGTGCAATTGCCGCGGGTATTACTCTGGCGCCTCTCGCCGGCTATGCGGGCTGGAAACTCGGTGAAGCCACTGCCCGCTATACTATTAAAAAAGGATTACCTGTCTTCCCCTGGGAAATTCCTGGTTATCTTTCCTCCCGGAAAAGATCCCCTGAGGTGGAAAAAATTATTCGTCAACTTCCCCCTGTCGGCCCCGTTCATTTCGAAACATCCCCTTCGCGCCCGCCTGTAACCTGGAATGGCAATATCAACCTTCAGGTTTTCCTTGATGGCAAACCGATTGCCGCCACAGTCAAAAAACAGATACAATCTGACCTGAACTTCGACTCTCGCCGCCAGCCATGACATTTACTCTTGAATCCATTCCCCTGCCCGTAGAAGAGATTGGCATCGTCTCCCCGCAAAAGGTGGTCTGGCTTTCCCTCCCCTGTGCACCTGATATTTCTCAAGATTGGGGCCCTGGTCAAAAAACCTTCAACCTCTCCGGCAGGCTTTTCCGCGCCGACGGCTCCTGGCAAAAAGCCTTTGAGATTGATGCCCTCAAAAAAAGGCGCCAGCCTCTTCTCTTCCGCTTTGGTGAAAATTCATTCCAGGTTCAGGTTGAAGAATTCCGTTACCAGCAATCATCCGGCATCCTCACCTACAACCTCACCCTGGTTGAAACCCTTCCGTTGGAACAGTTCATTTTCAGCCCTGCGCCTGAAATTCGTTCCTTTGACCTATCCCGCCACTATTTTTCTGCCCTGCGCCTCTACCTTACCTTTACCTTCTTCCTGGGCATCTCTGACCGCATCTCCGTCTTGATTTCCGATATCACCGCCCGCATCCTTGAGATTGAAAACCTCTTAAAAGATGTCATCCGCCTCTCCCAGCTTCCCGCCACCACCATTTCCCAAATCGCCCAATCCTCGCAACTTATCCTTGCCTCCCTCTCCTCCCTTACCACCGAATTTGAGGACCTGCTTTTCTCTTCATCATCAAAAAATTCAGAATCAGTAAAACAGGCTCTATTGTATGCCCGGGCGATTCGCATCCAGATGAGCCTCTTAAACCGCGCCTGTATCAGCCAGCCCGCCAACTACTATACAGTCCAGCAAGGTGACACCCTGCCTCGCATTGCTCTTACTCTATCCTACCAGCGCAACACCCAAATCTCCTGGACAGAAATTGCCCGCTTAAACAAACTCATTGACCCCGGTTCAATCACCCCGGGAATGCAACTATTAATACCATGAACATTAAAATCTCGATTGACCGCACTGAAATTACCCGGGTCTCATATTTAAGAGTTGAACGGACAGTCGGTTATGAAGCCGATTACTTTTCCCTTTCCCTTCCGAACATCGGTGGCAAATTCACCGCTCTCTTTGCCGATACCGAAGGCAAAAAAGTCCAGATTTCCATCAACCAGCCAGTAGTCTTTACCGGCTTTTGCGACTCCGCAGACTTCTCATTTATTCCCAAACCTGAAATCTCCATTCGCGGCCGAGACCTTACCGGCATCCTCATTGATGAAACCATCACCCCGGAACTCTCCTCCCAGCTCAAATCCCTTACTGCCTCTGAGATTGTTCAAAAGATTGCCCAAAAATTTGGCTTCTCCTGTGATGTTGACCGCACCACCAAAATCTGGTCTGAAGAAAACCTTTTCCCTGATAACACCTCGGTCTGGGCTGCTCTGGTCCAACTTGCCCAGAAAGAAGCGTTTGACCTCTACTGCACCCCAAAACCTGAGATTGTCTTCAAAAAACGCAGCTATCCCAATACCATTTCTCGCTCCTATTCCATCCCCCCGCCCGAAGGTGAATTTCTTGCCCCCTCCAGTCTTCTCATCCCCCAATCCCTTGCCATCTCTCAGGACAAAACCCTTGCCCTTGCCTTAAAAGTCAAAGTTATCGGTTACGACCCCAAACGCAAACAGCGCATTGTCTACACCGCCGAATCCCGTCTCCGCAATCGTCCCCATTACAAACTCATTGAAATTATTGACCACTCGCTCAACACCAAAGACCTGGTCAAAACTCAGGCTCAAAACCTTCTGACTCAAATCTCCAAAAATCTCCTCACCGGCACCCTCACCGTTCCCCTTGACCCGGAATTAAACCCGGGTTTAGCAATTTCCCTTCAATTCCTTGGCAATCAGGACCAGACATTTGCCGGCAACTACATCATCACTCAGGTCACCCACGAAATCAACTTTGATGGCTCTGCCACCTCCGAAATTTCCTTTGCCTCCCGTCCGCTTGCCGAAGCCCGGGATATGGAAATAGAAGAGATTAAACCCCCTCCAATGCTTCCCCTTCCATGATTAACATGATCCGTACCGAAATTCAGCGTGCCCTGTCCCGGCACACCTATTTTGCCTTAGGTGAAGTCCTCTCAATTGACTGGCAGCATCAGACTGCAATCTGCCGTCTCAGTTCCGGCGCTCGCACCAACCCCTGCCGCATCTCTGCCCTTGCCACCAATGCCCTCTTTCCCTTGCGAAAAGGTGATGAGGTCCTTATCTGCTTCCCTGACGGCTGCCCCCTTACCGGCATTATCCTTTGCCCCTTATTCGGCGCCACCCCTGTCCCGCCCGTTCCTGAAAAGGCTTTTGGTCTGGTCCAGGGCTCCCAAAAAGTTATTTTTGATGACAAAGGAAATATCCTCTGCGAGGTCCAATCGGTGGACATCTCGGCTTCAGGACAAATTAAAATTGATGCCCCGACAGTTCTCCTTGCCGGTGCTCAGGCATCTGCGGTCCGATACGAAGAACTCGCCATTGCGCTCAACACCCTTGTTACCCTTCTCGCCTCCCATACCCATATCTGCAACGCCATTGGCAAGCCCTCTGGTCCTCCGGTTCCCACCCCTGCGATTGAACTTACCCCTGCCCGGGCACTCAAAACCAAACTCACATGACCTCCCTTTTAGGCTCTGACCTGTTTTTTGATAACCTGCGGCAACTCACAATTGAAAATGGTGACCTTACCCTTATTTCTGACCTTGATTGTCTTATTGCCAACCTCTACGACCGCCTCCAGAGTGCCCGGGGTGCGCTCATCGCCCATCCCGACTTTGGCGCCGACCTTGCCTCCTTCATTGCCGAAAACCCATCCCCTGATTTTCTCCTTGATATTGCTGCCCGTGCCCGCATTGAGCTGAAAAAAGACCCCAGGATTGATGATGTCCTTTCCTGCTCAGCTGAAATCCAGTCTGACAATACCATTCTTATCATCGCTGACCTCAAAACCATCACCGGCAACATCCTTACCAACCTTATTTTCCCCCTTTACCTCCATGCTTAGAACCAAAAATCAAAAACCATTCAGTGAGGTCCAATGAAATCATTAAAACAATTCTACGAACAGATGCGGGACTACTTCCTCTCTCAACTTCCTGATATATACCTCAACTTCAACATCGGCTCCCGCATCCGCTCCTTATTTGAATCTATCGCCAGTGTCCTTGAAGAACTTTCATTTGAAGCCGACACTGAATACCAGAATCTCTACATTCATTCCGCGTTTGGCTCCCGTCTCACAATGCGTGCCCGGGAACTGGGCATTGAGCGCAAACCTGCGCAAAAGGCGACCGGCTGGTTTCGCTTCTTCGGTCCTGCCCAGACTCAAATACCCTCAGGCACCCGGATTGCCAATGCCGACCCTGACATCACCGATAACCCGATTATCTTCCAGACCACCCAAACTGGCGAAATCCCTGATACCGGTCAGATTGATATTCCGATTGAAGCCATTGAGCCCGGCGCCCTATACAACCTCCCAACCGGCGCCCTTTCCTATATCATTGATGAGATTCCTGATGTCACCGGTTCCAACCCCTCTCCGACCGCGGGCGGCGCTGATGAAGAAACCGATGAAGACCTTCGTCATCGCTGCTTTCTTGCCCCATATCGCCTTGCCCGTTCAATAGAACGCTGCTGGGAATCACTTGCCTGCGACATCACCGGTGTTGCCCGTGCCAAATGTCTCTCCTGTTCTCCCTCCCCTGGCAAATTCCGCATCTATATCTGGTCCCGTGATGCCGCAGGCAGACTTGTTTCCCCCTCTCCCCAGCTCATCACCACTGTTCAGGAATATCTCAATCAATTTGTCCCTGTTTGTATCACCCTTACTGTTACCCAGCCCACCGGCCCTTATCAGGACATTATTGCCTATCTCAAAATCTCTGAAACCGCTCAATTCAATGAAATTATGCCTCTGGTCAAAACTGCGCTCGAATCTGTTTTCTCCGCACTTTTACCTGGTGAAACCTTAACCCGTGCCCGGCTCATTGCGGCGGCAATGTCCATTCCTGGTGTCATCAACTTCCGCCTTGCCCTGCCTCTTGATGATGTTACCCCTCAGGAAACTGAAACCATCTATCCCGGCACTATCACCATTCACCCCTGGGAATGGGACAGCCAATTTGAACTATGACCCTTCTTGACCGCCTCCTGGCCGCACTCCCTCCCTTCCTCCGCCCCCATAGCCCGAGCGGCGTCACCCATCACCTCCTCAGTGCGATTGCCACCGCATTTCAGACCCTTCAGACTCAATTCCGCCTTCTCCGCGCCCGGGGTGCTATTCACCGCTGGGACCCCGAATTCGTTGAATATTACGCATCAGATAAACGCAAAGATGATATCGCCCGGATTGCCGTCTCCCGCCTTTTATCCAAACGCTCCAACGAGACCTGGGAACAATTTGAACAGCGTGTCCAGAATTTTCTTGGTTCCGAAAACTGGGCTGACCCTTCCCATCAAAATTATACCGTCACCGGTGATATATCACGCTGGGGCTCCGGTACTGGCATTACCCTCGAATTAGAGCACACCGGACTTAAAGTTGATGCTATCTATCCTGGTGGTACCGAGCACGACCAGTGGAAAGTCTGGGACAAAGAACACGAACCATCTGACCCGCTTGAACTTGCCAAAACTTACGACCTCGGCCACGAACCCCCTTCTAACCAGCGTCTTACCAAACTCTATTCCCTCCACTATCTTGATTGGACATTTTATATTATCCTCTCCAACCCCCAAAATATTGATTACTCCCCGGATGAAATCAAAACCATTGTCAAATTGACCAAACCGGTCTGGACCCAGGCGATGGCAAAACTCCCTGACTCCGAAACCTGGACCAGAATAATCTAATGTTTCCCTTTTTCTGTCATTTCGAGCCCCCCCTTCCGTCATTTCGAGCGGAGCGAAGCGAAGTCGAGAAATCCCTCGATTCAGTACAGGCTTTATCGAAAAACCCCTCTTTTCCCTGGGGGGGCTTTATTAACTTTAACCCGATGGAGGTCTTATGGCAAACCTTAAAAGAAAACATCAGGCTTTCAACACCCATTTTCTCCGGGTAGAAGATTTTAATTATCGTAACGATGCCATTCTTGACCAGATTGCCGCACGCACCAAAGAGTTCGCCACCAAAGGGGTCTTAAAAGGCTACGGTTCAGACCTTGCCCCTTCCATCGAAGACAATCAAATCAAAATTTCCTCTGGTCTTGCCTATATTAATGGCAACCGGGTTGAAATCACCACCGCTCAATTCCTTCCCATCACTTCTGGTCATTACATCGTCTATCTTGCCCATCAGGAAACCCCTGACACCGACCCTGATGCCCAGCGCCAGGATGACGATGGGCAATGGCATACCGTCTGGTTCCGGGATGGCTTCATTCTTGGCACAATTGATTATGACCTCTGGACCAACCCCCCTGATAAACTTGCCCTCTGCTTAATTTACAATATAGGTGGACAACTTATCCTTACCGATTATCGCACCTATATCAAATTATCCATCCTTCTTCCTGACAATTCTGTAGATACCGCCCAGCTCAAAGACCTTGCCGTTACCAACCCGAAACTTGCTCTCGGTGCGGTTGGCTCTTCCAATATTCAAAATAATGCGATTACAACCGAAAAAATCGCCAATGAAGCGGTTACCAGCGGTCGTATCGCTCCGGGTGCGGTCACCGGCGCCAAAATCGCCACCTGGGCTGTTACTCAGGAAAAGATTATGAATGGTGCGGTTGATGATTCCAAACTTGCTAACAATGCGGTCACAACCGAAAAACTCGCCGATGGAGCGGTCATCGAACAAAAACTCGCCGATGGAGCGGTCATCGAACAAAAACTCGCTGATGGAGCGGTCACCGAACAAAAACTCGCTGATGGAGCGGTCACCCCTACCAAAGCCGGTTCCGAAACCGTTGTTTCTGTCATTTATTCCACCTCTGGCATATATCCTAAAGCCGGCTCACCTGAGACTGGCGCCCGAATTGGTGATTTAATTACAGTTGCCGCCCCGTCTTATGTCCTCGGTGCCCTATTCGAGCGTTCGCAATCCATCCGCAAAATCCGCATCCGCTTTGCCGCCCGGCGAACCTTCTCGGGACCCCCAACCCCAGTATATTTAAGAGCCCAGAAACGCTCTGGTACCTCTCCAACCCTTGAAGCCGGTCCGGTTCTAATAGAATATTATAACCCCGTCCCCAGTGATTTGATGCGCCAATGGCTCGAATATACCATTGAACTTGACCTCACCCAATCCCCAGATTATGGACGCTGGGCGGTCTGGCTTTATCAGTATGAGGATTTTGAAACTGAATATGGTGAAATTGAAATCGTCGCCCTCTCCTGATATGAACCATAAACCCCGGACTATGAACTTTGAACCATGAAAGCCTTTGAAGCCGCGCAAATTATGCTTCTCCAGCGCGCCCTTCCCGAGCGTGACCAGGTCCAGCATCTCTGGCGACTTTACCACGACCATGCCCTGACCATCGTCCAGATTCGGTTTCACCAGCAGAGCTCCACATTACGAATACCGGCAACCGCCGTCCCCGCTCTAAAACGCGAATTAGATGACTGGCTTAATTCGGTTTGTGTTCAGGCTAACATCACCTTTCTTTCACCACAGACAAAAGATGTCTTTTTCCGTAACCTTTTCCCGGATTACACCCCACCCGACCCCAGCCCTTTTCTTTCCCATCAACGCCGCTGGTAACAAATACAGAAAGGAACTGGCATGAATATATTATATAAACCAGAGTGAAATTTACCGCAACCTTTCACAGTGAAGCCTACCGCAACTCTTCACAGTGAAGCCTGACGCATTATTCACTTTTGCCCTATTTCGTTCCGTTACAGACCTACAAAACACGCAAAAACCGACCAAATGACACGCCCTGCCCCCCCCTTCCCGTTTCCCCCGCAACAGAACACTGGCTCAGGGATGATTTGACACTGCAGGTTGAGGCGTATTACAAGGATTACCGGCATCTGCTGGAGGCACGCTACGGTGAGGTGTTCACCCCGCCGGACTCACTGCTTGATGCCCGTGGTTATTCACTCGGTGCAGAACTGCTGGTCAGAAAAACCGCGGGCCGGGTCAATGGCTGGCTCGCCTATTCCTGGATGTGGACCAGGAGGGAGGCGGGCGGTGAGACCTATTATCCTCATTATGACCGCCGGCACAGTCTGAACCTGGTGCTTAACTTTCCGGCAGTGCTTTTGGGGTATGATCTCAGCCTGCGCTGGACACTGGGTACCGGCCTGCCCTATGCCGGGATTGCCGGTTTTTATTACCGGACGATTGAGCGGCCCGGGGGTCCGGCAGAAAGACAGCTGGAGCTGATTTACAGTGACCGGGATGCCTTCCGGTATCCGGCATATCACCGGCTGGATCTCAGCCTGAGCCGGACCGGCAGGCTGGGCAGGTTTGAGGCTTCGGTATTTCTGGATATCATCAATCTTTACAATGCCCGGAATGTTCTGCTATATTACTGGGACACCGCTGCGGATGGCAGACCGGTGCGCCATCAGGTCAGTATGCTGCCAACTCTGCCGACACTGGGCATCAGGATGAAATTCTGATGAGCCGGACCATAACTGCTCTCCTGGCCGGTCTGATTGCCGGGTTTGTTTCCTGTGAGCTGACACCGGAGCAGCAGTTTACACCGCAACTGGTTGTGCATGCCCGGCTCCAGAGCGGTAATGGTGTTGTCCGGGTCCATGTCAACCGCTCCTACCGGCTGGAGGAGAGTTACAACCCGGAGTTTACCGGTGCCGAGGTGCGGATATTCAGTCGTGAGGATACGATGGATTTTGAATATGTTGCCGGAGACTCCTATCAGACGCGGGGTCCGGTGCCGGTAGCCGAGCAGGATACCTGGTTCCTTGAGGTGGCAAAACCCGGGTTTGACACGGTGCGCGGCAGGACGATAGTGCCGGCCGGGTTTGAAATTGTCTTTCCCCAGGCTGGTGATACGGTTACGGTCCGGGATTCAATGGTCTGGAGCCGGAGCCGGGGCAGTAAGGGGTATTATCTCTCCTTCCGGCAGATTGCGGAGCAGGATACATTTTATATTGATGCCCTGATTCCCAATGACTCCTTTGATGTCAGTTATGATTCACTTTTTGTTCGAATTCCGGATATGCTGTTTCTGATGCTGGTTGCACCGCCCCCCGATTCCCCGCCGGCACTGTGCACCCTGCGGGTATGGGCGCTGGACACCGGTTACTACGACTGGGTGTCCGGGGCAGCCGGAATGAATCCGCTCAAACCCAGCCGGTTGAGCGGCGGTCTCGGGGTTTTCGGGTCGGCGGTTGAACGGCTGGTACCGGTCTGGGTTCTGCCGGATACCGGTGCGCCCCTGAGGTCCGGGCGCTGAAAAATTCCGGTTTTTCCTCTTGACTTTGCTTAAATCTGCAGTTATGATAACCTGCTATGCCAAAAACATATAGTGAGATTGAAAACTGGATTCTTGCCGAAGTGAATCCGGTTCTTTCCAACAGTGTTGACCAGACCTATGAACGGCTGGTGCGGATCCGGGCACGGATGCCGGCAATTGATGTGCCTCAGGATTTGAACCGGGAGGAGGATTTCAGTGAGGAGGCGGTCGTCCGGGAGCTGGCGCTTTATTTTCAGGGGTGTGAGCAGGTACTGGATGTCGGGTGTGGTGATGGCTGGCCTCTGCTGCGGCTGGCAAACCACCTGCCCCAGGTCACCGGTATAGATGCTTCCACGCGCCGGATCGCAGTCGCCACCGAAAATGCCCGGCGCCTGGGACTGAAGAATGTCACCCTGAAGCAGATGTCCGCTACCGAGCTTGCATTCGGTGACAATACCTTTGACGGTGTGGTTGCGGTAAATGTCGTGGAGCAGACACCGGAACCCTATCAGGTGCTCCGTGAGATTTACCGGGTGCTCAAGCCCGGCGGCAGACTCAAGATTTACTTCGAGGCGGGTAACGATACAGAGAAAGGCACAACGGAACGGGTTTTCCTTACCGAAACCGATATCTCGCTCGGGTATCATTATGTCCTGCGACATCACCGCCCTCCCTGGGAGCGGAACTATCTGATTGAGTTTACCCCGACCCCGGAAATGAAGGAGGAGTTCCGGCGTCTGCAGGAGCTGATTGACCGGCTCGGTCCGGTGCCGGCGCAGGTGCCCGAGCTCGGCCTGGAATTTCTGACGCGCAACCGGAGCGGAATCAAGGGCGGGACCTGGTATGAGATTGAACACTTTACGAGCGAGACGATGCGGGACACAGTAGAGGAGCTCGGCTTTACCGATGTCCGGATTGTCTATTCTGCCGGCACACTTGCCCGGCGCTTCCAGCCGCAGATTGCCGGACAGGGGCTCTCGCCGGTCCAGCTGCAGGCGGTCTGTCAGGGGCTGGCGGTAGTGAGCGCCGAAATTAACGCCCCGTCCGCCTCTGGTGAACCGGTGGTGGCGGTAAAACCCGAAAGGGGGTAAGTAATGAGAATCAGGGCAGCGGTCTGGTGCCGGTATGCGGCAGCCGGGTTGGGTCTGATCAGCCTGGCATTTTCGGCTTGCAAAACAGCACCGCCCGGCAAGCCGTTGGGTGCGACCTATGCGGAGCTGGGCAAGGCTGAGATCTGGAAAATACCGGCAAGGAGTGAAGCACAGACGGTCGGTCTGAAGGTTGGGGATGTGATCATTGGTTACAACGATGAGCCGGTCCGGGATGTCAATGAGTATTTTCATCTGGAAAGGGAGGCGGTGACCGCGGGTTCTGGTGAAAAGGTCCGGCTGACCGTGCTCCGGGATGACCAGGAGCTCAGCTTTGAAGTCCGGCGGATACCGCTCGGTTTTCTCCCGAAGTCAAGAATGTATGGTGCCAGTCTGGCAAAGGCGCTGGATGATGTTATTCAGCATTACGGGCAGCCCGGGATGTATGACTGGCTGGCAGCGCTGACCGGGGAGTCGTTTGCCGTGATGCTGGAGGAGAATAACCCTTATTCCTGGGGAACGGACGGTCTGGCAGAAAATTATATTAGCACCGTTGAGCAGTTTACCGGTCTTTCACTCCGGCTCCGTTACAGCCGGGAAAGTGAGGAGGTAGATTCTGCTGCTCCGGATCCGGGTTTACAGGTGATCCGGAAACTGCTGGCTCAGAACCGGGATCTGGTTGTCCTGGGGAAATGGGGGGATCAGCCGGCACTCCTCTGGGGCATTCCGGTCCGGATCAATCCCGCCGACTCAACAGTTCTGGGCTGGACTCTGGACTATGGCACCGAGCAGACACTGACTGGAGAAGTTGTCTCGGTTTATGAGGTCGGTTTCCGGGGTCCGGTAACGCCGGAGCCGGCAGATATGCTCTCCAGTGTGCTTGAGCAGGCGCTGGAGCTGGGACTGCGCTCCAGTGACCGCGGGTGGCATTCCGGACTGGAGGCATATGATATTGTCCTGAAACAGCTGGAACAGTTTCCGGTTGTGCCGGAGGGAATTGATGCCGGTAATGAATGCTTTTACCGTCTGGTCTGGCGTCTGATGGCGAAAAAGGAGAGCGCCAACCGTTTTCTCAACGAGATGAAGCAGGTTCTGCCCGAACAGGCGGATCTGATTGAGGAGGTTCTGGGAAGAAACCGGGCGATCATCGGGAAACTGGAAGGGGTGATGGCAGCAAACCTCCGGCTGGATTCGCCGGCAAATCAGCAGAAGGCGGCCCGGGTTATTGCAGAAATTCAGGAGATTGAAAACGACCTGCTCGGGCTTTATGAGGAGCTGATTGGCGACTTGTAATCAGGGTCCCTCATCATAGATATCGTCGTAGCCCTCTGCCCAGTCGTGAAGCCAGTTCTGCTGGCGCAGCAGTTCCGGGTCAAGGGGGCTGTTGAACAGTGCGATACAGTATTTTCCGGACCAGGCGATCTCGTTATTTCTGATCGTCGGGCTTGAGGTGCGCACCACCACTTCGGCAGTTGCACCACCGCCCCCACCAAAAAACAGCTGACAGTGGTCAATGACAGTCCCGGAACCGGTATAGGGTGCAAACTCCAGCGCCCGCCAGGAGCCGGGTGTTGTCGTATCACCGGTAAACCGGATTGAATCCGGCACCCCGATTGCAATCAGCTTGCCCGGACCCAGTTCGCCAATCCGCAGTCCGCAGTTGCGGGTGAACTGCAGTTCGACGCCGGGGTTGAGAAACAGCGCCGGTGCGAACGGAGAACCGACATCAACACTGCCGGTCAGACGGTATGGTGCCTGGTGATTCTGCCAGACCGCATCCTGAGTAATGACACCTCCGACAACCTCAATATAATTTCTGCCATTCCCGTTCAGCCGGTTGCCCACACCCATGGTGCTGACAAACTGGGCTTCAATATGGACCGGGAATGAGGCACAGCTGCTGATGGTATTGTTCTCAAACTGCTCAAATCCGGTGCCGATGCAGTAGATTCCGGCGCTGGCGCTGGCAACCAGTTCGGTTCCTGCTATCCTGACCGGGGCATAACAGATTATTGCCGCAACGCCATTTCCACCCGCATTTTCAATCCGGCAGTCCTTGAACCGGCACTGCCCGGCTATGCTCCAGTTCCAGAACTCAATTCCTCCCCAGAAATTGCGGTCAATTCCGGCAAAGACGATTTCACCGCTGCTGCCGTCTGCCACCAGACCGCCGGGTCTGCCCACTCCGATCCGGAGCCGGGCAGAATCGGCAAAAAGCAGAGAGCAGCCCGGGCTGATGAAAACCACCGGTGCCGAGTCGCCGGCGACGGTGATGGTGCCGGTGACGAGATACGGGACATCCGGATTGGGCAGGTTAATGGTGCGCTCGATTGCGCCCGGTGTGATGGTTATCCGGTCCAGCCGGTTACCGGTAAGACGGTTGCCGGCACCGAGCGTGCCTGCTGCCTGCGGGCTGAGCACCAGCGGTGCACCATCACAGCCGGTCACCGTATTATTCCGGAAGCTGCTGAATCCGGGTCCGGAGACGACAAGCCCGTTGCCGGCACTGCGACGGAAGATACTGTTTTCAATGCTGATCCGGCTGCTGTTGACTGCCAGTAATGCGCCATTACTGCCGCCAAACTCAAATATGCAGTTGTTCAGAATGCAGCTGCCCGCTTCGGCATGAGGGTTGAATTCAATCCGGTTCCAGCAGTTCAGACTGTCGCTGGCGGTGAACCGGACCGGCCGGGAAAGGGTGCCTTCTGCCCGCAATCCCGCCGGAGCGAAAGAGCCGACCGTAATCGTGGCACCAGGACTGAGCCGGATTTCGGCACCGGCCTCAATCGTGAGCTGTGCCTCAACCCGCAAGGTTCCCAGCACATAATGGGGACTGGCATCAGCCCGCCACAGCTCATCACTGGTAATCGTTCCGGAATGATAGCTGCCGGGCAGGGGAAAGCTGAGGAACTCGACCGGCGGGGAGCTGTCGCAGTTACCGGCACGGTCGTAGGCGATTGCCAGCAGCGTGTGCACCGTTCCTGCCGGATAACTGCCACCGTCAAACACAAATTCAAACAGGGTGTCTCTGCCCAGGGAATCGGCAGCGATCAGCGAGTCGTCAACTGTCAGCTGTACCAGCCGGACCTGCTGGTCATCGTTTGCCACGACCAGAATGGTATCAGCACCGGCGAGTGTGTCGCCTTCCTGCGGAAAGACAATCCGGATACGGGGCGGGGTTATGTCCGGTTGCGGGCAGCCGGCAAGCAGCAGTCCGGCAGCAAGAAGCCAGACCCGCCTTACCATATCTTGCCGAAGGAATCAAAGACCCAGCTTCCCTGCTCCTGCCGGAGATAGAGCTCCAGACTGCGGTAGCGCCGGAGTGCCGATCTGCCGGCAGGGGAAACCGGATAGAAGTCAACCACCGCCAGTGCCAGCGTGCCGAAGATCCGCAGCTGACCCAGCTGGAGGAAGTAGGGGATGGTGCGGGGCAGGCGGGTTCGGGGGTCAAGCTCGGCGCTCAGCCAGCGGACCGGACGGGAGCGGAGGAAGGAGAGTGATTCCGGAGGAAAGAGGGGCTGAAGGATGAATATCGTATCGGGCAGATTCAGGCGCTGAGCACGGATTCTTTTCAGGCTTTCGTAGCCGAGCGCATGGTCCAGTGCCGCCAGTGCCAGCTGGCGCATTGCCGGTGTGTCCCGGGAGCCGAACTGGAAATCCGGGTTCAGGATATTGGAGATCCAGACAAGCTGCCAGCCGGAGTCGGAAAAGAGCCAGTTCTGATACAGATAGTCGTTTTCCTCCTCACCGGCAAAGCGGAGATAGGTGGATACATGGGCACCCCGGCCCCGGGTATCAACCACCTGCGGCTGGATCCGGTTGATGCGCCGGTTCTGATGCCAGACCCGGACCGCGGAGTCAAAGCGGGCAAACGGGATCTCCCGGCGGAATGCGGGCACAAACAGCCGGTAGATGGTCCGGCTGTCGCCGTTGACCAGGGCGTTGCACACCTGCTGCACCTTGAGTTCAAGCTGATATTCCGGCTTGGGTTCGGTTGCCCAGACCGCGGTCAGGGCAAAGAGTAGAGGGTAGATTTTCAGCAACGGGCCCGACCAGATTTGAACTGGCGATCTTCGCCGTGACAGGGCGACGTGTTAACCAGGCTACACTACGGGCCCGATGTTTAATGATAATAAATTTACCCCTGAATGTCAAATAGGTTTAACAAGGTTTGTTTGACTGCTGCCCGGCGCACAATATAATTGACTGAAGCAAACTGGAGGCAAATTTGGACCGGGAAACTGCCTGGAACCTGATTAACAGTTCGGTGAAGAATCAGAATCTGATCAAGCATATGCTGGCAACCGAAGCCTGCCTGCGGGCGCTGGCACGGCGGCTGGGTCAGGATGAGGAAAAATGGGGGCTTGCCGGTCTGGTTCATGACCTGGATTATGAGCAGACCAAGGATGATCCGGCAAGCCATGCGATGGTCGCCGCCCAGATTCTTGCGGGTCACAATGTTGACCCGGAGGTGGTGCAGGCGGTCAAGGCACATTCGGGCAATGTTGAGCCGGTTTCACTGCTGGACAAGGCGATCGTAGCCACCGATCCGGTAACCGGTCTGATTGTTGCGGCGGCGCTGATGCACCCGACGAAGAAACTGGCAAATGTGGACACCGATTTTGTCCTGCGCCGGTTCAAGGACCGGCGGTTTGCTGCGGGTGCGAACCGGGAGCAGATTCAGCGCTGCTCCGAACTGGGGCTGTCGCTTGAGGAGTTTGTCACCATCTGTCTCGGGGCGATGCAGTGCATCGCGGGTCAGCTCGGGCTGTAATTATGTCCGGTAAACCGCTTACTTTTCAGGAACTGATCCTCAAACTTCAGCAATACTGGGCAGACCGGGGTTGTGCGGTCCTTTCCCCCTACAACTCCGAGGTCGGTGCCGGTACCTTCAATCCCGCAACCTTTCTCCGGGTCCTGGACTCCAGACCCTGGAATGTGGTCTACTGCGAGCCTTCAAAAAGGCCCCGGGATGGCAGATATGCCCAGAATCCGCTCCGGGTCCAGCAGTTCTGGCAGCTGCAGGTGATCCTCAAGCCCGCGCCCGCCGATGTCCAGGACCGGTATCTGCAGAGCCTGGCGGCGATCGGCATCGACCTGAAGAAGAATGACATCCGGTTCACCGAGGATGACTGGGAGTCGCCGACGCTCGGTGCCTGGGGTCTGGGCTGGCAGGTGGAGCTGAATGGAATTGAGATCACCCAGTTCACCTATTTCCAGCAGTGCGGTTCAATTGACCTGAAGGTGATTCCGGTGGAGCTGACCTACGGGCTGGAGCGGATTGCGATGTTCATCCAGAATGTCAGCTCGATCTTTGATGTCCGCTGGAATGACAGTCTGACCTGGGGTGATGTCTACCGGCAGAATGAGGAGGAGTTCTCCTGCTACAACTTTGAGCAGGCGGATGTGGAGCTGCACCGGTATCTGTTTGACCGGTACGAGCAGGAGGCACAGCGGCTCCTGAAACTGGGGCTGGTCTATCCCGGCTATGACTGTGTGATCAAGTGCTCCCACTTCTTCAATATGCTGGAGGCCCGGGGTGCGATCAGCGTCACCGAGCGCCAGAACTACATCGCCCGGGTCCGGCGAATTGCCCGCCAGGCAGCGCTTGCCTATCTTGCCAAGGTTGAGCCCGAGCCGGGAAAATAAGAACCCGTCCGTTTAACCGTTTTTTTAATTTCTCCCCGCGGTAAATTTTACATAAAAAAATGGTGTCGGGAGCAGGGAAACAAGGGGGTATTTTGGTGGGTTGGGAAGGAGGGATACCTGCTCCCGACAAAACTCCAGATTGTAAATTATTCCGGAATGAGCATCAGCTCATCGTTTTCCACCCCGATTGTAATTTTTTCCGGTCTCTTCTCGAGAATCAGCCTTGCCAGCTGATTCTCAATGCGTTTCTGGATTACCCGTTTCAACGGCCTTGCCCCAAATTCCGGGTCATAGCCTTCCCGTGCGAGCAAATCCTCGACGCCCGGATTAATTATAACCTCAATTCCCTGTTCTGTCAACTGATTTTTCAACCGTGCGAGCTGGAGGTCAACGATCTGGCGGATGTGCTCCCGGCTCAGCGGTTCAAAGATGATGACCTCATCAACCCGGTTGAGGAATTCAGGCCGGAAGTGCCGGCGCAGCAGGCTCAGAAGTTCATCCTGGTCAAACCGTCCTGCCCGTGCCATTTCGGTGCCGAGATTGGAGGTCATGATTACCACCGTATTCCGGAAGTCCACCACCCGGCCATGACCATCGGTCAGTCTGCCGTCATCCAGAATCTGGAGCAGGATGTTGAACACATCCGGATGCGCCTTCTCAATCTCATCGAGCAGAATCACCCGGTAAGGCCGGCGCCGGACCGCCTCGGTCAGCTGTCCGCCCTCCTCATAACCGACATAGCCCGGTGGTGCACCGATCAGCCGGGAGACGGTGTGCTTCTCCATATACTCGGACATGTCCAGCCGGACCATCGCCTCCTCACTGTCAAACAGCACCTGCGCCAGCGTGCGTGCCAGCTCGGTCTTGCCGACACCGGTCGGTCCGAGGAAGATGAAGGAGCCGATCGGCTTTTTGCGCTCGGCAATGCCGGCACGGGCACGCCGGATCGCATTGGCAACCGCCTCGACCGCCCGGTTCTGGTTCACCACCCGTTTGTGAATCTCATCCTCCAGGCGCAAAAGCTTCTCCCGCTCCGACTCCAGCAGGTTCTTCACCGGAATCCCGGTCCACTTGGAAACCACCTCGGCGATGTCCTCCTCGGTCACCTCCTCGCGCAGCAGCCGGTGGTTTCTGCCCTGCTTGTCCAGCTCGGCAAGCTCCTTTTTCAGCTGGAGCAGTTTCCCGTACTCCAGCTCGGCCGCCCGGTTCAGGTCATACTTCCGCTTGGCGGTCTCAATCTCATGCTGGACCCGCTCAATCTCCTCCTTGAGCTGACGCCGCTTCTCCACCACCTGACGCTCCGACTCCCACTGGGCGGTCAGCCGTGCCTGCTCCTCTCTGAGACTGGCGATCTCCTTTTCAATCTCCGCGAGCCGCTGCTTTGACGCCTCATCCACCTCCCGCTTCAGCGAGAGCTTTTCCATCTCCAGCTGGAGGATTTTCCGGTCCAGGTCATCAAGCTCCACCGGCTTGGAGGTAATCTCCATCTTCAGCTTCGCCGCCGCCTCATCCACGAGGTCAATCGCCTTGTCCGGCAGATAACGGTCCGAGATGTAGCGGTTGGAAAGCACCGCGGCAGCCACGAGCGCCGAGTCCGCAATCCGCACCCCGTGATGGACCTCATACCGCTCCTTCAGCCCGCGCAGGATCGAGATCGTCTCCTCTACGCTCGGCTGGTCAACATAGACCGGCTGGAACCGGCGCTCCAGCGCCTTGTCCTTCTCAATGTACTCCCGGTACTCATCCAGCGTGGTGGCGCCGATACAGCGCAGTTCACCCCGTGCCAGCATCGGCTTCAGGAGATTGCCGGCATCGATCGCCCCTTCCGCCTTGCCCGCACCGACGATCAGATGCAGCTCGTCAATGAAGAGGATAATCTTTCCGTCCGAGGCGGCAACCTCCTTCAGGACCGCCTTCAGCCGGCTCTCAAATTCACCCCGGTACTTGGTGCCGGCGATCAGGGCGCCGAGGTCGAGCGCGATCAGCCGCCGGTCCTTCAGACTCTCGGGTACATCACCCTTGACAATCCGCTGCGCCAGCCCCTCAACGATGGCGGTCTTGCCGACCCCGGCCTCGCCGATCAGCACCGGATTGTTCTTGGTGCGCCGGGAAAGGACCTGCATCACCCGCCGGATCTCATCATCCCGGCCGATGACTGGGTCGAGCTTGCCTTCGCGGGCGAGCCGGGTCAAATCCCGGCCGAACTTCTCCAATGGCTGATACCGGTCCTCAGCACCCGGATCGGTCACCCGCTGGGTCCCGCGCAGCTCGCGCAGCACCGCAAGCACCCGGTTCTTCTCTATCCCGAAGGTCTGGAAGATCCGGGCAACCGCACCGTCGCGCAGCGCCAGCAGTCCGAGCAGGAGATGCTCGGTGGAGATGAAGTCATCCCGGAACCGCCGCGCCTCCTCCTCGGCGGTGGCAAGCACCTGCTGTGCCCGGGAGGAGAGATAAACCTGACCGGTGCCCGAGACCCGGGGCCGGTCACGCAGAGCGGTCTCAGCATGCTGGCGGATGTGCTCGGGCCTGGCGCCGAGCTTCTCCAGAATCTGGGGCACCAGCCCCTCATCCTGAGTCACCAGTGACAGCAGGATATGCTCGGCATCCAGCTCCTGATGGCCCAGCCGCTGCGCCAGCGACTGCGCCTCAAACAGCGCACCCTGCGCCTTTTCGGTAAACTTATCAATGTTCATACTCAATTATTTAGACTGCCTCGTTATCCTCTCCGGTGCAGCGTTTTTCCGGCAGAAAACCCGTTCAGCGCCGGCTTTACCGGTGATGCGGGGGTAAAGGCGTGGTTTTGCTTTTACAAATGAAGTAAGCTGATATTTTTAGATGGGCAAGATTAAGAAATTATACGTTGTACAAGATCAGAAAATTCCGGTATTTTACCTTCATACTCCCTTTTAAACTCTTCAAATTCACTCTGATAGATCTTTATAAATTTCCAATCGCATCCGGTCAGAGTGCTGATTCTTTCACACCAGGTTTTTATCGCTTTGTCCTTCTGTTCGGCATCCTCATACTCTCGGCCCCGTGTTTCAATGATCCAGTGAACTTCTTTTCCATTGCCGGTTTGAACGGCTACAAAGTCAGGAAAGTAGAGTCTGATTGCTCCCCGGGAACTCAGATAGTCAACAGAAAACAGGTTCGCAAGTGCGGCAAAGCGGCTGATGTCGGGGCAGCGGTCAAGAAATTTTGCAAACTCCTCTTCATAGTTGTTGTAGACAGCGACGAAGTTGAATACAGTTTTTTTGCATCGGACATGTTTTCTCCTCCAGGTGAAATCAGGGAATTCAGAGAGTCTTATCTTGGTTATACCAGTGGCAGCCTTTCGGGTTTCAACTGAGATCATCCCCAGCTCTTTTGCCAGAGTGTCGACGATTGCCTCCTGAACGGAAATATCATTCAGGTTTTTTCTTAATCTGACATCTTCGATATCCCTGATTTTGGTTTCGAAGCATCTTTCAAGTATGTATCGTTCTATTATCGGATAAAGGACATTAAAGTCGCAGGCAATCCTTGCCCTTTTGCGGACCTCTTTTGTAATGTAGGCCACGAGCTCCCTGCCGGCAGGGTAGATCTCTGGTACAATAACTGCTTTATGGACCTCAGTCATGGTAAAGGGGAACTCCATCTTTAACAGGATCTTTTTTGTTTCATCAAGCTTGTCCGAATTATAAACCGGGGGAATTTTCTGGGGATCCAGTTCTTCGAGCTTTTTGTAGTTTCTTACCAGACTCGGTTCAGTCTGGGGAATTGCTATGTCGTACTCCAGCCTTGATCTCTCGTGCGAAATAATTATCGGCAGTGGCGGCGGGATCTTTACTGTGTTGATCCCGACCCCTTCCTTCTCCAGTTCCCGGACGAACGCCTCAAAAGCCTGAGTGCCGATTACCTCAAGTGTCTGAGTGTGAGCAGGACTGACACCCCGCATCAGCCTCAAGCCCCGGCCGATTGCCTGTTCGGGCAGAATCTCCGCCTTGGAGGTGAACGGTCTCAGCCCCAGGACGATGGTGACATTCTGGACATCCCATCCTTCCCGCAGCATCAGGTTGCTGACGATTATCTTCACCTCATTATCCGGTTCGTCAACCTGGCGCACCAGCTGCCTCAAAACCGGCAGATCTTTTTCTGAAATCTTGATCTCGGTTTCTGCCGCTGCCCCCTCCCGGGATTTAACATGGATGACAATCACCTCCTTATCGGGAGAGCGGAATCCCAGGTCCTTTCTTTTTCTTATCGCCATGGCAATTTGATCGGCATAATCGTTTCTTTCCGCCATGATAAAGAGCACGGGTTTTTTGCCGACAGCCGAGTAAGTTTTATAATGTTCACGCCATCGTTCCAGCGCCGCACTGATCCAGTCCCCGTATTTCTGAATGACATTGTCCCTGGTTATGTCTTCCGGGTCCTTCCGGTCTACCCGGTGAACAATCAGAGGTACCTTGACGATCCGGTCTTCAACCGCCTGAGCAAGTGGATAGTCAACGATTATCCAGGGGTAATAGGTTCCGGTCTGGGTTTTCGGTGTGGCGGAGAAATCAAGCCAGAGGTTTACTCCGCCTGGGAGCGAATTGTGGATACTCATCAGGGTCTGATGCCATTTCAGCTCCTCATCGTGAACATGATGGGCCTCATCGTTAATTACCATCAGGCTGCTGAGTTTCTTTATTCTATCGGTCAGGGTTTCGGAGGACTTTGTCAGATCCTTCTGGGGAGCTTCTCCGAGAATTTCCTCAAGGATGTTTTCCGGAGAAAAGTCAGCACTTCTTGACTCATACAACTGCTGGATGTTGTTTACGATCAGATTGCCGGACGGGTTCAGAGGTGAGTCATCCTCCCGCAGTGTAACCCTGATTTGCCAGTTCGGCCGCCAGGCAGGAGGGATCAGCGGCAGGTTATAAAATATTCTGCTGTCGACAAAATCCTTGGCCAGCCTTTCATAGACAATAACATTGGGCGCAATAATCAGGAAATTATCGGGATACCTTTTGTCCTTTTCCCTCAGCCGGTTGAAATAGGACCAGACGATGATCAGAGCCATCGCATAAGTCTTGCCCGTGCCGGTTGCCATCTTGAAGGCGTATCTCAATAATCCCTTTTCCGGCAGATCCTGCTCGCCCTGCTGCTGCAGTTCCGGAAAGTAGCGGATGATTTTTCTCCTGCCCTGCAGGTCTTCGGCAAATTCAACCGCATTCTGAAACAGGTCCTTTCTGAAATTTTCGGCGTAATTTCTGATTACCGGTTCAAGGTCGTCAAACTTTCTTACTTCAAAAAGGTAGATCAGGGTTTCCACCGCCTCCCGCTGGCAGAACCAGTAGCGGAACAGTTCGCCATTGATCATGTGGTCGTTGAAAAACCAGAAATAGAGCAGTTCCCGGGTGGTTTCGGTTATGCCCGGATAGTCCTCGTCGCGCCATCGGTCAACTTCGGACCTTAACTTATTAACCAGCAGCATCCTGCTGGGTCTGCGGCCTTCCACCACCTTGTAGGAGTTTTCTCCGTCGTTGACAAGATGGGAGGCAGGTTTGCTGGACGGATCCCGGTCTTCGATATAAGGCAGGGTTTTATCATACTGAATCCAGGTTCTCGGCGGCTGTGCCATTTATTTTACCTCCACTTCATAGATCTGCGAGGTGTCAATGCCAAAGATGTCAATGACCTTCACATAGATCCGGTAGCGGCCCGCCTTTTCGTAGGAGTGGGTTGCCTTCAGGTTCAGGCTCCGGTCCTTTCTGGTCCGGTAGGATGTCCAGCCGTTATGAAAGGTGTCGTTTTTGAAATCAAAGTCCACCGCCCAGTAGTCAATCCAGTCGCTCCATTTCCTGATTTTGTCTCTGACCTCCTCCGGAATCAGATCGGTATGGGGAATTACGAAGTCTTTCAGTTCAACCGTCACCTGCTTTCCGGTAATTTTTATGTCAGCCTTGAAATGGGCGAGTTCAAAGAACTGGATATCACCACGGCGAACCGCCTCCGTGTCCAGAACATCCATGGGAATGATTCTGAGCTTCAGTTTTACCCCTTCTTTCCGGGCAATCTCCTGAATGGCATCGTTCAGGCCCATTTCCCATTCCCAGCCGAGGATGTGGAGTTCGCGCTGCCCCTGGGACTTGCATTCTCTGATTGCGTCAATGCACTCCTGAATTGTGACCGGGGAGTCAACCGCACCGACATAAATCAGGGCGTTGGATTTCCTGCCATGGAGGTGGGTAAAGCCGGAAATCGGCTCGGCACCGTAAAGCTTCAGGATGAAGGTCAGGTATTCATAGAGCGCCTGCTTCTCGTCCTTGCCGGAAAAGGTTTTTACCTGCCAGAGCTGGCGTTCATACTTACCCAGGTTCAGGATTTCAAAAGGCCTTGCCTTTTTGCCATACTTCTTGCCCTCATTTTCCAGATCCCTGGAGTTTTCAATTTCCAGAAGGCGTTTTCTGGTAATGTGAATGGCATAGCGGGACAGGTCGCAGCCGATCCAGCGCCTGCCCAGTTTTTCCGCAACCGCCAGTGTTGTACCTGAACCGCAGAAGAAGTCGGCAACGAGGTCTCCGGGGTTCGAGGAGGCAAGAATGATGCGTGTTAATAATTCTTCTGATTTCTGAGTTCTAAAGTTCTCAGTGTAGTCGTACCCTTTGATGTCTAACCAGTTGTTATCGCATATGGCTTCTGCTTGAGGCGGTATCCAATAGACTGGTTTTGCGTCCCCAAACCGCCAAACGAACTCTAAATTTTTACCAGTGCGTATCCAGTATTCTTCCAAACTTTCGGCCGTTTTCTTGCTTTCTTTTAGATATCTTTTGTAATTTTCTACAGCTTTATAAGCTCGTTCCTTTGACCATTTCCATTGTCCCTTAGTTATATTAACACCAAGTAATTCATATCTCATTGTAGGGCGGTCGGCGTTGTTCCACATACTCTGCCACCTTCCAACCTTCTGATATTCCGCAGATTTTCTCAATGGCGGATTGAATATTGCATTTGGATTTTTGGAATACCAGAGAAGATAGTCATTGAATATATTCATTCTTTTAAAGTCTACAAATTGATACTGTAAATTTTTTGTCTGCCCCCTCCTTGTAATTATCTCATTCCTGAAATTCTCATACCCGAAAATCTCATCCATCATCACCTTCACATAATGGCCCACATGCCAGTCCAGATGGACATAGATCGAGCCGTTTTCCGCCAGAAGTTCCCGCATCAGAACCAGCCGTTCATACATCATCTGAAGATATGAGTCCAGCCCCTTTCCCCAGGTGTCGCGGTATGCCTTTTCTTCAATAACGGAGTGTTCCTTTGCGACCTCCTCCGCCTCTTCGCCAATCTGGATTTTGAACTTGAAGTCGGCGCCGGTGGCAAACGGCGGGTCAATGTAGATAAGATTTATTTTCCCGGCAAATTTCTCCAGCAGTGAGGACATCACCAGCTTGTTATCGCCCCAGATGAGTTTGTTGCGCCAGCCCTGTTCAAATGTATCCCCCTCTTCACCTTTCCAGTAGTCAAAGAGAGTTCCCAGCGGTTTTTCCCGGCCGGTTCTCGGCTTATTTATTACCTCCACCATCTGGAAGGGGTAGGGACCGGGTCTTTCAACCGGCCGGCGGTTGCCGTCTTCGTCGTATTTGCCGAGCCAGACAAGTTCTGTTCTGTTGATTTCTATTCTGGCCATTTTAGCGCTCCTCCCATTCCCGGGGTTTAAATCTTATGATGCCGTTCTGTGAGCAGTAGAACCGGAAGTCGCACTCCTTGCAGACCTTTTCCGGGTCCGGCTGCTGCTCAACCTGAAAGTGTTTGGCCCTTATTCTCTGCACTACCTGGTCAAAATGCCTGCCCGCCTCCTCAACATCCGCTTCGCAGTATCTTAACTCCTGGAGGGCATCAACTCTTTCCGGCTCACCGGTCCAGTAAATATACATCTTCTCTACCTCCCGGTTGTATCTTTCGCGGATGATGTGGGCGTAGAGACAGAGCTGGCGCCGGTATCGGTCAATGATGGGGTGGCCGGGTGCCGGCCTGGTCTGGGTCTTGAAGTCGAGAAGTTCCAGTTTACCCTCCTCACCCAGGAGGAGATCGATCTTGCCGGTGATTATGTAGTCCTCCTTCTCTACCGACACCTCCACTTCGGTTTCCCTGATTCGGGAAAGCAGATCGCGGTTCTGGTTATAGTAGTTTTGCACCTGCCTCAATGCGAACTCCTTTCCGGCTCGGCTGATCGGACGCAGCCCGGTAAGCAGCAGCGCCTGATAGTTGTCCTCCAGCCAGTTTTCAATCTGGTCACGGAAGATTTTTTTCTGTCCCTCCAGAACCGCCCGGTGAATGTCCTCAATGGTGTGGTGCACCAGTGCACCGAAGAGAACCTGGCCCGCCCGGGAGGGTTGAAACTGATAGTCATGATAGAAAAGATACTGCAGGGGGCAGGTTTCGTAGATATTGACACCGGTGAGGGAATAGCTCTTTTTCGGGATGAACTGCGGTCGGGAGGAAAAGCGCTGGGCCGCCAGGGTTTCGCTTTCAATGCGGGGATACTGATCAAGCCCCTCCCAGATCGGGGCAAACCATTCCTTCGGGTGTTCAGGGGTTGACAGGACCAGTATTTTCTGCGCCCGGGAAAAGGCGACATAGTAATGTCGCAACCGGTCAAATTGGGTCATCTGGTCTTCAGTTTCGTAGGTTCCCCTCCGGGAAAATGGCAGCAGGTCACGGTCAACGTGTTTCTGAACGATGAATCGCTTGTGCAGCGAATTAACGATCACAACTGGAAATTCCAGTCCCTTGGCCTGGTGAATAGTCATAATCTGGACATGGCCTTTCGGGATTGGATTGTCCGGATCTTCATACTCGTCAATGCCGGAATCCAGAAGGAAATTAAAGAAGCTGCGGAAGAGGTGTGATTTTATGTGCTCCTTGTTCTTGGCCGTAACCAGGGAAATGTTGTAATAGTCCTGGAAAATTGAAATCAGTCTTGAGAAAATGGCAAGATTATAGGCGGAGTTTTCATCCTTCAGATATGATGAAAACGGTTCATGGGCAAGCAGTCCGTAAAGATAGTCCAGGACCGTCAGGTCAAGTGAGCCGGTCTGCAGATTTTCAATCTCGCGCCGCTTTTTTTTGAGATAATGTTTCAGGGAATGGTGCCGAGCAGCTGCATTGGCGAGAACTTTCAATGAATTTTCCAGGTGTTCCCGGTGCGGGTAGTCGTTTTTAAATTCTTTCATAAAGCCGAAAATTATTGCATAGGCGGCAAGCAGCAGTTTGATCTCCTCATTTTCAAAAAATCGCTTGGCACGCGGGGCAAAATAGGGAATGTTGTTTTTCCTTAACGCTTCAATGTAGTGGCTACTGTTCTCAGCCCGGATGCTCTTCATCAGCAGGGCGACATCGGCCCAGTCCTGAATTATGTTGTTATCCTTCAGGAATTTCAACAGCTTAACCACTCGTGCTGCCTCATCCTTTTCATCTTTTCCCCAGATGCAGAATACCGCCGGGTAATCCGGAAATTTTCCCTCTGGATCGGGCTGAACCTGTTTGGGATACCGGAAGCCGTTCCATTCTGTTGAGGTTATGAATTTATTATAGCGCTGGATGATATCCGGGTGGCTCCGGTAGTTTATGGTCAATTTGATCTGTCTGCAGTGCGGGAAATGGCTGGGAAACTCAAGGATATTGCGCACGGTTGCTCCCCGGAAGCGGTAAAGGGCCTGGTCTTCATCACCGACAACGCAGATGTTATTTTCCGGTCGGGCAAGTTTTAAGAGGATCTGTTCCTGAATGTAGTTTGTGTCCTGGTATTCATCAACCATGATATATTTTATGTTCTTTTTGATCCGGGGATAAATTTCCCGATTTTTCAGCAGATCAAGGAAAATCTTCTGCAGGTGGGAAAAATCCACCCGGTTTTTCTCCCGGAGTTTCTCCTGGTACTTACGGTAGGATTTGGCGAGGAGGCGCAGGAATCCATCCTCGGCTTCAGCTAAACGGTCAACATCAATCAGTTCCTCGGTGATTTTGTTGAAGTATCTGCAGATGATGCTGATTGATTCCCACTTTCCCCGCCATCTGCCCCAGAACAACCCGTTGCGGTTCGGTGCCAATGCGTCAAAGTGCTCGTAGATAAAAAATTGCTGGGTCAATTCGTCAAGAATTGAGTATCCCCTTCTAAGCGGAGTGTGTGTCAAAAATTTGACAATGAAATCGTTGCACAGGCTGTGAATTGTGCCCACCCGTAACTGGTGAAGGTTGTCTTTATAATTCAGCTTTTGCGCCAGCTGACTTACCCGGTCTCTTAATTCAAATGCCGCCTTTTCCGTGAAGGTGGTAAGGACGATTTCTTCCGGCTGTGCCCTGCCGGAAAGCAGGAGGTAGAGCGTTCTTGCGACCATGGTCAGGGTCTTGCCGGTTCCCGGGCCGGCGATGATCAGCACCGGACCTTCCGTGGCCTTAACAGCTGCCAGCTGATCGTGGTTCAGAGTCGGGATCACCGATTTTATCCGCTCAATGGCGTTCACAGCAGCCTCTCCTTTCTGAAGCTGAAATAACCGGCCGGGGATACAATAATATGGTCAAAGAGCACCATACCCACAGCCTGGGTGGCGATATCCAGTACCCGCGTCAGGTTCTTATCGTACTCTGAGGGTTCCGGACTGCCGTTAGGATGGTTGTGGGCAACAATAATCCCGTAGGCCTTGTGTCTGATTCCTTCTTCGATTATCTTCCGGGGATAGACAACGGTCTTGTCAATCGTCCCGGAAAAGTGAAACTCCTGAGCCGGAAAACTTTCATCCTTCATAATCCTGGCGTTACTGTCCAGATAGATTACATGAAACTCCTCTTCTTTTTTGTCCCCAATCCTTGCCATCCAGTATGTCACAATTTCGTCAATGTTTTCATTCACCGGCACCGCTTCGGCCCTCTGTTTGTGATAGATGGCGTTGATCTCCCTGATCAGTTTCAGAAGTGTGGTGAATTTCTGTTTTATGTAGGGCACCGAAGTCAGGGAATCTTCATCTGCTTCAAATATTCCCCTGATTGAGCCAAATCTGTCCAGCAGTTCCTTGGCAACCGGCTTGACATCTCTCCGGGGCAGGACATAAGTCAGGAGAAGTTCGACAATCTCATATTCCTGCAGGCTGTGCGGCCCGATCCGGTTAAACCGGTTCCTTAACCGCTGGCGGTGCCCGTGGCGGTGATCTTTTTCTGATTTATTTTCAGGTTTCACATTTTAACATCTTAATTCTTCTGCTACCTGCGGCTCATAGTCAACATTTTGTCTTTTATTTAATAAGAGTTGCAAGCTCAAGTCAATTTTTTCACTGGGTATGACTAGTGGGCTGTGTTATAAAAATGTCAGAGCCCTTTCGGACGCCTGATTTCACCGCCGGATTGGCGTGGAGGTGTAACTTTATTTTTTACAATGTGATGGCGATTTGGCACCGGAGAAGGTCTGCTCCGGGGGCAGTTCCCCCTACCCTCCTGGCAGGGGCGGGTGGTTTGGAGTTAAGCGGTGGGGATTTTGTGGGTTGTGGTGGCTTGTGCGGTTCTGGTGGTGGCGGTTGCTGGTTTGAGATGTCAGTTTGTGGCTGGATTGGGGGGATGGCGGGTTTTGGGTCCGGAGGGTGGATGGTTGTGGGAGATGGTGGCAGGGGTTGACAGGGGCGTTGTGCCGGCTATTTTTTGCGGTATGAGTTTTCCGGGCAGAGCTGTTGCCGGAAAAGGAAAGGAGGTTATCAGTGAGCTGGCTGAATCAGCTGAAGTCGGCGGCAGATGAGGTGTTTTCGGTCCTGGGGTCAGGTTACCGGGAGTCGGTTTATGAGGAGGCGCTGGCGCATGAGCTGCGGTTGCGCGGTATCGCCTATGAACGGCAGCGGAATTTTGAGATTCTTTACAAGGGTTACAAGGTTTCCGAGGGCAGGGTGGATCTGATTCTCAATCCGCTCTGGGCAGGAACTTCCAAGGCCGAGGCGGTGGTGGAGCTGAAGGCGGTGAAGCGGGTTAATGAGGCGCATATCCGGCAGGCGCAGGTTTATATGGCATCGCTGGGAATCCGGCAGGGGGTGGTGCTGAGTTTCGGGGACAGTGTGCTGGTCGAGGAGGTGGCGCCGCCGAAGGAGCGGGTGGAGCGGAAGGTGGTTGAGCCGAAGCCGGGCAGAGGCGCGCAGGTGAGCGCCGGACTTTTGACCCGGTGTGCGCAGGCGGTTTTTGACTATTTCGGTTCGGAGTTTATCTACCGGGAGGGGACCGAGAGGCTGTTTCCCGCAGCGATCGGGGTGGAGCTGCGGCTTGCCGGGGTGCGGTTTGCAGCGGCAAGTTATCAGCTGCTTTACAAGTGCCATCCGGTGGATGAGGTCGGGTTTGATTTTGTGTTTGACCGCAGTCAGGTGGCGCAGGTGGTTTTTTACCGTGATGAGGAGGAGCGGGCAGAGCAGGTGCTGGAGTTTACCGGGCTGGTGCGCCATTTCGGGCTGAAGCGGGGTTATCTGGTGGCAATTCCGGCGGGTGCTGAGGGCAAGGTCAGGGTGGTTGCGGTCAGTTAACCGGAGACAGGAGGGGATATGAGCAGGAGCAGGCTGGTGTTGACCGTTTTATTACTGCTTCTCGGTGCCGGGCCGGTCTGTGTCCATGAGGATGCCGGGGAGAAGTTGTCCCCGCCGGTGATTGTCGGTCCGGCAGTCTGGTATACCAACAGTCTGTTTACCATCAGTCTGACCGGGGGCAGAGTTGAGGGCAGGCGTCTGAGTTATCAGGTAATGGTGGACACAGGTGCGCCCGAGAGCTGGACCGCCTATTTTCCGGATGCGGAGACGATTCGCCATTATCTCTGCTTTACAACCACCGGTGTCCATTCGGTCCGGGCGCGGGTGCGGGACACCAAGGGGCTGGAGTCAGACTGGTCAGCACCGTATCAGGTTACGATTGTGCAGAGTCCGCCGATGCCCGAGAGTCTTGCCGGACCGGACGCCGGGGTGGCGGGTTATGAGTATCAGTTTCAGGTGCGGGTGAGGGATCCGGATGGTGATTCGGTGGCGGTGCGGTTTGACTGGGGTGATGGCACCGTTTCTCCCTGGAGCGGTTGTCAGCCCTCAGGTTCCCTTTTCAGCCTGAGCCATGTTTATCAGGATACCGGGATCTATTTTATCCGGGCGCAGGCGCGGGATGTCCAGGGCGATACCAGCGGGTGGTGTGATCCGCTGCGGTTTGATGTGTGCCGGCGCTGGGTGACGGTGCTGAACGAGGGGTTTGAGCAGGGGTTTCCGGGTCCGGGCTGGCAGGTGCGGGGTGAGCCGACCTGGGATACAACCGGTTACCGGCAGCAGGCGGGCAGGTTCAGTATCTGGTGTGCCGGCTCCTCGCGGGAGCCGTCTCAGGGCTATCCGCCGCAGATGGGCGCAATTGCCATCTACGGACCGTTTTCACTGGCTGATGCGGACAGCGGCCGGGTTGAGTTCTGGCACTGGACCGATTCGGAATACGGGCATGACATGCTGTTCTGGTTTGTGATGGTGGACAGCGTTAATTATTACATCTGCGGTCAGGCAGGGGGGAATGTCCGTTCCTGGCAGCGGGTGGAGATTGATCTGACCGATGTGCCGGGGCTGGGCAGTGTCTGCGGCCGGGAGCGGGTCTGGGTCGGATGGGTGTTTAACAGTGACCTGAGCACCGAGTATGAGGGTGCGTATCTGGACGGGGTTGTGATCCGGAAGTGTGTCTTCCGGCAGGAGTAAAAAAAGAACCGCCCCGCAGGGGGCGGTTCTGACCGAGCCGAAAAAGGAGGCACCTTATTTCTGCGGGCAGCAGTTCGGCTCCTGAGGTCCGAATTGTTTCTGCTCCATACAGCGGTGCCGGCGCATCATCCTTCTGCCCATGCCCATTCCCGGTCCCATGCCCATGCCGAACATATGGCGCATCTGTCGGCGCTGCTCGGGGGTGAGGAGCTGGGCGATTTCCAGCCGGTGGTTGGTCCGGGTGAGTTCCAGTTTGTTGCGCAGTTCGCTCAGTTCCTTTACCTTGGCGATGATCGCCTTGGAGTCCAGCTTGTCCGCATCCCAGAGCGCCTGAAGTTCCAGCTCCTTGATTCTGAGTTCGGTTTCGAGTGGCATGATCTCCTTCAGGTGTTTGATGCGCAGGCTCTGGAGCTGTTCCCGCTGGGCATCGGTGAGCTGAGGCATCATCGGCTCCATCATCGGCTCCATCATCGGCATCTGGGGCATCTGGGGTTGGGGTGCATTCTGCTCCTGGGCAAGTAGAGGAGCGACGGTCAGCATCAGCCCGGCAAGGAGCAGGCTGACGGTAAAGTGTTTATGTTTTTTCATATTTTCCTCCATTTTTGGGTTTATCTTTTAAATCTTCTTTGAAGCCGTTCCGGTTTCCGATGCTCAAATTCCGGCGGTGGTGGCGGGTGTCGGGGACCTTCCATCATCCGGCACCAGCCGCGGCGCAGCCGTTCCCGGTGTTCGGGCGGCAGAACCATTCCGGTCTGTCTGCCGGTTTCATAGACGAGCCGGTTCATCTGCTGGTGGATTTCACCGATGGTTTTCAGGGTGCGCTCCACTTCCGCACTTTCCGGGTTTTCCTCCAGCGCCAGCCGGGCAAGCCGGTGCCGGGCATACCAGTATTCCAGCCGGAGCGAGTCCATCTGCAGGTGATAGGCGTCAAGGAGCGGTTCAATCTGGCGCGGGGCAATCTGTTTTATCTGGCGCAGGACCCGGACCCGGCGGTTGAGCCGGCGCAGCCTCAGCCATGCCAGGCTGCCGAAGGCGGCAAGGTTGATCGCCAGCGATACCGCCAGCAGGACATAAAGCCAGCGGGTTTTCATCATCTGCCTCCGTTTCCGGGCGCAAACAGTTCTTCAATTGTGGGTTCGGAGTTGAGCGCTGCCAGTTCCGGGCTGGTGCTGCTGCCGGTTGCCAGAGTTGAGCCGAGTATGATGCCCAGTCCGATGCCGGCAAGCACGAGCAGTGAGACCGCAGTCTGCCAGAGGAGTTTTGGCAGAAGGGATGCGGGTTTGAGCGCACCAATGCGGGCAAGGGTGCGGGCGGTAAAGTAGGGCGGAATTTCCGGCACGGTTACCGACCGGAGCAGTCTGTGCTCCGACTGGAGCAGTTCATACTCCTGCCGGCACCCGGCACACTCTGCCAGGTGACGGTTTACCGCCTCCTGCTCTGGTCCGGACAGTTCGCGGTCCAGATGCCGGGACAGGAGTTTAAGCACCTTTGAGCATTTCATCGTCTTCATTTATTTAGACCCCTGTGGTTGTTCTTTCCTGCGGTGATTTCACAAAAGCCCCCTCTGCCGGGCAGGTTCTAGCAGGGTCTTGAGCCGGGTCCGGGCACGGACCAGAAGGGAGTCCACCGCCCGGACCGATCTGCCCATCAGCCGGGCGATTTCATTGTAACTTAAATTTTCATACACCTTCAGCACGAGCGCGGTCCGCTGGTCCGGCGGGAGCTGAAGCAGTGCCTGCTGAACCAGTTCTTCCTGCTGGCGCCGGTGATAGTCCGCCTCCGGTTCAGTTGCCGGATCCGCGGGCTGGAGTTCGCTCAGCTCTTCGGTTTTCCGGGTCCGGGTTCTGAAATTGAGGGTCAGGTTAATGGCAATCTGGTAGAGCCAGGTTTTGAAGCTGCTTCTGCCTTTGAAGCCCGCAAGCTTCTGCCAGGCGCGGACAAACGCCTGCTGGCACAGCTCCTCGGCATCAGCCGGATTCTGAACCATCCGGTAGATAAAGGCGTAAAGACCCTGCTGGTGACGCCGGACCAGCTGTTCATAGGCGGTCAGGTTACCCTGCTGCGCCCGCAGAACCAGCTGTTCATCATTCAGTTCTGTTTCCGGCACCGGCGTATTAATTAGACCCGGCAGCCGGCAGATTACTGCGGTCCGCCGGCAAATTTCAGCAGTTCGGCAAGAAACCGGTCTTCGGGCAGTGCACCTTCAAGGTGGTGCAGACCGTTGATGACCGTTTTCGGCACCGCACTGACCTGATAGTAGTTTGCCAGCACCGGGAACTCCTGGGCATCAATTGCGGAGGCGGTGATGTTTTCATTTTCCATGGCGAAACGGTGCGCCAGACCCGCCATCATCGGACAGTAGGGGCAGGTCAGGGTAACAAAGACATCAATCTTGACCGGGCTGGTGATCGTCTGCAGTTTTTCCCGGGTCTGGGGTTTGAGTCCGCTGTTTCTTCTGCCGGCAAGCTGGAGTGCATTGAGTAAAGTGGTGAACTCATAACCTGCCGGGATGCCGTAGAACCGGATGCCGTAGTCCTTTTCCCCTTCCACCACCAGTGCGGGCACCCGCTCAATCCGGTATTTCTCCACCGCCTCCTTGTCCTGCTGGAAGTCGTGGACCGAAAGC
The DNA here is from genome assembly GCA_026418295.1 of Caldifarciminota bacterium. Taxonomy (GTDB): domain Bacteria; phylum Hydrothermota; class Tepidihabitantia; order Tepidihabitantales; family Tepidihabitantaceae; genus JAOABP01. The sequence continues at coordinate 125,440 of JAOABP010000001.1, forward strand.
GTAATCTTGTCTGAAAGCCCGGCAATTTCCTCTGCCAGCTGGCGGTTTTCCCGGCAGAACTGGCACTCCATCTCCTGGGTGAAGACCAGGAGTTTTACCGGGTGCTCAAGATTGTTAAGTATCTGCTGTGCCTGAATTCTGACCGCTTCGTTGAGCAGTGACATAAACCTCCTTTATTATATTAGACCGGCAAATCACCGGTAAGGGGTTCTGGAATTAACGCAAATCACCCGGCGGACCGCGGTGCCGGTATCGGTGGCAAGCAGCAGGAAGTAGGTGCCGGAGGGCAGGGGTCGGCCGGAGTCGGCGGTCAGGTTCCACAAAAGCCGGTGATTGCCGGCGGGCTGAAGCTGGTTGACCAGGGTCCTGACCTTCTGTCCGGCAGGGTTGTAAACCGCAAGCCGGACTTGAGCGGTCCGGGGCAGAACATAGGAGATTGCGGTCTGAAGGCGGGGATGGGAAGGTTGAACTGAGAGCCGGGGTGCGGCAGGAATTGACGGATGAGCCGGGCTGGTGACACCAGTCATTAGCCGGTAGCTGACAGTCTGATAATTGAGCTGAGCCTGATTTGTCCGGGTCCGGGTGCGGAGCTGAAGCCAGCTGTATTCGTTCGGGGTCGGGATTTCAGTGCCGGGCATAAAATCCTGCCAGGGGGTCCAGCTGATTACGCCGGCATCGTCAAACCGGGCAATTCCGGTGCCGGAGTCCGGACCGGCGCTGGTGAGCCAGAGGTCAAGGAAGCCGGTATTTGTCAGGGGTGCAATTGAGCCCGATTCAAACCGCCAGTCAAATGTGCCCCAAAGCGGGGTGACAAGACTGCAGACCTGAACCGGTATCCCGCCGGTCCGGCTGGGGTAGAGGTTGAGCCGGATGTTTGCCGGACCGGCATTTTCACCTCTGACCCAGGAGTAAACTGTCAGGTCACCGGAGTCGGCGGGCAGGGGATAACGCTCCTCAATGCTGGTGATGATGGTGCCGGTGCCGGCGGGCCGGCGCTGGGCAAGGGAGCGCTGGCCGCGGCGGGCAAGCGGGTCATAGAACTCATCCGGCTGATTGAGCAGCCACATCGTTGCCCCTTCATCTTCCATATTGCCGAACCAGATCAGGTCTCTGCCGAGCCGGAACTGCCAGTCTGCTGCCGGGCTGATGCTTGTGAGCCGGCTGATATCGGCATTTGCGTCCAGGCGCAGGGGTGGGGAGACAAACCAGCCGGAATCGGGCAGAACCGGGGTGGAAGTTGTGAGTTCTGAGGTGTAGCGGTTGAGGTTGCCGGTATCCAGGATTACGGTGGCAAGCACCGATTCCCGGTTGACAATCACATAAGTGCCGAGTTCCCTTGACAGCCGCGCAAGGTGACGCAGGATCGCAATTCCCAGTTCACCGGTTGCGGGCGTGGGCAGATAGTCATCAATAAAGACCGGGATGAGGAGAAAGTGCCGGAACCCCTGTTCATCGAGCCGGGTATGGAGAATCACGGTGGGGTAGGTCTCCGGATACTCCTGGTCAAAGGCGAAGTTGCCGAGCGAATGGGCGATTACCTTTCCCTGATAAACCTCAATCCCCTGCAGGATGTGGGGATGGTGGCAGACAATCAGGTCGGCACCGTTGTCAATGATGCGGTGACGCAGGGTACGGGCGTTGTCCTGTGGTCTTTCTGCCCGGGGCGAGAACCATTCATCATCTGCTCCGAAACCGGGTGTCTCCTGATACTCCTCACCCGCATGGAGCTGGACGATGACGAAGTCGGCAACCTGACGGGTGCGGGCGATTGTGTGAAAAATCCGCCAGCTGTCCTGCTCGGCAAAACCGGGCTTGTTGTAGCCGGCGTTGAGAAAGGGCTGGTAGTTGTCATACTGCCCGGTCCGGTCGCTGAAGGCAAGAAATCCCAGATTAACCCCGGATTTGACGATGAAGGCGGGCTGGAACGCCTGGTAGATGTCCTCACCGGCACCGCAGCTGATTATCCCGGAGGAGTCCAGAACCTGACGGGTCTGAAGCAGACCCTCCAGACCGTAGTCCAGAATGTGGTTGTTTGCCAGTGAGACGAGGTCAATCCCGGCATAACTGAGACCTCGGACATTGGATGGCCTACCGCGGAAAATAATCGGCTTGGTCGGATGCGGGGTGCCGCGGTCAGTCAGCGGGCATTCCAGATTGGCAACGGTGAGGTCGGCGCTGTCTGCGAGCAGGTGCCGGATCCGGGCAAAGACACCCTCAGGTCCGAGTGTATCAATGATACCGCCGGGCTGTTCGTATCTGCGGGCAAGCATGATGTCACCCGCAAAGTTCAGTTTCAGGGGCAGGCGGGACGGTCCGGGTTCAATCCGGACCCGGGTTGTGTCCCGTGCCCATCTGCCGGTGGAGTCGCTGACCTGACAGAGCACGGTGAACAGGTGGTCGTCGCGGATGATGTAGGTGTGCAGCGGGCAGGAGTCCTGACTGGTGGAGTCGTCGCCAAAGGACCAGAAGAAGCGATGGTATCGTGAGTCCGGGTCAGTGACCCGCGAATAAAACTGAACCGTGACACTCCAGGTGCCATCGCCATTTTTTGTTCCGGACCGGAGTTCGTGCCAGATTTCCAGCTCCGGTGCTGCCGGCAGGTCCGGAGTGATGTTGAGGATGTCGTCAAAGAGCACACTGCCGGTCCGGCTGCTGTCGTGGTCATTGACAAATACCAGACCGCTGATGGTGGCAAGCCGGCCGAACCGGGCAAGCCAGTCTTCCCCCACGGGCAGAAGATACCGATTCCAGGTGCGGACCGGGAAGGCACCCTGATAAACGGTGCTCCAGCGGGCGGGGTCAACCTTTTCCCGGCCGGCAAGGGCGTAAACCAGGGTTTCGCCCTCACCGATCAGGCCGAAGCCCTGAATTTCGCCGACCGCTTCAATGCAGGCGGCAACCGCAAGCACCGTGCCGGTGTCAAGGGTAAAGGGGGAAACCGGTTCAATCTTCCAGGTGTTGCCGATCAGCTTCAGGCTGAAGTGTGAACCCTGATGGGTATTAGAGGAATCCAGGAGCCAGAGGTCGGGGTCCTGGTCCTCGCCCGGAAAGGAGTAAAGTTCAACTGCACCTGATTCAAAGTTTTCAACCGTATCGGCACAGGCGGGCGGGCTGACAGTTACCAGCAGAAAAAGGAGCAGTCCGTTCATGATGGGTCCGCAGGATTAATTCTATCCGGACGGGGGTGCGGGTCAAACTTCAGTCGCGGTCCAGCCCGATTTGACAGTTTGAGTCTGCCGGCTATGATTGAAGAAAACCATTTTCAGCTTTAAAGGAGCAGAGAAATGAGAAGAATCATTGAATGCGTTCCCAATTTCAGTGAGGGCCGGCGGCCTGAGGTTATTGAACAGATTGTCAGCAGTATCAGGTCTGTGACCGGCGTGACGCTGCTGGATCAGGAGATGAATGCGGACCACAACCGGGCGGTGATCAGCTTTGTCGGCGAGCCCGAGGCGGTGCTGGAGGCGGCGTTCCGGGCAACCAAGACCGCATCGGAACTGATTGATCTGACCAAACACCAGGGTGAGCATCCGCGGATCGGTGCCACTGATGTTATTCCATTTGTACCGATTTCCGGTGTGACCCAGGCGGAGTGCATTGAGCTGGCAAAGCGGCTGGGTAAACGGATTGCCGATGAACTGGGGATTCCGGTTTACCTCTATGAACTGGCAGCGACCAGGCCGGACCGGCAGGACCTGGCGAACATCCGGCAGGGTGAGTTTGAGGGGTTGCGGGAGGCGATCCGGACCGATCCGGACCGGGCACCGGACTTCGGCCGGCCCGAGCTGCATCCGACCGCCGGTGCAACCGTGGTCGGGGTACGGGCACCGCTGATTGCCTACAATATCAACCTTTCCACTCCGGATGTGAAGATTGCCGAGAAGATCGCCAAGGCGATCCGGTTCCGCTCCGGCGGGTTCCGCTATGTCAAGGCGCTGGGTTTTGAGCTCAAGGAGAAGAACTGTGCCCAGGTGTCGATCAATATGACCGACTATACCAAGACTCCGCTTTACCGGGTGTTCGAGACGGTGAAGCGGGAGGCGCAGCGCTACGGGGTAAATGTGGTGGAGTCGGAGATTGTCGGGCTGGTCCCGCAGGCGGCGCTCGTGGACTGCGCCAGGTTCTATCTCCAGCTGAATGAGTTCAAGAAGGAGCAGATTCTGGAGAACCGGCTGGTGCCGGCTCAGGGTCTGCCTGACTTTCTGAGTGAACTGGCATCTTCCGCACCGGTGCCGGGTGGCGGAACCGCAGCCGCGCTTAATGGTGCGATCGGAACTGCGCTGTTCACGATGGTGGCGAGCCTGACGATCGGCAAGAAGGGTTACGAGGAGTTTGAGGAGGAGCTGAAGGTGGTGAAAGACCGGCTGATTCCCCTGCGCGAGCGGTTTATCAGTCTGATGGATGAGGATGCGGAGTCGTTCAAGGCGGTAATGCAGGCATACAAGCTGCCGAAGATGACCGAGGCTGAACGCCAGGAGCGGGAGCAGGCGGTGAGTGAGGCGCTGAAAAAGGCGGCCGAAGTGCCGCTCCGGACGATGAGGCTGGCGCTGGATGTGCTGAAACTGGCAAAACCGGTCGTAGAATACGGCAATAAGAATTCAATCAGTGATGCCGGGGTGGCAACGCTTAATCTTGATGCTGCTTTCCGGGGTGCCCGGCTCAATGTGCTGATCAACCTCGGAGGGATCAAGGACCGGGATTTTGTTGCCGGCATGCAGGAGACGCTGGATGAACTGACCTCAGAGCTGGAAGGGCTGGTTAAAAGTTATCTGGATACGGTTGCCAGAAGGATGAGTTAACCGGTTATCCGGCGAAAGGCGGTCGGTCATTGAGGGGCAGTCAGCCGGCGGTAGTTGACCTGCATCTGCATACCATTTTTTCCGATGGCCTGTTTACACCTGAAGAGCTGGTCATCCGGGCAGAGCAGACGGGTTTTACCGCGATTGCGATCACCGATCACGATTCGGTTGAGGGGATTGAGCGGGCAAGGGTGCAGGGGAAACGGCTGGGGGTGGAGGTTGTCCCTGGTGTAGAACTCAGCAGTAATGTCAACGGCACTGATGTCCATATCCTCGGTTACTATATCGATTACCGGAGTCCTGCGGTGCAGGAGTTCTTTACCCGGGTGCGGGAGTTCCGGCTCCAGCGGGCAGAGCGGATGGTAAATAAGCTGAATGAACTGGCAGGTGGGCGATGGCGGGTGAGTTTTGAGCGGGTCAAGGAGATTGCCGGTGCGGGTGCGGTCGGCAGACCGCATGTGGCGCAGGCGCTGGTGGAGGCGGGCGGGGTGGCAAGCATGAGTGAGGCGTTTGAAAAGTATATCGGCTATGACGGTCCGGCATACTTTCCCAAGCTGCGACTGACCCCAGCAGAGGTGATTGAGCGGATACACCAGGCGGGCGGGCTGGCGGTGATCGCCCATCCGGCAACCTATGGTAATGACGGGCTGGTGTATCTGGTGATCGCTGCGGGCGTGGACGGAATCGAGGTCTGGCATCCGGAGCATAATCAACGGGCAGTGGATCATTATCTGGAGCTCGCCCAGAAGAACAGACTGCTGGTCACGGGCGGTTCCGACTGTCATGGTGGACGCAAGTTTGGACGGGTTTACTTAGGCGACATCCGGCTGCCCTATCAGTATCTGATGGCGCTCAAGCGCCGGGCGAAGAAATGCTGAATCTGCTGCTGGTGCCGTTGCTTCTGGGCCAGCTTCAGCTTGCCCGGCTGAAATACGGCGGTGGTGGTGACTGGTATAATGATCCGGAGATCATTCCCAATCTGTGCCGGGAGCTTAACCGGCGCACGACGATCCGCTGTCTCACCGATGAGGCGCAGGTGTCACTGCTGGATGAGCGACTTTACCAGTATCCGTTTCTCTTTATGACCGGTCATGGCAATATCAGTTTCTCCGAGGAGGAGGTGGCAAGGCTCCGGCGTTATCTGGAGGCGGGCGGATTTCTCTACGCGGATGATGACTACGGGATGGATGAGTCCTTCCGCCGGGAGCTGAAGAAGGTTTTCCCCAATTCGGAGCTGGTGGAACTGCCGTTTGATCATCCGATTTACCACTGCTTTTATGACTTTCCCAGCGGTCTGCCGAAAATCCATGAGCATTATGATGGTCCGCCGAAGGGTTACGGGCTTTACCTCGGCGGCAGGATGGTGGTTTTTTATACCTATAACTCCAATATTTCCGATGGCTGGACCGACCGGTATAACGACCCGCTAGAGGTCCGGGAGCAGGCGCTGCGGATGGGGGTCAACATCATCTGCTATTTCCTGACCCACTGAGGGCAGAGGGTTAAGTATTATTTTTTCAAACTTGTTATAATACCGCTGCCGGATTTTCCCGATCAGTGCTGGTGCGTAAAGCGGTCCGGTTGATCCGAATTGGAGGATTTGTCGAGCCGGAGGGTTCGGCTAAGCGGGCTTGATTTGGATTGTGGCCGGTTTATACTTTCAATTCCGATGCAGGATGTGATTTCAATCCGCGGGGCGAGAGAGCACAATCTGAAAAATATCAGCGTGGACATTCCGCGAAACAAACTGGTGGTGATCACCGGGATTTCCGGTTCGGGTAAATCTTCCCTGGCATTTGATACCATTTATGCTGAAGGGCAGCGCCGGTATATTGAGTCACTTTCCGCCTATGCGAGACAGTTTCTCGGGATGCTGGAAAAGCCGGACTGTGACCAGATTACCGGGCTGTCTCCGGCAATCGCAATTGAACAGCGGACGGGTGCCCGCAATCCCCGGTCAACCGTGGGCACCACAACCGAGATTTATGACTATCTGCGTCTGCTTTTTGCCCGGGTGGGCAGGCCCTTCTGTCCGAAATGTGATCGGCCTATCAGTTCCCAGACCAGTGATCAGATTGTTGACAGTCTGCTCAGTCTGCCGCCCGGCACCGGTATTGTGATTCTGGCGCCACTGGTGCGGGGCAGAAAGGGGGAGTACCGCGACCAGCTCCAGCAGGCTAAACGGCGGGGTTACATCCGGGTGCGGGTGGACGGGCAAATTTATGAGCTTGAGGAGGTGCCGCCGCTGGAGAAATACAAGAAGCACAATATTGAGCTGGTGATCGACCGGCTGGCGGTCCGGTCTGAGGTGCGCAAGCGGCTTGCCGATTCAGTGGAGCTGGCGCTGAACGAGGGGCAGGGCAGATGTATTGTGCTGGTTGGTACGGGTAACGGGAAAGGGAAGGTCGAGGAGCGGATATTCTCCTCTGCGTTTGCCTGTCCGGATTGCGGTTTTTCGTTTGAGGAGATTACACCCAGGCTGTTTTCTTTTAATTCGCCCTATGGTGCCTGTCCCAAATGTCACGGTCTGGGGACAAAGATGGAGATTGACCCTGAGCGGTTGATCGCCGACCCGGAACTTTCAATTCTTGATGGCGCGATCGAACCCTGGGGAGAGGCGCGGGAGAAGAGTGGCTGGCTTTTAGGCAAACTGGAAGCACTCGCAAAAAGATTTAAATTCAGCCTGGAGACGCCGTGGAAGGATCTGCCTCCGAGTGCACGGCAGGCAATTCTCTACGGGACCGAAGAGGAGTTGAGATTCAAGTACGAGAGTGACGAATGGGAGTATACCTGGCAGGACCGTTATGAGGGACTGGTGCCGTATCTGGAGCGAATTTACCGGGAGACCGAGTCCGAGGCGCGACGGGAATGGGTAGAGCAGTTTATGTCGGTTCTGCCCTGTCCGGAGTGCCGCGGCACAAGATTGAAGCCTGAGGCGCTGGCGGTGAAGATTGCCGGGCGGAACATTGCTGAGTTAACCAGTATGTCGGTGAAGGAGGCGCTGCGGTTCTTTGACGAGTTGAGGCTGAGTCCGAAGGAACAGGCGGTGGCGCGGGAGGTGATTAAAGAAATCAGGCGGCGGCTGGGGTTCATGCAGCAGGTTGGGTTGGATTATCTGACTCTGGACCGGACAACCGAAAGCCTTGGAGGGGGCGAGGCGCAGCGGGTTCGGCTGGCGACCCAGATCGGTTCCGGGCTGACGGGGGTGGTTTATATTTTGGATGAGCCGTCAATCGGTCTACACCAGCGGGATAACCGGAAACTGCTTTCCACACTCAAGGGTTTGCGGGATCTGGGTAATACGGTAATTGTGGTTGAACACGACGAGGAGACTATTCGCGAAGCGGACTGGGTGATTGATCTCGGCCCGGGTGCCGGTGCGCAGGGTGGAAGAGTAGTGGTGCAGGGCAGACCGGAAGATCTCATGGCCTGCCCGGAGTCGCTCACCGGTGCCTACCTGGCCGGTAGGCGCCGGATTGAGGTGCCGAAGGAACGGCGTCAACCGCAGCGCGGTTTCCTCCGGATTGAGGGGTGCCGGGAGAACAATCTGAAAAATATCGATGTTGAGATTCCGCTCGGGTTGCTGGTATGTGTGACTGGAGTTTCGGGTTCGGGTAAGTCCACGCTGGTCAATGATATTCTTTACCGGGCGCTGGCACGTCACTTTTACAATTCACTGGAAAAACCGGGTGCGCACAAGCGGATTGTCGGATTGGAGAAGATTGACAAGGTGATCAATATTGATCAGTCGCCGATCGGCCGGACACCCCGCTCCAATCCTGCAACCTACACCGGTGCCTTCGGTCCGATCCGGGAGCTTTTTGCCCGGACAAAGGAGGCGCGCCGGCGCGGGTACAAACCGGGGAGGTTTTCATTTAATGTCCGCGGGGGGAGATGTGAGGCATGTGCCGGTGACGGTATTATCCGGGTCGAGATGCATTTTCTGCCCGATGTTTATGTTACCTGCGATGTCTGCAAGGGTCGGCGTTACAACCGCGAGACACTGGAGGTGAAGTACAGGGGCAGAAATATCAGCGAGGTTCTGGCAATGAGTATTGATGAGGCATATGATTTCTTTCTGAATATTCCTGCGGTGGAACGGAAGCTGAAGCTCCTGAAGGATGTCGGGCTGGGATATGTTCAGCTCGGTCAGCCGGCACCAACCCTGTCAGGCGGTGAGGCCCAGCGGATCAAGCTTGCCCGGGAACTGTCGAAAATCGGGACTGGCAGGACACTTTATCTTCTGGATGAGCCGACAACCGGTCTGCATTTTGAAGATGTCCGGCTCCTGCTCGGCGTATTGAACCGGCTCGTAGAACGGGGGAATACGGTGGTGGTAATTGAGCACAATCTCGAGGTGATCAAGTGCGCCGACTGGCTGATTGATCTGGGACCGGAAGGAGGGGATGAAGGAGGACAGATCGTCTGCACCGGTCCGCCCGAACAGGTTGCCGTCTGTCCGGAATCGTGGACCGGCAGGTTTCTCAAGCCGATTCTGCAGGTTTAACTCAGGGCGCGTTTCCCGGTTCTTTGATTGCCAGCCGTTCGATTTTAACCGTCTGTCCAGTTATAGTATCAATATCAATGAGTACACCATTGAGCCGGATGTCGGTATCTGCGGGCTGGAGCCGGATTGGGACCTGTTCAATGAGCCGGCGCAGGGACAGGTCTTTCTTCATACCCAGCACCGAATCAAATGCACCGCACATCCCGACGTCGGTGATGTAGGCGGTGCCTCCAGGCAGAATTTCCTCGTCCGCGGTCTGAATATGGGTGTGGGTGCCGAGCACGGCGGAAACCTGACCAGCAAGGAACCAGCCCATTGCCCGTTTTTCCGCGGTGGCTTCGGCGTGGAAGTCAACGATGATAATCGAGGTCTGATTACGGATTGACGGAAGCAGAGCCCGGATGCGCTGGAACGGGCAGTCAATCGGCTTCATGAAGACTCTGCCCGCTAGGTTGATGACCGCAATTCTGCTTCCGCCTGATTTTAGCTCATAGATCCCGAAGCCCCGGCCGGGTGCTTCAGGTGGAAAATTGAGTGGGCGGAGGATTCTTTCTTCGGTGTTCAGAAACTCCCAGAGCTCGTGGCGGTCAAAGCAGTGGTCACCAGTGGTGATGCAATCGGCGCCGGCGCGCAAAAGTTCCTCAGCCAGTTTCGGGGTAATGCCGTAGCCCCCGGCAGCATTTTCACCATTGACAATGCAGAAGGTGGTGTGGAGTTCTGTCTTCAATCCGGGCAGCAGGTGTCTAACCGCCTCCCGGCCCGGCTCGGCACAGACATCACCCAGAAACAGAATCCGTTCAGTGGGCATAATTGACCGCCCGGGTCTCACGGATTACCGTGACTTTGATTTGCCCCGGGTATTTTAATTCCGACTCAATCTGACTCGCAATGCGGGCAGCAAGTTCACTGGCATCCTGGTCTGAGACCTTGGATGGTTCCACCAGTACCCGAATTTCCCGGCCGGCTTGGACTGCGTAAGCACGCTCGACGCCCGGGAATGAGGCAGCGATCGCTTCCAGGTTTTCAATCCGCTTGATATAGGTTTCAAAACTTTCCCGCCGGGCACCAGGCCGGGAGCCGGATACACCGTCAGCAGCAGCGACGAGGAAGGCATAAGCAGAGTCCATGGTTGTTTCCTCATGGTGGGCGGCAATCGCATTGACAACCAGCGGTTCTTCTCCATAGCGCCGGGCGAGCTCGGCACCAATCTGCGCATGTGTGCCCTCAATGGTCTGATCTGCCGCCTTGCCGATGTCGTGGAGCAGACCTGCACGTTTGGCAATCACCGGGTCCAGTTCCAATTCCTGTGCCATAAGTGCTGCAAGGTAAGCGACCTCCCGGCTATGGAGTAAAACATTCTGACCATAACTGGTGCGGAAGCGCAGTCTTCCCAGAAATTTCACCAGTTCCGGGTGCAGTCCTATGATACCCATCTCGAGCGCTACTTCTTCCCCGGTGGATTTAATGATTTGATCCATCTCCTGCTGAACCCGGCTGACCACCTCTTCGATTCTGGCCGGATGAATTCTGCCGTCCTGGACCAGCTTTTCCATCGCCCGACGGGCGATTTCGCGGCGGATCGGGTCGAACCCGGAAATGATGATCGCACCTGGAGTGTCATCAATCATAACTTCCACCCCGGTGATTGCCTCAAATGTGCGGATGTTTCTGCCTTCCCGGCCGATGATCCGGCCTTTGAGTTCATCAGAAGGCAGGTTGACGACCGAGACAGTGGTTTCTGAAGTATGAGCGATAGCACAGCGCTGGATGGCAGCGGCAATTACTTCCCGGGCTTCGGCTTCAGCCCGTGCCTTTGCCTCCTCTTTGATTTCCCTGATCAGCCGGGCAGCTTCAAGCCGGGCTTCGTTTTCGAGGTTGTGAATCAGTTCGCGCTTTGCCTCTTCAGCTGAGAGTCCGGCGATCCGTTCGAGCCGGGCGTTCTCCTGTTCAATCAGCTGGTCAAGACGCTCCATCTTTGCCCGGGTTAGTTTTTCCCGGGCTGCAAGATCCCGGTCCTTTTTTATAAGATCCGCCTCTTTCTGAGTCAGTACTGCTTCGCGCCGGGCAAGAAAGGCTTCCCGTTCAGCAAGTTTCTGCTCCAGTCGTTCCAGTTCCCGCCGGGCAGCCGAGGTCTGGGCTTCAAATTTTACCCGTTCGCGGTCCCAGTCTTCCTTTGCCCGGATTTCTCCCTGACGCTGAATTTCCTCAGCCCGTTTTTTTGCCTCGGCAATGATGGCTGCACCGTCCGCCTCCCGGGCGGCAAGAAACTTCCGCGCAGCACGGCGGCTGGCATTGATGCCAACCCAGAATCCGATAATTCCGAAAACCACCGCCGCAGCGATGGGGATGATGATGTTCCAGTTCATAATGCCTCCCATAAAAATAAACCCTGCGGTGTCGTGTAGTGCAGTCTCTGAACCCGTAAGACAGGTGGGAGCCTCAGAATGGTTTCACGCTGCCTTGCGGCGGCACTCCGCCATTCTATCGTAGCCCCCGTTTAACGGGTGTTGGCTCAAGACTCAGCTACTATCACGGACACTGCAGGGAGCCTTAATCACTTGATCCAGCTTTTCAATGAGCATGCCGACTCGACGCCGGAGCCATTCCTGCTGGGAACGGCTCTGCTGCAGGTATTCGTCTACCAGATTCATCGATGCCAGCACCGCAGTCCGGACGGTATTCGGCTGTTGGAACTGGGTGCTGAGTTCTTTCATCTTCCGGTCAACAATTTCAGCGACCTGCAAAACATAATCGGCGTCCTGATCGGACCTGATATTGTATTCACTGCCAAAAACACGAACTACAAAATTCTTCATTCCGGCTCCCTTTTTAATGATATACTTTACAACAGGGAATCAATCTTGTCAATGATGGAGTTCAGCTGGTCAATCAGCTTCAGGCGCAATGTTTCCAGTCGGGCAATTTTCTCCTGCAGTTCCCGGTTTTCCCGGCGGAGCCGGCTGAGCAGTTCCACCGCCTGGTCAATCTTCCTTTCCAGCTCGTTCAGCTGTTCGTTCAGTTTCCGATCGGCAGGAAAGTCGGGTTTCATCGGCTTATCGATGGTAGATCAGGTGCAGACCCGGTACAGGCTGAAGCCAGGATTCCAGTTCAACCGTGGCGTTCGCCCGGTTTACCAGACTGACCTTCAGCAGGGCAAAGTAACTCTGGTTGTCATGGGGGATGTAGATGCCGATGAGAGCAGGCAGGGCGGTTTCCGGGATAGTGGTATAATTGAAATAGGTGGTGGCATTGACTGGAGGCAGGGGTGCATTTTCATCCGTGAGCGGGTTGGTGAGCCAGGTGCTGTCCCAGTTTGCAGTGGGGACAACTCCAGAGGGATCAGACGGTCCCATAGAGGGGCTGGCAAGGCGGTAGGGACCGCTGGTGCCGGTAGTGAAGTCGGTCAAGTAGAAATGGATGAAAGGGGCATTTTCTGTCTGACGCATAGAATAAGTACGGGCATAGCCGGAATCCAGATTCCAGCCATATCCGGCATTCCCCGTGCCGTCCAGTTCGGAAATGGATTTCGATGGGGTGTGGAATGGCACTGTGCTCAGAAGTGTTGCAGATTTATACTCCGTGCCGGCGAAGATGGCGGAAATCTGGTATCTGCCGGTGATGCCGTGCGGATTGTGGAGAAAACTGGTGGCGGTGGTGTCGCCAATCTGTGTGAAGGTGGATTCACCTGCTGGACAGAAGTAAATTCGATAACTGTCAGGCATACCTTCAGCAGGTGTTGTCCAGACCAGCTGGACAGTAGTGTCACTTGCAGCGGCGATCTGCAGGTTTGCCGGCGGACCGCCGATAACCCCGCAGCCAGCCAGCAGCGCAGCCGTGGTGCCTGCGACCAGAATCAAACCTGAATAAAAGGCTTTCTTCACACTTGCCTCCTGCATTTATTAATCAGGCTAATCACAGAAAACCGGTTGTCAAATTAAGACTGGTTAAGTTTTACCGATGGGATAATAAAAAAGAGCCCCCATTACGGGGGCTCGGTGAATTAAGAACTCGGTTCAGTGTTGAATCAGCCGTAGTCCCTTGATAAGCTGGAACCAGCCGGACACCTGATAGGTTTTGTCCCCAGCGTTGAAGCCGTCGAGTTTGGCGAGAGCATAATAACCGTCCTGAGTGTAAATGCCAGCGAGGAACGGTGTCTGGGTGATATCCTGATAGTTGAAATACACAGTGTTGGAATGAGCAGGCAGTGGAGCATTTTCAGCTGTCAGCGGTCCTGCAATGCCATTTACCCGCCAGGAGCCTGCCGGCACAACATTACCCGGATCGGTCGGACCCTGATCCGGACTGGCGATCGAATAGGTAGTGGTCTGGAAGTCAGTTATGTAGAAATCGACATTGGCGGCATTCGCTGCCTGAGTCATCGAGTAGGTTGCACCCGCACCGCTGGTACGATTCCAGCCGTACCCAGAGTTTCCGGCAGCATTGAGTTCAGCGACTGTAAGTGCTGAAGTGGCTACCGGAACCGTAGATACGGTAGTCAGGCTCTGATATTCCTGAGAGCCGAACATTGCCGCTACCTTGTAGGTGCCGGTCTTGCCGTTGGGGTTATGGACGAACTGGGTCGTGGTGATGTTATTGGCGATTGTCGTGTAACCTGATGTGCCTGTTTCCTGGAAGTAGACGATGTATTTATCCGGAGTGCCTTCAGCCGGTGCATTCCAGGTAATTTTGACCGTGGAATCAGTGTCTGCAGTTACCTGCAGTCCGGTGGGTGCACCACCAACGATTGAACTGCAGTCCGATCCTATCGAGACAACTCCCAGTACTATCCAAGCAAGGATAGTCAGTATCGGGAGCAGCCTTTTCATTATTCCTCCTTTTTTAGTTAACGTCCAACCTTTGGCGGTTTGCCAGAAGGCTGTTCTGCCGGCTTAGGCTGAGGAGCCGGGGTAGGAGCCGGAGTTGGTGCCGGCTGGGCCAGTGACTCCGTTGGAGCCGGTGCCGGTGCAACCGACTCAGGAGCTGGAGCGGTTAATGTGCTTTCGGCCGCTGCCGGTTTGGGTTCCTCGCTCTTTTTGCTCGGACAACCGAGCACAAACACCAGTGCGATGATTGCACAAGCGGCGATTAGTTTTTTCACGGTAGTCCTCCTTTTTTATATTTTAATTCGCGGTTGAGAACGCACGCCGCATTCTCATTCGCGCCTCAACCTTAACCTAAGGCTTGTTTCAGTCTTAGTGGCAATAATTTTAATATCCGGCGGTTTCTTGTCAAGCAGTTCATTTTTCATAATTAAAGCAGGTTAGGTAGGGTAACCTTTAGAAACTTGTTGACAAAAGGCAATTAAGATTTACTATTTTAAGGAAGGAAAGGGGTGGGGTAGAATAAGATTTACATAAGCAAAGGAGGTTTGGATGCTGAGGATGTTATTGATGTGGATTCTGGTGTTAGCCGGACTGATGTCTGCTAATCAACCGGCGAGCCAGAACAGTGCGCTCTTGGGCACCAAGGATGGCGTACCCCTATATATCAATTATCAGGGCTATCTTACTGATGCCAGTGGTAATCCAGTTTCTGCCACACTGTCGATGCTTTTTGAAATTTACGATGCGGAAACCGGAGGAAACCGGCTCTGGTGGCAGACGCATTCTTCGGTTCTGGTGCAGCAGGGGGTTTTCAATGTAAAGCTTCAGCTGCAGGAGAGTGATACTGCCATATTCCGGCTGGGGGAGCGGCGATGGCTGCAATTGACCGTAAGCGGGACGCGGCTTTCTCCCAGAACTGAAATTACGAGTATGGCTTACGGTATCCATTCGGCGAAGGCAGACAATGCAGACCAGCTGGATGGGAGGCATGCGGATGAGTTTATTTTCAACAGCACCACCCTGCAGCCCAATGCCAATTTCTGGATTTCTGGCAGTGGCATCGCTGGCGGACAGTTGCGGGCATCAGCGATCGGAATCGCCAATGGCCCGGCAATCTACGGTACAAATGCCAACGGGAGAAACTTCGGCGTATGGGGGCACAATTCGAATGATTCTGGGACCGGAGTGGCAGGGAGTGGGAACAATGATACACTCTTTTATCTGCGCAACGGTTCCGGGGGCGCATTTTCAGCCCGGCGTTTCGGTTTGTTTGCTTATGCCCATGATACAAATGGAACCGGTATCGCAACTATGGGGAACCGGATCAGCGATACCGTCTGGACGCTGGCTGCCGGATGCGGTGGTGCGTTTAACGGGACGAGATTCGGAGTTTATGGGTTGGCACGCAATTTGAGCGGTGAGCGGTGTGGCGGGTTTTTCCGCACCTACGGCGCGGATTCGATCAAGACCTATATTGCCTATAATTACAGCGGGACACGCTACGGTATACTCAGTGACGGGACGAAATCAACGATTATGGCAACCAGTTCCGGACCGCGGGTGCTTTTCTGTCCGGAGGCACCCCAGCCCTTCTTTGAGGATTTCGGCGAGGCGCAACTCGTTAACGGTCATTGTCGGGTGAACCTGGATCCGGTATTTCTGGAGTGTATAACAGTTGATCAAGATCATCCACTCCGGGTCTTTGTCACGCTGACCGATGACTGTAATGGCGTATATGTGAAAGCGGATGAGACTGGTTTTGATGTGTATGAGTTGAATAACGGCCGGTCGAGCGCCGGGTTTTATTATCGGGTGATCGGATTAAGGCGCGGAAGCGAGGGTCTGCGATTTCCAGCAGCGCCACCAGCGCTACCAGCGCAGGCAGTGCCGCTCAAGGTTGAGATGAGCACCGAAGCCTCGCCGGAGCGGTAATCTGACACTCCGGTGATGGAGGTGGGTATGAGGAGAATTTTTCGAATAGGTTTTACGGCACTGGTTCTGCTTGTAAGTTCCGTCGCTTCAGGGCAAAATTATCGTCTGCCAGAGTGGGTTATTGATGAAGGTGGGGTGCCGGCAAGCGGGGGAAATTACATCGGTTATGGCAGTTTTCACCAGACAACCATCGGTTATGCGACCGGTGGGAATTTCATTGCCTGGATTGGATACTGGCATCCCCGACCGAGACTGGTCCGTTATGATGTAGCCGCAGTTGAAATCATCGCTCCAGCCGGAGCAGTTGATACTATTAACCAGGTAACACCTCAAGCCCGGGTGGCAAATCTTGGCAGCAGTGAGGTGAATTTCATGGCGGTTTTTTCGATTCGGATCGCGGGCGGCGTAATTCCGATTTATCAGAATGGGAGACCGCTGCATTTAGGACCGGGCAGAGATACAGTTGTTGATTTTGTCCCGGTGCGTCTGCCTTATCTCGGTCCGCATATTGCCCGCTGTTCGGTAGCTCTCGCTGGTGATGAAAATCCGGGAAATGATACGGTATCACTTCTGTTCAAGGTTTTAGCACGTCCTCCATGGCCTGTGGGCTGGCATGAGGTGGAAATGATGCCTACCATACCCAGTGGTCGGGGTGTCAGTTCGGGCGGGTTTCTGGTAGTCGATCGAAGTTCCGGGCTGATTTACGCAGCAAAAGGAAACAAATGCCGCGATTTTTACCGTTATGACCCGATTAATAACAACTGGGATACACTGGCATCCTGGCCTGACGGCCGGGAGGGGAAAAAGCCGGATAAAGGGGCGAACGGGTGTTCGGATAACGCCGGGTTTGTGTATGCGGTCAAGGGCAATAATACACTGGGGTTCTGGCGGTATAACAGTTTCTATAATGAATGGGAGCAGCTGCCTGATGTACCTTACGAACCGAGCAATCGCAAGATAAAGGGTGGTTCAGATCTGGTATTTGTAATCGATGGCGGAATACCTTATGTGTATCTTCTGAAAGGACAGCGAAACGATTTTTGCCGGTATAATACACTGGTGCATCAGTGGGAGGTGCTGAATTCAGCGCCTGGAATTACCAAATGGGATCGGGGTTCATGGCTGGTTTATGATGGCGATACACGGATTTATGCCCACAAGGCAAAATATCACGAGTTTTACTGCTATGATCTTACAGTTCACGACTGGCTGCCAACACCCCTAGCCGGGATGCCCTATACCAGTCCCAGACTGCAGACGAGGAAACGTTCCAAAGAGGGGGGATGCGCAACCTGGGCGTATAATTCAATATTTGCGCTGAAAGGCGGTAATACCTGCGAACTGTGGCGCTATCTGCCTGACGGAGATTCTTGGACAGAAGCAGATACAATTCCCAGTTTCGGTTCGACTGGTAGAAAGAAGCGGGTGAAAGATGGTGGTGATATTGCCAGTTATGGCGAAGCAGCGCTGTTTGCCTTAAAAGGTAATAAAACCTGTGAAGTATGGCGTTATGTACCCGGGCCCGAAATCGTCCAGCCCCAGGTGCCAGCACGCACGGCAGCAATGGGGGAGAGGGTGGATGTCAATAATAATAATCCCCGGCTGGTTGTGGTCAATCCGGCAGGTAGTGGCAGAATCAATGTTGCATATGATCTGGGAGACAGGCGAATCGCCAGAATTGAAGTGGTTGATGTGTCCGGAAGAACCCTAATGCAGCAGATGGTATGCGGACGAACCGGAATTCTCCCTATTCAACTGGGCAGGTTCGGGAAGGGTATCTGTTTTATCCGGTTATGCGATCAATCTTCTGTTCTGCTGTCAACTAAACTGATTGTCGTACATTAAGAGCAGTTAGTCCAGAATCGCCTTCATATCCTCAGCTGGAGTGGTTATGGTCATGATATTAAAATTCGACCGGAGAATCTCTACAAGACCGGGTGTTAGAAATGCCGGAAGGGAAGGTCCGAGCCGGATATTTTTCATTCCCAGATACAACAGAGTCAATAGAACCGCAACCGCCTTCTGTTCATACCAGGAAAGAACAAGGGAAAGCGGAATTTCGTTCGGACTGGCGTTCAGTTTCTCACTGAGTGCGGTTATAAACCGGATAGCACTGTAGGAGTCGTTACACTGACCCGCATCCATTAAACGAGGCAGGTTTTCAACCGTGCCGAATTCCAGTTTGTTGAAGCGGTATTTACCGCAGGCAAGAGTGATGATCAGACAGTCCTGAGGAACCAGCTGGGCAAATTCAGTGTAATAGTTTCTCCCCGGCTTGGCACCATCACAGCCCCCGATCAGAAACAGGTGACGTAGACGCTGGGATTGAATTAATTCGGCTATTTCGTCGACTCTGCTCAGTAGAGTGTTCCGGCCAAAACCCACAGTAATAAAATGTTCAGGTCCTTCACTTGTAAATCCGGGCTGTTCCAGTGCTGTTTTGATCAGAGGCGAAAAATCATCACGATGGACATGTACCACTTTAGGCCAGGCGACAACTCCGGAGGTGAAGATCCGGTCCTTGTAGCTATCCATTGGCCGCTGCAGACAGTTGGTTGTCATCAGGATTGCCCCCGGGAACAGCGGAAATTCTTTTTGCTGATTTTGCCAGGCAGAGCCAAAGTTGCCGACGAGATGTTTATATGCCTTCAGTTTGGGATAGCCATGAGCAGGCAGCATTTCACCGTGAGTATAGATGTTGATGTTTTTATCCTTGGTCTGCTCGAGCAACGCTTCGAGGTCCCGTAAATCGTGTCCGGATACGCAGATCGCCTTACCCCGGACCGGTGTGACCCGGACTCGGGTAGGCACCGGGTCACCATAAGTGCCAGTATTTGCTGAATCCAGCAGTTCCATTACCTTCAGATTCAACTTGCCTACCGCCAGTGCACGGTTGAGCAGTTCGCCGGTGTCAAAGCTGTCGGCGGTCAGGTAATCCAGTAGCTCGTGAAACTGAGCAAAGATCCCGTCATCTTTTTTACCGAGAATTGCAGCATGATCAGCATAGGCGGAGGCACCTTTCAGTCCGAACAGGATTAAATCCATCAAGTCAGCCTGATCATCGCCAAACCGCCGGTGTCGGGCTTTAATACCGGCAGGCTCTGCCTGTGCCAACAGTCCATCCAGCGAGGAAGCCGGAGTCCATGCTGCCGGTCCTGCGGGGTTTTCAGGTGTTATCCCCTGTTGCTTGGCTGTCTGCTCGTAACGCAGACGGATTTTTTCCTTGAGTTCATAAGCCCGATGCAGAAGCTCCTGGAGGCGTTCAGGATCAAAGTCAACATTGGTTATCGTGGAAAACAGTGCCTCCACAGTAAACAGATTTGTTTCGTCGTCGGTAATACCCAGTCTCCGGGCACGATGGGCGTACTGAGCAATGCCTTTGATGGCATAGGTCAGCAGATCCTGAAGTGCTGCCGTAACCGGGTCCTTGCCGCAGACCCCCTGAACCGTGCAACCGGTTCCCTTGGCGGTCTGCTCACACTGATAGCAGAACATTTCCATTTTTACTCCTTAATTTGACCATCAATGTTGATGGTAATTTCCTGAAAGTTGATATTCCTGCTGCTCGCCATGATGGCATTACGTACCAGCTGCACCAGTCCGAAGCAACAGGGCACCTCCATGTGTAATATAGTAACCGACCTGATATCATTTTCCTGAAAGATACGGGTCAGTTTTTCCTGATAAAAGCGGGCATCGTCCAGTTTCGGGCAGCCGATCAAAAGTATCCGATTTTTTAGAAATCGCTCATGTAAATCGGGCAGAGCGAAACCGGTACAGTCGGCGGCGATCAGCAGATTGCTTTGGCTGAGATAAGGTGCATTTACCGGGACGAGCATCAGCTTAATGGGCCAGTTGGTTAATCGTGAATGACGTATCGGTAACTGATTACTGTTTTCCTCCGAGCTGTTTTCAATCCTCCGAACCTGCGTTCCCGGACAACCACAGGGCAGAGGCGGCAGATTGTCTTCGGGAATTGGTATGTTATGCTCACGGAGATAGGTGACTGCCTGTTCATAATACAGCTGGGCGCCATGTTCCTTAAGATGACGTAAATGAGCAGTGATCGTATTAGAACCGCACCTGACGATATTTGCCATCACCCGGTTTTCGTCGTAAGGTTCAGCCGGTCGTTCCTCAATAGTTAATGCGCCTTCGGGACAGGTGCCAACACAGGCACCCAGCCCGTCGCAAAAGAGCTCGGAAACTAACCGTGCCTTGCCATCAATAATCTGGAGGGCGCCTTCGGGACAGTTGGGGATGCACCGGCCGCAGCCGGTGCATTTTTCTTCGTCAATTCTGATGATTTTACGGACACTGCTCACATTTCCTCCTAAAGTTAATCTCGACATCCTGTAGAGTTTTTTTCTGCATCTCAGTCCTCACGGTCCGGTTCAGCTGCCGGAAAAAAAGACCGAGGGGACAGGCGTTTCCCGAACATACCGGCACTGCCAGCGGACAGCTATCAATCTGCAATGGTCCGGAAATCGCTTCATATATTTCCAGCAGTGAAATTCTGTCAGCAGCGCGGGCAAGTCGATAGCCGCCTTTCGGTCCCGGTTTTCCCTCAACAATTGCTGACTGCTCAAGCCGGGCCAGAACCTTGGCGAGGTGAGCGGAAGAGACACCAAGTACGCGGGCGATGGTGCCGATAGTCAAGGGTTTTTGACTTCTGGCTAGTAAAAATGCAGCATGCAGTGCGAGCCGGGTCGCATCAGAAACATTGAAAAAATCAGCCATAATTGTATTCTGGTATAATAATACCATATTTAAGCGTTTTGTCAATAAAAATTCAAGTCACGGTATTCAGCAGTCCGGTGGGTTGGGATTTCATTTGCCGGATGACATTTTCTCCGGTATAATAAATATAAATATGGGTACGCGTTCCAAGGTAGCGGTTCTGTTTACCAGACCTGAGACAGTACTGGATGACTATCGCCGGCTGCTCAGGCTCGCGGAAGCGGATAAGTACCTCAAGCCCGGGGTTACAACAATTCTCAAGGATAATATCTCCTGGCATTTTCCGATGCCCGGCGCTAATACAACACCCTGGCAGCTGGAGGGAACGATACTGGGTTTGCATGATCTGGGTTACCGGGACCTGGCAGTGGTTCAGAACAAGACGGTGGTGATTGACACTCACAAGGGTGAAGACCTCAATCGCTACGTGCCGATTTTTCAGAAGTGTGGACTGCCCGTTCTCTATAATTTCAAGGAATCGGATATGAAATGGATTCCGTTCCGGCCGAAGGCAAAGATGCTGGCGCTGGATCACATTTATCCCGAGGGTTTGCGCATTCCGGATTATTTCATCGGCAAGAATATCGTGCACCTCCCCACGGTAAAGTGTCATATCTATACGACCACTACAGGCGCAATGAAGAACGCCTTTGGCGGGCTGCTTTCTACGCACCGCCATTACACTCATACTTGGATTCATGAGACACTGGTGGACCTCTTGGCAATTCAGAAGGAAATTCATCCGGGCATTTTTGCGGTGATGGATGGTACGACTGCAGGGGATGGTCCGGGACCGAGAACAGTCCGGCCGGTGGTGAAGAATGTAATTCTAGCTTCAGCCGATCAGGTAGCAATTGATGCGATTGCAGCAAAGATGATGGGCTTTGATCCGATGACAATTAAATATATCCGGCTGGCGCATGAACAGGGGCTGGGGGTTGGTGATCCGAAAGAGATTGAGGTGGTGGGTGATGATATTTCAAATGAGAACTGGGGATTCAAAGTTGGTCTGTCGTTCCACCGGTTTCTGGGCTGGCTCTCCTGGTATGGTCCGACCAGGTTTCTGCAGAAGCTGATCTTCCGGACCTGGCTGGTGAATATTCCGATTTTTGTCTCTGAATTCAATCACGATTTCATTCACTGGCCGTTAAAGGAACGCAAAATTTACGAGCGCTGGCGTCGTGAGACCGGCTGGGGCCGGCTCTTTCAGGAATACGAGCAGAAGGGCTGTCTGCTGCTGTAAACAGACCGCATCGGGCGAGGTTCAATTGTTTTTATTTTCAGGGGCGGTAGCAGTAATCGGTGCTCTGGGGTTGATTGCACAGGTGGTAATCTTCCGTGAATTTCTCGGGATTTTTGCCGGCAATGAGATTTCCGCCGGCGTTTTACTTTCCATCTGGCTGTTGTTTGAAGGGCTGGGCGCCTGGTTTAGTGGCAGGTATGCACCAAGGCTGGGGAGAGGGCTTTGGGACTGGTTTACAGGAATCGGGATTTTATCCGGATTCTCAACAATTGCCAGCGTTATTTTGATAATATTCAGTCCGAAGCTGGCGGGTTTAATCCCCGGTGAAATTCTGAATCTGCACCAGCTGATAGCAATAACCATATTGGCAGTGCTGCTGCCGGCAGGCACGCACGGCGCACTGTTTTCATTATCAGCCGAAATTTTTTCCCAGGTTGACCGACGGACCGGTGTCAGCCGGGCTTACATTTACGAAGGGCTGGGAACTTTTCTCGCCGGTCTGCTGCTTTACTTTCTGCTCCTTTCCCGGCTTGCCGGGATCGGGATTATTCTTCTTTTCACCGGTGTGATGCTGGTTGCGCTGGCACTGATTTACCCCCGTCGAATCCCGGCGATATGCATTTTTTTGGCAGGCAGTCTGGTGGTGCTGGCGTCCTCTGCGCTTGCTGACAGTTTCAGCCGCAGTTTAATGCAGGCGGTCTGGCGCGGACACCGGGTGCTAGCAGTCCGCGAATCGCCTTATGGCAAGCTGGTTACACTTGAAAGAGAGGGTCGCCGGCAGGTTCTTTATGATGGAACGGTGATAATGGACATGCCTCGGTCGGAAATTATCCGGGATGAGGAGCTGGGGTATCTGCCGATGCTGTTTCACGGTAGGCCAAGGGATGTCCTGATTCTGGGAGGGGGGAGAATCGGGCTAATTAATGAGGTGCTGAGGTTTCCAGTTTCCCGGGTGCAGGTGATTGAGCTTGATCCGGTACTGATTGCAGAAACAGAACGGGCAGGGGGCCAGATGGTTGCTGAAATGATGTCTGAGCCAAGGGTGGAGGTAGTCACTGCTGACCCGCGCCGTTTTTTCAGTGTCTCTGATGACAGCTTTGATGTAATTATACTTTCCCTGCCTGCACCGGCGAATCTTAATGCCAATCGTCTCTTCAGCATTGAATTTTATCAGCAGTGTGCCCGGAGATTGAAGCCCGGTGGCATAGTGGTTACGCCGATGCCCGGCAGTGGAGACAATCTGGTTTTTGAAGCCGGAGTAATTGCCGGAATCAGACAGTCAACACTCGGCAGGGTGTTTCCCTGTGTTTATGCCCTGGGGCTTGATGCACCGCTGATAATTGCCAGCATGCAACCGCTTGAATTTTTACCGGAAGTGCTTGCCAACCGGTTGAGAATGGAAAATCCGGGGTTGACAGTTTTAACACCGGAATATCTCTCTCATTTGCTTGATTCGTTCCGGCAGCAGCGATTCCGGAGCAAAATAGTAAATTCCAGGTTGATAAATTATGATTTGCTGCCGGTGGAGCTGTTCTATAATCTGGTGCGCGAGAGCCGTCGGTTTTCCCCCAGAATTGCCGATCTGATGGCAAGACTGCCGCTGGCGGTTGGGCAGTTAACATTACCGCTGTTGGTAATGGTAATAGTGGTTGCCATCGCTGGCAGTCTGTTACGCTCCGGTTTTGCCCGTGGTTTCGGGATAATGAGCTCCGGTTTTGCCGGAGCTGGGGTTTCGACGCTGACAATTATGGTTTATCAGCTGCGGTTTGGTTCGGTTTATTCCGGCGTAGCAGTGCTGTTTGCCAGTTTTATACTCGGGTCGGTGACGGGTGCATACCTGAGCGAGTGGCTCAAGAGGGTCCGGCTGGGGTTGCTTTTTCTGGGCGGTGATCTGATGTTCTTAGTGATCCTGGGGATGATGCTTCGATTGGCACGCAGTGGGGGGCAGACACTGTTGGTGTTAACACTGATGTTTGCAGGGTTGATATTAGGCTGGCAGTTCGCGGTTGCCAGCGCCGAGCGTCAGACAGTGATTTCGAGTGGCGGCAGGACCGCCGGCCTGTTAGGAATACTGGATTTCTCCGGCGGCGCAATCGGCGGATTCACAGTGGCAGTGGTGCTGGTGCCGGTCACGGGAGTTGTGAATACAATCCTGATAATTGCGGCGGTGAAATTAAGCAGTGCGGTTGCTCAGTTGTTGACATTGGGTAAATCCCGTTTTACAATCCAGCGTGTTTAATTACCGAAAAGGTAGCACAGTTTTAGTTGCCGGCTGGCTTATGCTCCTGTGCTGGACCGGAGTATATGCCCAGGAGTCCGGTGGTCTAACCGGTCTGGGAGGGATGAGTATTCAGGGGCTGCTGCAGCCGTCAGTTTCGCCCGTGCCCAGTCTTGTCGGGGTGGAGAGTCCGATAATATCGGACCAGTATATTCTGATGCCCGGCGACCGGCTGCTGGTAACGGTACGGGGAAAGGCGACATTTTCCTATCAGAGTATGATTACTTATGAAGGGAAGATTACGATCAATCTTCCGCTCGGACCACTGGCACCTTCATACGATGGCACAGGAAAGTCCCTCACGCTGGATGTAGTAGATGCTGTTACCGTTTCCGGACTTACACTGCGCCAAGCACAGGACACTCTGGCTCAGGTGATGCGTCGCTACTTCCGGGATGCTGAGGTCAAGCTTACTCTGATGGGACTGCGGTCAGCGATTGTCTTTGTAACTGGTGAGGTGCAATATCCCGGTGCCTACAATGCTTCACCGGTTGAACGGGTTTCGCAGCTGATCGCCCGGGCCGGTGGCCTGTCGCCCCTCGGGTCCAAAACCAGAATTGTATTGATCCGCGGTGGACTGCCCTTCGCCAATGTGGACATTGAGCGGTTTGAAAATGAGGGGGACCTGCAGGCAAACCCGTTCATTGAATCGGGTGATGTCATTTATGTGCCACCGGTGGAGGGGCTGGTTACGGTTCGCGGCGCGGTGTTCGGGAGGGGTGAATATCGAATCCGGGCCTCTGCTTTGACCACTGAAAAGGAGAGAATGA
Source organism: Caldifarciminota bacterium (assembly GCA_026418295.1). Taxonomy (GTDB): domain Bacteria; phylum Hydrothermota; class Tepidihabitantia; order Tepidihabitantales; family Tepidihabitantaceae; genus JAOABP01. Next base: position 150,532 of record JAOABP010000001.1, read on the forward strand.
GCGAAGGGGTATACGAACTGAAACCGGGCGAGCGGGTTTTTGATCTGATCCGGAAGGCGGGGGGCATTACACCCTGGGCCGATCTGCACAACTGCTATGTTGAGCGACTGGTGCTGGGGGGAAATGGAGAAAGAAAGAGAATTCCGGTCGATCTGCACCGGGTAATTTTCGAAAACGATTCCTCCCAGAATATTGAACTGGTAAATGCGGATGTGGTAGTGGTGCCGCCAATCAACTCTTTCGTCTATGTTCAGGGAGAAGTGACCAACCCCGGTTCATTTCTTTACACCCCGCATTTCCGGGTAAGTGATTATGTCGGACAGGCGGGCGGACCTACGGAAAATGGCAATTTAGCCGGGGTAACGATTGTTCGTCAGGGGAGACGCATTCCGGCAAGATCCAATCCGGTGGTGGAGGCAGGCGATGTCATTGTTGTGCCCCGTTACGGTATCAGATGGTGGCAGGATGTGGTAACAATCGTTTCTCAAGTCGGAATTCCCACTGTTTCCCTGATTCTGACGATTATCGCGCTGCAGCGTTAAATTTTCTTTTCCCTTAACGATATTTTTCTGATTCTGCGGGTATGACGCCCATTGGTAAATTCTGTTTTCAAAAAGACCCGGACGAGCCTTTTTGCCGTTTCCGGAGTGAGCAGGTCCGCACCAAGACACAGAATATTGGCATTGTTGTGCTCCCGGCTGAGACGGGCCATTTTTTCATTAAGGCAGAGAGCCGCCCGCACCCCTGGCAGTTTGTTGGCAGCAATGGACATGCCGATCCCGGTAGCACAGATCAGTATACCCCGGTTCGCCTTGCCGGTGCCGACCATTTTTCCGACCGCAAATGCGTAATCCGGGTAGTCGGTCCGCTCGGCAGTAAATGTGCCGCAGTCAATCGCCTGATGGCCCAAGCGGGAAAGCAGTGATTTGAGTGATTCCTTGAGGTAAAATCCGCGGTGATCTGCTCCCAGTGCAACTTTCATCGGACAAAGGTCAGCCAGCCGTAGCGGTCTTCCCGCTTGAGTTCAATGATGGCGAAGAACTCCTGCTGGAGCCGCCGGGTGACCGGTCCGCATTTGCCATTACCGATGGTGATCCGGTCAACCGAGCGGATCGGTGTGACTTCGGCAGCGCTGCCGGTGAAGAAAATTTCATCTGCCAGATAGAGCATTTCCCGCAGCATCATCGTTTCCCGGACTTCGTAACCGAGCTCGCGGGCCAGGGTGATGATGGTATCGCGGGTAATTCCGGGAAGGATAGTGGCATGGAGCGGAGGGGTGTAGATAACGCCATTGCGTACGACAAACAGATTTTCCCCGGAGCCTTCAGAGACAAAGCCGAAGACATCAAGGGCGATACCTTCAACAAAGCCGTAGGTCAATGCCTCCATCTTGATCAGCTGGGAGTTCATATAATTGGCGCAGGTCTTGGACATTGCCGGAAAGGTATTGGGTGCCATCCGGTTCCAGGAGGAGACCATGACATCCACACCCTGTTCCAGCGCCTCCGGGCCCAGGTATTTTCCCCATTTCCAGGTAATCAGGGCAACATCGACCGGACAGCCGAACGGATTTACTCCCAGCTCCTTATAACCGCGATAGACAATCGGCCGGATGTAACATTCGTCCAGCTCGTTCTTTTTAATCAGTTCCACCGTTGCCTGATTGATCTGTTCCCGGGTGAACGGTATTTCCATCCGGTAGATTTTTGCCGAATTGAAAAGGCGGTTGGTGTGATCTGCCAGCCGGAAGACCGCCGGGCCTTTCGGCGTTTTATAACAGCGCAAGCCTTCAAAGACACCGGTGCCGTAGTGAATCACATGGGAGCAGATATGGATTTTTGCCTCTTCCCAGGGGACATAGTTGCCATTCATCCAGATGAACCTGGACTTGGTTTCCTCAAGGCCCATTTGACCTCCTTTAATAAAAGTAAAGGCGGAACCTTTGGGCTCCGCCGTGCTTTTTATTGAACTGAAGTAATATAATCACCGTTGTTCTGCTTTCGTGTATGGTGGCGAAGGGAGTCGAACCCCTGACCCGTGGATTATGATTCCACTGCTCTGCCAGCTGAGCTACGCCACCCGTTTTCAGATTTTAATTATCGGCAGGTTCAAGTCAACCTGCGCCGAGCCGGGCTGTTCGTTGACAGCGGAGCAATGTTTTTTAAGATATTACAAACCTGAAAGGAGGTATTATTGAAGAGGCTACTGGTGATCGTTAGCGTCTGTTTCGGTTTACTGCTGGCACTCTGGACACCAGTCGGTCCTGGTGGTGGTAATGTGTATTCGGGTGACATCAGCAATACCAACCCGGCGGTGATCTACTTTGCCCCCTATAACAGCTCCACGCGGCTGGTAAAATCGACTGATGAAGGGACAACCTGGGTTCAGACTACGGGTGTGCTTTCCGGTTATGTTTATGATCTGCTGGTTCATCCTGCCGATCCCAGTATCGTTTATGCCTGTCTCGGTTCTTCAATTTACAGGACAACTGACGGCGGTGCATCCTGGATGCGGTTGAATACCCCCAGTTCCAACTACTTCCGGGAGATGGCGTTCAATCCGCAAAATCCGAATGTGATCTATGCTACGGGATATTACTATGGCGCCAGCCCCTATAAGCAGGTGCTGGTCCGAAGTGATGATGGTGGCAATACCTGGTCTGCCTTTTATTTTGATACGACAACGACCAACGCCTATGGTTATTCCCTGGCAATTGATCCGGTTGATACTGCCACCGTTTATGTCGGCGGCTACCGGGCTTCGGGTTTGACGACGCTCCATCGCTCCTCAGACCGGGGTCAGACCTGGGAGGAGCTGCCGTTCGGCATCAGCGGTTATTATCCATATGCGATCTATATCAGTCCGGCAAATTCGAATCTGATTTTTGTAGCACCCTATACCAGCGGTATCTACCGTTCAACCGACCGGGGTCAGACCTGGACGCGGGTAACCAGTCTGGCTGCGGTTTACCGGCTCACCGGGGCATCCGGCAACCCGGCGGTGCTTTATGCCTCTACCAGCGGCAGTGTGTATCGCAGTCAGGATACCGGACGGACCTGGACAGTTGTCAACCGCGGTCTGTCAGGCACCCCTAATTTCTGCCTGATGAGCAATCCGAACAGCCCGCCGACGGTATATGTCGGGACCAAAACCGGCCTGTTCCGGTCAGCCAATTATGGTGATACCTGGGAGAATCTGATTGAAGAGCTGTTCCTCAGTCAGGTCAAGGTGGTGGCGCTGGCAGATGATCCGGCGACCCTCTATGTGGAGTGTCTGAACGATGGTGTGTATAAATCAACTGATAACGGGTCTACCTGGCGTCGCTGTCCGGATTTTCTCTCCTGCGGGAATATCATCTCCATTGCGGTCGATCCGCGCGATCCGCTGACCGTCTGGGCGCTGGAAGGTTCGGGTTGAGGAAACGCCGAGCTCTTCAGGAGCACAGACGGCGGGTCCGTCTGGACACAGATTGAAAGTTATCTTGGCGACGGTGCGGCAGTTGCCATGTCACCGGACAACCCTGAGGTAATTTTCACCTGCGGATACGGGTATATCAATAACGCCTACCGGATTCAGACCTCCTACACAACTGATAACGGTACCACCTGGATCCGGGATACAATCATGGATTCAATTGCCCGGGTGAATGCGTGCATTTTTGATCCGTTTGTCCCGAACCGGATTCTGCTGGGCGGAGATTCGATCTACAATTACAAACTGCTGCTGGTGAGTACCGATCTCGGCAATACCTGGGAACATACCGGCAATGGCCTGAGCGGAATTGTCTATTCGCTGGCCGCTTCTGTCCGGACTCCGGGTCTGATGTATGCGGGCACCAGTCAGGGGTTTTACCGTTCAACTGACGGCGGTGCCAGCTGGAACCGGACCGGCACCTTTACCATGGTCCGTTCGGTCGTAATTGACCCTGCAAATGACAGTTTAATCTATGCGGGCACAAGTACAGGAATTTTCCGGACGAGTGATGGCGGTGCAACCTGGGTGCAGGACAACGAGGGTCTGGAGGTAACTGACATCCTGACACTGGCGTTCCGGGGCAGTGCGCCACGGATGATATTTGCCGGCACCAATGGCGGCGGAGTCTATGTCACTACACCACCGACCGGGATTGGTGAGGTGCAGTCAGGGGCTGCCTTCAGACCGGCGAAACTGCAGGTGCTGCCCAATCCAGTCCGGGGTGAATTTCAGGTTTTCGTCGATGGCGATGCGGGAGAACTGGTTCAGGGTGCGATCTATGATCCTAGTGGCAGGCTTGTGCATACGCTGACACCTCAGATCGCCGGCAGCGGCAGAGTGCACTGGCTGGTGAATATGCGGGGTTGCGGTAAAGGGGTGTATTTCCTGCGGGTCCAGGCTCGAACCGGAGAGGTTACCGGCAGGGTGGTTCTGACCGATTAGCCAGCCGTTTTTCCGGGCTTGACGCCCGGCGGTTTTCCGGATATGCTCCCTTTGTGGAGTTGTCACCGGAATACCGCCGGGCGCTTGTTCAGTTTCTTGATTATCTGAAAAAGGAACGGGGGTATTCATTTCATACCGTCCGCTCCTATGAGGCGGATCTGAAGCAGTTTTTTGATTTCTGCGCCGAAGTGTTGAACGGCAAGCCGCTGGCGCAGATTGAGCGGAGCGATATCCGGGACTTTGCCGGAGCGGTGATGCGCTATGGCTACACCGGCAAAAGCACTGCGCGCAAGCTCTCGGTTCTGCGCTCCTTTTTCCGGTTTCTGACCGTAACCGGGGTACTGGAGCGCAATCCGGCACGGGGGATTAAGGGACCACCGCTGGAACGCCGGCTGCCGCCACTGCTGACCGAGTTTCAGGTGCATGAGGCGCTCAAGCCGCTTGATGAGTCAGTCCGGTCGCTGCGCGATGCGGCGATCCTGGAGACGCTTTACGGTTCGGGTCTGCGGGCTTCAGAGCTGGTCGGGCTCAACATTCAGGACATCGACTTTGCGGCGGAGAGGATCCGGGTCCTGGGCAAGGGGGGCAAGGAGCGGATTCTGCCTCTGGGACGGAAGGAGGCGGAGGCGATTCAGCGTTATCTGGCGGTGCGGGGGTATCCGGAGGAAAAGGCAGTGTTTCTCAACCTGCGGGGCAGGCGTCTGACCACCCGTTCGGTTCAGCATATTGTCCGGCGCGCACTGAGCCGCATCAGTGGTGCCGGTGCCACCAATCCGCACGCCCTGCGCCATGCCTTTGCTACCCATCTGCTGGAGCGGGGTGCGGACCTGCGGGCGGTTCAGGAGCTCTTGGGGCATGCCTCGCTTTCGTCAACCCAGATTTACACCCATCTGACCGTGGAGCGGCTGCGCCGGATCTATGACAAGGCACACCCCCGTTCCGGCGCCGAGGATTAGCTAACTTAAGTAATTTTTCAATATCTTGAAATGAATACGGGGCGGGACAAACCCGCCCCGTCAAGATTTACGGTTTGAGTATTAACTGTTAATGGACTACGCTGAAGGGAATGGTCAGCACCTCGCCGTTGGCTTCTGCTCTGATGAAGTAAACACCGGGAACGAGTCCGGCAGCATCAAATCGCAATGAATGTCTGCCCGCACCGGTTTCGCCATTATAGATGGTGGTAACCAGCCGGCCGCTCCGGTCAAAGAGCTGCACGGTGAGGCGTGCCGGGTTTTCAACTGTGTAGTGGAGCCAGCCGGTCCGGTTGAGCGGGTTTGGGGTCACATTAAGGATATTTTCCTCCATAATCAGCCGGCGCTGTTCAGCAATTCCGGTCCAGTCGGTCCGGTCAAAATAGGCTGCCCGGTACTGCGGTGCATTCCAGGTGAGATAAAGCACACCATAGGCGTTGCCGCCGAGATACTCAATTGCCGGATGGTTCCAGTAGGGTTCGTGGTCCGCGACCGAAACCGGAGTGCTCCAGATACCGCTGTAGCGCCGCCAGACATACCTGAGCTCCCGCGGGTTGGAGTAGTAGCGGTAGATAATCGCCGAGCCACCTCCTTCGCGTAATGCGACATCCGGTGATTCGGAGCGTATCGTTGAGTCGCCGCCCACATGGAGGTAGTACCAGGTTGAGCCCGGATTGCCACCCTGGTAGTTAACAAGATAGCGGACATGGTCGACAACAGCACCCGGGTACACGAAGGCACAGAGCACCGTATCACGCCAGGCACCGATTGCGGTATTGCAACTAGCCGCTGCCGGGTCGCTCGGATAGGAAATGAATGTCCGCCAGCCGGTTCCACGCCGGCCCACGATTTTAACATTGTTGTCAGTGGCAACATAGGAACACCAGATGAAGGTGCTGTCATAACCTTCGTTGCAGGTGGCGTCAATACCGTGCCGGGCGTCGGTAATTCCAGGGTCTGGTGTTGAATCCCAGGAAACCGCTGAGGTGTCATCCCAGTAGTAACGGATTTTGCCGGAATAAAGCAGTGGCAGGATGTACAGCCGGTTGTCATAAAAGTCCTGATTTGCACAGATGGCGATCTGAAAGATGGAATCGGCACCTGAATACTCGGCAACGTTCACAAAATTCTGCCCGCCCTGAAAGAGGTGCTCGGCACCATTACTGGCGTAACAGCGGCGCAGCCGGAGAATACTGTGGTTAGGTGCATGTTCATAGGTGACATAGCAGTCTGCACCCAGAACCGCAGCATTCACCGCCAGGACCGGAAATACTGCCCACCAGGTAAAAGTTTCGGACCAGCTTGTGCCGCCATTGGTAGAAATATTCATTGACCAGCACCAGGTTCCTCCTTCGGTATATGCCAGCACCGCAAGCAGGTTGCCGGATGCCCGATGGATGTCCAGCTGGATGCAGTAGATTGAATCCCGGTTTCCAACCCGGACATCATTACCCCAGTCGGTGCCGACCGTCGGAATCGGCTCCCTCCAGGAACAGCCAATCGAAATGAACTGAGGATTTACCAGTCGGGAAAGCTCCTCAAACAGGTTAAGCGCATGCTCAAAATTGCCGTTATTCCAGGTTTCCTGAATCAGCCGGGCTAATGCCAGTGCCTCATTGGAGGCAGCTGCGGGCAGTTCGACACTGATACAGGCATTGGTTCGTTCCGCAGCTGTCAGCCGGGCAAGCCTGCGCCAGGCGGGTACCGGTACTGCAGGTTGTCCGGTGATATCCTGACGGGCATCTGAGAGATCAGCGGTGTGTTCCCCAGCGACCGGGAATACCACCGGCAGCTCCTGCGCAGCAGCAATCGTTGCGATCAGGAGCACCGCGATCAGTTTCATGGGTTTCATATGACTCTCCTTTTTAAGGGTTCCGGCATCTTCATCTCCTCTCGCCCAATTATAACCATAAGACAATATTTGTCAATAGGTTTTATCCGCCCGGCAGCTCACAGAATCCGGAGCTGGTCGTGGTGATGATCAGACGATTCTGATCCGGTGCCGGGGCAGATTTCTGCCCTTCCAGCTGTTTTTCCCAATGATAGTGAGCAGGATTGAGGCAAATCCAATCAGGCTGGCATTGAGGATGATCAGCGGATGGAGCAGGAGAAGGTGGTGCGGCAGCCGGAAGCGGAAGGAGATTATGAGCCAGCAGGCGAGCTGAAGGATGACGGTCAGCAGGGCGCACCAGAAGTTGAAATCAAACTGTGCCCGGGTGAGGGTATAAAGCGGGTGAAAGGTGATGACGAGCAGCCAGCTCCAGACAAAGACCGCCGGCAGGAGCCGGTAGTCGAAGAGGGCAAAGAAATTTTTGGTAAAGCCGTGCCAGGCATCCTGCCAGCCCTGATACATCCGGGTGGTGACCAGCGGAGTGAGGTCAGCAAACCGCCAGTTCAGTCCGAGCCGTTTCACCTTCCGGGCGAGCGCCAGGTCCTCAGCCGCCTCGCCTCTTACCGCCTGATGACCGCCGAGCTGCCAGTAAGCGGTACGGGTGAAGAGCAGAAACTTGCCACTGGCACCGGCGAACGCCTGGGAGCGGCGCCACCGGTAGGCAACGAGCAGGGGGAGGATGGTGATGATTGACCAGATGACAAAGGGGACGGTCAGCTGTTCACCGAAGGTCCGGACCTGATTGTGAACGATGCCGGTCAGGAGGTCCAGCCGGTAATGCTGCTGGAGAGCAACCGCCCGGCTCAGGGCGTCAGGGGCAAAGACGGTGTCGGCATCGGTGAAAAGCAGCAGGGCGCCGGTGGCGTGACCTGCCAGCTGGTGGCATGCCCAGTTTTTGCCGGTCCAGCCCGCGGGCAGGGGCTGTCCGGCAGTGAGCCGGAGCCGGGGTGAGGAGAAACTCTGCAGAATTTCAGCCGTGCGGTCCTGAGAGCGGTCATCCAGAACCAGAACCTCGTAATCCGGATAATCCTGAGCGAGCAGTGATGCGACACAGGGTCCGATCGTCGCCTCCTCGTTTCTTGCCGGAATCAGAACCGAGACCCTGGGGAAGGAGGACCGCCCGTTTTTTTCTGTCCGCCGGCGGAGCAGGAGGAGGTTGGTGATTGTGATCAGAAACTGGACGAAGACAAAGAGCAGGATCCGGGCGGAGTCGACAAACAGGGTAAACGGTTTCACCGGCGCAGCTCCCGGCGGTGCTGACAGATGACGAGCACCGCATTACCCAGTGCGGCGGCAAAAAGCGGCAGGGAGCGGTACCGGAGTCCGACAAAGACCGGCAGACAGAGCATCGTCAGGGCGACACACCAGGCGTCCCGCTTCAGGCGCAGGATGAATTTGGTCAGAATCAGCAGGGCGCCGAGAAATACCGGAACCTGATAGAGGGTTATCCCGGACCAGACCCCGAAGGTGACCGCCAGCCCCTTGCCGCCCCGCAGGCGGAGAAACGGCGAGAAGGCATGGCCGAGCACCGGCGCGAGAATCAGAAGGAAAAGAAGGATACCGGAGATGTGGAAATGCCAGAAGCCGAGCCCGGCCGGGATCATGCCCTTGAGAAAGTCAAGGAGCAGTCCCAGGATGCCGATCACCGGACCGGCGGCGCGGAAGGCGTTGACCGCACCCGGGTTGCCGTCGCCGATCTGGCGCAGATCCCTGCCCCGGAGCCGTGCCAGCCACCAGGAGAACATCAGCGCTCCGCTGAAAAAAGCGGCAGGAACAAGGAGCAGGCCGGTCCAGTTCATTCCGCGGACTCCGGGTTCAGCCTGAGCCGGTAGCCGGAATAGGTCTCGCGGACCTCAATCCGGCGGTGCATCAGGGTCCGGATCAGCCTCAGGCTCAGCTCCATTTCCAGTTTGAACTCCACCGGCAGCCAGAAGCGCTCAATCAGGTCATACCTCAAAACCATCCGGGCGCGGTCAACGACCCGGGGCAGTTCTGCCGGCACAAACTCCAGTTTTACCGGCTCCCAGCTTCCGGGCAGAAAGTAGCCGGTGCCGGTGATGTGGCGCCGGTCCGGCTCTTTCGGCGTGAACCGGACTGCGCGCAGTGTCTCGCAGCCGGCTGTTACCGCTCCGGCATCAGTATAAAGATAGAAATCCCGGTTTTCCAGCAGAAACGGCAGCCGGGTCTGGCGGGCAAACATCCCTTTCTGGCGCAGACTGCTGAGTACCCGGTTCCGCTGCCGTTCCTGAACCGGCTGGCGGTTGACCGCAACACTCAGAAACACATCCTGCTGATTTTCATACCGGTCCATAATCACCCGGCGCCGGCAGGTGATGGTGTCGGCACTGCCGGTAAGCAGGTCGGTTTCAATATAGGTGAGGTCTGCCAGATAGGTTACACCCTTCAGCCGGGCGGTAATCTCTGCCTGATGATGGAAGATGGAGTCAACAAGTGGCTGACCCGGCAGCAGCAGGCAGAGAAAAAGCCCTCGCACTGACAATGAGATTATCCTGAAAAGGAAAGGCGGGTCAACCGGTGCCATGACCTTCCGGCAACCCTGCCGGGAACTGCCTGCCGGGCAGGGTGTTCTGGGGTGCAAATTCTGATCTTATTGATAAATAAATGGTTATCATTCCGGGCTTAAACCGGAGTGAATTTTACTCCGGTCCTTGACTCTAACTGGATGATGGGCATATCTTGCGGTAAGGGGAATCGTGGGTTAATATTTTCCATGCAACCGGTGCCCAGGGTGCTTTTTTCCCGCTGTCTCGGGTTTGAGGCCTGCAGGTATAACGGTGAGATCATCCGTGACGATTTTGTGGAGCGGCTGAAGGGATTTGTTCAGCCGGTGACCGTCTGTCCGGAGGTGGAGATCGGGCTCGGGGTGCCGAGGCCGCCGATCAAGATCGTCTATCTTGAGGGTGAAATCCGGCTCATTCAGCCGGCAACCGGACTGGACCTGACCGCCCGGATGCAGGAGTTTGTTAACTCCTTTCTTGACCGGCTTGGTGCGGTGGACGGTTTCGTGCTCAAGTCCCGCTCACCCTCGTGCGGCACCCGGGATGTCAAGGCTTACAATGAGGAGGGTAATATCTACCCGGCGTTTACCCGGCGCGGGTTCTTTGGCGGTGCGGTGCTGACACGATTCGGGAATCTGCCGGTGGAGGATGAGGGCCGGCTCCGGAACTTTCTCATCCGGGAGAGCTTTCTCTGCCGGCTGTTTGCCCTTGCCCGGTTCCGGCAGTTGAGGGCAGAGCCGTCACCAGGGGCACTGGTGGAGTTTCACACCCGGCACAAGCTGCTGCTTCTGGCCTTCAGTCCGGACGGGCTCAGACAGCTGGGCAGGATCGTTGCTGATGCGGGCAGACGGCCGGTACCCGCGGTACTGACGGAATATGAGCCGGTTTTCTCCCGGACGCTGAGCAGACCGCCGAAGTATACGAATGCGATCAATGTCCTGCTCCATGCCCTGGGTTATTTCAAGGAGAAACTGAGCTCGGGCGAAAAGGCGTTCTTTCTGGATACAATTGATGCCTTCCGCCGGGGCAGACTGCCGCTGAGTGTGCCGGTCAGTCTGCTCCGTTCCTGGATCGTCCGGTTTGGTGAGCCCTATCTGGAAAAGCAGGTTTTCTTTCAGCCCTATCCTGAGGCGCTCGCAGATATCGCCGATTCGGGCAAGGGCAGAGACCGTTAGCGGTGATCCGGATCGGCTATCCCTGCATCAACCTGAGCCTCGAGTGCCGGGGGACAAAAACCTTCCGGCTCCATTCCTATTCAAGGGAGCGGCTGCGGCTGACGGTCAGGAATAATCTTGACTGCCTTGCCGAGACGGTCAACTGGAACATCGAGCACGGGATCGGCTTTTTCCGGATCAGCTCGGACCTCGTTCCGTTTGCCGCTCATCCGGTGAACACCTATCCCTGGTATCTGGTCTTTGCCCGGCGGTTCCGGCAGATCGGCAAGCTGATCAGAAAGAGCGGGATGCGGATATCAATGCATCCGGACCAGTTTGTCCTGCTCAATGCCAAAGATGACCGGATTATTCAGGATTCAATCCGGGAGCTGGTCTACCACTGCCGGGTGCTGGATTTGCTCGGTCTGGACAGGAGCGCCAAGGTGCAGATTCATCTGGGCGGGGTCTATGGTGACAAGCGGGCTAGCCTGGAGCGGTTTGTCCGGGTCTATCACCGGCTGCCGGCAGCTGTCCGGCGCCGGCTGGTGATTGAGAATGATGACCGGCTTTACAATGTGGCTGACTGCCTGGCGGTCAGTGCTGAGACCGGCATCCCGGTCGTTTTTGACTCCTTTCACCACGAGGTCAACGGTGACGGCAGCGACTGGCGGACCGCATTTGAGCGGTGTGCCGTCACCTGGCGCCGGAGGGACGGGCTGCCGATGGTGGACTACAGCTCCCAGCTCAGCGGTGCCCGGCCCGGGACCCATGCCCGTCATATTGATTCTGAGCATTTCCGCCGGTTGCTGGCAGCGCTTGCCGGGTATGATTTTGATCTGATGCTGGAGATCAAGGACAAGGAGCGAAGCGCACTGGTGGCACAGCGTCTTCTTGGTGGTAAATTTTGACTTATACTGCGGGTGAATTAATATTACTTTCTACTTTTGAAAAACGGAGGTCTAATGGCAAAGGTTCTGGAAATCAGATGGCATGGCCGGGGCGGTCAGGGTGCAAAGACCGCAGCGCTGCTTTTCGGTGAGGCGGCGCTGGAGACCGGCAAGTATATTCAGGCATTTCCCGAATACGGACCGGAGCGGATGGGCGCGCCGGTGACCGCATTCAACCGGCTTTCTGAGGAGCCGATTTACAGTCATTCCGGGATCAAAAATCCGGATATTGTCGTGGTGCTTGACCCGTCACTGATTGAGCCGGCACGGGTGACCGAAGGGCTCAAACCGGGTGGCATTCTTCTGGTGAATACCGCCGAGAGTCCGGACAGTCTCAGAGAACGACTGGGTCTGCCGGAATCGGTCCGGGTTTATACGGTAGATGCGTCAACAATTGCGATGGAAACCGTGGGGAAAGATGTGCCGAATACGCCGATGCTGGGCGCGCTGGCGCGGGTGACCGGGGTGCTCGAGCTGGAGCCGATGATTGCGGCGATCCGTTCGAAGTTGAGTGCGAAGTTCCGGGGCCGGGAGAAGCTGGTTGAGGACAATCTTCAGAGTATCCGGCGCGCATTCGCCGAAGTCAAAGGGCTGAACTGAAGGGGGCGATGATGGCAAGGAAACTGAAAGGCTGGCAGGAGCTGCCCTGCGGTGCGATTATTAGCGACCTGCAGGCAGTAAAGGAGAACAAGACCGGTGCCTGGCGGAGTCTGCGGCCGGTCTGGAATAATGAGAAGTGCCGGCAGTGTCTATTGTGCTGGATCTACTGTCCGGATTCGGCGATCCTGATTCAGGATGGGAAGGTGGTGGGCATTGACTATGACTACTGCAAGGGGTGCGGAATTTGTGCCGGTATCTGTCCGGCAAAGGCAATTGAGATGGAAAAGGAGAAGAAATGATTCTGGCAAAAACCGGTAACGAGGCGCTTGCCTATGCGATGAAACAGATCAACCCGGATGTGGTTGCCGCCTATCCGATCACGCCCTCAACCGAAATTGTCCAGCTGTTTTCCAACTATGTTGCTGATGGTGAGGTGGATACCGAGTTTGTGCCGGTGGAGAGTGAGCATTCGGCGATGACCGCCTGTATCGGTGCGGCCGCCTGCGGCCGGCGGGTGATGACCGCAACCGCCTCGCAGGGGCTGGCGCTGATGCATGAGATGCTGTTCATCGCTGCGGGTCTGCGTCTGCCGATTGTCATGGCGGTAGCATCACGGTCTCTTTCCTCACCGCTCAACATTCATGGCGACCATTCCGATTCGGTGGCATCAAGAGATTCGGGCTGGCTGCAGTTCTTCTGTGAGACGGTGCAGGAGGGGTATGATACGCTGATCATGGCGGTGAAGATTGCGGAGCGGGCGTATCTGCCGGCAATTGTGGCGATCGACGGGTTTATCCTTTCCCACTGTCAGGAGCGGATTGAGACGCTGGAGGATCGGGCGGTCCGGGAGTTTCTGGGTCAGCCGAAACCGAACTACAACCTCCTGGACTGGCGCAACCCGATTCTCGTCGGTCCCGCAACCCTGCAGGATTACTATTTTGAGTTCAAGCGCAGTGAGATTGAGGGGATGAGACGGGCACTGCCGGTGATTGAGGAGGTGCAGCAGGAGTTCGGCCAGCGGTTCGGCAGATACTATCCGGTGCTGGAGGAGTACCGGTGCGAGGATGCGGAGGCGGTGCTGGTGGTCATGGGTTCAGCCTGCGGGACCTGCCGGGTGGCAGTTGACCAGCTCCGGGCCGAGGGCAGGAAGGTCGGGCTCGTGAAGCTGCGGGTGTTCCGGCCGCTGGTCCACAATCTGCTCCGCACCAGTCTGGCGAAGTTTCCCAAGATCGGGGTCATGGACCGGGTGGATGCGGTCAACTCCTATGGAGGTCCGCTGTTTACCGAGATCACCTCGGTGCTGTATGATCTGCCGGAAAGGCCGAAGGTTTTTTCCTATGTTTACGGTCTGGGCGGACGGGAGTTTTCCCCGGAAGATGCCCGGATGGTTTATGAGCAGGTGCTTTCGGGCAAAAAGGATGAACTGGTAACCTATGTGGGAGTGAGGTGAGCATGTTGAAACTTCAGGACCTGGCAAAAAATCAGGAGCTTTTTTCTCACGGTCACCGTGCCTGTGCCGGCTGTGGCGAGGCGCTGGCGGTGCGGCAGATTCTTCTGGCTGCCCAGCCCCGGCCGGTGGTGACGACGATGGCAACCGGCTGTCTGGAGATCTTCTCCTCCATCTATCCGCACAGCGCCTGGCAGGTGCCGATGATCCATACTGCGTTTGAGACTGCCGCATCAACCGCAGCCGGCGTGGAGGCGGCATACCGGTTTGCAAAAAAGAAGGGGCTGATTCAGGATGACATTAGGGTGATTGCCTTTGCCGGTGATGGCGGGACCTATGATATCGGACTGCAGGCGCTCTCCGGCGCACTGGAACGCCGGCACCGCTTTCTGTATGTGTGCACCAACAATGAGGCTTATATGAATACCGGGATTCAGCGTTCCTCCGCCACACCCTATGGTGCGGATACCACCACCTCACCCGCAGGCAGGGTTCTGCCGGGAAAGGTTCAGCACCGCAAGAACATCATGGAGATTGTGATTGCCCATGATGTTGCCTATGCGGCGCAGACCACAGTGTTTTTCTGGCGGGACCTGGCGACCAAGGTCCAGAAGGCGCTGGATGCACCGGGTCCGAGCTTTCTGAATGTGCTTGTGCCCTGCCCGCTCGGCTGGCGCCACCTGCCCTCCGAGACGGTCAGACTTTCCCGGCTCGCAGCCGATACCTGCTACTGGCCGCTTTATGAATACGAAAACGGTCGGTACAAGGTGAATTATACACCGACGAAAAAGCTGCCGTTGGAGGAGTTCCTCAAGCCCCAGGGCCGGTTCCGGCATCTGTTCGGCAGTGAGGCGGGTCAGCAGGTGATTGCGGAACTGCAGCGCTATGTGGATGAGCAGTGGGAGTTGCTGCTCAGAAAGCAGGCGCTGTTTGGTGAGGAGTCAGCCAAGGCTTGACAGCACTCAAGCCGGGCATTAAAATTTCAGTGTGGGTGCAACGCGGCGCGCTCGGGTGACCAGCCGGTTTTATGTCCGGGTGACCGGTGCGCAGCCGGTCTGGCAGTTCTTTCCACAGGCAGTCAGGCCTTCCGGGATGAAAATCGGACCGGGTATTGCGGAACTGGTCCATCAGTATCCCAATTTTCTGAATCTGGCTGATGCCGGAATGGTGCCCTTCCGGGTTGTTCTGTCGCTGACCGAGATTGCCGATGTGCGTTCGCCGGTTTTTCTGGCGGTGCAGGAGTCGGGCGGACTTTATATCGTCGGCTGTCCGGATGAAAGCGGACCGGGCGCCTATACCACGACAGTGGCAGACATTCTGGCTGCCAGCACGAGAATGTGGCGGATGAGCTATGAGCAGTTTTCCCGGCTGTTTGCCGAGGCCGAAGGGGTGGAGCTGGAGGAGCTGATGCTGGCGCGGAGCAGTGCGGACTGGGATTTTGAGCAGTTCCAGGCGGCGGTCAGCGCCAATCTGGAAAAGGGCCGGTTTCCGATTCTGATTGTCACCGCTGAACCGGAAGGTGAGGTCCGGCAGGTGCTCGACTATCTCAAGGGCATGAATCTGAATGCCCGACTGGTAAGCTACTCCGCCTGGGCGAGTGGCGGAATCGTGGTTCTGGAGCCGGTGCAGGTGGAGACGGCAGTTGAGTCTGAACCGGTCAGGTCTCAGCCAGCCGGGGTTTACTGGGCACCGGTGGAGCCACCGCCGGCACCGTCTGCTCCACCGCCGGCAGCCGGACCGCCGCCCGAACCCACAGTTGAGCCTTCAACAAGAATCGGTGCGGGTGCGGTGCCGACCGAGCCGGCAAAGAAGATTGCCAAACCGCCGTCGCCGGGCACCAAGCCCGGTGTGATGTCGGGCAAACGGCCACCGCCAAAACCCAGAAACGGCTCCGGAGGAGCGAAATGAAGCACTGCTGTATCCGGTCAAAAAGTCCGGGCAGGGTCTGGTATGAGGTAAAGCTGCCCGTCCCCAGTCAGGCGGGAGCGGTCCCGGCTGATTTCTCGCTTGCCGAACTGCTCCAGCAGACTCCGGAGTTTATCGGGCTGGCACTCGGCAACTGGACTCCAAGGGCGCTGGCGGTGATGCCCGGTGCCACCTCTGCCCGGGTTTTCGTTGCGGTGGATGAGGCAGGCAGGATTGCGATTGTCGGCTGTCCGGATCAGCAGATTGAAGGTGGAGTCAGTGCGATGGCGGGTGACCTGCTGGCAGCAACCGGCAGGCTCTGGCATCAGCCGTTTAAAACGCTGGCAGCGATGTTTGGTGACCCGGAGGGGATAAAACTGACTGAACAGCTCCGCGGGCGCAGTGGTGCGTTTGATTCTGCCCGGTTCCGGGCGGGGGTGGAAAAAAGTCTGGAGGAGGGCAAGTTTCCAATGGTGATTGCGGTCGACCGGATGGATGAGGCGATTGAGAAAATGATGGAGTATCTGAGCACAATGAACCTGCAGGTCCGGCTGATGAGCTATGACTATCTGGAGATCGATGGGCTGGAGATTGTTTTCCCCAAGGTGCTGGGAGGTGAGGAGCCGGAACCACCGGCAGAAAAACCGGTCAGTACCCCCTATCTGGAGTACACCCCGACCGTGACCGCCATCGGTCAGGAAGAACCGCAACCCCAGAAGGTTTATGAGCCGTTTCCGGTTGAAGGGACGACCCCGAAGCAGCAGGCGATTCTGGAACGGCTCGTTTACATTGATGATCTCGGCCTGGTCCGGCGCGGATTTGAATATTTTACCCCCAAAAATATCCAGCGTGCGGTCCGGGAGGGGACGATTGTGGTGGCGGTTGACTCCTCCCGCTGGCCCTTTCCCAAACCGGATGAGGTGGTGGTGGTGGTGCGCACCAGCCTGGAGCATCTTGCCGGCTTTCTCAAGATGAAACAGCAGGAGGTGGAGGACTTTCTCAAACTGCTGCCCCGGGATGAGAAAAAGGAGCACAAAGGGGTGGTGCTGCTCTATGCCCGCAATGTCTACGAGGCAAATCAGCTCGTTAACGAACTCAAGGCGCTGAAGGAAGTGTCCCAGACCGGGGTCCGGTGAAGCACCGACTGCTGCTGCACATCTGCTGTGGTCCCTGTGCCACGGTGGTGATTGAGCGGCTGGTCGAGCGGTATCAGATTACCGGTTTCTTTTATAATCCCAATATCTTTCCTCCGGAGGAGTATGAGCGCCGGTGCGAGGCGGTGGCAAGGGTTGCCGCATTTTTCGATATTCCCCTGCTCCGGGGTGAGTATGACCATAAAGTTTTTCTGAGCTCGGTGTCCGGGCTGGAGGCGGAGCCGGAAGGCGGGCACAGGTGCCCGGTCTGCTTTAGACTCCGGCTGCTGACAACCGCCCGGCAGGCAAAGGAACTGGGATTTGCACAGTTTGCCTCTACACTGACCGTAGGTCCGAACAAGCAGGCGGAGCTGATCAACCGTCTGGGCCGGGAGGCGGAAGTGGAGTCCGGGGTTGGTTTCCTTGCCGGTGACTGGAAAAAACAGGACGGGTTCCGCCGGAGTGTTGAACTTTCCCGGCAGCTGGACCTTTACCGGCAGCACTACTGCGGGTGCGAATTTTCGCTCAAAAAGAATTCGGGGCGGGTTCAATCGTAAAACCCGCCCCGTTAACCGGTCATCCGTTCAGCGGGTGACTATCAGTTTTGCCTCCAGTTCCGGTCCGGAGACAGTTTTCAGCCGGCAGAAGTAAACACCCGGAGATACGGGTTTGCCGGTCGCATCTCTTCCATCCCAGGTCCGGCTTGTCGGCTGGATGGTGGTGACCAGTCTGCCGGTCCGGTCAAAGATGGAGATTGAGCCGGCAGTGCCGATTTCGGTAACAAAGTGGATTAGGCCCCTGCCCGGATTCGGGAAGGCATAAAACCGGGCAGGCAGTTTGACCGGTTCATTGCTTTCCCGGATTGCGGTTGGTGTGCCGGTGACATATTTTATCGCCCGGCCCGGAACGATCGGAGCACTGCCGTTGTTATAGGTGCCGTCATAAAGACACTGGATTGCAATGGACTGACTCGGGTCCTGAATGCCGACGGTACTGGAGGAGTAGCTGTTGGCGGTCAGATACTGGACGACAATCTGGTTGTCACCGGTCGGGGTCGGGACCGTCTGGTCGTAGATGATGATTTCAAACCGCTCCCAGAGGTTGCTGCCGATATAGTGGACCGAATCCCATTCAATGATGAACCGGTGGTTGGGGGCATCATGGTAATACCAGACACCGTTGCCGATCGGCGGATAGAGGTCGTCCCAGTTGGCACAGACCGCACCGGGCAGGGTGGTACTGGGCAGAGGATAGTTGTAGTAGACGGTGCTGGTCGTATAGCCGGGTGCAACCCAGCCGTTGGAGCAGATGGAGATCTGACTGTAGTATTCACCATAAAACTGCCAGGTGAATGGCAGATCGAGCACCACCGTCTGGTCATCACTGAGGTCGAGCCGGGTGCCGAGGTTGTTGATTTCAACCCAGGAGAATTCCGGATGCTGGGTGTAGCTGGTGTCAATATCATCGTAAGCCCAGTAGAGCGGGGGCTGGCGCGGTCCGTCCGGAACCGGATCGGTCTGGACAATCTCACCGACAACCAGCCGGAACCGGAGTGTGTCACAATAGCCGTTACCGTTGATCAGGAGCAGCAGTTGGACCGGCGTTTCCTTGGGAATTGACGGGTCAACCTGAATCCGGAACGGGTCAGCGGTATTGGTGCGGGTTGAGCAGACAGGGATTGAGCCGTAACTGGTCGTGGAGTCGGTGATGATGAACCGGGAATCGGTTGAGCGGAGCAGGGCGGTTACATTATCTACGCCCTGATTGCCGATATTGCGCAGGGCAAGGATCAGACCGCCCGATTCGCCGGGGTCAAATCGGCCGTTATTGTTACCGCCCGGTGGTGAATCAAGCACCGTTTTTGCGCTGAGCAGGATAAATGGTCCGGAGTTGTTGTTAATTAATGAGATGTCGTCGGCGGAGACCTCCGCCACCGGAGTGCCTCAGCCGCTGTAGGTATAACTCCAGAGTGCTACTTCAACAAAGGCGACATCTGAAGGGTTGACGCCGGGCAGGTTACTGGTCAGTTCATCGGCGATGTTGAGTTCATACCGGTTCCAGTCCGGGTTGGTGATCCGGTAGAGACTGAGGACCGGTGATGGTGTCCAGGTGGCGTAGGTGGAGTAGAAATACCGGGTTTCGCCCAGCAGGTTGGCATCGGCATCGTAATAGCAGACCTGAAAGCAGGCAGCAGGCCAGCAGGTGGAGGTGCCGCCGCTTTCGGCAAATTTTGCCCAGAATGAAAGCTGCAGGGCAACGCCGGGAACCTCAACTCGCTGGCTCAGCCGGGTCCAGCCGGGATTGTCATACTGATAAACCCAGGCTTCATAGTCCGGGTCCGGCTGGTATTCGGTTCCCCGCAGAACCTGATGGGTACCGTAACCGGAGTCGGTCCTGGTCCAGCCGATGGAGAGATCCTGCTCAAAGTTACCATTGAGCAGCAGCTCTTGGCTCAGGCTCAGGCTGAAGGTTACGGTGAGGAAAATCAGCAGGTTTTTCAGGCGCACATTGCCTCCTTTTTGTTTACAATATGATAACCGGATTCTCCCGGCAGTCAATATCAGGAAGGGCTGATATCATAAACTTGACATTGGCGCCCGCTTGCTGATACTAAAAGGCGGTGACAGTTCAGGAGTTTCAGCAGCAAATAAGAGAAATTTATTTTGAAAAGGACCGGCAGCGGGGCGTGGATGGCACCTTCCGCTGGTTTACCGAAGAGGTGGGTGAGCTCGCCCGGGCGCTGCGTCACAACCGGCAGTCTGCCCTGGAGGAGGAGTTCGCCGATGTCTTCGCCTGGCTGGTGAGTCTGGCAAACATCGCCGGCGTGGATCTGGAACAGGCGTGCGCCAAGTACGCCGCCGGCTGTCCGAAGTGCCACTCGGTTCCGTGCCGGTGTCAGGAACAGCAATTGACGATAGCGGGAAATAAGGAGTGATGATGAACCTGATACTGTGTTTTCTCATCGGTGTTTTTGTCCCGCCGATCATTTCGGTCCGGGATACGCCGAACGATGCGGGCAAAAGCATCACCGTCAGCTGGCAGCTGCCCGAGGCGGTAACGGTGGAGGCGCTGGTGCTCGAACGGATGGCAGCGGACGGACAGACGGTCACGGTTGCCACCCTGCCCGGCACCGAGAAGGGCTATGTGGATGAAGGGGTCACTGACCGTCAGCCCTACCGTTACCGGGTTGCAGCAGTTGCCGGGGCAGATACGGTCTGGGGTGCATGGTCGGCGGTGGTGCAGAGTTCGCCTCAGTTTTTCAACTGGGCGCGGGTGAATATCCTGGTGGCGATGCTCATCTTCTTCGCTCTGGTGATCTACTTCATTGAGCATGCGAAGGCGGGCCGGTACCTTTTTGTCCGCCGGATTGCAGGTCTGGATGCGGTGGAGG
Organism: Caldifarciminota bacterium; assembly: GCA_026418295.1. GTDB lineage: Bacteria > Hydrothermota > Tepidihabitantia > Tepidihabitantales > Tepidihabitantaceae > JAOABP01. Next base: position 170,909 of record JAOABP010000001.1, read on the forward strand.
AGGCGGTCGGCCGGGCGACCGAAATGGGCAAGCCGATCGTATATGTGCCCGGTCTGGGTTCGGTTGCCGACATCGCAACCATCGCTTCGCTGAACATCCTGGGCGAGGTGGCGAAGAAGACCGCCCAGTATGACTCGGCGCTGCTCGTGCCGAACCGGGATCCGATTGTCTATACGGTGGCGCGGGAGGTGGTCAAGGAGGCGTATACCAAGGCGGGCCGGCCTGATGCCTTCAAACCGGACAACATCTTCTTTGTGACCTCGGAGCAGTTTGCCTATGCGGCAGCGGTGGACGGTCTGATGGTCCGGGAAAAGCCGGCAACCAACTTCTTCCTCGGTACCTTCTGGGCGGAGTCGCTGATTCTTGCCGAGACCGGTGCGACCACCGGTGCGATCCAGATTGCGGGCACCGATTCGGTCTTCCAGCTGCCGTTCTTCATCACCGCCTGCGACTATACCCTGATCGGTGAGGAGCTGTATGCGGCGTCCGCCTATCTTTCCCGGGAGCCGCTTTTGCTCGGTTCGCTCAAGGGACAGGACTACGGCAAGATGCTGATCATCATCATCGTCGTTCTCGGTTCGGTGCTCCTTCTGCTCTCGAAAATTCCGGCGCTCGGGTTCTTCAGTAATATCATCAATTTCTTCAATGTCAGCTGAGGAGGAATGATGCGCAGAAGTTTACCCCTGGCGATCTGTCTCGGGATGGGGATTCTGATGATGATTCAGTTCTTTGTACCCCATCCGGTCTCAGTTGCATTTTATGATCTGACGACCAAGTGGATCCGGATTGTTTCCGCCTTTGCACTCGTGCTCGGGGTGGGCAGTCTGATCCTCTATCATACCGACCGGTTAAGGCGCCAGCGGCCGGGCTGGGCGTATTCAATCGTAACGCTCGTGGCACTGGTGATTACTGCGGTCATCGGTCTGGGCTGGGGTGTCAAGCCCGGTTCTCCGCTTCAGGAGGTGCTGTTCAAGAACATGCTCGTCCCGCTCAACGCCTCAATGTTTGCCATTCTGGCGTTCTATATGGCATCAGCCGCCTATCGGGCGTTCCGGGCGCGCACCAAGGAGGCGGCGCTTTTGCTCATTGCCGCCTTTGTGGTCATGCTCGGGATGGTGCCGGTAGGTGAGTCACTCTGGCGCAAGCTGCCCGAGGTGGCGGAATGGGTGCTGTCAGTTCCGAACATGGCGGCAAAGCGGGCGATTCTCTTCGGAGTGGCGCTGGGTGCGATTGCGACCTCACTCAAGGTGATTCTGGGAATTGAACGCGGCTGGCTTGGAGGAGGTAAGGGATGAACTTTCTTGAGAAACTGCTCAAAATTGACCGGAAGATCATCTTTATTGTGATGGCGGTGCTGGTCCTCTTTCCGCTCCTGAAACCGCTCGGGCTCGGGGTCAGCTCCGGACCGCGGGCAAAGGCGGTTTTTGATGCGGTGGAGGCGATTCCGCCGGGCAAGACGCTTCTGATTTCAGTGGACTTTGACCCGGCGTCAATGCCCGAGCTCTATCCGATGCTGGTGGCGCTGATGCGCCATGCCTTTGCCCGGAATGTCAAGGTGCTGCTCTGCGGGCTCTGGATTACCGGTGCCGGCCTGGCGGACAAGGCGGTCACTGAGATTCCGCCCGAGTTCGGCAAGAAATACGGCGAGGATGTGGTCTATCTCGGCTGGAAGGCAGGGGTGGATGCGGTAATTCTGGGAATGGGGGAGAACATCAAGAATGTCTTTCCGGTGGACTACTACGGCCACCCGCTCGACTCCCTGCCGATGATGAACGAGGTCACCCGGCTCCGGGACATCCCGTTCATGGTGGCAATCTCGGCGGGCACACCCGGCTTCTCCGACTGGCTGCTCTATGCCCAGTCCAGATACGGGATGCGGGTCGGCGCGGGTGTGACCGCGGTCTCGGCGGCTGATGCCTATCCCTATCTCCAGAGCGGGCAGCTGACCGGACTGCTTGCCGGGATGAAGGGGGCAGCCGAATATGAGGTCCTGGTTCAGCGCCGGGGTTACAGCAACGCCTATATGCCGGCGGTGGCGGCAATGGACTCCCAGTCCTTGGCGCACATCGTCATCATGGTGCTGGTGGTGATCGGCAATCTGGCATTCTTTGCGACCCGCCGGAAAAGGAGGTAAGGATGCACATCTCAACCAACATCTGGACCTGGGTTGCGGTAATTCTGACCTTCGGCATCTTTTCCTTCCTCTGGAAGGACAACCCGTTCTACAAGTTCTGTGAGCATCTGTTTGTCGGGGTCTCGGTCGGCTATACGATCGCCCTCACCTGGTACAACTCGGTGTATCCGGACCTGGTGACGCCGCTGTTCCGGGAGGGCAAACTGATTTACATCATTCCCTTTGTCCTCGGGCTCTGCTACTTCTGCCGGTTCATTCCCAAGGTCTCCTGGCTCATCCGGCTGCCGATGGGGTTTGTGCTCGGCTGGGCATCAGGCGTGGCAATTCCCGCATACTTCCAGACCAACATCATCAAGCAGATTCAGGGTACACTGCTGACCCCGGCGATTTTTGCCCGCTGGGATGTGTTCCTCTGGGCGCTGATCTCCTTTATCGGGGTCATCTGCTCGGTGCTTTACTTCTTCTTCTCCCGGGAACACAAGGGTGCGCTCCGGGTTGCATCCGAGACCGGCATCATCTTCCTGATGATCGGCTTCGGTGCCTCGTTCGGCTATACGGTGATGGCACGAATGTCACTTCTGATCGGCAGATTCCAGTTTCTCCTGCGGGACTGGCTCGGGGTGATTAAATAGCGGTGCGCAAATCCCGAAGGTCATTACCGGTTGCCTGCGGGATAATCTGGCTGATTCCGGGAATATTAACCGCACTGACTGGTGCGCTTCAGTATGTTCCAGCCGATTCCCGTCTTTATGAGGATGTTGACCTGCTGAAGACCGCAGGTCTGATTCAGACTCTGCCTTCGACCAGCCGTCCCTGGACCAGGGCGGAGTTCTGCCAGCTGCTGGAGGAGGCGGAATCGCTGGCTTCAGGCAGACAGCTCAATCCCGCACAGCAGACTGCGTTCAAACGGCTGCGCTCGGAACTGACCGGCAGACAGCCGGTGCTCAGCCTGCCGCTGGAACCGGATACAGTTGGCTTGGACCTCTTCTCCCGGGCAGTGATTACCCCTGAACATCAGCAGGTATCCCTGGGCTTGCGGTGTTTCAATCAGCCTGCAGACCGGTTTTTCTTCTATGAGGATATGGAACCGCTGGTTTTCAATCCGGAACAGGCGCGGGTGCGCGACTCCTCGGGCTGGCACAACCCGGGTGTGCGGGCGGTCTCCTGGCGGGACCGGCTGCTCTGGCAGATGGAGCGGGCATATTTCGGGTTCAACCTGCCGTGGCTCCGGCTGGAGCTGGGCAGAGATGAGCTGGTCTGGGGTCCGGGCTGGCGCTCCTCGGTGATGCTTTCGGACCGGGCACCGGCGCTGGACAAAATTCAGCTGACCCTGAGCCGCCGGCAGGTGAAGTTCACCAGCTTCACCGCACTCCTCTCCCGCTGGAACGACCGGCACCGGTTTCTGTCCGCTCAACGGATTGAGTGCAAGTTCGGCAGACGGCTGGTGCTCGGCGGTGCGATGTTCAATGTCTACAACTGGGAGACCGCCTGGGACTTCTCCGGCATGCTCAATCCGCTTCTGCCGCTTTACTTCTCAGTTGCCAATTCCGGGCATGACGACAACCTGCTTGTCGGTGGCGATGCGGTGCTTTACCTGCCGCAGACGAAACTTTACGCCCAGCTGCTCATTGACAACTTTGAGTTCAACACCCGCCGGGAATCCCCCAACTGTCTCGGGTTCCAGTCCGGCTGCTTCTGGGCGCCACCACTGCCCTTTGACTTCCGGATAGAATATGCAATGGTAACCGCCTTCACCTATTATCACCGGCTCCGGGACATCATGTATGAAAACTATTCGGTTCCGCTCGGTCATGAGCTCGGACCGGATGCGGACCGGCTCAGCGCACGGCTGCGGTTCATGCCGGCAACCTGGCTCAATTTCTCAATCTGGAGCGATTATACCCGGCGCGGATATTACAACCGGGGCGATTATGGCCGGCTTGCATTTGATGTTGCGGATACGACATTTCTGCGGCGCTATTACCGGTTTCCGGCTCAGGGCTATGACTATGTCACCGGTGAACTGCTTGAGGAGGTGGAGCGGTCGGTCCGGTTCGGACCGGAGCTGGAGTTCACCCCATTGCCTGAGCTTTATCTTCAGCTGCGTGCCGGGCTGAATTTCTGCCAGAACGAAAACGGCGCCATCGGAGTTAACCGCACCACGCCCGAACTGCTGGTCAGGATTGAATACCGGTATTAATTCTGTTTCCGGTTAGTGACAATTGCCCGGCAGGAGAAAGGGATTTCTCCACTCCGGTCGAAATGACAGGGAAAAGAGGGGGCATTCCGGGCAGGGTCGAGGAATCGCTTTATCATTGCAAAATGCAAAGTGCAAAATGAAAATGAAAATGGCGGGCTATTTTAACTTGAGCACCGCCTGAAGCTGAGCCGGGTCAATCTCACCGGCACGCAGAATCACCGGCGGGTCCCGGGTCAGGTCAATAATGGTTGAGGGTCTGCCACTGCCCGCAACCCCGGCATCCAGCGCCAGATCGCAGCGCGCAATTATTTCCGGGTCAATGGCACGGAACTCATTGGTCGGCGGGGCACCGCTGAGGTTGGCGCTGGTGCCGGCAAGCGGAGCACCGAGGGTGCGGGCGATGGCGGCAAAGTACGGGTTGTCAACAATTCTGATGCCGACCGTTTCTCCGCCCGCAGTGACGATGTCGGGCACCAGCGGTGAGCGGTAAAGAATCAGTGCCAGCGGTCCGGGCAGAAAGGCGTCAATCAGGCGACCTGCCGGCTCCGGAATCTCCCGGACAACACCTTTTACCTGTGATTCATCGGCACAATGGACCAGAAGCCGCAAATCCAAGGAGCGTCCCTTGATGGCATAGATGCGTTCAATCGCCTGGGGCTGGCGGAGGTCGGCACCGATACCGTAGACGGTCTCGGTGGGAAAGATGATCACCCCGCCGTTTCTCAGCACCTCAACCGCCCGGATGATCGCCTCGGGATCGGGCTTGAGGATGAGCGCCATTGTTTTTCAGATTGCCCGGGTGATCGTGGTAATCTTCAGGGTCCTGTTGTCCAGCTGGATCAGGTCGCCCGGCTTTCTGCCCAGAAGCTTGCGGGCGAGCGGTGACTGAAATGAGATTATCCCATGTTCGTGGTCCGCATCCCATGGTCCGAGGATGGAATAGTGATGGACCGTGCCGTCATCACCGGTCAGCTCCACCCGGCAGCCGACCGAGACGGTGCCGGTGTCAATCTGCTCCGGCTCAATCACCCGGGCACGGCTCAGCTCCTGCTGGAGCTGGCTGATCTTCTGCATCAGCCGTGCCTGCTTCTCCTTTGCCGCCTTGTATTCGTAATTTTCCGAGAGGTCGCCGAACGCCCGCGCCCGGGCGATCTCCTCAGCCGATTTCGGCAGCTCAACCTGTGTGAGCTCCTGCAGTAATGCCTTTGCCCGCTCCAGCCCGGCAGCAGTGGTCCAGACCGCATCATCAGCGGGCTTCCGGGTCAGGGCGGGAAACTGTTCGGCAATCAGGGTCAGCAGTTCATCCTGCTGGAAGGGTTCAAGGGTCCGGCTGGCTTTAATCCGGTCGTGCAGTCGCCTTGCATCGGCCTCATCCATTTCAGTCAGGGCAGAGCGCACCAGCCGGTAGCGGTCCGCAGTCAGAATCTTCCTTGCCTGATTGCGCCGGCTGCGTTCCGGATCCAGTTCCATAATGTCCAGGAGCCGGTTGAGCAGCTGGCGGGCAGGGATGGAGTGCTTCAGCTGGGCAAGCACGAGCAGGGCATCGGGAAACCGGCGGTAATCGGTCAATGCGGTTTTCACCAGCTCCTGCCACTTTTCCTCAGGCAGATGCTCCTGAATCAGCTGACAGGTCCGGCTGTCAGTGCCGGCAAGAAAGATGGCGGAATAGAGCTCCTGCCAGTCCTCAGACCGCTCCTGCTGGATCAGCTCCAGAAACTTCCTTCTTTCCGGCGCGGTGCGCAGCGCACCGAACGATTTTATTACCTCCTCCCGGCTCATCTCCTTTACCCCTTCCAGTGCAATACCGGTTCTGCCCTTTTTACTTTCCTGCCGTTCTTCCGTCAGGTCGGTTTTTTCCTTCGGCTCATCCTGCCAGCGGTAACGCCGGGGGGTGCGGGGCGAGACCGCAATATGGGGATGGCGTGTCAGCCCCTTCCTTGCCCGCTCCCAGAAGTCCGGAAAGGCGCCGGCTCCGACCACCGGTGTCAGTGCGGCTGCCAGCTCCTCGGCGGTTGCCGGTCTGCCGGTGTCGCGCAGATAACGGGCGACCAGCTCTGCCGGTTCGGTCTGTGCCAGCGCACGCAGCCGGTCCGGGTCCTGCTTCAGCAGATAGAAGAAGCTGTCCGGACCGGGAAACCGGAACCGGTTGGCAGCGGCACCGATCTCCAGCATCATATCTGCACCATCGTCAAAGATGACCTGCACCCGGTCAAACAGCAGATCCAGACTCCTGACCGTGCCAATGCCATGCTCCTGGTCATAGACCATCTTTTCCGGCAGCAGTCTGAGATACCGGTCAAACCGCTCCAGCGCCTCAGCCAGCGGTGTGCCATAACCGAGTCCGGACTTCTGAATCAGCCGGTCGAGCAGGCTGAGTTCGGGATAGAGGTCATGGAGACAGCGGACCAGGGCACGGGTGAGTTTTTCGTCGTCCGGAGTAAGCGGAACGAGCCGGCGCAGGACCGCAAGCTCATCACCAAACCGCTTCTGTTCGGCAAGAAATTCGGCAAGGACCCAGAGCAGGCTAACCGGCAGTTCGGCCGGTGCCCAGCGGATCGCCAGGTCAACGAGCGCCAGCAGTTCAGACAGCGGCGTCTCGGTGGAAATCAGCTCGAGCCAGGTGCCCTCAAGTTCGGCATACTGTTTTTTCCCCAGCTGGGTGCGGAAAAGTCTGATCAGTTCCTCAATCAATTTCTGCCTCCTGAGAAAAGAGTGTCTGATTTCTGGACCGGATAAAGCAGTCTCAAACCCGGTACCCGCTGATACCAGGTGAGGACATCAAACCGGCAGGTGCGGGTGGGCAGAACCTTGACGAGCGCATAATTGTCTGACGGCAGCCAGACCGCAATTTCGGTCGTGCCGGCATTGAGCAGGATCCGGTCCCGGTAAAGCAGGGTGTCAAAGGGGGGCAGGGGTGTACTGCCACTGCCGGTGACATTGACAAGCCAGGTGCGTCGCCAGGCTGCGGGTGGCACCAATCCACCCGGGTCATCCGGTCCGAGATGGGGACTGGCGAGGAAGTAGTTCAGACTCAGGCTCTCGGGTGAGAAGTCGGTCAGATAGAAAGCGCAGATGCGGTCAGAAACCGGGTTGCGCATTGAAACCATCCTGCCCGTCAGACTGATACTGTCCCAGCCATAGCCCGCTTCACCCGCACAGTTGAGTTCGCTCAATGTCAGAGTGTCGGTAAAGACCGCAATTGTGGATACGGTTTCGGGTGAAAACAGCTCCTCGCTCCGGAACCGGGCAGAGACTGTATAATCGCCGGTGGTGTAGAACGGGTCATGAAGAAAACTGGTGCTCAGCGTGGAGTCAACAAGCCGGAACCGGAAGGAGTCCGCCTGCCGGAACCAGATGCAGTAACGGACCGAATCGTGATTGCCGTTTCGGTCCCAGCGCAGCCGGACATAGAGCCCGAGATGTTGTGCCAGCCGCAGATTAAGCGGTGGTTTGACCGGCGGAAAATCAATCTGCACCAGCGCGGGTTCAGACCAGGGGCTGATAATGCCGGCTTTGTCCTTTGCCCGGCACCGGACCGAAAAGACACCCCGGCTGCGGAAGCTCCGGGAAACGGCAACGGTAGCGCCGGAGGGAAGGAAACCGCTCCAGGCGGTCAGACTGTCGCCAAAGGCAAACTGCACCGCCACACTGTCATTACTGCGGTGCCGGACAACGGTGGTGAAGACGAGCGGGGTGTCGGGCCAGGCGACTTCCGGTCCGGCAGGACGGGAGGGGACGAGCGGTCCGAAGAAACTGATTGCCACCGGCACCGGCAGAGCGGGCTCCGACTCGTTGCCCTTCTCATCCCTTGCCCGGACCTGCACCAGATAAAACCCGCTCTCCTGATAGACATGAGCCATGAACATCGTATCACCGCTGGCAAGTTCGGCGCTCCATTCCGGTTTACTGCCATCACCCCAGTTAAAGAGATATGAGATATTGTCCCGGTTCGGGTCGGTGGCGACCGCAAAGAAGCGCAGGGTCTCCTGCGGCTGACCGGAGTCCGGACCGCCGGCAGAAGGCATCCGCGGCGGACCCTCGCGGTAACAGCCGGCAAGCAAAATTGCCACAATTACACCACCCAGATTTCTCATTACCTGTCCAATAGCCTATCCGGATATTAAAAACAGTCAACAATCGGATCGGCCGGACCAGATGCCGGGTTGCTTCTATACAGTTAGAGTCTGAAAAGGAGCGGGTTTTAACATTTTTCTGGGACTGGAAAGGGCAGGTTTTCCGGAAGTTTAATTTCTGCAGAGAGTTGGCAAGCGGGCGCCAGTTTTGGGAGAAACTGGGGGCAGTTCCCCCCAGGGTCGGTCCGGTGATGGACGCCCCGGAATCAGGGTGGTGGCAGTTCCGGCGGTTAAAGGTTGACTTCAGCGGAGATATCAATAGATTATTGAGGAGCAGGTTTGGCAGTTGTCTGCCCGGTCGGAGGGCTAGCCTAACCTGGTAAGGCAGCAGACTTGAAATCTGCCGGCCCGGCGACGGGCCTTGCGGGTTCGAATCCTGCGCCCTCCGCCATAATTTTGTATTGAGCCGGAGCTGGTGCCGGTTCGGAAAAATCGGGAGAGGTGGCCGAGCGGCTGAAGGCAACCGCTTGCTAAGCGGTTATACCCCTAACCGGGTATCAAGGGTTCGAATCCCTTCCTCTCCGTTTGTTCTCTTGAGTGATTTTCCGCATTGCCGATTATGGAGCATGATACCGTCCGGGTGAGGATCGCACCGTCGCCGACCGGTGCCCTGCATCTGGGTCTGGCACGGACCGCACTTTACAACTGGCTTTTTGCCCGAGGGCATAACGGAGTTTTCATTCTCCGGATTGATGACACTGACGAGAACCGGAATCAGCCCGAGATGCTTGCGCCGATCCTTGACGGTCTGCGCTGGCTGGGGCTGGACTGGGATGAGGGTCCGGAGAAGGGCGGTCCGCACGCCCCCTATTTTCAGTCAGAGCGCCGGGAGATTTATCAGCAGGCGGTGGACCGGCTGATCGCCTGCGGTGCCGCATACAGGGATTACGCCACAACCGAGGAGATCGCTGCGGAGCGGGAGCAGGCACGGGCTGAGGGCAGGACCTTCCGTTACAGCCGGCGCTGGATGGCCGAGACCGCTGCCGACTGCGCCCGGTTTGAGGCTGAGGGCAGGAGACCGGTGGTCCGGTTGAAGATGCCGGATGCGGGCACGCTGGTGGTGGATGATCTGATCCGGGGACGGGTGGAGTTTGATCTGGGGCTGGAGCAGGATCATGTGATTCAGCGCCAGGATGGCAGTTTTCTCTATCATCTGACGAGCGCGGTGGATGATGCGCTGATGGGTATTACCCATATCATCCGGGCGGAGGAGCACCTTTCCAATACCCCGCGCCAGATCTTCATTCTCCAGAGCCTCGGTTATCCCCTGCCGAAGTTTGCCCATCTGCCCTATGTTGCCGAGCCGGGGAGTAAGAATAAGCTGAGCAAGCGGAAGCTGAAGGAGTATCTGAAGAAGCCGGACTTTGCCGAGCTGCTGGCACGGGGCGAAAAAATCGCCCGCCGGCTCGGGCTTGATACCAGTCCCGAGCTTTTCAATCCGGTGGTGATTGACTTCTATCAGCAGACCGGGTTTCTGGCTGAGGCGCTGGTGAACTATCTGGCGCTCCTGGGCTGGTCCTATGATGACCGGACCGAGTTTTTTACCCCGGTGGAGCTGGTAGAGCGTTTTGCACTGGAGCGGGTGGTGCGTTCGCCGGCAAGCTTTGATCCGAACCGGCTGATGGCGTTTCAGGTGCATTACATGATGGCACTGCCGGTTGCGGAGCGGACCGGGCTGGTGCTGCCCTATCTGGTGCGCGCCGGGCTGGTGAGTGAACCGGTGAGTCCGGAGGTCCGGCAGAGGGTGGAGCGGATCGTTACTGCTGCCGGCGACCGGATCAAGGTGGCGGGTGATATTCTGGATTACGACTATTTCTTTGTGCGGGATGAGGAGCTGGTTTATGATGAGCCGGCGGTGAAGAAGTGGCTGGGCGGTGAGCAGCAGTGCAGAATGCTTGCCCGGGTCCGGGAGCTGCTTGCCGGTGCGGTGCAGTTTGAATCTGAGGTGCTGATGCGGGTGCTGGAGGATTTTGCCCGGAGGGAGAATGTCAAGGGGATGGCGGTGAGTCAGGCGCTGCGGGTGGCGGTGACCGGAAAGGATTACGGGTTTGGAATCGGTGATGTGCTTTCAATCTGCGGGAAGGAGCGGGTGCTTGCCCGGATTGACCGGGTGCTGGAGCGTGACCGGTTTTGACAGGGGATTAAACCCGGATATCATTCACCCAAATGAGCACAACTGAGGAGAAGCGTTCCGGTCCGGACTTCATCCGGCGGATCATCAATGAGGATCTGGCATCAGGCAGGTTCCAGCCGCCGGTGGTGACCCGGTTTCCGCCCGAGCCCAACGGCTATCTGCACATCGGCCATGCCAAGTCGATCTGCCTCAACTTCGGGATTGCCCGGGAGTATGGCGGACGGTGTCATCTGCGGTTTGATGACACCAATCCGGAGAAGGAGGAGGAGGAGTATGTCCGTTCGATCATGGAGGATGTGCGCTGGCTCGGGTTTGACTGGGGTGAGCATCTGTATTACGCCTCGGACTACTTTGACCAGCTGTATGAGTGGGCAAAGGAGCTGATTAAGAAGGGCAAGGCTTATGTGTGTGATCTGTCCGCCGAGGAGGTCCGGCAGTACCGGGGAACACTGACCGAGCCGGGGAAGGAGAGCCCCTACCGGAACCGGAGCGTGGAGGAGAATCTGGAGCTGTTTGAGCGGATGCGCCGGGGTGAGTTTCCGGACGGGTCCAAAACCCTGCGTGCCAAGATTGACATGGCATCACCCAATCTGAACCTGCGGGACCCGGTGATGTACCGGATTATGAGGGTGCCCCATCACCGGACCGGTGACAAGTGGTGCATCTATCCCACCTATGACTGGGCGCACGGCCAGTCAGACTCAATTGAGGGGATTACCCATTCAATCTGCACGCTGGAGTTTGAGGATCACCGGCCGCTTTATGACTGGTTTCTGGAGCAGCTCGGGGTGCACCATCCGCGCCAGATTGAGTTTGCCCGGCTGAATCTGACCTATACCGTCCTGAGCAAGCGCCGGCTGCTTGAGCTGGTGCAGTCCGGTTATGTTTCGGGCTGGGATGATCCGCGGATGCCGACGATTGCGGGACTGCGGCGCCGGGGCTACACGCCGGAGTCAATCCGGAACTTCTGCGAGCAGATCGGCGTTGCCAAGGCAGATACGGTGGTTTCCATTGACCTGCTGGAGCACTGTGTGCGCGAGGATCTGAACCGGCGTGCCGAGCGCCGGATGGCGGTGCTCAGACCGCTCAGGGTGGTGATTGAGAACTATCCGGAAGATCAGGTGGAGGAGCTGGAGGCGATCAACAATCCTGAGGACCCCTCAGCCGGGACGCGCAAGGTGCCGTTCTGCCGTGAGCTCTACATTGAGCAGGATGACTTCCGGGAGGAGCCGCCGCCCAAGTATTACCGGCTGGCACCGGGCCGGGAAGTGCGGTTGCGCTATGCCTACTTCATCAAATGCGTGGGTGTGATCAAGGATGAGCAGGGCAGGGTCCGGGAACTGCGCTGTGTCTATGATCCCGCAACCCGGGGTGGTGATGCGCCGGATGGCAGAAGGGTGAAGGCGACAATTCACTGGGTTTCTGCCCGGCATGCGGTTGATGCCGAGGTCCGGCTCTATGACCGGCTGTTTGTCAAGGCGGATCCGGATGATGTTGAACCCGGGCAGGACTGGAAGGCAAATCTGAATCCGAAGTCACTGGAGGTGCTGACCGGCTGCAAGCTGGAACCTGCTCTGAAGGATGTCAAGCCCGGAGAGCGGTTTCAGTTTGAACGGCTGGGCTATTTCTGTGCGGATCTGCGGGACTGTCAGCCGGGCCGGCCGGTGTTCAACCGGACGGTGACGCTCAAGGACACCTGGGCAAAGATTGAACAGAAACTGAAGCAGGCATCAGGAGGCAGAGAATGAGTTTCTTTGATTCTCTCACCAAGAGCAAGACGCTGACCCTGCTTGCCGGTGCGGCGATCCGGGCAGAGCAGGGTGGAGACAGCCGGTGGCAGCTGGGCGTAGGGCTGAGGGGAAAGTCCGAATACTATGTGCCACTGGCGGTGCACTTTGGGAGTCAGGTGCTGGCACGGTTTCCGAAGAATGAGGCGCGGGGTTATGAGCGGGCAAGCGAGCTGGAACGGATGATCAACCTGATTGTGAATGAGGGGGTCTGGCCCGGTTGTGATCTGATCCGCTATGCTGATGCGGAGGGCGCGATGGTGCTGGTGCCGGTTGAGCGGATTACCAGACAGGAAGAGCTGGGAGTGGCATTAATCCGCCAGCCGGAGCTGGCCGAGCCGACACTGGTTTTTGATGAGCCGGTACCGCTGACCGATGAGGCGCTGGTCTATTCGGTGATTGCCCTCTGGCAGGCGGTGGTGAATGTGCTGGACAGTGAAGGGGTGGAAAATCTGGACCGGGTGCTGCGCTATTTCAACTCCTATCTTGATGAGGGCATCAGCCCTTCAGATGCGGTTTCTGCCCAGCATCTGGCAAGCCGGGCACTGCGGGAAGCCGGTCTTGCCTGAATTTACCCCGATTCTCCTTTCTGCTGCCGGCGCCGTTCTGAGCGCAGTTCAAAGATTGTATACAGCACCGGGATGAATACGAGCGGGAGAAAGGTGGACACAACCATTCCGCCGACAATCGCCCGGCCGAGCGGTGACCACAGCTCCGAGCCTTCGCCAATCTGAAACGCCAGCGGCAGCATCCCGAAAATGGTGGTCAGCGAGGTCATCAGGATCGGCCGGAGCCGGACCCGGCCTGCCTCCTTGACCGCCTCAATCAGGGTAAAGCCGTGCTTGCGCCGGAGCTGGTTGGTGTAGTCAATGTAGACGATGCCGTTATTGACAACGATTCCGACCAGGATGAGGACGCCGAGGAGGGAGATGACCGAAATCGGGGTCCGGGTCAGGAACAGCGCCCAGAGTACGCCGATCAGGGCAAAGGGCAGGGTGAACATGATGATGAACGGGTCGCGCAGCGATTCAAACTGGGATGCCATCACCACAAAAACCAGAATGATGGCGATGACCAGCACAAGGGCGAAGTCGCGGAAGGTTGAGGTCATCTCCTCATAGGAGCCGGAGAGCCGGATGTCGAAACCCGGAGGAACCGGTATCGGTTTGAGTGCCCGTGCAATCCGGGTGGCGAGCTGACCGGAGGAGACCCCGACATTGCGGGCGGTGATTTTTACCACCCGCTGGTTGTTCTTGCGTTCAATTTCAATCGGACCGGTGCCGGTGCGGACCGAGACCAGATTTTTCAGGGGCACCGGACCTGCCGGACTGTTGATGGTTATTCCGAGAATGTCCAGCAGTTCGTTGCGCTGTTCCTCGGGCAGGCGGAGGAGGATGTCATACTCTCTGCCCGCAAGACGGAAGGTGCTGACCGCATTCCCCTGAATCTGGGTGCGCAGGGCAGAGCCGACCTGATAAGGGGTAAGTCCGTAAAGCGCCGCCTTCTGCCGGTCAATGATCAGCTGGAGTTCCGGTTTGCCCGGCTCCCGGCTGGACTTGAGGTCCGCAATGCCGGGAATGCTCTCGATGGCGGCGAGCACCTGACTGGTGAGGGTGTCAGCGGTTGCGAGGTCATAGCCGGTGATGTCAATTTCAATCCCGCTCGTGACACCTGCCATTGCGGTAAAGGAGCGTTCTGTCACCCGGACCTGCAGTCCGGGAATCTGAGCGGTAAAGGCACGGATCGCCTGGTCAATCTGGTCAACCGAATGGCGGCGCTGACGCCGGGGCTTTAATATCAGATTGAGCTGTCCGGTATGGGAGCCGGTGGCACCGCCGAAGATTGCCTGAAATCCGGTGCCGGAGCCGAGCTGGACCGCCACCCCTTCCAGGTCCTCAGACCATTCCTGCAGGATGTAATTTTCCAGCTGGCGGACCGCCTGATCCGTGGAGTTGAGGTCGGTTCCGACCGGCATTTCCACGACATAGGAGCGGAGCTGGCTTTCCTGAGAAGGGAAGAACTCCCGGCCGATGAAGGGCAGGAGGGCAAGGGAAGCAAGCAGCAGGAGGATTGAGCCGAAGACAACAAGCCGTCGATGACCGAGCGCCCAGCCGATCAGCCGGGCATAGCGCTCCTCAAGCCGGGAATAGAACCGTTCACTCCAGCCCCGGATGCCCCGCAGGCTGCTGGTGCCGACTCTGGGCAGATAGCGGCTGGTGAGGGTCGGAATCAGGGTGAGAGCAATAATGAGTGAGGCACCAAGTGCGCCGACCACTGCCCAGACCAGCTCCCGGAAAAACACCTGCATCAGCCCGCGGACCAGCAGGAGCGGAAGAAATACCACCACCGTTGTCAGGGTGGAGGCGGTAATTGCCATACCGACTTCGCTCGTGCCGATGCTGGCAGCGGGAATTGCTTCTTCGCCCCGTTCCCGGTGCCGGTAAATCGCTTCAAAGACAACGATGCCGTTGTCCACGACCATGCCGACTGCAATTGCCAGACCGGCCATGGAAAGGATATTCACGGAAAAGCCGAGAATGAACATGAAGAACAGGGCAAAGAATACCGAGAGCGGAATTGAGAAGGCGACAAAGGCGGTGGCGCGGAACCGGCGGAGGAACAGAAACAGAACCATGACCGCCAGGATACCGCCGAGCAGCAGGTTGTTGACCACATTGGAGATCGAGCGGGTGATCTCCTTGGAGGAGTCAAAGAGAATTGCGGCATTGACACCGGCCGGCAGGGTGGAGCGGAGCCGTTCCAGCTCTCTGCGCGCCGCGCTGGCAACCCGCACGGTATTGGCATCAGGCCGGCGCTGAATCACGACAAATACGGTGCTCCCGCCATTATAGCGGGCAATGGTGGTCTTTTCCTCTGCACCCCATTCCACCTGAGCGATGTCCCTGAGCAGGATCGGCGCATTACCCTTCATTCCGACCAGCGTGTTGCCGACATCAGCCGGGTCCTGATATTCGCCAATCAGCCGGATGAGATACTCCCGGCCGTCAGCGCTGACTGTACCGGAGGGAAAGTTGAGGTTCTGTGCCTTGAGTGTCTGGGCAAGCAGGTCCACTGAGATACCCGCAGCGGTCAGTTTCTGGAGGTCAATCCGGATCTGCAGCTGGCGCTTGGTGCCTCCGCCCACCATTGCGGAGGCAACTCCCGGCACCCGCTGGAGCGCATCTGCCAGATCGTCTGCTGCATCCCGGAGCGTGAGCGGGTCGATGTTGCCGTAAAGGCCGATCTGCAGGACCGGCATCATTGAGGCGTCAAGCTTGAGCACAAAGGGCCGGGAGGCGCCGTCCGGCAGCTGTGCCACCGCCATATCCAGCCGGTCCCGGACATCAGCCGCAACCGCATCCAGATTGGTGCCCCAGGCAAACTGGAGCTGAATAATGGAAATGTTCTCCAGCGAGCGGGAGGTAATGTCCTTGAGGTTGGAGATTGTGCCCACCCGCTGTTCAATCAGCCGGGTGACCTCTGATTCCACCTCGAGCGGACCGGCACCCGGATAGGTGGTGACGATGATCACCGAGGGCAGGGTTACCTGCGGAAAGACATCAACCGGCATCCGGCTGACCCCGACCAGGCCGAAGATGATCAGGACGAGTGAGACCAGGATCGTGGTTACCGGCCGGCGGATTGAAGTGTCAGTAAGCCTCATTTTGCCTCCACCACCGTTACCCGTTGCCCTTCCTGGACCCGTTCCTTGCCCACGGTCGCCACCTTTTCCCCGGGATTCAGTCCGCTTGAAACCTCAACCCACTCATCACCGCGCAGACCGAGCTGGACCGTGCGGAACCGGGCAACACCGTTTTCAATTACGACCACCTTGGTTTCATCAGTGGTAAACAGCGCCGATGCCGGCACTGCGGGCACACCGGTTTTCTCCTCCACCACCAGCCGCGCCATTCCTGCCATGCCCGGAATCAGTCTGCCTTTCGGATTGGGGATGGTGATTTCCACCGTCGCCGAACGGCTCTGCGGATCAAGCATCGGGGTAACCTGAGTAACTGTGCCCTCAAAGGTGGTGTCGGGAATGGCGGAGAAGCTGACCCGGGCGCGGGCGCCGCGCCGGACATAGGGCAGGTCCGCATCACTGACAAACGCCTTCATCTTCAGCCGCTGACCATAGCGGGCGATTGCCGCAAAGGGCATTGCCGGTGTCACCGTCTGTCCGGGTTCAACATAGAGCTTGCCGACAACACCGCTGATCGGCGACCGGACCGGTCCGGGCTTGTAGTCCATGCCCGGAATGTCATTCAGGACATAAGCGATCGGCTCGTCCTGGGCAACCGGACTGCCTTCCGGCTTGACGATTTCGGTGACTCTGCCGGTGATTTTGGAGGTGACGATCACCTGCTGTTCACCCTGCAGGATGCCGAGCAGCTGAATGGAGCGGGTTACGGTCCGGGGTTCAACAGTGATGACACTGACCCCGACCGGCAGTTCGGTCTGCTTTTTCCGGTTGTTACCGCAGCCGGTTGTGAGCAGAATCAGGATAATGGTAAAATTAATGATTGTCCGATAATTAAGCCTCATCTTTCCTCCTTAAAACTTTCCGGTCGCCCGCAGAAAACGGGCACGGGCGATCTGATAATTGGCAAGGGCGCTGAGCTCGCCCAGCCGGCTCTGGGTGAGCTGGAGCTGGATATCCAGATACTCCAGGTTGCTCAGCAGTCCGTTTTCATAGCGCTGTTCGGCAAGCCGGAACGCCTCCTCTGCCAGGTTCACATTCTCCTGCTGATAACGGATGTTGCGCCACTCCTGAGCCAGATTTTTCCCTGCCGCTTCAACCTCGAGCCGGATTGCCTGTTCCACCATGCCGACACTCAGAACCGCCTGGCGGTAACGGGACTGCGCCTGCTTCAGCTTGTGATAATTTGCCAGGCCGGTAAACAGCGGGAGACTGACACCCACCGTGGCATTCCAGTCCTTTCCCCACTGGTCATTGAACCCGACCGGCCGCTTGTAGTCGTAGTTGGCAGCAGCGAATAGCGTCGGCAGGTTGGCGGTGCGGGCGATCCGCACTCCGAGATCAGCAATCCGCAGTGCCTGGCGCAGCTGGACCAGCTCGGGCCGGTACCAGAGTGCGGAGTCAACTGCGGTACCGATGTCCACGGGCAGTGATTCTGCGGTCAGTTCTGCCTCAAGCCGGAGCGGGGTCTGGGGGTCAATGCCGAGCAGATTGCGCAGTGCCATGATCGCCAGTCCGGCACCGTTTTCCGCCTGTGATACCTGATTGGCAAGGTTTGTCAGTCCGACCCGGGCACGCATCAGATCCAGCCGGCTGGCAAGCCCTTCATCATAGAACCGTTCCACCTGTGCCACATGCCGTTCCAGCTGGCTGCGGGACTCTCTCAGGAGTTCAACCGATTTCTGTGCCAGCAGTGCCTGATAGAACGCCTCCAGGGTCTGAACCTTCAACTGCTGTTTTGCCTGCTCATAGGCCGCCTTCTGGATTTCCAGAGTCAGCCCGGCAATCCGGTAGGCGTTGACCAGCTTGCCCCAGGTGAAGAGCGTCTGCTGGACCGAAGCCCGGAAGAGATAGTTGTTCTGGGAGCCGAGCGGGATCGAGACGGTGTCGGCACCGACCGGCAGGGGAATGGAGTCGGTGAAGCCGATGAGCTGACCGGTCGGGTCATAGACCCGCAGGGGCAGGCGCCGGTAGACCGGGCTGACCAGCTGAAACTCATTTAAGGTGCCGAGCCGGGTGTAGGAGCCGGAGGCGGAGATCTGGGGCAGAAAACTGCCAAAGGCAACCGCCTTGCCCGCTGCCGCCTCCAGCATCTTCTCCTGAGTCTGCCGGAGCTGGAGGTTATTTCTGAGCGCCAGCTCCACCGCCCGGTCCGGGTCCAGAACCAGCGTGTCTCCAGCCTGAACCGGCAGGCAGATCAGCGGTATCAAAAGCAGCAGATATTTTAAATTTAATCGACTCATTTTCCTCCCTTCGTTTTCAGGCTGATGCCATGAAAAAACAGATCCAGTGACTGTTCCGGTGCGGAGCCGATCCGCAGTTCCCGGGACATCAGCAGCAGACCGGTCCGGAAGGCATTGAGAAAGTTGAGCGCTGCCAGCCGGGGTTCAACCGGCCGGAACTCACCCTGCCTGATCCCCTGAACGATGATGCCGGCAATTCCGTCCAGCAGACGCCGGAGTTCGGGCAGGACCTGCTCCCGGAACCGCCGGTTCAGATTACACCGCTCCCGGTTCATCTCCGGAAAGATCAGCTCGGTGGCGCCGGGATAGGGGAGCAGTTTTTCGGTCCAGGTCTGAAAAACCCGGCTGAGCCGGGCGCGGGCAGAGAGCGGCTGACCGGCGATCTCCTGCAGGATGGTGTATGCCTGACTGAGCAGCCAGCGGATGATGCCCAGATACAGGTCCGGTTTGTCCCGGAAATAGAGATAGACCGTGCCCTTGGCAACACCGGCACGCCGGGCAACATCGTCAATCCGGGTCTCATAATAACCCTGACGGCAGACGGTCGCAAACGCCGCCTGCAGAATCTGCTCCTTTCGGGAGATGCTCTTTTTTCTCATTTATTAGACTGACTGGTCAGTCATTATACCAGACTGACCCGGGCTGTCAAATTTTTTTCTTGACCCTGATTTCAACCCGGCTAAATTGAGAAAAAGGAGGCAGTACTTGATTCAGGAAATACCGGTTGCCAGGCTGAATGTTGAAGAGTTCATCAATACCCAGATTGCGGCGATCCGCCAGGCGGTTGGTGACGGGCTGGCGGTCAATGCCCTGTCCGGCGGTGTGGACTCCTCGGTCGTGACCCTCTTGGGCCATCGGGCGCTCGGCGAACGGCTGAAGACCTACTTCATTGATACCGGGCTGATGCGTCAGGGCGAGCCGGAATGGGTGGTCGGACTTTTTGCCCGGCTCGGGGTCAGGGTGGAGCTGGTGCCGGCACAGGAGGAGTTCTTTACCGCCCTGCGCGGGCTCACCGATCCGGAGGCAAAGCGGGAGGCGATCACCCAGACCTTTTACCGGAAGGTCTTCGGCCGGCTCGTCCGGGAGAGCGGGGCAAGGTTTCTCCTGCACGGCACAAACTACACCGATGTTGAGGAGACGGTTGCCGGGGTCAAGCGTCAGCACAACATCCTGGAACAGCTCGGGATTGACACGCAGAAGGAATTCGGCTACCGGGTGCTGGAGCCGCTGGTCCAGCTGCGCAAGACCGGGGTGCGGATGGTGGCACGGGCGCTGGGTCTGCCCAGAGAGATCACCGAACGTCCGCCCTTTCCCGGTCCGGCGCTGGCAGCCAGGGTGATCGGCGAGGTGACACCGGAGCGGATTGCGCTCGTCCGGCAGGCAACCGCGATTGTTGAGGAGGAGCTGGCAGATTCGGGTGCGTTTCAGTATCTGGCGATTCTGCATCAGGATATGGTGACCGGTATCCGGGAGGGAAAAAGGCAGTTCGGGTATCAGATTGAGGTCCGCTCCTGGGAAAGCAGTGATGCGGTGATTGCGGAGCCGAGCCGGCTTCCTTGGGAGAAACTGCTCCGGATCGCCAAGCGGATCACTACCGAGGTGCCGGGGGTGGTCAGCGTCACCTACAACATCGCCTCCAAACCGCCATCAACAATTGAGGCGGTGTAGTTTTCAGTATTCGGGCGGGAGTTTGAGGAGCTGGGCGTAGGAGAAGACCGGCCCGTCCTTGCAGACATACTTCGGGCCGACATTGCAGTGGCCGCACTTGCCGATTCCGCACTTCATCCGGTTCTCAAGCGACAGAAACACATTTTCCGGGGCAAAGCCCAGTTCCTCAAGCACCGGATGGGTGTATCGGAGCATCACCGGCGGACCGCAGACAAGGGCAATCGCATTCTCCCCCTTCGGTGCCACCGCCTTCAGGACATTGGGCACCAGCCCTTCCCGCTGGGGCCAGGAGGCGCCGTTGAGCCGGTCAACACAGAGCACCAGCTCCAGGTCGGACCGCTTTTCCCACTCTTTCAGCTCCTCCTTGTAGAGCAGTTCGCCGGGTGAGCGGGCGCCATAGATGGCAAGAATTCTGCCGTAATTTTTCCGGTTTTCAGGCAGAAGCAGATGGGCGATGGTGGCGCGCAGGGTGGTGAAGGAGAATCCGCCCGAGACGATGACCACATCCTTTCCCTGCATCAGCTCAAAGGGGTAGAAGTTGCCCCAGGGTCCGCGCATACCGACAGTTGCGCCCGGCTCCAGCTCGTGGAGCGCGGTGGTGAAGACCCCGACCCGCTTGACCGTGAACTTGACGAGCGGTTCGTGCGGTGCGGAGGCGATGCCGAAGGGCGCCTCACCCGCACCCGGAATTGAGAGGAAGGCAAACTGTCCGGGCAGGAACTTAAAGTTCTGCCAGTCGGACTCATTGACAAACGCCAGGTCAAAGGTCTTGAGGTCCCGGGCGTCATTCTCAATCACCACCTTTTCAATCCGCATCGGAACCGGCAGATAGGGGTTGTTCATAGTGTTAGGAAGAATGCAAAATGTAAAGTGCAAGATGCAAAATGCAAAACGGTAAGGGCAGAGTGGCGGAATCCAAGCCGGGTCATCTTGACCTCTTCCGGGCGGTAATAATTGAGCGGGCGATGATTCTTGCCAGTTCGTTTGCCTGTGCAGCTGCCGAATTAATCTCTTCGCCACCAGCGATACCGCTGTGTTCTGCAAGTTTAAGCCAGAATTCGGCTTCCCGGAGTTCCTTCAGCACGAGCTGGAGTTTGTGGGTGAAATCAGCACGGCTCTCAGCGGCGCAGGCTTCATGATAATTGGCACCGGCAGATGAACCGGCGCGCAGCAGCTGAGTGGCGATGTGTTTTCCGGGCACGGTGCGGCTCAATCTGATGCTCAATTTAATGCAGTCGGCGGCAAAGTCAAGCAGTCGTGCGCTCAGATCGTTCATATTGCCCTGCTCATTTTTCATTTTTCAATTTGCATTTTGAATTTTGAACTGTCCCGACCGTCTGGCGGATGTCAATCCCGGCCGGACAGCTGATGATGCATCGGCCGCAGCCGACACAGGAGACCATACCCGCCTGCTCGACGGTATAGTAGAACTTGTCCATAATCCGGTTGCGGTATCTTGAAGCCGGGTCATGGCGCGGGTTATGGCCCGAGGCGTGCCGGGAATAGAGGGCAAACTGGCAGGAGTCCCAGACCCGGCACCGGACCGTCCTGCCCCGGACCGTCTCATCGGTGACATCAAAGCAGTGGCAGGTGGGGCAGAGGAAGGTGCAGGCGCCACAGTTGACACAGGTGAGGGCAAGGGTCTGCCAGAGCGGAGTGTCATAAAGACCGGGCAGCAGCTCCTGAAGTTTTCTGGTGTCAATCCGCAGGCTGATTTCAGCCTCCACCTTTTTCCGCTGTTCTTCGGCCGCGGTCAGATGTTTTTCCTCAGCCGGAGGCAGGTCCGCAACCAGTCTCTCACCCTTTTCCGTAACCGGTTCGGCGAGCAGTTCCTCTCCGAGCTCAACCAGCAGCAAATCCAGCCCCTCACTGCCCTGCGGTGAACCGCCGACCCCGAGGCAGAAGCAGGTGGGTGCGGTTCTGGTGCAGGCAACACCGATCAGGGTGGTTTTTTCCCGGCGCGCCCTGACATACGGGTCGGTCCTGCCCTCCTGGGTGTAGAACTTCACGAGAAAGGCGATGCCCCGGGCATCACAGGGCCGGATGCCGAAGACCACCTGCTGGGGTGGCGGTTCGGGTTCAACCGGATTGCCCTGCGGGTCAAAGCGCAGCAGCACCTCACAGCGGGGGAAGACAAAGCCCTTTGCCGGCTCCACAGTGTTGACCTCGTCAAGACAGGCCTCATCTGCCCGGCGGATTTCCGCCCAGCTGGTGCCGGTTTTGTCCCGGACCGGTGCATAGAGGCAGACCTCCTGCGCCAGCCGGTCCAGCAGTTCATTCAGCTGTTTCCGGGTGATGAGCCGGTGTTTCATCGGATGAACTCCTGCGGGTCATCAGGTTTGAAGACGGTCAGGGCAGGCGGCTGACTCAAATCGGTGCCGGCATCACCGCCGAACCGTTCCCGGACCGTTTTTGCCACCCTGCGGTTGAAGCGCATCAGGTCAATTCCGACCGGACAGGCACGGTGGCAGGCACCACACTCCACACACCTGCCCGCCATGTGCAGGGCGCGGATGATGTGATAGACCATATTGTCGGAGAGGTTGTGGGTCCTGCCCACAAGCTGGGGCATCGAGGCATCAACAAAGCAGACCGGACAGTAGCAGTTCGGACAGACCTGACGGCAGGCATAACAGCGGATGCACCGGTCCAGCTCCGCACTCAGCCTTTCCCAGCGCTCATCCGGAGAGAGCTGTTCCCACTCCGCATCCGCCCTTGAGACCTCCGGGTCCGGCTCGGCAACCGCTGCCGGTTCGCCGATCATCTCATCATAGATTAGTGGATTGGGATGACGGCAGACCGCACAGGCGACCGATTTTCTGCCATTTTCCACGATCCCCTCACAGCCGATACCGAGGATATAAAGGTTTTCCCGTTTGAGCTGATTCTCCTGAAGCAGGACGGTGATTGAGCGGGCATCACAGCCCCGGGCAACAACCGCAACCTTTCCCCGGTCCCGGACCTTGAGCAGATAATTGGCAAGGTTCTGGGCACAGCTAGTACTGGCGGTCAGGTTTTCCGCCTGCTCAGGTGTGGTCGCAAACAGCACCGGGCTGATTCCGGAGTCGGACGGAGGACCGGAGCCGATGACCATCACCACCTCACCCTTTTCCAGCAGTTCCCGTGCCCGCTGACGCAGTTTTTCGCTCCGGTCCATTATGGCAGCTCCTTTTTCAGCCTTCTGTTCGGACCCAGCTTTTTCACCTTTTCGGTCACCTCGGTGACCAGTTTGGCAAACCGCTCCCCTTCAGATGCGGACACCCAGGCAAATGTTACCCTTCCGGGCTCAATGCCGCAGAACTCGAGGAGGTCGTTTAAGACCGCAAACCTCCGCCGGGCAACAAAGTTGCCGGTCAGGTAATGGCAGTCGCCCGGATGACAGCCGGACACGAGCACGCCGTCCGCACCCTGCTGCAGTGCCTGTAAAATAAAAAAGGGGTCAACCCTGCCGGAACAGGGGACCCGGATCACCCGGATTGAGGGCGGATAGTGGAGCCGGGAGATGCCGGCAAGGTCCGCACCCGCATAGGAGCACCAGTTGCAGAGAAAGGCGACAATTCTGGGTTCAAAATTTTCTGCGTCCGGCATTTTGAATAAAAATTATAATCATCCGGCAAATGGTGTCCAGTCTGACCGCATCTGCGGTGAAAAAGGCAATAGCGGGATTTCTCGACTCCGCCTCGCTATCGCTCGGCGTCGCTCGAAATGACGGGAGGGAGAGGTCATTCCGAGCGTAGTCGAGGAATCACTTTCACAATGCAAAATGCAAAGTGCAAAATGCAAAATGTAAAATGAAAGCAGGAAACAAACCGCTTGACAGAAAGCGGGGTGATGGGTTATTATTTCCCGGTGTGGCAGAGCCACAGCAGGGAAAGTGATATGCTGGTAGCGCAGGGCACCAGCACCGTGCATTACTATCTGTATGAGTATACGGATGAGGAAGGTAATCCTCACGCAGTAATTTTTGAGGATTACAGCGTTGACAGTGAATCACCCGGTCCGGAATTTGTTGAGGTTACAATAGAACAGCTGCATCAGCGCGGATACCTGACTGCAAGTGAAAGGCTCGCTCAGACACCCAACGCAACAATTGACACTCATACTTATGGTGGATTCAAGGCTGAGTCCTGGTTTGTGGGCTGGATAGATCAGCGCACCGGAAAGAAGAAATATGACAGTGGTGGAAAAACTACCCGGCCAAACCTGGGCGAATTATATCTGGATATGTGGTACAAAATAGTGAACGCACAGGGTGTTCAGGTGAATTTATTAGATCCGCCGCCAATTATACGACACCAGTCTGACTCGATTGCATGGCATCATACTGCAGGTCATGGCGCAGGAACGACACATTCTCACTTTATCAAAGGCGAGCACGAATTCCAACTTCCGCCCGAGGCGATAATTCAGAGTCATGTAGAAGCCCAGTGGTAGAACCGTGGGAATCCTGTATCAGGGGGCAGAGCCACATAGCAGATGCCGGGTTCTGCCCCTTTTAGCTGCTCTCATGCTGAGTTTTTTTAATTTGGTTAATGCCATCGACATATTATGGACCCGGCGGTATAATTTCGCATTTGACAAGTGGGCTTGGGGAGATATTGACATTCTAACTGGAGATTTGATTGTGGCGGGCGAGAGTGATGTCGATTCCAATCCGGTCTTTGTGCTCATCCGGTATAACCGCGACGGTGATACGGTCTGGACCCGGGTGTTTGACAGTCCTTATCTGGACTGGCTTCATGGCTGTGCGGTTGACCGGGCAGGGAATGTCATCATTGCGGGCTCAATGACTTCGGGTGGCGGGGTGGTTAAATATGACCGGGACGGCAATCTGTGCTGGTATCGGCGGGTGTATCCGCGGCAGACAAATTACTTCTCCGGGGTGGCGAGCGATGAATCACTGAACATTTATGTCGCCGGTGGACGCGGGAGTAATGCACAGCTGATGAAACTTTCACCTGCCGGTGAATCGCTGTGGTTGAAGGTGTATGATTTCGGCTATCCGCTTGAGGATATTGTTTCGCTGTATTATTCAACTGACGGTTACATTGCGGGAGCAGGGGATATTGCAGTTGGGGGAGGTCAGTTTGACTGTTTAAGTATAAAATGGAATGCAACTGGTGATGTTAGTTGGTTCCGCATTCTTCATATCAAACCCCAGGATGAAGCTAGAGATATTACCGCCGATTATGAAGGCAACATTTATATCACCGGTGATGTCTGGGAGGAGACGCAGCAGGGGATTGTCCAGCCGGACTCGTTTGTTACCGCCTGCTATCAGCCGGACGGCAGGCTGGACTGGGTCAGAGTTGACGGGTTAAGCCATTACAGCTGGGGTGAGGGGATCGGGTTTGATCCCTCGGGTCAGCTGCTGGTTGCCGGTGGCTGTTATGACAGCATTCTTGATGAATCGAGCGGTGCGATTCTGTGTTACAGTCTGGACGGCACACTGCTGTGGCACTGGACCTACCGGCAGGAGAACCAAAACTGCCGGTTTACCGATATCGTTATTGCCCAGCCCGGGGTGTGCTATGTTATTGGTGAGGTTGTCAGTGCTGATAATGATACCAGCGACTTTCTGGTGCTGAAACTGCGGTATCCGGTCGGGATGGCGAAGAGACGGCCGGCAGAAGTGCCGGGAGGTGATATTGCCTTTACCACTCTGGTCAGGGCGGGTGCACCTTTGCGGTTTTCTTTGCCCGGTGCTGGTGATTACCGGCTGGTGGTGCGGGATGTGAGCGGACAGGAGCGGGTGGTTTATGCGGGTTATCTGCCAGCAGGGGAGAACCACCTCAGCCTTCCCCAACTGCCCGCGGGTGTGTATTTTCTTGATCTTGCTGGTGCAGGGACACACAGCCGTCACCGGCTGGTGGTGGTGAAATAGAGGGACTTCTCGATTATACCCCGCTTCGCTCGGCGTAGTCGAGGAATCGCTTAAACAATGCAAAGTGCAAAATGCAAAATGTAAAATGCAAAATGAAAAGGGGGAGGGGTGCGGAGCTGAGGCGCTCTGCCGGTTTTCTCCATTCAGTTGGAGTCAGAAAAAGGGCGTAATTTCACATTTTCAACCTGACTTTCCGGGCAGGTGTTGCGGTAAGTTCCGGTTGTGCAGAGTGTTGGCAGGCTGATGCCGGTTTGTGCCGGAAAAGGGGGGGCAGTTCCCCCCACGGTCGGTTTATCGCAATTGACAGTTTATGATGCCGGGTTATACTGTATGGATATGGAAGGGCTGGCTGGCGTGCTGAAGGAGCTGGTCCGCCGGACACAGCAGGTGGTAAAGCGGATCGACGGCTATCAGGTCCTGCTGAGGGAGCCGGTGGCAAACGCCTATGAGCGGGCACGGGTGCTGGCGGAGATTGAGAAGCTTGTTGCCGGTTTTCCCGAGGGTGAGCTCCGGCAGAAACTGCAGGCGTGGCTGGTGTCGGAGCGGGCGCAGGTTGAGGAGGCAAAGTCGGAGTTCCGGTTTGAGTTCGGAAAAAGGCTGGTTGCCGGGCTGGAGGGGAGCGGGCTGGTAGTGCGGGGTCAGCTGCCGGTTCTGCGGATCGGATTTTTCACGGTCCGGGCAGATTTTGCCCGTGGTAAGGCGACCATCTTCTGGGGTCCGGAGATTGAGCAGATAAAGAGCGGGGTGCCGCTCGAACCGCTGGCGCTGGCAAGGCTGGTGCGGAGCTATCAGGAAAGTCTGGCAGGTAAAGGGATTAAGGAGCCGGCGGAGTTTCTTGTCCACCTGCTGGCGGCATATCGGCGCCGGTGCACCGCCGAGGGGCTGGCGGAAGGGGAGCGGGTTCTGCTTTCGGACCTGCTTGCCGAGCTGGTGCTTTTAAGTCAGCCTGAGAGTTTCCGGGTCAATCCGGTCCGGGAAAATTTTGTTGAGTATCCGCGCATCCGGTTCAGTTATGACCTCTATCTGTTGAAGCGCTCCGGGGTGCGGGCGGTTGCCGGTCAGGAGCTGAGGCTGACCGTTGCCAACTTTGATGCGACCGCAAAGAAGAGCCGGGCGCTCTGGGTGCCGGACAGCGAGGAGGGGGACGGAACCTATTATTCCTATATTTCATTTGTGCCGGTCCGGAGCGCCGGTGCGTGAGCCGGACTGGCGGCAGAGGAGGTGGCAATGGAGCGGGAGCTGGCACGGGCAGTAATCAACAAGCTCGGTTCCACCGGCACACCGCCGGAGTTCGGGATTGAGGCGTTTACCGTCGGGCTGGACCGTTATCTGAAGGTGATTGAGGAGGAGTATCTGGACGGCATCCTCAAGTTCAACCTTTCCAGCTTCAAGCTGATCACCGGCAATTACGGCGGCGGCAAGACCCATTTTCTCTATTCGGTGCGCAATCTGGCGTTCAGACACAACTACTGTGTCGCCTATGTGAGTCTGAACCCGACCGAGTGTCCGTTTGACAGGCTGGAGCTGGTCTATAAGGCGGTGGCGCTCAATCTGACCGCACCCCAGCCGACCGATGTGATTATGCCGCTGGGTGAGAAGGGGATTGATGCGGTGATCCGGCGCTGGGCAGGCGAGTGGCGGAAGAAGGAGGAGCGGACCGAACGGCTCGAAAGCTATCTGCTGGATCTGCCGATGACCGACTCCTCGAGCTTTTTCAATGCGGTGCGCGGGGCTTTCCAGTCGCTCTTGGCTGAGGACCTGGAGTCGTTTCAGGAGGCGGTGCAGTGGCTCAAGGGCGAGGAGGCAGACCGGGAGACCCGGGCGAAGTTCCGGATCTCGGAGCGGATTGACAGGTCGAGCGCCTTCCGGATGCTGCGCTCACTGGCGCAGTGGGTGCATGCGATCGGTTACCGGGGGCTGATTCTGCTGTTTGATGAGGCGGAGCGGGGAATGTCCATCGCCTCAGCCCGGGACAAGCGCCGGGCACTGGACAATCTGCGTCAGCTGGTTGATGAGTGCGGCAACTCCCGTCTGCCCGGGGCGATGTTCTTCTATGCGGTCCCGGATGACAACCTGCTGCTTGAGGGTTCAGGTCCGGTTTATGAGGCGTTGAAACAGCGGCTCCGGAGCGTGTTTTCCGAGACCAATCCGGTCGGGGTGCGGATCAACCTTGAGGAGCTGGGGATGGAGCCGGTGGCGTTTCTCGAGGAGCTGGGGGTGAAACTGCGGGTGCTGTTTGAGCAGGCGTATGATGTCCGGCTCAGCGGTGCGGAGAAGGTGCTCAGGGTGCTGGCGCAGACCGCAATTGAGCGGTTTGTGCTTGATGTCAGCTACCGCCGGCTGTTTGTCGTTGCCGCGGTTGAGCTTCTGCACCGGCTCCGGGCGGAGCCGAACCTGAGCTTTACGGGCCGGGATGCGGAGAAACTGCTGCGGGTGACCACCCAGAAGCTGGAGAAGCGGGAGCAGGAGGCGGTGGAGAGTGAAGAGTTCTAAACTGGTCTCCCATCCGGTTTTCGGCGAAGGGGAGGTCCTGGACAGCCGGTGGCAAGGGACTGAACTCTTGGTCCGGTTTCAGACCGGTCTGCGGCTCTGGCTGCCCCGGCACCGGGTGCGGTTTCTGGTTGAGGTTGACGAGTCGCTGCTCGATGCGGCGGTTGCCCGGAGTGCGGGCGTGGACCGGGTGAGCGCCTGCCGGATGATTGAGGCGTTCCGGCTCGGGATTGTGCCCCATCAGGATGTGGAGCGGTTCACCTTCGGCCGGGACCGGGAGCTGAAGCTGATTGACCAGGCGCTTGCCGGACTGGACCGGGGCAGGGGCGATGTGCTGATGTTTGAGGGTGAATACGGCAGCGGTAAGACCCACATCCTGGAGCTCGTCCACCACCGGGCGCTCCAGGCCGGGATGGCGGTCAGTCTGGTGCAGTTTGATCCGGTTGAGGTTTCCCCCCACCGGCCGAAGCGGGTCTACCGGGAGCTGGTGCGTAACCTGCGGTTCATCAGCGAGGGCCGGGAGGGCGGATTCCGGGAACTGCTCCAGCTGGCAACCCGGCTTGATCTCACCGACCATGTCTTCTTCGGTCCGCTCCTGCGCAAGCTGAAACGGCTCGAGCCGAACGCCCGGGAGAGCGAGGTGTTCTGGCAGTGGGTGGAGGGGGAGAGCACCAAGGAGTATGCGACCGAGATGCGCTCACCCTACCGGGTGCGCGGAGCGCAGGGGATTCCTGCCCTTTATGACTTCTCAACCGCCGCCGACTTCTACTGTAACATCATTTCCGCCATCTCCTGGATGAGCCGGCAGCTCGGTTTCCGGGGGCTGGTGCTGCTGCTGGATGAGGCGGAGACGGTGACCCGGCTCTGGGATATCGTCTATCTTTCCAAGAGCATCAACTTCATGGAGGGGCTGGTGCGGGTGGCGCTCAATGACCCTCAGCTCCGGGCGGTTTCGGACCGGCTGATTCACAATCAGGTCCGGCCCGTGCCCTATATCTACCGGGAGCCGGCACTGCTTTTGATCTTTGCAACGACACCGACCCCGGGTGAATACGGCTATCTCCGGCTTGCCAATTCGGTCCGGCGGAGGCTGGAGCTGACACCGCTTGCCGAGCAGGCGCTGGTGGATGCGTTTGCGACCATGATCCGGGTTTACGAGCGGGCATATCCGGGCTTCAAACTGCCGGTTGAGGAGCAGAAACGGCTCCTTGCCTGGCTGGGCAGGCGCTCAAGTGGCGGGGTGCGGACCTTTATCAAGGGTTGTGTTGAGGCGCTGGATATCGCCCGGCTCCGGCAGCAGGGGATAATTTCCGCACCGGCGGAGATGTCAGGCCGGGCAGGATAAGGGAGATTTGGCGGCATCAGAACTTGAAGGACAGGCAACCGGCAGGGAGATCCGGCAGGCACTGCGCCGGACCTGGCATCCGTTCTTCAGCCGGTTCGGCAGTCTGACCACGGTCCAGCTCGAGGCGATTCCGGTAATTCTTGAGGGGAACAATCTGGTGCTGATCTCGCCGGCTGCCTCGGGCAAGACCGAGGCGGTGGTGGCGCCGGTGGTGGAACGGCTGCTGGCGCAGGGGTGCCGGGAGTTTTCCGTGCTTTACATCTCGCCGACCCGGGCGCTGGTCAATGACCTCTACCGCCGGCTGGCAGAACCGCTCGAGTATCTGGGGCTGAAGCTGGAGCGCAAGACCGGTGATCACCCTTCAATTGATGAGGACCGCCTGCCGTTCATGCTCCTGACCACCCCGGAGTCGTTTGATTCCCTGCTCTGCCGGCATCCCAGAATCTTCACCAGTCTCCGGGCGGTGATCATTGATGAGATTCACCTGCTGGACAACAGCCCGCGCGGGGATCAGCTGCGGATTCTGCTGGAACGGCTCCGGCTGATCAACCCTTCAGTCAGCTATTATGCCCTGTCGGCGACGATTGATGATGAGCGGATCGGTGAGCGGTACTTTCCGGCCGGGGTGGTGGTCCGGGTGGCAAATCAGCGGGAGATTGATGCCCGGCTGCTCCGGGCGGGCAGAGACTGGGCCGGAGCGGTGCTGGAACGGCTGATTGCACTCGGTGCCCACAAGGTGCTGGTGTTCTTCAATGCCCGGTCGCTTGCCGAAGCCGGGGTCCGGCTTTTTGACCGCACCCCGTTTACCGGCAGGGTCTGGGTCCATCATGCCAGCCTGACCCGGCAGGTGCGCGAGGAGGTTGAGGCAAGGATGAACCGGGAGCGGACCGGGATCCTGCTCTGCACCTCAACCCTGGAGCTGGGGATTGACATCGGTGATGTGGATGCGGTCGTGCTTTACCGCCCGCCGTTCAATGTCTCCTCGCTCCTCCAGCGGATCGGCAGAGGCAACCGGCGCCGGGGGAACGGACTGGTCATGCTCGGGGTCTATCTTGACTCCTGGGAAAGGCTGCTGTTTGAGACCTTCATTGACCTTGCCCGGCAGGGCCGGCTTTATGAGAAGCGGTATACCCCCAGCCTGGCGGTCATTCCCCAGCAGATTGTGTCCTATCTGTTCCAGCGCCGGCGGATCGGCACGACCCGGGATGCGCTCCGGCGGATCTTTGCGCCGGTCTACGGCACAAGCCGGGTGGTGGAGCAGGTGCTTGATTATCTTTTGGAGCAGGGGATCGTCCAGACCGACCGCCGCGGGTTTCTCTATCCGGGTGAGGCGATCAGCCGGCGGATTGAGACCGGCAGGATTCACTCCAACATTCAGGAGAAGAGTTTCGGTCAGTATGAGGTGATTGATACCGCCACCGGTCAGCAGGTGGGCACGGTGTTCTTTGTGCTCGAGCGGTTCATGCTGGCGGGACGGTCCTGGGAGATAGTTGAACGCCGGGAGAAGGAGAAGCGGATCTTTGTCAAACCGCTGAATACCGTCTCTGACAGCACCAAGGTGTTTGAAGGCACCGGCGCCGGCGGTTACTATTACCGGCTGGCAGAGGTGTTGAAGAGCCGGATCTTCCCGGCACTGGCGCCGGAGGAGTTTCCCTATTACACCGATGGCAGCCGGGCGTTCATCTTTCATCTCCTGGGCACAACCTATGGAAATCTGCTGGCAGCGGCATTGCAGGTTGAGGGGGTTGATGCGGAGGATCTGGGGGGCAAGGTGCTGACAATCCGGCTGCCGGATGACAAGGACCTGCACCGGATGCCGCTGCCGGGACGGGAGGCGCTCAAGGCGGTGGTGCGGGCACACCGGATTGAGTTTGAGGACAGTCTGGGCTCGGGTGCCTTCTTCGACCTCCTGCCTGAGGAGCTGCAGGTTGAGGACCACCTGCTGGCGCTGGATGTTGACGGGCTCTGGGCGTATCTTGACACCTGGAAACTGGTGCGGATGGAGGTGCAGGCGGTGCGCGCCCAGATTGCGGAGCATCTGCCGGAGATGGTGGGCGATGAATAGGGTGCTGGTGCTCGCCTATTATACCCCGCCGCTCGGACTTTCCGGGGTGATGCGGGTGACCAAGCTGTGCAAGTATCTGCCCGAATCCGGCTGGGAGCCGGTGATCATTACCGTCAAACCGGTCGCATACTACGGCTATGACCCGGAACTGCTCGGCGATCTGGAGGGCTCGGTCCTGATCCGGACCGGAAGTCTGGATGCCAACCGGCTGATTCAGATTGTGCGGGAACGGGCAGGGGTGAGGTCAGGCGGTCGATCGGCAGTGGTGCCGGTCCGCTCCGGCAGCCGCTGGTCAAGACTGCTGAACTTCATACTCCTGCCCGATGCCAAGATCGGCTGGCTGCCGTTTGCCCTGCAGGCGGGCAGGCGGGCGATTGCCGAATATCAGCCCCGGGTGATCTTTGCCACTGCTCCGCCCTGGACCGCACTGCTTGCGGGTGTCCGGCTTGCCCGGGAGTCGGGTCTGCCGTTCGTTGCCGATTTCCGCGACCCCTGGCCTGCCGGCTTTCCGGAACCGCCGTTTTACCAGCGACCTATTCTGCGCCGGATGCTCAGGCGGATTGTGGAGACCGCAGCAGTGGTGCTGGTGGTCAATCCCGGGACCGGTGAACGATTGAGACAGGCGCTGGGTGATGATGCCGGGCTTGAGGCAAAGCTTGAGGTGCTGGAAAACGGGTTTGATCCCCAGGAGCTGGCGGTTGAACCGGAAAGGCTTGAGGGTTTCAGTCTGGTATATGCGGGCAATCTCTATGAGAACCGGCAGGAGATCGGCGCTCTGGTTTCAGCACTGCAGGCGTTGCCCGATGTCCGGCTCTATCTTGCGGGTGATGCTGATCCGGCAAGCCGGGGTCTGCTGGCATCAAGCGGGCAGGCGGTTCTTCTGGGCAGGGTCAGCCATTCAAGGGCAGTGGCGCTGATGAAGGGGTCGGATGCACTGCTCTATCTGGGCAAGCCCAAACAGCCGGTGGGGCTGAAGCTGTATGAGTATCTGGGCGTAAAAAGGCCGGTAATTGTCTGGGGCGGTCCGGATGATGAGGCGGCACGGCTGGTGGCGGAGTTTGGTGCGGGTGTGGTCTGTCAGACCGGTGCGGAGCTGGCGTCAGCGGTCGCTGCGATCCGGGAAAATCCGGCGCAGTTTACCAGCCGGGACCGGCAGCGTCTGGACCGGCGTTTTCAGGCACAGCGGCTTGCCGGAATCTTTCAGCGGCTGGGCGCCGGCTGATCAGATTTATCGACTGACAATTTTTTTCAGGCGGAAAAGCAGAACCCGGAGCAGGGCTGAAAGTTCGAGCAGGGGCAGAAGGATGACCCCCTTGAGGATAAATGACGGTTTCCGGTTGTGCTTTCTGAGAAAACGGAAAAGTGAGCGGTGATTTTCATAGATCATTTTTATTCTGAGCGGGCTGGTGGAGGCGCCCAGTTTGTGGTAGACCCGTGCCTCAGGCAGATAGGCGAGCCTGCCACCCTGCTGGTAAATCCGGTAGCAGAGGTCAACATCGTTGTAGTAGATCGGAAACCGCTCATCAAATCCGCCGAGCGCCACGAGAATTGACCGGCGCAGGAGCAGACAGGATGCCATCGGCTGTTCAGCATACTGAGGCTTCTCATAGTCAAAATCCCGGCGCCGCCAGCGGTTGAGCCGGGAACAGTCGGGAAAAAGGCGGGGCAGACCGGTCAGCTCCCAGAGGACTGAGGAGAAGGTGGGAAAGGAGCGGATGGACAGCTGGGTTGTGCCGTCCGGATTGAGCAGGCGGGGCGCAACGCCGGCAACCTCGGGATGACGGTCAAGGTATTCGACCATCCGGTCAACCGCATCCGGGAAAAGCACCGTGTCCGGATTGAGCAGGAGGATGTATTCACCGCGGGCAAGGGCGATTCCCTGGTTATTGGCACGGGCATAGCCGTAATTGGCAGGGTTATGGATGATGCACAGCTGGGGATGGGCACCGCTGGTGACCGCCTGCTCCAGGAGCTGACGGGTGCGGTCCAGAGAGGCGTTGTCAATGACAATGACCTCATAGGGCACAGACGGTCTGACTGATTTCAGGCAGGCTTCAATGTCCGCAGCACTGTTGAAGGTGACGATGACGATTGAGAGTTTCATCGCCCGGAACCGGGCTATACCCGCTGGCGGTAGTATTCCAGAAGATCGGCAAAGGTCTGTTCCAGCGGTATCTCCGGGTTCCAGCCGGTGATGAGCCGGAACTTCTCCGCACTGCCGCTGAGATAGGGGATGTCATAGGGCCGGATTTCGGTGGCACCGGAGCGAACCTCAACCGGCACCCGTGACATTCTGAGCATCAGCTCCACACCATCCCGGAGCCGGATCGCATTGCCGGAGGTGATGTTGTAGGTCTCACCGCTGATGCAGTTTTCCATTGCCAGCACATATGCCCGGACTACATCCCGGACATCGGTGTAGTCCCGGCGCACACTCAGGTCACCCATCTTCAGCACCGGCTCTGCCCTGCCCTTCTCCACGAGGGCAATGTGCTGTGCCACCTTGGGAAAGATAAACCGCGGTGCCTGGCCCGGACCGGTATGGCTGAAGGGCCGGACGATGACGATGTCCATACCCCATGCCTGATAATAAAGCCGGCAGAGCTGTTCGGCGAGGTGTTTACTGCGGGCATAGACGGTGAGCGGTGCGACCGGATCGGTTTCAGAATGGGGCGCTTCGCCCCGGCCGTAGACATCAGCAGAGGAGACAAAAAGGAGCCGGCAGGGAAGCATCAGCTGGTGAACTGCCAGGAGCAGTTTCAGGGTGCCGAGCGTGTTGATTTCATAGACCGGGACCGGATTCTTTTCCGCCTCAGCAACTGACGATACCCCGGCAAGATGAAATATCCATTCGGGCCGGGTCTGCTCCAGGACCGACTTCAGCCGGTCAAAGTCGCAGATGTCAACGCAGAACAGCTCCGCATTCAGACCGTCCGGGGGCGGATTGAGATGGATGCCGGCAACCTCCCAGCCCAGCTTCTGCAGATATTGGCAGAGATGTCCGCCGACAAACCCTTCAATTCCGGTGATCAGTGCGCGGCGGGGCATAATTCTGGTGAATTCAGACCCGTTCGCGCCAGTAGTTCAGCAGGTCGGAGAGCGTCTGTTCAAAAGGTATCTGCGGTTCCCAGCCGGTAGCGGTGCGGAGCCTGGTGGCGTCACCGATAAGCAGCTGAACATCACTTGGCCGCATCCGGCTCGGGTCCTGCCGGACTTCAAACTTTACCCGGGCATAACTTTTCAGAATGTCAACAACCTCAGCGATCCGGTAGCCCCGGCCCGTGGCGACATTGTAAACCTCACCCGGCACCCCCTTTTCCAGAATCAGATAATAGGCGCGCACCGTGTCCCGGACATCGGTGAAGTCCCGGACCGCATCAAGATTGCCGACATGAAGCACCGGCTCCCGCCTGCCCTTTTCCATCTCGGCGATCTGCCTGGCAAAGTTGGAGGTGACAAACACATGGCCCCGCCGGGGTCCGGTGTGATTGAAACCGCGGGTGCGGATGATGAACATCTTGTAGCTCTGGTGATACTGATAGCCCATCAGATCCTGCGCCACCTTGCTGACCGCATACGGGCTCAGGGGCCGGAGCGGATTGGTTTCCCTGATCGGCACCTCATCGGGCAGGACCAGTCCGTACTCCTCACTCGAGCAGGCGATCTGAATCCGGCAGTCGCAGCCTACCGCCCGGACCGCCTCAAACAGGTTGATCTGAGCGATCACATTGGTGACAAAGGTTTCGGCAGGTGCCGCCCAGGACATCGGGACAAAGCTCTGGGCAGCGAGATGATAGATCCGGTCCGGTTTCACACTGGCGATCAGCCGGTTGACCGAATAGGAGTCGCGCAGGTCGCAGTCGTGGAGCTTGATTCTGTCCCGGAGATGGTCAATGTTTTCGGTCCGGGAGCGCCAGCGGATCGTGCCGTGGACCTCGCCCTGCCCGAGGCTGAGCAGATACTCGGCAAGATGACTGCCGGCAAATCCGGTGATACCAGTAATCAGGTACTTCAAGCCGCCTCCTTATGCCTTCTGGACTTTGCCGGTGCGCAGACAGCGGGTGCAGACCCAGATCCGCCGGGTGGCGGTGCCCTCCTTCACCCGGACCCGCTGCAGATTGGGCTCCCAGCGCCGCTTGGTCACATTGTGGGCGTGACTGATGTTGGAGCCGACCATTCCGACCTTACCGCAAATCTCACAATGCTTAGCCATGATGTCCTCCTGTTAATAATAAAAATTGTAAACCGTATGCAAACCGATGCTTAAAGATACCGGAGAAATTCCGGGCTGTCAAACAAAGGCAGGGTGTCCGCTTTTTAAAGCCGGCTGAGGAGTTGCTCCTTGGAAATACCGAGCCGTTCAGCAACACGGGTGAGGATATCGTTAAGCGTGCCCTTGGCAAGCGTCCGGTGGAGGGGAATGGTGATCCGGTGTTCTCCGGAGCGGGTTGTCCGGCTCAGCTGGACATGACTGCCGCGCTGGCGCAGGGTCTGATAGCCGAGCCGGCGCAGGAGGGCGACAATCGTTTCGCCGCTAATCTGGGGCAGTTTCGGTGCCACCGGCAACCTTGATTCTGGTGTGAATTGCCAGCGTCAGCGGTTTACCCTTCTTCAGCTCCTCCTCAAAGTGGCAGGCGGCAGCGTCTCTGAGTTCCTCAACCAGATTGTCAAGGGAGTCACTGCAGGTGAAGATGTCGGCGTTGATGCCGCGGGCACACCAGCATTTGCCATCAGTATAAACCTCAAACTTTATGATCACGATTAATTATTGTTCGCTGCCTGGTGGAGTCAATAACAGTAACCCGGTTATTCAGGTTTTACCAGCGGCTGGACAATCTGCCCGGAAGGGGCAGGAATCTGCATGAAGTAGACACCGGCAGGGAGCAGGTGAAGGTTCCGGGCAGGAACTTTTCTGCCGGTCCGGTCGTAGAGGTGAAAGTCGGCGGGAAGTAAATTCACGGTTCGGGCGTTAAGTATCGTGGGAATTCGAAGGGCAGTGATTGAGTGATTTTCCACCGGCTGGCTGGTGAAAATTTCTGCCGGCACCCGGAGGTGGATTACCGCATTGCGGGTGGCATTGCCTTCGCCCAGCTCCCAGGAGCCTGCCTGCCGGTCGGCAAAGCAGAGGATGTGCAGGGTGTCGTCCACCACCTCCGCGAGGGAGGGAAAGCGCTTGCTGGTTTCATCCGGCTGGGTGAGCCGGACCGGCAGGGTCCAGGTTCTGCCGTTGTCAAACGAGGCACAGCCCCAGATGTCGGTGCGGGCGATGCCGGTAACAGGATCGATGTTATCCGGATTAAACTGCTCCCAGACCACATAAAGCCGGTTCAGGTCGGAGTTGATGCGCCGGCGGTCAATCCCGATTGCGGGCCGGTCCAGTGCCAGCGTGTGGAGTCCGAGCCGGGCGGTGTCGGGAAAGCGGTATTCGCAGATCAGACTCCAGGCAGGGCGCTGATAAGGGCAGTAGTGCCAGAGCTGAACCTTGCCCCGGTCCGTGCCGTCATAAAGATCGCAGACCAGATGGGGCTGGATTGAGTCATAAACCAGACTGCCGGCAAAGAGGGAGCGGTTAAGTGGTCCGGGCACAGAGTCGGAGAGGCTGTGCACCGGATACCAGGTGCCACCGTTGTCCGGGGTTTCGCGGAAGAAAAGTTTCCTGCTGGTGTGTTCAGCCCAGACGAACCCGAGCCGGCTGGAGATTTTGGAGGCGGCGATATTGTGGCGGGGAAAGGGTCCGATTGGACCGAGGTTGCGGAAGGACCAGGGGCTGAGGTAGTAGAGGCTGTCGTTGCGGATTGCAGCAAATTTCGGATAGCCGAACCGGGCAGCAGCAACCAGGCTGAACCGGGCATCAGTGGCAATTTCAGTTTCATAGAATCTGCCCGCACCGGCGTTTGAATCGCTGAAACAGGAGACGACCCTTCTGCCCTGCTCGAGACGGTCGGCGGAGATCAGCGGTCTGCCATTGGTGATATTGATGTCCAGCGAGCCGAGATTGCGCGGATAGGGGTTGAGCAGGACCGGTTGACGGAAACACCAGTTTTCACCCCGGGGTTTGAAGCTGTAGCGGATCGCACCATAGCCGTCCTTGTAAGTGATATGCAGTCCGCGCAGGGTGTCGTAATAAATGTAACGAAGTGCGGGACCGGGGAACTGGCGGTCCCGGGTGGTCCAGCCGACGGTGTCAGTTATAACTGACGGGTAGCCTGCAGTGAGGGCAAAAGTAAGCAGGATGAGAAGACGGGCTGCCACACTAAGGCAGAATGAGCAGTTTCAGCATTTTGCCGGATTGGGACAGGAAATATACTCCAGCCCGGTCCGGCCGGCTTAATTTTTTACCGGTGAGATCATAAAAACGGGCACAGGAGCGCGGAGAAAATTGCCGGGTCCTGATTATCGTCGGCAGGTTCTGGAGTTGCCGATTCAGGTGCGGGGGAGCTTCGGAAATTCCCGGAATCTGGGTAACCGGGACCCGCAGGACCACCACCGGATTAACCGTCTGGGAGCCGTGTCCCTGCTCGTAGATGCCGGCGAGCTGGTCGATGACACAGATGATGAACAGGGAGTCAGTGATAATGGGAGCAAGGCACGGGCTGAGCCGGGAGCAGTTATCCGGTCCGGTAAGCCTGAACGGCCGGCTCCAGTGCAGGCCGTTGTCCTGCGACTGGGCGATGAACAGGTCGGCGCGGGCGATCTGGGTCAGGGGTTCGTAGTTCAGGGAGTCATAGTTGAGCCAGAGGACAAACAGTGTGCCGTCCTCCTTCTGACCAATTGTTGGACGCAGGACAAATGGATCACCGGGTTCGGCACCGGCGAGCACCGAGCCGGGAGCGAAGCGGAAGACCAGCGACCATGCGGGACTGCGGTTTTCCTGCCAGTGCCAGATTTCTGCGGGATACTGGTGAGTGCCGTCCCAGATCTGAGTGACCACATTCAGCCGGTCATTGCGGTCAAAGATGGCATAGGCGCCCTGCCTGCCCGGTTTGGGACTGGTAATAGCGGTCGGAACAGGGAAGATATTCTGGGGTCCGGTCCAGTTAATGCCTCCGTCTTCCGAGATGTTGATCCAGAGTGCGGATGAGTCCTCATTGGTCCAGACCGCAGCCAGCCGGCTGGAGTTTTCCGAGCCGGCGATACTGTAGGTCGGATTTTCGGGCAGAAAGGGTCCGCAGACCGGAATCGGGTCGGTCCAGGTGATGCCGTAGTCGGTGGAACGGGAGTAAAGCAGAGTGTCGGCGGTATTGGGATCGGCACAGAGCAGATGGAGGTGGTTGTTGGCGGTGAAGGCGATCGGCGGGCGCTGACACTCAATCAGACTTGAGTCTGGCGGGCGCATACTGAATATCCCTGAGCCCGGGATGCTTTCCACCGCAACTATGGGCCAGCGGGGTTCGCGGTTGATGTAACTGGAGATAAAGGGGGAGCGGTAATAGGGCGAACTGCTCCTGGTGCAGACTGCGAGGTTTCCACCGGCGTTGCGCTGGGAGCCGAACACGCTTACCTCTCCGGACCAGGTCCGGGCAGGAAAACTGTAGAAGTTTGCCCACATCCCGGTTTTCACCCAGGCGGTGTAGATTCCGAACTCCGGCAGGTAATAGATGCGCTGCCATGCGGGACCGTAATTCTGCAGGTCAACACCGGTTGTGCCGATGGTATCAGCCGGGATGAGTGCAGGAAGCGGTGAGAACAGCGGTCCACAGATCAGCACCGTCAGCGGTATTAATTTCATAAGTACCTCCAGTTTTAACTATAACAGAGCGGCAATAGCTGTCAAATAACAGGGTGGAGGAGTGTCAGAGGTTGACAATCGGTTGCGGGCGGGGTATAAATCGGGAATGTCTTTATTTCCGGAGTTTCAGCCTCGATGATTCCGATTGTCGTATTAGGGCTGGTTCTGCTGCTGATTGCGGTCCGGCAACTGGGTCCGGTAAAATTTCAGATCTGGCAGGTGATGGCCGGCGGAGCGCTGGCAGTTCTGCTGAGCGGCAGTATCAGGCCGCTGGATGCCCTGCGGGCGGTGAACTGGGAGGTGATGCTTTTTCTGTTCAGCATGTTTCTGATCGGAGCGGCACTCGAGGAGAGCGGATATCTCGCCCGGCTTGCCTATCTGCTTTTCTGCCGGGCAAGGACGCGGGATCAGCTGCTGCTTGTGATCCTTTTCGGATTCGGGCTTCTGTCGGCACTGCTGATGAATGATACTCTGGCGATTGTCGGTACGCCGGTCGTGCTTTTAATGGCGGAAAGACACCGGATTAATGCCCGTGCCCTTTTGATTGCTCTTGCCTTTGCGGTGACGATCGGCAGTGCCGCAAGTCCGCTTGGCAATCCCCAGAATTTTCTCATTGCCACTGAGGCGGCAATTTCCAGCCCCTTTGTCGTATTTTTCCGGATGCTTTTGATACCGACGCTGCTCAATCTGCTGGTTGCCTTCGGAATGCTCAAGCTGTTTTACCGGGAGCATTTCAACAACACGGTGCTCAATCACTGTGCGGAGGAGATCAGCGACAGCCACCTCGCCCGGCTTGCCCGGCTGGCGCTGATCCTGCTGGCAGGGCTGATTCTGATTAAAATCGTTGCCGGTCTGTTTTCTGCCGGTCCGGAACCGAAGCTGGTATACATAACAGTAATTGCTGCCCTGCCAATTCTGATCTTCAGTCCGCGCCGGCTCGAGCTGGTTCGGAAGGTGGACTGGCACACCCTGATCTTCTTTGCAGCGATGTTTATCCTGATGGCCAGTGTGTGGCAGACGGGGTTTTTTCAGTCCCTGATCGGCCAGCTGGAGCTGAATCTGCGTTCCCTGCCGGTAATTATGGTGGTGAGCGTGCTGCTGAGTCAGCTCATTTCCAATGTGCCGCTGGTGGCACTCTATCTGCCGATCCTGTTGGAGAACGGGGTGTCGGACCGGGCGCTGATGGCGCTGGCAGCCGGAAGCACAATTGCCGGTAATATGCTGATTATGGGCGCGGCAAGCAATGTGATCATCATTCAGAATGCCGAGCGCCGGTCCGGGGAGACGATCACATTGATTGACTTTGCCCGGATCGGCATTCCGCTGACTCTGCTCAACGGGCTGGTTTATCTGGGATTTCTGTATCTGTTCTGAGCGGGCGGCACTTGACACAGTCCGGTTCTGCAATATAATCCATTGTGCTGGATACCGAAACGCTGCAAAGGCGGTTAGGAATACAGATCCTCTTTGATTTTACTGATATCCTTGAAGCAATTGATTTTGCTGCCGGTAACGGCTTCGGGGTGCTGGAGCTCAACCTCGGTAACATCCGGTTCGGCAATCAGCTCCGGCAGGCAAGGATGCGTGCGCAGGTGCGCCGGTACGCCCGGGCAGCTGGGGTGAAGCTGGCGATTCATGCGCTGGAGGGTCCGTCGTTCTTTATTCCCAGCGAACGGGTGCGGCGCTGTGCGGTTGCAGAGCTGAAGCGGACCCTGGACTGGGCAGCCGATATCGGCGCCCGGAATGTCATAATGCATCTGGGGTTTGACATGCATTACGGTTATGGGGGAGGCAACCGGTTTACTCACGAGGAGTTCCCGGAATATTATGAACAGGCACTGCTTGCGGCGCTCGGGGAACTGAAGTCCTATGCCCGTAACCGGGCGCGGCTGTGCGTGGAGAATGTCGGCGGGTTCCGGTTTGCACCTGCAAAGAAGATTTTACCCCGACTCCTGGGCGGAAGCCTGGGGTTGTGTTTTGATATCGGTCATATCGCAATTCTGCCGAAAGAGCAGCAGGAGGTGGAGCTTGCCTTTTTCCATCGGTTCCGTTCCAGGGTCTTGCACGCCCATCTCCACCACAACAACGGCATCAGGGACCAGCATCTGCCGCTGGGCGGGGGAACTGCCGATGTCAAGCCCTATCTGGAACTGCTGGTAAGCAGCCCGGCATGGCTGGTGTTTGAGACCCGGCCCCGGGAGGCAGCGCTTGCCAGCCGGGATTACTTCATTACCCGGCTGCTGCCGGAGCTGGGGGAAAAGGGGTGATGGCCAGGGTGCTGGTGACCGGTGCCAACGGGTTCATCGGTTCCCATTTATGTGAATATCTGTTGCATCAGGGTTATCAGGTGCGGGCGCTGGTCCGCCGGACAAGCAACCGGCAGTGGCTGGAAGGTCTGCCGGTGGAGCTTTTTTTCGGAGATCTGACTTCACCGGAT
Organism: Caldifarciminota bacterium; assembly: GCA_026418295.1. Classification (GTDB taxonomy): domain Bacteria; phylum Hydrothermota; class Tepidihabitantia; order Tepidihabitantales; family Tepidihabitantaceae; genus JAOABP01. Next base: position 212,855 of record JAOABP010000001.1, read on the forward strand.
ACGCTCAAGGATGCGGTGGCGGGCGTGCAGGCGGTTCTGCATACAGCGGCGGTGGTCCGGGCAAGGCGTCAGGAGGATTTCGTGCAGGTAAATTATGTAGGGACAAGGGTGCTCGCCCGGCTGGCAGCAGAGGCGGGTGTTGAGCGTTTTGTGCTCTTTTCATCAGTAGCGGCTGCCGGTCCGGGGTCACCGGATCGTCCGCTCGATGAAAGCCGTACCCCGATGCCGGTGAGTAACTATGGCCGGGCAAAGCTGGCAGCGGAAAATGCGGTTCTGGAGTTGAGGGGGCAAATGAAGGTCGTTATTCTCCGTTTTCCGGCGGTTTACGGACCAAGAGACCGGGACGGGCTCATGCTCTGGCGGACATTTGCCCGGGGCTGGGCACCGGTTCTGGGCGGAACCTTTTCGCTCATCTATGTTGCGGATGCGGTCCGGGCGGCGGTGCTGGCAATGGAGCGGGATGTTCCGTCCGGCGCAATTTATTTTGTTTCGGACGGTAACTGCTATAATTATGATATAATTGCCCGGGAATGGGAACGGATTACCGGGAAAAGATTACGGCGGCTCAGGGTGCCGCTGGTGCTGGGAATGCTGGCGGCCCGGATTTACTCCTGGTTGAAGCGGGAAGGAACGATCTTCAATCCGGACAAGCTCCGGGAGCTTTGTCAGCAATGCTGGGTCTGTGAAAACAGACGGGCAGAAGCCGAGCTCGGTTTCAAGCCCGAATACGATTTGTGTAGGGGTGGCGAAATAACGCTGAGGTGGTATAAGGAGAGGGGATGGATATAGAGGAAGAGAATAAAAGCCGGGGTGCAAACCGGGGCAGGCGCATCCCGAATCCGGAAGGTGTTGCCCGCGAGCTGGAGGCGCGCTGTCAGGAGCTGGGGATCAGGGTGATCTATGATGACCTGCGCGGCGAAGGTGGAATCTGCCGGGTTCGTGACCGGCTGATGGTAATCATCAACCGCCGGGTTTCAGTTCAGACCAGGATCCGGATACTGGAAACAGCGCTGCAGCGGGCGGAGCGGTCAGTGTTTGTCTCTCCCGCGGAGAAAAGTCAGCCCGGTCAGACGGCGGTGGCGGATCCTGCCGGGGTCCGCAAGAAGGGCAATTAATCCAGAACTCCCCGGTCAGTTGCCGGTTGCCAGCTGACGCAGGAGCCGTTCGGCTTCGGGCTTATCTTCAAGATAGAAATCGGCAGGATAGGTGGGTTTTGATGTCCTTAGCAGCAGGCGCAGCTGCTCGCGGGCAGCATCCCTTCTGCCCTGTTTGAGATAGACACGGGCGAGATCAAGCCGGATCACTGTGTAATTGGGATCGAGCTGCAGTCCCTTTATCAGATATCTTTCCGCCTGCTTCAGGTCCCCGCCGGCAAAGGGTGGCAGTTCGTAATAAAGGACACCAAGGGCATCATAAACGGTGGGATATTTTGGATCCAGTTCCAGTACCCGGTGGAATGCCTTTTTCAACGCTGGCACCATAAATAATGAGTTCAGTACCCCTCTGGTCTCGCCGATCCTGCCCTGGGCAACCGCCCACCACATATGGCCATCAGGATTATCAGGATTGACCTGCTGCAGGGTTTCGGCAATCGCCCGGGCGCGCTCAAAAAGTCTGACTTTACGCTCCCGATCCTGTTCCATTTCACCCAGCTGAGTGTGGATCCGGGACCAGAGGTAAAGGGTCTGTTCATGGCGCGGGTCAAGCTGCCGGGCGTGAGCGAGCAGGTGATAGGCGGAGTCAAGATAATGCGGATTGAGATGCCGGTTAAACAGAAGATAGGCAGCACGGTTACAGATTGTGTCAATCGTGCTGACCGTGGTTAGAAGGGAAAGAATGAGCAGACAGTGCATTTATTCCTCCTGATACATGGAGTCGATCAGTGCGGTATATACCCGGCTGATTTCCGGACGCCGGGTTTTGAGCGTGGGAGTCAGAAGGCCGTTTTCCACCGTAAACGGCTCAGCAATGAGCCGGAACTTGCGGATCTGCTCATAAGGGGCAAAGGGGCGGAGACAGCGGTCAATTTCAGAACGGAACAGACTGATGATCTGCGGGTGCGTGAGCAGGTCCTCATAGCGCTGAAAGGGTATGCGGTTTTCCCGGGCATAATCTTCCAGAGTGAGCCGGGCGGGAACCAGCAGTGCAACCAGATAAGGCCGGCGGTCGCCGATGACCACCGCCTGTTCAATGAATTTTGATGCCAGCAGTGCCTGCTCGATCGGCACCGGTGCAATGTTCTTGCCGTAGGAGTTGACGATCAGCTCCTTGATTCTGCCGGTAATGATCAGGTTCCCCTCAGCGTCAAACCTTCCCTGGTCGCCGGTGTGGAACCAGCCTTCAGCATCAATTACCCGGGCGGTTTCCTCCGGCTTTTTGTAGTAGCCGAGCATGACATTGGGTCCGCGCACCAGAATTTCGTCATTTTCTCCGATCTTGACCTCAACTCCGGGGAACGGTTTGCCTACCGTGCCGACCTTTTCGGCGCCGGGAACTGCCGCGCAGACGACGGGCGAGGTTTCGGTCAAACCGTAACCTTCAACAAGGTTGAACCCGAGATTCCGGATCGTGCGCGCCAGTTTCCGTTCGAGCGGTGCGCCGCCGGAGACAATGAGCCGGATTCTGCCGCCGCCCAGTTTCCGCAGTTTGCGCACCACCAGGAGGTCAAGGAGCATCTTTTTCAGCACCAGTCCGAGCGGAACCCGGCGCTTCCGGGATTTGAGCTGATGGTACCGGTTCAGGCTTTTAACAGTCGCCACCATCAGAATACGCTGGAGAGCCGGACCGGTAAGGACCTTTTCCTGAACCGCATTGTATACCTTTTCGAGCACGCGGGGGACGACAATCAGCAGTGTCGGGCGGACTGCAGCCACATCCGCGCGGATCGTCTGGAGCGATTCCGCATAGGCGATGGCGGCGCCGGCAAAAAGCATGGTGTAATACCCGCAGGTCCGTTCAAACATATGACAGAGCGGGAGAAAGGAGACGAGCGTATCCTTCTCCGTGACATTGAAGCGCTCAATCGCCGCCTGAACATTGGACATGATGTTGCGGTGGGTGAGCATGGCGCCCTTGGGCTCACCGGTTGTCCCTGATGTATAGCAGATGGTCAGCAGGTCATCAGGTTTTGCAGGGTAAGGTTCAAGCAGTTCCGGTCTGTTTTTCAGGGTTTCTGCCCCCTGCTGCTGGAGGCGGGTAAAGCTGATGAGTCCTGCATCGGCACCGGCTGCCGGCTCGAAAAATGTGATGACCAGTTTCAAGCCCGGGATCGAGTTCAGCCGGGGGAGGAGCGGGTTGAGCAGTTCCGGTGACTCGACAAACAGGTGGGATACCTCGGCATCTCTGAGTATGTATTCTACCGCATCCAGGGCGAGGGTGTGATAGACGGGAACTACGACCACACCCAGCTTGATGGCAGCGAGATCGGCAATTACCCACTCCGGACGGTTGTAGGAATAGATTCCAACCCGCATTCCCGGTCTGACACCGCAGGCAGCCAGTCCGGCAGCGGTTTCGTCAACCAGCCGGTTCAGCTGGTCAAAGGTGATCGGCTGAAACCGGCCTCTGACCTTGTGCAGCAGGGCAGGCTTGGGTCCGCAGCGCCGGACGGCGGCGCTGAATGCTTCATAGACCGTATCCTTCATAAATGAAATATGAACAGTTCCCGGACAAAGTCAAGATGCGGGCGTGATTGACACTGGTGCCAAAACTACCTATATTGATGTTGTGCATCTGCTCCGGATCATCACCAGCAATCTCGGATTGAAGATACTGGCACTCTTTTTTGCAGTGTTTCTCTGGCTCGTGGCGGTGCTGGACCGGAATTATGAGGTCCGGGTGAAGGTGCCGATTGTCCTTGGTGACCAGCGGCCGGAGGCGCGGGTAATTACCGATGTTGATGCCCGGACTGCGGTGGTTACGATCAGCGGGAAGGGCAAGGAGCTGCTGCGGCTTCGTCCCCAGCGGCTGGAGTTCCGGCCGGTAGTGCCGGAAGGCAGATTCGGTTCCCGGCAGATCAAGCTGAATGTCAGTGATCTCAATCTTCCCGGCAATCTGACTGTCCGGGCGGTGGAGCCGGAGATGATCGAGGTACGGCTTGGTCCAGCAGCTTCCAGGGAGGTGAAGGTGACCGTGCCGACCAAGGGCCAGCCCGGAGGCGGGATGATGGTTTCCGAACTCCGGGTCAATACTCCGGTCCGGGTGACGGGGACGGCAGGAGATATTGAGCAGATTACCGAGATTTATACTGAGACGCTGGATCTGAGTTCGGTGCGCAGTAACGAGGTTCGGAGGCTTGCGGTCCGGATGCCACAAGCAGGGGTTATGTGTACACCCGAAACGGTTGAGGTTGAGATTCAGCTGGAGAAAGAGGGGGCAAGGATTTTGCTCGGACTGCCGGTCCGGGTGGTGGCACCGCCCACCTGTGAAGTCCGGGTTGAGCCGGCTGAGGCACAGGTGGCGATTGCCGGTCCGGCAGACCGGATCGATTCCATTGAGCCATCAGATATTACGGTCCAGATCAAAATTTCCAGTTTGAGTCCGGGACAGTACCGGCTGGGGGCGGATGTGGTGCTGCCCGAAAAGTTCCGGCTGGTGAAGATTGAACCGCTGCTTTTTGATGTGACCGTCCGCTGAAATGCTGATTCTGGGGATTGAGACATCCTGCGATGAGACCGCGGCAGCGGTGGTGGAGGATGGTCTTTCTGTCCGGTCCAGTGTTGTCTCTTCCCAGCTGGTGCATGCGCTTTACGGCGGCGTAGTACCGGAGCTGGCAGCACGGGCGCATATCCGGATGATTGTGCCGGTGGTGGAACAGGCACTGCGGGAAGCCGGAATCGATTATGCGCAGGTGGAGCTGATTGCGGTGACCCATGCCCCCGGACTGCTCGGTGCCCTGCTTGTCGGTCTGCCCTTTGCCAAGGGTCTGAGTTTCAGTCTGAACATCCCGTTTGTCGGGGTGAATCACATTGAGGGGCATATCTTTGCCCTCCGGCTTGAATATCCCCAGCTTCAGCCGCCGTATCTGGGGGTGGTGCTTTCCGGCGGTCATACCGAACTGCTGTTTGTTGATGACTGGTGTAAATATCAGGAGCTGGGGGCAACGGTTGACGATGCCTGTGGTGAGGCGTTTGACAAGGTGGCAAAGCTGCTGGGTCTGCCCTATCCGGGCGGGATTGAGATTGAACGGCTGGCACTTGAGGGCAGACCGGTAATAGACTTTCCGGTTGCCGATGCGGGCGGGCTGGATTTCAGTTTTTCCGGACTCAAGACCGCGGTCCTTTATTATCTGCGCGAACACCCGGATGCACACCGGCCTGATGTGGCAGCTTCGTTTCAGGTGGCAGCGGTGCGCCAGATCACAAAAAGGGTGGAGCAGGCGGTCCGGCAGACGGGGATGAAAAAGGTGGGTGTTTCCGGTGGAGTAGCCGCAAACCGGTATCTGCGCCAGCAGTTGCAGCTGCTGGCGGACCGGCTCGGTTTTGAACTCCTGATTCCCCGGCCTCAGTTCTGCACTGACAATGCGGCGATGATTGCCGCCGCCGGCTATGAGCGGTTCCGGCGGTCCGGGCCATCCCCGTTCGACCTGCCGGCATTTGCCCGGCGGTCGTTTGCCGGTTCAAATCAGCAATAAGTTTTTTTCTGCGACCGGGTGGGATGTCCTTTCTGCCGGGGATTGACTGCGGATGGCAGGCAGATAGAATTGGCACAGGATGAAGGTCTATAATACCCTCACACGACAGAAAGATGAGTTTGTCCCGGTGGAGAAGGGCAGGGTAAAGATCTATACCTGCGGGCCGACCGTCTACTGGTTTGCCCATATCGGTAATTTCCGGGCATATGTGTTTGCCGACACCCTGCGCCGGGTGTTTGAATATCTCGGTTATGAGGTGCGCCATGTGATGAACATCACCGATGTCGGACATCTGACTACTGATGATGACCTGGGCGAGGATAAGCTTGAGGCGGGCGCCCGGCGGGAGGGGAGGACACCGGAGGAGATCGCCCGGTTTTATGAGCAGGCATTCTTTGCTGATGCGCAGAAGCTTAATATTCTCAGGCCGCAGATTGTCTGCCGGGCAACTGAACATATTCCGGATATGATTGAACTGATCCGGCGGATTGAGGCGAACGGATTTGCCTACCGGACCAGTGTCGGGTTGATCTTTGATACCGGCAGGTATCCGGATTACTGGCGTCTGGGCAGACTGAATCTGGAGGAGCAGCGTGCCGGCGCCAGAGTGGCGGTGGACCCGGAGCGGCGTAACCCGTCCGACTTTGCGCTCTGGATTACGAATCAGCCCAGACACCTGATGCAGTGGGATTCGCCCTGGGGCCGGGGATTTCCGGGCTGGCATATTGAATGCTCGGCAATGTCAATCAAGTATCTGGGGGAGGAGTTTGACATTCACACCGGCGGAATTGACCATATCCCGATTCACCACACGAACGAGCGGGCGCAGAATTTTGCTGCTACCGGCCGGGAGGTGGTGCGCTACTGGATGCATAACGCCTTTCTCCAGCTGGGTGAGGCGCGGATGGGCAAGTCGGAAGGTAACATCATGACCGTCACTGAACTGGAAAGACAGGGGTACGAGCCCCTGGCATTCCGGTATCTGTGTCTGACCGCCCATTACCGGATGCCGCTTAATTTTACGATTGAAGCACTGCAGGGAGCGCAGAACGGACTCAGAGGGTTGCGGGAGCTGGGATTGAATGCCCGGACCTGGCAGGAGGCAGCGGGTGATACAGAGTGGCTGGAGCGGGCACAGCGGGAATTCCGGAATGCAATTGAGGATGATCTGAACCTGCCGCAGGCAATGGCAGTGGTCTGGAGTCTGGTGCGTGAGGGTAACCGGCGCCAGGACCGCCGTGCCTGGAAGCTGCTGCTTGATTTTGACCGGGTTCTGGGACTCCGGCTGGGAGAAACGGTCGAGGGGGAACAGGACATACCAGCCGAGGTCCGGGCGCTGGCTGAGGAGCGGGAGCAGGCACGCCGGGCCCGGGACTGGGGAAGGGCGGACCGGTTGCGGGCGGAGATTTTAAGCCGGGGTTTTGTGATTGAGGATACAAAAGAGGGCTGGCGATTGAAACGTGCTTGACTTGCGACCGGTTTTATGTTAAATTTACAGCTGTCTGGGCCCTTAGCTCAAGTGGTAGAGCACTGTGCTGATAACGCAGGGGTCAGTGGTTCGAGTCCACTAGGGCCCATTTTATTTTATGAGTCGCCGGATACTGATTCTGATTGTGGCACTGACGGTGCTGGCAACCATTCTGGGCACCGCATTAACGGTCGGGGTTTTTCTTTCCGGAGTTAAGAAGGACGAAATACCGGCAGCGGGCGGTGCGCTTGGTTATCTCACTATTGAGGGGACAATAGCCGATTCCCGGGAGACGGTGCGTCAGCTCCAGTCGCTGGCAAAAAATGCACGGGTCAAGGGGATTCTGATCCGGGTGGAAAGCCCCGGAGGCGGAGTGACAGCCGCCCACGAAATTTACTCCGAGATCAAACGTATCCGGGAGCAGGGTAAGCCGGTGGTGGTGTCAATGGGTACGGTTGCTGCCTCGGGCGGGTATTATGTCTCGACACCGGCCGATGTGATCGTTGCCAACCCCGGTACCCTGACCGGTTCGATCGGGGTAATCATGCAGCTGCCCGTGGTCCGCGGGTTGCTGGACAAGCTGGGGATGCGGGTGGAGACAATCAAGTCCCGGGAGGCAAAGGATGTCGGCTCACCTTTCCGGGAGATGACCGATGCCGACCGGCGTCTGCTGCAGACAGTGGTTAATGATGTGTACAGCCAGTTTCTGGAGGTAGTGAGCCGGGAGCGGAAGATCCCGCTTGACAGTCTGGAAAAGATCGCCGATGGCAGAGTTCTGACCGGCAGACAGGCGCGGCAGTTCGGTCTGGTGGATACACTGGGTACACTTGAGGATGCCAAGCGGATTCTGGCTGAGCGGTGCGGTATCAGGGGCGAGCCGAAGTGGGTTAAACCCCGTCCGAAACTGCGCCAGCTCTGGCGGGATTTTTTTGACGAGGCAGGAGAACGTTTTTTCGGGGTGCGGAACTATCCCCAGCTTTTATACCGCTGGTTCTGATTTTCCCCAACGGTTCATCAGGAATCTTTAATAATGTCCGGAGCGCCCGGCTCACGGCGAGCCGGCAGGAGGAGTTACCTGCGGTTTAGTAGCGTTTCGGATCAGCCGGCGGGCACGGGTGAGCAGCCGGTGGATGGTGCGCAGTTTCTCCTCGGCAGTTTTCGGTTCAGTCTCGGATTTTGCCTGTTCCAGCATGGTCCGCGCCTGGGTTAGCAGCGATTCCGCAGTATTCAGCGAGCTTGTGGCTTCGGGGGAGAGCGGAACCGCCTTCGCCTGTGCCAGCCGGGCGGTAACCTGATTGAGGCTGGCTTCAGTCCGTTCAGTCTGCAGTCTGATTTCCTTCAGCGTGATCCGGCGCGGTGTGCTCTTGCTGCCGGCAATGATGAATATGACACCGGCGATCACCAGTATGCCGACCGCCGTCCAGATAATTATCCTCAGCTTCATCTTATACTCCTTTGGGGCGGGGGTTTGATCTCATTTCCCAAACCCCCGCCCGGGATTGTTATTTTACTCCCCTCGTTTCGCCAGCCGTTTGAGCTTGCGGAGTTCGGAGATGTAGTCCTGAATCTCATTGCGCTTGTCGGTCAGCTGTTTGGAGTCGGTGAGCGTCTGGAACTCGGCGATCGCAGCCTGCGCCTTGGCCATTACCTCCTGCGCCTTTTCTGCTGATGGTCCGCTCAGTCCGGCGAAGTCCTTGCCGAGGTCGTTGAGGATTTCATTCCAGCGGGCGACTTCCTTGGGAATGTCCGCGACCTCCACGACGCGCTTGCCCACCTTGGATTCCTGAGCACGGGTGCGGATCACCCAGATGCCGACGATGATGACGATGATGCCGAGGACGACATACAGGATGATTCGGCTTTTCGGGATTTTTGCCATTGCTCCTCCTTTTATTTGGTTGTCCTGTTTTTGCTGCCCGCTGCTGACGGGATACCCGCCCGTCCGCAGCAATGTTTATATTTTTTTCCGGAACCGCAGGGACACGGGTCATTACGTCCGACCTTGGGTGTTTCCCGGCGGACCGGTGCGGCACCCGGACCTGATGCCGGCGGTGGCGTGCCTGCCTCCGGAGCTGCCTGCGGTTTATAGGCGCGCACCGGTGCCCGGGTCCTCGGGTTCAGCCGGTCCTCGCCGCTTTTCGGATCGAGCCGGAAAAGCACGCGCAGCGCCTGCTGATAAAACTCCTGCATCGTCTCACTGAACAGACGGAAGGACTCCTGCTTGTATTCCACGAGCGGGTCCTTCTGACCATAAGCCTGCAGGCCGATTCCTTCCCGCAGGATATCGAGCTGGTGCAGATGGTCGCGCCAGGCTTCATCCAGTGTGCCGAGAAATATCCGGCGGCACCACTGGGGAAACCGTTCCGGACCGAGCTCTCCTGCCAGCTGCTGATAACGGAGGCGGGCGATCTCTTCCAGCATCGACTTCAACTGCTGACGGTTGTGCACCGTTTTGACCGTTTCCTCCGGATTGATATCGGCAAGAAAGGTCTTGAGCATCTCGCCCCGCAGCCCGTCCCAGTTCCACTCGTCGGGGTTGCCGGTGGTAAACTGTTCAATCAGCCGGTCGAGATACAGATCCAGAATGTCATTAAATACGCCCGAGAGGTCCGGCTCCCTGAGAATGGTGTCCCGCAGACTGTAGACCACCTCCCGCTGCCGGTTCATCACATCGTCATACTCGAGCAGGTGGCGCCGGATTTCCGCATTCCGGATCTCCACCCGCTTCTGGGCATTGGCAATCACCCGGGTGACCAGCTTGTTGGCAACCGGTTCATCCTCATCAGGTGCCCAGCGGTCAAGAATCGCTGCCATCCGGTCCGAACCGAAGAGCCGGAGCAGATCATCCTCAAAGGAGAGAAAGAAGCGCGATGAGCCGGGATCGCCCTGCCGGCCCGATCTGCCCCGGAGCTGGTCATCAATCCGGCGTGCCTCGTGCCGTTCGGTGCCGATAACATACAGTCCGCAGGGGACCTCCTCATAGCAGCGGCCGGGTTTTTCCTCCCAGTAGGCACATTTGCCGTCCCCGGAAACGAGATAGCACCGCTCACCCTTGACTACTCCGGGACCGAGTTTGATGTCGGTGCCCCGGCCCGCCATGTTGGTGGCAATGGTGACCGCACCGGGCTGGCCGGCATAGGCGATGATCTGGCTTTCGGCTTCGTGATTCTTGGCGTTGAGAATTGAATAGCGGATGCCGGTCGGACGGAGCATCCGGTCCAGCTCCTCAGATGCCTGGACCGAGGTGGTGCCGACCAGGATCGGCCGGCCGAGCTTGTGCCATTTGACGATCTCCCTGACCACCGCCTGATACTTTGCCTTCTTGGTGCGGAAGACCACATCCGGATAGTCAATCCGGCGCACCGGTGCGTTGGTCGGAATTTCAATCACCTCCAGTTTATATACCTGATAGAGCTCGCTGGCGATGCTTAAGGCGGTGCCGGACATGCCGGCGATCTTCTTATACATCCGGAAGTAGTTCTGCAGGGTAATGGTGCCGAAGGTCTGGGTTTCCTCCCGGACCTGAACCTGCTCCTTGGCTTCGAGCGCCTCATGCAGGCCGTCGGAGAAGCGCCGGCCCGGCATCAGCCGGCCGGTGAACTCATCAACAATTACCACCTGACCGTCCGGGGTCACCACATAGTCCACATCCTTCTCAAACAGGGCATAGGCCTTGAGCAGGGCATGGATGTTTGCCAGCCGGTCACTCTTTTCCGCAAACTGGCGGTAGGTCTCCTCCTTGCGCTGTGCCCGTTCCTCCGGGGTGAGTCCGGGTTCAACATCCCAGCGGGCAAGTTCGGTGCTCAGGTCCGGAAGCACGAAGAAGTTCGGATCATGGGGGGACAGGGCGGCACGACCCTTGTCGGTCAGCTCAACTGAATGATCCCGTTCGTCAATGACGAAAAACAGCTCAGCATCAATTTCGGGCAGCCGTTTGTCCCGGCGCAGGATGCCATCCACCTGCTCAATTGTCCTTTTTACCCCCTCCTCCTGCTGGACCCGCATCAGCCGTTTGTTCTTCGGTGATCCGCGGAGCGCCTGCAGGAACTTTATTCCTGCCTCACTGGTCTTTCCCTGGCGCCAGAGCCGTTCTCCCTCCTCGACCAGCCGGTCCACGAGCCGGTCCTGTTCCCGGAAGAGCCGGCTGATCAGGGGCACCAGTTCCTGCAGCTGTTTCTGTTTGGAAAAGCCGACCGGTCCGGAGATGATAAGCGGGGTGCGGGCTTCATCAACGAGGATGATGTCCACCTCGTCAATGATCGCATAATGGTGGCCCCGCTGGACCTTGTCCTCCCAGGCGAGTACCATGTTATCACGCAGATAGTCAAATCCGAACTCGTTATTGGTGCCATAGGTGATGTCGCAGGCATACTGGGGCCGGCGTTCCTCCGGGCTCATCCCCGCCTGGATATAGCCGACGGTCAGGCCCAGTGATTCATAAATCGGTCCCATCCACTCCCGGTCGCGCCGTGCCAGATAGTCATTAACCGTGACCAGATGGCATCCCTTTTTCTCCAGCGCATTGAGATAGAGCGGCATCGTTGCCACGAGCGTCTTGCCCTCGCCGGTCTTCATCTCTGCCACCTTGCCTTCGTGGAGAACAATTGCACCGATCAGCTGGACATCAAACGGCACCATGTCCCAGGTGATCTCCTGATTGGTCACAGTCCAGCGCTTGCCGACCAGCCGGCGGCAGGCCTCCTTGACCAGGGCAAAGGCTTCGGGCAGGATTGAGTCCAGTGATTCACCGTCCCGGACCCGGGCGATGAACTCCTCGGTCTTTTTGGGCAGGTCGGAGTCGGCAAGGGTTTTATAGGTTTCATAGATGGAGTTGATCTCTGCCACCTTCTCCCTCAGCCTTCTTACCTCCCGTTCGCTCTTGCTCGGAACGAGCCGTTTCAACAAACCCAGCATCTTAATGGAATTATTTTAATAATTTGGGTATCACTTGTCCAGATTTGACATCAGCTCAGTTTCTTCACCGCCCGTTCCATTTCCTCGCGCACCTCGCGGAACCCCTCACGACCGATTGCGCTCCTGAGGGCGGGAATGGCACCCGGGTCACCGATCTCCGCCAGCGCCCGGGCTGCGGCTTTGCGCACCTCCTGACTGGAGTCGGAAAGGGCAACACACAGGTCGTGAACCGCCTCCGATGCTCTGATCCTGCCCAGCAGCCGGGCAACTTCCAGCCGGATTTCCGGGCGGAGGTCGCGCAGCCGGGGCAGGAGGCATTCCAGCGCCGCCTTTCCCGCACCGCTGAGCGCGCCCCAGTCCTGCCGGGCGCAGAAAAACTGGAGCCGGGTTCGGGGGTCGGTCGGGATATTGCGCTGGGCGACAAGCGCCTCGGCAGCCGCCTTGCGCACGGCAGCATCGGGGTCACTGAGCGCCTGAATCAGTGCGGGGGTTGTTTCCGGTGCAGGGGGAAAGTTCATGCCGAGGGTGTGTGCGGCATACTCGCGGGCGTTCGGGTTGGTATCACCGGTCAGCAGTTCCGCAAGTCTGCTGCCGGCGTCCGGGTAAGTCCGGGGTGTGATTGACCGTGCTGCCGCCTGCCGGACCTCAAGGTCGCCATCCCTCAAGGCAAAAAGCAGCCGGTCAAGCGCGGCGGTGCGGATCTGAGCCGGGGTGTCCGCCGGGAGCGAGCCCAGTGCCACCGCCGCATTCACCCGGACCTCAGTTTCGAGGTCATCAAGTGCGGTCACCAGCAGTTTGACCGCAGGCTCCAGATGAGCCGGCAGCAGGAGCCGGGCGGTAGTCTGAACCGCAACGATTTTCAGTTCCGGCGGTTCTTCGGTGCTGGTGATGAGCTGTTCGAACCGGTGCAGGGCTTTTTCCGGAGCGACCTCTGCCATCCGCTCCAGCACCTGTGCCTGAAGATGAACCATTCCCTCCTCTGCCAGGCGGGGTTCAAGCAGGCTGGCAAGCGAATCAAAGCTGTCGGTCTGGGCGATCAGGCGCTCCAGCTCCCGCTCTGCCTGTTTGCGCTCCACCTCCCGGTCCAGCAGTTTTGCCTGAGCCAGCCAGTAATCCAGGGTCTGTTCCGGCGTGCGCGGTTGAAACTGTCGGCGCCGGAGCGCATTCAGGGCAAAAATCCGTTCCTGCGGCTGGGCTGCCCGCAGCCGTTTGATCAGCTCCTGCTCAACTTCGGGCGAACCGGCACGGGCAAGCGCGTCCAGACAGTGCTCATAAAGCTGATAGAGCAGCATCAGATTTTTCAGGTGGCGCCGGAATTCAAGGTCAACCTGGCGGATTTCAGTTTCCAGCTCCGATTTCAGACCTTCGAGTTCAGACTGCGGGGCGTTCCGGCGCCGGGCTTCAGCCAGCAGCTTTTCATATTCGCTGACGATCCCGGATTGAAATGTGATCCGGATCCGGTTGACCACCCGGGCAACCGGTCCCAGCCCGGTTTCTGCCTTTTCCCAGGTGAAATCATCATCTTCCGGCAGGGGCGCCAGCCTTTCCGGTGGTGGGGGGAGACGGTTGAGAATATCAAAGATGAAGTCAACATCCTCAACCCGGCCGGACTGCGCCCTGATGGTCACCACATTCTTTGCCGATTCCAGCTCCTGTTCAAGCCGGGCAGAAAAGTCGCGCAGTTTATCTGCCAGTTCCGGCCGGTTAAGGTCAACAGTCTCCAGAAGATGCCAGATGGAAAGGAGACTTGAGACCTTAGACTTCGGGTCCCGACGGCCGAACAGCCATTTCATAACAGAATAGACTAATACAGTTATCAGTAAAATCAAGAGGTTCTGTGTTCATCTCCACCTGCCCGGTGCAGAAATATGTGCTCAATCATGCACAGATCCAGTTTAAGTTATCTTATTGATAGATATATATTTAGCATTACAGAAGCAATTTGGGGGGGCTAGCCCGGGGCAGGCCTGGATGCGGTTGGGGGGAAGGTTGCTGGTGATGCGGTGATTTATGGCTGGACCCGGGAGCCGGGAACGGGTTTATCCCGGGTTCAGATTCCGGTGCGGGTGTTGGTCCCAGCCGGAGCGGAGGGTGGGACAGACCCTTCAGAATTGATGCCGGAATATCGGTCAGGTTTGCCGGGGTGATACGGGGTCTGTGCCGGGCTGAATAGCGCACCGTTTGTGATTCCGGAGCAGGATGCTTTTTTTGCTCCGGCCGGCAGGGTGAAATGCAATTAAAATTTGACAACGAGGACGGTAAAATTAAAATTGTCTAAGCAGTCAAAACCGGAGGTGTATTAATGAGGAGATTTGTTCTGAGCGGTCTGCTCGTGCTTTTTGCCTTCGGCTTCGGGATGATCAGCCCGGAGCTGGAACGGCATCTGAGTACGGCGGCAGCTGACCAGAAGCTGCCGGTCCACATCGTCCTGAAAAACCAGTATGACACCCGGCTCCTTTTCTCGCAGGTTGACGGTCTGAGCCGGCAGGAGCGCCGGGTGCGGGTGGCACAGATTCTCGGCGACTTTGCCCGGAGAGAGCAGGAGTCCATCCTGCGCTATCTGGCGGAGCGGGAAAAGCAGGGCGAGGTCAAAGACATCCGCCCGATCTGGATTGTCAATGCGGTTGCCTGTGAGGCGACGCCGGCGGTGATCCGGGAGCTGGCGCAGCGGGCAGATGTCCACTATGTCAACTATGATCTTGCCTGGTGTCCGGACCTGCTGGAGAAGCCGGGCGCGCCTGCCGAGCCGCAGTATGATGCGACCTGGGGTGTGCGCAAGATAAGGGCGCCTGAGGTCTGGGCGCAGGGCTACACCGGCCAGGGTGTGGTCTGCGGCCACATTGACACCGGCTGTGACTACACCCATCCGGACCTGGCAGACCACATGTGGGAGGACCCCAACTACCCCTATCACGGCTGGAACTTTGAGGAAAACAACAACAACCCGATGGATCAGAACGGGCACGGCACCCACACTGCGGGCACGGTTGCCAGTGACGGCACCTCGGGCACCCAGTGCGGGGTGGCGCCTGATGCCCGGATCATGGTCTGCCGGGTGCGGACCGTGGCGGACTCGGTGGCGGAGAGCCAGTGCTGGCAGGCGATGCAGTTTGTGGTCTCGCCCCCGCTCTCACCGGCCAACGGTGCGGACCTCTACACGATGTCTTTGGGCTGGATGCTCTCCTGGAACCCGCATCAGGCGACCTGGCGTCAGGTGGCAGACAATGTCAATGCGGCGGGCGTGATCCAGATCATCGCTGCGGGCAATGAACGGGGACAGGCAACACCGCCGAGTGCGCTCCGCTGTCCGGGCAATGTACCGCCGCCCTGGTGGAACCCGCAGAACACCGGCACCGGCACCCTTTCCGGCGTAATATCAATCGGCGCCACCGACTCAACCGATGCAATCGCCTACTTCTCCAGCCCCGGACCGGTTACCTGGCAGAATGTTGCCCCTTATAATGACTACCCCTATCCGCCCGGACTGACCAAACCGGATGTGAGTGCGCCCGGAGTGGCGGTCATCTCCTGCCGGATCGGCGGCGGTTATCAGAGCATGGACGGCACCTCAATGGCGACCCCGCACACTGCGGGCACGGTCTGCCTGATGCTCTCCAAGAACCCCAACCTGACCCCGAGAATGGTGGACTCAATCCTTGAGGTAACCGCAGTGGACCTGGGAACCGCAGGCAAGGACAACGACTTCGGTGCGGGCAGGATTGATGCCTTTGCTGCGGTTACCGCTGTGCCGAGAGGACCCTACCTCAAGATGCTCCGGTTCTTCCTGGCAGACTCATCAGGCAACACCGACGGCTATATTGACCCGGGCGAGAGCGCCAGCCTGCGCTTCTGGCTCAAAAACGACGGCAACGCCTTCTGTGCCAACACCCGCGGGATTCTGCGCTCCTTTGACTTCCGGCTGCTGGTCACCGACTCCACCGGCTCCTGGGGCACAATCGCACCGCAGGACAGCGCCTACAACCTTACCGACCGCTTCCTCCTCTTTGCCGACACCAGCCTGCGTGCCGGCACACTCCTCCCCTGCACCCTTTATGTTACCGGCGAAAGTGCGGACTATGCAACAAAATTCGGTATTGAACTCCGGGTCGGCATGCCGGGCCAGCTGATCTTTGACCACGACACCAACAACTGCCGGCTCAGTGTCT
The DNA here is from genome assembly GCA_026418295.1 of Caldifarciminota bacterium. Lineage (GTDB taxonomy): Bacteria > Hydrothermota > Tepidihabitantia > Tepidihabitantales > Tepidihabitantaceae > JAOABP01. The sequence continues at coordinate 229,035 of JAOABP010000001.1, forward strand.
CCTGCCTCGGTGCGCTCGGCTATCTGGCACCGGAAAGCACCGGCTCCGGCTTCTGCTATCCCAAGACCGCGCCATCAATCCTCACTCACGCCTCACTTGCCTGGGGCACCGACACCCTGTATGTTGTTGACCGCTACTACACCCGGCCCGTTACCGCACCGCCGGATACCGAATTCCTGCTGGTTGACAGTCTGCGCAACATCTACCCGCCCCAGAAGGGTCATGAGCACTACCGCGCCTGGTTCTCAGACCGCAACCATCCCCGCTCAAAACTGCTCGTTGCCAGCCAGAACAGCTATGCGGACGGCACACCCGGCTACCGCGACTTTGTCACCATTGTCTACACGATTCAGAACAACGGCTCCACCACCCTCTCCAACTTCTACGCCGGCATCTTTGCCGACTTCACGATTGACACCGCGGGCGACATCTGCGACCAGGACAGCCTGCGCCGTTTCATCTATATCACCAGCGCGCAGGACAGCACACCGGTTGCCGGGATTAAAATTCTCGAACCGGACTCCGGAGTCCACCTGACCGCCATTGACCCGGCGATTTACTACCTGCCTGACTCCTCACTCCGCGATGCCCAGAAATGGCGGATGCTCAGCGGTCAGGTCCGCCTCCCCCGCTCCACCCGGCCCGACAACTGGGCGCTCTGTGCCTCAGCCGGACCGTTCACCATCAACCCCTTCTCCGCAATCCGGTTTGCGGTCGCCTTTGTCGGCGGTAATACCATCGCCAGTGCGCTCGTCAATGCGGACAGCGCCCAGCGCTGGTACCGACACTACATCGGCACAAAAGAGCCCGCCACCCCATCCTCACCGCTGGGCTCCGCACTCACCATCTCCCCCAACCCCTTCACCCGCAACCTCACCATCCGGCTCAATTTGCCCGAGCCCGCACCGGTCCGGCTCACCCTCCACGACATCTCGGGCAGAAAGGTGGCAGAAATCTATCAGGGAACGGCACAGCCGGGCACCGGCGAACTCCGCTGGTCCGCAAAAGGGCTGAACCCTGGTGTCTACTTCATCCGGCTCCAGACACCGGGAATGAACACAACCGAACGGGCAATACTCGTCCGTTAGACCGAGCCTTACCTTAAACGGGCTGGGACATCAGGGCGTGTCCCAGCCTTTTTATTTTTCCGGATTAACACCGGCACGGTGAGGGGAACTGCCCGGACGGCAGAGCAAAAATTACGGTGCCCGATTTTCCTTACAACTTGTAAAATCGCAACTTACAGCAAAAACCTCCTCTCCGCCTCAATAAAAAATGTGAATTTCCCCGTTTTTCCGGACTCTAACTAATTATGAGGACCGCGGGCAACTGGCGGTATAAAATAAAATATTTGACATAAATCTCAGCTTCGTTAAATTAAATACAAACAATTGTAGGCACAATATCAAAAAGGAGAAAAAATGAGAGTTAGCGACCTGATGAGCAGGGTCTACAATGGCGAGGTTGTAATCCCCGAATTTCAAAGAGGTTTCATCTGGGAACCTGAGGATGTCAGGGAACTCCTAGTTTCGCTTATCGGTGGATATCATGTGGGGAGCATGCTAGTTATAAGATTAAGCAGCGAAGATTCACCCTTTGGACTCCGGCTGATTGAGGGAGTTGAAAAAGTAAATGAGCAAGCGAAAATAGATTCTACGGTTACCGTAATTTTAGACGGTCAACAGCGAACTACAGCATTGTTCTACGCTTTACATGGACCGAAAATGCCATTAAAAGGAAGAAAGAGCCCTTATCTTTTCTACCTTGATTTGAAAAAAGCCCTCTCACAAGACTGGAATGATGCCGTGATTGCAGTCAATGTCAGCGATCACAAAGGGCTTGCCCAAATAAAACAGAACGATTATATTGTTCCATTTACATTGCTCAGCGAAAGGGGTTATTTAGGTCTTGGAAATCTAATCCAAAGAATCGTTAATAAATTTGATGCCGAATCTTTTCGAATAATAACAGACATCGTCAATGACTTTATTAATCGGGAGATCCACATCATAGAACCACCGCCGAGCACTTTCAAAAGGGATATTAGGGAAGGAAAAGATACCAAAGATAAAGAAAAGAAAGACACTGAGAAAAACAAGTATAATCTCGAATGGATTGCCGAAACTTTTGAACGGATAAATCGGACCGGAGTCCCTCTCTCGATCTTTGAACTTCTTACCGCCCGGTTGTACAAGTATGATATCAAACTGCGGGACCTCTTGGAGAATGCCAAAGAAGAATACGAGTTTGCCCGAATTATACATGAGGAGTATATATTAAAAGTGGTTGCGCTAAAAAGAAATCTTGAATTGAAACGCAGAAGTCTGCTTGAACTTGACCCAGAAAACTTTGAGCGTGACTGGCAAACTGCCTGCGATTATCTTCAAATGGCTTACAACAGAATGAAAAATGATTACGGCATTATAAATTTCAAAAAATGGACACCGTACACAACCATGATCGTGCCCCTCGCTGCTATGCTTTATAGCGTCAGTCCCAAGGGACATAACTCAATGCGTAATTATGAAAAAATTGACAAATGGTACTGGATATCGGTGTTTGGCAATAGATACGCTCAGGCTATTGATACAACCTCTTATCAGGATTATATTAGTATGAAGAACTGGTTTGAGGACGACAATAAAGTCCCAGAAACTTTGCGGAATTTTGACATTAATACAGTCGAAATAGATGCCGAGAAACAATCCTCGGCAACCTACCGGGGCATCATGAACCTGATAATCTTGAAAGGAGCCCTTGATTTCCACACCGGACAGAAATATCACTTTGACCCCGATAAAGTGGAAGACGATCATATCTTTCCTAAATCAATCTTTAATGAGAATAGGATAGCGAACCGAACGCTCATTGCTGACAACAGACACAAAATAAATAAGAAACCCTCTGAATACTTCAGTGAAAAAGAGAAAAAACTCGGAAGGGAGCAGCTGGTCCAAATCCTTGAATCACATCTCATACCCAAGGATGCATTACCCGACTTGCTCAAAGACGACATCGAAAATTTCATGAACAAAAGAAAAGAAGCTATCTTGAATGAAATTAGGGCTCGAACTAACATATAAACGGCTACAGAACACTAACAAGAACTGAAAGACCGAAAGCCTGAAACGCAGAACATAGACATCTCAGCTTGACTTGGAATCGAAAAAGTCTATTTTACTGAAAAAGGTAATCTTACATGCCGCGGCGACGCAGGGAAACCACCACTCCACCGGTAGATGATTACCGCCACAACCGGAGCGCCCGGCGCAAAAACAACCCGCCCGCAGGCCTCGCACCAACCTTTACAGCCGCCCACGAGCGTCAGGTTGAGAAATACCAGTATGACCCCCACCTTGACCCCCATCTGGTCTGGGCAGGCAAGGCAGAGCATCTGCATTGAATTAGGAGGTGCGTCAGGGGTGAATGCATGGCTAATTTTACTCCTGCTTGGAGTTGTACTGATAATGTTGGGTGCAACTGCAGTAGTTTTTAGCAGACGGAAACGTCACTCCCACCGACAACCGCCTGTAGCCGGTACGAAACCTAACACTCCAGTAGAGGAACCGCCGCTAATTAAGACAGCTTCACAGGCAGAACAACCACTCCAATCAGAACCTACACAAGAATCAAAGTCGCCAAACCAACATTCGGAAAATAATATTATTCCACAAGTGCCGGCATGTTTCCCCTCTGCCAATACAGAAGATTTCCGCGCCGGAGAGGCCTCAAATAATACGAGAAAATCAACGAAACCAATCAATCGTGGAGGAAGACCTCGAGAGTCCCTCGATAAGTACAGCTCCCGTAGACAAAGACAGAGCAGGAAGCCTAAATTTCTGAAACCTGAAATTATTTGCTTCAAGAAAGAACATCAGTGGATAATTGCAGTTGAGGTACCGGACGAATTCGTTGAAAAACCAGGTCTAACTGTTTTGCAAAACGGATCGCCTCTACAAAAATATGCGCAGAATGTTAACCTCTGGCTTCTGCAACAGTTATCAGGGGAAATAATCGTAAGTTGGGATGAGGCTGATATAAAACATACCAAAATTAATCTCGGCAATGATAACTATCTACTCTTTAAATTGACCGGTCAAAATTCAGATCGGGGTCGACGCATCAAATCTCCTTCCTCTGGTTGGTATTTGGTGATAGTACCGGAAACTTGGAAACGGGATGAATCGCGATCTGGACCCCCGCCGGTAGTTCCAGAGGTTGTTTCGATAAGCGACTACCAAGCTCATTTCTTTAATATTGAAAATGGTATTCCAGAAATTGCATTTCTCCTTCCTGATCGAATGCTTAAAATTATTGAATCCAAAAAGCAAAATTTTTATCTAACAGGACTTTCAATTGATAAATACATATGCGACTCAATGGGGCCTCTATTTATAACCCTCCCTGAAATTACTACATCAGATTCTCTAGCGTGGCAAAATGTCCGCACAATCGTCGTTGGCGAAGAAGGAGGCGGAAGAAGACACTGGCGGATTGAATTTACGCCTTGCCCTAACCGGGAGAAACAAACTTTGCCACCCAAAATTGAGGCAATGAAGAGCGGATGGTACTTCATCAGATTCTATAACCAAGATGAAGAACTAATTGAAAGCATGGACTTCAGGTTCGCATCTGGACTTAAAAAAGTGGAAATGACCGAGATGAATCCTATACCCTCCCGGGATGGACATAAGCCAATACGTCTGGAATTTCTGCATGAACCAGACTGCTCAGTAAAATTATCCAGTAGTTCTTCAAAAATCCAGATCGAGCGCCAACCGAATATTACAATTGCAATTATTCCTCCAGATTCAACATGTGATCAAAGCCGTTGGTCGATACGATCAGGGAACGGTTCTCCGATCGCAGTAGATATCTTGATAGAAAGAATTTGGTGGACAATCGGAGATGAGGATAATTACCCCAATGACTGGCAAGATCATCCCATCGTCGCAGCACGCACGGACTTCAATCCTACCTCAAGTAAAGTCTTGTGGTTACGTCTCCCCAGACATCGGTGGGCAGAGGAAGTGCTGGTGGGATTTGAAAAATCAAGAGCCCGCACCTACAAAGTGAAAACAAACGAGCAAATCCTCGCCGTTCCGCTTCGCGAATTTACCGATTGTGCGGAAGTAGAGAATCAACAACATGAATGTTGTCTAAGATTCTGGATTACAAATCGAAATCTGGAGGCTGAAGTTGTTATCCTCCCCTCTATTACCACGGATAAACATCTAAGGGTAGGGTGGGGTAGAAAAAAAACGGCCGTAGCGAAAGTGGTGATGCGGAATGGAAAAGGCGAAATTAAAGTCAATGGGAAACCTTCAGATGAATACTTTGTCCAAGCGCCGATCGAAGGCAAGCAATTCCTGAAACGCCTGCTTAATCTCAAGGAGGTAAACGCCCTCTTGGCGGAAAAAGCATTGGATGTCGAGGTTAAAGGAAGTAACCCCACCACCACCCAACAAATCAAAGCTGTAGCACATGCAATTGCACGCACTTTAATAGACTATGACTACCGCCTGAAACCGATATTAAAACAAGCCGGTTTTGGGGGATGTAGAATAACTACGATGCATATTAACCGCGTAAGGAGAAATAAATCATGAACCCGATTGAACTGGCAAGAAAGGTAGAGGAAAGATATCGCAACTATCTTAAAACGACATTTTACTTCAAAGACCCGCAACTCAGAAAATCATTTGAAGATGCGCTTGATTCAGGACATTTATGCAAAGGACCTTACATCGAAGCTACGCCGGTATTCAAACGAGGGAAGAAAACCTCTGAACTGTTTTCGGAACTTCTCGGGTCAAAACCTGATGATGGATTTATAAAAGCCATAGGTGATAGACACCTTTATAAACACCAAGAAGAGGCGATCAGAAGAGCATTTGCTGGGAACAATGTCGTCGTCGCTACAGGAACAGGAAGCGGGAAAACCGAAGTCTTTTTCTACCCTATTTTGCTCCATCTATATCAGGAATTCCGATCGGGCAATCTCGGTCCTGGAGTGCGTGCCTTGATACTCTATCCGATGAACGCACTTGCTAATGATCAAAAGGAACGTCTTGGTCAACTTTGCAAGGCACTAAAAGATGCGGGAACAGATTTCCACCTAACCTTTGGACAATATATTGGGGAAACTCCTGAGGATGAAAATGACTTCCAGCGGCACGCACATGACCACCTGGATGAACGGCGTGAACAAGGTAACTCCATTTTAAAAGATGGACAAGTTATCCACGGAGAATTGGTTTTGCGTTCGGAAATGCGACACACACCGCCCCACATTCTCCTCACCAACTACTCAATGCTGGAATATCTACTCCTGCGACCTGACGACAGCCCGCTGTTTGACAATGGAAACGCCCAATGGTGGAAATTTCTTGTGTTAGATGAAGCCCATCAATACCGCGGCTCACGTGGAATTGAAATGGCGATGCTCATGCGACGTCTCAAACAAAGACTGCGCGAAGGAGGACGCAAAGAAACGTTCTGTTGTATTGCGACCAGCGCAACACTAGTTGGGCAAGACAGCGATAGAGCTACCGTTGCTCAATTTGCATCGGCCCTTTTTGGGGAAAAATTCCAGAAGGAAGATATAATTTTAGGTGATACAATTGCTGTTTCTGACCCCGGGCCGAAAGAACTCTCACTTGAAGATTACCGCTGGCTGAAAGATTCTATTGATAATATCGATCAGCAAGACAGATCCCGACTCGCTGAAATAGCAAGCCGGGTAGGTGTTCAGCTGTCTGAAAATGAAAAGTGGGAGAGAGCAGTCGGCAGGATACTGGAAACTGATGGCAGATCAACAAAGCTTCGACTTATGCTCACCGGTAATCCTGTTGAAGTTCCACACCTTGCCAATGAACTCTTCCCTAACCAGCCAAAAGAAGAAAGGATTTCGGCATTGACTCAATTGGTCGAACTCTTGATCAAAGCTAAGAATCCAGAATCCGGTGACCCGATTTTGTCTGCTCGGTACCATATTTTTCTGCGTTCACTGGAGGGTGCTTTTGTCTCTCTTTGGCCTGAAAACAAAGTTTTCCTTGACCGGAAAACAATCGGCGAAGAAACATCGGCTTTCGAAGTAGCGTTATGCCGTGAATGTGGACAGCATTACTTTGTAACGAGTAAGAATTTCAAACAAGGAAAGGTTCAAGAGGCAATCCGGGATCCAAATAACCCTGATTTTGGAGTTACCTTTCTTCGACCTATTGAAACTGACGAGGAAGAAGTCGAAGGTAATGAATCTGACCGAAGCCAAAACATGCTCTTCCTGTGCATTAAATGCGGAGAAGCTCAGCCGCACCAGCTGACTTGTGGGCATAATAAATTTATCCGTATCGTCAAAGAAGCTCCGCCCGAAGATGACGATCGTGCCGATCAGTTGGCAAAATGCGGCGTCTGTGGCTATACCGGCGCTGGGCGTGATCCTGTTCGGGAAGTTATCCATGGCACCGATGGACCGCATGCGGTGATAGCCACAACCCTCTATCAGAACCTTCCAGAAGAAAGAAGAAAAGTGCTTGCTTTTGCCGACGGACGTCAAGAGGCGGCTTTCTTTGCTTGGTATCTGGAAAGTTCATATAGAGATATTCTGAACCGCAACTTAATTCTGAGTGCAGTGAAAACGCTCGCACAGCACGCCCCCGAAGGTCTATCCCTAAAAGAACTCGCTAGAGAACTGTGCCACATTTTTCAAGATCACCAAATCTTTCCTCCTTCCATGGGAGGCCTGGACTTACGCCGCGAAGCTTGGATCGCACTTTATCGCGAGCTCTTAACTGATGAACAAAGGATTTCTCTGGAGGGTGTTGCGTCGATTCGATGGTCCATAAAGTGGCCCGATTGGTTTAAGATCCCTGAAATTCTGAAACAACCGCCATGGTCACTTGATGAACGAGAAGCACTGGATCTAATGCTTCTTCTCCTCGACACCATGCGAACCAGCGGTGCGGTAGAATTGCGGACAGAAAGTGGTATCTCCCTTAACTGGAATGACCTTAACCTGCAAGCATCACAAACGCGTTTCCGTATCGGCGCCCGGGGAAATCCAAGGGGAGTAAAAAGTTGGGATGGAAAAGGGGGAACACGTGCCCGCTTCCTTGCCAAGCTGTTGATGAAGGAAGATCCAAATATTTCAAAGGACAAAGCTCTAAAGATCGCGGAAAAAACATTGCAAGCTATCTGGGAATCAACAAAACAGTGCGAAGAAAGAGCTAGTAATAGCAATTCCCGTCTTCTACTCGCTATTAACGATGCCCGGAGATTAAATCCTGACTGGTGGCGACTGCATCTAATCGGAGATAACGATACGATCTTTCAATGTAATCTATGCGGCCGTATTCAAGCTCTTTCCGTGCGCGGAATCTGTGCCCGCCATGGCTGCTCAGGCATGCTGGAACCTAAGCAATTGCGTGACCTACAACCTAATCATTACCGCGAACTTTACAATACCGAATTACCAGGTTTGATGAGGGTAGAAGAACACACCGCGCAACTTGACAAAGAAAAGGCACGGGAGTTCCAAAGGGAATTCAGGAATGGCAAGATCCACATCCTGAGCTGCTCAACTACCTTTGAATTGGGCGTTGACTTGGGCGATCTCGACGTTATCTTTCTGCGTAACGTTCCACCGGAAGCATTCAACTACGCGCAAAGAGTAGGGCGAGCCGGACGCCGAAGTGGAAATCCGGGGTTTGCAATTACCTTCTGTCGCCGCGCCCCCCATGACCTCTACCATTTCTCTGAACCGGAACGGATGCTAAGCGGTAAAGTTCGACCGCCAATTTTGACCCTGTGCAATGAAAAAATCATCACTCGTCATATAGTTGCGCTGACACTTTCTTATTATTTCCGCACCTTCCCTGAAAGGTTCAAAAATGTGGAAAGCCTGTTTATAGACCTTCAAAATCCCACTGGCGTTACCGATTTCAAATCTTTTCTCAATGAAAACTGGGATAAGCTGGAAAACTCCATCAGAGCGATTGTTCCCGATAGTCTAATAAATCACCTCGGATTACACGATAGAAGCTTGGTAGACAGAATCACAGGCACCGAAAGTAGATTTGCGCTTGCAGAGGCCGAAATCTCAAGTGACTACAAAACAGTAATTCAACTTGAAGAAATCGCCAAAAACAATAAAAAATATTTGGACGCGGAATGGGCACGAAAGAGAGCAGAAACAATCGCATCTGAAGACGTACTTTCCTTTCTCTCCCGTAAGACGGTTATCCCGAAATATGGGTTTCCTGTAGATGTTGTTGAACTGGATGTTCAAAGAACCCAGCAAAATAAAGAAGCGTTCGAGGTCCTGCTGCAAAGAGATCTAAGCATCGCAATTTCCGAGTTTGCCCCGACAAGTAAAATCATAGCGAATAAAAAGTTATGGACATCATACGGACTAAAGAAGGTGGCTGAGAAAATCTGGCCAAAGAGATATTACAAGAAATGCACCAGACACAACATCTTCATCCACTGGGAAGAAGGAAAAGAAGAACCCGCCACGCCGTGTGGCGATAAATTGCATGCCGCCCGCTACATTATTCCCAGGTTCGGATTTATAACTGACCGTGACGGGCCCGAGGAACCAAAATCACGAACGGTCCGAGTATTCACCACGCGCCCATATTTTGCTGGTCCGTGTTCTTCCCACGAATCAGGAGAAATCTTAGTGCCCCAGCAATCACCAGCCATCAGAATAAAGAAGGCATCTCCAGGCCTTATGGTTGTACTTTGCGAGGGGCAACGTGGAAGGGGTTTTTATATCTGCAGAGAATGTGGCGCAGGGTTCAAAAAACAAACGGCCAGCCATAATGACCCGTATGGACAAACTTGTTCCGGAACACTTGAACAGGTGTCACTCGGACATGAATTCGTAACCGACGTCTTACAACTTCAATTCCTTGTCCCCCCAAAAAATGATATTGATTCCGTCTGGTTCGCATATGCACTTGCATATGCTTTGGTAGAGGGAGCTGCTGAAGAACTTGAAATACCTCCTTCTGATCTTAACGCAACCGTCGCCTACAGTGCACCTGCCCCCGTACTTCCAATAATCATTTATGACGATTTGCCGGGCGGAGCGGGTATTGTTGCGCGCTTGGAAAACGAAGTTGTTCTAAGGGCATGCCTTACTGCTGCCCAGAAACGGGTAAGCGGAGTATGTGGTTGCGACGAGAACACCAGTTGCTACGGATGCTTAAGAAATTACAGAAACCAGTTCGCGCATGAAAAATTGAAACGGGGACCTGTTTATCGTTACTTAGAACAGATACTGTCAAGATTGAAATAGTATAACTGGGATAAATTCACTTCTCCAATTCTTTGCCTCGATAATCAGTGAATCTATTGTTCGTATGAACCAAGCAAGATATCAACTTTTTAATACTTAAAATTAAAGTACTAATCTTTATTTTCTCTTACAAAGCTTTAGACGAATTTTCAGTTGCCCCAAGATAAACTCCACTGCTAAGTATTTGAACCGCACACTATTTTATGAACACACATAGATGGGTCCAGGCGGTCAACCGGCATGGCGGGTTCGGAAAATGGGCGTTTACGGTCTGCCGGCTGCCTGTCAGACTGGCAGAGAAACTGAAATCAGCAGTCAGCAACCGCTGAGCAGACCCGGATTCAAGCAAAATTCAGAAAGATGAAGTTGAGCTTAGGCTGAAAACGGATTTGATTTCACCCCTGCCCCGAGTTCCCAGCCCGCCTCAAGCGCTCTGGTGTTGAGGTCCAGATACTGTTTCGGCACCCGGCTGGAGACCGCCTTTTTGAGCGACTCGAGGCTGACCAGCCCGGTAATCTTGGCAATCGCACCGAGGGTGAGGATGTTGGTGAACAGTTCCCTGCCCAGTTTTTCCCGGGCGGTCCGGGAAAGGGGCAGGCAGACCGTCTGGGGATGGGGACACTCCCGGACATAGAACTCGTCAATGATTGCCAGGCCGCGGTGTTTGAGGTCGGGGAGGTATTTGTCAATCGCCTGCTGGCTCAGACCGACAAGCAGGTCCAGTTTCCGGCATTTGGGATAGAGGATCGGACCGTCCGCAAGGATGACATCAGCCCGTGAGGCACCGCCCCGGGCTTCCGGTCCGTAGCTCTGGGTCTGGACCGCATACCAGCCCTCATAAACCCCGGCCGCCTCGGCGAGGATGACACTTGCCAGAATCACCCCCTGTCCGCCGGTGCCCGCAAGCCGGATTTCAAATTTCTTCATTCCCTTGCCCTTTCCCGGACCGACTGGTAAAGCTCGGTATAGGGCGGAACCTCCTGCTGGTCATGGAGCACGCCGATGACGAATCTGTCTTTGACCTGCCAGGGATCCGGCACCTTGCTGACATCAACCGAACGGCTCTTGAGCCACTCCAGCATCTTGACCGCATCGCCGATGCCCTGATATCTGCCATAGAAGGTCGGACACTGGGAGATGACCTCAACCACGCTGAACCCCTTCTTGTTGAGCGCCAGCTCAATCATCTTCTTGAGGTGGGCGACATGGAAGGTGGTGCTGCGGGCAACAAACATCGCACCCGCCGCCTTGGCGATGAAGCAGACATCAAATGACCGTTCCACATTGCCGAAGGGTGCGGTGGACGCCTTTTCGTGGGTCGGGGTGGTGGGTGAATACTGACCGCCGGTCATACCGTAGGTGAAGTTGTTGACGACAATCACGGTGATGTCCAGGTTGCGCCGGGCGGTGTGGATGAAGTGGTTGCCGCCGATCGCCATGATGTCGCCATCACCGCCGATCACCACCACCTTGAGCTCAGGCTTTGCCAGCTTGACCCCGGTCGCTGCGGGCAGGGCTCTGCCGTGCAGGGTGTGGAAGGTGTCGCAATCCAGATAGCCCGGGACCCGGGAGGAACAGCCGATCCCGGAGATGACACACAGCTCATCCTGACTGATGCCGAGGTCCAGAAACGCCCGGACCATTGTGCCCATAATCGTGCCGATGCCACAGCCCGGACAGAGGATATGGGGAAACCGCTCATCAAGCCGGAAGAAGTTGAGGAACCGGTCCTGAGTGATGTCAATCATATTGCGGCAACTATCTCCTCCGGAGTGAGCATCTCGCCGTCATAGCGCTGAACCGAAACCACCGAAACATTCAGGTTGACGGTCCGCTCCACCTCGCGGTAGAGCTGTCCCTGGTTCATCTCGGGCACGATCACCCGCCGTGCCGAGCGCAATAGCCCGATCAGCCGCTGGCTGGGAAAGGGCCAGAGCATGCGCAGGCGCAGGATGCCGATTCTCCGGCCGGTCTTGAGCTCAACCTGATGCTTTGCCTCCATGGCAGAACGGGCAGCACTGCCATAGCAGACAATCACCGTCTCTGAACCCAGGTCCTGATAGTCCAGGTCCCAGAGCCAGCTCCGGTTGTCCTCAATCTTTGCCCGGAGCCGGTCCAGGTTCCACTTGATAATCTCAGGCTCGTCGGTGGGAAAGCCGTCCTTGCGATGGGTCAGGCCCGTGAGGTGAATCCGGTAGCCCTCACCGAAGCTGGCGATTGCAGCATCATAGTTGTTGGTATCGTCATAATGGTAATACTCTTCACGCACCGGCTTGGGTTTTGCCGGCTGCCACAGTTTCACCTCTTCGGGCAGTTCCACCACCTCCCGCATATGGCCCACAATCTCATCCATCAGTACAATCACCGGTATCCGGAGCCGTTCCGAGATGTTGACCGCCTCAACCGTCAGGTCAAAGCATTCGCGCACACTCCAGGGGCAGAGGGCAACGATCGGGTGATCCCCATGGGTGCCGTAGCGTGCCTGCATCACATCCGCCTGCGAGGTGCGGGTCGGAGTGCCGGTTGCGGGTCCGCCCCGCATCACATTGACAATGATGCAGGGCAGTTCTGCCATCACCGAATAGCCGATTCCCTCCTGCATCAGGGAAAAGCCCGGACCCGAGGTGGCGGTCATCGCCTTCAAGCCGGCAGCGGTTGCGCCGTTCATACAGCAGATTGAACCGATCTCATCCTCCATCTGAATGAAGGTCCCGCCCACTCTGGGCAGTTCCCGCGCCAGGTATTCGGCAATCTCGGTTGAAGGGGTAATCGGATAGCCGGCAAAGAACCGCACCCCGGCACGGATCGCACCGATGGCACAGGCTTCGTTACCGGAAAGGAGCTGCCTCATTTCTTTTTTGCCGGTGTGACAAAGATTGCCAGGTCCGGACAGCGCAGTTCGCACATCCGGCAACCAATGCACCGCTCCGGATACACAACCGCAATCCGGAACCGCTCATCCAGTCCCAGGGTCTGAGTTGGACAGAAGTTAATACAGATTCTGCATCCCTTGCAGAAGTGTTTAATTAACCGGTGCTTATGTCCCTTTGGTCCTGTGATCTCCACCGGCTCCTCAAGGAGAAACTTCTTCATTGCTAATAGGGTCTGCCTGAACCGAGCTGTTTCCAGAGTTCAAACAGGCGCCGGCACTCCTGCTCCATGAAGCCGGGAACAAGCTCAGGCGGAGCCGGGTTATACCGGTTGAGCGTCTCGTTGGAAACTGGCAGTTCGTTAAATCCCGCATTGCGGGCATCCTCAATCCGGGCACCGAAGATGATCCGGCTTACCCTTGCCCAGTGTGCTGCGGTATAGCACATCGGACAGGGCTCGCAGGTGGTGTAAAGCTCGGTGCCGGAAAGGTCAATTGTCTTGAGCTGGTGGCAGGCGGTCCGGAGCGCATTGATCTCCGCATGGGCGGTCGGGTCGGTATCATGCCAGACCGTGTTGTGGGCGCGGGCAATCACCCTGCCATCTTTAACCAGCACACAGCCGAACGGTGCCTGACCGTTCTCAATCGCCCTTAGTGCCTGCTCAATCGCCAGGTTCATCGCGGTGTTTCGGTCAATCTCCGGCACGGCTATTCCCTTTTCCGGGCTGTTTTCCTGTGGAATCTTTTCAGCGCACCCTCCAGCCAGTCAAACCACTCCCTGAGTCCGGCGCCGGTGCGGCAGGAAAGCTGAATGATCGGCACCCTGGGCTTGAGTCTGCGCACCGCCCGGCTGAACTGCTCAATGCTGAAGTCAACATGGGGCAGGAGGTCAATCTTGTTGATGATAATCACATCCGATTTTGAGAACATCAGCGGATACTTCACCGGCTTGTCACTGCCTTCAGGAGTGGAGATGAGCGTAACATTGTAATGGGCGGGCAGACGGAACTCAGCCGGACAGACCAGATTGCCCACATTTTCAATGATGAGCAGGTCCAGCCCCTCCAGCTCCAGCCGGGCAAACACCGGTTCCAGCATCATGCCGTCAAGATGGCAGGCACCCTGGGTGTTGAGCTGGGTGCAGCCCGCACCCTGAGCCACCACCCGGCGCGCATCCAGATCCCCCTGAATGTCCCCTTCAATCACCCAGAGCCGGTAGCGGTCCTTGAGCGCCTGAACGGTCCTTTCAACCAGACTGGTCTTGCCCGCACCCGGTCCGGACATGATGTTGATGCTTAAAACCCGGTGCCGGTTGAGCAGGCTGAGCTGTTTTTCTGCCAGGGCATCGTTTGACGCCAGAATCCGCTGCATCATCCGGATTTCAGCCATCTGAGCCTCCTTGCATCCACAATCACGGTCTGATCCCTTCCGGAGCCGACTGAAACCATTGCCACCGGACAGTCCACAAGCTGGGCGATCTTTTCAATATACCTTTTTGCCCGGACCGGCAGGTCACCATAGCGCCGGCAGCCCGAAGTCGGCTCGCACCAGCCGGGCAGAGTGATATACTCGGGCTCAAGCCCGTCCGCGAGAAAAGGATCAAACTCCCGCACCTTTTTCCCCTGATAACGGTAGCCGGTGCCGATTCTGATTTCCGGCAGGGAGTCCAGGACATCAAGCTTGGTGATGACCAGCGCATTGAGCCGGTTGTAGCGGACCGCAGCCCGGACCAGTCCCGCATCAAACCAGCCGCAGCGCCTGGGTCTGCCGGTGGTGGCACCGTATTCCGCTCCCAGCTCCCGCAGTTGTTCCCCTTCCCTCTCCTGCAGTTCGGTCGGAAACGGACCCGCGCCTACCCGGGTGGTATAAGCCTTGGCAACTCCGACCGCCTCCTCAAGCCAGAACGGGCTGATACCACTGCCCAGCGCCGCACCCGCCACCACGGTTGAGGAGGTGGTAACATAGGGGTAGGAGCCGAGATCAATGTCCAGATGGGTGCCCTGGGCACCTTCAAACAGCACCCGCCGGTCCTGCCGGAGCGCCTGCTCAATCAGCAGGGTGCCGTCAACAATCATCGGCGTCAGCCCGCGGGTCGCCTCCCAGTATTCGGTCAGGACCTGCTTGAAGTTCAGCGGTTCTGCCTTGTAGACCTCCATCAGCCGGAAGTTGGCAGCTGCCACATTGCGCCGGAGTTTCTCCTCAAACCGGTCCTCATTGAGCAGATCACCGGCACGGATCCCGATCCGGGCATACTTGTCCCCGTATGCCGGTCCGATGCCTCTGCCGGTAGTGCCGATTCTGCGGTCTGCCAGCTGTTCCTCCTGAAGCCGGTCCAGAACCCGGTGATAGGGCAGAATCAGATGGGTCCGGCGGTCAATAAACAGCCGTTTTTCCACCCGGATACCTTTTTTTTCAATTTCGTCCAGCTCCTCGTTGAGCCGGAAGGGGTCAAGGACACAGCCCAGCCCGATGACACAGCGGGTCCGGGCATATAGGATGCCGGAGGGCACCTGATGAAATGTGAATCTGCCCCGGGGCGAGCAGACCGTATGACCCGCATTCGGACCGCCCTGGAACCGGACCACCAGCTGGGCGGTCCGGGCAAGCAGATCAACAATTTTGCCCTTGCCTTCATCACCCCACTGTGTTCCGACAATCGTCAGATTTGCCATGAGCCGGATTTCAGGAGGAGCGCAGTTGTGTCCGCACTAAAACTGGTAGGAAAATGAAAACTTGTAGTTGGAGGTGGAGAAGTCGTAGATGAACTGGTCAACCCCGATGTCAAACTGGAAGCGCTGAAACCGGATGCCACCGCCAAAGGTCCAGCCGAGTGATTTGAATGAACCGAGCCCGCGCCGGGTCAGGAGGTCCTGGACACTGTAGTGATAGGTCTGACCATCCTTTTCAAAAACCAGCCCGCCACGCTGGGCGGTAACATCTTCGAAATAGCCGAGCCGGAGAAAGGCGGCAACCACATCGAGATTCACCCCGGCTTCCACACCCAGACTCTTCCAGGCATCGCGCCATTCCGCAGCAAACTGCTCACCAAAACTCTTGGTGGAGTCGGAGAAGACCCCCACCATGAGTTTCGTGATTTCCGGGGTGATTGCAACCGTAAACATATCCCGCTTGAGCGGATAATACGCCAGTCCGACCCGCAGCATCCGGGGCAGCGGATCCGACTCGCCGGAGGAGGTGTAGGAGATGTTGGGTCCGAGGTTTGCGAAAGACGCTCCGACATTGAGAAAATGGACCGGCTTGTAAAGAACACCGGCATCAAATGCCCAGCTGATACCGGTGCCTCCTGCCTCAATCCCCAGTTCCGGCATCACCTTCCATACCCAGTCCGGCACCAGAAAGGAATAAATCAGTTTGGCAGAGATTCCCACGCCCAGATTGGGCAGTACCGGGAAGGCGTAACCGAGTGTCGGCGCGAGGTCAAAAGTCGTATACCTGCCCAGAAACTCACCCCGCTCGTTGATCACATCGGTCTCCCCGGTCGTGAGATAGATGAAATTGAAGCCCGCAGTGCCCTTGCCCGGAAAGTTGTGTGCCACTCCGGCATACTCATAGTACATTCCGGGCCAGAGGCCGGGCAGCCAGTTGCAGTGCATCAGGGTGGCATTGGTGCCGTTGAGGAATGCCATCCCGCCGGGGTTGTAATAAAGACCGGAGGCGTCATCGCTGATTGCGGTGAATGCACCGGCAAGAGATGTCGGACGGGCAGCGGGCCAGATGATGAGGAAGACCGCGCCCGGATTCTGGCTCGCTGATACCAGACTGAAGGCAACCGGCACCAGCAGCCAGTAGACTCTGCGCTTCATTATCGGACCTCCTTTACTTATCCTGATATATTAATATTAAGCAACCGTTAGCTCAGGTCAAGCATACCCCTGACGCCGGTGTTATCGCTGCACCAGCAGTTTATCCCGGACCGCAACCCGCTGCACATCGGTTCCGTTCCGGAATTCGGCAGTCACGGTAAAAAGATAGATGCCGTTCGCAACCGGCACCCCCTGCTCATCATTACCATCCCAGAAAATCTGATTGTAACCGAACCCGCACGGCAGAATCCCGAGGTCGCGGACCATTCTGCCACTGAGGGTCCAGATCCGGATCCGCACCGCTGCCGGCTGGCTGAGCGTAAAGGTGAAGAAAGCGGTGCACCGGACCGGATTGGGATAGACCAGAACCGAATCCAGTTTCAGCACTTCGGAGACCACCGGTCTGAGCCTCAACCCCACCCGGCTGGAGTTCAGGAGATTGTCCGCAGCCGAAACAAAGATTGAGTCCTGCGGACCCTCAAGGTTCAACTGCACCCGGCACCGGCAGCAGGAATAGGAGCTGTCGTCAAAAATCAGCCGGTCTGCAAGCGGGGTTGTATTCCGGTAATCATTGACCATCAGCACCGGTTCCATTCCGGGAATCGGTGCGAGCAGAATACCGGAAGGGTCCTCGAGCACAATCTCCAGCAGGGCATCTGCCGGCAGTAAATCATTGTCCTTCAAAACTCTGCCCTGATAACGGAATACAACGCTTGGACCGGTGCTGTCCGACGCCGGGGTCAGCACGGTTGTAAACTCAATTCTGTCCCTTAAAACCCCCAGCGGACCGGAATCGGTGGCAAGAACCGCACTGAACCGGCAGGAACCGGACAGAGGGGCATAATATCCGTTGCCGGTAAATATCGTGTCCGCCACAATCCCCCGCGGAAAGATACCTTCGCAGTAGAATCTGCCGTCCTCTAACCGGAAATTGCCCCGTGCCAGCTCAGAACCGGGCAGAGAATAACTGGCACTTATACCCAGCGGCGAATTGTAAGTCCGGTTCAGGACCGGACCGAAAAGACGCCATTCGGTGTTTGCCTTCTCCACCGGAAGCAGTGAGCGCAGCCGGAACCTGCTGCCGGTTGCCAGCGTCTCGGGTTTGATTACCGGTGGTTCCGGATTAAGGCGCGGAATTTGCACTCTGACTGCCGGATCACCGAACAGATGGTAACTCCGGTCTGTAGGCCAGGCTTGAAAAAAGCAGAATCCGATACTGCGTGCGGTATCGCCCGCACTGAGCAGGGGTGCCAGCAGATTACGGGCAAAGACCAGGTTGTTCCCTGAAGGCGTGGCGGTTGAAGCGGCAACGCAGGCTATCGCACCGCCGGACATCCGCACCAACTCCTCCCCAATGCACTCCTGCCGGGTGTCATCAAACCTGCCCACCGAACAGCTGCCCATAAAGCAGAAGGGTGTCCGGTTGCCATTGCTGATATCCGAGAGCCGGTTGACCGTCAGCACCTCTTCATGAGTCAATGCAAATGCCGAGCCGTGACCGAAGAAAAACCAGACGAGCGCCCCGAGATTCAACTGCCGCATCAGCTCCTGATTGGCACCGGGCTTGCTTTTTGGTCCGAGAAAAGGGAATTCAGTAAGATATACCTTTACCAGATCAAACCGGTCCCCTGCCATTATCCCGATCCCCTCACACTGCTCAATATGGCGAAAACGGAGTTCGTCGGGCCGGTCCGGATAGCGCTGGTATTCGTCGTCTGCCAGCAGAAGAAACCGTCTGGCCCAGTAGCCGGCTGGCTGATTCTCATACTTGATCACCTTCTGGACATATTCCCGCAGTTCATATCCGGAGCGGACACACACCCGGCCTAAAATCAGATCCGGACTTGCACCTTCACCATCCAGGTCCGCATACCAGGCATCAAGCGCCAGCGTCCGGCGGTCTCCGGATTCAGGATTGAAACCCTCGCCAATTTCATAAGCGGGCACACCCGGGGTCTGCATCCTTCTCAGATTGTTCCGGTAATCATAGGTGGCATCGCCCACCAGCAGCACATATCCGGGCCGCTTTTCCTGCAGAAACCGCTTGACCGCCCGGGGTTCACGGAGTCCGAAATTGAACTCATCATAAATGTCCTCCAGCACCACCACCTCAGCCCGTCCATTTACGATTCCCGGCACTCTGCCATTCCGGTAACGGGCAAGCTCGCTCGCAGCGGGCAGAAACTCCCGGGGTGTGATAATGTAATAATCAGCCGGCAGTCCTGCCCAGAGCCTGCCGGGCTGCTTCAATTCAAGCCGTTTAACCCGGCGCAGCTGCTGCGGTGCGGCAATAGCGAAAACGGTTCTTTTCCGGATCTGGTAGCAGAACTGGGCGGTATCGCCATGCAACTCAAAATCCAGGACCGCCCGCGGATTGTCCGGATCAGTGACATCCAGAATCAGCGGTCGCGCCGGGACATCAATGATCCGGAACCGGAATCTGCCCGTATCATCAACATAAAAACTGAGCGGCCCGGTTGCCAGCGAGAGCCGGCGCCGGTACCTGATCTGCAGATAATCAAGGTGCACCCTCTTTTCTCCGTTTCCGCTCAGTCGCAGTTCCAGAATGTTCGTCCGGAAATCAGTAGGCAGTAAGGAGTCAACGACAAAGTCATACGGTGCGGGATAGGGTGACTGAGCAAACTGGAATCTGGAAACCAGGCGGTTGTTGAACAGCACCTCAATCTCGTTCTGAGCGGTCTCGTTATACAGTCTGCCCCGGATGCGTTCAATCTGCACCGGATATTTCAAATCCAGCCTGCAGGTAAACGAGGTGCTGGTCCGGCCTGCAGGTTTGTCCAGTGTCGCCCAGATCCACAAAAGCCCGGCACGCGCCGGACAGTCGGCATCAACCTCCTGATGCAGCACATCCCGTTCCTGCCAGCGGACCGGCGTGCCGGCGGTATCAGGCCCGAAACCACCGGGAATGTGCCGGCCTGAACCAGCACCCCAGGTGAGCCAGTATACATTTTCGCCGGTGTAAAGATTATGAACATGGGTGGAACAGTCACTCATCCAGTAGTCGGCACCAAGCGCATAGAAAATCAGGGTGTCACCGGGATCAAACCGGCCGTCTTCGGTCCCGGTGATCATCAGCGCAACCGGATTGAAGGTATCAGGATAATTTCCGGTATGGGGATTACGGCGCACAGTCCACAATCCGACAGTTCGGGGGTCAAGTCCACTTAAACCGACTCCGGCCTGTGTCAGTTCCTGTCCGGTGATCCGGTAAATACCGGTGGAATCGACCACCACCTTGAGCCAGAAAGGAAAATAGGCAAAGGGGTTCTGCCCCTGTGATCCGAAATCAATCTTCCAGTTTTTCGCCACCGCGCCATTTGCCAGCAGTCGCACTATTGCCTCATCCAGCGGATCGGACCTGGGATTGTTAACTGCGGGCTGCTCAAACTCCAGCTCCGCTTCAATCCGGTCAAACCAGACCAGTTGCCGGCGGCCCGCATCATACTGCACCGGATTAAATCTCAAAGTGACAAACCGGACCGACCGCAAAACCTGTGGTGAATCAATCTCAACCGGACTGGAAGGGAAAATACCAGACCGCAGCCGGTCCTGAAGTTCCGGCTGGTTATCATCGTCAAAGGGAATAAAATTAACCACCGGCAGCGCCACATCCGGCACTGTTCCGCCCCGGTGTATCCGGAAATTCAACCGCACATTCCCTTGCTGGGCAATACCCAGCCGGACAACCCGTGAGGGCAGGTCATATTTGCCGAACCCGGCAACCGGCTCAGCATCATCAAATTCAACCTGTGTCCGACCGCAGACCGATGTAACCTTGACCGGTCCGGGATAATAACTGACCACCACCCCTCGACTGTCAGAACGAATTATTTCCACTCTGCCGAAGACGAACCCGGCAGAAACTAATAACAGCAGGAAAAGCCTTAATCCCATTATGCTGTTAGCTTACCGCATCGGACTATTCAGTCAAGAATACTTACCGGCGCTCGTAACTGATGACCCGGAGTGACACCGGCAGCGGTGGAACCGAAAACAGCATCTGGATGGTGCGCAAAATATCCGGACCGTCTGAATCAGAAAAGTGCAGTCTGGTGGCAACGGCTCCGGCATCAAGCGGTTCCGCAATTTCAGTGACACCGAGCACCCGCTGATCTGCCAGCAGGATATATGACGAGCTGTCCTGAAAGGCAAATCGGCCGGTAACTGTCAGTTTTGGCTGCAGGGGAATTGAAGTGTCCACTTCTGCCTGCAGCTGGCTGTTATCACCCAGTCGCTCTAAGAGTTCCACCCGGCGCGCCGCATCAATACCAGCCTGAACCACTCTCCCGCCTGCGCTTTCCCCCGGCTTCACCCATCTTCCCCGCCACAACTCCACCTGTCCCCGGCAGGTCAGCAGTTCCACCGCTGTCCGTGAAAGAACCTGATCCAGAACAAGTTCAAGATTCCCCTTTTCCCAGTTCTGCCGGCAGCCAATTTCCATTAGGCGGAGCCGATGCTGGAGTCGGGCAGACACCAGCCGGCGCTCGTTGATCCTGAGGCGCCGCTCCGGTGCCAGTTCCAGCCGGAGGACCGGAACAAATGGAATTTCCACCCTGACCTTACGGTCAAATCCGGAAAACCTTGCCTCCCATTCCGCCCGGCGCTCCGGATCCCCAACATATACCCGCACCGGCAGTCCGGAGTGAATATCAACATCCAGTATTCCGGAGAGGTTCTTCTGGCGCAGCGGATCAATCAGGCTCATATTCGGCTGAAACTGAAACCGGTATCTGCCGGCAAATTCACCGCGATAACTGAGCTGAACATCTGCCAGCAGCTGCTCAAGCTGATCCAGAATCTTTGACTCCAGGCCCCGGGGCTGAATCTGCCAGCCGGAATCGGTCCAGAAGAACTGAACATCGCCATTTGCCCGCATCCGGATCGCGTTTTTTTGTCCCCCCCGAATCCAGAATCCATCCCAGGCTTCCCGGTCCGGTCTCTGCCAGACACCCCGCGAGTGAGCGCTCAGCAGCACCGGCGCATCGGTATGATAAGCAACATTGAAGGCAAATGACTTTCTTCCGGCAAGCCGGCGGTAAACCCGGTTATCAATCTCATCAGGCAGAACCCTTGTCTTTCTGATTATCGGAACACAGCCCGCCGGGATCAGCAGGAAAAATATCAGCACTCGGTAATTTCTCATGCGCTTCAGTATAATTTTGAGTTTAAAAATCGTAACCCAGTTCAAAAATCAGCTTCCAGTCCCGGTTATTCGTTACTGAAAGTGGTTTGGCGAAATCAAGCTTGATGTTGAAAAAGGTGAAGGGAATCCGGATTCCTGCTCCCACACCCAGCTTCAGGTCCTCAAGTCTGCCCTCCTGCCAGATGCGCATGCCCTGCCGGAATATCAGTCCGCCATCAAGAAACATGACCCCTCTGATGCCTTTGATGTCTACCGGCAGCGGAAATGCCAGTTTCAGCCGGTCGATGAACGGGTAACGGAGCTCCAGATTGAAAAGGCCGACCCCGGGTCCCTCATCCGCATAAAACTCACCCCAGTTGTATCCCCGGACATTTTCGCCCCCAAGGTAATACCCCGATACCTCTCCCAGGTTTACCGCACCCAGCAGTCTGCTGGCGAAAACAAACCGCCTGCCCAGCCGCAGATAGTTTCTCAAATCACCATAAATCATCTCGAACTGGTCGCTGGAAAGAAAGGAGGAGCCGGCTTCAAGCCGCACCCGTGTCCCGCGCACCGGTCCCATGTAATCAGGCCAGAAGGTATTGTCAAATACCCAGGCACCGCTGGCATAGAAAAGATTCCTGCCCAAGCGCCCAGCCGGATACCAGCCACCCTCCCATAACCAGACAGTATAGTCGCGATACATCCCGGTCATTCCCAGCTCCAGCCGGGTAAACTTGTCAAAAGGATAGCTGGCGATCACCTGCCCGCCCCGGTCAACCTGCTGGACAAGCGCTGACTGGGGAACATAATAGGGAATGTCAAACAGCTGAAACACCGCAAACCCGTAATCAATCCGGTAAGGCAGCAGCCAGTACCACAGAACCGCATTGGAATTAAGGATATCACCGTAGAGATCGGTGTAGAGACCGAAGCGATGGTTGCCCATGATGTCGCTGAATTCCAGATAAACCGTGCCGGAAAACCCTTCAACCCCGGAAGAATATGAGGCGGCACCTGCCACATAATCCAGCCCGAGACTGAAACCCACCGGTTTCACCTTGTCGAAATCCAGCCCGCTCCGGCTGAATGTCACTGTATCGGTCCGGACTGCAGTAATCATCGTATCAACCGGTATCTTTTCCAGTGGATCAAGGATCACAGCCACATCCCAGCCGGCATTGTTGAAATAGGCAAATGCCAGTTTCCGGCTGCCGGCATCAAGACTTAAACAGGAAACATCACCAAGAAAATCGGTTTTCCGGACCACCCTTTTTTCCTTCAGCGAGTAAACGCAGATGTTCTGTGCTGAGGAATCCGCAGCAACCCAGAAGAGATACTCGCCCGAACCGGTCCAGATCGGATAGCCGTAGAATCCGCGACTGGCGGTCAGCTGCTGCAGTCCGTCTGTTTCATCACGAAGCCAGACGCCGTACTGACCCGGAACCCATTCGTTTCCAGGTTCCGGCCGGTCAGAAACAAAGACAATGGAATCACCGGACGGCGAGAATGCCGGATCCTTGTCCTCGTAGATGTCATAGGTGAGCCGCTTTGTCTCCCGGGTTTGAACGTCAATCAAATAGATATCACTGAACCCGTTTTTCAAACCGACAAAAACAAGCCTTCTGCCATCCGGGGAAAATTTCGGAGTGTAAATACCATCCAGTTCCGGATAGAACCGGCGCTGAACTCTGCCGGTGGCTGCATCCACAAGGGCAATATTGTCCCGCCCCGCACTTCTGGTAACCACCGCCAGCACCCTTTCATCTGGCGACCAGGCAATCCCGGGCCTGAGCCGTGATAACCCCTCAAAACCACCTGAGCGTTCCCCACGGACCAGCCGTCTGATTACCTCCCCATTAAGCGCCGACATCAGACAAATATCAACATACTCCGAACGGTCGGTTACAAAAGCAATATTTATGCCTGATGGCGATATTGCCGGTGCGGTATTATACACCGAACCGTCCTTGGTATGATCAGTCATCCGTTGAGCAATCCGGTCAAAATTTGCCAGTCTGGTCACCTGAGGCCAGTATTTCATTCGCAGACTCTGCTCCCACTCCGCACCAAATTTTGCCTGTGACATCCCGAAGACCGCATTGAAGGTGGCATCCAGATTCCGCCGGGCAGCAAGTGTATTCATAAACTCATAAACCTTTTCTGTGCCGTAACGGTCAGCTATGTACTGAAACAGTGCCTCACCTTCACGATAGGCAAGATAGCCATAATTGTCATTCAGCTCCGTAAGCGAGAGCAGCCGGTTATTAATAACCAGATCCCGCATGAAAATTTCCGATTGAACATTGACCCAGCCGCTAACGAATTCAGCAAACCCTTCCATGACCCAGAGCGGTACCTGAAATTCTCCCACCGCTCCCAGCAACGCTGCCAGCCGGGACCGGTAGAACATCTGAAACTCAAAAATATGCACGAGCTCATGACCGATTACATGATAAAGCTCCTGATACGAACCGTTAAATGGCACAACGATCCGGTTCTTAATCAGCTCGGAAAATCCGCCAACACCCTCCTCCAGGAGATCCGTAATCACATTAGTTTCCGAAAAATGGCTGGGTGAAAGGTAAATAATCAGTGGCACCTTTGACTCCAGCTGCCGGTTCAGCGCCCGGCTGACCTGCCGGTAATAACGCTCAGCAGCATCAGCAGCGAATTCCGCCACCGCCTCTCCGCCTGGATAAAACAGTATCTTGAAATGTTCGGTTTCAAAGGAACTGAACCGGTAATCACGGGTCTGCACTTTGTTCTTGCCAAAATAGTCATACTGAGCCTGGACACCCGGGACGGTAAGAAAAATCAAAAAAAATAACGGTGCAACCAGACAGGCAGATATGCTTGGGAACACCCGGCCGGGTCTTATTGCCATCAAAGTTTAGACACGAAAAGCCGGCATATCCTGCTATTTTCTGCTGTCGGTGAACAGAAACAGCCGGTCAGCTGCCTTGTAACCGTACGCCATATCCGGTGAGGTATACCCGTAGCCAATTCCGCCGCGGGCATCAATCGCAATCGCGCCGCAAAGCACCTTCTTTCTCTTGGCTTCAGAAAGTGCCAGCGTCACTGCGGTCTGCGCCGGCAGGGTCTTCATCCGTTCCCCGATGTCCCGTGCCAGGAGCATTCTCAGTATTTCTTCTCCGTGCCCGGTGCAGGAAACACCACCCGCCGGTGAGGCAAAGACACCTGCCCCGGGAATACCGGAATCACCAACTCTGCCGGTCATCCTCCCTGCAATTCCGCCGCTGGAAGTGGCAGCAACAATGTTACCATTCCGGTCGATCGCCACCGCTCCGACTGTCCCTGACTTTTGCTCAGTAATTCCGAGCCGCTGATTAAGCCGGGGGAAAAATTTGGACCCGTTCTGGCGCAGCTCCATCAGCCGCCGCTTTGCCTTTTCCGTCACCGGGTTGTAATCTTCAAACCCCATACTCCGGGCAAACCGGATTGCCCCGTCACCGGCAAGAATCAGATGGTCGGTTTCGGTCATTACCTTCTCAGCGACCAGAACCGGATTTTTAACATTCCGGATGCAGATCACCCCGCCGAACCTACCGTGCTGCGTCATTATTCCCGCATCCATCTCAGCAACTTCATCAATTGTCAGACTGGAACCGGTTCCCGCGTTGAAAACCGGGTTGTCCTCAAGCATTACCACCGCTCTCAGGACCGCCTCCAGTGCCGGCGCCCCCTGACGCAGCAGCCGGTATCCCTCTTCAATTGCCTCGCTCAGACCGCGGGCATAATCTTCTTTTTCGGTAATCGTTCCTGCGCCGCCGTGACAGATAATCGCTACGGTCCGGTTATCCATTACTCCTCTCTATCTCTGACACTCCGGACAGTAGTAACTGCTCCGGTTGCCGATCTTGATCCGCCGGATCTCGGTCCCGCAGACCGAACAGACTTCCCCTTCGCGACCGAATATCTGCAGTAACTCGCCAAACCTTCCCCGGCTGCCATCTGGAAGCAGATAACGCTCATCCGACATTGTTGTCCCCAGATACCTGATACCTGCCTTGATCACCTTCCGCAGCGCCTGGGTCAGTTTTACCACCTCCTGTCGGCTGAGACTGCTTGCCGGACGCATGGGCGAAATTCCTGCCCGAAACAGAGCCTCATCCGAATAAATGTTTCCTACGCCCGCACACACCCGCTGGTCCATGATAACGCTTTTAATCCTTGTCCTCCGACCGGCAAGTTGACGCTGGAGATAATCGGCACTGAATTCCCGGGAGATCGGTTCCTTCCCAAGCCGGCTCAGCCCTTTGAGCACACCGCTCACCTCTTCAGGTGCAACCAGGTAAACCCGACCCAGAACCCTGGGCTCGATAAAAACCAGTGACCGGCCATCACTGAACCTGAACCGTATCCGCTCGAACCGTTGCGGGGTACCATTATTAAGCACCCGCAGGTGACCGCTCAGCCGAAGATGAACCACCAGCAGTCTTTCATCCGACAGATAAAAAACAAGATATTTGCCCCGCCGGCTTACGCCGGTAATCCGCCTGCCGAGGACACCAACCCGAAACTTGGGAACTGTTGGATAACCGACGATATCAGGACGGCGTATCACCACACCGACAATTTCTCTACCTTCAACCTCCGGCGTAAGCCGGCGCCGGACCGTTTCCACTTCAGGCAGTTCCGGCATCTGCTGACCGTGTCCTAATCAGAGGACATTTCTATCTATCGCAGCCGGCGCAGAATCTCTTCGGTAGTAGCAGCCGGTTTCAACACTTCAATCGCCTTTTTCACTTCCGGGTCCCGACGCAGCCGCATCTGATACTCGCCATGCATACCGTCAATCTTCCCGCCCATTTCAATCTCAATCATCTGGGCGATCACCTGCCTCGAGGAGTCAAAAGCCGCTTCAGAAAATTCAAAATTCTTCTTTTTGCGCAGATACTGCTTGAACTCCTCAAGAATCCGCTCATCGGCAACAAAATCCATCGTCAGATCCGGATGAGAATTCGCATATTCGGTCGCGAAGTCAAAGTAGGAGCCGGTAGGCACCCGGGCTGCCAGCCCGGCAATCTTTTCAGGGGGAACATAAATGTCCGGGGCGATTCCGCCCTCACCATATAGCGGCCGCTTCAGCCTGCCCAGTGTCCGGTAATTTCTGGGCACTGTCTGCGCCTCCACCTTCAGCACAACTGTGCTTGTCTCCTGCTGCCGGTTAATGCACCGGCCGCTTGGAGTATACCAGAAAGCAGTAGTAATTTTCATCCCGGTCTCGGGTCCCAGAGGATGAATTGTCTGCACCGATCCCTTGCCGAAAGTGGTATCGCCGATAATGACCGCCCGCTCCCAGTCCTGAAGCGCACCCGCAACGATCTCGGCAGCCGACGCACTGCCGCGGTTCACCAGCACTGCCATTGGATATTCTCCATACCGGTCTTCGGTTTCAGCGACAAAATCCTGATTTGCCTGAGGCACCCGCCCCTTGGTCCGGACGATCAGCTTCCCCGGACCGAGAAAGAGATCTGCGACCTCCTTGCCTTCCTGCAGCAGTCCACCTCCGTTATACCGCAGGTCAAAGATCAGTTTCTTTGCACCCAGCCCGAAGAGCGAATCCAGTGCCCGCCGCACCTCGCCCGAGGCAACGCGCGACATATCCGCCAGCCGGATGTAACCAATACCTTCAGCAATCATCCCTGAATAGGGCACCGCCTTGATATTGATAATCGCCCGGGTCAGCTCAAACTCAATTGGCGCTTCAACCCCGGGCCGGGACACCTTGATTTTAACTTTCGTACCCGGCTCACCGCGCAGCAGCTTCACTGCATCTTCAGTTGTAAACCCCTTGGTTGATCTGCCGTCAATCTCCACGATCCGGTCACCAGCCCGCACCCCGGCTCTGGCAGCAGGCGTTCCTTCAATCGGTGCAATTACCGTCAGCTGCTGCTCCACCATGCCAATGTGAATACCGATTCCCCCGAACTGCGCCTCAGTCTTGATCTTCAGCTCCTTGAAGTCGGATTCGTCCAGATATTCAGAATACGGATCCAGGGCATTCAGCATTCCCCTGATCGCCTCCCGCACCAGTTTATCGCTGTCAACCGGCTCAACATAGGTATTCAGAATAATCCCAACCACCCGCGAAAACACCTGCAGACTTTCCGCCAGTGATGCCCCCCGCTGCGCCCAGAGCCTGCCCACCAGACCACCGATCACAGCGGCGGCAATGACAATTCCAACAATTGCTGCTCGTTTTCTCATTTTTTTATAACTCCCTTTCTGATTAAAAAATCCTCGACCAGCTCGCGGATTCTCAATGCCACCTGATCCTCCGGCTGGTCGCCATTTACCAGCTTGCACCGGCCCGCTGCCCGCCGCGCCAGCTTCAGATAGCCAGTACGCACCCGCTCATGAAACTCTATCAGCTCCTGTTCCAGCCGGTCAGGACTGCCGCCCGCCTTGCGCTGCTGTCCTACCGCCACCGGCAGATCGATCACAATTGTCAAATCGGGTCTGAGTCCGGCAGTTGCCAGCTTGTTCAGCCGTGAAACCAGCTTCTCACCCAGCTCCCGTCCATAACCCTGATAGGCGACTGAGGAATCAGCATAACGGTCGAGCACTACAATACTACCGCTTTTCAATGCCGGCAGAATCTTTTCCCGGGTGTGCTGATTCCGGCTGGCGAGATAGAGAAAAAGCTCAGTCAGACGGTGCATTCCCTTTGACTCCGGGTCAAGAAGAATCTCCCGAATCCGCTCGCCGATCTGTGTCCCCCCGGGCTCCCGGGAAAAAACCACCGGAAATTCGTATCCCTTCAGATATTCTACCAGTCTCAGCGCCTGCGTGGTCTTACCCGAACCCTCAACACCCTCAAAGGTAATCAGTAACCCCCGCACCTCATGCCTGCCTGCTGCTCAGAAACAGCCCCTTTTCCGCCCGGGATCAGCCAGATTTACCAGCCTTCTTTCCGTAGCGCCGGATAAACGCCTCGGTTTTCTCCCGGCAGACATCGTCCGGAAACTGAACCGGTGGCGTCTTCATAAAATAACTTGAAGGTTCAATGATACTTCCAGACAGACCGTTATCCATCGCCAGCTTGGCACACCGGATGGCATCAATTACCACACCCGCAGAATTGGGCGAATCCCAGACCTCAAGTTTCAGTTCGATATTCAGCGGCACATTGCCAAAGGTCTGACCTTCCATCCGCAGATAACACCACTTCCGGTCCTCAAGCCAGGGGACATAATCTGAGGGTCCCACGTGGATATTTTCGGCGCCGATGTCGTACTTCAGAAGCGAAGTTACCGCACCGGTCTTGGATATCTTCTTGGAATGCAGCCGTTCCCGCTCCAGCATGTTAAGAAAGTCGGTATTGCCACCGACATTCAGCTGCATCGTCTTGAGCAGCTTCACACCCCGGTCATTGAAGAGCGAAACCAGCGTCCGGTGAACGATTGTTGCCCCCACCTGCGACTTGATATCATCACCGATCACCGGCAGCCCGGCCGCCTTGAAACGGCGGTGCCAGTATTTCTGCGAGGCAATAAAAACCGGAATACAGTTGACAAAGGCACAGCCCGCCTTCAGTACCTGCTCCACATACCACTTGGTCGCCTCCTCGCTGCCAACCGGCAGATAGTTTACCACGACATCTACCCTGTTCTCCTTGAGCTCTTTGACGATATCAGCGGTCGGACCCGGCGCCTTCTCAATAATCTGAGACAGATAGTAACCCAGGCCATCATGAGTCATCCCTCTTATTACCTTCACCCCGGTTTTAGGGACATCGGTAAACTTGTAGGTATTATTCGGATAGGTGAAAATCGCCTGGGCAAGATCCTTACCCACCTTCCGTTTGTCAATATCAATTGCCACCGCAAATTCGATGTCCCGGATATGATACCCGCCCAGATTCACATGCATGATTCCCGGAATCATCTCATCTTCCCGGGCATTCCGGTAATAATGGACACCCTGCACCAGACTGCTGGCACAGTTGCCAACGCCGATAATACCAACTCTGACCTTAGCCATTCATCCTCCTGTGATTATTCATCAGAATAAAAAATAGACATTTTCCTCAGATTGTCAAACAGTCCAGACCCCGCCCAGAAACGGGTTGATGAGGAGCGCCCGGCCAAAGGTACCACAAGGACCATGCCCCGGATAGAGCATCATCTCCTGACGCAGAATCCGCTGGAGCCGAGCAAGGGACTCCCGCATTGCCCGTTCCGAACCGCCTGGGAAATCCACTCTGCCCACCGAGTCCAAAAAGAGAGTATCGCCGGTAAATGCATAGTTATCACCGATAAGACAGATGCTCCCGGGTGTATGCCCGGGTGTATGTAATACCTGCAGCCGCTCACTTCCGATCTCAATTTCGTCGCCTTCGCGGAGCAGCTTTGCCGGCGCCGGTGAACTCACAACCATTTCCATCAGCGTTGAAAGATTCATGTCCGGAACCGTGAGCATCGGCGCATCCAGTTCGTGAACCAGGATTTTCGCCGGATACCCAGCGGTTACTTCGCCATTTGCAGCAATATGATCGATATGGCCATGGGTGTTGATCACAAACTTCAGTGTTCCTTCCATCTCCCCCACTCGACGCACAATCTCCGCACCGTCACCGCCGGGATCGATCACCGCCAGCTCAGTACCGGATTTCAGTATGTAACAGTTAGTCTGAAGCGGTCCAACCTCCAGCCGTTCAATGACCGGTGCTGTCTTCTGTTCCATCATCTTCCCCGACAAACTTGATTCCGGGATTTGAGCAGCCGGGCATTGACCCCCCGGCCCTCAATCTGCCACCCTTCCAGCTCGAGCAGCCGCCGCTTCAATCCGGTGCCACCGGTAAACCCTCCCAGCCGGCCATCCGCTCCAACCACGCGGTGACAGGGAAAGAAAATGGCAAACCGGTTATACGCCATCACCTGCCCCACTGCCCGGGCGGCACCTGGATAACCTGCCGCCTGTGCCAGTGCCCCGTAGGTTTTCACCTCTCCAAACCGGATTTGGGCGCAGACCGCCAGTATTCTGCGGGCAAACCGGCTCAGACCTGCAAGATCAAACTTCAAATCCAACCCATTCAATCCATAATACCACACCTGATGCAGGAGATCTGCCATCCACGGGTCAGACCGTCCTTGCACCGGTCCCCCCAGCACAACCTGCCTGATCAGCTTGCGGTCATGCTGCACCCGAACCCAGCCGAAATCCAGCAGCACCTCAGTCCAACCGGCACCAGCCGGTGTAACCGTCGTATCGGTCATTGTATCAATTCGACGCTTCAATCCGTTAATGATAAGTGAAAGCACTCCAAAGTCAAGGACACCTAACACCCGTTCAGGCTAAAAGTTCCATGGCTAATTTCCCCACCCCACCGGCTCAATCAGATTGCCCAACATCACCGGCGTCATCAGCAACACCAGACTCACCCGATACACCTGAACAGCACCATGGTAATCCCCGGGCAGAACCCAAAATAACTCTCTGCTGATAACCCGTTAATAGCCTTGAGGCTAACTGATTAATCTCCAGGATAAATCTGTGTAAATTACGCACACCCCCATTCCTGAACCACCCGTCTGTACGGCACTGATAAATGAACAGACTTTGAGAAATGTCGGAAATCACAGTAAAGTTTTATTTGACAGGCCGGAATTGGCTATTATAATTAGTGGTCGGCTGATTACGGGTTGTCAGCCGATACAATAAGTAGATGTAACCCGGGAAAAGAAGCTTGGAACCGTTCCGGGTGCTGGTGTCCGGCATTGGCACCTGAGACTTACACTGGTCCGTGCGAACCCACCTGTTGAACGATTCTTGAGCAAAACAAAAAGGAGTAAAGATATGACAAGGCGCTTGTTCGTGGGCAATCTGCCCTTCAGCGCAACCGAATCCCAGCTGCGTGACCTTTTTGGTCAGCATGGCGAGGTGGTCTCGGTAAACATCGTAACCGACCGTTTCACCAATCGTCCCCGTGGGTTCGCCTTCGTGGAGATGGCTACGGATGAAGCCGCTCAGGCGGCAATTCAGGGTCTGAACGGCTATAACCTGGATGACCGGGCACTGAATGTCAACGAAGCCCGGGAAAGAACCGAGAGTCGTGGCAGCTTCGGTGCCAACCGCCCCTCCCGCGGTCCCCGCAAGGGTGGACGCAACAGTGGCGGTTTCTCTTCGGGTCGACGCTGGTAAAGAAGTAAAATCCTGACGCAAGCGGGCTCCTCGTGAGCCCGCTTGACTTTTATCCGGAGTTTCTATACTTGAGTTATGCTACCTGAAATTGAAAACGAAACCCGCGTGAAAACCGTTCTCAATCAGGCGCTCCGTTATGCCCGCCAGCGCGTTGACTATGCCGATATTCTGTATGAAAAAATCCTGCGCATCGAACTGCAACAACTGCCCGACCGTCTGTTACAGAAACCGTTCAATGCCAAAGCCCGGGTCCAGCTCCGCCTGCTCCATCAGGGGAAGAAAGTCGAAATCAAAGTCGGCACGCTCAGCCCCGAATCGCTCAAATCGGCAATTGACAGTGGCATTACCCTGCTCAATATCACTCCCGCACCGCCTCATCCAGTCCGGCTCGCACCGATTCCCAATCCCGGCCGGGTGCGCTACGGCACCGCTGCGCCACGTCTTTTTCCCGCCGTCCGGATATTCAACACCCTGATCACCGGTATCAACCGCGTTGCCCGCCAGCTTGAACAGAAAAACCCGGGAATGGAAATCAAACCTGAATTCTGGTTTTTCACTCAGCGGGAGGAGAAGGCGATCGCTGACACTGAAGGGGTGTTCAAGACACAGGTGATGCCCCGAACCTTTCTCCAGCTTGTCACCCGGGTCAAAGGACCGGACGGCACGCTGACCCAGACTCGGGCCCGGCTTGGCAATCCTCTGCCCTTCTCTTTTCTCATCGCCCGCAGCTCAAAGGGCTACCGGCTGACTCCAGCGGCAATCCGTCACATCCGGAGCTGGATGGAAAAAACCGTCGCCCTTCAGCATGCGGTAACACTGAGTGCTGAGGAAATTCAGTCGCTGACCCATTTCATCCTCCATTACACCACCATCGGGGTGTTCGTTCATGAGGCGCTGGGACATAACTTTGAGGCTGATATAGTCAAGGCAGGTACTTCGGGTATCATTGATGAAAATGGTGTACCCCGGGGCGTAGTTGCCGCTGAGATTGTCAATATTATGGACGGACCGCTGCCCGATAAGCCGGAAGAAGGCTTTGGCACCGAATTCATTGATGACGAAGGAGTAGAGGTTCAGACCAAGCTGCTGGCTGAACGGGGTGCAGTCCGGGGAATGATTCACAATCGCGAAACCGCTGCCTATTTCAATACCGCACCGAATGGCGGGGGATTCAGCGAACTGGGCGATGTACGGATACCCCGCATGTCCAACACCTTTATTCAGCCGGCAACAAAAGAAAGCTGGTTCCGCCGGCTTGATCAGTTGATTGCCGATGTGCCGAAAGGCATTATTCTTGAAGGCACGGCGGGAGGGGCAGTCTCCAAGGACGGCATGTCCTCCTCAGTGCTCATCGGTTATCTGATCGAAGATGGCAGAATTACCAGAACGGTTAAGCCGGCAAACTTCGCTGCCCGCACCCTCCATGCCCTGCGTTATGTTGAAGGATTTGCCGGTCCGGTAAAAATATCCGATGTGGGATTCTGTGGCAAGGGTCAGACCAAATTCGTCGGCGACGGCGGACCGGAGTGGACGAAAATCCGCAATAATGAATTCATCAACCTTTCAATTCAGGGGTGAAACATGCTGGAACAGTTTGTTCTGCAGGTTCAAAAGGTTGCCCGGCGTACCGGTCTGGATGATTTTGAACTCCTGCTTACGCTCAGCACGTCCATCGACGTCCGGATTGAAAACCGGGAGATCACCATTCAGCTGAAAAGGGATATCTTTTCCGGTTCGCTGCGGGTCCTCAAAAGGAGCCGACTCGGCTTTATCCCCTTCACCGAACCCAGTTCGGCGCTGCTGGAACTGGGGATCCGCAGCGCCCTCAGCCAGACACAACCTGCACCGTTTAACTCTTTCGCAGTGATCGACGGCCAAACTCCCTCCACCGTGGCATTCGACCGGGAAGTGGTAAAACTGCTGAACGCGCCTGCCAAAATTAAAGACCTCGCCCGGAATCTGATGCAGCGTGCCTGGGAGACAGGTAGAGTGGAAACACTGGAAGGCATGTTGCACCTCAGCCAGGAAACCCGGCTGTTTACAACCATGCACACCTCCCGACCGGTTATCGCCGAACGCACCGCTTTCTCTGCCTTTGCAGAAGTTAACACCCGGGATTTTGACTTTGTCGCCGGCAGAAAACTGCCCGAACTCATGCAGGTAACCCAGCTGGCAGAATCGGTTGCCCGCAACCTGCCCGCAACCGAATCTGATCCCGAAACGGAAAGGCTCAAAGGAAAAAAGATACCAGTGATTCTGGACCCGGTATTCACCGAAGAAATGCTCCGGCGCCTGGTAGCAGAACACCTCTATGCCTCAACTGTTCAGGAAGGGATGTCCCGGTACCAGCTTGAGACCCAAGTCATGTCGCCGCTCATTACCTTAAGCGATGATGCCACCATGCCCTTCGGCGAAAGCACCTTCCCGGTCGACGACGAAGGTACGCCTGCCCGCAGAAATCTGATTGTTAAAGACGGCATTCTGAAGCAGTTTCTCTATGACCGGACTGCTGCCGTCCGGGAAAATCGGGAGTCCACCGGTAACGGCCGGCACCGGCCGGTGTTGATTGAGGAGGAACATGAGGCACCGGTCCGCTGCACAATCAATGACATCCTGATCGAACCGGGAACAACTCCGCTTAAAGAGATGATCCGGCAGATTGAACACGGCCTTTTGGTCAAAGTGCTACTCGGGTTTCACACCGCCAACCGCACCACCGGCGACTTTGCCAACACCCTCTATTTCGGTCGGATTATCCGGCACGGTGAACTCACTGATCTGCCCGCTGCCGGACGCTGGTCAGTGAGCGGCAATGCCCTTGAGCTCATGCGCAAAATAACACTGGTAAGTAAAGAAACGAAAACAACCGGTTCTGCAGTACTCCCCTGGCTTCTGTCCGAACTAACTGTCGGCTAAATATTATTATAGCGAGCGATTCTCAGAATTCCCAGTAACTCCCGGAACGCACCGAAGTAAAGCACCTGACTTGCCATCCAGGAACGATGCATTGCCGCCACCAGCTCCGGATTGCGCTCAAGAAAAAGTAGCATCATCGTCCGCATGGTCGCATGACCGAATACAAAGCCACCGGCAATTCCCAGCGCCAGCCCGAAGAGGTAATCAAACCCGCCAAGACTGAATCCCAGCCCCTGGTTGAGCAGAGTTGCAACGAGCAGTGCCAAGACCGTAAAAACTGCAAAAAGAACTACCAGAGCGAGCGGGGGCGTAATATTGAGCCGCTGGCTCACCGGCATAAAGAACCGGACCGCCCCTACCAGCGCGAGAATGAGCATGACTGTTTCATAAAACACCTGAGAGAAATCCCTGGTGGCACGCAGAAACTGAACCGCACCGGCTGAAGCCACTACTCCAATTGCCACAATATCAATCCAGTTGAACTTCATATCCTGATCCCTCCTCCGCTTCCATCACAGATAATAATTTTGCCCATACCGGAACGGACTGTCAAATCAATACTCCGGTCCCTCGCTTCCAGCATCTGGACAATAATGGGGCAGAACGCAAACCCCATTAGCCTGACCGTGCAAGCAGGCTCACTCTTGTAGCGGACGTTTGAAAAAAAGCACCGCTTTGGTAATAATACCGCTGTGGTCCGAACCGCTGACCGTCGCCACCAGCTCCCAGCCTTCCCGGCCTAGATCATTTACATATGCCTCCACCCCTTCCATCGTATCTCGTGCCTTCTTTTCGCCCGGAACCTGGACACCCCAGCGCGCCATCTTCAGCACCGGGCTCATATGGATGTCAATCTGTAGAAACTTGTATTCCCATTTTGCCATTTTAACTCCTTTTGTTCTTTACGCTTAATCCTACCTTCAAAGTAATTTCAGTCAAGATTCTACCCTGCTTGCCCTCTCTGCGACGAGAGTTAAAATTAAACCTGATGGTACTCCTTTATGAACTGCTGCAGGCTGATCCCCGGTACACCGTAGACGCCTATCTTCTGCTCGGCAACGGGCTGCACCACGTCTATCAACAAACCGGTAGGAAAACGAACATCACCGCCATTCAGCTGCTGAATGCCATCAGCACTATCGCAACTGAACGCTACGGACTGCTGGCAGAGACGGTGCTCGCCAGCTGGGGTATCATCACACCTGCCGATATTCATCAACTGGTCATTCGACTTATTCACGCCGGACTGCTGCCAGCGGATACAGTTAGCTTTAACGAGGAACTTCCCGCCGGGTTCAATTTTAACTCCATGCTGGACATCAGTAATTCTCTGCCCCCAAAAACGGAGTAACGGGCTTATCCTTGACTCATAATTGTATATCAGTAATATAATCAAAAATAAATTTTTAATTGGAGGATATCAATGCCACTACCGAAGCGAAGACATTCACGGCAGCGTGGCCGCAAGCGTCGTACTCACTGGAAACTGACGCCGCCGACGCTTGTTGATTGTCCGCACTGCCACGAACCGAAAATGCCCCATCGGGTCTGTCCGCACTGCGGCTACTATGCGGGCAAACCGGTATTAACCATTGAAGAAAAGAAGTAAGTGAAAATTGCACTCGATGCCATGGGCTCGGACAACGCACCGCGTGCCGAGCTGGCTGCGGTGCAGCTTGCCCTTGAGGAACTGCCAGACTGCAGTCTAGTGATCGTTGGCCGGCAGGAAATTCTGGAATCAGACCGCGCCGATTACCGGCACGGTGAACGTGTGGAGTTTGTGCCGGCAGCCGAGGTAGTCGGAATGCATGAACCAGCACCGGAGGCAGTAAAACGGAAACAGAATTCATCAATCGGTGTCTGCATGGATCTGCACCGGCAGGGAAAGGTGGATGCGGTGGTAAGTGCCGGCAACACCGGTGCGGTCATGGCATTCGCACTGACACGACTGGGGGCAGTTCCCGGTGTCCACCGTCCGACCTTGGCGGTCCTTTTTCCCAGAATCAACGGCAGCACCCTCGTGCTCGATGTCGGTGCCAATGTTGACACCAAGCCGAATCAGCTCCTCCAGTTTGCCATTATGGGTGCCACCGCTGCCGCCTTTTTCTTCCGTAAAGCCAATCCTTCAGTCGGTCTGCTCAATATCGGGCAGGAAGACACTAAGGGTAACGAACTGACAACTGCCGCCTACCGTCTGCTCAAGGAAAGCGAACTCAACTTCATCGGCAATGTTGAAGGCAACGAAATTCTGACCGGCAAGGCAGATGTCGTTGTCTGCGACGGATTCGTGGGCAATGTACTGCTGAAGTATGGGGAGGGTCTGGGCGAAATTCTCCGCCAGCTCCTTGAACAGTATTACGAGTCGGAATCCAAATACCGGTTGCGCCGCTGGTTTTCCCGTCCGGTCCTAGAGGAGTTCATCAGCCGGATGGATTATCAGGAATACGGAGGCGCACTGATGCTCGGTGTTCAGGGGAACGTTGTGGTTGCCCATGGCCGGTCAACACCCCAAGCACTGAAAAATGCCATCCGCACCGCCTACTCGGCGGTCCGTGACAATCTGTCCCAACACATCGCCCAGGCATTTGCTAATCAGAACTCCGGCTGATGAAATTTTTCTTTCCGCTCACTCTGCTGCTTGTTGCCTGTAACACACTGCCAGTCGGCTTTGACCAGCTGACCACCCTGCCGGAAAGCGGCATGCTGGAACTGCTGCCGGATTCATTCGACTGTTACAGCCGGCATGTTCCGCTCGGTTATGCCGACTGGCTGCTTTTGGGCAGAGACGAACAGTATGAATCCCGGGTTCTGCTCAAATTCCCGCTTAAAGACAGCGCACTCGACTCAGTCACTGGCGTACGTCTGATTCTTCATCCCATTGACAGCACTCCGGTTACATTCGTCTGTCGCGCCTGTTCAACAGAGTGGAGTACCGGTGCGGTAACCTGGCTCCTGGCTGACTCTGCCACCCGCTGGCTTACTCCGGGGGGGGACATCTGGGAATTTGCTCTGGGCACCGCCACACTCACCCGAGAGTCGACAGTCGTGGAATTGGACCGCAGCCGGCTGACACTGCTGGTACAGAAATCATCAGGAATAATGCTTCTCCCAACCGATACCGGATTCGCAGCGATCACAAATATGACCGACACCAAAGCCGGACCCAAACTGGTCTTTCACTATGCCGATGGCAAGGAAAGGGTCTATTACGCCACCGGCGACGCCCACATCGTTGACACCCTCAGCATCCGCAGCCAAGTGACCGATTTGTTGATCGGCGCCAGTTTTGCCTTCCGCACCTATCTGAAATTCCGGCTGGACACCCTGCCGCCTGAGGTAACAATTCTCCGGGCGCAACTGTCATTTACACCGCGGACCATTTATCGCCGGTCCGACACGCTGAAACTCGCCGTTCACCGCCTGACCGAATCCTATCAGCTGCGCAACCGTTATGCCGGCTACGAAGAAAACGCCGCTGCCACTACCGCCTACATTCCGGTTGAACAGGATACCATGGTCAGCTTCGACATTACTCGGCTGGTTCAGAACTGGGTATCACACCCGGATTCCTTTCTCAATCACGGTCTGCTGATCACCGCCGAACCGGAATGGCAGCGACCGTTTCGGGTAAAACTCTCCCGCTCCGGCAATACCGCTCCCAAATTGAAAATTAAGTATATTCTTCCCCCTCCGGACCGATTCTCAAGATGAAATCCATTGCACTACTGCTTCTGATATTTACCGCGCTTACCGCCCAGTCATTCTTCAACCCTAACGGTCTGGGGGAAGTGGCACTGCCGGCAGATGCCCGATTTATTGCACTTGGCAACCCCTCTGCCCTCACTCCGGGGAATCCCGGTAATTACCTAGATCTCATTCAAACCCGCATCAAACTGTCACTGGCCGGCACCGGACTCACTGCCCGTCAGCATTCCTACCAGCGTGCACTGGGAACGGTACGACCAACTGGCGTATATGCTGCGGTACCGCTCCCTACTCACACCCGGCTTCTCCTAAGTATTGACAGCCGGTTCAATCAGGACTTTGATGTCTGGTCCGAATCGCTCGCCGATACCGCCACCCGCTTTCACATTGTCAGCCGGGGCGGAATCCACAGTTTCAATCTCGGCGTTTCCCAACCACTGTTTAACCGGCTCTGCCTCGGTGCCCAATTCCAGCAGCTGATCGGCGGCTCACGGGAAAACTGGCATTACTGGGCTGAGGGCATAGTGGCTACGGACACAATTGAAATTGATTACTTGGCGCGCACTTTCCGGCTGGGAGCTACCGCTAGGCTCGCCCGCCTCACCCTTACCGGTTTTTATGACCTGCCGTTCCAACTCACCGCCACCAGGTTCAAACATCTCCACGGGGTCGCCAGCGACGCACTTCGCAACTACCAGATCCATCTGCCTGCCACTTTAAACTTCGGGCTTTCTGCCGGACCGTTCTATAAAACCCAAATCAGCACTGGTTTTGAACTCCGCAACTGGACAAGTGCCACCATTGATGACCTGCCTGCCGGTTATCAGAATGTATGGCGGGCTTCAATAGGCATTGAGTATGAACAGTTTCCCGGCTATCCATTCCGCCTCGGCTACTCTACAGGCAGATGGTATTGTAGCACGGTTGCCGGCGGTCGGATCTCGGAGTCCGCTGTTCACTTCGGGACCGGGTTACTGCTGCCTAAATTCGGCACACTGGATATTGCCGGTGAGGTAATATTCCGCAAAGGGGAAACCCCGGCCGGATTCATCAGCGAAACCGCCGGACGTCTCCATCTTACCATTGCCTATGAGGAATTATGGAAAAAACGCACCCGGCACTGGGGATATTGAAACATTAAAAGGAGGTATACTGTGTCAAAACTCTTAACAGTTTCATTGATGATTGCTGTTCTTTTCGTAGGGTGTGGCGCCCCCAAAAAACCAGGTCCGGCACCAGCTGACACCACCGGCACCGCCACTCCGGAACCACCGGGTCTGCTTAAGGATACGCTGATCTCAACCAACCTCCCGGAAAAGCTGTTTATTACCATTCTGGTCAAGGACTTCGGTAAAATTAAGGTGGAAATGTATACCAAAGATGCGCCGCTGAATGTCACTAATGTTGCCAATCTGGCGATCAAAGGATTCTACAACGGACTCACGTTCCACCGGATTGAACCCGGTTTTGTGGTTCAGGGAGGCGATCCCAAAGGTGACGGCACCGGCGGTCCGGGTTACACCGTCCCTGCTGAAATCAAACGCAAACATGAAAAGGGATCAATGGCGATGGCCCGGCTGCCGGATCAGGTAAACCCCAACCTCGAATCATCGGGCAGCCAGTTTTACTTCT
Source organism: Caldifarciminota bacterium (assembly GCA_026418295.1). Lineage (GTDB taxonomy): Bacteria > Hydrothermota > Tepidihabitantia > Tepidihabitantales > Tepidihabitantaceae > JAOABP01. The sequence goes on from JAOABP010000001.1 coordinate 269,597, forward strand.
GTCTCCAGCCGCTTCCCCAGCTGGATGGTAAATACACCGTGATCGGCAAGATCGTGGAAGGCATGGAGGTACTGGAGAAGATCGGTCAGGTGCGGCCACCGGTGGTAATGGAACGGGTCTTTGTTACCACCGAGTAAAGCAGACGGGCAAGACGGTTCCGGTAAGGCGGACGGACAACCCCTTTTTCAGTAATAAATCCGGCGATATAACGTGCCGGCGTAACATCAAACGCCGGATTGTAAACTGTTATTCCAGCCGGCGCCAGCCGGCAGGGACCGATTCTGGCAATTTCATCACCACTGCGGATTTCAATCGGAATCTCCTTGCCGTTTCTGATCTTAAGGTCAAATGTGGATGACGGAGCTGCCACATAAAACGGTTTGCTGGCAGTCTTAGCTAGTAACGCCAGCATCTTCGTCCCGATTTTATTTGCGGTATCGCCGTTTGCTGCAATCCGGTCTGCTCCAACTATTACGAGGTCGCAATGCTCAATCACGCTGGCGCTGGCACTGTCAACGATAAGCCGGAAATTGATACCTGCCCGCTTCAGCTCCCAGGCGGTCAGCCGGGCACCTTGGAGCAGCGGCCGGGTTTCACAGACATACACCAGCGGATTTTTCCCCTCCTGATACGCCTGATAGATCACCCCCAGTGCCGTTCCCAACCCGGGCCCAGCGAGCATCCCGGTATTGCAGATTGTCAGGACGGTTCCGTTTTCCGGCACAAGTTTGGCACCGTAACGGGCAATTGCCCTGGACCGGCGGCACTCATCCGCCTCAATCGCCTTTGCCTCCTTAAGCACCCGACGCCGCAACACTGCTGGCGAAACACCCTTTGTGTGCGCAACAACTTCCATTATTCTGCTCACCGCCCAGCCAAGATTGACCGCAGTGGGACGTGCCACCATCAGCATTTCAGCGGCTTTTGTCAACCCGGCAATCAGTTCCTGGTCACCTGACCGCTCTGCCACCACAGCCATCCCGTATGCCGCCGCAACTCCGATCCATGGTGCCCCGCGTATCTGCAACTCTCTAATTGCCTCGACAACCGCCGGAACGCTGCTCAGCTTACGGTAAATCACCCTTAATGGCAGAAACCGCTGATCGATAATCCGCAGACACCCCTGGTGATATACCAGCACATCAGGAATTACCAGTCCTTTTCTTTTCATTTTCTTAGCACTGCTATTAGACTGAATGAAAGCTGATGATCACCGGTATCAGTGCCGGTCAACTGGAAATCATCAAGCAGCCGGGTGATGTCACATTTCTGCCCGCCACCGGTCAATCGCCAGAAGATCCGGCTTAACCAGCTCAACACCCTTCTCTGGTAGCGGTGAAAATGAACTTGATGTGAACTCAACCGCTCAACCAGTCCGGCAAACCGGTTGAGAAGGTAACCACCCCGTCTTTCAGCCCGAACCGCTGCCCGGACGATCCCGGGCGCAACTATCTGATAAAGCTCGAAACTGCGGAACGGATTATTCTGCAGGCCGCTGAGAAACCGGAACAAAGTAGAATACCGGTATTCAATTTTATGGGGATAATAACCAGAATGGTCACGCGGGAAGGCAGAACGATCCGGAGTGGAAATAACCACCAGACTGGCAGGTTTCAGCCCTGCTCCCAGCCGGTGGAGAAGCTCTCTGGTTTCCCAACAGTTCAGATGTTCAATCAATTCCAGCATCAGCACCGCATCAAACTCCTTGAGTGCCGATGCGGAAATGTCATTGACATCAAGACAGTCAAACACAAGATTCGGAGTCGAATACTGCTGCCGGGCATACTCAATCAGATACCGCGAATAGTCTGTCGCCATCAGACTCCATTCCGCCGGCATGATCCGGGCCAGTCCATAGGAAAGTACGCCGGTGCCACAGCCCAGCTCCAGGAGTCGCAAACTTCGGTTTTCCTGTTTCAGAATTGTCAGTGCCGCAGCATAATTGGCACAGTGATGCAGTCGCAGCCGCCAGTCATGCTGTTGCTCAATACCCCCACCTTCCACATTGACATACTGCTTCGGAGGTCTAATTCCCTGCAGTACCTGCCACAAACGCTCAACATTATGACGTAATTGAACGCTCAACTGTGAGCCGGAATAATTTTCGAATCTATTACCCGCCAATCCGCCCCTCTGCCTTCAGTATTCCCCGCGATTGAAGAAATAGACTGCCGCCATTGTTGTCAGAATGCTGAAACCTGTCAGAAATGCAAGATTAAACCCGGGAGAATAGAAGGAAAATCCGAGCACCAGTCGGCGGATCATATCCACACCATAGGTCAGCGGGTTGATACGAACCAGCAGCGCCAGCCACCAGGGCAAACCCTCAAGCGGATAAAGGGCACCGCTGAGAAACCACAGTGGCATGATAATGAAATTCATGATTGTGCCGAACCCCTGAAACGAGGTCATCCGGGCGGCAATCACGATCCCGATCCCGGTCAGGGCAAAGGACATCACCGCCATCACCAGAATCAGCGGCAGAATGTTCACCAGCGCCAGCTTCACCCGGACGAGCGGCGCCAGCAGCAGAATGATACACCCCTGAATCAGTGAAAGGGTCGTACCTGCAAGTCCCTTACCAATGACAATTGATGTCCGCGGGACTGGTGCCACCAGAATCTCCTTCAGAAATCCGAACTCCCGGTCCCAGATGATGGAGATTGCTGACTGAATCGATGTGAAGATACTGGTCATTGCAATAATTCCCGGGAAGATGAACTGAGTATAATTGACAGTGCCGACCTCCCGGTAACCGCCGCGTAAACCGAGACCGAGAATAAAAAGCCACAGCACCGGCCTGGTGAGCGACCCATAAAGCTGACTCTTTTCCCGGAAGTAGCGGAGCACATCGCGCCGCCACACCATATGGATACAGGCAGAATCAATCATAACGGCTGCTAACGCCAGACACGCCCCATCCGCTGAAGCCTGCTCTTCAATTTCTCCCGCTCGCTCGCCTCCTCATCCCGGATCTCCCGGCCGGTCAGGGCGAGAAAAACATCATCCAGCGTTGGCGGCCGCACCATTACTGAAAGTATGGGCACGCCCAGTTCCCGGACCAGTCTGGGTACAAACTGCGCCCCATCTGCCACCTGAAACCTTAAATTTTCCCGATCGAGCGCAGGTTCAACTCCGTAACGCCTCCTGATTTCAGCCGCTGCCCGAAGGTTGTCAGCGGTCATCAGCACCACCTGATCTCCCTGCAACCGGGCTTTCAGCTCTGTCGGCGTGCCCAGAGCAATTATCCGGCCATAATCAATGATCGCAATCCGGTCACAGTATTCCGCCTCATCCATGTAGTGAGTAGTCAGAAACAGTGTCATCCGGTTTTCTGCCCGCAATGCCAGCAGCCTTTCCCAGATCCGGTTCCGGGTCTGAGGATCAAGCCCGAGTGTCGGCTCGTCCAGAAAAAGCACCTGGGGTGTATGCAGCAGAGCCCGGGCGATCTCCAACCGGCGTTTCATACCGCCTGAAAAATTCCGGACCAGATCGTCGCCACGGGAACTGAGTTCCATCCATTCCAGTGCGCGCGCAATCCGGATTTTAGCCTCCTCTTTCGGAACCTTGTAAATCATAGCGTGAAACCTTAGATTCTCCCGGGCGGTCAGTCGATCATCAAGTGACGGTTCCTGAAATATGATTCCGATCGCCTTCCGCACCTGATTGGGCTCGCGGATGATATCCCAGCCTGCTACCCGTGCCGTTCCCGCACTTGGACGCGTAAGGGTGCAGAGCATCCGGACCGTAGTGGTCTTGCCGGCACCGTTCGGACCCAGAAATCCGAAGATTTCTCCCTCATTGACCGCAAAGGAAACATGGTCAACTGCAACCAGTCCGCGAAAACTCTTGCTCAGCTGATCAACTTCAATTGTCGCCACCGGTCCGGTTAATCCTTTGCAGTATCAATCTGCGCCTTCTGCAGAGCTCCGGAATAATCAATATATACTGTCTTCAACTCGGAAAAGATTTCATAGGCGGTCCAGCCACCTTCCCGGTGTCCGTTGCCTGTCTCCTTGACTCCACCAAATGGCAGATGGCATTCTGCACCAATCGTCGGGGCATTCACATATGTAATTCCTGCTTCAATCCGTTCAATCGCCTTCATTGCCAGATTGACATCCCGGGTATAGATTGAAGATGACAAACCATAAGAGGTGTTGTTAAGGACATCAATCGCTTCATCAAAATTACGCACCCTGATAACTGAAAGCACCGGTCCGAATATCTCCTCCCGGGCGATGCGCATATTCGGGGTGACTTCGGCGAAGATAGTCGGGGGATAAAAATAGCCCCGGCTGTAATCACCACTGGTGAGGGGTGCACCACCGCACACCAGCCGTGCTCCCTCACTCTTTCCGATCTCCACATACCGGTGGACCGTCTGCCGCTGCCCCTCGCTCACTAGCGGTCCCATCTCTACCGACTCATCCAGACCGTTGCCAACCTTCAACTGTTTTGCCCTTTCCACCACCATCTCCAGAAAACGGTCATAGATTTCATCCTCAAGAATCAGCCGGGAAGTAGCGGTGCAGCGCTGCCCGGCCGTCCCGAAGGCACCCCAGATTACCCCTTCCAGCGCCAGATTCAGATCCGCATCCTTCAGCACAATCTGGGCATTCTTGCCCCCAAGCTCCAGTGAACACCGTTTCAGCTGTCTGCCGCAGACCTCGGCAATCCGTTTGCCGATCACTGATGACCCGGTAAATGAAATCCCGCAGATATCCGGATGATTGAGCAATGCCTCACCAACCACTGACCCTTCTCCATACACCACATTCACCACCCCGGCGGGCACACCGGCTTCAGTCAGTGCCAAAACAAACTCATGAACCGACGCTGGTGTCAGAGTTGCCGGCTTGATGACCGCAGTGTTACCGCAGATCAGGGCAGGAAACAGCTTCCAGGAGGGAATCGCCATCGGAAAGTTCCAGGGACAGATCATCCCCCACACCCCCATCGGCTGCCGGGTAACAAAGGCTGCCTTGTTGGGCAGTTCGCTGGGCACTACCTTGCCCCACAGCCGCCGGCTCTCACCCGCAGCGTAAAGCCCAGTGTCAATCGCCTCCTGCACATCACCCCTGGTCTCTTTCAAAACCTTACCCATCTCTCTTGTCATCAGCCGGGCAAGCTCCTCCTTGCGTCGGATGAGAATCTCGGTGGCACGCCGGATAATCTCGCCCCGCTGCGGCGCCGGGACCGCCCGCCATTTGGGATAAGCCGCCTTTGCCGCCGCAACTGCATCATTCACATCCTCCGGTCCGGAAACGGGAAAAGTTCCGATCAGATCCGAGGTGTCCGCCGGGTTACGGTTCTCATAGCTTTTACCAGTTCGGGCAGGCACATATCTGCCATTGATAAAGTTCAAATACTCCTTTGCTGCCATTCTATCCTCCTTTTATTCTTAATCTTGTCAAAACATCTTCCACCGACGCCACTTTTTCCACCCCTTCAATCTCCCAAGTCTTCAACCCGATTACCCTCTTTCCCATCTTCAAAGCAAAACCGATCTCCGAAAGTGTACCGTAGGACCCGCCGATTGCAATCAGGATATCAGCAGTCCTGATAATTATCAGATTGCGCGCCTCGCCGAAACCGGTAGCGATCGGCAGTGCCACAAACTCATTTGCCTGCGACCGCTCGGAACCGGGCATGATGCCGATTGTCAACCCGCCCTGTTCCTGAGCGCCCTGACATACCGCCCGCATCACACCTCCCATACCGCCGCAGACCACGACCGCACCGACTGCTGCCAGTCCCCGCCCCAGCGCCCGCGCCTCTGCCGCCAGTTCGGCGTCACATTCGCCGGCACCAATCACCCCGACGAACAGCCTATTTCTCAGCGAATAAACTGATCGGCTGAAACCGGTTGACATCAATCAGCCCCCGGTCGGTTATTTTCAGTTCGGGAATTACCGGCAGCGAAAGAAATGACAGGGTCATGAATGGATTGTCCAGCCGGCAGCCCCAGTTCCGTGCCTTTGCCAAAAGTACCTTCAACCGGGAAACAACCTCCTGGGCAGACCGGTCTGACATCAGACCGGCGATCGGCAGGGGCAGTTCTGCTGCCACTTTGCCGTCGGCAACCGCCACATAACCACCACCCATCCTTACCAGTGCACGTGCTGCGACCAGCATATCCCGGTCATTGGTGCCGACAATAATCATATTGTGAGAATCATGCGCCACGGTGGTCCCGAGCGCACCCTTCTTCAGACCAAAACCGGCAACCAGCCCTTTACCCATTCTGCCCGTCCCCCGGTGCCTTTCAATTACCACGATCTTCAGCAGATCCCGCTCCGGATCTGCTGTCACCAGTCCGTTTCTGACCGGTGCCCGCTGGACATGATGTTCAGTTAAAATCTGTCCGGGCACAACCCGGATCACATTACACAGCTCCCCTTCAGCCTTGATTACAAAATCTCCCCGTGCAAGCCCCTTCACCCGCACGGTGTTCATCACCTTCCGGTCGCGGACCTCCGGCAGCCTCTCCAGTAATCGACCCTCCCGGGCAACCGGTCTGCCATTCTTTATCACCAGTTCCACATTCATATCGCTCAGACTTCCCAGCACTACCAGGTCTGCCCGCAATCCCGGTGCCACCGCACCCCGGTCATAAAGACGGAAATACTCTGCAGGATTGAGCGTCACCATCTGAATCGCCGCTGCCGGATGCATTCCGGTGCTGACCACCCGGCGCAATACCGCATTCAGATGGCCCTCTTTGAGCAGATCCTGCGGGTCACGGTCATCGGACACAAGGCAGAACCGGCGCAGATTGAAATCATTCACCACCGGCAGAATCGATGCCAAGTTCCGGGCAGCCGAACCTTCCCGGATAAATACCCTCATCCCTGCCCGCAACCTCTCCCGTACCTCCTGCACCCCGACCGATTCGTGGTCCGAGCCGATTCCCGCGCCGGCATATGCCTGCAGCAGAAGTCCGGTCAGCCCCGGACAGTGGCCATCGATCACCTTTTCCGCTATTCTTGCCACCACTAGCTTCGCCCGAACCTCAGGATCACCCCAGATTACACCCGGATAGTTCATCAACTCGGCAAGTCCGAGCACCTCCGGCATCTTAAGCAGCCGTTCAATCTCCCTGACCCCCAGCTTTGCTCCCGATGTCTCCATCCGCGTCGCCGGAACACAGGATGGCACCATGATATAGATGTCAACAGGAAGACCCCGGCTCGCCCGGATGACATATTCAACACCGCTGACTCCCAGAACATTCGCCAGCTCATGAGGATCAGCAATTACCGTGGTTGTGCCATTAACTAGGCACAACCGGACAAACTCAGTCACCGATAATAACGAACTTTCAATATGGATATGCCCCTCAATAAAACCAGGTGCGACATAGCAACCCTGGATGTCAATCACACTGTCTGCCCGCTCGTAACCTTCCCCCACACCGGCAATCATTCCGTTCTTGATGACTACATCTGCCCGGCGGACCTCACCGGTAAACACATCCACCACCTGACCACCGCGCAACAAAAGGTCTGCAGGTGCTTCGCCCCGGGCAACCGCAAGCAAATCCACTGACACTGGAGAGTTACGAGTTCTGCTTCTCTTCATCGTCACTTACCCGGCACTTCAATATACCCGATATACGGCAGATTACGAAAGGCTTCAGCAAAATCTGCCCCGTAACCGACCACAAACTTATCCGGCACGGTAAACCCGAGATAGTCCGGCTTGATCTCCACCTGCCGGCGCGCCGGCTTGTCCATCAGCACACACAACTTCAGACTCTTCGGCTTGCGCAGCTCCAGATGCCTCATAATGTATCTTAATGTCAATCCCGAATCCAGAATATCCTCCACCACCAGCACATCCCTGCCTTCCAGCGGACATTTCAGGTCCATGACAATCTTTACAATCCCCGAACTCTTTGTGCTCGCCCCATAACTGGAAACGGTGAGGAAATCGATGTAAACCGGCACGGTCAGCTGCCGCACCAGATCCGCCAGAAAAATCCAGGAGCCCTTGAGAATACCGACAACCAGCGGAGTCCTGCCCGCATAATCGGCAGAAATCTGCTCCGCCAGCTCCCGTACCCGCTTGGCGACTTCATCAGCAGAGATGAGAACCCTTACCCGGGTCTGATCCAGTGCCGGTGTATTGTTGGCCATTTCCAAGCGGTAAATTGAAAATCGGGGCGACTGGATTTGAACCAGCGACCTCTTGGTCCCGAACCAAGCGCGCTAAACCAGCTGCGCTACGCCCCGTCAATGACAATATAAAATAAAAGAATTATTTCAGGAGTCAACAGAAGGCTTGCCCCGCACCAGTGGAACAAACACCACGCTCATCAGCGACCGCTGCACCAGCCGTTGCCCGTGCTTCACCCCAAAAATCAGACTCTGTGCCCCTGACGGCCCCACCGGTGCCACCAGCCTACCCTGCTCCTTCAGCTGCTCGACGAGGGCATAAGGAATTGACTCTGCCGCAGCGGTAACGATAATCCGGTCATAGGGGGCGAACTCCTTCCAACCCTCATTCCCATCTCCTATCTTGAACCTGATGTTCCGGTAATCCAGCCGGTTCAGAATCTGCCGCGCCCGGATTGAAAGCTCCTCAATGATTTCCACAGTATATACCATCCCCGCCAGTTCCGCCAGAAGGGCGGTCTGATAACCGGAACCGGTTCCAATCTCCAGTACCCGGTGCTGCCTCCCAACCTGCAATGCCTCGGTCATTACCGCCACAATATAGGGCTGGGAAATTGTCTGCCCCTGTCCGATCGGCAAGGGATGATCCTCATAAGCCTGATGCACAAAACCTTCAGGAACAAAAAGATGTCTCGGCACCTTCAGCATCGCCGTCAGCACCCGCTCGTTCCTGATGCCACGGGCAGCGATCTGCTCCTCAACCATCCGCTGGCGGCGCTGACTGAATTCATTTTTTGATTCCACAGGAAAATATAATCTTTTCCCGACTTAATTCAAATTAATTTACCCTGTGACAGCACCGGAAAAATTGCTTGACATGGAAATCAACTGTTGTATTTATTTTCTGCTGCTGGTCGGGCGATTGCCCTGGTTGGCGTATCAACCATCGTGGCATGGGCCCTCCAGCGGCATTTTTATTATGATTTGACCTGCCGCGGGCAGGTGCTAAAATAAAGTTAATGTCAATTCATCCGCTCGTGCGCTTCCGGGCACCAATTCTGTTTGAAGAATCAGCGGTCCGCGAACTGTGCAGTTTTGCCCGCCGGGGGTATGAAACTAAGTTCAAACGGGAAACATTCGGCTTTCTCTTCGGCACTATCAACCAAGAACATCGGCTGGTTGTCCGCCGGGCATGCTACTATCGGGGCGGAGAAAAGAGCCGGACCGGCATCACTTTCCGCGACTGGGCGATGATCCGGCGGGTGATCAGGCGGCGCCGGGAACTCAGCTCCCGATTGCACCTCCGCTATCTGGGCAACTTCCACTCACATGTTGAAATCGCCGGCGAGGTGTTCAAGGGACTCTCCCCCGAAGACAGGGAATCATTTCTCTACGACCCGATGGCGATCATTGAGACCATCGTCTTCATCTGGGCAGGACCTTCCAAACCCAACCGCAGTATCGCGGGCACAATTGTCGGATTTGAACCCCGGACCGGCTACAACTACCGGATTCGGGTGTATGCCAAACGGCGCAGCGGCATCCGCCAAGTTCGGGCTAAGGTCATTCCCTCCGGAGTGGTTGTGATATATTAAGAATCACCGATTTCCCAGCACCCTGCACATTTTGACAGCGGGATATCCTCCTCTAATATTATATGCGGTGCGGACCTGGATTTTAATTTTTCTTTGTGCCTTTGTCACACCCCTTATCAGCACCCCTGAATCTCGGGATCTGATCCGGATTACCAATGCCACCAGAGATGACGTCCGGAATATTGAACACTCCGGCGCCTGGGTAAATTATGTCAACCGGACCGGCGTTGTTGTCGAGGCAACCGTCAATCAGCAGCGGGCACTGGCTGAAAAAGGTTATAGAATTGAAATCATAACGCCTGATATAACTGGAATTTATGAACGTAACTTTCAGGAAAGTGATGGTAGATATCTGACCTATGCCGAATACTGCGATACCATGGCGGTTATTGCAACAACCAATCCGGCAATCTGCCGGCTCGAAACATTGGGTCTGAGTTACCGGGGCAATCTGCTGCTGATGATGAAAATTTCCGACAACCCCCAGATTGATGAGCCGGAGCCTGCGGTTCATTTTGAAGGTGACATTCACGGCGATGAGAAAATCGGCTGGGCGATCACCTTTGAACTGCTAAAGTACCTAGTCCGCAACTACAGCACCGATACCATTGTCACCCGTCTGGTTGACAGCCGGGAAATCTACCTCCTGCCGATGTATAACCCGGACGGTTATATCAGTTCCAGCCGGTATAATGGCAACAGCGTAGATCTGAACCGCAACTGGGGCTGGATGTGGGGGGATGAAATTTCTCAGGGGGCAAGCCCATTTTCAGAACCGGAGAACCAGGCGGTACTTGCTCATATATGGCGCAATCCTGCAGTTACCTTCGTCTCCTATCATGCCGGCACAACCTTCATCTCCCACCCCTGGAGCTACTGCTACTCCTATCAGAACGCAATTCCCGAACTGAACCTGATCCAGTTTCTCTCTGCCCGCTACGACCACTGGACTCATTACACCTATGGCCAGGGTGCAGACTCAATGTATCTGATCAACGGTTCAACCAAGGACTTTGATTATGGCTATGGCATGATGGGCTGGTCAATTGAGGTTCATCTTCAGAAAACTCCGCCCGCCTCCGAGATTGACCCGTGCTTCAACCTCAATCTGCCGGCAATGCTGGAGCTTATCCACTTGGCAGGCAAGGGAATCCACGGCATGGTGACCGATGTGCTCACCGGCACGCCGGTGCCCTGCCAGATTTGGGTCCGACCCGCAGACTGGCTCAGCTATAACAGCCCGACGGTGGGCGATTTCCACCGCTTCTATCTCCCCGGCACCTATACGCTGACATTCCGGGCACCGGGTTATCGTGACACCACGATTGAAAATGTCATTGTCCCGGCGACCGGTGACTCTGCAGTCTGGCTTGAAGTCCGGCTCACGCCTGATTCAACCGCACCGCTCTTTGCCTACCGTCATATCTACAACAGTTTTGTCAACCCATCCTCCAACCGCACCTATCCGGTCCGGGCGCTCGGTCCCCGGGACAGCACCGCCTTTTTGCTCGACAACGGCAAGACAATCTGTCTTGATATGGGGAAGCCGGTTTACAACCGTGAAGGCAGTGAACTGGTGATTTACCGCTCATCAGGAACCGCCAGTGCGCAGGTGCAGGGTGCCCAGAGCTGGCAGGGACTATGGGTTACGCTGGGCACAGCCAGTGCTCCCGAAACTTACCTTGACATCGGTTCTGCCGGACTGGACAGTGTCCGCTTTCTCCGGCTCACCGCCTCCGGAACATTTTACCTCGATGCGGTTGAAGGTGTAAACACCTCCGGCATCACTACCGATAAGCAAAGGCAGACAGACCATCAGCCGCCACTGCGGATTTTCCCCAACCCTGCCCGGACAACCGCCGTAGTTTACCTCAACCCGCCGACGCAGCAGCCAGCAACTTTGAAACTCACCGATCCTGCGGGCAGAACCGTTCAAACCTTTACCATTGCCGGACAGAGCCGGACCTTGAGCCTTAAAGGACCTGACGGCCGGCGCCTGAAACCCGGGGTCTACTTCCTCCGTCTGAACCGGCAGACACCGGTCCGGCTGGTAATTTCAGAATAGAATTATGAACATCATTTTATCACTGCTTACCCTGCTTGCCAGCTTTGACCCGCTGGAATCCCGGGTGTTTGAGTTCCGGCTTAGAAACGGCCTGCAGGTCATCGGCTATATTGACACCTCCGCACCGGTGGTCTCGGTCAATGTCTATTACCGGGTCGGCTCCTATGATGAACCGCCGGGACTGACCGGCATCTCCCACATGCTCGAGCATATGAGCTTCAAGCACACCGACATCTATAAGCCGGGCGACTTTGACCGGATGCTGGACTCGGTCGGCGCCTTCAACAACGGCTTCACCTCGACCTATTATACCGGCTATTACGAAGATATCGCCAGGGAACACTGGGGGCTGGCGCTGAAACTGGAGGCTGCCCGGATGGGACGGTGTATCTTTCCGGACTCGGAGTTTGAAAGTGAACATCAGGTCGTTGCCGAGGAGCGCCGGCTTCAGGACAATCGTCCCAGCTCAGTCCTCTGGGAGAACTTTGAAGCCATCGCCTGGCTTGCCCATCCCCATCGCAACCCGACCATCGGCTGGCCTGATGATGTGGCAAACTTCACGGTAGAAAAGGTCCGGGCATGGTATCAGCATTACAACCCGGCAAATGCGGTGCTGGTGATCGCCGGTGACATCAGACCGGATGAGGTCAAAACAATGGCACAGAAGTATTTTGGCAGACTGAAGGGCAGACCGATCAATCGGTATGACTATTACTACTTTGAACCCGAACCGGCAGGCGAACGCCGGATCATCATCCGCAAACGGGTATCGGTCCCGACCCTGCTCATCGGCTACCCAACACCGGGCATCCGGGACTCGCTCTATTTTGTCGGTGATGTCACCGCCCGGATCCTCGGCTCAGGCAGAAACTCCCGGCTCTACCGGACCCTGGTCCTTGACTCCGGACTTGCCACCTCGGTTTCAGTCTGGAACTCGGTGGAAAAGGACCCCGGACTGATGTACTTCTGGATCAGTCCGAAATCGGAAACCCTGATTCCCCGGATTGAACACCTGATAACCCGCGAACTGGAAAGAATGAAGACCGAGCTTGTAACCGGACTGGAACTGCAGCGGGTCAAGAATCAGACAATCGCCGGCTCGATCTTTGAACGGGACGACATCTCCGGCATCGCCTATCTCATTGCCACCGCACAGATCACCACCGGCTCCTGGCGCTCATTTCTGGACTGGATGCAGCAGGTGGAAAAGACCACACCAGAGCAGATTCAGCAGTTCTGCCAGAAGTATTTTCAGGACCACCGCCGGATCGTCGGCATGCTCCTGCCTGAAAAAAGGGAGGCAAAATGAAACCGTCTCATCACCCGCCCCTGCTGTTGCTTTTGCTCGGAGTTGCCACCGCCGTTTCCCCGCTTTTCTCCCTGCCGGTAACGCGCGACTCACTGAACAACGGTCTGATAATCATCACCTTTGAGGACCACCGCCTGCCGATCGTGGACCTAGCGCTGATCTGTCGTTCCGGTGCTGTGTTCGAACCGCTCCCGAAGGCGGGCACCGCCAGCCTCTGCGCTCAGATGCTTCTCCGCGGCACAAAAAACTTCACTGCCGACTCGCTCGCCGCTCTGCTTGACTTCCTTGGTGCCAGCTACTCGGCAGATGCCGACTTTGACCACAGCCTGGTTCAGTTCCGGCTCCTGTCCAAGGACCTTGGAACCGGACTGGACATCCTTGCCGATATCGTCCTCAACCCCGCATTTCCGGAACCGGAGTTCCGGCTCGTCCGGGAGGAACAGCTCACCGCTGCCCGCCGTGCTTGGGACAACCCGGGCTCACTGGTAACGCTGGAATTCGACCGCATGCTCTTCGGCGACCACCGCTACAGCCTGCCGGTGCGGGGCGATACCGGCACCATTCCCCAGATTACCCTTGCCGATCTGCACCAGTTCCACGCCACCCACTTCGTGCCCAACAACTGCTTCATTGTGGCGGTCGGCGACATCAGCCCTGGAGCGCTAAAAGAAGAAATTACCCGCCGGTTCGCCGGCTGGCAGCCCGGACCGGTGCCCGCGCCCGAACCGCCTGCACTCAAACCACCGGAAAAACTGCGGGTTAAACTGATCACCCGGCCGGACATGAACCAGACCTATATCCAGTTCGGCCATCTTGGCATCTCGGTCCGCGATCCGGATCTGATTCCGGTCCGGCTCATGTCCTACATCCTAGGAGGTCCGCCGCTTTCCTCCCGGCTCGGCTTGGCGGTCCGGGAATACGCCGGGCTTGCCTATGATGTCCGCTGCTGGTTTGACCGCCGGCTCCTGACCGGCGCCTTCCGGGCAACGGTCCAGACCTCAAAACCCCAGATTGCAATTGAGAAGATGTTTGCCGAAATTGACCGGATGGCACAGACCGGTGCCACCCCACGGGAACTGCAGAAAGCGAAAAACTACTTCACCGGCTCATTTCCGCTCACCTACTCTGCCAACTCCGGCAAGCTTGACCAGCTGATCAGCTTTGAACTCTACGGCTACGGCATGGACTGGTTCACCCGCTTCCCGGTACTGGTCCGCACCACCACGCTTGAACAGATTAACACCGCTGCCCGCAACCGACTCTTTCCGGGCAGATACCTGATGGTCATCCTAGGCAACATCACCCGCGACCAGCTCAACCTCCCCGATGCAGAGTGGATTGAATAACCGCTCCCAAGATCAATAAACTTCAGAAATTGATGCCGGGCTACCTGATTCTGACAACCTTTTTCATGTAACGGTCAGAACCCGTTTTCAGCACAACAAAATATACCCCGGCTGAGGTCTGATGCCCCTGAACATCGCTCCCGTCCCATTGAAGCCGCACTCTGCCCTCCCTGCCGGTTGCCGTCCGCAATTGCCGGAGCAGTCTGCCACCGGCATCAAATATGCTCAATTGCGCCTCCGAAGCTGCTGGCGCCTGCAGACTGACGAGCAACCGGTCCCTGATCACCGTCGGACAGTCAAGCCGTATCCGGCTTCGGGCTTCAGGCTGAGGGGATGTGACTCCCGGACCTTCGTCCCGGAGCACAAATATCCGGCTGTCGCCGACCAGATAAATCCGGTTATCAACCGAATCCAGTTTCATCACCCGCCAAGCTTCCCCCAGTCCCCGCAACCGGAGGAAGCTGACAACAGAATCGGTAACGCAGTCAACCTTTGCCACCCCCCAGATATAGTGGGCGTAAAAAACCGGTAGGTTGGGATGGCTGGGATAATTGTAATAATCATCGCTAATGCCCCACCACTTCCACGCCGTATCCGGAATCGGAGTGCTCACCTCATCGACAACCGTGTCCTGAAAAACATCATAGACACCGATCAGATGCGCAAATGGATAATAAGGTCTAATCATAGCGCAAAGATAAAGTTTATTAGTGAAAAAGCGGTTTACAAGTCCAAAATCTGCGTAATAGTAATTCAGGTCGCTATACACCTTCACGATCGAATCGGTGGTCACATCAATCTTGACCAGAAAGGGAGAATTGGGCAGTATGTTGGCAAAAACGACATACAACCCCCGGACCGCCGGCATCCTTATCGCCGGTGAGAGAATCCCCTGCCCGGCCGGGATACCACGGATGAGCTTCTGCAGTTCGTCAGTAGCAAGGTCCATCACCGCAATCCGGTTGTCCCAGTAACCCTGAACATAATATTTATTAACCTCGGGATAAAAAATGACAAAACTGGTGCCGACCAGTGGCAGGTCCAGCACCTTGATGACCGTATCCGCATCGGAATCAATGATCGACAGATAGCCGTTGGGATACTCGGTATGACTGCAGTAAATCCGGTTTTTGAAAAAGGTAAGCAATGTCGGCATGGGTCGAACCGGTATGTCATAAGCTATCGCCCCCTGGTCGCAGTCAAAAACCCTGATGCGTCCCCCTTCCGGGTCCGGAATGTATAACCTTCTCTCATCCGGATGGGGATACAGCTTCACCTCATATTCACGTCGGGCGGGGCAGAGCGTAAATGCCTGAAGATAATTACCCGATTCTCCGTCAACCACCCAAAGCTGAAACGAATCCCGGATTTCGGTCAAAAGATAAAACCGGCTCAGACGGCGGTTGTGAACTAAATCCCAGATCCGCTCCACACCGAGCATCCGCGTCCTGCGCACCTGCCAGCTGATCGGATCGTATGCCAAAAGGAGCGCCGTTCCTTCAGAAAAATAATACTTGCCGATAAGGATCTGCCCCCGCATCGGATCCCAGGTCAGAGCGGCATACCAGGGATTAACCCGGAATGTGGAATCGGCAAACACCAGAGAGTCGCCCCCACAGTCAATGCCGGCAAGCAGGTTGTCGCAGATAACAGCCAGCCGATCAAGTTCCGGGATGCAACAGAATTCAAGATACCCGCCTCTGCCGAGGAATATCTCCTTTATCAGGGTATCATGGTTGCAGTCAACTACTCCGATGCTACCAGCATTCATCAGATATAGTTTACTGCCCGCGGAGTCGGTCGCAAACTGACCTCCCAGAAAGGGAATCCACCTGACGATCCGGTTCTGCTCACCGTCCACCACCGCCACCTCATCATTCAGCCCGAAGTAGAGCTTGTTCCGGTGCGGATGCACCAGAACCCCCCGGTAAAACCGCCGCTGCAGACAGAAGGTATCGACAACGGTGTTGGTCCGGCTATCAAACACCGTGCACCAGGCAAAGGTATCCAGCACCGGATAAAGCTGGTAATGTCCTGTAATCACATAATAGCAGTTGTTATGGTGATTCCAGAAAACATAGTCGGGCGGACAGCTGTCAACGGTAGTAATGACGGCACGCACTGAGTCGGTCCGGCAGTCAATAACCCGCAGCCGGCAGGATTCGGCAGTGATAATAATGCACCCTTCGGAATCGTTATACGCCATAGACATAAAGTCGGTAACGGGATAACGGGCAGTTATGGAATCAGTAAGTGTGCTGACAATTGTCATGATTGGCAGACCGCTGTCCCGTCCTGCCACATACAACTTGTGATACCTAGGCACAAACAGTTGCTGTTGTTTGTCCGTCCCTATAATTGCCGGGTGTTCGCCGAGCGTCGGAATTTCACCACTGACCGTAAAACTGCCAAGGTCAAGCACCAGAGTCATGCCCTCAATGACGACATAGTAGAGCTTTGAACCGTCAATCGCCAGATACCGTGCTCTACCACCGGTTGCCCCGCCACATACGGTATCGGCAACTGGAATCACCCGCTCAAGCGTAATCGCACCGGCAGTTGTAATCAGGGGTAGAACAACTGCCATAACGGTAACAATCAATTTTTTCAGCATCATCGCCGCCTCCTTTCCATTTTTACCTGACCGTGACCGTGCGGGTCAGGACCGTTTCAGGCGTGCGCACCTGCACAATATATACTCCGGGTACTGAACGCATCCCATGCCCATCGGTCAAATCCCAGGTCGCCGAATGGACACCTGCATTCAGCAGCCGGTCAAGCAGTGCGCACACCCGCCTGCCGGCAATATCGCAGATCGTCACTGCACATCTTCCGGGTTTCCGGTTGATAAACTCCAGCCTGACATTGTGCACCGCCGGCTCCGGATAAACTTTCAGGTCCGGGGCGGGGCATATCCCTTGTGGACAGTTCGCGCCAGCGCGGAATATCATTCGGCTGAATACCACCCGCACCGCCTGCAAGCGGTCCGTATTTGAAAATCCGGCGGAAAGTGTCCCCGGGTATCGCATACACCCAATACAGATTGTCAACGATGGCAAATGCTAACGAACCGCCCTGACTGACCGGAAACGGGATATCCGGATACCGCAGCCAGCTGTTGTCTGAAATCCGGTAACGCCAGAACTGCTTCGTCCCCCCCAACGAGCACATAGATGTTGTCATTCAAATCCGAGGCAAGCGCTGCACCTGGACCAAAATTCACATCCCCGGGGAAATCAGCCGGTGAATCATCCCATCGGTCAAGATTAATAAGATAACGATACAGCTTTTTGGTTCCGCCAAAGATGGCATAGAGGGTCTTGGGATTTTCAATTCCGAAAACCAGCGCTGAACCGGCATACTGCCACTGCGGCGTGTCCGCCCGTCTTTCCCAGCCGGCAGAACCGATCTCTGCCAGCACCAGTGTCAGGATAAAAAACCTTATCAACCTCGCCATCGTAACCTCCTTTCTTAAAAATGGAGGCGGCGATGATGCGCATATATTATAAGAACCGGGCAGTTTTTGTCAAAAGGATAATCGATTATTTGTGCATTTTAATGCATAAATATTAAGTATAACAATCGTTTTATATCTCATTAACCACCAGATACTTACCTATGAAAGACAAAAACCGACAGCCGGCATGGGGTTCACCCCGGGCAATTGCCCAGCTGGTAGTGTGGGTTAAACAGTGGGCAGATTTCCCTTATGGAGTATTGAGAAAATCTTGATTCCGCTCCGCTTTGACTGCCAACGGACAGGCAGGTCTGTAAACAGAGACCGGCTCCGGTCGGTCTGCCGGAGCCGGTTCGGTTGCTGGTAACAGTCTGCCTTTTACTTACGGGGCAAACGAGGTCACAAACCGTTGACCGGTCTCGGTGTACTGGATGATCGTCGCCAGTTTGATCGGGTTGCCGAACTCGTCAAAGGTGATCGTGCCCGAGACACAGGGGTAGTCCCGGATCTTGCTCAGCGCCTCCCGAATCTCATCCGGCTTGGCATTGGGCGCATTCTTGAGTGCGGCGATCAGCAGAAGCCCCGCATCATACCCGAGAGTGGCAAAGGCATCCGGCTTCTGGCCGTAGCGCGCCTGATACTTGTTCACCCAGTTCTGAACCTCAGGCCTGGGATCATCAGCCGAGTAGTGGTTGACAAAGTAGCTGCCCGCCACCTCCTTGCCCGCAATCTCCAGCATCGCCGGTGAATCCCAGCCATCACCGCCGAGGAAGCGAGTGACCAGCCCGAGCTGATATGCCTGCTTGACGATCAGACCGACCTTGTTGTAGTAGTCAGGGAGAAACACGAGGTCCGGCTTCTGCTGTTTGATTTTGGTCAAAAGAGCCGAGAAGTCGACATCATCCTTCTGATAGGACTCATAGGCCACCACCTTTCCGCCCGCCGCCTCAAAGAAGCGCTTGAAGTAGTCCGCAAGCCCGCGGGAGTAATCATTGCCGACATCGAACATTATGGCAGCGGTCTTGGCCTTGAGACTGTCAATTGCAAACCGTGCCGCCACCACCCCCTGGAAGGAGTCGGTGAAGCAGGCACGGAAGATGAACTCCTTGTGCCTGCCGTCATCGGTAACCGTTACCTTAGGATTGGTCGAAGTGGGGGTGATCATCGGAATCCGCGCCACCTGGCACTTGTCCGCCAGCGGCAAGGAGCACTTGGTGGACACCGAACCGATGATCGCCACGACACCGTCCAGCTCAATCAGCTTGCCACCGGCATTTGCCGCCTCAGTCGGGTCGTTCTTATCATCAGAAATAAACAGCTTGATCTGTTTGCCGTTGACACCGCCGGCACGGTTTGCCTCCTCAATTGCGAGCATGATGCCGTTGACTGTTGATTCGCCGAAGGTCTTGACATCACCGGTGAGCGGAGCGACCACGCCCACCTTGATCACATTGCCCGGACCGCAGGAAAGAATCGCCAGTCCGAGCCCGAGAGTTAAAATCAGGACTGTCAGATTACGCATTGACTCCTCCTTTTCTGATTAATCATTTCGGTTGACACTCACAAGGTCTGAATCCTGACCTGTTACCTGAGCATACCGGCTCAGAAACTGCCGTGCCCACTCATCAAAACGCCCGCAGGCAATCGCCTCGCGGATGGCACGCAGCAGTGACTGGAAAAAATACAGATTGTGATAGCTTAAAAGCCGGGGTCCCAGTGCCTCCCCCGCAAGGAACAGATGCCGGAGATAGGCGCGGCTGAAATTACGGCAGGTGTAGCAGTCGCAGTTCGGATCCAGCGGTCCGTGATCATCCGCATAAACCGCATTCCGGATCAGCACCCGACCGGTGCTGATAAAGGCGGTGCCGGTTCTGCCGTTACGGGTCGGCAGCACACAGTCAAAAAGATCAACCCCGGCCCGGACCGCATTGATGATATCCTCCGGATAGCCGGCACCCATAAGGTAACGGGGCTTGTCCGGCGGGATCATTGAACATACCAGCTCGGTAATCTCGTAGGTCAGGGCTGACGGCTCACCCAGACACAGCCCGCCGATTGCATAACCCGGGAAATCCAGCGCCAAGAGCTCCTCCGCACTCCGGCGCCTGAGGTCATGATAGGTTGCGCCCTGAATGATGCCGAAGAGATTCACATCCGCTCCCGCAGCGGTCCGGCAGCGCTGTGCCCAGCCGGTGGTCCGCATCACCGAAATTTCCGCCTGCTGCCGGCTGACCGGAAACGGCGGACAGTCGTCCAGACACATCGCAATATCCGAACCGAGCGCCCGCTGAATTTCAATCACCAGCTCCGGCGTAAAGAAATGCCGGCTGCCGTCAATATGGGACTGAAACTCCGCTCCCTCATCGCCGGTCCGGGAAAGCGCCGCCAGCGAGTAGATCTGATAACCGCCGGAATCGGTGAGTACCGGACGGTGCCAGCCCATGAAGGCTGAAACTCCACCCGCCTTTTGAATCAGTTTATGACCGGGCCGTAAATAGAGGTGATAGGTATTGCAGACGAGCATCTCCGTGCCGGTATCCCTTACCTCCTGCGGACTCATGGTCTTGACGGCCGCCTGGGTCGCCACCGCCATGAATGCGGGCGTTTGAACTGTACCGTGCGGCAGACTCAATCTTCCCCGGCGTGCCCGGTAATCGCCTGCCAGAACTTCAAAGATGAACATCAGATTTATCCCCGTGTCAGTCGCACCCCGGGCCCAACATTTACCGCACCGTCCACCCCGCGGACCTCAGCATCTTCCCCCACGATCGCACCGCTGAGCCGGCAGTTCTCAACCCTTGCCCCCTGATAGATCAGGCTGTCTTTTACCACTGAACCGGATATCTGAGCGCCCGCCGAAACTGCCACATAAGGCCCGATCTCGGAACGTTCAATTCGGGCATTCGGTGCAATAAAAACCGGTGGCACAACCCGGGCGGTATTCAGCTCCGGTAGGGCAGTCATCTGGCGCTCCAGCAGCAGCCGGTTGGTCTCAAGCAGCGCCTCCGGTGTTCCGCAATCCAGCCACACATCAACATCAACGGTTCTAATCCCTGTCCCCTGATCAGCAAGAAACTGCAGTGCATCGGTAAACTGATATTCCCCCCTGATCATCCGATTTTCTGCAATCAGCCGTTCAAGCGATTGATACAGGAGCTTCGGCTCGCGGAAGTAGTAAACACCGACAATCGCCAGCCGGCTTACGGGTTCCCTAGGCTTTTCGATCACCTTGCTGACCACCCCGTTTTCCACCAGCACCACACCGAACCGGCTCGGGTCTGAAACCTCCTTGACCCCGATACTGAAGTCTGTTTGAAACATTGATTGAAAGTCAAAATCCACAATCGTATCACCCAGCAGAATCAGCAGCGGCAATCCCGCACGGTCGGCCCCGGCACACCAGACCGCATGTCCCAGACCGCGGGGCTCTGGCTGAACGACAAACTCGAAGTTCATCCGGTAGTGCATCTGCAGATAGCTGCTGATCCATTCATCCGCCGGCGGCACAACCACCCAAATCCGGTCTGGATTCAGCCGGCTGACCCGGTCAAGAATATGCCCAATGATCGGTTTGCCCGCAACCTCCAGCATCACCTTGGGCTTTCTGAGCGTGTGCGGTCTTAACCGCTGACCCTCCCCCGCTGCCGGAATGATCACCCCCAGCCCCACACCCGCTCCTGTTATCGCTTCTGCGCCAGCACCAGCTTTAACCGGTCGATTTTCGGAATCACCATCGGATCAACATTACGGCGCCGTGCCAGTTCGATACTGAGCAAATCGCCCCGCACCACCTGCGAAAACAGCCGGGCACAGCCAGACCTTCCGGCAGATTCCAGCTGGACATTTTCCACAATTGTGCCGCGAATCAGTTTCAGCATCTGGCCCAACCGGACCAGCGTCCGGGAATGGCTTGTCGGATCAACCAGTGCGATCACCGCCACCTTTCCATCAAGAAAAAGGGGCGAACCAAAGCCCATGATCTCATTATGACTCGCCTCCGGTAATGTTCCCCAGTGTGCCAGCATCTTGGCATTTTCATTCAGCTGACATTGCAGGCGGTAGGCAGCAGTATCCAACAGCCGACTGGTTGAATAAACAATAATGAACCGGTCTGCAATTTTCCGGCTTAACCGCACTGCCCAGCGGTGCCATGCGGACAGATTTCTTCTCACCAGTCTGCCGGTTTCTCTGATGTCAGGCAGGAAACTGCGGCACCGGCCAAGACGGTTCAGCACCACCAGAATTGCCACGCTCATCAGCCCGATCGCACACCGCGGCGGCATTCCGCCAGGAATCAGAATCAGGGGCACTCCACCCTGTTGCGCCTTTTCCGCCAGCTTGCCCCCGCTCGTGACTACCACAACTTTAGCCCGCTGTTTTATTGCCGCATCATATACAGCCAGTGTTTCTTCAGTATTCCCGGAATAACTTATTGTCAGAATCAAAGTTTGTTCGGAGATACCGGCAGGCAGGGAATAATCGCGCACGACCGTAAGCCACCGCCCGCCCTCCGCTTCCAGAATGCTCCGGACAATATCAGCACCCATCGCCGAACCACCCATTGCCCCGACGATAACCTGGTCAATGACAGATTCGGATGGCAGCGGTGCACTGCTGGCAATTTCCCACGCTGTACTCAGCTGCTCCGGCAGCCCCCAGATAAGTTCCTTCATTCGCTGATAGCCAGTGTTATTCACCACCCGCCCCCTTGACCGCATGGAGAGAACGTGCCAGTTTCGTAAACCGGTGATGCACTTCCCGCTCCAGCAGTCGTTCCACCTCCAGCGCGGTTGAAAGTTTCAACGCCTGATGTGCCACCTCGGCAGCAACGCCGGTATCAATTGACCGGATCACCTGTTTGGTCTCAGGAAGCAGTCCGGGCACAACCGAAATTTCGTCCACTCCCATACCCAGCAGCAGAACCACGCCCATGGGATCGGCACCGAACTCCCCGCACATGCCAACCCAGATACCCTGTTCGTGCGCAGCATCAATTGTATTCTTAATCAGACGCAGAACCGCCGGATGAAAATGGTCAAACAGTCTTGCTACCCGTTCATTCCCACGGTCTACCGCCAGCGTATACTGAGTTAAATCGTTTGAACCGATTGAGAGAAACCTGCTTTCCCGGGCAAACTGCTGGGCAAGAATTGCTGCCGAGGGCGTCTCAACCATCACCCCGACTTCAACATTTTCATCAAACGGCTTCCCTTCCTTCCTCAATTCCTTCTTTGCCTCCTCAAGTACCAGTTTTGCCCGGCGCAATTCCTCAATTGTTGCTACCATGGGAAACATTATTTTGACATTACCGGCAGCGGATGCCCGGAGAATTGCCCGCAGCTGATTTTTGAACAGCGCAATATCGTCCAGACAGAAACGGATCGCCCGCCAGCCCAGAAACGGATTTGCCTCAGTATAACCGGGAATCACCTTGTCCCCGCCCAGATCAAAAGTCCTGATAATTACTGGAAAGGGTCTGAACAGCTCTGCCACATCCCGGTAAATCTCAAACTGCTCTTCCTCAGTAGGGGGACGACGTCGCGCCAGAAAGAGATATTCGGTCCGAAAAAGCCCAATTCCCCTCGCCCCGTTGTCTTTGGCCTGCCGAGCCTCTATCAGAAATTCCACATTGGCAGACAGATCAATCATTTTGCCATCAAGCGTTACCGGCGCCTCCTCAACCAGTGCCTTCAATGATGCCCGGCGCCGCTGTTCCCGCTTGATCTCTGCCTCATAGGTTTTCAGTCGGTTTGCGCTTGGATTGAGAATCGCCAACCCCCGGTACCCGTCCACAAGAATCTCATCCCCCTCCTGAATCATCTTCAGGATTGCATCCGCTCCGAATACCGCCGGAATTTCCTTAGCCTTTGCCATAATGGCGGTGTGAGAGGTCTTACCGCCTGCCTCCAGCACTATACCCGCCACCTTTGCCGGATCCAGCAGTGCAGCATCGGATGGGGGCAACTGATGTGCCACCAGCACCGACCCCGGTTTTACCCCGAAAATTGAAGGAAGATTGTCACCCAGCAGCACGCTCAGCACCCGTGCCGAAACATCCGCCATATCCGCGAACCGTTCGCGAAAAAACGGCACTTGAGCAGCCCTACCGCTCACTGTCAACCCCTTCAGAGTTTGACTGTAAGCAAATTCGGCGTTGCGCAGCTGCTCCCGAATGTATCGCTCGGTCTCATTCAATACTTCCTCATCAGTCAGAAGCGCCAGCTGAACATCAATAAATTCGGCAAAATCTTTCCCCATCTCCCGCCCCACCTGCTGATGGAGCTCCCGGAGTTCCGCTTCAACATTCCGGACTGCCCGACGAAAACGTTCCACTTCCGAATCAATATCATCAGGTTTGAGCACCCGCTCGCTGATTACCGGCAGATAAGGCTGATAAACAAACACCGGGCCGCGGGCAAACCCGGAGGAAACCGGAATGCCGTGAAAAATCTTCTCTTTCTTAATGCTCATCGCCGGTCAGTTTCTCCTTGAGCACTACAAACGCCTCCGCCTCATCTTCGCCACTGACCTCTAGAATTACCGTGCTGCCCTTTTCCGCTGCCAGTGTCAGAATTGCCAGAATACTCTTGCCATTAACCCAGATACCGTCCTTTGCCAGCCGGACCCGGGACTTGAAACGTTCAGCCAGCTTTACAAACTCCGCTGCAGGCCGGGCATGGAGCCCGACTGGACCTCCAATAATAACTTCCTCTCTGATCATCGGCGGTGGCTAAATATATCCCTTTTCACTCCACGGTCAAATTTTTTCTCCGCACTTTATATCCGTACTCTGCGTACCTTTATTTTTGCTTCTCGGAGGAGCTTCCGGGCTAAATCATCCGGGTAGTCATTGGCAATTACAAACTCCCTTATGCCGGCATTGATCAGCATCTTTGCGCAAGTAATACAGGGCGCATGTGTGCAGTACAGAGTTGCACCGGAGACCTGTATGCCGAAACTGGCAGCCTGAACCAGCGTATTCTGCTCCGCGTGTATTCCGCGGCAGATTTCAATCCGCTCTCCGGCTGGAATGTGCAACCTCTTCCGCAGGCAGCCTGCCTGTTCACAATGGACAAGACCATGCGGTGCTCCATTATATCCGGTGCAGAGAATTCTCTTCTCCCGGACCAGAACCGCTCCGACCTTTCGGCGCAGACAGGTAGAACGCTGGGCAACCAGCTGAGCAATCCCGATAAAATACTCATCCCAGCTCTGACGCCGTGCGCTTTTTGCCTGTCTCATTACGCTTAACGCACCACGCAGATTTTAACACTTGCCCAACCAGTATCGGTCACCAGTTTCAACCAGTAAACCCCGGGGCTCAGTTGTGTCCCATTCTGATCAACAAGACGCAGAGTCAGCCAGTCTACCCCTGATTGCAAATTTCCCGAACCGACTCGGCGCACCAGCCGTCCGCACCGGTCATAGATCAGTAGAGCAGATGCTCCGGACACCGGAAAATTCAGCCGGAGATTGACCGCCCTCCTGACCGGATTGGTCTGAACTGTTATTTTCGGCATCGAGATGCTATTCACTCCCTCCGCTGCATTAATTCCAGTTCGCCACTCAGTGGAAAAACGGAGTGCATGCCCCGGAATCCAGGGCGAAGCCGCACGGTGATATGCACCGTTGTATAACGCCTGAATAAATTTGGTCTTCGTATGATCCTGAATCCCGACCGTTGCCGAACTGCCGGGGCGATTGGCGGTCAGATATTGAATGACGAACTTGGAGTTACCATCTTCTCCTGCGAGTGTCGTGTCATAGAGAATGATCTCAAATTTATCCCATTCACTGCTGCTGATGTAGTGGACCGAATCCCATTCAATGATAAACCGGTGGTTAGCGACATCATGGTAATACCAGACGCTGTCACCGTATCTTGGATCCAAGTCATCCCAGTTGGCGGCGATTAATGGAGGCATATTGGAATTCGGCAGCGCGGTATTGGTATAATCAGTTCTGCTTGTCGTCCCCGGTGCAATCCAGCCGTTGGAGCAGATTGAAATCTGGTTATAGGACTGGCCGTAGAAAACGAAAGGACCGAATGCGGGTGGCAGACTGATCTGCCTTGTCTCGTCGTCGCCGAGTTGTAACCTCGTGCCGATGCCGTAGATTTCAATCCATTCAAACTCCGGATGCTCCGCATAAGTTGTATCCACCTCATCATAGGCATAATAAAGGGTCGGCTCGGAATTGTCCGGAATCGGATCGGTAACCCGCAGTTCGCCTACCGTCAGAGTCAGCAGGAGACTGTCGTGATAATTACTGCCATGAAGGTAAAGTCGCAGTCGGATGCTGTGTTCTCTGGGAGTCTGAGGTGATGCCCGCACTGTAAACCGGTCGGAAAAGTTACTCCGTATCGAATCCGCAGGGATATTGCCAAAATATCCATTTGAATCAGTGATTGAGACATATATATCATCAGTTCTTAAAATCCCGGCGATATCACTGGCGGTAATTCTACCGGCATTTCGCAGTGCAAAAATTAGCCCGGCACTCTCACCGGGATCCAGTCTCCCATCATTGTTACCTCCAGGCGGCGAATCAACAATTGTCTGTGACTGATAAACCAGCGCCGGAGCGTTTACTATCGTTCCCTCGATTGCGTCCAGATCATAGCTCTGGCCACCATCATTCAACCGCACATAACTGGCAAACGGAACGCCAGCGCTCGTCAGATCACAGGCGATGTTTCCGTTACCGAAAGCACAGAAACTCCAGGGCCCATTCCAATCGGAAGAAACATAAATTGAGCAGGGTTTAGTGGTGGTGGAATAAACCGTAAAATCCGTCCCGGGGCCGTTAATAATCGGTGCGCTCAGTTCAATTACTGCCATACCCCGATTGGTCAGAGTGAGAGCGCGAGTATCCTGTCTACCAAGTGCAAACAGACCCATCGTATTACCCGCCTGGGTCGGATCCTTGCAGATCCAAGTAGTAACTTTGTAACCAGTAATCGGTGTGGTCGTATCCGGAGACAGACTGACATTAATTACCACAAAGGTATCACTCATCACACTTATTCCGCTGACCGTCTTCGGCTGATAACCGTCAGCTAGCACCCGCAGCGAATAGGTTCCGGGCAGCACATATTTAAAGAACCAGCCACAGGTATCGGTATAAACCATCCAGTTGGCCGGGTCAGAAATTACAATTGCCCTTTTAACCGGCAGACCGGTAACCGAATCGGTAATACACCCTCGGATTCCATAACCACCACGAATCATCCACTGTTTACTTGCGGTCCAGTTAGCCCGGCAGATCGTATCAATCTGATTTTGCGGCGGCGGCTGTCCGGATGCCACCTCAGCAGCAAATCCGAGTGCCCCTTCGGCACCATAATAAAAATCGGTGGAGGTTCCCTGGCATTCGTAAAGTCCGCGGGAAATCTGATATGCGGGATAACCAGTAATACTTCCATACTGCTGGCACCACTGGGCATGAGCAGCGCTGTCATAAGTCGCAATCCGTGAATAACTCCAGGGCCACATCACCGAAGTTGCGCCACTGTGATAGGTCATGGTCATGACAAACGGGTGACGGGTAAAAAAGTTCCGCAACCCGCGAATTTCCGGCTGACTCCAAGGAACATTGGCACCCGACTCCTGATTCCAAGCATAACCATAATCCCGGTTCAGATCAATGCCGTTGGAATTCCCCCGGGTCCGGTTAATCAACCCTTCGGGATTAACACAAGGAATGATCCATATCTCTCTGGTATTCACCAGATAGGTAATCAGTGGATCACTCCCATAGTTGTCGGTGAGCTGCCGGGTAATATACCAGCAGATTTCCGTGCCGATATTCTCATTACCATGGGTGGTTCCATCCCATTCCAGTCGGGGACGATGATTCTCCACCGTCGGGTTCTGGGTTATTTTAAGCGCAATTACATATTTACCGGTTGGCGAAACGGCGATTGTCTCCAGCTGACAGATATTGGGATAGGTTGTGGCAATAAGGGCAAACGTATCCATAATCTCTTGATACGAGTGATAGCGACCGAAATCCTCTCCCGAACACTGTTCTGCTGCCTCCTTTTGCATATCTGGTACCAGCACATCCAAGCGATAACCGATACTCTTCAGCCTCTCATAGGTTTGCTCGCTCACCGCTCCAACGAAGTAATCATCAGTAACTTCATAGAATTCCAGCACTCCACGGGCAATTGCCGGCAGCTGGACCTTGGAACAGTGAACACGAACCTTCATTTCCCGTTCCTGTGCCCAAACAAGCAGACAACCGGTAGTCAACAATAAAGGCATTAACCTCTTCATTTACAACTCCTTTTCTGGTTTTTCAACGTGTTTGACCGCTTTGAACCAACACAGTCTCAGGTGCAGACCACTCAGATAAATACCCTTTCTTGTCCTTTGCCCGGCAGCGGACCTCAAACTCCCCTTCCATCGTAAAAACATGTCTTTTTGCAACTATCGTTCCGGGCAGGACATAATCACTCCACACGTCAACTGTATCACTCCAGCAGAATTGAATCGCCACCAGTTCATTCAGAGGGTGGAGTGCTGATGAGTAAAATGTTACATTGTCCCCGACAACAACTGTATCCGGACCTGCCGGTTTTCTCGGCACTGAAGGCACATACCATCGGACTGTCACATTCAGGCTCTCTGACCAGCCGGATTCATGCTGACGATCGCGTGCCTTCGCCCGGAGAAAGAAACTCCCGGTATCGGCAAATGAAAACTGTCTTACAATCTCCACACCCTGAGGAAACCACTCGGTCCAGCCGGAGCTGCTCTGATTATTCCACTCGAACAGGTAGGCAACTGAATCTCCTTCCCGGTCAACTGAAATCACAGAAAAAACCAATGTATCATTCGGCCTCCCCCGCTGCGGTCCGAAGATGATCGGCACTGAAGGCGGTTGGTTATGGCAGCCCAACATTAAAACAAATAAAACAGAATGAACAATCAAGTTCCGATAACTCATACAATTTTAAAAATAATAAGCTTAATCTGATTCAAGTCAACCGGAAGTTCAACATTTCTGGGAATACCGCCAAGTTTCCTTGACTTTTTGATAATGTTACTTAAAATCAAAAAAATGTTGATTTCAGGCGAGGATGGCGGAACTTGGCAGACGCGCCAGACTTAGGATCTGGTCCCGAAAGGGATGGGGGTTCAATTCCCCCTCCTCGCATCAATAAAATCAAAGGAGCATATTTGGAAATCAGAGTAAAATCGCCCCAAGAGTGGTTGCGAGAAGTAGAAATTGAATTTGAACCGGAACTCTTGAAATCCAAGATGGAATCTTTGCTTGAAGAATACAGAAATAAAGCAAAAATACCGGGATTCCGGCCCGGAAGGGTCCCCAAACACATCCTCGAACGGCGCTTAGGAAACGCACTCGAGTCGGCTGCTGCTGAAGAACTGGTGGAACAGGCATTAACAGAAGCGATGGAAAAAAGAGGCATTAAACCCGCTTCCCAACCAAAAATCGAGGATCTTGAAATTACCCCGGATAAATCCATCCGGGTGAAGGCGGTAATTGAAATTATCCCGGAATTTGAGCTTGATGATTACACCGCACTTACTCTCGAACGCCGACAGCCAGTGGGCTTTGATGATGAGTTTGACAAAAGACTTGCCACCCTGCGGAACCGGTGTGCGGTATTCCAGCCGGTCCAACGCCCCGCCCAGCCGGGCGACTATGTAGTTGTGGATTACACCCTACGAGAAGGAGACAAGATCGTTGCCGGACCAAAATCAAATGTGACCCTGGAAGTAGGAGCAGAAGGAAATCACCCAGATATCAATAAAGCACTCACTGGGGTTTCCGTGGGGGACGAACGGTCAGCGGACATTACATTTCCTGCCGATCATCCCGATAAAAATCTTGCTGGAAGGACCATTACCTATCATCTGAAAGTTCGGAGGGTCCGGGAAAAAATTCTTCCCGAAGTGACCGATGAGTTTGCCCAGGACCTCGGTTATGAAAATCTGGATGCCCTGCGCCAGGCGATCAACGATGAAATTCTGGCTGACCGTGAAGAACAGATGAAATCAGAACTCCATGGCCAGATTATTGATCAACTAACATCTCGTTACCAGTTCGAACCGCCTGCATCCTGGGTCCAGGCGCATCTCGACCGGCTCCTTCGCGAGTTCAACCTGCCGGACACACCGGAGGTCCGGGAGAAACTGAAACCGGCAGCGCTGAAATCTGCCCGGTTTGACTGTATTGTGCTGCGCATCGCTCAGAAGGAAAATCTTGTTGTCACCGACGAAGAAATCGAATCTCGAATTCAGGCCCTAGCCCAGACAACCGGACGCAAGCCGGAGGAAATTGCTCCATATCTAGACAACTCCTCATACCGCTTTCAAACACTGCAAGATAAAGTTCTGCAACTGATTCTTGATCGAGCATCAGTCAAGAGTCAAACAAATGAACGGTAAAATCAAAAATCAGGAACTAGGGGAGGCTCCCGTGTTAATTCCGATGGTAATTGAACAGACCGGCCGGGGAGAACGCGCATATGATATTTACTCCCGGCTTCTTAAGGAAAGAATTATTTTTCTCGGACAGCCGGTTGACGATACCGTTGCCAATCTGGTTGTTGCCCAGCTGCTCTATCTGGAAGCAGAGGATCCGGAAAAGGATATCTACCTCTACATCAATTCCCCTGGCGGCGTAGTATCTGCCGGGCTGGCGATTTACGATACCATGCAGTATATCCGCCCCAAGGTTTCGACTATCTGTGTTGGAGAGGCGGCATCAATCGCTGCGTTGTTGCTGGCGGCTGGTGAAAAAGGCAAGAGATTTGCACTCCCCCGTTCCCGAATGATGATCCACCAGCCGGCAGCATATGGATTAAGCGGGCAGGCTACAGATATCGAAATTCACGCCCGTGAACTCGTCCGGGCAAAGGAACTCTTGGCGGAAATTCTCGCCAAACACACCGGTCAGCCGGTGGAAAAAATACTCAAGGACACAGACCGCAATTATTTCATGTCGGCACAGGAAGCCAAGCAGTACGGTCTGATCGACGAAGTAATAGAAAAGCGCAAATGAGTTCCCGCCACTCTCAGCCCAGACCCAGACCGCAGAACATATGCTC
Source organism: Caldifarciminota bacterium (assembly GCA_026418295.1). GTDB lineage: Bacteria > Hydrothermota > Tepidihabitantia > Tepidihabitantales > Tepidihabitantaceae > JAOABP01. The sequence goes on from JAOABP010000001.1 coordinate 300,570, forward strand.
GTTTTGTGGTACTCCGGAAACCACCAGCCACCGGCTGGTTCGTGGTCGTAATGGCCTAATCTGCCGGCAATGTACCCGGCTGGCTTATTCCCTTTTTGAGGAACAGAGGCGGACCGTGGAATATCTGCGGGAAATTCCCCCCCGAGATCAAGAAATTTCTCGACGAATACGTCATTGGTCAGGAGTATGCTAAAAAAGTAATCTCGGTAGCCGTTTACAACCACTACCAACGGATCACAGCTCCCCGGACCGCACCACAGCTGGATAAAAGCAATATTCTGCTCATCGGTCCTACTGGTGTCGGCAAAACACTGATTGCGGAAACGCTTGCCCGGTTTCTCAAAGTTCCTTTTGCAATCGCCGATGCCACACCGTTAACTGAAGCCGGCTATGTTGGAGAAGACGTTGAAAATATCCTGCTTAGACTACTTCAAGCGGCCGACGGTAACATTCAACTGGCTGAGATCGGCATCGTTTACATTGACGAAATCGACAAGATCGGACGCAAATCCGAATCCCCTTCAATCACCAGAGATGTCTCTGGTGAAGGAGTCCAGCAGGCTCTTTTAAAAATACTGGAAGGCACTGTCGCCAATGTACCTCCCCAAGGAGGCAGAAAGCACCCGGGGCAGCAGTTTCTGCAGGTTAATACCAGAAATATTCTGTTCATCTGCGGCGGAACATTTGAAGGACTCGACAAGATAATTGAACGCCGGATTTGTTCTGGGACCATTGGCTTTGCCGCCAATATCACCCGAACACATCCCGAAAATGAAGATGAACTGCTACGTTGCGTCCAACCTGATGATTTAATCAAGTATGGCATGATTCCCGAATTCGTTGGCCGACTGCCGGTCATTGCGCCCCTTCACAGCCTGTCGCAATCTGCTTTAATTGACATCCTTACTCAGCCTAAAAATGCTCTGCTTAAGCAGTATGCCTATTATTTTGAACGGGAAGGAGTCAAACTCACCTTTACTCCCGAGGCGTTAGCTGCAGTTGCCGAACGGGCATTGCAATTGCGAACTGGTGCCCGCGGCCTGCGTGCGGTACTGGAAGAAACAATGCTGGAAATCATGTTTGAACTACCTACACGACATAACATCATTGAGTGCATTATCACCCCGGAAGTGATCAGAAAGGAAAAACCGCCCGTTTATATTCACGGGCGGCGGACCGTGCGCCGAACGCATTAATTCTTTATCTATTCCTCAGGCTCAAACTGATCTTTAGTTGCTCCGCACACTGGACACACCCACTCAGCTGGCAGATTTTCGAACGGTGTTCCGGCAGGAATTCCGTTCTCTGGATCACCAACAGAAGGATCATACACATACCCGCAGACCGAACAGACATACCGTCTCATTTTTATACTCCCTTCGTTTTTCTTTACCTTCGTCTGCGCCTTGTTTTCCTCCCGGTAGGTCGGTGCACCCTTTCCGGTTTTCCCCTTCTTGACCAGATGATAATAAGAGTAGGTTAGCGGCTCTGCCTCGCGGATAACGCGAGCAGCCACCACCTCAGCAACGAACAGGTCATGGGTAACACAATCAATTCGTTCCCGTACCCTCGCCTCAATCTGAGCGACGGTATAATCAGTCAGCATTGGTGCACCAGTAATCCCCAATTCGTAATTTACCCCTGCGAACTTGTCGAACTCCCGGCCGGAACGGAACCCGAACCGGCCGATAAACTCCAGTGGTGTATCCTGTGTGAGCACTGAAATCGCCAGCACCCCGCTTTTGCGGATGAATTCGTTGGTGAGCGAATTCTTGTTGATCGTTACCGAAACAAGCGTAGGGTTCAGTGCTACCTGAACTACGGTGTTAACTACTAATCCGTTAATCCTGTCACCGTTACGACTTGCGACAACATACAAGCCGTAGGTAAACTTGTCTAATGCCCGCTGATCAACCTGTTCCTTCATTATTCCTCCACTCTTTCTTTGACCAATTCGGCCATACGCCTACCAAACTCCCAGCACCGAGCAAGCGCATCCTGGTCCGGTACATACTTCACCCGCAGCGGTACTTCGGGCAGTTCTATCCCCATTGACTTCAGTTCCGTACTGATCATCTCAGTTGCCTCACCACTCCAGCCGTAAGACCCGAATGCGGCTCCAATTTTGTTTTTCGGCTTCAATCCCTTCATGTAAGTCAAAAAATCGGCAACCGTGGGAAACATTCCGTTGTTTAATGTTGGTGAACCAACAATCACCGCACCGGCATCCAGCACTTCGGTCATAACATCGCTCCGATCGGTAGCGCGTAGACGCATAACCTTCACTGACAAACCGGCTTCAGCAACCCCGTCAGCGATTGCCCGTGCCATCAGATCGGTACTCTGCCACATCGTATCGTAAACAATCACCACCTTTAGCTGCGGCAGTTGACGTGCCCACTCCTGGTACCAGCCAATAATTTTGTCGTTATCATTGCTGCGCCAGACGGGCCCATGATCCGGTGCAATGATTTCAGGCCGGATATCCAGTACGCTTAGCCTTTCAGCAAGCTTTAACACCAGCGGTGAGTAGGGCAATAAGATATTGGCATAGTATTTCGCCGCTTCCCATTTCAATACCGGTTCCTCAATCTGATCTGCGAAACGCTCGCCGCTTGCCAGATGCATTCCGAAGCCATCCTGTGAGAAGAGCAGGTTCCGCTCACCCAGATAGGTTATCATACTATCGGGCCAGTGCAACATCCGGGTTTCGAAGAACTTTAGTTTCATATTTCCAAGACTCAGCTCATCACCGTCCTTTAGGGCAGTAATTTCAGTTTTCAAGTGATAATGCTCACTCAGTGCTTTCACACCCATCACCGAAGCAAACACTCTCTCCGGCTTCAGTTCCGTAATGACTTGGGGAAGAGCCCCAGAATGATCCATCTCCGCGTGGTTGGATATTATATAACTTATTTCACCAGGGTCGATTACCGAAGCAATCCTTGTCAGCATTTCCTGCTTAAACGGCGCCTTCACCGTATCAATCAATGTAACCCGATCTGCCAGAATCAGATAAGCGTTGTAGGTCGTGCCTTTCTCGGTAGAATAACCGTGAAAGTCCCGGATATTCCAGTCAACTGCTCCCACCCAGTAAACATCGTCGGTCAGCTTTACCGCTTTAAATTCCATTTTTAGCCTCTCCCAGCTGACTCAACCCGCAATTCCGGTTCCCTGAGCGTATAGATTAGCAAGTTCCGGCGGCAGAACAAAGGTTCGCTGTCCGAGCTCCCGATCTATCATAAGCAAACCTCTGCCGTCCCCTCCAATAAGCCTCAACTGCTGAGCTACTGTCAGCGTACTCTCCTCCTCTTCCACCTGTTCATCAACAAACCATTGTAACAATGAATTTGAAGCATAATCACCTTCACTCTGCGCCAGTTTTACCAGTTCATGAATCTTGCCTGTAATGAACTTTTCATGCTCGTAAGCCGCCTCAAATGCCTTTAGGGGTGAATCCCACTTATGGGCAAGGATATTCAATGGCTGTAATCGGACCTCACCGCCACGCTCAATGATATGCTTGTAGAAGCGCATCGCATGCGTCAGCTCCTCTTGCACCTGTGCCCGCATCCATCGTCCCATGCCTGGAAAACCTCCATTGTCAAAATAAGCGGCCATCGCAAGATACAGATATGCTGACTCCAGTTCATGCCGGATTTGTTCGTTAAAGGCATCCTCTATCCGCTTCGGAATCATTTTCAAACTCCTTTCCACAGGCCGTGAATATTACAGTACTCCCGAGCATAGACGCTCTTTGCCTGGACCGAAAACTGCGCCTCCGGTGCCTGACCAGGGGCAAGGAACTGTCGGTAGGCCCGCTCATCGGCTACTAGTTCAATCCACTCGATGTAATGCTTCTCCTCCATCGGATGCGGGGCACTGCCTACCTTTACCAAGTACCCATCCGTAGTCTTCTCAACCACCGGCACATGCTTCTCCTTTGAGGCATCAGTTGTGTTTTCCATTAAAAGTTTCATCGGCTGGCCACAGCAAACCAACTGGCCAGTGCCGGGGTGAAGCACCTCGACAATATTACCGCAGACTTCACACTTGTAAATTTGCAGTTTTTGGGTCATCTTTTCCTCCATTATTTCATTAAACGGCTGTCCACCCCGGTAAAACCGCACTCCGGGATGTAACAGCTGACATCAACAAACTGACATGCCTGATGGCACGAAGGACACACATCTGGCGGCTGCATTGCCTGAAGCACATAATGACAGTTAGTACAGCTCCAGTAGGGTGTCCCCATACCCGGCATCTGTTCTGTTTCAATATCTTCAGACTTTCCGGCCTGCATCGGCTGATTGCAACAGACCAGTGTCCCGCCACCGCGGTGCAAAAGTGTGAGAATCTGACCACACTGACGGCAGCTGTAGATCTGTTCTTTATTTTTCAAATCAACCTCCTTTCAAACTCCTGATTGCTGCCAGCACCAGACCATAGTCCGGTTCCCTGCCCGCTTCAGCGACAAGCTGCTGATAACGCAGGATTCCATCACGATCAACGATAAAAACCGCCCGAGCCAGTAATCGGTATTCCTTAATCAAAATTCCATAAGCGGCCCCAAATGATGCTTCACGATAATCTGAGGCAGTAAGCACCCGGCTGACTCCGGCAGCTCCGCACCATCGTTTCTGGGCGAAAGGCAGATCCATACTTACAGCCAGTATCACGACATCATCTCCCAGCCCCTCTGCCTCTGTGTTGAATCGTCTTGTTTCCAGATCACATATCGGCGTGTCCAGTGATGGTAAACTTAGTATTATCAGATTCTTGCCGCGGAAATCGTCGAGTCGAACCGGTTGCAAGTCGTTGCCGGTCAACTCAAAATCCGGTGCCCTGTCGCCGATCTTTAGTTCTTGGCCGATAAGTGTTACTGGTTTCCCGCCGAAAGTAACAAGTCCAGTACGCTCTAACATTACCAGTTCTCCCCCAAAATTTCAAAGTATGCCTGGGGATGGGCACAGGAAGGGCAGATCTCCGGTGCCTCAGTACCCTCGTGCAGGTAACCACAGTTGATGCACCGCCATACTACCGGTTTTTCACGACGGAAAACTCTGCCCATCTCGATATTTTCCTTCAATGCCTGATACCGTCTCTCATGCTGTTTCTCAGCAACTGCGATCGCCCGGAAGATAGCGGCGATGTTCGGGAAACCCTCCTCCTCCGCAATCTGCGCAAATTCCGGGTACATCTGAGACCATTCATAATGCTCACCATCCGCCGCAGCTTTGAGGTTTTCTATCGTCGTACCGATTACGCCAGCAGGAAACTCTGCTTTGATCTCGACCATTCCCCCTTCCAGAAGCTTAAACAGCCTTTTAGCGTGCTCCTTCTCTTGGTTAGCAGTCTCCTCAAATATTTGAGCGATCTGAATATAACCCTCATCTCGAGCTTTGCTGGCATAATATGTGTAACGATTTCTTGCCTGAGATTCACCAGCGAATGCGGTAAGAATGTTTTTTTCGGTTCTACTGCCTTTTAGCTGCATTATTCCTCCTTTTTATTATTTAGACTTGCCAATGTAAAATTACGTTTCCTAACAAATTAATTACTTAAAAAGTCGCAGCCGGAAATACCGCTCCGGACGGTTGCGAATATCATTCATCAACCCCCTCAGCTCCTGACTGGTTCTCAACAATTCCTCATAAAGCTCGGGAGAAGTCAGAAGTTTGCGGGCGGTTGACTCCCGGTTCAGAAGCAGAGTCAAGCTGTCTACGAGTCCTGCCAGCCGTTCGATGTTACGGCTTGTGACGGAAAACCCGGAATCCAGTCTGCCCAGCCTCAAGTTGACTAGTTCCATTATTTCCAAGCGTGTCTGTCTCAACTCAGCACTGAGGGAATCAGGATTTACCAGACTCATCAACCGATCCAACTTTAAAAAAGTAGATTCAAGATCTAACACCTCATTTGTTCCGTAAAAAATAGTCGTATCCTCAGCCGGCTTGCCGATTCCGGGACTGATTGCCAAATAACGATCGCTCCCAAGATAACTGAGCGAGCGAATGGCAAAACGGGCATCCTTGCACAACCGGACATCCTCTGCTAGTGCCACGCGAACTCTAACCCGATCTTCCCCTGTTAATTCGGTTGCCAGTATCTTACCTTTGGTAACACCCAGGACATCAACCCGATCTCCAGGCTTTAAACCGGATATTTCGTTGAAATAAACTGTTATCTGCCGCTTATAGTTGACTCCCAACTTACCGGAAAACCAGAAGTAACCGAAAATTGCTACTCCAATACCCATAACCGCAAAGATGCTTACCAGAAAATCGCGCACCTGCCTATTCATAATCCTCCTTTTTTACCTCCCGCTCCGCAAGATGCACTACGCCCTCGCGGATTAAATAAATCCGGTCTGCCAGCTGCTGAGCAAAATCGAGATCATGAGTAACCGCAACTACAGTTCCCCCTTCTGCCCGGAACGACCTCACAATATTAATTACCCGTTCCCGGGAAACCGGATCTAGTCCTCCAGTAGGCTCATCTAAAAACAGGTATCGGGGCTCAGTAATCAGCGCACGAGCGAGTGCTACAAGTTTTATCATTCCTCCAGAAAGTTCCCGAATCCGTAGATGAACGCTACCCGGCAATCCAACTTGGGCCAGTATGTTCTGCACACGTTCCTTTAACTCGATTGTCGGAATGCAATTACGCTCTCGCAACGGCAGAGCGACATTCTCCCCAACATTCATCCCATCAAACAATGCCCCATGCTGGAAAAGAAAACCTGTCCCCCGGATGATTTCCTGATTATTACCTAATATGCCGTATTTTAGTGCCCGTCCATCATAGCTCACCTCGCCTGCATCAGGAACAATAAGGCCGGCAGTTATTTTCAACAGCACCGTTTTGCCAGCACCAGACCGTCCAAGCACACAGCAACAGCTGGCATCCGGCACTTCCATACTTACATCACGGAGGACCGGCTCTCCACGAATCATTTTATATATCTTCTTCAACCTGATCATCGGGAAAACAGCATTGCTGCCATTACAAAATCTGAAATGAGAATTAACACCGCAGCAGTTACTACTGCATTTGTTGTTGCCCGGCCTAAGTCCTGTGCCCCCCCCTGAACTCGAAAACCGAAAAAACAGCCGCTTGTTCCAATCAGCAATCCGAACAATCCCGCCTTCAACAACCCGCCAACAAAATCATGGACATTAACAAAATGAGTTATGCCGTAGATAAAAGCCTCTTGTGAAATTCCCAGTACTCCTGCCGCAACTATTGCTGTAAAACTTGCCCCCACCTCCATCAATGCCACGAGAACCGGCAGACTGCAGGTAGTAGCGAGGATCCGCGGCAGACACAGATAATGATACGGATCAATGGCCATCGTCCGCAAAGCATCAATCTGCTCAGAAATCTGCATGCTTCCTAGTTCTGCCGCCATCGCTGATGCTGAACGGCTAGCAACGATAAATGCGGCAAAAACCGGACCCAGTTCGATCAATAGCATCCTCCCAACACCCATTCCGACAAAATAATTCGGTACCATCCCCTGCAACTGGTATCCGGTCTGGACGACAGTTGTCAAACCCACAAAAATACTGGCGAAAACCACTATTGGTGTTGCCTGGACCCCATGGTAGTAAATTTGTTCACTCAGCCGAGGCAATATCCGGCGCCATTCAGCCCCGGCACCGAAACTCCTCAGAAGTAACCAGACAAACTCTGCTGAAGCCACCAGCATCCTCATAGAAAATCATAATTCGCACTCCATTCCAGTCAAATATCTCCCCCTTAAAAACGGACAACAAAGTATCAGCGGTTATAGGACTTTATCACAACAGCATTGAATCAATTAAACTTAGAGCAACAATATAGAATACTTCTAATTACCGGACCGGTTATAAATCCTGACGTCGGGTGCGCCACCGTTTGATCACCTGCTCCAGATTCAAACTGTCAACTCCGTTCTGCCACCACCTGGCGAACTGAATATCACCGGTACCAGGTTGGGGATCGGGCAGATCCACCATCATTCGTGTCGGCATTGCTACTGAATCACCTAATATCAAAGCCTCACCAGTCCGCAATGCGGGCAGCATATTTAAGAGACCGGCAAGCGAATCCGGGACGAGCCGCCTGACATAATCCTGATCCGCAGGGTTAGTCAGTCGCATGGTAATAAATGTATTGCACTGGGATAATACGGTTTCTGACAATTCCTTTGGCCGTTGGCTCACTAAAATCAATCCAATGCCATACTTTCTTCCCTCCTTAGCAAGCCGTTCCACGGCGCTGCGAGCAGCAGTAAATCGTCCGTCTGCATGGTTCGGCACATAGTTGTGCGCTTCCTCCAGAACTAGCAGAATTGGACACCGTTCCCGCTGAGGATTCCACAGATTAAATTCAAATGCAATTCGCGTAATCACTGCTACCACTACGCCAACCGCATCCGAAGGCAAACCGCTCAAATCAATTACTGTCATCCGGTGCGGGGCATCAATTGACAAGTAATCACGCAGCAAATCGGAAAATTTCGGACTCGCGTCATACACCCTGGGCTTGAACATAAAATGATAACGCGGATCTGAAAGCCGGCTATCCATCCGAATGAGAAATTTGTCAAACACACCGTAAAGCGGTCCCTCCTCCTGCTCCCCTAAACCATTATACACCATCTGAATATTCCAATCGCGCAGCATCGCTATCAGTTCATCGAGCTCATAGTAGACCGGCGAATCGGCAGTAATCTGTTCCCCCAGTCCTAGGCGTTCCCGCGTATCCCATGCCTGACGCGCCCGCAAAAGTGAATCCCGGATTACTGTAATCTGATTCTTGGCGGTCGGCTCATTCATATCCACGGTCAAGTCAACAAACTCTTCGAAGTTCAGCACCCAGTAAGGCAGGTCGATATTATTCGCATTGATCAGATTTACCCCTTCGGGGAATGCCCGCGCATACTCTCCATGCAGATCCAGCACGACGATGTGCGGATTGGGATACTTTCTTATTGTCTGCTGAAGTATGCTTACAACCGTGTACGACTTCCCGCTACCTGTTGTACCCAGTACCGCAATATGACCTCCGAAAAACCGATTCACCTGCACATAAACCCGCTGGTCCCGGGCACTAGTTGGCCTGCCGAAAGAAAAGCCAAATTCACTGAATTCGGAAAAAATCTTGTTCAGCTCCCGGCTGGAAACCATCTGCACTGTCTGGCCGACATTGGGATAGACAGCCACACCACGGAAAAACCGCTCATCATGTTCTAGGGTACCCAAGAGAATACACTCCGCTACTTTTCTGCCGGCACCGGATGAAACTGCATTACTTGTCTCCATCCGAACGCTCGTAACTGTACCGATTATCTGAAAATCCCTGAAGGGAATTTTTACATAGGAACCAGGCTGTCCAGGATAATAGTCCTCCCCCAAAGGCTTAGTGGTATCGGCTCTGAGTTCCACCAACGCCCGTTCACCGCTAACTTCAATAATATACCCAATGTCAAACTCACGGGTTTTTTCCATTATTCCCTCCTTTCCCCAGATTGTTTTAACACCCGGATTCCCACATTTCGGCAGGATGTATGTCCGTCATACGATTCCTGCCCGCATGAAACTAGCACTATATTTTAATATACATCTTCTAAACTAAAATGCAAGGACAGAACTGTATTAATCTACTCTGTTAGCCATACAACCCCGGACAGACGGAACCTTCGATCAGCCTTGGGTTGTTTTATTTCTTAGTATGGCTGAGATTTATGGCAGTTTTTCCTGCGTCACTGCTTAAGATGATAAATACCGCCTCCTTCTCATCACTGCTGATGAATGCCAGCGTGATGGCATCAGGTGTTTCGCTCACCATAGACTGCTTCCAGCCCGCAAGCGCACTCTTGTAAAACTCCACTATCTTTGACTTGGGATCTGAAGACTCCAGCATATAATTAATACCCTTTCCTTCCTCGGTAGTAACCTCCCACTTTCCCTTTACCACGGCATTCGGATAACGGAGATTTGCCGGTAACGAAGAGATATCAACCGTCCCGACGTCCACCTTCGCTCTACCTCCACTTGCTGCCTCAATCATTTTCTCTGCCGCCTTCTCTCCCGCCTTGGCTCCGCACCGAGTACATCCTGTATCAAAGATCAACGCTGCCCCTGCCAGCAGCACGATTAGAACCATCAGACAACGCATATTGTGCCTCCTTTCGTTGAGTTTAGATCCATTACCGTCACTGTCAAGCAGAAGTTTTGTTTGAAATACTCTAACTGTTAGACACATTTCAACAATCCTCAAGAAATCAGAAAAAGAGTCCTCAACCATACTTGTATTTTATCATTATCACGGCATCAGCTGACATTTAACTAATTTCCTGCTTGCAACCTCTTACCCCCGCTACACTACACCCCTGAAACTGCACGCAGTATGAATACCAGATCACACAATCACATTTAGTATCACACTTACTGATACTTGTGTCAAAACGTAGCTGAACACGGATTCTCAATCGACCGCGATTTTTTTGACAAAAAATAATTGACCTGTACAATGCCAGTACTATAATTTTTTCTTGGGGCTGTAGCTCAGTTGGGAGAGCACCTGCTTTGCAAGCAGGGGGTCGCCCGTTCGAATCGGGTCAGCTCCACTACACCCTAACGCAATAAAATCCGAGCGTCAATCGCTGCCGCTCCCTCTCCTTCATAATATACGAGCATGGGATTAATATCAATCTCATCAAAATCAGGAAAATCGGTTACAAGCTGTGAGAGTCGCAATATACATTCCTTGATAATTTTCTTGTCCCGTGCTGGCTGACCACGGAAAGGCTCAAGTAGCTTATGTGCTCGAATCCCACTGATCATCGACTCCGCAGACAGATCGTTTACTGGTGCCACCCGGAACATTACATCCTTAAGCACCTCAACCATAATTCCGCCAAGTCCGAACATCAGCAGCGGTCCGAAGTGTGGATCGCGCTTCATCCCGATAATTGTCTCCAGACCGCCGGCTTTTGCCATCTGCTGCACCATCACGCCCCACAACTCTGCATCCGGTTTTCTCGACTTAACCTGTTCGAGCATCGACTGATAAGCCTGACGCAACTCGGTCTCATTCTTAAGGTTCACTCGTACACCGCCAAAATCGGTCTTGTGCAGAATATCAGGTGAAACAATCTTGATCACAACTGGATACCCGATCTTATCCGCAGCTGCAACCGCTTCCTCCTCATTTTTTGCCACTTCAAATTTCACCACTGGCAGACCGTAAGCACTAAGAATTTCATGACACTCCGGCTCAGATAAATAAACCCTCGGTCGCTTCCGGGCCAGGGTGATAAGTTCCCTTACCCGCTTCTGGTTCACATCCGTATAGACAACTACTTCTCCCGGTGGCCGGCGGCTCATTCGGGAAAACTCCGCCATTGTCGCCATTGCCCGTGCCGCATTCTCGGGAAACTGGAAATGGGGAATCCGGCGCTTGAGCAGTGTTCGCCTAATCGCAGTGCTGTCCCCCATCGTCTGAATGCAGGCAAGAATCGGCTTATCGGTTTTTTCACTCTCTTCAACAATCACATTGGCAATATCAATTGCCTCAGCAACAACAGTTGGTGTCCAAATGGGAATGATCCCGTCCACATTCTCATCCTGAATCAGAATACGGAATGCCGCACGGTAACGGGTGGCATCTCCGTCGCCGATGATATCAACCGGGTTAGTTGTATTAGCAGCCGCGGGCAACACCTTTTTCAGCTCCTCCCGTGTCCTGTCGCTTAGTTTTGCCAGTTTCAGTCCGTTGCGGATGCAAGCATCAGTCGCCATAATTCCGATACCGCCGGCATTAGTAATAATCGCCACCCGCGGTCCCTTCGGCGGAGGCTGATATGCCAGTGACGCCGCCTTTGCAATCAGTTCGTTCACCGTATCCACCCGCAGCACCCGTGCCTGAGCAAAGAAGGCATTATAAGCCTCATCTGAACCAGCAAGCGCTCCGGTGTGGGACGAAGCCGCCTTTGCCCCTTCACTCGTACGCCCCGCCTTAATCGCCAGAATCGGTTTCGGTCGCTCCGGATGGGAAGTAATCTCCCGGGCGATACGCATAAACTCCGGTGGATTTACCAGATCTTCAAGGTAAAGGGCGATCACATCAGTCTCGGGATCATCTTTGAGATACTCCAATAAATCACACTCGTTGATATCCGCCTTGTTGCCGATTGAAATAAACTTACACAGTCCAACCTCTTCAACTTCCGCATACTCCAGAGCATTTGCTCCCACCGCACCCGACTGAGAGATTAGCGCAATATTACCGTAGCGCGGTCGTATCCTGCCGAAGGTAGTATTCAAACGTACCTCCGGACTGGTATTAATCATCCCGAAACAGTTGGGTCCGACCAGCCTGATTCCCCAAGCCCGAGCACGCTCACGCACCGCCTGCTCCAGTGCCGCACCGGTCGGCCCCAACTCCTTAAACCCGGCGGAAATCACAATTGCTCCCTTGACCTTCTTCTGTCCACACTCCGCCAGAACTGCAGGCACGGTCACTGCCGGCACAATCAGAATTGCCAGATCGATCTCGTCCTCAACGTCCAGAATCGAAGGATAGGTCTTAACTCCGAGCACACTCTTCGCCTTCGGGTTTACCGGATAGACTATGCCCGTATAACCGTTGAACAGGATATTCGCGAAAAGCGCTCTGCCGACCGAACCTTCACGATTAGATGCTCCAATCACTGCTACTGAACGGGGTTTGAAAATAAAATCAAGATTTACTCTGCTCATTTTTCGAACCTCAGTGTCAGAATATACACGCCATCCTCCCACTTAGTCTCAAGCGGAAATCCTGCCTTGGTCACCAGACGGTAGGCACGGGTATTGGAGTCAAGAACATACCCGACAAACCCCCTCACCCCTTTCATCCGTGCCACACGGATGAGATGGTTGAACAATGCGGTACCGATACCCCGGTTCTGATACTCGTCCTGCACTTCAATTGCAAACTCGGCCAGTCCGCTCGACGGGTCAACATAGTAACGGGTTGAACCAACAATGTGCTCATCGCCGTTTTTCCGGATCACTGCCACCAGCGCCATCTCCTTCTCATAGTCAATATTTACAAATTTACTCAGCTTCTCGTGCGGCATCGCCTTAATATAGCTGAAATAACGGTAAAAAACAGTATCCCGGGAAAAGGAATAAAACAGTTCGCGCATCGCTGGTTCATCGGTCGGTTTGATCGGCCGAATGAGAATTATCGTACCATCCTGAAGCCGCACCTTAGTTTCAAACTCCTCCGGATAACGGGCAGCTACCAATGATACCTCCGGCTGGTCTTGGTAGACATAGTGCCGTTCCTTCGCCTGCCGCAGCAACTCAGCTCGAAACTTGGGATGAGCAATGGAAATCAGGGCGAGGGCCCGCTCCCTGATTGAACGACCATGAAGATATGCCACCCCCCACTCGGTCACAACATAATGTACATCACCTCTGGAAGTCACCACCCCTGCACCCTCGGAAAGCACTGGCACGATCCTCGAAAACTGATCATTATCGCGGGTTGACTTCAGAACAATAATCGGCTTACCATCCTTTGCCCGTGCTGCACCACGAACAAAATCCAGCTGTCCCCCGATACCGGAGTAGAATTTGTACCCGATCGAATCGGCGCATACCTGACCGGTCAAATCAATCTCCAGCGCCGAGTTAATGGAAACCATCTTCTCATTCTGTGCGATCACATACGGATCATTAGTGTAATCCACTGGATGAAATTCAAACATCGGGTTGTTATGAATGTAGTCATAAAGCCGCTGTGACCCCATACAGAATGAAGCAATAACCTTGCCCGGATGAAGGGTCTTCTTCCGGTTGTTAATGACACCGGCTTCAATCAGGTCAATAATGCCATCGGAAAATACCTCAGTGTGAACCCCGAGGTCCTTTTTGTCTTTCAGATAAAACAGGAGGGCGTTCGGAATCCCACCGTAGCCGACTTGAATTGTAGCTCCATCTGGAATCAGATCTGCCACATTCTTGGCAATTCGGCGAGCGACTTCACTCTCGCCGGGCGTAATAAACTCGTAAATCGGAGCATCATTCTCCACAAGCGCCTCAATCTGGGAAATGTGAATAAAACTGTCACCAAGTGTCCGTGGCATCCGCGGATTTACTTCAGCAATTACATGTTTTGCCACCTCCGCCGCCGGCTTGGTGATATCAACAGAAACCCCCAAACTGCAGAATCCATGCTCATCTGGCGGAGTCACCTGAATCAATGCTACATCAATCGGCAGCCGGCCTGAACGCAGAAGCCTCGGTATTTCAGAAAGGAATATCGGCGTATAATCAGCTCTACCCTCCTGAACCGCATCGCGTACATTGGCGCTGATGAAAAACGAGTTTGCCCGATATTTGCCCGCAAGTGCCTCCTCGGCATAAGGAGCAACACCAAGCGTCAGCAGATGAGTTACCTCCACATCTTCCACTGGTCGGTCGGCCAGTGCCCGAACCAGCCGCTGAGGCGTACCGCAGGCTGAACCGATGAAAATCCGGTCCCCAGGTTGCAGGACCTCGAGTGCCTGCGCTGCGCTCTTAAGTTTATGAGCATATTTTGCTCGCCAATCAGAAGTGCTCATATCTCAATTCCTCCTTAAAGATTAATTTCCTCAAAGCGGTATTTCTCGTTTTCATGGTGTATTTTACCAGCGATTGCCTCTGGATCGTGTTCCAAAAAGGAAATCCACCCCTCGATAACTGCCTGATTCAGAAGTTTTTCCTTCTGTTCCATTGATTCCAATGGAAAAAGGTCGTAACCCATAATATAGGGCACCGGGATATGACCACGGGTCGGAATCATATCCGACCAGAAAATGACGGTGTCCTGCCCATTATTAATCTTGACCACCTGCATTCCACGCGTGTGACCGCCAGTATGAATCAGTTCCACGCCAGGAACAATTTCGCACGAACCATTTATTAATTCCAGCTGTCCTGACTCTTGGATTGGCAAAAAATTTTCCGGTAAATATGACGCCCGGGATCGCCGGTTTGGTGCAATTGCCTCCTGCCACTCTACTGCCTGCACAATATATCGGGCTTCGGGAAAAGTAGGCAATACCCGCGTCCCCTCCCGTTTCGTTGCCCCACCGCAGTGGTCAAAATGCAAATGTGTCAGAATCACCATACTGATATCACGAGGCTCAAACCCGGCAATTTTAAGGGTATCAAGCAAGGTGGAAGTTCTTTCAACCCGGTAGCGTTCAGCGAATTTTTCATCATACTTGTCTCCGATTCCGGCGTCAATCAGCATCCGCTCCTTGGGAGTAACCACCAGAAGTGGTCTCAATGCCAGACGAATCCGGTTATACTCATCCGGGGGATTAGTTTTTTCCCACAAAGGTTTTGGTACCACACCAAACATTGCCCCCCCATCCAGCCCAAAATACCCATCAAACAGCGGGACGAGCCGGAAATCACCCATAACCATATCCAATAATATTAACCAACATTAATATCAAAGTCAATTATTCAAAAATCCAATCAAAACTTGCATATTTTGAGCTAATCGATTATACTGCCAAGTCACTTATGTTTAACATTATTATCGCCGGTATCGCCAGTATGCTTACCGACATCTCCACCGAGATGGTCTATCCCCTGCTTCCGCTTTATCTTGCTTCGCTTGGAACACAGCCCGCGATTCTCGGCCTAATTGAAGGGATTGCTGAGAGTTCAGCATCCTTGGTCAAACTCTTCTCGGGCAGAGCTTCCGACCGTCTCCGGCGCCGCAAACTGCTCGTCCTCACCGGCTATTCCAGTTCCACCTTAGGCAAGCTATTGCTTTATCTGTCAGGAAACTGGATTTTAGTCTTCTTGGGCAGATTAATTGACCGAATCGGAAAAGGAGTCCGGGTAGCCCCCCGAGACGCCATTATCGCCGATGCCTCGATTGAAGGAACACGGGGACGAGCATTTGGTCTTCACAGAGCCTTTGATACCGTTGGGGCCACCTTGGGTATCGCCATTGCGATCTTTCTTATCAGCCGCCTGCCCGGCAATCCTGCTTTTCACAATTACCACCAAATCTTTCTACTTTCTGTTATTCCGGCATTGCTGGGCGTCTTCGTTCTCTTCTTTCTTAAAGAGCAGCACACAAACAAATCAGTTTCCTTACCTGCGCTCAGGGTTAAAAATCTGCCACTGCCGCTGCGTCGATTTCTGTTTATTATCGGCATTTTCGCCATCGGCAACTCCTCTAATCAGTTTCTCCTGCTGCGAATGAACCGGCTCGGCTGGTCCCCCCTGAATATCCTGATTCTTTATTTCCTTTATAATCTCAGCTATGCAACCTTTGCCTTTCCAGCAGGGAAAATAGCCGATCGAATCGGTAAACGGAAAATCCTCAGTGTGGGGTACGGGATTTACAGTGCAGTCTACTTCGGCTTTGCCCTGCTGGATAAAGACACCGGTATAGGTCTCCCTTATATCCTTTTTATTGCCTATGGACTGTTCAGCGCTCTTACCGAAGGACTGGAAAAGGCACTAGTCAGCGATATTGCACCGGAAAACCAGCGGGCGAGCATGCTGGGATTACATGCAGCAATTACTGGCTTGGGGCTACTTGGAGCATCAGTACTTGCGGGCATCCTCTGGAATCTTTTCGGTCCACGGGCACCTTTTATCCTTAGTAGCGTTCTGGGAGTATGTGCCGTCATCGGGCTCCAGTTTGCAATTTCGACGACCCAAATCCGATGAGCTATCTACTTTCGGTTTATCAACTGATGAATTCATTTTCCCTTGCCAATTCTTCGTTTTAAAGTATAATATAAGGTAAGTATGGAATAACCGTAATCCCCGTTGAGTGATTACTTTTTTCTTTAGTTCTTATGCTATTCAGACGCTTCCGGATTATTAAAACCACCCGGACACCTCCGGGCTGGTTAACGCCTTTATTCTGGTCTATCACGGCACTAGTGGGTATTGATGTCATTTTCGTAATCCTTATTAATGGTTATCACCTTTCATTTCCCGCATGGGTCAGGTTAAGCTTGCGCCTGTCGCTCATTGCAGCTGGCTTGGGGACAATCGCCGAAATTCTCACTAAGCGATTGGTTACTCCGGCTTTACCGTTATCGCGGTTCCGACAAATTTTTGATACCGTGATTGCCATAATACTCGTCCCTGCAATCATCTTCCAGCGTCTAATCATTCCCATCCTTGTCCTTTATCAGTTGATTAATCTTACAAGCCTTTCCCGAACCAGATTCCTGCCAGCAATTTGGGGTAACATCCGACTGCGACCGGTGCGTATGCTGGTCATCAGCTTCTTAGGGCTGATTACTGTAGGAACTTTGCTGCTTACATTTCCTGCTGCTACTGCTGATGGTAAAGGCGCAGATATTCTTACCGCTCTATTTACTGCCACTTCCGCTACTTGTGTCACGGGACTGGTCGTCCAAGATACGGGCACCTATTTCTCCCGCTTCGGACAACTGGTAATCTTGGCCCTAATTCAGCTGGGAGGACTGGGGATAATGACTTTTTATACGAGCATCGTCGTCCTCCTTGGACAACGCATGGGGCTGCAGGAACGCCGGACCATGCAGGAAATCATCGAAGAAACTCGAGATATCGATATTGCCCGCATGGTCCGATATGTACTTCTCTTTACCCTGCTGGTTGAGGGAATTGGAATGCTAATTCTTTTCCTCCGCTGGCTGTTTATATTGGGAACCGCTGATCAGGCATTATACTATGCAATATTCCACTCGATTTCTGCCTTCTGTAACGCTGGCTTTTCGTTATTCTCGGACTCGTTTATCCGTTTCCAGTCGGATCTGTGCATCAACCTCTGCATTATCACGCTCATAATTCTGGGGGGGCTCGGATTCCCGGTAGTAAATGAAATCATTAACCGTAAAAATTTACTCCGTCTCCTAAGGAATTTTCGTCAACTGTCAATTAGTAGCAGTCCGCAGCAGCACCTGACCATCCACTCCCGTCTTGTATTAATCACAACCGCGTTTCTGATCACCGGGGGCACTATACTATTCTTTTTCCTTGAATATGACAACACACTCCACAATCTGCCCTTAAGTACAAAACTACTGGCAAGCTTATTTCAGTCGGTAACAGCCCGAACCGCAGGATTCAATACTGTACCTCTCTCAAATCTTCATGGCGTAACAATTTTTCTGTGGGTGATTTTGATGTTTATTGGCGCATCTCCCGGGGGTACTGGTGGCGGTGTCAAAACATCTACTATCGCCGTCCTGTTTCTCGCAATCCGTTCCCGGATTCGGGGGGAAGAAGAAATTGTCTATTCCCGACGCACAATCCCGAAGGATGTTGTCTACCGGGCAATGGCAATAATTGCCCTCAGTTTGGGAGCAATAGCCCTGACTTATGCGGGTCTGCTGTTTTTCGAAAACCAGCGGTTCGAATTCCTGCTTTTTGAAGCTGTCTCAGCTTTCGGTACGGTCGGTTTATCAATCGGCATAACTCCGGAGTTGAATGTTATTGGAAAATTGCTCATAATAATTTTAATGTTTATCGGCAGAACCGGCCCACTGACTCTGACATTGGCTATGACTGCTGCCAATAAACGCTCGATGATTACGTACCCGACCGCCAGAATCATCGTCGGGTAAAGGAGGGTAAATGAAACAGTTTGCGGTCATCGGACTGGGCACTTTTGGTGCCCGGGTCGCACGAGCATTGATGAAAAAAGGAGCGGAGGTCATAGCAATTGATTCCGACATGAAACGTGTAGAAGACATCAAGGATGATGTCACTCAGGCGCTGTGTATTGATGCCACGGACGAAGATGCACTCAAGGAATCAGGAGTACTGGATGTTGATGCAGTTATTGTAGCAATGGGAGAACGAATGGAAGCGGCTATTATTGTCACATCATTATTGAAACGCTTGGGTGCCGGTCAGGTAATCGCCCGTGCCGCCTCTTCTCTTTATGCCCGAATTCTCAAGGATGTCGGTGCAGACCGTACTATTCTGATTGAAGAACAGATGGCCGATCAACTGGCAAAGTCACTTTTGACTCCTGACCTCTTGGAACAGATACCGCTTGCCTCCAATCACAGCCTGGCAGAAATTCATGCACCCCGACATTTTATTGGCAAAAAACTCGGCCAGCTCGACATTCGCCGCCGTTTTGGCGTCAATGTTATTGCAATCAAAAAAAGGATGCCTACTATCACTCCCGAAGGCGAAACCTCATACCAGGAACAGATTAATGATCTTCCGGGGCCAGAAGATATCATTGAGCAAGACGACATCCTGGTGGTCGTAGGACGCGATGCAGATATTGAACGTCTGACCCGAACGATCTGAAGTGACATGATGCCGCTATTTCATTCTATTCGCGGCAGAATTGCCTCAGCCATAATCATCACTGCACTGCTGATTCTACCAGTGGTACTGCTTGCACTGTATTATATTGGCGAGATGAATCACCTTGCAACTGTCATTGCCGAAACCGACACCGAACTGTTGCGTCAAGGTAATATCATTATCCGCTACTTTCACGAAGTACGAACGGCGGAGCGAAATTATATGCTTACCGGTGATCCGCAGTATCTGTTAACAGCCCGGCTTACTTTGAACCAGTTAGTGATTAGAAGTGAACGCAGCCGGCGTTTTGCTCCGGAACTCAAACCCCAATTTGACTCTCTGGTCTCGGCACTTAGAGCGTACAACCTAATGATCGATTCTTTAATCCAGTTTCGAACACTGCGTTTTTCAGCAACTCCTACCCTCGAACTGAATCGACTTTGGGATCAAAGGCGCCTGTTGATTGAACAAACTTCAACCATTCCTGCTGATGCTCAGACAACCGTAGATTCCCTGCTGAATGCAATCAGCAAGCTGGATCAGGAAATTGAATTTTATCAATTGCTAGGTAGTATGCGAACTATGTTTCATCAACGTCTGGCTGATGTCAGTCGCACGATCATTACTCTGGCAGAATCAATCACCTCCCGAGCAAACCAGCGGATTGTAGAGCACAAAGCTCGTGTAACTCGACTATTTATTTGGAGCCAACGCAACATTATTACTTCTGTTCTTATACTTTGCGGGCTTCTGATTTATCTGATCTTCACCCTGCCTCGTGCCGTCATCCTTCCGCTCAAGCGGATCACAAATGCACTGCATCGTGTAGAAAACGGAGATTTCGATATCCGAATCACCTTGGAAACGCGCGATGAACTGGGAAACCTTGCCCGGCAGTTGAACCGCGTATTTGTCCGCCTGCGGGAACTGGATGAACTGAAATCAGGGCAGATCGTGGAACTGGAACGCCGTTTCCGTCTCTTAGCATCCAATATCAAGGAAGGTGTACTGGTAGTTGACCGGAATTTGAAAATAATCTATGTCAATCCGGCAGCCGAACCCCTACTTGGCATCCGCCCGAATGAGGCCACCGGAAAATCTTGCATGGAACTATCCAATCTCAAACCATTTCTCCCTCATCTTCAGCAACTGCTCTCCGGCGCTGCCAGTCATCAGGAATGTGAAATCATCCCTGCCTTTGCTAGTTCCGCCGTCTGTTTTGAGACGCTCCGCAATCGCGAAGGCACAATTATTGCAGCTCTCGTCATCATCACAAATCCAGTCCCTCCGGAACCTCTGGAAGAAACTTCCAGTTAATCAGAACCACTCAAACCTATCCTCTCCCGATTTTGCCGGTTATAAACGACGCGCCGGGGAAATGGAATCTCAATTCCTGCTTCGTCGAGTGCCTTTTTAATTTCCAGCCGAAGTTCCCGTTCCGCCGCCCACTGCTCACCAGGTTTCACCTTGCAGACAACCCTTATCCGCATACCCGAATCGCCGAAATTCAGTAAACCCTGAACTTCTGGTATATCTAAGCACCGCTCGCGATTTCTAGCATACCAAGTTTTAGCCCCAAACTCCGCCACTTTCATTCCCTGTTCGGCATTCTGCTCATAGGCAAGATCAAATCCAACTATTGCCCGCATGTAATCTCGATTCCTGTTGCCAAAACTGGTAAGCTCACCATTGGGTACGGTCCAGAGCGTGCCGTCAAATGCACGAATTTGAGTAACCCGCAAACCGATTTTTTCTACTGTTCCCTCAAGATTCGAAGTAACAATATAATCACCAGCGGCAATTGCACCTTCAAACAGCGTGAAGAATCCCGATATAAAATCCTTGACCAGTGTTTGGGCACCGAAGCCGATCGCCAACCCGACTACCCCTGCCCCGGCAATAATTGCCTTATAATCCACCCCTACTGCTCGCAGAATCAGAACAATTGCCAGAGCGAGAATCAAGTAACGGAAAAGACTCTGCACTAGCGGCACTACCGTCCGGAAATATCTTTCTTCCTTCTGCCGGAAAATCCGGTTTACCACTAGATTGAACAGCTTGGTAGCAAACCACGCGCCTGTAACGATTATCAAAACATTGATAAACGAACGCGCATAACTGAGTAATCGGCTAGGTCCAAAAAACTGTTCCGCCAGACTCTTCCCCAGTTCCTGCCAGAACATGTACTTATACTACTTCAATTGTTCCCGGAGACCCGGAAATAACTTCCCCCACCACCGCTGCCAGAACACCCAGTTGGTGCGCCTTCTGCTGAAATAAATCCACACTATCTGCAGGCAGCGAAATCAAAAGCCCGCCTGAACTCTCTGACCCCCAAAGCAGATTCCGAATTGCATCATGGAGTTCACATTTCCATTCCACCTGGGAACTAAATGAAGTTTCGTTCATGGTTACGCCGGAATCGATAAATCTCTCTGCCAATTCTCTTACCACCGGCAACATCGGTATCTCTTGGGAGTAAACCCTTACTCGAACTTCTGACGCCTCTGCCATCTCCTGGAGGTGCCCCAGAAATCCGTATCCGGTAATGTCGGTGGCAGCGTTGGCGTTAAATTCAAGCATCAGATCGCGTGCAGTCTTATTCAATTGCATCATGGACTCAACTGCTACCCGGTAGAAATCGGCATCTATCGTTTCTTCGTTCATCATGATCTGAGCAAAAACCCCGGTCCCCAAAGGCTTGGTCAGAATCAAGCGATCGCCAATTCTGGCACCTGCATTGGTAATAATCTTGTCGGGGTCCACCATTCCCGTAACTGACAGCCCGTATTTTATTTCCTTCTCATTAAATGTGTGTCCCCCAATTACTACTGCACCTGCCAGTTTTACCGTATCCTGTCCTCCCCGCAGAATTTCCCGAAGCACCGCCTTATCCATCGCAGCCGGGAACCCAACAATGTTCAGTACAGTAACAGGCTCTCCTCCCATCGCATATACATCGGAAAGGGAATTAGCTGCCGCAATCCTTCCAAAGACATATGGGTCCTCTACCATCGGCGTCAAAATATCAACCGTCTGAACAACTGCCAGCCCAGGTTGCAGCAGAAAAACCCCTGCGTCATCTGCAGTACTGATACCAACAAGCAGCCGCGGGTCAGCTGATACTTCCAGCCCGGAAAGTGCTTGCGCTAACTGCGCCTTGCTTATTTTAGATGCTCAACCGGCACAACTGACCGTAGCGAGAATACCTCGTTTTGCCATTTTGACTCCTTAAGCTTCCTATGTCTGTATCCTGCCCTTAAGTATCCGGACATCACCCTTGCGCTGGGTCAAACCGATATTATCAAAGTAATTCAAAAGCGGAATTACATACTTCCGCGTCGTTCCCAGTGCCTGACGGAAATCGGTTGCCGCAAGCTCAGACTTCTCTTCCAACAGTTTCAACAATACTTTTTTTGCCTCTGAAACTGCCTGCGCATGCATCAAAATTCCGTCACCGAGATCAATAACCGTTCCAGATTCCACCAGAGCAATTTTTACCCGCTGTGCAAGTTTGGGGTCTACTCCGGGAAAAAGTTCAGCTGGATCGGGCGGTGTCCAGCGGGTCTCTTGCAAAATACGGGCTACCCGGTCAAACAAAGCCTGCTCCTCCGGTTTCAACTGCAGCGTATGCCCCTTTAACCGCACCCTGTCGCCATCAACTATTATCTCACCTTGCTGTTGCAGGTGATTTAATACCAGCTCAAACAGAACCGGAGGCAGTTGTCCGGCCTTCACCCGAAGCTCCGACGATTTCATCCCCATGCGCAGCGGATTCTGCCGATGAAAATCGGCTAATATGGCAAGAACACTTGTCAGTGCCGAACGCAGAACTTCATTGTGTATCACATACCGCTTGCCTTCAATATCCTGAGTCACCGCCCGCTGACTATCAATCAGTACCTGTAGCATCTGCACGACCTGATCTTCGGTAAGAGCCATCTGTCGTGCAATCCCGCCTATTGTCTTGATATCAAAGCTGTTTTTCAGCAATAACTGTTCCAGTAACGCACCCTGCTCACCTGCTTTAAGCTGCCTCAGCCGATTGATGAGCGCTTCATCAAAACGGCGCAGCTTAGTGCTACCAATCTCGAGCACAATACCCCCTCCCAACGTGGCTGGCGGGGACGCACACCTCAGGACATACCTGTCGTTATAGTCACAGACTATCGGTTTTTCAGTTCTCAATTGCACCAGCCCTTCATCCCCGGGAAGAAGTTCCTTTTTATCCAACAGACAGACCCGGCACATCACCTCAGCAGTCCCAATATGCAGATGGACCCGCGCCATATTGCGGAGTGCAATCGGAGAATCTTTCAAAAGATAAAGTGTTGCTTGAATGTAACTGGAAGGCTGGTAATATCCAGGAGTTACCACTACCTGCCCACGATAAACCTGTTCCAGTTCCACTCCTTGGAGATTCAATGCTGCCCGTTCCCCGGTACCCGCCTGCGCTACAGGCTGGTTGTGCCGTTGAATCCCCCGAACTCTTGCGGCAATGCATTCAGGTAGTATCTCAAGTCGGTCGCCAATCTTACAGCTCCCTGACAGCACGGTGCCGGCAACTACTACCCCGAACCCTTTAATTGTAAAACAACGATCGATCGGCATCCGGAATACGCCCCGATCCGGTTTCCGTTCCAGCTCTCGTGTCAACTCAAGAATTCCCCGCTTTAAATCATCAATTCCCTGGCCGGTACGGGCCGAGACCGCAAATACCGGAGCGTTTTCCAAAAATGATCCCCGGACCAGCTCCCGAACCTCCTCTCTAACCAACTCTACTAGAGTACTATCAACCAGATCAATCTTGTTTATTACAATTATTCCTTTTTTAATTCCCAACAGCCGGCAGATTTCAAAATGCTCTTTTGTCTGAGGCATGACTCCATCATCAGCAGCAATCACCAGCATCACCATATCAATGGAACTCGCCCCCGCCAGCATATGACGCACAAACCGTTCATGGCCGGGCACGTCGATAATCGTAATATCATCTCCGAGAAAGGCAAAACCCAAGTCTGTAGTCATCCCTCGTTCCTGTTCCTCTTTCAAACGGTCAGGATCTGTCCCAGTGAGTGCTTTAACCAAAGCGCTCTTCCCGTGGTCAATGTGGCCGGCAGTACCCAAGACAAAATGCACTACACCCTCCGCCGTTCATCAGACCCCGGAATCCCCAACTCAGCTCGGTACTTGGCAACTGTTCGGCGGGAAATCTTGATTCCTTCAACCTGCAACCGTTCACATATCTCTTCATCACTCAAAGGAGAGCTTTTGTCCTCGGCGGCAATTAATGCCTGGATTTTCTCCTTGATTCCTGTACGTGCAACTCCACCGGTTCCCGTTTCAAAAAAGTCTCTCAGTTTGAAGATGCCAAACTGCGTTTCCACATACTTACCGCTGATTGCCCTGGAGACAGTCGCAGGGTGAACCCCAAGATCTGCAGCAGCCTCTTTGAGCTTCGCCGGACGGAGAAACTGAGTTCCATGCTGAAGAAAAGTACTCTGCCGCCTAATGATCCAATCCATTAATCGCCGGAGCAGGCGCCGCCGAGATTCAATCGCCCTTAGAAACATTAATGCATCGCTTACCTTTTTCCGGGCAAATGCGACTGTTTCTGCTGGATAACTCTGAGGATGTTGAACTATTTCAATAAACCGTCGCGCTACTCTGATTCTGGGAATATAGCTATCCTGCTCTATCGCCACAAATTTACCATCCTGCCACTCAATTGAAAAATCCGGCATCACATACTCTGGTGACACAGAAGTAAATTGACGCCCCGGTCTGGGTTCTAACGATGAGATATTCTTTACCGCCTTTTCAACATTGCTGATATCGATTTGCAAAATGCCGGCCAATTTCCGGTAATTCTGCTGCATAACCAGCTCCCAGTGTTCGGAAAGCAGCCGGTATTCCAAACTAGCTTCATCATATCCCCTCAGGTTTAACTGTTTGAGAAGGGCGGAGCGCATATCCGGACAACCAATACCACCGGGAGGAATCCGCTGCAGCATATCCAGTACCCTGTTAAGTTTTTCCAGCGCTATTCCGGTTAATTCGGAAATTTTTTCCGGTGGCACAGAAATAAATCCATCCTCATCAAGCCATTCAACAATTTCCTCTGCAATATGAGTGTCCTGTGGTTCAATTTCTGTCAGTAGTTTCGGCAGCAGGATATCATGATAGGTAATACGGGCATCAGGAATGATCTCAGCTATGACACTTTCCTTACCATTCTCTTCAGCCCCAGAACCAGCAACCTCCCAGCTATCCTGCGGCAGAAGGTCTGCAATATCAAATTCCTCTGCCGGATCACCTCCCAAAACACCAGTTTGAACATCCGGCTCTCCGGAACCACCCTGGACCTCGGATTCCGCTGACTCAAAACCTGCATTCTCATCATTATCTTCTGTCATTTCCAGTGCTGGATTCTGCTCCAGTTCATTTTCAATCAACTGCTGCAGATCCAGACCGGGCAGGACCAAGAGTTTCAGATTGAGCACCAGTTGTGGAGTAAGCCGCGCTTCGGTGCGCAACTCAGGCCGTTGCTCAAAGTTCATATTCGAAACCTCTCCCCCAAATATACCTGTCTTGCCTGCTCGTCCCGGACCAATTCCTCCGATGTCCCCGAAAGCAACACCCGGGCATCGTACATTACATATGCCCGATCAGTAATCTCCAGCGTTTCCCGGACATTATGATCAGTAATCAGAATGCCCAGCCCTTCGGCCTTCAGTTTTCTGATGATATCCTGAATTTCCGCCCGGACGATCGGATCCACGCCAGTAAAAGGCTCATCCAGCAGCAGAAATAAAGGCCTAGAAGCCAGTGCTCTTGCCAGTTCCACCCGTCGCCGTTCGCCCCCGGAAAGGCTGCCGGCACGTTGCCGCCGGATCCCGGTAATGTTGAGCTTGGTCAGCAAACCATCGATTATCTCTTTCTGCTCAGCCCGAGAGATATTAAGCAGTTCCAGAATCGCCCGTATATTATCCTCAACCGAAAGTTTCCGGAAAACCGAAGGCTCCTGAGAAAGATACCCCAGACCTAACCGTGCCCGTTTATAAACCGGCAGATGGGTTATATCCACACCATCGAGAAAAATTCTGCCGGAATCAGGACGAATGAAGCCGGTAATCATATGAAAAGTAGTAGTCTTGCCGGCACCATTGGGCCCCAGAAGTCCGACCACCTCCTGCCGGTTAAGCTCCAGAGAAACCTCATTAACTACCCTTCTGCCACCATAGGTCTTCACCAACTCATGGGCGACAAGCTTCATCTTGCTAATCCCCGATCCGCTCGGCAGCACCGTGTCTGATCAACTGCCCGGAAATCAGATTTGCCACCTCAATTACATCAATTTTGCCGTCGGCAAGCTCCATACTTAACTGTGAACCGTTGACCAGCACAGTTTCACCAGAATTGGTCCGATACTGTCCTTTCGCTCGACCATGAAATGCAACCTGCCGGAGAGACCGGTCTTTAAGATAAAATACGACGGTATCGCCTTCTGCCACTCCGGAGCTGTCCTTTACTTTCGGACTTCCCCAAGCGACACCGGAATCCCCGCTGGGGTGAAAAACCGCAGAATCACACACCAGTTCCCCCGCCCCCGAGCGTACTCGTACATTACCAGTTGCTCTGAACTGCCCTTCGACATCATTATAATCCATCTTAGTCGCCGTAATCTCAACCTCCGTTCCCTGCTCAGGGATAATCTTTAAAGTCGGTTCCGAATCCACTATTCCCTGCCGGGATTTCAGAAAATAACAGCCCCGTTGACCGTTAACCACAAATTCCCCGCTCCTGCCTCGCAATTCCAGACCTGCAGGCGCCTGAATCATACCCGCAACAAACGAATACTCAAGTGCCGGTGCTCGAATCTCAACCGATTCCCCATACACCGTAATTAACCTCCCAGGCCGGGCATAAAGCATGGAGCGACGCTGAGAAAAGTCATATTCCACTGAATCTGCTTGTACATAAACCTCCGATGTTTTAATCCGAACCGAATCCCAGAGAACAGCCCAATCCCGACTCGGTGACAGCTGGGCATTACGACTGCAAATCACTGTTCCACGATCAGAAATAGCAACACTTTCCCTTAGAACCGTCGCTTGCATACCTCCAATCCGCACAATCTCCATTTTCCGGGCATAAATCTCCGCCCCGCTCGAAATCGTAACGATAGACAGCGCAAGTAGTAAGACGGGATTAGGGTTCAAATTCATAATTGGAACTCCCGTGCACCTCACTGAGAATCTCAATTTTATTCAGCTGAGCATCTGCAACCAGTCCGGTACCAGCGATCTGCCCCTGTGAGGTTTCGATCACAATTCCGGCCTGTGTATGAATCAGCCGCCGGGAATTACTCCAGGCAAGCGAATCGGTCCGCAGTGTCATGCTATCACCGGTAATCACAAATACATGCCCCCGCGCCACCAAATCCTCACCTCTAATCCAGACTGTCCCGGCATCGGCTACAAGGCGGGAATAAGGCTGCTCATCGTAGCCATAAAAAATCACTTCCAGAGTTTCCACATCAATCCGGGATTCATCTTCCCAGACAGTTGCCAGCCGGGCACTTAATCGGTAAAGACGCCTGCCACTCACCGATTCATCCAGCTCAAAATCCCGGACAACCTGATTGGGCAATTTATAGCTTTCAAATCCTCCATCCTCTTCCTTGCAGCCACCAAAAAGCAGTAATGACAGATATAGGACCTTGCAGCAGGTAGCAGAAAAGAATTTTACCTGGTCGACCAGACTCATTTTCAGGAAATCGCCCCAGCCTTTCCCCAGAATATCCATTCTGCCGGCCGTTCCCGCACCATCTGAAGCAGTGCCCGGATACACCCCTCTGGACTTTCTGGTTGAAAAACCTGCACCCGCAGACGTCCGTGATCCCAATAACAGAATACGGGTCTCACACTGCAACCGCATCTCCTTCCGAAGGCGAACGGCAATGCCGGAATACGGAAAGTCACGCCATCCAGAACGACCTGAATCCGTATTCCCCGTGCAGTATTGTCCAGCATGAAGCCGGTTATTCCGGACCGCCGCAACCGTTCGATCAGCATCCTTGTCCTATTAACCAGCTTAACACCGGTTTTCGAACGCAACCGCTTGACCAACCGGTTAAATTTTTTGTCGCGCATATCTCCCGTCACTACAGCCACATCCTGCCCCTGAAGCCGGTAAATCCCGGGGAGAAATTCCCACACTCCAAAATGGA
This sequence comes from Caldifarciminota bacterium, assembly GCA_026418295.1. Classification (GTDB taxonomy): domain Bacteria; phylum Hydrothermota; class Tepidihabitantia; order Tepidihabitantales; family Tepidihabitantaceae; genus JAOABP01. Next base: position 329,115 of record JAOABP010000001.1, read on the forward strand.
AAGAAACCATGATATATGCCGATTGACCATTTGGCTGTACACTCCCATCGGCAATATTTTCCCTGTAAATGACCGCACTGTCAATTAATTTATTGCCGGTTGGCGTTCCCAGCCTAGACATCAACGCTAGATTCCTGCCGATACACCAGCCATTTCTCAGCCAGAACCACCGATCCCCCTTACCCAGAAGCAGACGCTGATTGATCTCAATCTCCCTTCGATAATCGTGCCGGAAAAAAAGATAGATTAAGGTAAAAATCCTTGCGACCGCAATTGCCAGTTCAAGCGGCAGCCCCCGTACCAGTAGCAGTACCGCGCTGAGCAAACTCATAACTTGCCTTTAGAAATGAAGTAAACAGGGGATGTGGTGCCAGTGGCCGCGACTTGAACTCCGGATGGAATTGAGTAGCGATAAAAAAGGGGTGGTGGCGTAACTCAATCATTTCCACCAGTCTGCCGTCCGGCGACATACCGGAAGCGATCAGCCCGTAGCGTGCAAAAAGTCCAAGAAAGCGGTTGTTAACCTCATACCGGTGCCGGTGCCGCTCCCAGACAAGACGCCGCCGGTAGCACCCGAATGCCAAACTCGGCTTCCTGATGGCACAGGGATAGGCACCAAGACGCATTGTCCCGCCCTTAATACGCTTTCCCCGCTGAGCCGGCATAAGATGAATTACCGGATAACGAGTCTTTGGAGCAAACTCGGTTGAATTAGCACCCTTGAGTCCGCATACATTGCGCGCAAACTCAATGACCGCTACCTGAAGTCCGACACAGAGCCCGAGAAATGGCACCCCCTGCTCCCGGCAGAAGGTAATTGCTGCCATCTTCCCCTCCATGCCCCGCACTCCGAAACCGCCCGGGACAATGATACCGGCAAACCGGCTCAATCGTGTCCTCACATTTGCTGATGACAACTCCTCAGCCTCAATAAACTCAATCTCCGGTCTTACCCCCACTGCAGCTCCAGCATGAACGATCGCCTCGATCACCGACTTGTAGGCATCTCTCAGCTGGACATATTTGCCGCACAAACCTATCGCTATGGTCTTCTGGGCTTGACTTTGCCGCCGGACAAACTCCCGCCAAGGCTTCATATCAACCCTACTCCTCCGTCTCAACCCCAGCTTCCTGACAATCAAATCATCAAGTCCCTGCCGCTGAAACACCAGCGGAATCTCATAGATGTTTTTTACATCAACCGCCTCAATCACTGCTTCTGGCTGTACATTGCAGAAAAGCGCAATCTTTTCCTTGGCATCTGGGGGAAGCGGCTTTTCTGCCCGGCACAGCAGAATATCCGGCTGAATACCGATTTCGCGCAACTTGTTCACTGAATGCTGAGTCGGCTTGGTTTTGAACTCCCCGGCGCTCGGAACAAACGGCACGAGCGTCAGATGGATATAGAGCACATTTTCCCTCCCCTCCTCAAGCGCAAACTGACGCGCCGCTTCCAGAAAAGGAAGACCCTCAATGTCGCCGACTGTACCACCGATCTCAGTAAGCACTACATCTTGGCCCCGGGCAACCTTCCGGATCCGCTCCTTGATCTCTCCGGTAATATGGGGCACAACTTGAATCGTCCTGCCCAGATATTCCCCCCGGCGCTCCTTTTCAATCACCGCAGAATAAATCTGCCCGGCGGTCAAGTTATTATCCCGGCTGAGATTACGGTTGATAAACCGCTCATAATGCCCCAAATCCAAATCGGTCTCCGCACCATCATCGGTAACAAATACCTCACCATGCTGAAACGGATTCATCGTTCCCGGGTCAACATTGATATACGGATCAAACTTCAGGGGCATCACCTGCAATCCACGGCTCTTGAGCAGTAGTCCGATCGATGCGGTGGCAATTCCCTTTCCCAGCGAAGAAACGACGCCGCCGGAAATAAATATGTATTTCGGCACCTAAGCTCCTGACACGGTCACGGTGCCCGAAGACTGATTTTCAAACATTAACCCTGACGCTGATTATGCTTGGGTTCGCGTTTACAGATCACCCGCACTACCCCCTTGCGTTTCACAACCTTGCAATGGGCGCAGCGCTTTTTCACTGAGGAACGGACCTTCATTGTTTCTCTATCTCCTTTCTGCCGATAGCATGTTAAATCTACTTGAACCGGTAAACGATTCTCCCCCGGTTTAAATCATAGGGAGAAAGCTCAACTGTAACCCGGTCGCCAGGCAGGATCTTGATCCAGTGCATCCGCATCTTACCGGAAATATGAGCAAGCACGGAGTGCCCGGAGTCCAGCTGCACACGGAAAGTAGCATTGGGCAGTGCCTCGGTCACCACCCCTTCAACCTGAATCATGTCCTTTTTTGCCATAACCGCTCTTATTGTTATACCGGTTCAACAACTCCAGTCAATATTTCCGGCTCATCATCAGTCACCAGTACGGTATTTTCATAATGTGCCGAAGGCTTGCCGTCAGCGGTCACTACGGTCCAGCCGTTCTTCAATGTCCGGACCGCCGGCCCGCCCATATTCACCATCGGCTCAATCGCCAACGTCATGTTTTTCTCCAGCTTTCTCCCGCTGCCCGGCTTGCCGAAATTGGGAATTGTCGGCTCCTCATGCAGTTCAACCCCGACTCCGTGGCCGTGCAGTTCCCGGACGACAGAATATCCCTGCGCCTCGACATAACGCTGGATTGCCGCACTGATGTCCCCCACTCGGAATCCGGCCCGGCAGAACTTCAGTCCCTCGTAAAATGCAGCCTCAGTTACCCGCACCAGTTGCGCTACCGCCGGTTCAACCCTGCCGACAAAAAATGTCCGGGCGCCGTCGGCAATCAGACCATCTTTGGTCACCCCGACATCCACCTTTACAATATCTCCGTCATTCAATACCCTGGAGTCAGGAATACCATGCACCACTTCATCGTTCACGCTGATACATACCCCGGCGGGAAAACCCCGGTAACCCAGGAAGGTCGGTACACCGCCGGCACTCCGGATGTAGTCAATACACACCGCCTCCAGCTCCTTGAGAGTAATACCGGGCACCACCACCTCTGCAACCCGTTTCAGGACACCAGCGACAATTCTGCCCGCAATTCTCATTCCCGCCACCTCGACATCGCTTTTGATATAAAGTGCCATCACTCATCTCAACTGCTCAACCAGCTGTTTCAGATCCGCAAACACCCGGTCCCGCCCAAGACTTCCGTCCAGTCGCACCAGCTTTCCCTGCTGTTTGTAATAATCAATCAGCGGGCTGGTCTGCTCGGCATAAACCCGTAACCGTGAGCGAATTGTTTCCTCTTGATCATCGGCACGCTGATAAAGTTCACCGCCGCACACATCGCAGACACTGGCATTTTTCGGGGGACTGAAACTCAGATTATAAATCCGGCTGCAATTTCTGCACTGCCGGCGACTGGAAAGCCGGCGCACCACCTCATCATCACTCAAATCAATCAGCACCGCCCGATCGACCTGCGCACTCTGCCGTTTCAGGAGTTCATCGAGCCCGGTCGCCTGCGGCACGGTCCGGGGAAATCCATCAAACGCAATTGACTGCTGCCCATGCTGTCGGATAAACTCTTCTACGACTGCCAGAACGACCTCATCCGGTACCAGTGCACCTCTTGCCACATAACTTTCAACCCACCGGCCCAGTTCGGTTCCTTGACTGATCTGCTCCCGGAAAACCTCACCGGTTGAATAATGGACAAACCCCAGCTGACTGGCGAGCAGATCCGCCTGTGTTCCCTTCCCAGAACCGGGCGGACCCAAAAGCACTAAACGCAATATCCTTTCACTCATTGTTCTGCTCCGTTTAGTTTATCTATCATTCTAACCGGCAATCTCAGTTCAGTCAAGGAATCCCGCCCCGCATATTTGACACCCCTCAAAATAATATTAATATGATATCCGTGAACCGCGGACGGATCTGGGCAGAAATTGACCTTGATGCCCTTAGACACAACATCGTGCAGGTACGCTCGGCAATCGGCAGCCGCAAACTGCTGTTTGCAATCAAAGCCGACGCTTATGGTCACGGACTTAGGGAAATTGCCCGTGCCGCCCGGAATTTTGTTGACGCCTTCGGCGTTGCCAGCGTTGAAGAAGGGGTCAGCTGCCGCCATGCCGGCGTTACTGATGCACCCGTACTGATCCTCTCTCCGGTCCCCGAAAAGGAAATCCCCGAACTGTTTGAATACCGGCTGATACCAACGGTTTCGGATGAACAGTTTGCGCTTACCCTCGCTCAGGAGGCACAACGGCGACAGACCGCAATTCCGGTCCACATCGAAGTCGACACCGGTATGGGCAGAACCGGCGTCAGCCTGAACCAAGCGCTCGATTTCATCACCAGGGTTGCCAGTCTGCATGGTATCACCCTTGCCGGCGTTTTCACCCATTTTCCAGCTGCCGATACTGACATCCACTTCACCCGCCAACAGGTCCAGGAGTTCAACCGGCTGACCGCCCAACTCGAGCACCGCGGCATAACCGGTTTTCTGCGTCATGCGGCAAATTCTGCTGGCTGCCTCAACATTCCCGAGGCACAGCTGGACATGGTCCGCCCCGGACTTATGCTATACGGCATTATGCCATTGAGTTACCACTTCGGCCATCGCCAAGCACCGTTCACATTAAAACCGGTAATGAGCCTGCGCTCCCGGATTGTCAATCTCCGGGAATTTCCTGCAGGCACATCAATCAGCTATGAACGCAACTACTTCACTACCCGTGACTCGCGGATTGCTGTCATCTCTGCCGGTTACGGTGACGGCTATCCCCACTCGCTCACTAACAAAGGATACTGTCTCCTGCACGGCAGAAAGGTGCCGGTGGTCGGCAATGTCTCAATGGACCTGACCATGCTTGATGTCACCGATGTTCCAGAAACTAAGCTCGGCGATGTAGTAACTCTGCTCGGCTCAGCTGACGGCAAGAAAATCTGCGCCAATGAACTGGCACTGCTTGCGGGCACAATCCCTTATGAAATCATCTGCCGGGTGAGCCCGCGCGTACCCCGCATCTATCTGCAGGATGGCAAAGTGGTTCATATAAAAACATTATTAAATTATGACTGAACAGCATAACCATGAATCCTGTGCCGGCGAACTGCCGCCGAGCCTGAACGGTCTAATCCTCACCCTTACCGCCACTGCCCTTGCCTATCTCGGTCAGCCGGTAAACCCGGACGGCAACAACCCGGAACCCGACTTTCGTCTTGCCCATTATACTATCGATACGATCCAGATGCTCAAGGAAAAAACTGAAGGAAACCGCACTACCGAGGAAACCGAACTCATTGACGATGTCCTGACCCAGCTCCGTCTGATATACATCCAGAAGACCGGCTCCGGAACGTAAGCTCGGTTTAGGGACTTACCCGGTACTGCGCAGGAGAATAAAAACCGATCCCGGGTTCACCCGGGTGAACCACTCATTTATGATTATCAGCCAGTATCAAGTTCATAAAGTATTGCAAATAAGTAAGTTACCTTAAATGCCATCTTTTCGCGCTCCTAGAAATGTGAAATTAGTCCGTTTTCGGAATTCTAACTGTAAATATTGGGGCTTTACTGCAAATCTTGACTATTGTTATCAGGATGCTTATAATCACCAAAAGGAATTCATATGCCAAAAAGAACTTATCAACCGTCAAAGATCAGGCGTAAACGGACGCATGGCTTTCGCGCCCGGATGAAAACCGTCGGTGGCAGAAGAGTGCTTGCCAACCGGCGGCGTAAGGGCAGACACCGTCTGACCGTATGAGCATAACCGTGCCCTTCCGGCACAACTGCTCCGATGCGCGAAAGTCTCAAACGGGTGGAAATTGTCCGGCACCGCCGGGCAGTCATCTCCATTGCCCAGCAGGGAAAGCGGATTGTTTCACCCCTTTTTACCTTAAAATACCTTAAAACTGAAACCCACAACCCCGCCCGGCGCATCGCCTTCCATTTGAGCTCAAAAATCCATGGTGCGGTAATCCGTAACCTGCTGAAACGACGGCTGCGGGAAATCTACCGCCGCAACAAGGAATGGTTACCGGCAGGTTATGATTACATTGTCCAGGTCAGGCCCGGAGCGGAAAATCTCAGCTATGAAGCTTTGAAACAAGAGATAAGAAAACTTTTTTGGGGGGTATCAGCATGCTCACAAGACTCATCGTGTTCCTGATCCGGGGATATCAGCTGACTTGGGGAACAGTTCTGCCTGGGTCCTGCCGGTTTTACCCTACCTGCTCTGAATATGCGTTCGAGGCGGTATCCCGGCATGGAGTCCGCGCCGGCACATGGCTGGCGCTGAAACGGCTCCTCAGGTGCCATCCCCTGAATCCGGGAGGATATGACCCGGTTCCGGAAAAACTTCAGAAAAACAAAGGATGATGTGGCGATGAATTCAGACAACCTCAGAATGCTTGTCGGCTTTGCCATTATCATGATAATCCTCATCCTCTGGCAGCTTCTGCTTCCGGGCCGGACCCGGACCACACCACCCCCAACACCCGCACCGGTCGAGTCGCTGGCCGTCCACCCCCAAGCACCGGTACTTACCACTACCCCCGAACCTGAACATCAATACCCGGAAACCAGCTTCACCCTGAGTAACCGGTTTCTTGAAGTCACGATCTCCAGCCGTAATGCCGCACTCAATTCCTGCTATCTGAAAAACTACCGTGTCCAGCTGATTCCCGAAGGACAGACGATTCTGGGTATCCAGGAACTTGCTCAGTCCCCGCTGAGCGGATATCAGGCCACCGACACATCCATAACTCTGCAGTATCACACCACTCCCGGCAGATTGACCCTCACTTGGATAATCGGAGATGACTACACTCTGCAGCTTCTGCTTGATGCCGAATCTGCCTTTAATCGACTCACCTTTGATGCCCGTGGTGGCATCGCCACCACCGAGGCAAACCTGAAGGAAGACCTTGCCAATTTTCATTTCTATGCCCGCGCATCGGGTAGGGTGCATCAGATTGCTGCCTCGAATCTCCGGCGCAAGCCGTTCGGTGCGGCGGCTGACTGGGCAGGCCTGAAATCCAAATACTTCTTTGCCGCTCTGGTGAATCAGACCGGTGTCGACTCCTGCCAAGCCGAGGCACTGCCTGACGGCAGAGTAGGAATGCAGATAACCCACACAGTCAGCAAAAATCCTGCCCGTTATCTGATTTACCTGGGACCGATCGAATACAACCGGCTGCGCCAGTTTGGTCTCGGATTTGAGAATGTTGTCAGCCTCGGCTGGCTTAAACCGGTTGCCCTCGCAATCCTGTTTGTCCTCCGGCTGTTCTATCAGCTCGTGCACAACTGGGGTGGGGCGATCGTTATCTTTTCGCTCGTGATGAAACTGATATTCTATCCTCTGACTCGGACTCAGACCCGCCAGATGCGTCAGCTCCAGCTGTTGCAGCCGAAACTGGAGGAGCTTAAGAAGAAATACAAGGACGACCCGCAACAGCTTAATCAGGAAACGATGCGCCTTTATCAGCTCTACCGCGTGAATCCGCTTTCCGGCTGTCTGCCACTGCTGATTCAGATGCCGGTTTTCTTTGCCCTCTATGCGGTCCTGCGCAATTTCATTGAACTGAGGGGCGCAGGTTTTATTCTCTGGCTCAAGGATCTCTCCCAGCCTGATACCCTGTTCGGACACATTCCGGCAGGTGTACCACTAATCGGGGGCTTTGCGCTCGGACTGCTCCCGATTCTGATGGGGGTATCATTCATCGCCCAGAACCTGCTGACCGCCACCGACAAAAAGAACTGGGCGCTGACGGTGATCTTTCCGATCTTCATCACTGCAATCTTTCTCAATCTCTCCAGCGGATTGCAGTTATACTGGTTTATCTATAATATACTCTCAATTGGCGAGAGTCTGATCGCAACCAAAGGAGGTTCATTATGGCAGAAATTCAGAAAAGCCCCGAAACCGGGGGTGAGTTAAATCCGGCGATTCAGGCCGATGTCCATTTTGCACCCGAAGTTCCTGCTTCCGAAGAAGAGCATATTGCCCGGGTGATCGAAGAACTGATCAGCCACATCGGCATCCGGGCAAAGGTTGAGGTCCACCGGACGAACGAAGGTTATCTGGCTAACATCAAAACCAAACGGGCAAGTGCAATTCTGATTGGCAGGCGGGGTGCCACACTCAAGGCACTCCAGCATCTCGTGCGCACGATTGTCCGACGCCGATTCCCGGAAATTGCGCCGATTACCGTGGATGTTGCCGGCTATCTCCAGCGGCGGGACAACTTCCTGCGTAAGAAGGCGCTAGCGGTTGCCAAAATCGTCACCGAGACCCAACGGGAGATGGCGCTCGACTTTCTGAGCGAGAAGGAAATGGCGGTTGTCCAGGATGCGCTTGCGACTATGCCCCAGGTACGGGTATATGCGGTCGGCACCGGCTCCCGCCGCAATGTCATCATCGCACCGCAAGAAACCGTGCCCCCGACAGGAACGAAGGGCTGACGCAATCCGCAATCAATGACAGAGGATACGATTGTTGCCCCCGCAACCCCCAGCGGAATTGGCGGGATCGCGGTCATCAGAATCTCCGGGCCTGACACCTTTGCACTGCTGGAACGGCTCATACCCGGTCAGAATTTTCAAGCCCGGCCCGGCTACACCGCCCGCCTGTGCTGGCTCCGGAATGAAAAAGGGGAATTAATTGACCAGGTAATGATCACAGTTTTCCACGCTCCACGCTCCTATACTGGAGAAGATATGGCAGAGATCTCATCTCACGGGAGTCCGCTGATTGTGGACCGGATCATCCGGATGTGCCGGCGTCTGGGTGCTCGTCTTGCTCAACCGGGCGAATTCACCCGGCGTGCGGTTCTCAATCGGAAAATGAGCATTTCTAGAGCCGAAGCGGTAGCAGGACTTGTCCATGCCCGGAACTTGCGCGCACTGCGCGTCGCAATCAAGGCGTACAACGGCGCTACCGCCGAACTTGTTAACCGTCTGCGAGAACCGCTTTATCAGCTGTGTGCTGAACTGGAATACCGGCTGGGTTTTGCCGAAGAGTCTCATCCGGGAAATCCCGGATTCAATTTAGTCACTATTGACCGCAAAATTCAACGGCTCATCGCCGAACTTGACCGGAAGATCCGCCAGGCAGAAGCCACTAACCGGCTCTTTGAGCCGGTGACGGTAGCGATCGTGGGCAGACCCAATGTCGGCAAATCCAGTCTGTTCAATTGTCTTCTGCAAGAAAAGCGGGTTCTCACCAGCCCGATCCCCGGCACAACCCGGGATCGAATTGAAGCCCGTCTTGACCTGAGAGGAATAACGGTCCGGCTCATTGACACCTGCGGTTATCATCCTGATGCCCGCAACCCGCTCACCCGCCGGGGTACGGTTGAAACTTCCAAGGCGATTGCAGAGGCGGATCTGGTACTGATCGTATTTGACCGCTCCATGCCAGCCCGACCGCTTGACCGGGAGATTTTAATCCGGATCGCAGACAAACCTAAAATTCCGGTGCTTAATAAGTCGGACCTCACACCGCGGTTCCAGCCGGGAAAACTCGGCCTGAAAAATCCGGTGTCGGTCTCCTGCAAAACTGGCGAAAATCTGAATCTCCTGCGCCGACGCCTGCACCGGGAGCTGATGGTTGCCAGTGCAACCTGTCCGGTCTTCACTCAACGCCAGATTGAATGCCTTACCCGCTGCCGGGATGCGCTCCGTGCTGGCATCAGGAGTGAAAATCTGGAAACCCGTCTGTTTGAAGTACGGACCGCACTCGATGCGCTCACAGCTATTGACCAGCCGGTTACATCCGATGCGATTCTCAACCGGATATTTGAAAACTTCTGCGTCGGCAAATGATCAACCGCATCCTGCTCGCACTCTCAAGTCCGGTCCGGTTCCGACCCGCCGCCCGCTGGACCGTCAGCCTGGCCGCCCGCCTGAATGCCCACCTGTTTGCAGTCTACCTGCTGCCGGCTGACACAAGTTCAGACCGCACCCGTCCGGAGGAATTAAGAGCCGGCAGAATCCGGAAACACTCATCGGAAGAAGAGAAGGCTTGGCAGGTACTCTATGAAATTGAGGATCAATCCTTCAATCAGAATGTCCGGGTTTCACTTTTGCTGGAAACCGGCGAGCCGCTGGCACGCCTTGCTCAACTTTGTGAAAGTTACAGAATTGACCTGCTGGTTGTGAGTGCCGAAACTCCCCTTTCCCCCGAATATCTGCTCCGGCACTCTCAAAAACCGGTCGTATTTTTCAAAACGGACAAGGAGGAGTAATGCCCAAAAAAGTGTCCGAACTGCTGCTGCCTGCGGCAGTTATCCTGAAACTCAACAGCCGGGAAAAGTCGGCGGTCATTGCAGAACTCACCGCACCGCTGGTTACCGCTGGCCTGGTCACCAGCGAACAAGAGTTCATTTCCGCAATCATGCGCCGGGAGAATCTTGAAAGCACTGGAATCGGTTTTGGTGTTGCCATACCTCATGCCCGGACCAATGCAGTCCGGGAAGCCGTGATCGCCTTTGGCCGTTCCGAAACCGGAGTGGACTTCTCCAGTCTGGATGGCAAATTGTCCCATCTTATTTTCCTAATCGCCGCTCCGGAAGCGCTCAAACGTGAGTATATCTGGACACTGGCAAAACTTTCCAGTCTGCTGCGCCGGGAGGAGGTCCGGAACGGACTGCTCCAGGCAGGCTCGGTAGACGAAGTCTATGCCATCATTGAGCAGTATGAACGCCTGTAGTCCCATTGTCCGGACTTTCGGCAACTGCCGGCTGGAAGTGATACTCGGGGACATCACTGACCAGGATACTGAGGCAATCGTCAATGCTGCCAACAACCACTTCTGGATGGGTGGTGGTGTCGCCGGTGCCATCAAATGCCGCGGGGGAGCCGAGATTGAACAGGAGGCAATGAAACTCGGGCCGGTTGAACCGGGGGCAGCGGTAACTACCAGCGCCGGCAGATTGAAGGCTAAGTTCTGTATCCATGCTGCGGTCATGGGGCAGGATCTGGTTACGAATGCGGAGTTGATTACCCGTGCTACCAGCAGTGCCCTCGAGGAAGCCGCACGGCTGAAAATCAGATCGGTTGCCTTTCCCGCATTGGGCACCGGGGTTGGTGGATTCCCTGTGTCGGCATGTGCCAGGCTGATGCTTGCCTCTGCATTGCGCCACTGCCAGAAACATCAATATCCAGAACTGATACGTTTTGTCCTTTTCGAGCCGGCTGCATTTCAGGCATTTACTCAGATATTAAGCTCACTTCCGGAGACTCCATGACCGAAATACCGGCGGTCTACTTTCTTGCCCGCTGCCGCCAGCTCCTGTCCGACCGGTTTGCAGAACTCGGGCTGGAACTGACACCGGCAGAAATCCGCACCGGAGAACCTGAAATTGATGCCGACTTGGCAGTTCCGGTATTCAGGCTGGCAAAAACAGTCCGTAAACCACCGGAGGAGCTGGCGCGCCATGTTGCAGAAACGTTGAATCTTACCGGTACACCATTTACAGCCATAAGTGCCAGTGGCGGCTATGTCAACCTCAAGTTTCAGCCCTGCGAACTGGCCCGTCAGGTCTTTGAGGATTATCATGGGATTTCACCGGGGCTTTCAGGTCAGACACCGGAACGCTACGGCAGTTTCACCTTCGGCACTGGCAAGACCATTGTCATCGATTATTCCTCCCCGAACATTGCCAAACCATTTTCCGTCGGCCATCTCCGTTCAACTGTTATCGGTCAGGCGCTTTACAACATCTACTCTTTTCTCGGTTACCGGGTGATTGGTGACAACCACTTGGGTGACTGGGGAACCCAATTTGGTAAACTCCTCTGTGCCTATGAAATATGGGGGGATGTCGCTGAACTGAGCCGCAGCTCCACCCGGCACCTCTTGGATCTCTATATCCGGTTTCATCAGGAGGCAAAAGAAAAACCCGAGCTCGAAAGGAAGGCACGGGAATGGTTCCGGCGGCTGGAGACCGGTGACCCTGTCGCCCGTACCCGCTGGCAGGAGTTTGTCCGGCTGAGTCGGCAGGAATTTGAACGGGTTTATCAACTGCTTGGAGTCCGCTTTGATCACACCCTCGGTGAAAGCTTCTATGCCCCACGGTTGCAATCGGTTATTGACCGGGCACTCCGGCTCGGAATTGCCCGCCGGGAAAAACCGCCTGCTCCCCTGACTGCTGGTGAAGAGACGGTTAGTGAACAGGAAACAGTGGTTCTGATCCCGCTTGACCGTGTTGGTATCAAGGTTCCCCTGCTTCTTCAGAAATCGGATGGCACAAGCCTCTATGCCACCAGGGAAATCGCCACCGCAGAATATCGGATTGAACAGTGGCATCCGGAAAAGATTCTTTATGTAGTCGGCAATGAACAGGAATTCTACTTCAAGCAGTTCAGTGCTGCAATGAAACTCCTGGGCTATGACGTTCCCTGCATCCATGTGAATTTCGGTCTCATCCGTCTACCCGAAGGCAGACTTTCTACCCGTGCCGGCCGGTTCATCCTGCTGGAAGATGTAATCCATGAAGCAATAGAACGGGCAAGGGCAATCATTCAGGGACGCGACCTGCCCGAATCTGAAAAGGAGGAAATTGCCCGCCGGGTCGGAGTCGGTGCCATCAAATATGCTGACCTTTCACAGAACCGAGTGAAGGAGGTAGTATTTGACTGGAACCGGATGCTTGCGCTTGACGGTGACTCCGGACCTTATCTGCAGTATGCCTATACCCGCACGCGGTCAATCATGAGAAAGGCGGGCAATTTAGAAATTGTGGACTTTCATCCGGAAACGCTCGTTACCCCGGAAGAATTAAATCTGCTTAAACAGATTGCCCTGTTTCCAGATGCGGTAATCGCAGCCGCCCAGAATTATGAACCTCATCGCATCGCCAATCGTATCTACCGCTTAACACGTGAATTTTCATTTTTTTATGACCGCATCCCGGTGCTGAACGCACCGAACCCGGAATTGAAGCGCAGCCGACTGGCGCTTGTGGAAATGGTCGGCACCGTCATCAGAACCGGATTGAAACTCCTGGGAATTGAAGTCATGGAACGCATGTAAACCTCCCGCACAATATCAGGAGTCAAATAGTTATGAAGTCAGTCTATTTTGACCATGCAAACTCCACTCCGGTCCTGCCCGAAGCGATTGCAGCAATGCACCCATATCTGAATCGGCATTTCGGCAATCCCTCAAGCCTGCACCGATTTGGCGACCCGCCGCGCCAGGCAATTGAACAAGCCCGAAATCAGGTTTCCCGACTGATTAATGCGGCACCGGAATCAATAATTTTCACCAGTTCTGCCACCGAAAGCAACAACCTGGCACTCAAAGGCTTGGCGTTTGCCCATCAGAACCGAGGTAGACACATCATCGTTTCCGCCATTGAACACATCTCGATTCTCGAACAGACCCGCACGCTCAAACGGTCGGGCTTTGATGTAACTACCTTGAAGGTTGATCAGTGGGGCAGAGTTGATCCGCAGAAACTGCGGGAAACAATCAGACCGGACACGATTCTGGTCTCAGTGATGCATGCAAACTACGAAATCGGGACAATTCAGCCCGTTGAACAGCTGGCTGCAATCTGCCGGGAACGGGGAGTTCTGTTTCATTCCGACGGTACTGCCGCGGTCGGCAGGATCCCGGTTGATGTTACCCGGCTGGAAGTGGACGCCTATACCTTTTCTGCCCAGTCTGTTTACGGTCCGAAGGGAGCGGCTGTCCTCTATCTCAAACCCGGCATCCGGATCAACCCGTTGATTGAGGGGGGATTTCAGGAAAAAGGCCGCCGTGCCGGAACTGAGAATGTAGCGGCGATCGCGGGCATGGGCAGGGCAGCAGAAATCACCGGGGAACACCTGTCCGGCTGGCGGGAAAACATGAACCGGCTGAGCAGACGTCTTTACCAGGAACTGCCTGCCCGGGTTGAACGGATCATCTTTACCGGCCACCCTATCGATAGACTGCCCGGTGTTGTCAGTATGTGCATTGAGTTTGTGGAAGGCGAAGCTCTTCTGCTTTCTCTCGATGATGCGGGAATTGCCGCCGCCTCCGGTTCCGCCTGTACCGCCCGCACTCTCAAAGCCTCACATGTGCTTTTGGCACTGGGCATTGACCATGCAGTCGCTCAGTCCTCACTTCTGTTGACATTGGGCAAGGACAACACCGATGAAGATATTGACTATTTTCTCGACCGCCTACCGTCGATTGTAAGCCGCCTGCGCAGCATCTCCCCGCTCTATGCCCGCTATCTCCGGGGAGAAAACCCCTATGCATGCAAAACTGGACAAAATCATCAGCATGAGGAAAATTAAGGAGCAAATATGTATTCAGAAAAGGTAATGGAGCATTTCCGTAACCCCCGCAATGTGGGGGAGATTGAAAATGCCGATGGTGTAGGCGAAGTGGGCAATCCGGTCTGTGGTGATATGATGACCTTTTATATTAAAGTAGAGAATGGTGTAATCACCGATGTCAAGTTTAAAACCTTCGGCTGCGGTGCCGCAATTGCCGTATCATCAATGGTGAGCGAAATGGCAAAGGGAAAGACAATTGAAGAGGCGCTCAAGATCACCAACGAGCAAGTGGCAAAGGAACTCGGCGGTCTCCCGCCCAATAAAATGCACTGTTCCAATCTCGGCGCTGATGCCCTCCATGCTGCAATCCGGGACTATTTGCGGCGCCGCCAGCTGAAAGATACCGGCTGCCGGTGCCCCTACTGTGACCAGCCACTTACCGGAGAAGAAACGGTCTGCCAGCCCTGCCAGACCAAAATAAATTTCTGTCCGCATTGCGGCAAACCGTTACCCCGCAACACTACGATCTGTCCGGAATGCGGCGGTAAAACTTAAAAAATCGGAAGGAGGTCCATGCCTTTTCAGAAAATCAGTGGGAAAAATAATAAGCATCAAGTTATCTTATATGCACTGTCCACCTGCGGGTGGTGCCGGATGACCAAGGAACTGCTCAACAGTAACGGAATCGAATACGAGTTCATCGACGTCGACCTCACTTCCGGACCGGAACGGGAAGAAATAATCAATCGCGTGCGCCAACTCAATCCCCGCGGCTCATTCCCGACAATTCAGATTGATAATCAGGTGGTTGTCGGCTATGATGAAGAAAGAATCCGGGAACTGCTGGAAATCTGAATATGACTGAAGAATTTCCGCCTGAGGTCGTCAAGCTTTATGAACAGCTGAAAAAAGAAGCGGAAGAAGCCGGTTATAACCTGAATCCGGACCGGAATTTTACGCTCGGACTGGTTGCCGCCCTGCTGACCAACGAAAAAAGATACGGTTACCGTGCCTGTCCGTGCCGACTTGCCCTAGGAGATAAGGAAAAAGACATCGATATCATCTGCCCCTGTTATTACCGCGATGCTGATCTGGAAGAGTTCGGCGCCTGCTACTGTGCCCTTTATGTATCTGATGACTGGATCGCCGGCAGGATCCGGAAAGGCTCGATACCTGAAAGAAGACCGGCCCAGTTTTTCATTTCCGGTTATACCGAACCGGAACCTGTAACGAACGCCCGGGAAATAACAAAACTGTCGCTACCGGTATGGCGCTGTAAAGTGTGCGGCTACCTGTGCGCCCGTCCGGAACCGCCGGGAAAATGCCCGATCTGTAAGGCAGGAAAAGAGCGTTTTGAACGCTTTATTTAAGTAATGCTGATCGTAGAAATCAGTGTTGTTCCAGTAGGCACGGGAGATCCCAGTGTCAGCAAATACATTCGCACCGCACTGGAAATAATAAAAAGCAGCGGATTGAACTATTCGATAAATCCCATGGGCACATGTGTCGAAGGCGAGTGGGATGAGATTTTCTCTACTTTGAAAAAGATTCACGACCGCTTGGCTGCTATGGGATGTCAGCGTCTCGTTACTACAATCAAAATAGATGACCGCAGGGACAGAAATCAGACCATGCAGGATAAGGTGAGCAGAGTCAGCCCCTGACCCTGCTCACCATTAATGGAGCATCCCAACCACTCACACCCGTCCCATACAGAACCAGTTATGAATGCCACCCAAGAATACTCGCATTCGGTGCATGTTGCTTCCCAGAGTTGAGACATTTTTAAACTCCTTGCGCGATCACAATCATATATTAAGCAACTCACATGCCAATCTGATTTTGATCGCTTATCTTATTCAGAACCAATGGAATAGAGAATATGTTTGTCGTCCGGATCGCATGGGGTGTATCACGGTATGAGACAATAAAATACATGAGACATGTAACTGTCACTGTAATGATACACTTCTCAGAAACCCTGTAAAAATGCATCACAGCAATATCAGGCGGAAACAGGGTGAATGATCAAAAACAAGAGAAGGAAAGTACGGGCGACTTTCTTGACACCAGTTTACCATTTTTGTATAATGAATTTGAATTCTGATGGCATCCGAGGCAAGATTCAATTTTTAGTTGGTAATTCCCGGTTAGCATCTTTTCGTTTATCGGGAAACAAAATCGGTCAGTAAGGAGCAAATATGACACAGGAAGAGCTTAAAAACAAGAAAATAACCGAATTGTATGAGATTGCCGAATCACTCGGGATTCCTGATTACCGGGAAAAACGCAAACCCGGTCTGATTATGGCAATACTTGAGGCGGAAGCCCGGCAGCGGGCAACAGAGGGAAACGAAGGGGGAGTTCAGGTTGACGGCGTGCTGGAAATCCTTGAAGACGGATTCGGTTTTCTGCGCTCACCGGAATACAGCTATCTCCCTTCCTCGGATGATATCTATGTCTCCCCCTCGCAGATCAAGAGGTTCGGACTGCGCACGGGTGATACCATTACCGGCATCGCCCGTCCGCCCAAGAACAGCGAACGCTATTTCGCCCTGCTGAAAATTGAGACGATAAACGGCACGCCCCTGACCGAAGAACGGCCCCGGATACCTTTTGACGCATTAACCCCGCTCTATCCTCAGGAACGCATCCATCTGGAGATTCCGGAAAAGAACGACCTCTCAATGCGAGTCGTTGACCTTTTCACCCCGATCGGCAAAGGACAGCGTGGACTGATTGTTTCCCCGCCCCGAGCTGGAAAAACCGTTCTCCTGCAGAAAATCGCCAACAGCATTACCCAGAATCATCCGGAAATTAAACTGATCATTCTGCTCATTGATGAACGCCCGGAAGAAGTAACTGATATGGAACGGTCAGTTAAAGCTGAGGTCATCAGCTCAACCTTTGACGAAGTCCCCGAACGCCATGTCCAGGTTGCTGATATGGTTTTGGAAAAGGCGAAACGGCTGGTGGAGAACAAACATGATGTCGTCATCCTGCTGGATTCCATCACCCGGCTTGCCCGTGCCCATAACCTGGTAGTGCCTCATTCAGGCCGCACCCTTTCCGGCGGTCTGGACTCCAACGCCCTGCAGAAACCGAAGAAATTCTTCGGCTCTGCCCGAAATATTGAAGAAGGTGGCAGTCTGACGATCATTGCCACCGCCCTGATTGAAACCGGCTCGCGGATGGACGAGGTTATATTTGAGGAATTCAAGGGGACCGGCAATATGGAGCTCATTCTTGACCGCCGGCTTGCAGACCGCCGGATCTTTCCTGCAATCGACCTCCAGCGTTCCGGCACCCGGAAGGAGGAACTGCTGCTGACTGAATTTGAACTCAACCGCATCTGGGTACTGCGCAAACTCCTCGCCGAACTCAATCCGGTGGAAATGATGGAATTCGTCCTTGACAAAATGCGTCTGACCAGGAATAATAAAGAGTTTCTGGAATCAATGAGTGAAAGTTAAAAAGGAGTCATGCCATGAAGGAAAAGATTCATCCACCATACGGTGAGTGTATTGTAACCTGTGCCTGTGGTAACACCTTCAAAACCCGTTCCACAAAACCGAAGCTTCATGTCGAGATCTGTTCTGCCTGCCATCCCTTCTTCACCGGCAAGCAGAAGATCGTCGACACTGCAGGCCGGGTGGAGAAATTCCGGCGCCGTTACAAGCAAAACGCCGATACCGGCGAAAAGAAATAGACTGTCGCCGTGTCAGAACAGTTAAATCAGCTTGCCGCACGGTTCCGTGACCTTGCGGCATTTCTTTGAAATCGACAAACTGCGCATTGAACGCGCAAGACTGCGCGAACAGTCTGCTACCGCCGACTTCTGGAACAACCCGCAGAACGCCCAGACAGTGATGCGCCGGCTCGCCCAGCTGGACGATCTGATCAGCCGGATGGAAAAACTGGAGCGGGAAATCAACGAAATCCGGGAGCTTGAGGACCTTTTCGCCGAAGAAACTGATGCCCAGATTACCAACGAACTTGCCTCGCAGCTCAAGGAAGTGGAAAAGGAATTCAACCAGCTCGAAGAACGGGCACTTTTCAATTCCCCGGAAGACAGCAGAAATGCCATCCTTTCAATCCACCCTGGTGCCGGGGGTACCGAATCCTGTGACTGGGCGGAAATCCTGTTCCGGATGTACCTCCATTATATTGAAAATCAGGGATTGAAATACGAAATTCTTGATTTACAGCCGAATGAAGAAGCCGGCATCAAGGATGCAACAATCGAAGTAAGCGGTCCTTACGCCTACGGACTGCTTAAATCGGAAATGGGGGTTCACCGGCTGGTACGGATTTCTCCCTTCGATGCCAATCGCCGACGCCACACCAGCTTCACCGCCGTAACGGTGCTCCCGGAAGTGGATGAAATTGAAGTGGAATTGAACCCCAATGATCTTAAGATCGATACCTTCCGGGCAGGCGGGCATGGTGGCCAGAATGTCAATAAAGTCAGTTCGGCAGTCCGAATCACCCATATACCTACCGGAATTGTTGTCACCTGCCAGAATGAGCGTTCCCAGTTCCAGAATAAACAGAATGCCCTCAAGGTCCTTCGTGCCCGGTTGTATGATTACTACCGTCAACAGCAGCGGGCAGAACTGGAAAAATTTGAGGCCGCAAAAACCGACATCGCCTGGGGACACCAGATCCGCTCCTATGTCCTCTTTCCTTATCAGCTGGTGAAGGACCATCGCACGGGTTACGAAACCAGAGATGTTGAAAAGGTGCTGTCGGGAGAAATTGATGAGTTTGTCCGCGCCTATCTCACCCAGTTCAACCGTCAGCGCACCGGTGCTGCCCGCCCGTAATTTTCTTGACAACGGGTTCTGCTTTCGCTATTAAATATAAACTTTAATTCAAGGAGGAATAACAATGAAGGTATCGGTCGATCGTGAACTCTGTACCGGTTGTGGGCTGTGTGTCGACACCTGTCCGGATATCTTTGAACTGGATGGAGATCTTGCCCGGGCAAAGGTGGAGATTGTGCCCGAAGCAGCGGAAGACTGCGTTCAGCAGGCAGCCGAAGACTGCCCAGCGAGCGCAATTAAAGTAGAGTAAGGATCAAAGCAACTTTTTTATCGCCTTCCGAATCCTTGCCAAGTCCGCGGGATAACCCCGTACACAAATTTGCGTTCTACCATTAAGGAATTTTTCTGAAAGCACCCTGCCGGCAGAACGTATCATTGCCACAAGGTCCGGACGGTTAACCGGCAGAGTAAAACGGCGAACCACCATGTGCCCCTCGATGACTTTTCTTATCCGTTCCTGCAACCGGTCCAGCCCAGTACCGGTCAGTGCTGATAGAAAAACGGCATCCGGATACCTTGACGACAAACGGTTGACTATGGACTCATCAAATACCCGATCGATCTTGTTGAACACCAGAACTCTGGTATTATTGGCAGCACCAATTGCTGTGAGCGTTTCATTAACAACATCTATGCACATCTCCACCTGTGGATCGCTGATATCAGCCACATGGATAATCAAGTCTGCCTCCCGGACTTCAGAAAGAGTCGAACGGAAGGAAGCAATCAACTGGACCGGCAGATTCCGGATAAATCCGACGGTATCGGTCACCAGCGTCTTGAGCCGGCTATCGATCTCCCAGACCCGGGTGTTTGCATCAAGAGTCGCAAACAGCTGATCTGAAACCTTTGCACCGGCAGATGTCAGGCGGTTGAAAATTGTCGATTTACCGGCATTCGTATATCCTGCGAGTACAATCTGAAAAAGATTACTCCTCCTCTTCCGCTGAACCGCCCGCTCCCGTTCAATCCGGGCGAGCTCCCGGCGCAGAACGGTAATCCGATGCTCAATCCGGCGCCGATCCATTTCCAGCTTAGTCTCTCCCGGCCCCCTGGTTCCGATACCTCCCCCCAGCCGTGACAGCTCTACACCCAGACCGGTCAACCGAGTCTTAATGTATTCTAGCTGCGCCAGTTCCACCTGCACTTTTGCCTCGGCAGTCCGGGCATGCAAAGCAAAAATATCAAGTATCACCGCTTCCCGGTCAATAACCCGCACCCCGATGATATCTTCCAGATTGCGGAGCTGAGTGGGAGAAAGCAGATCTTCAAACACCACGAGATCAATTCCATACTGAGTACAGAGCCTGCTGATCTCAAGTGCCTTCCCGCGACCAATAAGCGTGGCAGCGTCCGGCCGCTCCCGGATCTGAATTATCCGCTCCACCACCGATCCGCCCGCAGTCTTTACAAGTTGAGCTAGTTCATCAAGCTGATCAGCTTTAATCCAGCGCTGGTGAGGTGACCGTGCCAACCCTACTAACAGAACTCGCGAACTCATTTAGACTGAGGCTTCAAAACATGAAGCAGCCGGTGGATAAAAGTTGCAAGTGACCCGACGGCAATAACACCCAGACCGAAGGGCAATAGTCGCCTGCCCAGCACGATGGCACTGAACACCAGGATGATCACTCGTATCGGGCGCTCAAAAAAACCCACCTGACATTGACGCCCGGCACCTTCCGCCCGTGCCCGGACATAGCTCACCAACAGGGAAAACAGCATAGCGATTATCGCAAGCGCCGAATATGCGCCATTTGCTCTCTGGTAATACAGAGCAATTCCGGTCAGAATTATCCCTTCGCTCAGACGGTCAACTGTAGAATCAAGGATCGCACCACTGACCGAAGTCCTGCCGCTCATCCGCGAGAGTTCGCCGTCAACCGTATCGCATAATCCCACCAGCATGGCAACCACTCCTCCCCAGACAAAATTCCCAACGGCGAATAAAATGCCGGCTACGACACTCAAAGGCAGAGCACTCCATGTCACTGCTGACGGGGATATTGCCCACCTGTTCAACAATCTGACCAGCGGCCGGAGAAATCTTCTACCTCTGTCCTTGGTCTCGTTCCTCATAACCACTCACAATCACAACCACTTCTCCCTTAATCTTTCTTGATGCCAGTGCTTCCAGCACTTCCGAAACCCGCCCACGAATTATCTCCTCATATTTTTTTGTCAATTCCCGACAGACAACCACCCTCCGGTCACCAAGAACCTCTCCGATCTCGTTCAGCAGTCGGATCAGCCTTCTTGCCGACTCCAGAAATATCACCGTCCTTGCCTCACCTACCAGCGCCATCAGTCGCTTCCGGCGCCGGCCGGCACGCTTCGGCAAAAACCCCTCAAACACAAAGCGGTCCGAAGGCAGACCTGATACTACCAACGCTGCCAGAATTGCCGACGCCCCCGGCACTGGAATCACCCGGATACCATGCTCAATTGCAGCACGGATCAGATAAAAACCGGGATCGGAAATTCCTGGCGTTCCCGCATCACTGACCAGTGCCACCGCCCGTTGTTGACTTAGAACTGTTAGAATTTCCGGAGTCCGGCGCAGTTTATTGTATTCGTTATAGGAAATCAGCCGGTTAGTAATACCAAAATTCTTTAACAGCAAACCAGTTCTCCTGGTATCCTCACAGGCGATCAGATCCACTCGGGCAAGTACCGTCAGCGCCCGCTGAGTAATATCTCCTAAGTTTCCGATCGGGGTCGAAACTATATAAAGACCGGGCTCAATATCCACCGTTCACCCTGTAGCAAATTCTGGGAATTCAACTGTCCCGGTAGTGAGATCCAAAATTGCAACCGACGCCACCCCTGAGAGCCAGCCGCAGGCTTCTCCTGGATTGACAATTACCGGTTTTCCCGGCTCATACCGCTGCCGGTGGGTATGGCCATGAAGATAGAAGTCACACTCCGGTACTGAATTCAGAGGTTGATGACTGACGAAAACCCGCCGTTGTGACAGCTCCAGCAGCGCCGGCTGAAGATGAAATTCAAAACCCAGCCGTCGGGCGCTCTCTTGCAGTGCTCCTGGATCACCATCACAGTTACCAAGCACAACTGTCAGCGGTGCCTGCAACCGGCTGAACTCTTCCAGCA
Source organism: Caldifarciminota bacterium (assembly GCA_026418295.1). Classification (GTDB taxonomy): domain Bacteria; phylum Hydrothermota; class Tepidihabitantia; order Tepidihabitantales; family Tepidihabitantaceae; genus JAOABP01. The sequence goes on from JAOABP010000001.1 coordinate 351,303, forward strand.
CAAACCGTGCCACAATATCCCCACAGTGAATCACACGATTCACCTTCTGTTCATTAAACAGTGCAATTGCCCGACGGACATTAACCAGATGGTCGTGAGTGTCGGAGATGATGCCAATCAGACTCATCGCAGCAGTTTCATTATTTCTTCCAACTCCATCAGCCGCAGTGGATGCCGTAACTTGCGCAGCGCCTTGGCTTCAATCTGGCGGACACGTTCGCGGGTAATGTTGAAAATCTGCCCGACTTCTTCCAGTGTCCGGGGACAGTTATCGCCAAGCCCGAAACGCAGTCTGAGCACTTTCTCTTCGCGCCGGGTAAGGGTTTTCAGTCCCTCCTCCAACTTCTCCCGCAGCAGCTTGACCGCAGCATCATGAGACGGCGAAGCAGTTTTGTCATCATAGATGAAATCGCCGATGAAACTGGACTCCTCGTCGTCAATTGGTTTGTCAATTGAAATTCCGAACTGAGCGATTTTATTCAGCTGTTCCAGCTTCTCCTTCGGTGTTGAGAGCCGCTGTGCCAGTTCGGCAGTCGTGGGCTCCCGCCCTTCGATCTGCAGAAAACGGCGCTGAATCTTCGCTACCTTGTTAATAGCATCAATGATATGTGCTGGAACACGGACAGTTCGTGACTGATCGGCAATCGCCCGGGTGATCGCCTGTTTGATCCACCATGTCGCATAAGTTGAAAATTTGAACCCTTTCCTGTAATTGAATTTTTCCACCGCCTTAATCAGCCCGACATTACCCTCCTCAAGCAGATCCGCAAACTCCAGCCCCCGATTGATGTAGCGCTTTGCGATTGATATCACGAGTCGGACATTTCCCTCAATCATCCTGTCCCGTGCCGCCAGAATCCGCTCCTCACAGGCAGCCATCTCGGCCAGAATCCGTTTGAGTTGAGCAGGCTTCTTCCCCAGAAATCTCCGGGCTTCAGCTAATTTTGCCTTCAACTCCTTAAGCTCGGCTTCAGCAACCCCACCCCGCTCCTTCCAATGGTCAACCTGCTCCTGAAGCTGGATCGCCTGATTTGCTACATTTTTGAATTCTGTAAGGAAATTGTTGATGATATGATGCTGAAGGGAAAGCGCCTGAATCTTGTTAAATGCCCGGCGTTTGACCTCGGCGATTTCCTTTCTTACTTTTGGTGTCGGTTTCTTTGTCTGCAGTTCCTCCAAGCGGTCTGCAGCTTTCTGAATCTCTCGGAGACAGCGAATGAACCGAGTTCGCTCCCGTGCCAGAGCCTTCTTGTCAAAAAGACATTCAAACTCCACCCGTGCAATCTGGTCCAGCGTTCTGGTTCCCTCCTCAACCGGACGGCACTCTTCAATCACCCGGCGCATCATCGGCACGGAATCAAAAAGATACTGAATCAATCCGCGGTAACCCTCTTCCATCTCCCGGGAATACTTGACCTCTTCATCCCGGCTCAAAAGCGGCAGTTTTGCCAGCTCCCGGAAATACGCCTTGGTGGTATCATCGCTGCGCTGCACTGCCGGACGGGTACCGTGCCGCGCCAGAAGCAGTTCCTCGCCCACCTCATGATTTTCCACCATCTGAATACCCTCACGATCCAGACTGGCAATCACCTCCTCCAGACGGTCTGGTGCCATCAGAATTTCGTCGGGGAGCATATCCTCCAGTTCAGCATAGGTCATCCGGTGATTTGCTGCCGCCTTCTTCAGTATATTCTCCATCCATTCGGGCTGCTGATCCCCGTCATCAGGTACACCGATATCATTCTTCCTGTCAGTATTCAATCGTGCCTTTTTCCGCTCAGCAGATTTTGATTTCAATCTGCTCGTACGACTTTTTCTCCTCATAACACCTCACTTTTTCTTCAGACACCTTGACTTAAGTAAATTTTTTTCCCGAATCAACTTCTCCTCACGTTCCTGGTCTCCGGCATCATGTGCCCGCTCAATCTCACGTTGCAACCATCGTCCACGGAAATCACAGAGCCAGCGCCGGAAATCATCCTCATCCGGGCACTTCTCCTCCGAAAAAAGCCAGCGGGCAATCTTGTCTCTAGCCGTGTCATCGCCCACCAGCTCCATCAGCCGTTGCGGGGAATAAGCCTCATCTCCACAGTGCACCTCCAGCGTCCGGGCAATACTGCTTAAAATCTCATCTTCAACCAGCTCTGAAAGCAAAAATTCGGATGCGACCTGCGCCAGTCTCTGACTCTTGACCGCTGCGGCCAGCAGCTTCTCTGCACGCCGGTGCCAGGCGTCCGGGGAACAAGAATCGTTGCCCTTTGAATTCTCAGGACCGGCGGTAAGAAGTTGCCTGGGGTCAATGTTAAAATTCCGGGCAATCCGGTTCCGGTACAATTCTCCTGTTACCGGATCAGGAATCAGAGCTACAAGACCGGCAAGCTCCCTTAGCACTGCCCGCTGTTCTGCCACTGAACTTAGTTCCCGTCCAGCAACGATAAAACCAACGAAATCAACGCACCGGCTTAAAATATTCTCGAAATTTTCCCGTCCGTACTTCCGGACAAAACTGTCCGGGTCCTCACCCGCCGGCAGATTAACAATCTGCGGATCCAATCCTGCGCGGAGCAGAGTTTCGATTGAGCGCCGACACGCCTTTCTCCCTGCTTCATCACCATCATAACACAGAATTATCTGCTGATTGAATCGCCGTATAAGCAGCGCCTGCTCTGCAGTGAGTGCGGTTCCCAGACTCGCCAAGCAGTTATTAATTCCCTGTTCCACCAGTGACAGCAGATCAAAATTGCCCTCAACCAGCACCGGCACATTATCCCGGATATAGGCCCGCGCCTGATAGAGGCCGTAGAGGTTTTCTCCCTTATGAAAAATTGGCGTGTCCGGGGAATTAAGATACTTCGGTTCACTGTCATCAAGCACCCGCCCGCCAAATCCGATTATCTTGCCGGAAAGTGAAAATACCGGGAAAATAATCCGCTCCCGGAAATAATCAATTCTACCCTCGTCACGCACCAGAAGCAGTCCGGACTGAATCAGCAGCTCCTCGTTCAATCCCAGTTTAGCGGCATGCCCGCGCAGATAATTGCCCCCCGGAGCAAAACCTAAGCGGAACCGCTTAATTGTGTTTGCACTCAAGCCCCGCCGCTGCAGATAGTTCCTTGCCGGCTCAGATTTCACCAGCATCTGCTCATAGAAACGGGCAACCCGTTCGCAAGTCTCATAAAGTGGCTGATACTTGCTGCTTCCAGTTTCCTCCTCCACTCTGATTCCCAGCCGTTTCGCCAGCAGCCGGACCGCCTCCGGAAATTCCAGTTTTTCGTAGCGCATGACAAAAGTGATGGCAGTTCCGCCAGCACCGCAGCCAAAACAGTGATAAGCCTGGCGTTCAGGACTGACATAGAAAGATGGTGACCGCTCGGAATGAAACGGACACAGACCGCGATAATACCGGCCGGCTTTCTTAAGCGGGACATAACTGCCGATCAGTGCTACAATATCGGTCTCCTGCCGGACCCGTTCAATAATCTCGGGCTTAATCATTTCTCACCTGTTCGATTCCCTTGAGGGTGCAATTTGACTATTGTCACTCCCATACCGCCTTCGGCGGGTTCAGCAAATCTGATCTCTGCTACTCGGGTATCCTGCCGGAGTTTTTTCCACAGCATCTGACGCAACGTTCCCGTTCCCTTACCATGCAAAATTGACAACTCAACTGCACCTGCAATTACCGCTTCACTCAGAAACCGGGATACGGCGATTTCTGCCTCATCCCGGGTCATCCCCCGAATGTTCAAATGCGGCACAAACTCAAACTCCTCAGAAACTGCCGGCCTGGGCTGGGATGCCGGCCGAGCCAGTCTCAAGCCCCGGGGATCTACCTCCAGCTTGATATTTCCAAACTCCACCACCACCCGTTCGCCCTTGTGCTCCACCACTTTGCCCCGACGCCGGAAAAGTTCGGATTCCACCTCATCTCCGACCGCAAAAACGTGCGGTAATTCTTCATTTTGAAGTGAATGCAAACGGACTTCAGACAGTTGTGCCTCAACATCCTTGAGCTCATCCGCAATAAAACTCTTTGTCTGAACAATACTTTCCCGGTCTGCCCGGCGTTCCCGCAGTTCCCGCACCAGATTTTCGATCCGGCGGCGCCATTCCTTCAACTCCTGTTCCCGCACCAGCAACTGTCGCTTCCGCTCCTGCATCTGCCATCGCTCAAATTCCGCGAGTTTAGATTCATATTCCCTGATCAACGCCTCAGCCCGCTTCTGCTGCACTTCTGCCTCGTGCCGTGCCCTCGTCACCGAGTCCAGTTCCATATTAAGCTGCTGAAGCTTTGCCTTGAAATCCAGCCATTCACTGCCCATCCGTTCCCGCGCCCGACTGATGAGCGCTGACGGTAAACCTGACTGCTCAGCAATCTCAAAGGCACTGGACTCACCCGGCAAACCCATCAGTAACCGGTAGGTCGGGCCATTACGGAACTCCATGCCGGCGTTGATCATCCCGTGTTCATTCTGAACAAATACCTTCAAACTGCTGAAATGAGTAGTCGCCACGGTAAACACCTGACGGTGCCTCAACTCCTCAAGTACTGCAATTGCCAGTGCGGAACCCTCTTCCGGTGCAGTAGCAGAACCGATTTCATCAATTAACACCAGACTCCTGGCGTCGGCACCATCGAGAATCTGCTTCAGCCGATGCAGATGGGCAGTAAATGATGAGATATCCGCCTCCAGCGACTGCTCATCGCCGATATCGGCAAACACCCGTTCAAACCATGGCAACCGGGACCCGGCAGCCGCGGGGATAAAGATGCCGCTTTTCATCAGCAGAGCACAAACACCAAGGGTCTTCAACACTACCGTTTTGCCTCCGGCATTCGGACCCGAAACCACAACGACATTTACGCCGTCAGGCGGTTTGAAATCCAGGGGCACCACCTCAGACCGGTGCATCATCAATAACGGATGTCTTGCCTTCACCAGCTCCACTCTGCCGTCTTCGTCGATCATCGGCTGATGACAATCAAATTTGATGACAAACCGGCGCTTTGCCAAAAGCGCATCCAGGTCCGCCACAGCACTGATTCCTGCCCGGAGTGAAACAGCATATTTAACTACCATGTCCGACAGCTCCCGCTGAATCCGTTCGATCTCTTCCCGTTCTGCATCCCGCAGTTCCTGCAGCCGGTTCTGTTCAGTAATCGTCGCCAGCGGCTCTATAAACACCGTCTGCCCGCTGGCTGAAACCGAATGTACCACCCCGGCAATCTGGTTTTTGAACTCCACCCGGACCGGCACGACAAACCGCTCCCGGCGCACCATCACCGTACCGGCAAACCACTCAGGCTCAGTTTCAATCATCTGCTCCAACTGCTCCACCAGCCGGTTACGGCGCTCCCGGATTTCGCTCCGCAGCTCATTCAGGAGATCACTGGCATTATCCCGGAACGCGCCTGAATCATCAACTGCCCGTTCTATCGCCCTCTGCAGCTCCCGGACATCGGGGATCAGTCCCACCAGTGCCCGCAGTACCCTAAGCCCGTGTTCCCTGGTCAGAAAGAACTGCCTACAGCTGTTTAGCGATGCACACACCTGTCTTACTCTGAGCAATTCCTCTGCACTCAAAACTCTGCCGGCTTCAGCCTCCCGTAGCAGCTGCCGGATATCACTCATGCCGGCAAACGGCGGCTCGGCATCCAGCGTCAGCATCTCTGCCAGTCGTTCATACTCTGACTCTGCCCGGTCCCGGCTCAACGAGGGTTCCAGCTGAAGTATTTTCTCTCGTCCCATTGACGTACTGCATCCCTCTGCCAGCAGAGTGCGGATACGCTCAAAATCAAGCGCCTTGAGTGTTTGTGCGTCCAAAACGTCTGACCCCGGAGTTATTAACGCTCGCTCAGTTGCTTGCGAAACAACCTGCGCCTTGCCTCCGCGAGCTTGCGTTTACGCCGCTCACTCGGTTTCTCGTAATACTCGCGGCGCTTCACCTCGCGCAGAATTCCTGCCTGTTCACATACCCGACGAAACCTCCGGATAAAACTCTCATAGGGTTCGCCTTCCTTGACAGTAATACCTACCATGCGTTCAACACCTCCTTTCCTGAATGATCATTGCAAATCTCCCAGCCGGGCAAGGCAGAGTGTTACCGCTGCTATTGCTGCGGTTTCTGCCCGAAACCTCCGTGGCCCGAGAGTGAAAAGCCTTGCACCGGCAGCGCTCATTGCTGCTACCTCCTCGGGTGTAAACCCGCCCTCGGGTCCAATTACTACCAGCACCGATTCAACCGCCGGTTCCAGTACCTCTTCCAGTCTTCTGACTCGCTCCTCTTCATAGGCTACCACCACCCGCTCATAATGCGGGAAATCTGCAACCAGCTCGCTGAACTCCCGTGCCGGCCTGACTTCCGGCAGTACTGTGCGCAGTGCCGTCTTCATGCCGCTGACCGCTACCTGACGCAACCGCCGGTACTTGGTTTCACTCAACCTGCCCACAACTCTTGCGGAGCGAAAGGGGATAATCTCCTTAACCCCCAATTCGGCTGCCGCCTCTACTACCTGACTCAGTTTATCTCCCTTCAGCACTGCCGGTGCCAGTGTCAGCGGATGCTTCGGCTCCCGCTCACCTGCTCGCACCGAACAAACCTCAAGCGTAACCTTGTTAGGCTGCACACGCCTGATTATCAGACGAAACTCCTGCCCTCTGCCATTCGTAGCGTAAACCTCGTCACCGGGCTGATAGCGTAAAACCTTCATCATGTGCCGCGCTTCGGCTCCACTCAGATCAGTGACTGCTGTCCCCGGCTTCAGTTCCGGAATATAGAAATATTCCATAATAAAATTGTTACGCCCCGCGTTCCGGCTTCCGCGGCTCGGGTACCGGTTCGGATGCTGCATCTGCCAGCTGCTTGTAAAGCTGACGCTCACGGGAAGAAAGATGCCTCGGAATATGCACAATAACCCGGACAAGCAGATCGCCACTCCCCCCACGCAGCCGCTTGATTCCCAGTCCCCGCAGACGTAAAACCGTCCCGGAACCGGTTCCGGGAGGAATGTCCACTTCCCTGTTACCTTCCAGTGTCGGCACTTTGATCTTGCCACCCAGCACCGCTACTGGAATTGATATTGGCACTTCGACTATAATATCATCGCCTTCCCGGATAAAATACGGATGTTCCTTCTCCTCAATCTCAATTATTACATCTCCTGCACCACCCGGACCCCAGTGCCCCTCGTTTTCCAGCACAATCGGCATCTGAGATTTAACACCACTTGGTATTTTCACTTTGAGGGTCCGACTGCGCCGAACTCGCCCCTCGCCGCCACATTTGACGCAGGTATTTTTAACCTGTTCACCAGTTCCGCCACAATCGGGACAGGTGGTGATCTGCACGAACTGGCCGAAAATTGAACTTGACTGGCGTCTGACCTGACCATGCCCCCGACAGGTACCACAGACCGTTTTCCCTGTCCCGCCTACTCCACCGCAATCCTCACACCGTTCAAAACGGGAAAATGTCACCTCCTTTGTGACTCCGCTGGCAATCTCTTCCAGGCTCAACCTCATTCTGATCACAATATCCCTTCCCCGGGACCTGTGCCGGACACTCCTGTTTGATTCGGAACCGAAAAGCAAATCAAAAATTGAACCTCCACCCGAAAAACCGCGTAAAAGGTCGCCAAAAATGTCCTCAAGGTCCTCAGTATGGGTGAAATGGCGGCCAAAGTCAAAACCACTCGGTCCGAACTGGGCAGAAACGCCTTCATGCCCATAAGCATCGTACAGGCGTCTTTTCTCCGGATCCGCCAGGACTTCATAAGCTTCAGAGAGCTCCTTGAACTTCTCCTCTGCCTCCTTGCGGTTCTCGGGATTACGGTCCGGATGATACTGCTTCGCAAGCCGGCGATAGGCAGCCTTAATTTCTTCCTGCGTTGCGTTACGGGATACCCCGAGGACCTCGTAGTAGTCGCGTTTGGTCTGGGGCATTATGTCTAAAACAGCCGACCCTGAGTCGGCTTAAACCACCCACCTCCTTACAGCTTCCAATTTATTAAACCTGCCTCCTTTATTTACTTTTCTCCTCACCATCAATTATCGTGTAATCAGCCTGCTGCTTTTTCTCCTGATCACTGCTCCCGGCACTGGCTGTCCCCTGCTGCCGATAAAGCCGTTCCCCGATTGCACTCACTGCCCGTTGCAGCTCATCAATTCCGGCTTCAATTGCACCGCGGTCATCACCCTTCATTACCTCTTTCAGCCGATTGATCGCGGTCTCAATCTTCTGCCGTTCTTCTGCAGATACCTTATCACCTAATTCTTTCAGTGTCCGTTCAGTCTGGTATATAATGGTATCAGCCTTATTCCGGCTGTCAACAAGCTCCCGCCGTTTACGGTCCTCAGCCGCATGCGCCTGCGCTTCGCTGATCATCCGGTCGATCTCCTCCTTGGTCAGTCCGGAAGATGCGGTAATCTTGATACTCTGTTCCTTACCGGTCAGCTTGTCCTTTGCCGTCACATGCAGAATTCCATCAGCATCAATGTCAAAGGTAACTTCAATCTGCGGTATCCCCCTCGGGGCGGGTGTAATTCCCACCAGATCAAATACCCCGAGTGTCCGGTTATCAGCTGCCATTTCCCGCTCACCCTGAAGCACGTGGATACGTACTGTTGTCTGATTGTCCTCGACGGTAGTAAAAATCTGACTTTTGCGGGTCGGAATTGTTGTATTGCGCTCAATAATCTTGGTAAACACACCACCGGCAGTTTCGATTCCCAGAGACAGAGGTGTAACATCCAGCAGCACAACATCTTTTACCTCGCCAGCAAGAACTGCGCCCTGAATTGCTGCACCAATCGCAACCACCTCATCCGGATTGATGCCCTTGTGAGGCTCCTTGCCGAAGAAATCGCGCACTACCTGCTGCACCCGGGGCATCCGGGTCTGGCCGCCAACCAGAATAACCTCATCAATGTCCCGCGGTGTCAATCTGGCATCCTCCAATGCCTGCCGCACCGGCCCCAGGGTCTTTTGAACCAAATCCTCAACCAGCGCCTCAAGTTTTGCCCGAGTCAGCTTCATATCGATATGCAGCGGCCCCTTCTTCTCATCAGCATAGATGAACGGCAGACTGATCGTGGTCTCCATTGAGGTGGAAAGCTCACACTTTGCCTTCTCCGCCGCTTCCTTGATGCGCTGAAGCGCAGTCTTGTCCCTCGAAAGGTCAATGCCGTGTTCGCGCCGGAACTCCTCAATTATCCATTCCATCACCCGCTGGTCAAAGTCATCGCCTCCCAAGTGAGTATCACCGTTGGTTGAACGAACCTCAAAGACCCCTTCACCGATTTCGAGAATGGAAATATCAAACGTCCCGCCTCCCAGATCATAGACTGCTATCTTCTCCGAACCCTTCTTGTCCAAACCATAGGCAAGTGCAGCTGCAGTCGGCTCATTGATAATCCGCAGCACATCCAGCCCGGCGATCTTCCCCGCATCCTTAGTTGCCTGACGCTGCGAGTCGTTAAAATAGGCAGGCACTGTGATCACCGCCTTGGTCACTGCCTCGCCGAGATATGCCTCAGCCGCCTTTTTCAGATAGGAAAGAATCATGGCTGAAATTTCCGGTGGCGAATAACGCTTACCATCAACCTCTACCCAGGCATCACCATTTGCCGACTCCACCACCCGATATGGCACCCTTTTAATCTCTTCCAGCACCTCAGAATAGCGCCGGCCCATGAAACGCTTGATTGAATAAATCGTAGAAGTCGGGTTAATCACCGCCTGCCGCTTGGCCAGTGTCCCCACCAGCCGTTCCTTGCCCAGCGCCACGACCGAAGGGGTTGTTCTTCCCCCTTCGGGATTGGGGATCACGACCGGTTGACCCCGCTCCATTACCGCAACACAGGAAAATGTGGTGCCAAGATCAATACCAATTACCTTACTCACTGATGCCTCCTTTCTTCACGCTCTGCAATGATAAACTCCTTAATTATTAGACTCTGATTCCCCCGGTTTGATTTCAGGCGCCTGCTCCTCTGCGCGAACTTTTTCACCTGCCTCGGACGCCTTCCCCACCTTCACCCGTGCGGGACGCACAACCCGGCCTGAAATTTCATAACCCCGACACAACTCCTCCAGCACCCGGTTATTGTCTTCAGCGGCAACACACTCCACAAACCCCACTGCCTCAGCCCGCCGCGGATCAAACTGCTCCCCAGCACAGCTGTAACTACGCAGCCCGTAACTTTCCAGCACCGCTGCCAACTGCCGGTAAATCAGCTCTACCCCCTGCTTTACACTCTCCACATTGTTTCCCCCGGCGCTGATCGCCCGCTCAAAATTATCCAAAACGGACAGAAGATCACAAATCAGCCTCTCCACACCCTCCCTTTTCTTTGACTCAATGTCCCGCTCCATCCTTTTCCGGTAATTCTCAAAATCAGCTAACGCCCGCAGGTAATCATTTTTCAACTTCTGGGCAAGCACCTCCAGTTCGTAAACCCGCTCGACCAGTTCAGTAACCGGCCCCTTCTTCCCCGAGCTGTTAGGCTGCTGAATTTCAACCGGATTCATATATAAATTTAGACCTCAAAATCTGATTTTGCGTTTCAACTGAACACCATACCCTGATACCCATCAATCACAGCCTTTTACCCGCCCGTCTTGCCAAACCTCGAATACCAGCTCCCGCCTCTGGACATCCTGTCCAAACCCGAATACTGCGTCGCTGATACCCTACCGGGAACTGCCCACGGGGCAGGAAAATCAGGGGATTAAAATGTTAACACATTGTAATTAAATAACTTAGATAAATAAACTTTATTGACATTGCTATTCAATCGAGCTTTGCCTCCAACGGAAAATGGTGCTGGCATTTTTATCGCCTACCCCTTTATAAAATAATTAGATTCCAAATCAGCCGGAAATTTAACATATAATACAATTATTGACTGCTCAAATTTCCTCCTTATGCTATAATGATGGCTCATGCATACACACCTGGATTAAAAGTCACCAGCCGGACCCATATCCGTAAAATCCGGCGTCTGCCCCTCCCGGGCGAAACCCTGGTGGAAAAGGGTGCGCAGGTAAAAGGCGATGACATCGTGGCGCGCACCGCGGTTCCGGGTAATGTCCAGACGGTCAATGTTGCCGGACTCTTGGGCATACCGCCGGAAGATGTCCCCAATCTGATGATCAAGAAGGTTGGCGATCCGGTCAAGAAAGACGAAGTTATCGCCCGCTCCAAAGGCCTGTTCGGTTTATTCAAGAGCGAAGTCCGATCACCGGTTGACGGCACAGTCGAAAGCATATCTCCCGTCACCGGGCAGGTGATACTGCGGGAACCACCCCAGCCGGTACAGATTGACGCCTACATTGATGGTATCGTTGATGAAATCATCCCTCGCGAAGGTGTAGTTGTTGCCAATGATGTCAGCCTGATCCAGGGCATATTCGGGGTCGGCGGAGAAACCCGCGGTATCCTCAAACGTATTGCCGACGCACCAGACGAGATTGTCCCTGCGGAAAAAATCGGCCCCGACTGTCAGAACCGGATACTGATTGCCGGCTCGCTCATTACCTATGAAGTAATTGAAAAGGCGCTCCAGTTCGGTGCCCGGGCGATCGTTGGAGGCGGCATTGAGGATTCCACCCTCCGACGCTTTCTCGGCTATGACATTGGCGTCGCCATCACCGGCTCAGAAAAAAAGGGATTGACCATCATCGTTACCGAAGGCTTCGGTACGATGCGGATGGCAAAACGCACCTTTGAACTCCTTTCGACCCTAGAAGGGAAAATGGCTTCGGTTAACGGTGCCACCCAGATCCGTGCGGGAGTAATCCGACCCGAGGTGATCGTACCCTGCACGGACAGCAGTGGGGAAGCCAAACCCAGCCAGGCAGAAGGCGGACTGGCACTGGGGATGCTTGTCCGTATTATCCGACAACCCCATTTCGGCAAAATCGGCAAGGTCATTGCCCTGCCGGTGGAACTCCAGACAATTGAAACTGAGGCAAAAGTCCGGGTACTGGAAGTAGAACTGGAAAATGGCGAACACATTGTTCTGCCGCGCGCCAATGTTGAAATCATTGAAGAATAAACCGAACACAACCTTAATTCTGCTTTTCACCGCCTTCGTGACCGCTAAGGCGACAGAACGCCAGGTCGGATGTGCCTGGCTCAAAATCCCGACTGGCGCCCGCGAAGCTGCGATGGCTGGCACGGGCACTGCTGCTGCATTCGGACCGCAGGCACTCGTCTACAACCCTGCCGCCACTGCCCGGCTTGCACCATTCTCCATCAATGCCAGCTACACCAAATGGTTTCTCGACACCCATCACCAGTCAATCTTTGCCAATCGTGACCTCGGTATCTTTCAGCTCGGATTGGGTTTATCTTCATTCGCCTACGGCAGAATTGAATACCGGGAAGAACGACCAACCGAAGAGCCATTCGGTACTTTCTCCCCCCTTGATCTCACCGGGTACCTCAATTTTGCCCGCACCTTGGGTGACATCGCTGAAATCGGTCTTAGTGCCCGCTACTTCTACTCGAAAATTATCAACAATCAGGCATCAGCACTGGGGGCGGATGCGGGCTTTCGTCTCCATCCCTTACCAAACCTCACGGTCGGTCTGGCAGTAACTGACTTTGGTAAAACCCTTTATTATTACTACGAACCCTTCTGGCTGCCCACCCGGGCGCGAGTCGGCCTCTCCTGGAATCTGCCAATCGGTGCTACCCGGCTCACGCTGACCAGCGACGCCAGCTACTTCTTTTACAATCGGAACTTCCGGGCAAGTGCCGGCACTGAACTGACTGTTAACGAAATATTATTTCTTCGTGCCGGTTGCGACCCCCTCAACCCTGGCAACCGATTCAGTTTCGGTACCGGAATCCGTCACCGGCTGTTCCGGCTGGACTATGCATGGTCACCGCTCGGCTTTAACCTCGGTTCCGCTCACCGACTCAGCCTGAGCTTCGGTTATTAGATATGCCTGCCACTCAGAATCAGGGCTGGCTTGATTTTGAGCAACCGCTGGTTGAGCTACTTGACCGCCTTGAAGAAGTCACAGCACTCGGTGCAGCTCAGGAGGTTGAACGCATCCAGAAACAGATTGAAGAACTCAAACTTAAACTTTACTCTCAGCTTACACCCTGGCAGCGAGTTCAGATGGCGCGTCACCCCCGCCGCCCCTACACCCTCGATTACATCGAACGTATCTGCAATGACTTCGTCGAACTGCACGGTGACCGTGCATTTGGGGACGACCCTGCGATCATAGCTGGCTTGGGGAAAATTGACACCGTCCCCTTTGCCATTGTTGGCCATCAGAAAGGCAGAGATACAAAGGAAAAACTTGCCCGTAACTTCGGCATGCCTCATCCGGAAGGGTATCGCAAGGCACTTCGAATCATGGACCTTGCAGCCCGTTTCGAAGTCCCGATTCTCTGTCTTGTAGATACCCCGGGTGCCTATCCTGGTATCGGTGCAGAAGAACGGGGTCAGGCAGAGGCGATCGCCCGCAATCTCAGAGAAATGGCGCTCTTGGAAGTGCCGATCATAGTAATTGTGACCGGGGAAGGCGGTTCCGGAGGTGCCCTTGCAATTGCGGTAGGCGACCGGATTCTTATGCAGGAAAATGCGGTATACTCCGTAATCTCCCCTGAAGGCTGTGCTGCAATCCTCTGGCGGGACGGTTCCAAAGCGGAAGAGGCAGCAGCGGTTCTGAAAATGACCGCTCCAGACCTCCTGAGCCTTGGTGTGATTGACGAAATTGTACCCGAACCCCCCGGGGGGGCCCATCAGGATTGGGATGAGGCGGCTAAACTTCTGAAAAAGGCGGTCCTCGCAAACTACTACTATCTCAACACCCTGCCCGGCTCCGAGCTTGTCTCCCGACGGATTGCCCGGTTCAACTCCATTGGTGTGTTTCAAACCCCAGAGAATAATCCCCGACAATGACACAACAATCGGGGAATGAATCAACCTTCCGTTCCGGCTACATTGCTCTAATCGGCAGACCCAATGCCGGCAAATCTACACTGCTCAACACTCTCCTCGGGCACCGGCTTGCCATCGTCACCCCGAAACCGCAGACCACACGCCACCGTATCCTCGGCATCCTCAACGGTCCCAACTATCAGGCACTCCTCCTGGATACCCCCGGAATCCTCGACCCTAAATACACGCTTCAGAAATTGATGAAGCAGGAGATTGAACGCGCGCTCGCCGATGCGGATGTAATTCTGCTGCTGATTGACGTCACTGGTCCGGTCTTTGAAGATTTGAACCTGATTGCCGGGAAAAATGCGGTCATCGCCCTGAACAAAATTGACCAAATTCCGCGGCCAAACTTGCTGCCAATAGCTGAACGATGTGCCCGTGAAGGCTTCGACCGTATCTACATGATTTCTGCGCTCAAAGGAGATGGAATTGAAGACCTTAAACAGGCACTGATTCAACTCCTGCCTGAAGCACCGCCTTTTTATCCGCCGGATCAGATATCTGAACGTCCCGAACGCTTTTTTGTTGCAGAATTGATCCGCGAAGCAATCTTTCATCGCTACGGTGCAGAAGTCCCCTACTCAACCACAGTGGAAATTGATGAGTTCAAAGAAAGACCGGGAAGAAAGGACTATATTCGCGCCACGATCTATGTTGAAAAGGACTCCCAGAAGGCAATCATCATCGGACAAGGAGGAACGGCGCTAAAAAAGGTCGGTGAAATTGCCCGAGAGTCGATCGAGCAGTTTCTGGGCCGCCCTGTCTATCTCGAGCTGTGGGTAAAAGTAGCCCGCAACTGGCGCGATAACGAACATTTTATCCGCCGGACCGTCTACGGCGGAGTTTAAACCCGTTGACTCAGTTCAATCAGCACACCGCCAGTTGACTTGGGATGAATAAAAAAGGCACGGGTACCTCCAGCCCCTGCCTGAGGCTCCGGATCAACAATCCGCACACCCGCTGCCTTCAACCGCTGGAATTCGGCATCCACATCATCTACCTCAAAACAGATGTGATGCAACCCCGGACCACGGACTGCGAGAAAACCGGCAACCGGTGCATCCGGTGTATCAGGCTGAACCAGCTCCACTTTTGTATCACCGACCTGAATAAAGCCCACTGTCACCTTTCTGTGAGGCACCGTCTCCTTTCGTTCCAGCTTCAAACCCAACTGCTCGGTATAAAACCGCGCTGCCTCATCAACACTCGGCACCGCAATCGCAATATGGGCAACTTTTTTGACCATATTATGACCTCCTCTCTGTTAAAGATCTGTTTCAATTGATACCCTGTTAACGATTCCGATCATATTCCCCGAAAACCGTACGCAGGGCATCGCTGATCTCGCCGAGCGTACCACCGGCACGCACCGCATCAATTATTGCCGGCATCAGATTACTATCACTCTGTGCCGTCTCCTTCACCTGTATTAACCGTTCCTCAACCAGCCGGTTATTCCGGCGTTGCCGGTATGCAGTTAAAAGCTGCCGCCGCTCCTCCGCCAATCTCTCATCAACT
This sequence comes from Caldifarciminota bacterium, assembly GCA_026418295.1. Lineage (GTDB taxonomy): Bacteria > Hydrothermota > Tepidihabitantia > Tepidihabitantales > Tepidihabitantaceae > JAOABP01. Next base: position 366,788 of record JAOABP010000001.1, read on the forward strand.
CTGAGCAGTTTCAGATGCGGTTCAACTCCATCCTGAAACCGGTTCACTCCAACGACAATCCGCTCCCCCCGTTCCACTTCCTGCTGATACCGGTAGGCACTCTCAGCAATCCGTTCCTGGATAAACCCCTGCTCAATCGCTCTGACTGCCCCTCCCCGCCTTTCAATCTCATCAATCAGTTCCTGCGCCCGTCTTTCAATCTCATCGGTCAAACTCTCAATAAAGTATGAACCCGCGAGGGGATCAACCGTATCGGCGACTCCGGTTTCGTAGGCGAGAATCTGCTGAGTCCGGAGAGCGATGGTCACTGACTCCTCTGTCGGCAGAGAAAGCGCCTCATCCCGTGAATTGGTATGCAGACTCTGGGTTCCTCCCAGAACCGCTGCTAGTGCCTGATAGGCAACGCGGATAATATTATTCTCCGGCTGCTGGGCAGTCAGGGTTACACCACCAGTCTGAGTATGAAACCGGAGTTTGCAGGCCTCATCTCCTGCATTAAATCGCGAGCGCAGCAACCGCGCCCAGAGCCTTCTGGCTGCCCTGAATTTCGCTACTTCCTCAAAAATATTGGAATGGGCGGCAAAGAAAAAAGACAACCGGGGTGCAAATTTGTCAACTGCGAGCCCCCTTTCCTGGGCAGATTTGATGTACTCCAGTCCATTGGCGAGCGTAAATGCCACTTCTTCGACCGCGGTCGCTCCGGCTTCCCGAATATGATAACCCGAGATGCTCATCGTATTCCACCTGGGCACTGCCTCCGCACACCAGGCAATGATATCGGTAACCAGTCTTAGCGATTCACGGGGCGGAAAGATATAGGTTCCCCGTGCAACATACTCCTTGAGAATATCATTCTGAATTGTCCCCTGCAGCTTCGACCAGTCAACCCCCTGCCGCTCCGCAACCACACAGTACATCGCCAGCAGGATGGCGGCAGTAGCATTAATTGTCATGGAAGTAGAAACCTGGTCCAGCGGAATTCCCCGGAACAGCACCTCCATATCCTCCAGCGTGGAAATCGCCACACCAACCTTCCCCACCTCACCTCTTGCCCATGGGCTGTCTGAGTCATAACCCATCTGAGTTGGTAAATCAAAGGCAACTGAGAGGCCCGTCTGTCCCTGCTTCAGCAGATAATGATAGCGGGCATTGGTCTCTTGGGCAGAACCGAAACCCGCATACTGCCGCATCGTCCAGAACCGGGACCGGTACATCGTCGGCTGTACGCCGCGTGTAAATGGATAACAACCCGGCAACCCCTGCCCCTCATGATAATTCTCCTTCTCGCGATCAAGGGGAGTGTAAACCCTCTGCACCGGGATTCCTGACACCGTCTTGAAATCCTTGCTCCGCTCCGGTATCTTATTGATCGCCGGAGCAACTACCTCCTGTTCCCAGCGCTTCAGTTCCTGCTTTAATTTCTCAAGATCATTCATATGCTTTTCCCTCTGCATTGCTCACAACGGGATACACCCGTGCTTCTTCCACGGATTACTCAACTGCTTGTTTTCAAGAATCTTCAAACTCTGAATAATCTTGCGTCTCGTATCACGGAATTCAATTACTTCGTCAATATACCCCAGCTCCGCAGCCTTGAACGGATTCCCAAACTTCTTTTCATATTCGTTCACCAGCTTGCGTTTTGTGGCATCAGGATCTGAGGACTCGCTGATTTCCTTACGAAATATGATATTCACTGCCCCTTCAGAACCCATTACCGCAATCTCCGCAGTCGGCCAGGCAAAGTTGAAATCACCCCGAATATGCTTTGAAGACATCACATCATAGGCACCACCATACGCCTTGCGGGTGATCACCGTCACCTTGGGCACCGTCGCCTCGCAATAGGCATAAAGCAGCTTAGCACCATGCCGGATGATACCGCCATACTCCTGAGCAGTTCCAGGAAGAAATCCGGGTACATCAACAAAAGTTACAATCGGAATGTTAAATGCATCACAGAATCTGACAAACCTTGCCGCCTTGACGGAAGCATCAATGTCCAGACAACCGGCAAGAACCTTGGGCTGATTGGCAACAATACCCACCACCGCTCCATCCATCCGGGCAAATCCGATGACAATATTCTTTGCCCAGTGCTGCTGAATCTCCATAAAACTCCCGTTATCCACTACCCGCATAATCACCTGAAGCATGTCATAGGGTTTCCGCGGATCATCGGGCAAAATTTCCTCAATACCTTCTACATCCCGGTCCGGGAGGTCCTTTGCCGGGAGGTATGGAGGTTTCTCCCGGTTGTTCTGGGGCAGATAGTTCATGAACTTCCGGATTCGCAACAACAAATCCTTGTCATCAATATCCTTGAAATGGGCTACACCGGAAATAGAATTATGGGTATCAGCTCCTCCCAGCTTCTCCTTGGTCACCTCCTCGCGTGTCACCGCCTTAATCACCTCCGGTCCGGTTATGAACATGTAACTGGTTCCCTCGGTCATAAAGATAAAATCGGTGAGTGCCGGTGAATACACCGCACCGCCAGCACACGGTCCCATAATTGCTGAAATCTGCGGAATCACCCCTGAAGCCAAGGTGTTGCGCAGAAAGATATCCGCATAACCGCCCAGACTAACTACCCCCTCCTGAATCCGGGCACCTCCTGAATCATTCAAACCGATCACGGGCATTCCGACCTTCATTGCCAAGTCCATTATTTTGCAGACTTTCTCAGCAAAAACCTTGGAAAGCGTGCCACCGAATACAGTAAAATCCTGGGAAAAAACTGCAACCGGACGGCCATTAATCTTTCCGTAACCGGTTACAACCGCATCACCATAAAACTTCTTTTTTTCCATGCCGAAATCGGTACAGTCATGTACACGCAGCCGGTCCAGCTCGACAAAACTCCCCTTATCTAACAGAATTTCCAGCCTCTCCCGGGCAGTAAGCTTACCCTCCTCATGCTGCTTCCTAATCCGCTCTTCGCCTCCCCCTACCAGCGCCTGTTGATTCCGCTTCTCCAGCTCCTTACGAACGTCATCGAGATGTGACATATCTGTAAGTATACTAAAAGGCAGATAATCTGATGTCAATAAATTTCTGAATGAACCTATTAATCAGGATTAACTTGAGATTTTCAACGACTGATAACCACCATACCTCTACGGGATTTGATTCCTGTTGTAAGAAAATAAACCCCTGCCGGCAGATGAGATACATCATTAATACCGGTTTTGAGTTTCATATGCAACCTGCCGGCAATATCAAACAGATATGCGGGATCCGGTGCCAAATAATTCAGAACCCCGCGTATCACCGCCGGCTGTGTACGCAGCTCGTCCACTTCCTCCGTCCCCTGCGGATAAATTTCAATCGGTCCCACCGGATTTAGCTGCCGTCCGGCAAGACCCGGATAATCAGGTGGATAGCGCCGGATTTTGAAAACAGAATTGGCGGCTGGCTGAAGCACGTCACCCTGATGCTGCGGTCCATAGCGGGTAACTGGATTTACATATTTCCAGACAATTCTGCCTTCGGGCGTTACTTCGTAAAATACCCCGCTTAAACCCACACAGATCAGCGTATTGCCATTGGCCAGCCGCTGACAGCCGGAAATCAGACTGGAATAGACACTTTCCGGCGGTGAGCCGATGAACTGCCAGGAAAGTTCTGCCGGACCGTATGCCGAATCCGGACCCAGATGATAAAATCCCGGGGAATCAACTGGGGGCACAAACTGGTCAACTGTTGAAAACCAGGGTGTTCTGCCATAACCGTTGTTAAAAACCAGCATTTCACCACTGCCGGGCAATCCCGGCTCAATCCACTGAATGTCATGCTGACCGAAGAGCGTTTGCCCAATTGTATGGTCCCGGCGATAGACACGTGGATTACCCCAGCGGTAAAGCAGATCACCACCCCGCCCGTATCTGCCACCGGTGTGGCTGGCAGCCTGCTCCCGGGTTGTGCTGTGATCAATAACCCAGACCTCGGAAAACTGACGGACACTGACGGCAATCTGATCAAGTTCAGGATTATACGCAAGCCCGTTGGAATGATTCCAGTCAGAAACTGCCAGCCCGGAAACAAAATTCAGATCTATCAGTTCGGGATGCTGCCGGGGATCACCGTAATTGGACTTGGTGGAATCGTAATCCTGCACCAGATGATCCCAGACATGCCACTCCCAGACAATTGAATCACTCCGAGGGTCAATCTCAATCAGATGATCGGGCCAGAGGGAGTTGTAAATCAACAAATTGGGATCGCGTCCGGCAGCAACCGCCTCATTCCGTGACTTGTATTCCCAGGCAATCAGCAGTACATTCCCGTTAGGCAGCCGGATAGCATCGTGATGCTGACAGTGCTGGGTATTCGAATAGATGTAAGACCAGACTACATTCCCATCCCAGTCTACAAGCTCTATCTTTCCCCCAATACCGCCGCCATTCCCGAATACCGGATTACTTGTCTGCACTGTGCGGAGCAACAACCCGTCCTCACACAGATACACTGCCATCCCCGGTAAACCGCTTCCGGGCCAGGAATGAACCAGCATTCCGTTATTATCAATCAGATAAGTAACATTGTAATTCATCGGCGCAAAAAGTGTATACCCCTCAGCGTTGGCAGAAGAATCACGAAAAATCAGACCCAGCGTACGGCTCTGGGTAGCATACAGATTGTGTACAGGATTTCCCGCTAATATTATTATCAGACCGAGCAGCAACAGTCCTGTTGTACACGCGCCGCGCTCTAATTTGTGGAACATCTGCAGTCCTTGATAATACAATACTATTTTCTGAACCAAAGTCAAACAGTAATTATTCACTACACTGGCAATCTGTTTCAAAATCCCCTCTGATCGACTTTGACTGTTTTCTTAACTGCCGGATAATAATTGCCTATGCCCGTCAACCTCCCATTTCTTGGAGAAACACTTGCTCTGCTCAGCGCTCTGTTCTGGGCGTTGGCGGTCATACTCTTTAAAAAGAGCGGCGAAACAGTTCACCCTCTCGGCTTAAACCTGTTCAAAAACATGGTAGCACTGACACTGCTGATTCCGACGCTTGTGATTTTTCATACCCCACTCCTGCCCAGAATGTCATCCGGCGATTACCTAAAATTTATCATTAGCGGCCTTCTCGGAATGACGTTAGGCGATACGCTATTTTTTATGAGCCTCAACCGGCTTGGGGCAAATCTCGCCGCGATTACCAGTTATACATACAGTCCAATTTTGGTAATTTTCTCCCTGCTTTTTCTGAAGGAAAGAATTCTACCCCTACAAACACTGGGCATTGTTATGATTTTAACTGCACTCCTGCTTATTTCCAGTTCCCGGACCTCGAAACAAATCAGTCGCCGAAATCTTTTAACCGGTATCACACTCGGCATTTTTTCCACCGCCTGCACAGCAGTAGGGGTTATTATAATTAAACCGCTGCTGGCTCAAACCCCGCTGCTCTGGGCAGCAGCGCTGAGGCTGCTGATCGGCATGGCTGGTGTTGCAATCGTTATTCTGGTGTTACCTGAACGGAGAAAGATCATCGCCTCGATATTCAAACTGCAGGGATTGGGTTATTCGACTGCCGGTACAGTCCTCGGTACTTATCTTGCCCTAACTGTGTGGCTGGGCGGCATGAAGTTCACTCAGGTTTCTGTCGCTGCCCCACTCAATCAGCTGAGTAATATCTTTATTTTTATTTTTTCTGCCCTATTTCTCAGAGAACCGGTAACTCGCACCCGTCTGCTGGCAATTATTACCGCCGGCATCGGCGCAACACTTGTTTTCATAAAGCAGTAATTCAATCGAGCATCGGAGGATTCTTTCTAAATCTAACTAGTACCGTCACCGCCTCAAAAACCAACCAGCACATCAGCAGAAATACCACCGACCCCACTCCTACCAGCAACCAGTTATGAGTCCGGTAATACTGCTGGACATTCATTACCATCGCCCAACCGGTCATAACCACCAGAAACCCGGTCGGGATTGCCGCCACCCACGGTTTTGCCCGTTTGAAAGTCAGATAAATGGTCACCACCACTAACGTCAGGCCTGCCAGCAGCTGGTTAATAGTACCAAAAAGGGGCCAGAGAATAAGAGCGCCCTGACCACCCGGTTTGACCATTGCCAATCCGAAGGCTGAACCAACTGCCACCAAGGTAGCAATATGCTTGCCGGTGAGAAAACGCCAGCCTACGCTCCTGCCGAACTCTTGAACAATGTACCGCTGAGTTCTGGCTGCAGTATCAATTGTCGTGCCGGCAAAAGACACGATAAACACACCCATGATCGTCATCATCAACTCCCGGATGTATCTGCTGTTACCGAAGATATAGCTCATCATATTACTGGCACCGGTCACGAAAGCCTTGATATTGGCTGCCATACCGCTGGCCGAAGACCAGTCGGCATAATGTTCCGACCAGGCAGCGATACCGTCAGCCAGCCCTTTACCATTGGCACCAAATCCTGCTGCCACTGCAAGTACGACCAGCGCAGCCAGAACCCCTTCGGCGATCATCCCGCCATACCCTACCAGTTTCGCATCGCCTTCCCGGTCAATCTGCTTGGATGCAGTCCCGGAGGCAACCAGCGAATGAAATCCGGAAATAGCGCCACAGGCAATAGTAACAAAAAGAAAAGGCCAGACGGGTGGCGCCCCGCGGGCAGAAAAGTTAAAAGCCGGTGCTACAAACCCAAGATGCCCAGGGTCACGGATAAATGCCGCCACCGCACCGGCAAAAATCATCAGTGCCGCAACCAGCAGCTCGTGGGAATTAATATAATCACGCGGCTGCAGTAATGTCTCGACCGGCAGAGTGGATGCAATATAGGCATAAATCATTAGTATAATAATCCAGATAATCACCGCATTCGGCCCCGGAATCCCGATCGGAACCAAAACCCCAATTGCAACAGTGGCATACATTGCGACCAAAGCAATCCAGGACCAAAGCTCGAGACTTTTACCCTTCCTGAATACCATATAGGATAGGGTGATCGCAATCGGAATTTCCATCCAGATAGGAAACACCGAAGTGGGATACATTTTGAACAACACTCCCATAATCATCGCAAAAATGGCGATCACAACCCAAAGCTCCAGAAAGATGATTGACATAAAAAGATATTTAGCCCGTTTCCCGATGACTTTGGTAGTAATTTCACCGATTGACAGCCCTTTATTCCGGATTGAAATAACTAGCGAAGCAAAATCGTGGACACCTCCGAAAAACACCGTTCCCAGTGTTATCCAGAGCAGTGCCGGCACCCAGCCCCAGATGACCCCAATTGCCGGACCGACAATCGGACCCAGCCCGGCGATTGAGGTAAAGTTGTGCCCCCATACCACCCAGCGGTTGCTGGGCACATAGTCGGTATTGTCGCAGAAAATGTGTGCCGGTGTTTTACGAGAGTCGTCAAGTTTAAACACCCGGCGGCTGAGGAAACTGCCATATGCTCTGTACATCAGGAAAAACCAGACCAGACAGATTATAAATACAATAAACGCCATACCGTCTCTCCTGGTTTAAAATTTGAAGTTTAACCGGAACAATCCAACAGTCACAGATCCTACTGTTTTTCCGGAATCTGGAAAACCGAATCCAGCACTGTACCGTCAACCCATTTAACCGCTGCCACCACACGGCTTGTCCGCTCCGGCCTTTTCGGCTTTCCACCGAGACGCTCGACCTCCGCCTTCATCTCCTCCAGACTCTTGAGCGGCAGACTTTTACCTTTGACTGCCTCAATCAGGTCCTGCCGTCGCGGGTTGATCGCAATTCCAAGCTCAGTAACTACAACGTCGATCATTTCGCCCGGACCGCACAGCGTAGTCACTTCATCCACAATTACCGGGATCCGGTCACGTACTGCCGGCATTGCCAGAATCACACATTTTGCATAGAGACAATTCTGCCAGCCACCAATACCATGCAGCAGGCGCCCGTCAGAATGAGTAACTACATTGGCGTTAAAGTTCAGATCCACTTCAGTTGCACCGAGTACAACTACATCCATCAGGTTGATGAAATTTCCTTTGGAATGATGGTTGTAACTAATCAGGGGGGCGGTGCCGATATGACTGCGGTTCACCGCAATCGACCGCACTGCATCCAGATCAAATGCTTGCCCGTCCACTAACGCATCCGTCAACCCCTCCTCCAGCATCCGCACCAGAAACTTCGTCGTCCCGCCATGAACCCATCCTGCTTTGACGCCGGCCTCCTTCATCATCTGAGCAAGATAAACTGCAAAAGCAAGGGAAATACCTCCTGCCCCGGCCTGAAAACTGAATCCATTACGCATTATTCCAGCATCCCGGATGAACCGGGCGACTAATTCCGCAATATAGAGCCGGTCTGGTGAACGGGTAATCTCGGTGGTGCCGGAAACAATCTTCTTGGGATCACCAATTGAATCCTGAACCACCACATAGTCCACATAGCTACCGGAGATTTCAATCGGAATACAGGGAAAGGGCACAAGATTATTGGTTACAACAATTACCCGGTCAGCATACATCGCATCAGCCAGCGCATAACCGAGCACACCACAGGCTGCATTGCCGTTAACGGCATTGGCATTGCCGAAACAATCAGCACTTGGTGCTGCCAGCACTGCAATATCAATATGGACCTCACCATCCTGAACCGCCATTGCCCGGGCGCCATGCGAACGCAGCACACCCAATCCCCGCATCCTGCCGCTCGTACAGTAATCTCCCAAGGGACCGTTGAGACTGCCTTCAATATGATGGATAACCCCGCTGTCAAGGTGTTTGATCAACGGTGCATGACATGGAAAAGCTGCCGAAGGAAACCAGACCAGGTCTCTGAGCCCCATCTCAGCGCAAATGTCAAAAAGCTGCAAAGCCAGTGTATCACCGTCCCGGAAATGGTGATGTGTAGAAATTGTCATACCGTTACGGACACCGGCCAACTCCAGTGCGGTTTTCAAATCCTTTACCACCTTGTTACCGTCACGGGGGTAATCAAGAACAGTGGGAATTCTGGGTGCGGCTTTGCACCCTGAAGGCCGGAAACGATCAACTCCCGGGAATGGGACCGCTGGCCGGCCATTGATCTCAGTAGGCACCATTCTGCCCAGAGCATTGGTTACAAGATTCATCACCCCTCCTTATTCCAGTCCGGACTTAATCTACCCAGCGCCACTGCCAGTTCCAGTGTCCGCCGGGCACGGCGAACAACCGGTGGATCAATCATTTTGGATCCGATCACCGCCACACTTTTGCCCTTTGCCCGTGCCGCCATATCAGCCTTCACGATCTCCATTGCATGAGCAATCTCCTCATCATCAGGAGTAAAAGCTTCGTTCACCACCCGAACCTGACGGGGATGAATGCATCCCTTGCCTTCAAAACCGAGTGCCTTTGCCTGCAGGCAGCTGAATTTCAACCCCTCGAGATCAGCCACATCGGCATATACCGTATCAATCGGCTGGACCCCGGCAGACCGTGCAGCATTAACCACTACGGAACGAAGCCAGAGTGCTTCCCAGCCATCACGGGTTTTCTGTGCACCGATATCGGCAATATAATCCTCCAACCCGTAAGTCAGTGCGGCGATCCGTTCTGATGACCGCGCAATCTCGTAAGCACGAAAGACGCCAGCAGCTGTCTCAATAATCGGCATCAACCAGACTTGATGCCGAACACCGACCCTCTTTTCGATCGCAACCACTTCTGCTGCCAGTTTCTTGATCTCTGCATCGTCTTCGCACTTGGGAACAACTACTACATTGACCCCGGCACGGATCAATGGCTCAAGTTCCTCTCTACCCCTCGGCAGGGGATTAATCCGCACCATCCGTTCACAAGCGGCGAAATCTACTGCAATCAGGGCATTACGCACTAACACGAGTGCCGCATCCTTATCCTCAGGAGGAACTGAATCCTCGAGATCAAGTATCACACCATCCGGCTCATGAATCCGGGCATTAAGCATAAATTTGGGTTCATTGCCCGGAAGATAAAGCCTAGACCGCCGCCACCGTTCGCGAACACTGGGAAGAGCAAAAGAAGGTCCGGGTTCAGGCAGCCATTCGGCAACATCTTTATAATCTTTACCCAGCGCCCTCCGGACTGCAGTTTCAAGTCGGGCCATCAACACAAACGGCATCGCCCCTGAATCCTCAACTTCAACCCATGCATTCTGAATGCCGAAAAAGCTCAACCCTGCAAACACCAGCGCCCGGATTGAATCACCATATATGAAATCTACTCGACTTTTCACCGCCAGTTCAATTCCCCCCCCATCTCTTAACTCGACCGCAATGTATGCGTCTGAGCGAATACCTTCACCTCGTCTCCCGGCAACTCCTCTTCTATTCATTTCCTGCCTGTCCTTTCTTTTAATTTTCGGCGAGTATACTCCAAAAGTCCCCCCGCCTCGACAATACCCAGAATTTCTGGAGGAGGTTTAGGAAACCGAAATTCTTGTCCGCCAATTCTGATCCGACCTACATCCGGGTTCAATTCTACATCCATTCCAGGCTGATAATAATCAACTGCCTCGGGTGCTTCAATCAGCAATAAACCCTGATTAATTGCCGCGCGGTAGAAAATCCGCGCAAAACTCTTGGCAATTACCGCCTGAATTCCTACCGCCTTGAGCCCTACTACCGGCTGCTCCCTAGAAGAACCACACCCGAAATTTCTGCCGGCAATGATGATATCTCCAGCCTGTACACTTTTAGCAAACTCCGGATCCAAGTCCTCAAGCAGGTGAGGTTTGATCTCATCCGGCTTGGAGCAGGTATAGGTGTACTTCCCCGGGAAAAGCATATCGGTATTAATATCATCGCCGTAACACCAGATTCTCATGTTATAACACCTCCCTTGGATCGGTTATTTTTCCGGTCAGTGCGCTCGCTGCCACTGTTGCAGGGCTGGCAAGATAAATCTCTGCCTCCCGGCACCCCATCCGACCCCTGAAGTTCCGATTGGCAGTGGAAATACAGCGCTCACCCGGTGCCAACACCCCCTGATGAGCACCAAGACACGGCCCACAGCCTGGTGGCAACAGCACACCCCCCGCTTCAATCAGCGTCTGAATATCACCGGCATCCAGTGCCTTCTCCAGTTCACTGCGCGATGCCGGTAACAGCAGCAGCCGGGTACCGGGTGCGACTTTGCGTCGGCCGATGACTTGGGCTGCCAAAGCAAAATCACTGGCGCGACCATTGGTGCAGGTCCCAAGCAGACACTGCTGCACCTCAACACCCTTAAACTCATTGACCGGCTTCACATTGTCAACCTTGTGGGGAGCTGCTACCATTGGAACAATTCTGTCAAGTTCAAAGACCAGTTCCTGTTGATATTGCGCATCCGGATCTGCCCACACCTCCTGCCACTGCGACCTTTCTACCCCGATTCCAGTCAGAAAGCCCTTGACAATCTCATCAGCAGGGAAGACCGCATTCTTCGCTCCCATCTCTACGCCCATATTAGCAATCGTAAAGCGGTCATCGATGGTCAGATAGCTGATATCACCCCAGAATTCAACCGAACAATAGTCGGCACCATCGGCACCGATCTGACCGATAATCGTCAACACTAGATCCTTGGCGGTCACTAATTCTGGCAGCCGTTTACGAAGGTGGATACGGATTGACTGTGGCACCTTGAACCAGGTCTCACCAGTCAGAAGGAGTGCCGCTGCTTCGGTACGGTCGATGCCGGTGGCGAACGCATTCACTGCTCCGTAAGAACAGGTATGAGAATCCGAACCTACCGCCAGCATTCCTGGCAACACCAGCCCCTTCTCCACCATCACCTGATGGCACACTCCAGTACCTACATCATAGAAATGTCTGATCCCATATCTTTGGACAAACTCCCGGATTTTCTTATGGCCGGCAGCCGTCTTCTCATCTACTGCGGGTACAGTATGATCGAGGACGATCACTACCTGATCCGGGTTGGCAACGCCAAACTCAATCAACTCCTTGGCGACCTTATCAGTAATTGCAGCAGCATTATCGTGCATCAGCAGCCGATCCGGCTTGCAAAAAACAATCTCGCCGGCCCGAACCTCTGATTTACCCGCCTTGCGGGCAAAAATCTTTTCGGCAAAGGTCATTCCCATATTTCACCTCACTTTCTCCGATTATAAAAAATATTTACATTGAAATCAATTGACAACCTGTGCTTCCGGATGTATCGTTTATCCATATGAAAGAACTTGTCGGGTTGTTTGCACTCAGTTCGCTGGGCTGGCTCTGGTTACCCATGATTCTAATATGCATCACCGTTGTAATTGCAGCCAAGGTTCTTTGGATCTGGATGCTGATTGATGCCCTGATTCACGAAACCGACGAATGTAATATGCGTCTACTCTGGACACTGGTCATCATTTTCACTCACTGGCTGGGTGCACTCATCTATCTACTTGTCCGGCGACCCGAACGCATCCGCAAACTGGGCAAATAGCATGAATTGTACCCCGTACCCTTGGTGCACCTTTGGTCCTTTGCACAATTTTCGGTGGGGTACACCCCTCGGCTGGCTCATATCCATCAGTTTATTCGTCTTCTGGGGATGGACGCTGATTGACATCCTGACCAAAGAAACAGATGAAAAAGGACAGCGGGTTCTCTGGGCAATCGCAGTCTTGCTCACTTATGTTATCGGTGCCGTACTTTATCATGTCGTCCGCCGAACCGAACGAATAAAGACACTGGGACATTAACTCAATAATCCGCCCCTCTGGTAGATTTCCAGTTGCACTTGGGAAAATGGTTTGCCCTGAAGGCGGATTTTTTTCTCCAGCAGAATAATTTCTCCGGTTTTCAGGTTTACCTGAATTTGATCTCCGTTCTGAACATAATCAATCAAATCCGCCGTCATTACTGCCAGTCCGGCATTAACTGCGTTTCGAAAATAGATTGCACCGAATGATCGGGCAATGATGAGCGCAATCCCCAGGCTTTTAAAACAGTCCACTGCCTGCTGTCGGGAAGAACCGGCACCAAAGTTAGCGCCGGTAACGATAATATCACCCGGCTGTGCCTTTTGGGGAAAATCTTCCCAGCCGGGCAGGTTGCCAAAGGCGAACTGTCCCATCTCCCGGATGTCGGTTACGGTGAGATGCCGGTTATGGTAAATCTGATCCGTATCGACATTGTCCTTTCTGACTACCCAGACCCGCCCCGTGATCACAAGCGGCGGTACAGATACCCTTTGTGTCGGTACAGCAGTAATTATCTTCGCCGGTTCACTACTCTCAAATGTAACCGGCACTGGGGGGATACGGTCACTGGTGGTAATGATGCCGGCAACCGCTGAAGCCGCGGCCGTTGCCGGCGATGCCAGATAAACCTCGCCCTTGCCCTGCTTGCCGGTAAAATTACGGTTGCCAGTAGAAACCGTCACCTCCCCCGGACCGTTCTGACCAATCTGTCCGGCAGCACATCCGGCACAGCCGGCATTACCGACGAGCGCTCCTGCCTGTTTAAAAATCTCCATTAAACCGGTTCGAAGACACTGCTGCCAGATAGCATCAGTTGCCGGAACAATTTTGAGCACAACTCCAGGTGCTACCTTTCTGCCTTTCAATACCTCTGCCGCCGCTCGGAGGTCCTCCATTCGGCCATTGGTACAGGAACCGATAAAAACCGAATCGACCTTTCTCCCGGCGACACTGGTTACCGTTACTACATCCTCCGGATGTCCGGGCCGGGAAATGAGCGGTTCAACCCCGGCAAGATCAACACGCTCAACTCGCAGATAACTTGCATCCGGATCGGCATAAACCGGTTCCACCGGTCTACCACTCCGCTGCCGGCAGTATTCAAGCACCTCAGCACTGGGAGGAAATAGAATAATGATCGCCCCCATTTCGGTTCCCAGGGAGGCAACTGTTATCCGGCCATCAAGGCTCAACTGGTGCGCATATTCACCATACACCTCCGCCGCACAACCTAAAAGTCCGTTTGCACCGAAGTAACGTAAAAGTGCCAGACCGACATCCTTTGGGGTTACTAATGGCGATGGCGTGCCGGTCAGCTCAATCCGCACAGTCGGGGGCACTTCAAACCAGACTTTTCCCTTAGCCCAGGCGTAGGCGATATCCTTGTCGCCCATCCCCTGTCCGAAGGCACCGATTGCGCCAAGTATGTTTGCATGCGAATCAGTAGAAACCAAAGTATCGCCCGGACCTGCCAGACCTTCATCAATTGCAAGATGGGTGCCGATACCCGCATTGATGTCAAAGATTCTGATGCCCCATTTCCGGGCAAACTGCCGGCAGAGCTGCTGATTCGCTGCATACTTCTGATCGGAACCGGTAGGGTTGCAATCAAATGTAAAAAAAGTCCGTCTCGGGTCGTCAACGCCAAGACCGTGTTCCTCAATCTCCTTGATTACATTTGCACCGCCAAAATCGCGTGCCAAGCGGACATCGATCTCCATTTCCACAATATCGCCCGGCTGGACCTGTGTTCGCCCGGAGTGTCGGGCGATAATCTTCTCAATAATGGTCATACTCATAAAATCAGCTGTCCTTTCTGCATCATGACGAGGGGGTCAAAAGTGGCAAAATCGGCCTGATGAATCAGCACCGTCTCCAGCACTTTGGGTGCACCCTCTCCCTCCTTTGCATGACAGGCAATTGTATTGATTACATCATCGGACAACCCGACCTTGGCAGCGATGATCGCTCCGGAAATCGGATGACGGGCTAATTCACCTGCCCGACTTTTCTTGTAACCACCTTTGCCATCAGGCTGCACCTCCACAAGCTTTCCCACATCATGTAACAGCCCACCTGCAATCAACCGGTCAAAATTCACCGGATAAGGCATCTGAGGGTAGGCGCGCAGCTGTGCCTCTGCTAAGCCCAGCGCCCCTTCGGTTACCGCGATCGTATGCTCAATAATACTGATCCCCTTTGTATCAGTCAGAATTGTAAATGGCAGGCGCTGCAGATCCTCAATCGATCTCCAGCCTCCGAGCGCTGCTGCCGTCACCCACACCTGCACTACCTGCTCCCGCAGTTTTTCATCCTTTATTTTCTCCAGCTGATGCTGAAACAGCCTTCTGATTTCATCTGCAGTAATCATCAGCCACCTCACAGTGCTGCAATAATTGCATCGGTCATTTCCTGGGTCGATACCGCACCATGCCGGAATACATCCGGACCGCCGGGCAGGCGGAGCATGTCATAAGTCCGAACTTTCCCCTCAGCAACCACCTTTGCCACTGCCCTTTCGATCCGATCCGCCTTTTCCTTCTCTCCGATGTAATCGAGCATCATCGCTGCTGCCATGATCATTGCAATTGGATTGACAATTGACGGCGAAAGCCGCTCATACTTAGGCGCTGAACCGTGAGTCGGCTCAAAAACTGCCACTTCCGGTCCGATGTTTGCTGAATAGGCGAACCCCAGCCCGCCCACCAGTCCGGCAAAGCCGTCAGATACGATATCGCCAAACATATTTCCGGAAACAATCACCCCGTAATCCTCGGGATTCTTGGTCATCCACATCATCATCGCATCAATATTGACCGACCAGAGTTGAATATCAGGATACTCGGCGGCGATCTTCTTAGCCTCCAGTTCCATCATCCCGCTGGTCTCACGCACAACATTCGGTTTCTCACAGATAGTAACCGACTTGTAGCCATGCTGTCGGGCGTAATCAAATGCGGCGCGGATGATCCGCTGACATGCCGGACGGGTAAAAATCCTCAGGGAAATTGCCATATCCTCAGAAGGCACATGGGCGAATGCCTTCATCTTCTTGTGCGTCTCCAGTGCCCTGCGGACTTCAGCCGGTGGATTGGTCCACTCCACGCCGGCATAAAGACACTCAGTATTTTGACGGAAAATTACCACATCCACTTTGGGCTCCTCAAATCCATCGCCCTTGCGCCGGATAAAGTTCAGCGGATTACCTGGAAACGACCGGCAGGGTCGGATACAGATATCAAGATTGAAATGCTGGCGCATAGTCACAATCGGCGAATAATACACATACCCCTTCCCTTTAAGCGCCGGGTCCAGTTCTGCCTCCGCCTTGTCCTTGGGCTTTGAGGTAATGGCACCAAACAGACCGATCTTGTGTTCCTCAAGCAATTTTATCGTCCGTTCCGGCAGAGCATTCCCCTCATTACACCAGAACTCCCAGCCAACATCACCATGCACGAACTCCGCATCAAACCCGACCGCCCGCAGCACGCGTAGCGCCTCGGGCAGGACAATCCTGCCAATTCCGTCCCCGGGCATGGTTACAATTGTTCTCTTCGCCACGATATCCTCCTTTTATCTATTTTTTCAACGGATTGACGATAATAACATTATTATAAAAATGCTTGAATTTAGGTCAAGCCGGAAATCTTATCCTTGACATCATCCTTCTATAGTTTAGTTTTAATATAAATAGGAGGTATCATGAAAAAAACACTCGGACTTTTGCTGTTTCTTTTAACCCTTGCCTGGGCCCGGACCACAGCTGGCGGCTACGGCGCTTTTGGTCCCACCTTGGCACTGCTGAATTACGATGACATCAACACTACATTTCAGCGCTATGGTTTTACAAAACTAAATTCACGACACTGGCTGTTTGGGGGCGGCGGTTATGCACTGGCAAACCGGGTACTTATTGGTGGAGCCGGCTGGGGAGGAACGCAATCTGTTACATCAGAATCCCTGAATCTCTTCTGCCGGGTAAATTACGGTGGCGGAGAGTTCCGTGCCGGTTATACCATCTTAGATTTCAAACATCTGCTGGTGATTGCCGGTCTGGGTATCGGTGGTGGCGGTTATTCCATCAGTCTAAGTCCGGAAAACCGCACTGTCCCCAGTTTTGACTCCTTGCTGGTACATCCGGGCAGAACGTCAACTCTGAACTTCTCGGGCTTCAACCTCAACCCGCAGATCGCACTGATTCTACCAGTATCCTTTGTCGGTCTGGAACTGCGCGGAGGATATAATTTTGGCCCCTTGGGTGCAAACTGGGGACTGACGGACGGAGGCACACTCCTGCGGGGCCCGCAGATGCCGGGCAGCAATCTCTGGTTCAGTCTAAATGTGATCTTCGGTGGATTCAGCCACGAAAAAACAAAACTGAAAAGCAGAATAGAGATTGAAGGCGGCAATACTCCTGAAGAACCGCCCCAAAGGGATGAAACACCAGCGGAACAGAAGTAAAAACCGGTTTTTATTGCCTGACAGAAATTAGCAGTTAGAATAATCTGAATTAAAAAACAGGAGGAAAATTGCACCTAGCATTGCTGTTTTTTTGCATTATTGCCGGTGCCCGATTGGGCGATACCGTCAATCATACACTAAGAATTGCATCGGAAAAACTTAAGATCAACAGTTATCAGGGCTTTGACCGGGTTACCCTGGATGGTGGCTTTTTTATCCCCGAACCGGGCAGACCGCTGCTGCCCGTAATCAGCGCCACTCTGGCAATACCGGCCGATGCCCGGCTCCATCGGGTCGAGGCAACTCCGCAGGCTACTGAGCAGATTGAAGGCAAATTCATTGTCCTGCCCGGTCAGTTTCCGGTACCGGTCTCCAAATCTCAACTTCCTGAATTGTGCCCACCCGACACTGCGATTTACCTCTCGGATCAACCATGGCCAGCTCAGTCTCTAATCAATTATTCAGTTCATCATACCGGTGGATTTCAACTGGTTAATCTTCTCCTCTGTCCGTTCACTTATTTTCCCCTTTCTGGCTGTTTACTGCTTCACACTGAAATCAGCATTACTGTTACCTTTGAGTCCGGGGCAAATCCCGTCACTCCCATCACTGTATCGCAGCGGAACCAGCACCTTCAGAGCCTGAAACCACTGGTCGTTAATCCAGATGACCTAACCACATTCGCCCCTCCAGTATCCGGGAATGACCAGCTGTCAATTGACTATCTCATTATCACGAGCAGCGAACTGAAAGAAAGTTTCCAACCCTATCTTGAATACCGGTGCCAGCGCGGCATGCGCACCGAAATCCGAACTACCGGCTGGATTGAAGCCAACTATCCGGGGCGGGACCTTCAGGAAAAAATAAGAAATCACATCATTGACTATTATCATAACCGGGGTGTAGTCTATGTTTTACTTGCCGGTGATAACCGGCAAATACCGTCCCGTCAGATCAGTGTTACTGTTGGCAATGAACAGGGATTGATTCCCACTGATCTGTATTATGGAGACCTGGACTTCTCCTGGGACTCAAACCATAACAACCTGTTTGGCGAAATGGACGACTCGGTGGATCTGTATGCTGATGTTTTTGTCGGACGGGTATCTGTAGAGACACCGGAACAGGTACGGAACTTCATCAGCAAAGTCCTCGCCTTTGAAAACACACCCGCTGCTGATTATATTCAGCGTTCCCTTTTGCCCTCAGGCTGGCTCTGGCGCTCGCTTAATTATCATGGCAAATTTGTGAATGACTCAATCGCCGAACTGACACCAGCCGGCTGGACCGACCGCGAATTGGAGAATCCACCCGGCGCCGGTGTTGTTGCTGATTCCTTTAACAACGGCTTTTTGATCTTTGATCCGGCTGGTCATGGCAACGAGACCGGTGTTTACGACGAAAATGGAACCCCAATTTATACCACCACCTATGCCGGCTACCAGACTAACCACAACCGGTATTCAATCATTACCTCCCTTGCCTGCAATCCGGGAAATTTTGAAGCCGAGGACTGCCTGGCAGAAGTGGCACTCAACTGTCGTGATGGCGGCGCAATCGGGGTGATGATGAACTCCCGCTACGGCTGGGGCACACCGCCGGTAATGGGACCTTCGGAAAAACTATGCGTCCGGTTCTATGACTACCTGCTCTCCCGTTCCGAATACCTGCTGGGTCCAGCTCATAACCGCTCCCGCGAAGAGTACGCAGGCTCTGCCATTTATTCATCACTCTGGCGCTGGTGTCTGACTGAATTTAATCTATTGGGTGACCCGACATTGGACATCTGGACTGCTCCGCCCCGTAATATGACCATTACCGCACCGGATACGATCACAACTGGCAGCCAGACCCTGTCGGTGAACGTTTACGAGAACACAAACCCTGCATCTGGTGTTAAGGTTACTGCCTGGAAAGATAATGAAGTGTTGGCTACCGGAATTACAGGCGGCAATGGTCAAGTCAGCATCAACATCCATCCGTTCACTCCGGGTGAACTCCAGCTCACTGCGACCCGGCACAACAACCTTCCTGCCACCAAGGTGGTAACTGTGCTTCAGGGAGCAGCCGAACCGTATCTTGTTTATCGCAGTTGTGAAATTGATGATACTCTGCAGTCCAATCCTAACCGTATCCTGGAACCGGGAGAAACTGCACGATTAAAAATCACGATTAAAAACACCGGCACTGCACCAGCAACTTCGGTGCGCATGAAGATAACAGAAACCAGCCCTTATATTGACATCATTGATACAACTGCAATCCTGGGCACTATCCTGCCCGCCGAATCCGCAACTGCAGAGAACATCACGATCACCGCAGTGTGTTCAGCTCCTCCAGGGTCCGAACCGGAATTCACCCTTTACATCCACTCGGACCAGAACAGCTGGCAGACCATGTTCTCGATTACTTTGGGGTATTCGGGCAGAACTTGGGCAGATATCTCCGCTGGCAACTGTGCTCTGACTGTAACCGCCCGGGGCAGTATTGGCTATGACACTGACGAGAGTCGGCGGGGCAGAGGATTCCGCTATCCCCTCAACGATACATCAAGCCTTTATCTTGCCAGCTTTGCCGTGGGCAATAGCCCGGATTACTTAGTTGATCGATTTTACCGTCAGCATGAAATTGATCAAGACTGGCAGCTGAATGACAGCATCCGTACCCGCCTGCCTGTCTGGAACGCCGCACAGCTTCTGCAGGCAAGCTTTACTGACCTGAATCACCCTCGGGTTAAATCAGTGATCGTTGACCAGCGGGCGCTTGTGCCGGCGCCACCCGGACCGCAGAATACAGTAATACTCGTTTATGACCTGTGGAATGCGGGAACTGTAGAACTCAACGACCTCTATGCTGGCATCCTCGCCGATTTTGATGTAATTGCTACTGACCGGCTGCACGACCTTGCTTGGACCTTCCCTGAACAACGGACAGCAGTGATGCGGAATGTACACAACCCTAACCGATTCCTCGGTATCAAACAGCTCTATCCCACCACACCGGCTCATCTCACCTGTATTGACCATGCAATTTATGTTTATCCGGATTCAGCAATGACCGAAGATATGAAATATCGCGCCATTACCGGCAACTTGGGGGTAAGACAAAGTGACCGCCCATTTAACTGGTCAGTTTCAGTCAGCACCGGACCATTTGAACTGATGCCAGGTGCAGGGAAAAGACGCATGGCATTCGCCTTTATTGGCGCACCGGACTCAATCTCATTCCTCAATACCTGCCAGATGGTTCAGGAGTGGTATGATCAGAATGTCGGTGTGCAGGAATCTCAAACCCTGATTAAACCGGACTTGATCAATTTTAGTATTGAACCCAGCATTTTTAACCGGACAACAACCGTCCACCTGCACCTTCCCATACATTCCCGGGTGCGCCTCACCATACATGACATTGCGGGGAGAACCGTTACCCAGCTGTTCAATGGCAGCCTTGATGCTGGCAATCATCAGTTCGCTGTTAACAGTGAAAAACTGGCGCCTGGAGTTTACTTTGTCCGACTGGAATCTCAAGCAGGTCGACAGACGCTACGCATTCTCCGATTAAAATAACAGCCCTTAAACTGAAACTGTTCGGGGCTGACCGGTATTAATACCGGTCAGCCCCGGTGGAGGCGCGGTCTGGCTCGGTTTACATAACCCCGCTGATCATCTCCCTCACCTTTCAACTCCGAAATTCAATTTTCGCCAAACAGGCGAACGCCAGCAATTCCCGATTTGTAGTAACACCAACCCTTACCTCTTACTGGATCAACCGCGACCACAGAATTGGAAATCGGAGCGAATTGCGGCTCCGATTCGCTGATGCGCATCCTGGCGATAAAAACTCCAGTCAACAGTAACCCAATTCCTACTCCTGCCTCCACCCATTTTCTCATTGCTACTCCCATCATTTCTGCCTCCCTAGAGGTTTTTATCGATATATATTATCAACCAGCATCCGCTCAGTGGCGATCTTCTTGATCTGATAATCCCGCATCGATTCATGGAGATTAACCTTCGATTCAAGAGCCCCTCGCTCTACAGACCTCAGCCTTGCAACCATCAACCCAGCTACCCCAACCACACCAACCAGAAGTATCTGCATTACTCTTTCTACACCTCTATTAAACATTTTTACTCCTTTCTTTTAATCTCCTCTGCTGTCTTCTGTTTGCCATCGCATTAAAGAAATGCAAAAATAGTGCCAGATTAAATTTTATTATTATAACTATGCTAATTACAATATATTAGGACGAAAAAGAGCCGGCTGATTTTACAAAATGTCGCATCTACGGAGACAGTGAGTTTAAATGTCTCAAATTATGAGACAACCTGTCTCAAATTTATTTTCTGGTTCAGTTTATTAAAAAAGGGGTTAATTCCTAGTGCTATCTCTAAATTTTATATTGTGCTTTTTTATTAAACGATAGAACTGTGCCCGGCTGTAACCTGAAAGTTCAGCTGCCTTTTTGACATTTCCGTTAGCTCTCTCAAGACAATCCATGACCATCGCTCGTTCCAGCTCTGCGCTCGCCTTTTCTTGGACAATTTTTTTGGCTGATTTCAGTGGCGACTGGATATCAGCCTGCTGAAAACTGCTCAAATGGCGCAACTCTGGCGGCAGATCTTCAATCTCAATCTCCTCCCCCTTTGCCAGTACCACCGCCCGCTGAATCACATTCCGCAGCTGCCGGATATTACCGGGCCAGCTATAAGCAAGAAACAGACGCAACACCGCCGGACTAACACCACGGACCTCCCGTTTTGCCTCCTGATTTGCCTTAGCAATGAAAAACCGAACCAGCTCAGGAATATCTTCTGCCCGTTCCCTTAAAGGCGGCAGGTAGATCTCAATACCGTTCAGACGGTAATAAAGATCCTCCCGGAACCTTCCTTCCTGAATAAGTTTCTCCAGATTTTGATTAGTAGCAGCAACCACCCGGACATCAACCCGCACCGGTCTAGTGCTGCCTACCCGCTCAAAAGTCTTGTCCTGCAGAACCCGCAACAACTTTGCCTGCAACCCGGGGCTCATATCACCGATCTCATCCAAAAAAACTGTTCCCCCGTCAGCCAGTTCAAACTTTCCCTTACGCGCACTCACCCCGGTAGCCGCACCTTTTTCTACACCGAAGAACTCTGCTTCAAGCAGGGTTTCCGGCACCGCAGCGCAGTTAATCGGTACGAATGGCTTTCCACTTCGGCTACTGGTAAAATGTATCGCCCGCGCTACCAGCTCTTTGCCGGTTCCACTCTCACCCCGGATGAGAACAGGAAGACTTGAGTCCGCACAGCGAACAAGGATTTCTAGATTCTTTCTCATCACTGCCGACCTGCCGATCACACCGTCAAACCGCAGACCGGGAATTTCCATTGTTGGCGCTGGCAGTTCCTCAGCTAAACTGTAGAACTTCTCAACTGCTGGTGCTAAAAGCGAAGCCACCGTCTCCAGCACGCTGGTGCGAATATCTAATTTCCCTGATGCTGTCCGCGCCAGATAAATATAACCTCTCACATCGCCTCGGACACATACCGGCATCAGCACTTCGTGCTCCTTAACAGTCGGAGCCCCCTGTTCCCAATCTTCCCCTGCAACATTAACGTCACCATAGATAATCCTGGGAATCTGGTTGATTATTAGTGCCGCCCCATCAAATCCGAATGCTTCACAAATCATCTTGAGGGCGCCTTCAATGAACTTACCCGATTCAAGTCCGGCAAGCGCCAGCCCGGCAATTCCAGCAACCAGAGCAATTTCCCGGTCGGCATTAAGTTCCAGACGGAACAGAATCCGGTTCACCTCATCAGTTTCTGCCACAAGTCCCAGTTTCCGGAAAACCCGGCTGGCAAACTTCAGTTCCTCCGCTGCCCGTTCCTTCTGATTCTGTTCCAAGAGAAACTGCCCAAATTGCAGCCGCAACCGGGCTGATTCATAACTCTCAGGTTCATCATCAAGCAACTCTCGTGCCCGTTCGTAAAAGCTGCGCGCCGCACCAGCCATACCCTGCTCCTGCTCCAGTAGCGCCCGGACCCGGAATACTTCTGCCTCGACATTGCGGGCACCCAGCTCCTCTGCCAGCTGTTGCGCCTGCTGACAGAGCCCGGCGCACCGATCGTAATTTCCCTGTGCCAGCTCCAGTTCCGCCATCCGCCACAAGAGCATACTGCTATTCAGCCGGTCCTGATTCACCGCGCACAAATCGATTGCCTCCCCAAACGCCCGGCTTGCTGCCGCATAATTGCGCCGCCGGAACTCGGCTTCGCCCAGATTGGTCAGACTGTCCCTTAGCAGTTCAGCTGCAGTCAATCCCTTTCTCCCGGCCTCGACAACCGTGGTAAAAACCTCCACTGCTCGTTCCAAGCGGTCACGCTTAAGAAACAGTTCACCCAGCAGGTTCAACGCATTGTAACGGATAAAATCATATCCGTGCTGTTCAGCCAGTGCCACCGCCCGATAAAGATTTTCCTCTGCATCGTCCCACTCACCAAGCTGAAGATAGACCCAACCCAGATTGCAGTAATTAGTTGCCCGGACAAAGTCATCAAACTCGGAATGTTCCAGCAACTGCCGGCACTGCTGATAATAATCTCTTGCCTCATGATAACGCCCGGTGAGTCCTGCAACATTTCCCAGACCATTAAGTGCAGCATAAATTCCGCGCACTACCCCGGCCTTCTGCCACTCTGTCAGTGCCCGCTGGTAGCAATCGATCGCTGCTTCATAGTTGCACCTTGCCTGCTCCACCTGTCCAGTGAGATACCAGCCTGATCCGATGAACCGCGGCTCCCCAATCTCAGTACCGATTTTCCTGACCCGCTGGGCATAAAGATCAGCTTCTTCATTTGCCCCGCAGTGCCGGCAGATATCAGATAGCCGGCGTGCCAGCCGCACTTCAATCAAACGCCTGCCCTGCTCCTGAGCTGCCAAGAGCTCATGTTCAAATAAAGGCTTGAGCAGTGGTGCAGCATTTACTACAAAACTATCTGCCAGTCCAACTAGTAACTCTGCACGCTCCTCAAGAGAAGAACAGTGAGCAAGCTGGGTTTCCAGTTCCCTTACCCGCTGCAGAAAATCATCCATCATCTTGTAAATTAAGCATATACAACCAGTTCCTTACTGTCAATACTCGAACTCATTTGACAGAACGGTATAAGTATGATATATTTTATCTTGAGGACGGCAGGATGTCGTTATATCATCCTGCTTTTTACAAACAAAGAATAAAACCAGTAAAGGAGCAGCGATGAACAAAGCAATGCCCCCAAATCAGCAACGGGCAATCTGCCCCCAGTGCGGCATCGCGGAAAATACATTCGCCCTTTATGAACATCCCGGATGTCCAAGTGCGCCCACAGGTGTAACTACTTGGAAAACGGAAGCCTGGCTTGGCCCGGATGGCAGACCGATTAACCTCCCATGTCCCGACTGTCAGGATGGAGTTGCGCTCCCTCCTTCATACCTGTTCTGCGAACAGTGCAAACATCAATGGGTCCTATAAATTAAATAAAAAGGTGGGGGTTACATCAACATACCACCATCAACTCTGATCACCTGACCGGTAATATAACCCGCCTCATCTGAGGCAAGAAAAAGACAAAGGCTGGCAACATCTTCAGGTGTACCAGCCCTCTTTAGTGGAATTGCCGCAATATATGACTGGCGCACTGCCGGGTCCAGCTTTTCAGTCATAGCAGTGGCAATAAAACCCGGAGCAATAGCATTCACAGTGATATTTCTGGCGGCAAGCTCCTTGGCTACCGACTTGGTAAATCCGATCAGCCCGGCTTTGGCTGCCGCATAGTTTGACTGACCGGCATTTCCCATCTGCCCGATAACCGAACTGATATTGATAATCCGACCCCAGTGCAGCCTCATCATCGAACGGCAGCAGGCCTTCGTAAGATTAAATGCGCCTTTAAGATTAACCGCCAGCACCCGGTCAAAATCATCCTCACTCATCCGGATCAGCAGACTATCACGGGTAATGCCCGCGTTATTCACCAGAATCTGCACACCGCCCAGTTCTGACTCAATCTGTTTAACCACCTGCTCCACCTGACCGTTATCAGCGACATCAAGTGCATAACCATAAGCCCTGCCACCGGCCTGTTCAATCTCCTGCACCACCTGCCCGGCAGATTCGCCAATCAGATCACACACAGCTACTATCGCACCCGACTCTGCCAGCCGCTTGGCGATCGCCCGACCGATCCCAGCACCACCACCAGTTACCAGAGCAATTTTGCTATTTAAATTACAAACCATCTCCTTCACTCCTCCTTTGGTTTCTGTTGAAACTATCTGACCACAGTCAATCGCCCCACATTCTGTTCTATTATTCCGTCCTCCTCAATCTCGACAATGTAAAAATACATCCCACTTGTAACCGGCTTACCCTGTTCATTCCTCAGATTCCAGAAACCCGCCCGGTAGTGCGGGGCAATTTCAGTCCCGGGCTCATCCAGCAACCGGACCGGCTCACCAGCGATGTTGAAAATTCTGATTTTGAAAATCGGGAACTGCCCTGCAAGCCGGACCGAATCGGTCGGCATGTAGGCAATCGTGGCCTGTGGCTGATTGTCCCGCACTACTACCGGATTGGGAAATGAGTAAACCCGGCCCAGAAACATCGGTGCAATCTTCAGAGTTGCAGTCATTATTGAATCGGATCCTGAAATCTGCTCAATGACCACACCGCTCTGAATCCCGTTATAAAATGCGGTCGAAGGCGTAGTAAAATTACGCACGCCCGTATCACTTGCCTTCCACAAGTGAACATCGCTGCCTCTGTTCCCGGCATCAAGGGCAAAAATTGGTGAATGGTCAGCACGCAGAATACCGACCAGCGGGTGGCGCTCATCGCTGTTGTCCGTTCGGGACTCATCAATATGCAGAATCAAAAGGCCGGTTCCCGGCAGACCCCGGTCAAATCCGTAGTGCTGACGATTCTCGACCAGAAAATATTCACCATTGCCGGTCTGGCTGAACGACCAGTCAACGCCACCGGGATTTTCCAGAATCCTGTACCCGGCGGGCGCAGTTGCGGCAGCAGCCAGTAAAGCTGAAGAGAGAGAATCCCGATATCCAGGCTGAACCGAATCGGGCACAACCCAGCCCAGAAGATACTTGCACCAGATTGACGGGTGGGTCGGAGAACTGCCATAGGACCTGCCAGTATCTGCCCGGGCCCAACCGCCGGCTGCCATCAGACAGAACATACCCAGTCCGGAACTGGAATAGTCAGTATCATAGAGATCAGGCAATCCCAGCAGATGGCCAAACTCATGACAGAAAACCCCGATCGAAATTATATTACCGTCAAGAAAGCGCTCCGGTTGAATTGAATACTCATCCACACTCACTCCGTCACCGGTCTGCACCGGTCCGGGGGAGCCGAATACATCATCAGACAACTGCCACTTGTGAGACCAGATGTCCTCTGGTTCCCCCGTCTCTTCGGCACCTGGTCCGGCATGGACGATGAGCAGACCGTCAACAAATCCATCGCCATCCCAGTCATAGCGGGAAAAATCAACCGTTCCATCAATCGCGGACACCAGGTCCCGCACCAGACCCTGGCTGTTATGAGGAAAACTTCCATAAATACCGAATGAATCTCCGAGATAATATGAATAGGGATTGCTAAGGCGTATCCAGCCTGCCACATCACCGCTGAGCAACAAACTGCCAAAACTCACCTCCCGGAAATAATCGCGCATTGAACCGGTTCCACTACCGAAAATCAGCTGCTGAAACTCTGATCCGGGAAAAAGATGGGTATTATCATTGAAATCAACGAGAATTACCAGCAGTCTGCCCGTCCGGTCTGTTGCCGGACGCACTGCGGAAGGTCGCTCCAGCTTGCCGGGAAGAAGTATTCTGCGGCTGTTACCCGGCATCGGCGGCATCGCTGCCCCCAAACTGGCAGCAAGCAGAACGAACCCGAACTGCCTCATTGTTCAGCTCTGTTCTCCTCCTTGAGCATCGTGCATTTACCTTCAAAGAAACACCCCGGCTGGATCACAAGCTCCCGGCAGATGACATTGCCAAATACCTGAGCACCAGTCTGCAGCTCAACTAGCTCCTGCGCCCGGATATCGCCCTCAATCCTGCCGGCAATCACTGCGCTCCGGCACTGAACCTCCCCTTTCAGAAACGAACGCGGACCGGCAAGAAACACATCCGCCACATCCATTCGGCCCTCAAGTTTACCATCAAACCGCACACCGCCGTTTACCCGCAGATCACCCCTCATCACCGCCTCACTCCCAATTACCGTATCAATTCTGCCACCATTCTTTTCTCGGGACATTGTACTCCTTTATCAGAAGTATATTTACCTGATCCCGGTTGTCAAAACAAATTATGGTACCGGCTGCTACATTTAATTCTGTCGCTTGACGCTGCTCAATAACCTGCTAAAATTCTGGATACGACTGCCGGCGTAGCTCAGCAGGCAGAGCAGCGGTTTCGTAAACCGCAGGTCACCCGTTCGAACCGGGTCGCCGGCTTGCTACTCTGAAAGGAAAATGATCTTCCCGAAAGCACCGGATCCGAAAAAACTGCTGGAAGAACAGGAGGCGTTTCAGGAGGCAGAACGCCGCCGCGCAGAAGCACGGGCACAGGCGATCTTTGACAGCCTGATTGACTTCAGTCCGGTGGCAATCGAAATCTTTGACCCTCAGGGAAACCTGCTCAAAAGTAACCGGGCGGCTGAACGGTTGCTGGGCAAGATACCGCCTCCCGGTATCAGTTTAAATGACCCCAAGACACTCAAGCGCACCGGCCTGCTTGAACCTCAGCTCCGGCGCCTGCTTGCCGGTGCCCGGATTGAAACTCCACCCTACTGGTATGACCCCGCAGAGATCGGTCTTCCACCCACCCCTTATGGCAAGATCTGTCTGCGGGTAACTGCCCTGCCTCTCCTCGATTATGAAGGCAGGGTTAAGATGCTGGCGCTCATCTATGAAGACCTCACTGAACTGAAAAAGGCCGAAGCCTCAATTCAGGAACTAAAAAGTGCAACTGCGACCTCTCCTGTTTATCCAGATTCAATCAATTCAGCAGATGCCCGGGATATTGAATTTGCGCGGCGGAAAATTGAACAGGCATGGCGGGAAAGTGAAGAGCGCTATCGTACCCTGATCGATTCGGCTCAGGAGCTCTGCATCATCCGCCGTGCTGAAGACGGCAGAATCCTTGCGATCAGTCCCAGTGTCCGCGAACTGTTCGGGGTATCAAGAGAAACGGTGCTGACCGATAATATGGCGCTCTACGCTCAGGTTCATCCCGAAGATCAGGAACGGGTGAAAAGTGCAGAACTCCAGGCCCGCCAGACCGGCGAATATCCGCCCGGTCTTGAATTCCGGATAATCAAGGAACCGGAGAAGGATACGGTCTGGCTCAGAATGACAGCTCGCACCTGCACCTTTGCCAGTCGCCGGACCTTTGAAATTATCGTCCTGAACATCACCCGGGAGAAACAGCTGGAAGAACTCCTGAGAAAAAAGGAGCAGAATATCGCTGCCATGCTGGAAACTCAGGTCGCGGGTGTTTTTCTGATTAACCACGACTGGGTAATCACCGCCTGGAGCAAAGGCGCGGAAAAGGAAACCCGGGTAAATAGTGAAGAAGCGGTGGGAAGAAAACTCTGGGAGGTCTATCCGGAAGCTGAAGCCAGCGGCCTTGCGGCAATCGTGCGGAAAGCATTGCTTGACCAACAGCCCCAGAATGGTGAATTCTTTTATCAGGACGGCCGGGAACGGTACGCCGGATGGTTTCAACTGACCCTATTTCCACTGGATACAGGTATTTTGGGCTTGATCACCAACATTACTGCCCGGCGCAAGATTGAACAATCCTGGCAGGAACTGGATCGCCGGTTCCAGACCATCTGGCAGAACGAACGAATCCTGCTCGCCATCAAGGACGCAAATCTGAGGTATATCCAGGCGAACCCGGTGGCATCAGCAACCTATGGCGGCGGTTCGAGCATTCTTGGAAAATCGGATGCCGAGCTGTTTCCCGCTACAGTGACCGCAATGCTGAACTCCCAAGACCGTCAGGTCCTGCAGACCGGCAGACCGGTAAGTTTGGAACTTTGTCTCGGCGATCCCAAATCAGCTGCCAGCACCTGGGTTGCGCTGTCCAAACTGCCGCTCCCGGGAGCAAATGGCGAGACCGTCGGTGTGATTGACATCGGCTTCGATATCACCCGGCTGGTTCAAATCCAGACTGAACTCCGGCGCCGGCGTGAACAACTGGAAAAAATTGTCGCTGAGCAGACCGAACTTCTGCGCCGTGCCCAGGAAGAGCTGGGACGCTGGTCCGGTTAAATAATGAAGAAAAACCGGCAATACGCTCCCAAACTCAACAGCAGACAGAATCAAATTCTCCGATTCCAAACACGCTATTTCTGGTTCATACTCGGGATAATTATCATCGCCGGCTTCGGCCTGCGGGCTGCCGACCTCCGGGCAGATCCTCCACCCGACCTTTCTTGGAGTTTCGCCCCCTACACCGATGAAAGCCTGAACACCTATTCCGCCCGCAACTTTGCCCTTTATGGCAGATGGAAAATGGACGATTTCCTGCCGTTTGTCATTTACCCGCTGGTAAATATGGTCGTGGCTCTGATCTACAAAATTTTAGGTATCGGCTTTGTTCAGGTAAAACTGCTGTCCCTGATCTCGGGAGTACTCAGCATTGTGATACTCACTCTCATTTTCCGCACAGAAAAAAACACCGCTCCAGCTCTGCTCAGTGCGCTTCTCCTTGCCACCTGCTATCCACTGGTTATGTACAGCCGGCTGGGACTGGTGGAAACACTGGAAATCCTGTTCCTGCTGCTCACCGGTCTTTTCTGGCTCCAAGGACTCAGGTGTCCCGCGCTGATGACTGCTGCCGGATTCTGTGCTGCTGCCACCGTGCTGCTGGTAAAGCTGTCTGCGGTTTTTCTGGTACCGGTAATGCTCATCCTGATTGCCATCGAACTGCCAGCATTTCCGAACCGAAAACGGATGACAACCGTCCTGCTTTACTTCCTTACCGGTGTCATCATCGCTTCTCTTTGCTGGCTCCTGCTCGTCTATCTGCCTTACCGTAATGAATATCTCCGGTATGTTGTACGCCATTCCAGTGAATCACCAGCAGGCCATCCCCGCACTCTTTCTGCCTACTTGTTTAACACCTTCACCTTTGGTCTGCGCTCGCGCCTCATACCCCGAATGATCTGGACTGCCCTCCTCGGCTATCTGACCCTGCCCTGGTTAGGACGGTCACAATCCCGATTACTCCGCTACACGCTGTTCTGGTTCATCTTCGGACTGCTGATGCTTGGTTATATGAACTACCGGCCGCCCCGGTATGAAATCATACTTTTGCCCTGCCTCCTGATCGCTGCGGCCGCCGCCCTCTGCCGGATACTGGAAAACGGCATCATCATTCCCCAGACCCGCCCCACCATTAAAAAAACCCTGCTCTACGGCATCTGGCTCAGCCCGGCGGTTCTGCAGTTAATGCTGTACAGCTCCGGATTCCGCAATTATCCTCAGCCCGGCCGAGAATCTGGAATCATTTTACTCTCCCTGACCATCGGTCTCGTCATCGCATTTGCCGGCTACGGTCTGCTCCGGTTCCGGGAAAAAAGCTGGGCAATCAAATCCGGCTGGCTCCGGGGTGCACTGGTCGGACTGATTCTCATTCTCAGCCTGCGACTTGATATTGGACAATGGAGCGCATGGTTCAGCAACCGCACCTATGATCTGGTCACATATTCAAAAGCGGTTGACCAGCTGCTGCCGGAAAATGCCGTTGTCGCCGGACCATGGGCACCACCGGTAATGATTGAATCCCGAAAACGGGCGATTGCGGTCACCGACTGGGCGAATCTTGATGACCTGTTCAGCCGGTTCGCCGTCACTCATCTTATTCTCGGCGAAGGCGAAACCGACCGTCTGCTCTGGGAACGGGTCAGCCCGGAAGTTAAAGAAAAGGCAAAAACACTACTCCAATTCCGCATCCGGGGACAGCTGATCAGCGTACTGGCTCTGAACGGTTCACTTTCAGAACACTGACCAGCGTCCGGACATTATAATCCAGAAGCTTAAGATAGGTATCGGTTCCCGGCAGAACACCGTTGAACTGGCTCAGGGTTACCACCTGCGCACCGGTTTCCCTTGCGAGCACCCGGGCAAGATCCGGATTGTGCTGCGGTTCGATCACGATGACCCGCACCGAATCCTGGCGCATCAGCCTGATCAGTTCGGCTAAACTCCTCGCGGAAGGCTCCTGGCCTGGGAGCGGTTCAACCGCCGCAGCCATCTCCAGCCCGAATGCCCGGCAGAAATAGGGCCAGGAGTTGTGCAGGGCAATAAACCGGCGATTGTTCAGCTCCGCCACCAGTCCCCTGAAAACAGCACTGACACTGTCCAGGTGTCCACAGTACTCCTCTGCCCGTCGCTGATACTCAGGACGATGCGCCGGATCAATTGTACCAAGTAGCGTGGCGATTCTCATTACACCGGACTTTGCCACCTCCGGGTCCAGCCAGATGTGGGGGTTGCCCGCCTCATGAACACCGTGGACGTGATGCTCCCCCTTATCCTCAACCGGTTCAATCCCCTCTGCCAGTGTCAGCGCCTTCAACTTCGGATTGCCGGCGTTGGCAATCAACCCGTCCAGCCAGGCATCAAATCCGAGCCCGACCCGGACCACCAGCTGTGCCCGTGCCAGTATCTCCACCGCTTGCGGGCCCGGCTCATAACTGTGCGGGTCTTCCTGTCCTTTCAAGAGCGAAACCACCTTTACCCGTTCACCGCCCACCTGATGCACCCAGTCAGCAGTCACCGGTATGGTCGTAACAACATTAATTTCAGTACGGTCCTGCCGCCGACAGCTGCCGGCAAGCAGAATTATTAATCCCGAGAGCAGGACTATACTTCCCGTCCGCATACTCTACAGCGCTTCCTTTTGGGAGAAAAAACTGCCGCCAAGACAAACAGAAACACTGCTACCATCACAATGGTCGCACCCGAAGGCAGGTTGAAAAAATAGGAAAGGACTAGCCCGGTACTGCTTGCCACTGTCGCACCCACCCAGGAAAGAACAAACATCATTTTATAGCTGGTGGTCAGCTGATATGCGGTTGCCGCCGGAATCACCAGCAGTGCCTCCACGAGGATAATTCCCGCCGCCTTGAGCGCAATAACCACCGTGAGTGCAATGAGACCGAAAAGCAGCAGGTTCAGAATTCCGACCGGCAGACCGGAAGCCTGCGCCATCTCTTCGTCAAAAACGAGGAACTGAAACTCTTTAAAGAAAATCCCGATCAGCAGTAGCACGATCACTGTAAGCACAATCATCAGCACGAGGTTCTGCGAAGTTATTCCCAGCACATTGCCAAACAGATAACCGTATACCCGGGCATCGTAGCGCCGCATTAACCCGATGAAAAGTACACCCAGCGCCATCGCCCAAGAAAAGAAGATGCCGATCGTCGTATCCTGACGGAGCGCAGTCCGGGCACTGGTGAAACTGACGAGCCCCGCGGTTACCAGACAGAAGACAACCGCACTCAGGAGCGGATCAACCCCCAGAAAAAACCCGAGCGCCACACCGCCAAACGCCGCATGAGCAATTCCCGCACCAGCAAATGCCAGCCCACGCAACACCACCAGAACTCCAATCACCGAACAAACGGTAGAGACAAGCAGGGCACCAATCAACGCATTACGGACAAACCCGAAGGAGAACAACTCAGCCATGATGATCACCGGTAATCACATACCGCTGTCCATCCTGCTCAACAATCTGCACCCCGGTCTGATAAAGCCGGCTCATGTTCTCAGTGTTAACGACCTCGCCACACGGACCGAAACCAAACACTTTCCGGTTGAGCAGTATAATCCGGTCCGAACAGCTCATCACCTCATTAAGATCATGGGTTACATAAATTGTGGTCAATTTCCATTCCTGATGCACCCTCCGGATCAGCTCGACCATCTGCCTTCGGGTCACCACATCCACACCGGCAGTCGGCTCATCCAGCAGCAGCAGTTCCGGGTTAGAGACGAGGGCCCGGGCCAGAAACAGCCGCTGCTGCTGACCTCCGGAAAGATGACCCGCAACATGACCGGCATTTTTTTCCAGTCCGACCGCAGTCAGTGCTGCCCAGGCCCGTTCCCGTTCTTTCTTTCCCGGTAACCTGAATAACCCCAGTCCGGCATAGGTACCCATCAGCACCGCCTCCAGTGCACTCACCGGCATATTGGGATCGATCGGCTTACGCTGGGGCACATAGCCAATCCGCTGCCGCACCCGGCTGATACTGGCCCATTCCACTCCCAGCACCCGCACTTTGCCGGCGGCAGGCTTAAACAGGCCGAGCACGGTCTTGAGCAGTGTCGTCTTACCCGAACCGTTGGGCCCGATAACTCCGAGAAATTCACCCCTTTCCAGCCGGAAGGAAATATCTTCCAGCGCAATCTGACGGGGAAATGAAACCGTTACCCGTTCAAATTCAACTGCCGGTACCATTACCGGTTCACCAGCAGAGCGATTAGTGTCCGTGCCGGCACACCGGTCGCACCTGCCGGACAATAGTCCCGGGCCTCGGTCGTAAAGGCAACACCGGCAATGTCAATATGCACCCAGTTGCTGTTCTTGGGCACGAATTCGGAAAGAAACAGCCCGCCGATAATCGTGCCTGCATTCATCGGCTTGCCAATATTCTTCAGATCTGCCACCGTGCTCTTCATATGTGACCGGTAGTTTTCTATCAGCGGGAGCTGCCAGAAAAGCTCTCCCTGTTCCTTCCCTAGCGCAATCAGCCGGTTGATCGTCTGCTGGTCCGTTCCCAGAACTCCGGCGCACTCATTGCCCAGCGCCACAACACAGGCACCGGTCAGGGTGGCGATGTCAATCATCAGCTCCGGCTTGAAGGTAGCGCCGTATGCCAGCGCATCGGCGAGCAGCAACCTTCCTTCAGCATCAGTATTCGCCACCTCCACCGTCTTGCCGTTATAATGGCGGATGACATCGCCAACCTTCTGGGCACCGCCACCGGGCATATTTTCTGCCAGCGGTGTCAGACCGACAACTGTCCAGGGCAGTTCGGTTTCCCGCAGATAATGAAACAGCCCGAATACAGTTGCGGCACCGGCCATATCATCCTTCATATTCTCCATATACTGCGGTGTCTTCAGCGACAGTCCGCCGGAATCAAAAGTTATCCCCTTGCCGACAAATACGAGCGTGCCCCTGGATTTTACCCTTGGGGTATAGGTCAGCTGCACCAGACAGGGCGGGTTGTGCGACCCCTTGCCGACCGCAAGTATCCCGTTCATTCCCAGCCGCTCCAGCTCTGTGCGGTCCATCACCTTGACCGCAATTCTGCCCTCGACCGTCAGCTCCTCTGCCCGCTCTGCGAGTTTCATCGGCCATTTGTTTGCTGAAGGCTCGTTCACCAGATCACGCACATAGCACACCGCAGCGCAGCGCCGTTCCGCTTCCCTGATCGCCGGCTCCGCCTTTTTCACTTCCGCTTCCGAACTGAAAACCAGTATCAGCCGCTTCAACCCCGCAATCTCATCCGGCTTGGGCTGACGGTAACGATCATACCGGTAACTGCTCAGAATCCCGCCCTCAACTGCCGCCATCAACCACCGCTCCAGCCCTCCTTTCACCTCTCCGGCACGAGGCATAATCACTCCCAGCTCCTCTGCCTTCAACTCTTGCGCCCGGCTTAACGCCCGTGCAACCGCCACCCGCACCCGATCCGGCTCAAACTCCGCCTTTTTCCCCAGTCCGGATAGAATCAGCCGTTTCCTGCCGGCATCAATGCCAACCGCGGTCTCCCGGAACTGTCCATTAAACCGCTCATGGAGCAGAACCACACGGCTGAAACCACCCGGCTCCACCCCTGCCGGACTTTTCTCGCCTTCAAACATCAAAGCGGCGCTCAATCTGCCATTCCACTTTGCTCGGCTTGTCAACTCAATTTTCATTTTCGCTCCTTTCTTTTTATAAGTCTTATAATCTTATCCCTTCAATCCTGCACCTGTCAACACCGGGGCATCCTTCAAAATCCGGTTCAGCACCCAGGTCACCAGCACTGCCAGCACAACTCTGGGGACTACGATCCAGAACAGATTTGCTCCCAGCACCAGGAAGATAGCGGTGTCCTCAAACAGCCCGTGGCACAGTGCCAGAAATGTTGCCACCAGCGTCACCTGCTTAGGGGTAAGTCTGCTCTCCTTTACCGATTCCACGATCAGTCCTGCCCCGAAAACGATACCGAACACATTCCCGGCAAGCCAGGGCATTCCCGCCTCCCGGCTATAGCCCATAAACCGCAGAACCCGCTGCAGCCCGGCAAGCATCCGCTCCAGCACCCCGTAGCGCCGTGCCAGCTCCAGCATCAGAAAGATACCGACCAGCACCGCCAGCATCTTACCACCTGTATTGACGATTCCGAGCGCCCAGGACCGCAGCGCCGGCACCGGCACAAACCGCTGCTGCAGGGTGGAAAAATCCACCGCATTACTGCCGTAACCTGCTCCTGCCGGAACAATCAGCGCTGCCAGCCCGAACCCGGCGGCAAATGAAAGCAGCAACCGGATCAGCCACAGAAGCCACCACTGTGCCCGGATCTGAAAGAAAACCGCGGTCTCAAGAATCTGTGAATGGGACAAAAGAATCATCAGGCTCAAAACCGTCAGCTGGGCACCGGAAATTTTCAGGGCGGTGATCGCTCCCAATGAGGCATAGATATTGATAAAATTCCCCAGAATCACCGCCATTGCCGCCTCACCCGGCAGCCGGAAGAACTTCATGAACGGCGCCATCAGCCGGGCAAAGGCGGCAAGCACCGGTGTGTACTTAAGCAGAGTTACAAAGGTATAGACCGGTGCTACGATACTCATCAGCTTCAGAAATGCCCGCACCCCTCGGAAGGCACCCAGCCCGGCAGTCCGGAGCAAATCTTTCATAAACGCTCCAGCCGCACCGTCCCGTTTTCCAACAGGCCATAGGTGAAATTTCTGAGCCAGTCCCCGACATTCAGATAGACTCCGCCCGGATATTCAACCCGCTCCGGAATATGGGAATGACCCATGATCACCACCTGATAACCATCAGCAATCTTGCACCGGGCAAACTCCCGCAGCGCGGTCACCAGCGCCGGTTTTGCCCCCTGCTCCCGGCTCCGACGGGCGATATAGCGGGCAAGCCCGATCCCGATATCCGGATGGAGAAGCGAAAACAGGGCACCGTTAATCCGGCTGCGCATCAGGCACCGGAAAACCCGCGGAATGAAATTCCGGTCCAGCACATCACCATGGGTTACAAACACCCGCCTGCCCTCAATCTCAATGCTCATTTCATCCCGGAAACCCTCCAGCCCCAGCTCCTGCTGAAGAAATCCGCGAAACCAGACATCGTGATTGCCCCGTAGCAGAAAAACTCTTGTGCCTGAACTCCGCAGTTCCGCCAGCAGTGCAAGCACCCTGAGCCCAGACTTGGGAATCACCCGCTGATACTCAAACCAGAACTCAAAAAGATCCCCGAGGATATACAGCCCAGCTGCCCGGCCTCTGAGACTGGCCAGAAACTCAGCCAGCCGGCGTTCGGCTTCGGGCTGACGCGAACCCACATGGGCGTCCGAGATGAAGTAATGGCCGCTCAAGAAAAAACATTATAGACAAATTCTCCGGCTTATCAACAGAAAGGCGTATTAATTCAAACCGGGCTTGGTATCGGGACCGCTGATTAACCTGCTATAGCTTAAAATGCCCCCGCAACCCGGCCAGAACCTTGTCTGCCAGTCGTTCCGCTTCAGCGGAATTCAACCGGTAGAACGGCGTCTTGACCCCAAGTTCGATCATGATCGCCAGCTCCATTAACACTGCCGGTTCGACACCGGCATAACCAGTAACTTTCGCCTTCAGATTGCGATTAACCCCGCCACATACCGCAATCAGTCCATACTGCTTCCGCTGCTCACCGATGTATTTCAAATAGGACCGCAGTGGAGTGGCAATATGCCCCATCCAGACCGGTGCAAACAGCAGGATGAAATCATAACCTGCCAGCACATCTGGTTCCGGAGAAACCCTAGGAGTGCGGTTGAAAATGATATCCACGAGTGTATTAAGGGCACGCCTTTTCCTGCCTTCCTTAAGCTGAATATGTTCAATCCCGAGCCCGGCCGCAACCTTCTGCGCCACCATCTGATTGTTACCACTCAGTGAATAGGAAACTACTGCCATCTTCACAACAACCTCCTTTTTAATTAAATATCAAATCCGGAGCCGGCGCTCAATCTGCTCAAGGGACCGGCGCACCGGCTGCCGGCTGTCAATCCTCAGAAGCCCCGGACCGGAGCGGGGTGTTTTGAACCGCTCCTTCATAATCCGGTAAATCTCCAGATTGGCATCAGAAAATCCGGTCTGGTTTGCCCGACGTCGCAGCCGGGAAATTACCGTCCGCTCCGGACAGTCAACGAGCACCATCAGAAGCTTAACCCCGAGCCGGTCTGCCAGTTCCCGGCAGCGCTGCCGGCTATCTTCGCCGGTAAAGGTGGCATCCAGCACCACACTGATTCCCCCAGCAAGAAATGCCTCAGCCCGGCGGAAGAGCTCATCATAGGTTCGCTGGCTCACCTCGGGCGCATATATCCCCCTGCCGTAGCCGTCAAACCGGCGTGCGCTGACCGGAATACCGCAAAGCTGCTTGCGGATTGAATCGGAAAGCAGATGCATCGCCAGGGTCCGGGCGGCAAAGTGCCGGGCGAGAAAACTTTTGCCGACTCCTGGCAGGCCGGCAAAAACAACCAGAAACGGTTTTGTTTCCAGCAGCCGGGCATAGCGTAGCGCCAGGTCAAAATAGCGCCGGGCGGTTAATTGCGCCTGCCGCCGGATATCAGCCGGCACACCCGGGTCATTCAGCTGAAAACCCGTAACCTTACCCCGGACATAGGCACGATAACACTGATAAAATCGGAGCAGACTGAGCATGCCCTGATCCCCGGTGAGCGCCCAGTAGCGCTCAATAAAGAAATTTGCCAAGTCATGCCGCTGATGAAAGTCCAAGTCCATCGCCATGAAGGCAATTTCAGACGCAACATCCGAACAGGAAAACCGGGGATTAAACTCAATACAGTCAAAGATATATGGCCGGTCTGCAAGAAAGATGTTCTTTGAGTGCAGATCACCATGGCACCGGCGCACAAACCCCTGGTGCCGCCGCTGCCGGAAAACCTCCCGCTGCCGGTTGATGAACCGCTCCACCCGGCTTCTGATTTCGTCAAAAGCCTGCCGGCTGATCGTTTTGCTGATAAAATCCAGTGTCTGGGCAAAGTTCTCATCCCAGTTCAGTCTTATGATCTCGCTCGAACCGTAACGGCTGATCTCCTCGCCCCGTTCCGCCTGTTGATGAAACCGGGCAACCAGCCGGGCAATTTCGTCAATCTGTTCAAAGGTCACCTGACCATTTTTCAGCCTTTCAGTCATGATTGCCGACTGGGGCAGCGCCCGCATCTTGACACAGTAATCAACGATCCGTCCCGAACCGCCCAGTTTCAGCTTTCCCCCCGCTTCGGTGATCGGCAGGACATCAAGGTAAAGATCAGGCGCCAGCTGCCGGTTCAACCGCAGCTCCTCGTAGCAGAAAAATTTCCGTGCTGAAAGGGTAGTGTAGTCCAGAAACCCGAAGTTTACCGGCTTCTTCACCTTGTAGGCAAAATCGCCGGCGATGAAAACCCAGGAGGTGTGGGTCTGAATCAGTTTTACCCGCCGGACCCCGGAACCGTAAAACCGGGGCTGGAGTAACTCCTGCACCCGACTCTGAATCGTCGGATCGGCAACCAGTTCCAATGCTTTCACCATCTGGGAATATAATGAACCGCTGTCAGAAGGCAATCAAAATCACCGGCTGACCGGTTCACCGTATCAGCTCAATTTTCCCCCGTGCCACTCCATTGTCATAAAAGTAGATTCCCGGCACAACCGGCTGACCCTCTGAATCAATTCCGTCCCAGAAAAGGAACTCCTGCTCCGCCGTCAATGTCCTGATCACCCTGCCCGCCGCATCCCGGATAATCACCGGATAACCCTTGGCTGCCGGAATAAAAACCCGGCGCAATGCCGGCACCGGCAGTGCAGTTGTGCCCATCTTACCCCGTAATTCATACCCGCTGATACCCGCACCGGTCCACCCGTAAACGAGACAGGTGCTGTTCATGGTGTCCCCGTAGCTGATAACGACTTCAGCCCTCCGATCCCCGTCAATATCAGAAAGCAGTGGATAGGGAAACTCATAACTTGTGAACTCCGGACTCTCAAATTCAACTGTTTGAGTGGCACAGTCGTAGATCCGGAACCTCAGGGAGTAACTGGGATAGGAGTAACTGAAGCCGTAAACCAGCAGTTCCTTAGCAGCATCACCATCCATGTTCACCGCGCCAATTACCTCCCAGTTGTTCCAGTCCGAATAAGGGTTGGAGATGGTCCAGAAACGCTGGCGGGTGACACCGCTGATAAAGACCAGCGAATCCCGGTGCGCGTTGCCATACCGGACCACCAGCTCGGACAGACTGTCGCCGTTGACATCCGGTCCTGAACTCACCCAGCCGTTCCGGACCGGAAACTGCCATTCCACCCCATAGCCGTTAAAAAGTATTAACAGCGCCATCAGAATCATCACTCTCGCCTCCTTTTCTCCTCAATCTTAAATCCTTTTCACCAGCAAGTCAAACGATTAATAATCAGATCCCGTAAATGCACCATTTTTCACATCGGGAGCGCTGAATTTTCCGGCGCTTCTCCGTCAACCTCTGAAATGGCAAATAGTTAGCGAACTGAAAAACCAGATCTGGTTTTGATTTCAGTGGTATACCCCGGGTAATCCCCAGTTCCGTTTTCAGGCTGGTTGTCGATTTTGAACCTTGAATCCGGATGCTGAGGATGCAGAATAACGCTGGCGCAGCCTGGCCGCTTTTCTCACCTTCCGCCTTTCCTCCACATCCCCCAGCCGTTCCAGCACCAGTTCCTCCGGCTCCACCTTCCGGTCAGAATAGGTGAAACACTGTGCCAGTGCCGCTCCGATCTTCTCCGCCAACTGCAGGGAGCTAGCATGCACCACTGCTACCGTCTCCCCCTTCTTCACCGGTTCGCCAACCTTCTTGAGAAAGATAAAACCCGCTCCGGGGTCGATGACATCATCAAGTTTCTTCCGGCCGAGACCGATCTCCAGCCCCAGCAGTCCGACCTCGAGGGCATCGATTGACTTGACATAACCGGAACCGGTGGCATATACCGACTGCTGATATCGGGCACTGGGCAGCAGGTCTGGGTTGTCCACCACCGCCGGATCACCCCCCTGCGTCGCTATCACCGCCCGGAATTTTTCCAGCGCCCTGCCCTGATGCAGCGCCCGCAGCAGGAGTCGTCGCGCCTGCTGCGGTTTCTGAGCCAGACCCGCCAAGAGCAGCATCTCACTGCCGAGCGCCAGCGTCACCTCCAGCAGGTCTTCCGGACCATCGCCCCGGAGCGTGGCAATCGCCTCCCGGACTTCAAGCGCATTGCCTACCGACCGCCCCAGAGGCTGAGACATGCTGGTCAGGAGTGCCCGCACCCGGCAGCCCAGTGCACTGCCGATCTCAATCATCAGCCGGGCAAGCTTGCGCGCCTGGCGCCGGGCTGGCATGAACGCCCCCCGGCCCGTCTTCACATCCAGCACAAGTCCGTCAATCCCTTCTGCCAGCTTCTTGGAGATGATGCTGGCAGCGATCAGCGGTATTGAATCCACCGTGCCGGTAACATCCCGCAGGGCGTAAAGCTTGCGGTCCGCCGGGCAGAGCTCATCAGTTTGCCCGGCCAGCGCCACTCCGTTTTTCTCCAGCGCCGCCCGGAATTCCGCCACCGTAAGATTGGTTCGAAATCCGGGAATTGACTCCAGCTTATCCAGGGTACCACCGGTGTGCCCGAGGCTTCTCCCCGAAATCATCGGCACCACTACCCCGCAGGCGGCAGCCAGCGGTGCCAGCACGAGTGAAACCTTGTCTCCGACCCCGCCGGTGGAGTGCTTGTCAATCTTCGGACCGGGAATGTCGTTTAGATCCAGAACCAGACCCGAGCTGATGATCGCCCGGGTCAGGGCAACCGTTTCCGACTTGTCCAGTCCACGCAGATAGACTGCCATCAGCCATGCGGCCATCTGGTAGTCCGGAATTTCTCCTTTAACATAGCTGTCCACCAGCCAGGCGATCTCGTCCGCCCGCAGTCTACCCCGTGCCTGTTTGCGCCGGAGCAGACTCAGAAAGTCCACTTTGGAAAAGGGGAATTAACCGAAGCGCCGGCCCAGAAACTTGCCACCCTTGACCAGCCCTTCGTAGTGCCGCATCACCAGATGGGCTTCGATCTGCTGGAGGGTATCAAGCGCCACACCGACGATGATCAAAAGCGTAGTGCCGCCGAAGTAGAACGGCACCCGGAAGGCACTCATCAGCAGCCAGGGCATCAGGGCAATCACCACCAGAAACAGCGCCCCGGGCAGAGTCAGAAGCGAGAGGCTGCGGTCAATGTAGGCGGCGGTCTTCTCGCCGGGCCGGATTCCGGGAATGAAACCGCCATAGCGCTGCATGTTGTCTGCAAGGTCCCGCGGATTGAAGACGATCGAGGTGTAAAAGTAGGTGAAGAAAATAATCAGCACCGCATACAGCAGGTTGTAGAGCCAGCCGCCCGGTGAAAGATAACGCTGCAGCCACTCAAGGAAGGGCAGTTTCAGAAATGTGGCAAAGGTTGAGGGGAAGACAATCAGACTCTGGGCAAAGATGATCGGAATCACGCCCGCGGTGATCAGCCGCAGCGGGATGTGGGTACTCTGGCCACCGTACATCCGCCGGCCGACAATCCGCTTCGGATACTGAACCGGAATCTTGCGGATCGCCATCGTCATCAGCACAACCGCCGCATAAACCACAAACACCAGTGCCGCAACAATCAGCAACCAGAGCCAGGAGCTGATGCGCGCCTGCTGGAAGGTCCGGGCAAAATCCTGGGGTGTGCTGTCAAGACAGCCGATGAGAATGATGAAGGAGATGCCGTTGCCGATACCCCGGTCGGTAATCTGCTCGCCGAGCCACATCACAAAGATCGTCCCCGCGGTCAGGGTAAAGATCGTCATCAGCCGGAAGAACAACCCGGGCTGAAGCACAATCGGCCCGAACTCGGTCGGCGGCTGGGACTCAAGATAGACCGCAATGCTGGCCGCCTGAATGATCGCCAGACCGACCGTGGCATAGCGGGTATACTGATTGAGTTTCTTTCTTCCTTCTTCATCCCGCTGCAGCTTCTCCAGAAACGGGAAGACCGAACCGAGGAGCTGAAATACGATTGACGCCGAAATGTAGGGCATTACCCCGAGGGCAAACACTGATGCCCGGGACAAAGCACCACCAACAAAGATATCGTAAAGTCCGAAGACTGTGCCCTGAAGCTGGGACAGAACCCAGCCGAGCGCCTGGGCGTTAATTCCGGGAACCGGAATATGGGTACCCAGACGGTATACCACCACCATTGCCAGCGTAAAGAGAATCTTTTTCCGCAGATCGGGAATTTTGAAGACGCCAGTTACACCGCCGGTCAATTTACTTTCCTTCCCCGGTCCATTCCGGTTGCAACAGAACTGCCTTGCCGCCGGCAGCCTCTATCTTCTGCCTGGCTGATTCTGAAAAGGCGTGGGCGGTTACCGTAATCGGACGGCTGATTTCACCCCTGCCGAGTACCTTTACCGGCATGCCGCGCCGTACCAGTTTCCGCTCCTGAAGCAGTTCAATGGTAACGTTATCCGTACCAAGTTCAGCCAGATCATCAAGATTCACCACGCTGTATTCCACCCGGGTCGGATTTTTGAAACCGCGCTTCGGAATTCGACGGTAGAAGGGCATCTGTCCGCCTTCAAACCGGGCATCAAACTCCGGGGCTGAATGCTGGCCTGCGCCCTTATGCCCACGACAGGAGGTCTTGCCATGACCCGAGGCCGGACCGCAACCTACCCGTTTCTTGCGCCTTTTTGCCCCTGGTGCCGGTTTCAATTCGCTTAACTTCACAGCTCCTCCACTTCCACCAGATGCCTGATCTGGAATATCATCCCACGGATCACCGGAGTATCAGCATGTTCCCGTTCCGCCCCGACCCGGCGCAGACCGAGCGCACGGGCGGTACGCTTGTGTTCTTCCTTCTCGTCAATCAGGCTCTTAACCAGCCGGACTTTCAACCTTTTCATTCTGCCTTCTTTCCACAAAATGACGGATTGGCTTGTTGCGTGCCTGAGCGGTCATGTCGATCGTCCGCAGTTTCTGCAGTGCCAGAATGGTCGCCTTGGCGGTATTGTAGTGGTTCCGGGAGCCGAATGCTTTACTCAGGGCATCGCTTAAACCTGCCGCCTCAAGCACCGCCCGAACCTGTGGACAGGCGATCAAGCCGGTCCCCGGCGCTGCCGGCTTCACCAGCACCTTGCTGGCACCGAACTTGCCCCAGGTTTCATGCGGAATCGTATGTCCCCGGAAGGCGATTTTCACCATCTGCTTCTGCGCCTGCACCGCCGCCTTACGCACCGCCGCCGCTACCTCAACCGCCTTGCCATGGCCGACACCGACCTGCCCCTTGCCGTCACCCACGACTACGGTTGCCGATATCCGCATCCGTTTACCGCCCTTCATCACCTTGGAAATACGCTTGATATTGATTACCCGCTCAATAAGCTCCGGTTCAGGTTGAACCGTTTCGGTATCAACAGTGGTAATGTCTCTCAAAATTCCAGCCCTCCTTGCCGGGCACCTTCTGCCAGCGCCTTTACCCGGCCGTGATAGCGATAACCGGCACGGTCAAACACCACCTTCTTCACCCCGAGCGCCTGTGCCTTCTGAGCAAGCAGCTTGCCCACTTCGGCAGAAACCTCAACCGGTTTGAGCTTCTTATCTTTCAGCTCGGGTGCAAGGGTGGAGGCTGCCGTCAGCACACGGCTGGTTGTGTCATCAATCAGTTGAGCGTAAATGTGCTTGTTACTGCGGAACACACACAGCCGCGGCCGCTCCGGAGTTCCGCTGATCCGGTGCCGGATACTCAGATGCCGTCTTAATCTGCGATCACGAATCATAGCTTTCAATACTATTCACTATTTTTCCCATGTCAAGAAAACGCATAACTGCATCAAACCAGTGCATCGGCCAGAATCCTGAAGATCAGCTCATCATAGGAAATTCCGGCATGCTCAGCCTGAGCCGGCAGATCAGAAAGGTCAGTCAGCCCGGGAATTGTGTTAATCTCAAGAAAATAGGGATAACGGCTATCCTTGATAATCAAGTCCAGCCGGGAAAACCCCTTGCAACCCAGACTGTTATGCGCCTTGAGCGCCAGCTCCTTGACCCTCTTTTCGGTTCGGCTGTCCAGCCGTGCCGGAATGATGAACTCGGTCTCCCCCCGGGTATATTTGGCTTCATAGCTGTAATACTCATGACTCTTGGGCACCAGCTCCAGAATCGGCAGCACCTCCTGCCCGAGAATTCCCACTGTTGCAATAATCCCCGGGACAAAAGGCTCAATCAGCAGATCACCAAACCCGCGCCAGACCCGTTCGCAGTGATCCAGTGCGCC
This sequence comes from Caldifarciminota bacterium, assembly GCA_026418295.1. Classification (GTDB taxonomy): domain Bacteria; phylum Hydrothermota; class Tepidihabitantia; order Tepidihabitantales; family Tepidihabitantaceae; genus JAOABP01. Next base: position 411,577 of record JAOABP010000001.1, read on the forward strand.
CCTCCGGCCCGCAAGCAGCTCTATTCCAACGCTTGACCCCTCGCACCGCGGTTTGACAATCATCGGGTAACCAAACCGCTTCTCCGCTTCAGCAAGCCCCTCAGCCACATCATCATCTGCGCCAACCGCCACAAAATCCGGAGTCGGGATTCCGGTTTGCCGGAAGATCATCTTGGTGAACACCTTGTCGATTGCAATCGCCGATGCGGTCACGCCGGAACCGGTATACGGTATCCCCATCAGTTCCAGAAATCCCTGCATTGTCCCATCCTCACCCGGTTTGCCGTGCAGGGCGATAAATGCCATATCGATCTTTGCCTGACGGATCTGATCAACAAAACTGCGATTGATATCAATTCCGACCGCCTGATACCCCTGTCGCCGCAGCGACTCCAGCACCCGCTGGCCCGAAAGGAGCGAAACCTCCCGTTCGCTCGACCAGCCGCCCATCAGTACACCGATCCTGCGTTTGCGCAGGCGGCGGACGATATCACTTCTGCTCATTCTCAGGCTCCTTTCCCGGCTCACCACCGGCCGGTCCGCAGATACTCATCCATGGAACGGGCGGCAATTCTGCCCGCACCCATCGCCAGAATTACTGTTGCTGCACCGGTTACAATGTCGCCACCGGCAAATACACCCTTTTTGGAAGTTCTGCCTGTGTCAGGATCCACTACCACTGTCCCCCGTTTTGACACCTCCAGCCCGGGTGTGGTCTGGGGAATCAGCGGATTCGGGCTGTTGCCGATTGCAATCACCACAGTATCCACCGGGATGCGAAATTCACTTCCCGGCACCGGCACTGGGCGGCGTCTGCCTGAAGCATCCGGCTCCCCAAGTTCCATCCGGATACATTCAACCTCCCTGACCCAGCCATTTTCATCCGCAATATAGCGCACCGGATTGGTCAGAAGCTGAAACTCCACACCCTCTTCCTCTGCATGGTGGATTTCTGCTGCCCGCGCCGGCATTTCATCGCGGGAACGCCGGTAAATCAAAATTGAACGCTCAGCCCCCAAACGGAGCGCGGTCCGGGCGGCATCCATCGCCACATTACCACCACCAATTACCGCTACATTCTTACCTTTAACAATCGGTGTATCGTATTTCGGAAACAGATATGCCTTCATCAGATTGGACCTAGTAAGATACTCATTTGCCGAATAAACCCCGAGATAGTTTTCCCCGGGGATATTCATAAACAGCGGCAGTCCGGCACCGGTACCAATAAATACGGCATCAAACTCTTCGAGCAGCTCATCCACGGTCTTCAGTTTACCGACAACATAATTGAGCTCCAGCTTCACCCCCATTGAACGGACAAAGTTTACCTCCCGTTCAACGATTGCCTTGGGCAAACGGAACTCCGGAATTCCATACATCAGCACTCCGCCGGGCTTGTGCAGTGCCTCAAAAATAGTTACTTCATGCCCTAATTTCCGCATGTCTCCGGCAAGAGTTAGTCCGGCCGGCCCGGAACCGATTACCGCCACCTTCTTGCCGGTTGCCGGCTGAATTTCACACATCACGCACTCCGGCTGTGTTGCCTCCCAGTCCGCAATGAACCGTTCCAGATTACCAATCGCCACCGGCTCCATCTTTCGCCCCAGAACACATGCACCCTCACATTGAGTTTCCTGTGGACAGACTCGACCACAGATCGCCGGTAGAACGTTAGTCCGCTTCATCACCTTCATTGCTTCCAGGAAGTTACCTTCGGCAATGTGCCGGATAAAGCCGGGGATATCGACCTGCACCGGACAGCCCTCAACACAGCCCGGTTTCTTGCACTGAAGGCACCGCTGTGCCTCTGCTCTTGCCTCTTCCGGAGTATATCCGAAGGGAACCTCATCAAAATTGTGCCGGCGCACTTCAGGCGCCTGTTCCTTCATTGGCGTGCGCTTGGGACTGACTTTTGCCATTTATGCCTCCCTTCGTCCACAACCGCAGCCGGTCTGTGCCTGCCGGAACAGCTCCACCGCCTGTCGCTCCTCATTCACATAGGTTTTCAGCCGTGCCATCAGGAGATCAAAGTTCACCTTGTGACCATCAAATTCCGGACCATCCACACAGGCAAACTTGGTTTCACCGTCCACCTCCACCCGGCACACACCGCACATCCCGGTCGCATCAAGCATAATCGGATTCAGACTGACAATCGTCGGAATATTATGCTTTTTTGTCAACAGAGAAACCATCTTCATCATAATTACCGGGCCCACCGCAAAACACCGGTCAATCTTCTCCCCCCGGTCAATTACTCGCTGCAGCATATCAGTTACCAGCCCCTTGTTGCCATTCGAGCCGTCATCGGTGCAGACAATGAGCTCATCCACCGCCCGTCGCATCTCATCCTCCATCAGAATCAGCTCCCGGTTCCGGAAACCGATGATTCCGATCACCCTGTTGCCTGCCTGACGCAACGCCCGGGCAACAGGATAAATTTCTGGTGTGCCGACACCACCGGCAACACACACCACCGTCCCGAACCGCTCAATTTCCGTCGGCTTGCCCAGCGGACCGATCAAATCCATTATACTGTCCCCTTCATTCAGTGTGCCCAGGAGCATGGTTGATTTACCCACCTCCTGAAATACAATTACCAGCACCCCTTCGTCAGGCCGGGCATCAGCAATCGTCAGCGGAATCCGCTCCCCCTCCTCATGAATCCGCAAAACCACAAACTGCCCGGGCCGGGCTTTACGGGCAATTTCGGGCGCCTCAAGCTCCAGGCGTTTAACACCATGTGCAAGTAGCTTCTTTCCCAATATCTTAACCATTCTGCCTCCATTTTACTTGATAAAAACAAACAATACAGTTTTAGCTGTTGCTACTCGGACCTGTTAAATACAATCTTGAATTATACCATACTTTTGAAAAAAGTCAACCCTTCAGAATCACTGCACACAGATATTGACAGCCGGCAGAACATTGGTAAGATATTATGTTATTAACTGCGGGGTGGAGCAGCCTGGTAGCTCGTGAGGCTCATAACCTCAAGGTCGCTGGTTCGAATCCAGCCCCCGCTACTTTCTTTTTGTATTCAGAGGAGGTTTGATGCCGGAAGAAAACATCGAACAGAAAACCAACTGCGGGAATGGAGGTAAAATGAAAATAGTCCACAAATGGCGCGGTCCGGACATTATGGGACCGGTATGGTTTATTGGGTGGCTGTTCACTATCGGCTATCTCCACCTGCCATTTTTCTGGAAGGGTGTACTTGCCCTTCTTATCTGGCCCTATTATCTCGGCCGGTCGCTGGGGCAGTAAAAAAACAGCCTATTACCGAATTTTACTTCCGGACGAACAGCAGTTTTCGTACCACACTTCTGCTGCCCGGCAACCGGATAAAGTATATTCCGGGTTCAAGGCTTTGCAGATCAACATCAACCTCCCCTGCTGATGACTGACGCAGTAACTGTTCAAGCCGGAGGCGCCCGGTTGCATCATAAAGAAGAAGATTGCCTGCCTCCGCATTCCGCACCCGTACCCGCTCACTGACGACCTGCGGGAATACCGCCAGCCCGGTATTATCTCCCCAATTCCGGTCTTCTGCCACCCCCTGACCGCTGACGATAAAATAACCAGTGCGGACATCGTTCTGGGAATTGATATCGTAGCGGGAGTAAAGGGAACACCTGGTAGTCCAGATGCCGGTGCGGTTGTTTACATAAAAGCTGTCAAAATCCACGATTATCGCGCCCCCTCCAGCAGGGAAAAATACCTCATCCGAATCAGCATAAACCCGGGCACTATCTGGAGTGTAAATATAAAACCAGACCCTCACCCTGCCGCCGCTGCCAAAACCTGCCAGCTCCGCCCTCGGCAGCACAAAGATATTGGTATCAACTATGCCGGCAGGAGAAATGATCCGGCGCCAGCCGAAATCGCTCTGGAGTGGAGTGAGTAGAAGTTTGCCGTAGAAGGCCGGGTCCTGCCAGCCGGCGGTGTCATCAACCATCATCGGCCACCAGCCGTGAAACTCTCGTGCATCTTTCTGGAAGAAAAACAGCCTGCAGGTATCGGCATCAGGATGGAGGTTCAACTGCCAGCGTTCACTGCCGAACGGAATCCGGCATTCAAACTGCAGGTTTCCGGAACTGACCGAGGAGGCGGCAAGGGCACCGGGAACCGGCAGCGGCACTGATGAGGGGCCCGATGATGTCCATGGATAGTAATACACCCGGTCCACACCACCGCTGTCAATAACTATCTGATAATTACCCTCTGAAGAGTCCGGTTCCCACCGGCTGTTGTTATTCTCGTCAATGAACAGACAGATTTCGCCGGCAGGTGAACGGGTGGTGATCTCAGGCAGAGAAAATGCCGCATAGAGGAAACTGTCACTGCCCATATACCAGGCATAGGACTGATGCTGAATTGAGGAGTTACCGCGGCGGGCGAAGTTTGCTGAACTCATAAACCCCGCCCAAGACCATTCTTCCGGTTCAATATTGCCATCTATTACCGGAACTCCCAGCTCCGAAAAAAACGCCCGGACCGTATCACTGGTAAACAGCACCCTCATCTCCAAGGTGTCATTGCCGGGAAACGAATCACCATGATGCCGGGTGTAAACTCTCAGCGTATAGCCGGACCACAATACCGGTTGCGGCACCCAGACTCTCGGTGACGATACCGTCCTTTCTCCGCCCGGTGGCAGTGAATCCGGAGTTGCTGTCTCCTCATAAATCATCTGCCCGCTGGAATCAACCTGAAAGACCACTGCATACCCGCCAACCGGCTGAGAGCCGAAATTCCTGACAATTGCCGCCAAGACTGTTTCTTGTCCGGGTTGAACTCTGGGCTCTGCCGGTCCGGTGATTGCCACCACCCCGACATCGGCAGCCAAAACATAACCGCAGAAAAATATCAAACCCCAGAAAAGGATGCGGTTCATGGCTTCCTCCTGTTGACACTAACAGTATAAGGGTGATTTAAGAATCTGTCAACCGGCGGGAACTGCTTGAAATTACCCGAAAATTAGGGCACTATTTAAAATCATGCCCCTGTTCTGGCTTTTACTGCTTGCCCCATCTGCGGGCAAATCCGATTTTACCGTCGTGCGGGTGATCTGGACCTCAGACCTGCATGCCCAGCTGCTGCCGACCGCAGACTTTGCCTCACCCGGCAGCCCCCGCCGTCAGCTGGGCGGCATCACCGGACTGATCCGCCTGATTCAGGAGCAGAAAACACCCGCAACCCTGCTGCTGGATAACGGCGACTTTGCCTTCGGCTCACCGGAAGGTGACAGTTCGCAGGGCAGGGTAATGACCTTCTTCATGAACCGGCTCGGCTATGATGCGGCGGTACTCGGTGCCCGCGACTTCAGGGACGGACTGGTGAGCATTGAACTGCTTGCCCGTTCTGCCGGTTTCCCGATTCTTGCCGACCCCATGCTCAACATTTTACTCAACCGGCAGACACCCCTCTTCCGACCCTATCTGGTCAAGGATGTCCGCGGGATCAAAGTGGGTATTATCGGTCTGTCTGATCCGGAAATCACACTGCTTAACGCTCCGGAAAGAATTCCGGGGATGGTCATTGATGAACCGCTCTATCAGGCACGGCGTCTGCTTCCAGCAGTAAAGGCTGAATCGGCGGAAATCGTGATCGTCCTCGGTCATATTACAGCTGAACAGGGACGGATCATCGCCGAAAGTCTGCCGGGAATTGATCTGGTAATCTGCCGGGGAGAACAGCAGCTGGAAAGCCAGCTACCCCGTTCCGGCAGGACGGCTGTTGTCAGCGGTGGCGTCTACGGCCAGCGGCTCGGAATTGCCGATATTCTCTTTCACAAGACGGAGCGCCGGGTGTATGCAATTGAAGCCCAGCTTCTCAATGTTCAGCCCGGAACCGAAACCGTTCCCCAGCTCAAACAGTTTATCCTTAACCGCTATGATATCACCGCCGCCTATTCCACCAACGAGTTCTTTCCGAATGAATCCGGACGCCGGCAGCTCGCGCTTGCCATTGCCGAAGCTCTGCGTCAGAAATATAATGCGGATCTGGTCATTCTGCCGCTCTCGGCAACTGAAGCCGGACTTCCTTCCGCTCCGCTCACCCGCCGGGATTTATTCAATGCAGTCCCTTATCAGGAAAAACTGAAAATGCTCACCCTGCCGGAGAGTCTGCTCAATCAGATCCTCAAACCCGCCGGTATCAATGAAAATCTACCTGCTCCTGCAGTTGCCGGTGCCGATCTCTTTGTCCTTGGGGACACCAGCCAGCTCCGCATCCTTGCCGATGTCGCCGGCATCAGGCTCAGAGACAGAAAAAGAGGAGATTACAAGCTGATCACGACCGAAACCTGGCTGAAGCTGTCCGGACTGACGGAAAAAGGGAAAACTCTGCCCGAGAATCTGACCGATTTCTGGCTCAGATATGTGTCAGAAAAAGGCACAATCACCACCTGCCCGCTGCCCCGCCTTTACCCGGCATCCGTCATTCAGGCACAGCAGACACAAAAGTCCCAGACCGGCTTAATCAACATCAACACCGCTGATCTGGAACTGCTTTGTCAACTGCCGGGCATCGGACCTAAGACCGCCCAGCGCATCATTGAATACCGCCAGACTCAGGGGAAATTCAAATCAATTGAAGAGATCATGAATGTCCGGGGCATCGGACCCAAGAAGTTTGAGCAGATCAGGAACCTGATTACCGTGCGGTAGCGATTGGCTTAGTAAGTTCGGGCGTAGTAAATCAGAGTTTTGGTCTCCTTGCCGCAGATGATGCATTTCCCTACGCTGTCCTGCTCATTCAACGGCATATTCCGGGGCGTGGTCTTGGTTTCATCAATCAGCCGGTTTTCACACTCCTGGGCACCGCACCAGTGAACCTTGACAAATCCCGGCTTCTCAGCAAGGTTGCGTTTAAACTCCTCAATCGTCTCCGCACTGGTGGTAACACTCATCACCCACTGCCGTGCCCGTTCCAGCATGTTACGCTGAATCTGGTCCAGCAGTTTTCCGGTCTCGTCAACCAACTGTTCCAGACTGACCGCCAGTTTACCACTGCCATCCCGGGGCACGAGTACCACCTGACCGTTCTTCACATCGCGGGGACCGACCTCAATCCGCAGCGGCACTCCGCGCATCTCATATTCGTTGAACTTCCAGCCGGCGGTATACTGAAGCCGATCGTCAAGTTTTACCCGGAATAGCGAAAGCATTTCCCGAACCTTCCGGCACTGGCTTAAGACCGCCTCATCCTCCTTGCCATAGAGGATCGGCACGATTACCACCTGGACCGGTGCCACTCGGGGCGGCAGAAAGAGCCCCTTGTCATCACCATGGGTCATGATCACCGCTCCGATCAGCCGGCTGGAAACACCCCAGGATGTCCCCCAGGGGTACTTCTCGGTGTTATCCTCATCCAGATAACGGATATCAAAAGCCCGGGTGAAGTTCTGTCCGAGATTATGCGAGGTTCCAGCTTGCAGCGCCTGACCGTCCGGCATCAGCGCCTCGATCGAATAGGTCGCCAGCGCACCCGGAAACTTCTCACTTTCCGGCTTCTGCCCGGCAATTACCGGCACCCCGAGGTCATTCTCAACAAAGTCCACATAAATGTTCAGAATCCGCAGTGTCTCCTCCTGCGCCTCCTCCTGAGTCCGGTGCAGCGTGTGCCCCTCCTGCCAGAGAAACTCCAGCGTCCGCAGAAACAGCCGGGTGGTCTTTTCCCAGCGGAAGATGTTGCACCACTGGTTGATCAGCACCGGCAAGTCCCGGTAACTTCTGACCCAGCGTGCATACATGTAGTTGATAATCGCCTCACTCGTGGGCCGGAGCGCCAGCGGTTCGGTCAGATCCGCGTCCCCCCCTCTCGTTACCCAGGCAACCTGGGGCGAAAACCCCTTCACATGCTCCGCCTCTTTCTTGAGAAAACTTTCCGGAATCAGGGTCGGGAAATAGGCGTTGACATGGCCGGTGGCTTTAAACCGGGCATCAAGCCGTGCCTGCATGTTCTCCCACAGCGCGTAGCCATAGGGCCGGATCACCATACAGCCCCGCACCGGTGCGTAATCGGCAAGTTCCGCCTTCAGCACCACTGCGGTATACCACTCAGAAAAATTACCGCTCTTTGCCGGAATCTCTTTTACCAGACCTTCATCCTTCATACGGCAATATTAATCACCTCCTGAAATCAGTCAAGTATGACTGGAAGGACGGACAGAAATCACCTGAAACCGGCATCTTGCTTGACATATCCGGTCGGCAATTTAAAATCAACCCGATGGATTTATTTGCCAAATGCAATGAATATTATCCGATCGTTGACCGGGCAAAACGGGCAGGATACTATCCTTACTTTATTCCCCTGAATTCCGAGCCGGACCGCCGGGTAACCATCAACGGCAAGGAACTGATCATGCTCGGTTCCAACAATTATCTCGGACTGACCACCGATCCGCGGGTCAAGCAGGCAGCGATTGATGCAATCAAGAAATACGGCACCGGCTGTACCGGCTCCCGGTTCCTCAATGGCACATTGGATCTGCATGTCCAGCTGGAGTCGGAACTCGCCAGTTTCTACAAAAAAGAAGACTGCATTGTCTTTTCCACCGGTTATCAGACCAACCTGGGTGTGGTCTCCGCACTGGTCCGGCGCGGCGACATTGCGATCACCGACAAACTGGACCATGCATCAATTGTTGACGGTTGTCAGATGTCCTATGGTCAGGTCAAGCGGTTTACTCATAACGACCCGGATTCGCTCGAAGCGGTGATCAAAAGCCTGCCCAAGGATACAGGCAAGCTGGTGATTGTCGACGGTGTATTTTCAATGGAAGGGGACATCGCACCGCTTGACCGGATTGTGCCGCTGATGCAGAAATACCACTGCCGGCTGATGGTGGATGACGCCCATGCGGTCGGTGTCCTGGGCCGGCACGGCCGGGGCACCGCTGAACATTTCGGGGTGGAGGATAAGGTTGACCTGATCATGGGCACATTTTCCAAGTCATTCGCTACGATCGGCGGTTATGTAGTTGGTGAGCACAAAGTGATTACCTTTATCCGCCATCAGGCACGGCCACTGATCTTCTCGGCGGCCATACCGCCCACCGCAGTTGCCACCGTGCTCGCCGCCCTGAAGATTATCAAATCCGAGCCGGAACGGCGCACTCAGCTCTGGCGTAATGCCCGCAGAATGATGGAGGGTCTGCGTTCCATGGGCTACAACATCGGCACCACCGCAACCCCGATCATCCCGATCCATATCGGCGATGATATGAAAACCCTGCTCTTCTGGCGCAAACTGTTCGACGCCGGCATCTTTGCCAACCCGGTCCTGCCGCCCGCAGTCCCGCCCAACCGCTCGCTCATCCGGACCAGTTATATGGCAACCCATACCGACGAAGACATCACTCAGGCACTGGAAATCTTTGAAAAGGTCGGGAAAAAAGAAGGGCTGATTCCTTGAGCGGACTGACCGTCCGTCCGGTAACAACCGCAGCTGAACTTGACCGTTTTGTGCGCCTGCCATTTGCGCTTTACCGTAACGACCCCTACTGGGTCCCGCCTCTGCTCAGTGATGTCAAGCGCACCCTGACACCGGGACAGAACCCTTTCTGGTCTCATGCCGAGCGCCGGCTGTTTCTTGCCGAACGCAACGGCCAGCCCGCCGGCAGAATCTGCGCCACGGTTGATCGTAATTACAACCAGTATCACCAGACTGCGATCGGCTTTTTCGGATTCTTTGAATGTGAAAACAGCCTTGAAACCGCCCGGGCACTTTTCCAGGCGGTACGGGAGTATCTGCGTCAGGCAGGAATGAAACTGATCTATGGTCCGGCAAACCCGAGTCTGAACGATGAAGCCGGTCTGCTGGTCCAGCCGTTTGAAGGCATGCCCTACATCAAGATGAGCTATAACCCCGCCTATTATTCTGCCCTCATTGAAGCCTGCGGCTTTACCAAGGTGAAGGATCTGTATGCCTATGCGGTCCCGCTCGACCAGCCGATCCCGGAAAAACTTCAGCGTGTCCTCAATGCGCTGAAAAACAAGCCGGGCCTGACGGTCCGTCCGGTGAATCTGCAGGACCTGAAGACCGATCTGAAATACATCAAGGAGATTTACAACGACTCCTGGTCCCGGAACTGGGACTTTGCACCGATGACCGATGAGGAGATTGACGACCTTGCCCGGCAGCTGAAACCCATCATCCAGCCTGCCATCTGTCCGCTTGTCTTCTATCAGGGGGAACCGGCGGGCATGTGCATCGCCCTGCCTGATTACAACCAGGTGCTCAAACGGCTCAATGGCAGACTCTTTCCCTTAGGCTGGCTGAAATTCCTGCTCTACAAAAACCGCATCACCCGTGCCCGGCTCTGGGCGCTGGGGGTAAAGCGGAAATTCCACAATCTCGGATTTGACTCCCTGCTCTACTATGAGTCATTCATGGGAGCAAAACGGCTCGGCTATACCGAAGGGGAGGTCTCCTGGATTCTGGAAGACAACTACTCCATCATCCGCCCGATCCTGATGTGGGGCGGCAGGCTGTATCGCACCTACCGCGTCTACCAGAGTCAACTCTGACTCATCGGGGCAGAAAAGTCCTGATAACCGCCTCCACCTGAAACAGACTGCTTACCTTCTTCTCCCCCGGATTGAACACCATCCCGTCGAGCAGAAAAAACCGCTCCTGATAATTGAACGCATAGAGCACAAAGGGTCCGCCAATTACCTGTTTCTGATTCTGCCACACCCCCCGAATCCGGAGGCAGGGAACACCCAGAAATTCAATACTCTCAGCCCGCACCGCATTCCGGTCCACATAATCACCATCGTAGAACTTTGCGGTCAGCCGGTCCCGCAGCTGAAGAACAGAATCGGCCACCAGCGGGAAAACGGTATCCTGCCACCAGACAAACACACTCCGGTCCGGGAAATGGCTGTGGATGTAAACAAACCGCTCCGCGCTGTCCTTATCCTGAATCAGCCACTCCTTCGGCACATCCAGACTGAAACCGAAGTCTGCCAGTCGCCGGCTTGCCGCATCATCCCTCCCCCGGAAAAAGGTGGCTGCGGTCATCTGCTCCAGAACCATCTCAGTAACCGTGCGATAGAGCCGTGCTCCGTAAATCCGCAGTCCCTCAATCAGCCGTTCTGTGTCACGGGCAACAAACAGAAGCACCTGCTGATTATCTACCCAGGCATTCGGAAACTTGAACAGCCCGAAGCCTTCCTCACCGAGCGAATCGACGCGGAAACCCAGGACACCTCGGATGATTGAATCCCTTACGGTACCGATCAGAAAAACGATCCGCATCCGGGAATAGCTCGAAAACCGGTCAAACCCGCCGACCCGCAGCAGAAACTCCGGCTCGGGCTGAGGGGTAAAGACAGGCCGTTCCAGAATTGCCGTCACCTCACTACTCACCAGGTTCCAGTAGTCGGTAATAATTGTCACCTCCTGCAGTCTGCCGATCGACTTGGGCAGGGAACCGGTGCACAGACAAAGGACAAGGACCGCCAGCCCCACCCCGCCGTGCTGAAACCTGCGCAGAAATTTCATCGCTACCTCCTAACCCACCCGTAGCAGCCCGGCGCGATCACCGAACCGTTCCACGAGTGTAGCTTTTAACCGCTTATGCTCTGGCGCCTCAAGTTCCGGATCAATCTCCACCAGCCGGAATGCATCTCTTCTTGCCCGGAGCAGAATCTCCCGGTCCCGGAAGATATCTGCCACCCGCAGATCCGGCAGTCCGTGCTGGCGGGTGCCGAAAATCTCTCCCGGACCCCGCAACTCCAGATCCTTTTCCGCCAGTTTGAACCCGTCGGTGGTGGCAACAAAATAACGCAACCGCTCACTTGCCTCTGCCAGCTCCTCATCACCGGCAATGAGAATGCAGAACGCCTGCCGGTCACTCCGGCCGATTCTGCCCCGGAGCTGATGCAGTTGCGCCAGCCCGAACCGTTCCGGGTGCTCAATAAGCATCACCGTTGCATTCGGAATATCAACCCCGACCTCAATCACCGGTGTCGCCACCAGAATGTCCAGCTCACCCTGCCGGAACTGCTCCATCAGCCGCCGGCGCTCCTCGGTCCGGAGCCGGCCATGAACGAGACCGACCCGGAAATCAGTAAAAACCTGGCGCATCCGCTCATAGGTCTCAACCGCAGAAGTCAGCTCCAGCCGTTCACTCTCCTCAATCACCGGACAGACAACAAACACCTGCTCGCCGAGCGCCAGCCGGCGCCTCAACCCCTCATAAACCCGTTCCCGCTGCCGTTCGGTTACCAGCCGGGTAATGACCGGTACTCTTCCCGGAGGCTTCTCATCAAGAACTGACAGGTCAAGATCGCCGTAGACGGTCAGGGTCAGTGTCCGGGGAATCGGGGTTGCGGTCATCACCAGAAAATCGGGATTAAGCCCCTTGTTCAGCAGTGCTGCCCGCTGCATCACGCCGAACCGGTGCTGTTCATCCACTACCACCAGACCGAGCCGCTCAAACCGCACCCCTTCCTCAATCAGCGCATGGGTGCCAAACACAATCTGCACCGTGCCCTGCTCCAGTCCGGAAAGAATTTCTGTCCGTTCGCTGCTGCGGGTGGAACCGGTGAGCAGGGCGCACCTGACCCCCAGCTCCTGCAGTATCCGCGAGTAGTTATGATAATGCTGTTCGGCAAGAATTTCGGTCGGTGCCATCAGCGCCCCCTGAAGCCCGTTCTCACAGGCAATCAGCAGTGCATAAAGGGCAATCACCGTTTTCCCGGAACCGACATCCCCCTGCAGCAGCCGGTTCATGCACCGCTTCTGTGCCAGATCCTGGCGGATCTCCTCAATCACCCGCTCCTGTGCCCGGGTGAGCCGGAAATTCAGGCTGGCAAGAAAACGGCGCGTCAGACTCCCCTTCTCAATCATCGGCACCGGTTTCTCCACCCCTTTTGCTGCCCGGCGCCGGAGTGCCAAAAGCAGCTGGAAGAAGAAAAGCTCATCATAAATCAGCCGTTCCCGTGCCCGCTGTGCCACCACCAGGCTCTTCGGAAAGTGTACTGCCTCCAGTGCCGGCTTCAGCTCCATGAACCGGTAATGACGGATGATCTCCGGTGACAGCGTCTCCTCAAGCTGATCACCATAACTGTCCAGGGCGGTGCGCAGCGCCCTGCGGATGACCCAGGGTGAAAGTCCGGCGGTCAGCGGATAGACCGGAATGATCGCCTGAGTAAAGGAAAAACCTCCCCCCTCGCTGAGCTCAAAACTGGGATTGACAAACTGCTTGTGCCGGAACCGGGTCACCCGGCCTGAGATCAGAATCTCCTGTCCGGGCTTGAACCGGTTTTTCAGATCCGGCCGGTTGAACCACAGCACCTCAATCACATCACTTTGGTCCCGGACGAGACAGCTGACCAGCTCCCGTCCATTCTTTGTCTTCCGGGCGGAAACCGCCAGCACCCGTGCCAGCACCGTCGCCTCGTCCCCGACCCGCAGTTCACTGATCGGGAGCACCTGCGAACGGTCCAGATACCGCCGCGGCACCAGAAACAGCAGGTCGCGCACGGTAACAACCCCGAGCCGTTCCAGCAGTGCTGCCCGCTTCGGTCCGATGCCCTTGAGATACTGAATGGGTGTTGAGAGCCCCTTTTCCGGTCGGGTCAATTACTGCTCTCCCAGCAGACGCAGAAATTCCGACTCGTCAATTGTCTTCACCCCGAGCTGCCGGGCTTTATCCAGCTTGGAACCCGGGTCCCGTCCGACCACCACATAGTCGGTATTCCTTGAGACCGATGAGGAAACCGTCCCCCCCAGGGCGAGGATCTTCTCGGTTGCCGCCTCGCGGGTGAAATGCTCCAGCGTGCCGGTGAGCACAAACCTCTTACCCGCCAGCGGTTTCGGCCCGGCGGCGCTCTTTTCTGCCAGCTGCAGACCCGCACGCTTCAGCCGGTTGATCAGCTCCACATTCTCCCGGTCGGCAAAGAAGTTCTTCAGCGACTGGGCAACCGCGGGTCCGATGCCCGGCACCTGGGCGATCTCCTCCTCCCTTGCCCGCATCAGCCGGTCAATTGAGCCGAAATGCTGAGCCAGCAGCCGTGCCGCATGAATGCCGATGTGCCGGATCCCCAGTCCGTAAAGCACCCGGGAAAAGGGCCGGGACTTGGACCGCTCCAGCGCTGCCAGCAGATTGGCTGCCGACTTTTTGCCCATCCGCTCCAGTTTTACCAGCTGCTCCTCGGTCAGCTCATAGAGATCGGCAAAGTTCCGGACCAGACCGGTCCCAACCAGCTGCTGTGCCAGCTTCTCACCCAGCCCCTCAATATCCAGCGCCTGCCGGGAGCCGAAATGGATCAGCCGTGCCACCAGCTGTGCCGGGCAGGAGGCGTTGACACACCGCCAGGCAACCTCATCCGCCTCCTTGAACAGCCTGGTGTTGCAGACCGGACACCGCTCCGGCATCCGGAACTTCTTCGTCCCGGCGGGCCGCTTCTCCTTGACCACCCGCAGAATCTGGGGGATGATCTCACCCGCCTTGTGCACCACCACCGTATCACCCTCGCGCACATCCAGCCGCTCCACCTCATCCATATTGTGCAGGGTGGCATGGGTGACGGTCGTGCCGGAGAGAAACACCGGCTCGAGCTCGGCAACCGGCGTCACCGTGCCCAGCCGGCCGACATTGACAAAAATCCGCTTCACCCGGGTCTCCTTCTCCTCGGGCGGATACTTGAACGCCACCGCCCAGCGCGGGCTCTTCTCGGTTGTGCCCAGCTCCTCCCGGTCCGCATACCGGTCAAGCTTGATCACCATCCCGTCCACATCATAGGGCAGGCTGTGCCGTTCCCCTTCCCATTTCCGGCAGAACTCAATCACCCCTTCAATACTGTCAAACAGCACCGAGGGCGGTGTGATCCGGAAACCCAGCTCCTGAAGCACCCGGATCGTCTCCGAATCCCGCTCATAGCCCTGCGGCGGTCGGGGCACGGTATGGATAAAGCACTCCAGCTTCCGCTTCCTTACCTCGCGCGGGTCCAGGAGCTTGAGCGTCCCGGCAGCGGCATTGCGCGGATTGGCAAAAACCGGCTGTCCCTCCTCCTCCCGCTCCTCATTCAGCCGGACAAACTCCTGCCGCGGCAGATAAACCTCGCCCCGGACCTCAAACCGTTCAAAGCCCGGCCGCTCCTGCCGCAGCCGGAGCGGAATCGTATTGATCGTGCGCAGGTTCTGGGTGATGTCATCACCGTGCAGACCGTCGCCCCGGGTGGCGCCGAGCACAAACCGGAAGTTCTCATAGCGCAGCGCCACCGCCACGCCGTCAATCTTCTGCTGGACGAGATAGACCGGTCTGGGCACCACCTTGCGCACCCGGCTGTCAAACTCCCGCAGTTCGTCATAATTATAGGTGTTGTCCAGCGAAAGCATCGGAATCTCGTGGGTGACGGTGGCAAACTCCTTGAGCGGTTCACCGCCAACCCGCTGGGTCGGCGAGTCCGGTGTAATGAACTCGGGGAACTGCCGTTCCAGCTCCTCGAGCCGCTTCACCAGCTGATCATACTCGTAATCGGAGATCACCGGCTGGGCAAGCACATAATACCGGTAATTGTGCTCCTCAATCTCGCGGCGCAGCCGTTCAATCTCCTGCCTTGCCTTTTCTCTGGTCATCACTGTATATTCTTGCGGAAAATCATCCCGCTGTCAACCTTACAGCCGGCAACCGTTGATTCTCCGCGCACCGCCCTTATCATAGATAACCGTGACACCGGCGGTCGCCTTCTACCAGCCTGCCCTGGAGAATCAGGAGTTCAGTCCGAAGTTTCATCAGGTGCTGGAGCGGATCCTCGTCTCCGGAAGATTCGTCTGCGGCGAAGAACTCCGGGCGTTTGAATCTGAACTTACCGACTACCTCGGTGTTCCGCAGGTCTTCTGCCTCAAGAGCGGCACCGACGCCCTCTACTACGGACTGAAGGCGCTGGGCATCGGTCCGGGTGATGAGGTGCTCACCAGCCCCTTCACCTTCTCCGCAACCGTGGAGGCGATTGTCCGCACCGGTGCCCGGCCGGTCTTTGCCGACATCGAACCGGTCACCCTCTGCCTTGACCCCGAGCGGTGTGCCCAGCAGCTCACCTCCCGGACCCGGGCGATTGTGCTTGTGCATCTGTTCGGCAACTGCGGCGATCTTGACCGGTTTGTCCGGCTCTGCCGGTCAAACAACCTGCTTCTGATTGAGGATGCGGCACAGGCGCTCGGCACCGAATTTCAGGGGCGGAAACTGGGCAGTTTCGGTGATGCCGCCATCTTCAGCTTCTATCCGACCAAGAACCTCGGTGCGCTCGGTAACGGCGGTGCCCTGGTCATCAACCGCCCGCCGGAGATTCCCAACTCCGCCCGGCTCGATGAACTTCAGGCAGGGTTTCTCCGGCTCAAACTGCCCCAGCTTGACGACTGGAACGCCCGGCGCCGGGAGCTTGCCGAGCGCTACCGCCTGGCGCTTCACCCCTGGGTCCGGTTCGCCACCTCCCATCCCGACTCCCTGCCCAACTGCCACCAGTTTGCGATTCTTACCCCCTACCGGGACCGGCTGCGCCAGTTTCTGAGCGAAAACGGCATCCAGACCATGATCTACTACCCCGAACCCCTCCATCCCCTGCCGGTCGCCTCCCGGGTCGCCAGCGAAATCCTCTGCCTGCCAGTCCGGCACAGCTTGACATTTGAAGAGCAGGGGCTCATTATTAATAAGATACTGGAGTTCTTCCGGACGGTATTATGAACCTCAGGGACATTGTCCTGCCCGAGCTTGCCTTTGATGCCCCGCCGGTCGGCACGCAGGAGCAGCTGTTTGACCTGATCGCCGACCGCCTGCTGACTGCGGGCATCACTACCGACCATGACTCGCTGATTGAGGGCTTCCGCAAGCGGGAGGAGCTGTGCTCAACCGGTGTCGGCCATGGTGTTGCCCTGCCCCACTCCGCCACCGATGCGGTTGACCGGATTATCGTTGTCGTCACCCGGGTCAATCCGGCGCTCGACTGGCATGCCCGGGACAACGAGCCGGTCAGCCTCGTGGTCGCCCTGATCTCACCGCCCTCACTTTATTCGGTCTACCTGCAGGTGCTTGCCGCCCTTGCCCGCGCCCTGCATCTGGAACCGGTCCGGCGCCTGGCGCTCAATGCGCCGACCGCTGCCGATGCGGCAAAAATCATCGCCACCATCGCCCAGAAGCAGGAGGAGGGCACCGAAGGGCTGATTGAGCCGGTCTGCTGAAAAAGGTCACAAAAACCGCTTGACAGAAGAGAGAGTTTATTATAATCTGCCTGCAGTCAGCAGAGGCAGTGGTCTGACTGTGAAAGGAGCAGAGAAAAGATGTCCAAAATTCAAAGGATGGCTGCCATTACTGCAATGATCATGTGCTCCGTGGACTCAATACCGGCAAATTACCTCTACATCTCCTCCAATCGTCAACCTGACTCTATCCAGCCGGTTGTCCTGCTGGAAACGGAACTGCCATTAACACCTCCACCCGCCGGTTTTTCGTTAGCAAGCAAAGACACAGTCCATAATCTTAAACTTCTAACCCCGACTGAAGCAATGCTGCGTACCGAATATCTGAGCAACAGCACCAGTTCTCTGTTCGGTTCATTTATTCATGCCTATACCGGCGAGTGTAGGGATACCGCCTACGGGACAGGACCGCTGTGTAAAATTGTTATTGCCGGAGGCTGGACAAGGAGCAGAAGCGCACCGGCAGACACAGCCGTCGGAATACGGGGTAAAACCGTCCGGAACGGGATTATAATCCCGCCCGAGTGGACTCCATGGTCAATCTTAAAAGTCAGCGGACCACTGGAAGAAATCAGATATGCGCGATGCTGGTGTTATCTGACAAGTCAAACCTATGTGTGGGAGCAGTTTTCTGAACCCAGTTGGTGGTGGCAGGAGGGCTCAGACAGCACTTACAGTGGTGTTCAAAGGAGATATTAAAAACATGGCCGGCCTGGTTCTGGGGATCATTAACCTCATCATTTTCGCCAGCTATCCACTTCACCCTCTGCCAATCGCCGGCAATTACAAATTCCCTCTGCCCCGGGATTCACTGAATGCCCGGTTTGCCGGCAACTGGCCCTTCGGTTATCCCGGGAAAGTCGCTTTTGATACCATCCGGAACCTTGCCTTTGTCGGCACGGGCGGAGGTGTTTATATCCTTGACTTCACCGACCCCGGTGCACCGGTAAAGCTGGGAGAAATCAGATGCCGGGGTCTTGTTGGCAGAATCCGGCATCTGGACCACATTCTCTATCTGGCCAATGGCTGGGAACCGGGTGTTCAGCTCTGGGATGTTTCCCAGCCGGCACAGCCCGCACCGCTGACCTGGCTGCCGGTCGGTCCGGTCACGGATTTTGCCATTGAAAATCGCCGGCTTTACATTGTCCGGAATGAAACTCTGCTGATTTTTGACATCAGCAATCCGGGCCAGCCGGTGTTGCGCGGTGCCTATGATCATCACGACCGGATCGCCGGTATTTTTGTCCGGGACACACTGGCATTTCTGATTGAAGACCTGTTTACAGGTAATACCGGCTTCACAATCATCAACATCGCTGACCCTTCAACACCTTATCCTCTGGGCGTCTGGCGCGGGCAGGTGGTTAACGGCATTGCTGTTGTCTCCGGCATCGCCTACTGCACGACCGACAGCGGACTTCAGATCATTGATATTTCCACGCCGGCAAATCCACGCCGCATCGGCTCCTGTGCACCACTGGAAGTCCCCACCCTGATCACAGTGCGGGACTCTTTCGCCTTTGTTGCCGATTACGGACTGACGGTTATTAATGTCCGCAACCCAAAAGCGCCATTTCGCATCGCCAGCATCAGACCGGCATACTACAGTGGATTTGAAGATATGTGCCCTGCCGACTCATTTATCCTCTTGACCCAGTGGGGGAAAATGAGCATCTGGCTGGTTAACATCAGCAATCCGTCAGCACCGTCAGAACTTGGCTGGTATCAGCTGCCGGGCTGGACCGGGGCACTGGCGGTGAGCGGTAATTATGCCTATCTTGCCGACTGGGACTACGGTGTGAGGATACTGGATATTTCCGATCCCGAATATCCGGTGGAAATAGCCGATGTTGCCAGTCAATGGGGAGCGAGCGGGATTTTCATCCTGGATACCTTTGCCTATCTTGCGGAGTCCGGATGCGGGCTGGGGATAATAAGTATTGCCAATCCTGCTCAGCCCTCAAGAATCGGCTTCTGCCGCACTCCTGGTGCTGCCTGCTACTGTGCAGTTAAGGAAGGCTACGCCTATATGGCGGACGGACTGTCCGGTTTACGGATAATCAGCGTTGCCGATCCGGCTAATCCGCATGAGGTCGGCTTCTGGGACACACCGGGCTATGCCTGGTCGGTCGGCCTTCAGGACTCCCTTGCCTATGTGGCGGACGAGGATGGCGGGTTGAGGATCTTGAATATACAACACCCTGAACAGCCCTACGAGATCGGAAGTATTAATCTGGCAAATAAACCGGTGGTTCTGACACTGAGAGACTCCATTGTGTATCTCGGGGGATTTGAAGGCGATATGGTAATTGTGAACGCCGCCAACCCGGCACACCCGTATCTCCAGGGGTGTTACCGGACTACAGGACCCTGCTGGGGCATAAGTATTGCCTACCCCTATGCCTATGTAGCAGACTGGTTTCCGGGTCTGTTTCACATTGTTGACATCAGCGATCCATCCAACCCGGTTCAGGCAGGTTATTACTATACCCCCAACGCTCCTTACACCGTTGCATATCGGCAACCCTATGTTTATGTTGCCAGCGGCTTGTGCGGTCTGCAGATATATGAGAGTCTGCTCAGCGGCACCGGCGAAGGAGGAAATTATGTGCAACCGCCTGAACTCACCCTCCTCCCCAATCCCGTGCGCCCCGGTGCGGTCCTTGCCCTGCCGGCAGGAACCGCTGCGGTCCGGCTCTTTGACAGCTCGGGCAGGCTCCTCCAGACCCGGACCGTTACCAACAACCAGCACCAGCTTGCCGGCATCAGACCCGGCGTCTACTTTATCCAGCTTGAACCTCAGGCGCTGCGGGCGAAG
Source organism: Caldifarciminota bacterium (assembly GCA_026418295.1). Lineage (GTDB taxonomy): Bacteria > Hydrothermota > Tepidihabitantia > Tepidihabitantales > Tepidihabitantaceae > JAOABP01. Next base: position 431,615 of record JAOABP010000001.1, read on the forward strand.
CTGATCGTCCGCTAACCGGTCCGCTTTCCCGCCTGCCGGCGCCGCTCCTCGACCGCCTGCGCCATCCGGTCAAAGAGCTGGCGGGTCTCCTCTGCCGCCTGCCGGTCCAGAATCTGAATCGCAAACCCGGCATGGACGATGACATAGTCACCGACCTTCGCCTCCGGGGTCATAATAAGCGAAACCTCCCGCTCCACCCCGTTCACCTCGCCGATTGCGGTCTCGCCCTCAATCCGGACAATCCGGACCGGAATCGCCAGACACATCACTACCTCCCGGCTCCGGGTGAATAGCAGCAGACCGACTGGCCGAGCCCGACCCCGAGCCGGTCTGCGACCAGCTCACACTTGGCGGTCAGGAGATAGAATCCGTCCCGCGGTCCGTCCACCAGCGCCTCAAAGTTGGCATGACCCTTGGCGAGCACCAGCTCTGCCTGCTCATAGGCGGAACGGAACTCGGAACTGACGGTCTGAAAGTCAATCCCCAGATAGGGTGAGCCGGTGCCGATTATCCTGCCGAAGGCACCAAGCCCGAGCGATTCCGCCTCCTCAACCGTGACATCGTTGAGAATCGGCGTGGAGCGGGCAACAATCGTCAGCTCAACCGGTGGCAGCCGGCTGAGCACCAGCCGGTCAAACATCACCTCACCGCAGTTGTCCAGAATATACATCACCCGGCGGACCCGCCTCAACCGCTCAATCAGCTGTTCCGAGTCGTCACGGGCAAACCGGAGCGAGGCCAGCAGGCTTCTGAGCTCAAACCTCCGGCCGGGTCCGACATCAAGCACATTGCCGGCAGCGGCAACTATCATTGCCCGCCTCAGCCCCTCTTCATCCCGGCTCAGCTGCTCATCCAGCGCCTCAGCCAGCTCGGCCGCCTGCCGGTTCTGCTCCTGCTTTATCTGCCGGAACGGATCGGCTGTGCCGAGCAGTTCCATCGTCCGGACGAGCAGCTTTGCGGTCATGGTGCCGGGCGGTTCGCTTAAGTCCAGTTTCTTCATCAGCCGTTTGAGCTCCTGCTCCACCCGGTCCCAGCCGTCCTCATCACCCCGGACCAGCCGGTAGATCCGGCGGCACTGCTCCAGTCCGCATTCCAGACACTTGGGTGCGGAGTGCATCCTCAGGTCTTGAGCGGTTTTTTCTCCGCTGCCGGGAAAAGGACATTGTTGAGAATCAGCCGGTAGCCGGGCGAGTTCTTGTGCAGGTTGAGGTCGGTCGGCGGATCGCCGATCCGGTGGGCATAGTCCTCAGGGTCATGTCCGCCAAGAAAGGTGAATGTCCCCTTGCCGAACTGGCCATGGATGTATTTCACCTCCTCGGTGTTCTCCACCTCACCGAGAATCAGCACATCCTTTTTCAGCAGCTCGCGCCGGAAACCGCAGTTCTGGCCCAGAAACTCCCTGACCAGCCCGACATGGTTCTGAACGAGCATCGTCGGCACCGGGTCATACTTGGCGGAGAAGTCAAACAGGGAAAAATAGACATCCGGACCCCGGCCTGATGCCTCCAGATAGGTATCAATATTGGAGTGCTCATAAAGATACGGGTCGGTGATCACCTGGAAGTTCTCAAAGGCAAAACAGCCCTCATAGTCCAGCTTGCTCTGACAGTGCGGGTCAACCGGATCACCGTCAAACACCTCGGCACAGATGTCGGTGTTCCTTGCCGCCCAGGCGATGTCCGGGGTATCGGTTGCCGAGCACATCCCAAACAGCATCCCGCCTTCTGCCACATACTGCCGGATCTTCTCCAGCACCGCCAGCTTGAGCCGGCTCACCTTGGCAAACCCCAGTTTTTTTGCGGTCTGGATGTTGAGCGCCACCTCCTCCTGATACCATTTCTCCTGCCGGTAGGAGGCATAAAACTTGCCGAACTGACCGGTAAAGTCCTCATGGTGGAGATGGAGCCAGTCATACTGGGAAAGCCTGCCCGCAAGCACATCCGGGTCCCAGACCACATCATAGGGAATACCCGCATAGTCCAGTGCCAGCCGGACCGCATCATCCCAGGGGTCCGCGGTCGGCGGGGCATAGACCGCAATCCGGGTCGGCCTTTCAAGCATCACCGATGCCATGTTGTTTGCCTCAATTGTCTGCCGGATCTCGACCAGCTTTGCCGGAGACACCGGCTCATAATAGACCCCGTGGAGCCGGCACTCCCGCAGCGCCTGATTTTCCGCCGGAAAGAGAAATGAGCCGCCCCGGTAGTTGAGCAGCCACTCCACCTTTGTCCCGCGCTGGAGCAGGCGGTAGGCGATGCCGTATGCCTTCAGATGGTCGGTCTGGGTCAGATCCATCGGAATCAGAATCTGCTCCTGGGCACCAAGCACCGCAACGATCAGCAGTGCCAATGCAATCAGCCGGCTCCCAAAGCTCATTCTGTAATCCTTGTTCCCGCCCTGCCCTCAAGCGCTGCCAGCAGATGTTCCGGATCGGTGATCAGCACCTCCCGGCCGCCACCGGCAAGAAACCTGATCGCCGCCTCAATCTTCGGTCCCATGCTCCCTTCAGGAAAATGTCCCTGCGCCTGATACTCTCTGAGCTCACCGGCACTTATCTGCTCAAGCGGCCGGGCATCCTGCCTGCCGTAATTGAGATAGACCCGGTCCACCGCGGTGGTGATAATCATCCGCTCCGCACCGAGGAGGTTTGCCAGCAAGGCGGAAGCCAGGTCCTTGTCAATTACCGCAGCCACCCCCTTCAGCTCCCCGTTTTCCCTGATCACCGGAATTCCGCCGCCACCGCAGGCGATGACCACCGCACCGGTATTAACCAGACTCCGGACCTCCTCAAGCTCGATTACCGCCTGTGGCAGAGGGGAAGCCACCATCCGGCGATAGCCCCGGCCTGAATCCTCCTTTACGGTCCAGCCCAGCTCCTGCTCCAGCTTCACCGCCTCAGCCCGGGTATAGAACGGACCGACCGGCTTTGAAGGCTGGGAAAATGCCGGGTCATTTTTGTCCACCAGCACCCGGGTTACGACCGTCACCACCGGCTGACTGATCCCCGCCTGAAGGAAAAGGTTGCCGAGTACCTGCTGAATCATATAGCCGATCTCCGCCTGGGTCTGGGCGTTTGCCGCATCAAGCGGAATCTCAGGCAGACGGTTGCGCGCCAGATAGGAGCGCAAAAGGATGAACCCGACCTGCGGACCGTTGCCATGGGTAATAACTACCCGCTCGCCCTGCCGGACAAGCGCCACCAGCGGTTCACAGCTTGCCTTCAGGGTCGCCAGCTGGTCAGCAAAGGAGATCCGCTCCTTGGAGCGAATCAGTGAGTTGCCACCGATCGCCACCACTGTTGTCATAGAATTAATAGTAATCATTTCCGCTTACCAATCAAGCCGGCACCCATTGTTGCATTCTCCTTCCCCAGCAGTTAAAATTAAATCATGAATAAAAAAATCACCATCATCTGGGAACGGCTGGTTGAGGACAACCGCACCTGTCCCCGCTGCAGCTCAACCGGCGAGGAACTGGAGCAGGCGGTTGCCCTGCTGAAACCGGTGCTCAGTCAGGCAGGTGTGGAACTGAGCGTTGAACAGCGGGCGCTGACGCTGGAGGAATTCAGACAGGACCCGCTGCGCTCCAACCGGATTCTGATCAACAGCAAACCGCTGGAATCCTGGCTTGCTGCCCGAACCGGTGCCAGCCCGTGCTGTGATGTGTGCGGTCCTGCCCGGTGCCGCACCGTGGAGCTGGAGAACCGGACTTATGAGGCGGTGCCCGCCGAACTGATCGTGCAGGCGGTGCTGAACGCCCTTCAGGAGCTCCGGCAGCAGTAAGATGCCCCACCGCTTCAATCCGGCAAGGCGGCACAACCTGCTTGCTCCGGAGCGCAGAAAAAGACTGCCTGCCGCAAGAATTGTCCGGCAACTGGAGATCGCTCCTGATCATACGGTTCTGGACATCGGCGCCGGGGTCGGCTACTTCGCCCGTGCCCTGCTCCGGCAGCTCGGTTCTGGCGGCAGACTGATCGCTGTTGACATCTCACCGGTGATGCTGGAGGAGCTGGAGAAAAACCTGCCCCGCTCGCCGGCAGAGGTCCGGACCCTGATTGCGGATGCGGTGCAGATACCCCTGCCGGACAGAAGCGCGGACCGGATCCTGATGGCACTGATACTCCACGAAATCGCTGAACCGAAAGCAGCACTCAGGGAAGCCCGGCGCCTGCTCAAGCCCGATGGCAGACTGCTGATTGTGGAGTGGCACAAGATAAAACCGCCCCCCGGACCACCGGAGAAGGAACGGCTTGACCCGGGTGAACTCTTCAAACTGGCGCGCCAGACCGGATTTGACATCGCCGACCATGATGATATCAACCGGTTTCACTATCTCACCCTCCTGCAACCGGTTGCCAGAAAAAGGCGTCATGATATAATTGAGTGAAGGCGGGTCGGACGGTCGCCCCGGTTGTTCCGGGGAGGAAAGTCCGGGCACCACAGGGCAAGGCACTCGTTAAGCGCGAGGCGGTATGCGGGTGACCGCATGCCGACGGAAAGTGTCACAGAAACGACACCGCCCGCACCGGTTGAGGTTGCCGGTGCAGGTAAGGGTGAAAAAGTGCGGTAAGAGCGCACTATCCGGTATGGTGACATGCCGGATGGACAAACCCTGCCTGGTGCAAGACCAACAGGGAAGAGGACTTGCCCGGTCCGTCTGATTCCCGGGTAGGTTGCTTGAGGCTGACGGGCAACTGTCAGTCCCAGAGAAATGACCGTCGCCCCGCAAGGGGTACAGAACCCGGCTTACAGACCCGCCTTCACCTGAACTTCCCTATTATCAGTTAGAGTCCGGCTCGAACATAAAATTCACCGCCTGATTCTGCCCCCGGAATTGCAGGTTTATTAATGTCAATAACTTACAGATTTATTTTTCATTTTTGCCCCTGCCCGGGTGGCAGTTCCCCTCACCATCGGGCATAATATGGGTCCTGGTGCAAGTGCGGAAGGTGCGGTCGGAGATCAGACAGAACAAGTTGACACCGGCAGGATTTCCGGCAAGCTACTATATATGGAGCAGAAGGCAAAAGGCAAAGGACCGGAAATCAGGGTAAAATTCATTGATATCAAATACTGTGACCTCTGGGGCAGACTGCGTCATGTGACCATTCCGGCGGAAAACCTGAAATCGGCAGTGGAAAACGGTGTCGGCTTTGACAGCTCCTCGGTTGCGGGATTCGGCAAGGTTGAGTCCGGTGATATGATTCTCAAGCCGGATCTGGATACTGCAATCGTTGAACCATTTACCAGCGAACCGACCGTCTCGATGTTTGCTGAAATCTATCACCCCCAGACCGGCCAGCGCTATGAGCATGACCCGCGCTATATCCTGCAGAAGGCGGTGAGCACCGTGAAAAAGACAACCGGCTGTGATGAGATCATGCTTCTCCCCGAGTTTGAGTTCTATCTCTTCACCTCGGCCGAGTTCTGGACCGATGAAAGCTCCGCAGTTTACCGGGTGACCAGTGAGGAGCTCAAGCATGATGACCAGACCGGCACCGCCCTGTTCAAGGGTTCTGCCTATCATGTCGCCCCGCCCTTTGACCGCAGTCATGACTTCCGCAGTCAGCTCGTCTGTCTGATGAACAGCTGTGGCATACCGGTCAAATACCATCACCATGAAGGCGGCAGATTTGCTCAGATTGAGGTTGAACCCGGATACCTGCCGGCAGGCCGTGCCGGTGATGCCATCATTCTCACCAAGTATCTGATCCGCAACCTCGCATTCCGGCAGGGCAGAACCGCAACCTTCATGCCCAAGCCGATTTACAACGAACCCGGCTCCGGAATGCATATCCATCAGTATCTGGTGAAAAAGGGCGCCTCGCTGTTCGGCGACCGCCGGAGTTCGACCGGACTGAGCCGGCTGGCACTCAATTATATCGGCGGTATCCTTGAGCATCTGCCCGCACTCTGCGCCCTGACCAACCCGTCAACCAACTCCTATCGCCGGCTCGTGCCCGGTTATGAGGCACCCACCGAAGCCTTCTTCTCCATTGCCAACCGGACCGCAGCGATCCGGATTCCGGGCTATATCCGCAGACCGGAAAAGATGGCGCTGGAATACCGGGTTCCGGATGCGACCGCCAACCCCTATCTGGCGCTGGCAGCAATCCTCCTTGCCGGGCTGGACGGCATCCGGCGCCGGCTTGACCCTGGTCTGCCTCAGACGGTACGGGGTGGCACCGCGGAAATGCGCTCCAGAAGCACACCGGTACCCTCAGACCTGATGCAGGCGCTCCGGGAACTGGAAAATGACCACCAGTTCCTGACCGGAACCGGTGTGTTTACCGAAGAGACCATTCGCAAGTGGATTGAGCTGAAGCGGATTGAGGCCGAGGCGATCGCCCGGCGCCCCCATCCCTGGGAGTTCAACCTTTACTACGGCTGCTGAAAAACCGGCGGAATCCTGCCTCATCGCCCGATTCGGTCCTTTTTAACCCGAATCTTTCAGTACAACCGCACAACCTTTATCGGGCGGTTCATCAGCCCGGTTCTGACAAAATAGACACCGGCAGGCAGACTGCTGATCGAAATCTCCACTCGGTAGTCTGAATGCAGAGTAGCTTGGTTATATAAAAGCACCCGGCGACCATCGGCGCTGTAAATCTCAATGTCAGCCCGTTCCCCATTGTCCCCCCTCACCATTAACGGCAACCGTTTACTGACAACCGTGGGCAGTGCTGCGAAACCGGAACACCGCTCCGGCTCAGTAACTCCAACTGGCGGACGGCTGCAGATGGCACCGTAAACCCGTCCGGTGTTGTACGGTTCCGGTGTGAATTCAGCGACCGTCACCGCCAGCCGGCTATTATGCCCGCCTGCCAGTCGGGCATTAGCTAAATAATAGTCACTCCTCTTGATTTCCCAGCCGGCAGTGTCATAGGGCATTCCGTTCCGGCTGATCAGGCTGAGATTCAGACTGTGGTATTTGCCCCGGAGCAGAATGTAATCAGTGCCGTCAAACACCAAGTCGGTCGGATACCTTCCCCCCAGAAAAATCCCGGCGCTGTCCAGCACCGCACCGTCTGCGGATATCCTGGTGCCAACCGCCACACCCCGGACATTTGCCGGCGGGATTCTTCCATTCGACCAGGCAACCAGAAAATCGCTCCCATCAGTGGCAAGCGCCAGCGGATCCTTGACCACACTACCGGGTGTAAAGGAGAGTAGTATCGTATCATAGACAACCGCTGCGGTATCCACAAATGCACCGAGAACTCTATTGGGTTCCGAGCTAATCGCGCTGCCTCGGATCCAGGCGACGAAAAACCGGCTTTGATTGCTGGTTACCGCGGGGTAAAAATTCCCCCTCCCGAGACCTGCCGGAAAAATCATAAAGCCGAATGTATCAATGAGCGTTCCATCGCTTCTTACTCTGGTGCCGAACAGAAAGGGGTAACCACTGCCGATGGATGCACTGTAAACTACCAGGTAAATTCCACTCAGACAGGCAACATCAGGAACGAACTCATACCAGTCGGGACCGGCACGGATAATAATACCTTCCGGGTCGAGGACCTCACCCTGTTGTGTTATCCGGACGCCGACGATATCGTTGTCTGCCATTAAGGTCATGAAATAATTTTCGCCATCAAAGCATAATCGGGGATGCGCCACCTTCCGGGCTTTAAACACCTTAAACACACCCGGTTCCTGCACAGTTCCCTCAGGTGAAATGAATACACCCCAGATAGCATCATCATTATCTACATTGCTCCGCCAGACAAACAGGTAGTTTGTCCCGTCGAACTCAACATCACTGTGTCTCTGGGATCCTCCAGCAGTGGAAAGCATTGTTGTATCCAGCACCTGTCCGGCTGAGTTCATCACTGCCATTTTGACATTCCGAGAGGTAAGATCCTCCACCTCATCCCATGCCACCACAAAGAGACCGTTGCCACCGGCAACATCCGGATCATACATCTTGTCATCATCAGTGTCAATCACAATAAACCCTGAATCAAGCGGTTGTCCGCTGCTGTCAATCCGGCGGCAATAGAGGTACCCGGTGCCGTCTGTGGGGTGAAATTGAACCGCCATTAGGTATATGCCGTTGCCTCCGGTTACCCGCAATCCCGGAAAATCAACCTCCACCCGCACCGAATCGATAAGTACCGGAATGGTGTCAATAAGCACACCTGCCGGATTAACTCGGACACCGAAAATCTTATACCAGACGGTGGGCGAATGGGGTGAAAATGTGAGGAAATAATTGCCATTGGCAAAGCACAGCCCGAACTGATACCGGCTACCTTCCATAAGATCATACCTGGGCGGTGGTGGATTGACAGGCTGTTTCCAGAATACCAGCGTATCCCGGATGCAACCGGCAGAATCTGTCACCAGCCCGCAGTTCCGGTATTCTCCCATTGCGTAATCTATGATTTTCAGCGCAATCAGCTGAGTTGTGCCGGCGCTGGCAACCTGAATATCTTCAACCAGCACATCCGGACCGGCGGCAAAGTAGGCAACCGGGGCGGAATCGGCAAACCGGCCGTTGAAGTAAATCCGCCTGCCCCAGAGCGTATCCCGTGCCCACCATGTGACCAGGTAGGAGGAGCTTCCTGCTGTAACCCGTGGCGCATACCCGTTACCCGCTTCCAGTATTATCGCTTCGGAATCAAGCGGTGCCAGATCCGGTCTCAGCCGCTTTGCCAGAATCTGACCCGAGTCAATGTAGACCCTCTGCTCCCAGACAAGCAGGATATTATCACCGTTTGCCGCCACACCAAAATCGTTAATATCATAACCTTCAGGAACACGGTGGACTGATTTTCCAATTGAATCCTGAAGGGCCCCGCTCTCCGAGATCCTTGCGGCAAAAATTGCCCGGAATTCGATCAAATCGATCCTTGAGTCAACCCAGAAGGCGATGAACTGATGCGAATCAAAAACAACCTTCGATTTCCACTGGTCATAAACCTCCCCCACAATTCTGCGGGTAGTATCAAGCATGAAGAACCGGGGCGGATCGGAATATCCTCCAGCACCGGCAACCGCAAGTAAACTGATCAGCAGTTTAACCGCCCTCATACCTCATCCCGTTTATCTTATTTTAATACTAAAATTTTAGCCGATGTCGCACCTTTCCCGGTCGCATTCAGGAGATACCTGATACACAAAGTTATTGTTTTCCGGCAACCACTCCTCATCGTTGTTGTCAGTTACTCTGACTATCTCCTGCCCCCACAAACGAAAAGCAAAGCCAGGAGAAGGGATAGATATGTTTTGTTTATCATACATACATCTCCTAATGTGTTACTAACCCGATTCTCCTGCTCTGACGATATATATTATAGGCCATTTTAATTTTTGTCAATCACCGTTATTTGACATATAACCAACGCTGATTTATGCTTTATCAGTTAACAAGCTCATGCTTCTTGATCGGTAATATATTGACCGATGAAAGGAATTAGGGACATGAAGAAATCAATCAGCAGTGAAAAGGCACCGAAGCCGGTCGGACCATACAGTCCGGCAGTAATCGCCGGTGAATTTGTCTGGACTTCAGGTCAGCTCGGCATTGACCCGGCAACCGGCGAGCTCGTTCCGGGCGGTATTGAAGCCGAGACTGAACAGGCGCTGAAAAATCTTGCTGCGGTGCTGGAGGCAGCAGGCAGCGGTCTGGACCGGGTAATCAAAACCCTCATCTTTATCACCGATATGAGCCAGTTTGCCAAGGTGAATGCGGTCTATGCCCGGTATTTCCAGGAGCCCTATCCTGCCCGCTCCACCGTGCAGGTATCAGCCCTGCCCAAGGGTGCGATGGTGGAAATTGAGGCGGTTGCTCTGCGTTAAGCTCGTTCTGCTGGCAGCGCTCAGCGCTCAGCCCGCAGGTATCAATGAATCAATCATTTTCGCCCGGGACCTGTCCTATCGTCAGCTTTATCAGACTGCCCGGGAGAAGGTGGAGCTGCTGAAACAGCGTCCCGGCACCCGGCTTGCCGGACTTTTCTGGCAGGCGTGCCTGCTTCAGCTGCTGATCTATGACTCGGGCAATACCGCCCTCGTGGACTCGTTTGAGCACTGCACCGAGCAGGTGCTTGGTGCCTGCCGGCGCCGGCTCCAGGAGAATGAACAGGATGCATCAGCCCATCTCTATCTCGGTCTTGCCCTGCTCAACCGGGCAAACCTCCGCTCCTGGCAGAACCGGAAGTTTGACGCCTTCATGACCATGCTCAAAGTTCCGTCCCATCTGAAACGGGCGCTGACGCTTGACCCGCAACTGCACGATGCCCGGTTCGGGCTGGCGGTGATTGAGTATTTCAAGGCAACCGCTGACCGCTACTGCCTCGGACTCGGCCTGCTCGGCTCACGCGAACGGGCATACCGGCAGATGGAGGCGGCACAGCGCAACGCCGAACTGCTCCAGCCGATGGCGGAGTTCATGCTCGGATTCATGCACAAGGAGGACGGCAACTACCCGGCAGCAATCCGCCACTGTCAGGCGCTGCTTCGGCGCTATCCCGGCAACCGCTCGGCAAGGCGGCTTCTGCGCGATATATATCTGGCAAAGGGTGACTACCGGCAGGTAATTACCCTCGGCCGGGAACTTGATGCCGACATCCGCCAGACATTTCCTGAAAACCGTTACGGCCTGACCGAAAACTGGCTCAAGCTGGCATACGCCTGGCAGGGTCTGGGTATCGCGGACAGTGCGGTTCATTATGCCGACCGGGTCATCGCTCTGGAGTGCTACGCCTCCAGGGTTCCCTGGCTCGGCAGCTATGTCCGGGAGGCAAAAGCCCTTAAGTACCGGCAGCGGCGGGGATGAGGACCGTAATCATCGGCGTCGGCAATCCGGAACGGGGCGATGACGGGGTTGGCATCCGTGTTGCCGAAATGGTGCGGGCGCTGAATCTGCCCGGAATTGTGCTGATTGATGCCCAAACTGTGCCGGAAAACTGTCTCGGACCGGTCATCGAAGCCCGGCCTGACCGGATTCTGTTTGTTGACGCCTGCCGGTTCAGTGGCGAACCGGGTGAATTCCGGCTGTTTGACCGTTCCGAATTTGACCGGCTGGAGGTAACCGGCTTCTCCACCCATACCCCGCCGCTCAATCTGATTGCCGAACTGCTTGCCGCCGAAACCGGCGCGGAGGTTTACCTGCTGGGAATCAACCCTTCAGACAACAGGACCGGCACCGAGCTCTCTCCGGCAGTCCGGCAGGCATTGCCGGAGATCGTCAGTTTTATTACCACCTGGACTGGCGGTGTCTAACCCTTAACCCGGTAGCCCAGCGTATAAAGTTTCTTTACCCTCCGGTGCTTGATCGCATTCCGGGTGTCAACAATCAGCCGGCTCTCGCGCAGAATCAGATTATAGTCCAGGCAGGTGTGGTCAGTCAGAATCACCACGCAGTCGGCTGCCCGCAGTAGCGCCGGTGTCAGTTTCTGCGCCCGGAATTTTCTGCCGGCAATTTCAATCTCCGGCACATACGGATCAACATATTCAATCCGGCGCACCTTGTCCAGCAGCAGCTCCATCACCTTGATTGCCGGAGAATGGCGGGTGTCATCCACATCCCGCTTGAAGGCGGCACCGATAATCAGAATCCGGGCATTTCTCGCCGGCACTCCATTGATGCCCAGCACCTCCAGAATCCGGTCAACAACAAAGAAGGGCATCGCCTCATTGGTCTCCGCTGCCAGTTCGATAAAGTTGGAATGGAAGTCATACTCCCGCGCCTTCCAGGCAAGATAATAGGGGTCGATCAGGATACAGTGACCGCCAATTCCCGGACCGGGATAAAAGGGCATATAGCCGAACGGCTTGGTCGCCGCCGCATTAATTACCTCCCAGACATCGATGTTGCCCATCCGGTCGCACATCCTTGCCAGCTCATTCACCAGTGCAATATTGACGCTCCGGAAGATGTTCTCCAGCAGTTTGGACATCTCCGCCACCCGGGGCGAGGAGACCGGCACAACCTGGTCCACAATCTTTTCATAAAAACGGCAGGAAAGCTCGGTGCATTTTCTCGTCACCCCGCCAATCACCACCGGCGTGGTCCGGATCGTCCATTTCTTGTTGCCCGGGTCAATCCGCTCCGGTGCAAAGGAGAGGAAGAAGTCGCGCCCGACCTTCAGCCCGGTCTGCTCCAGAATCGGCAAAAGCACCTTTTCGGTGGTCTCCGGATAGGTGGTGCTGCGGAGAATGATCAGCTGTCCCGGTTTCAGATTTGCTGCTACCTGCTTCCCTGCCTCAACAATATATGAAACATCCGGGTCCTTGGTGGCGGTAAAGGGCGTCGGAACACAAATATTGATGATTTCACACTGTTTACACTGCCGGTAATCGGTGGTCGCCTTCAGCCTGCCGGCTCTGACCAGCTCGGCAACATCCTCTGCGGGCACATCACCGATATAACTTTTCCCCTGGTTGACCGCCCGGACCTTGTTTTCATCCACATCGATTCCGACCGTGGGATAGCCGGCACGGGCGATCTCCACCGCCAGCGGCAGACCGACATAACCGATGCCGATCACCGCCACGCGTGCCTGCCGGCGGTCAATCTGCTGAACAAGCTTGCTCATTCAACACTCCTTTCCTTACCAGACATTACGGTCAAAACTCCGGTACTGCACCGCTTCGGTCAGATGCCGGGGTTCAATCTGCTCCCGGCCTTCAAGGTCGGCAATGGTGCGTGCCACCTTCAGCACCCGGTGATAGGCACGGGTGGACAGACCGTAGTGGTCGATGGCGGTGCGTACCACCTCTTCGCCTTCCTTTGTCAACGGACAGAACCGGCGGATGAGCGCCGGTGTCATCTGGGCATTGCAGTAGACCGGGCGCCGGAGTTTCAGACTGCCGAAACGGGCAAGCTGAACCTCCCTCGCCTTTAATACCCGCTCCCGCACCTTTGCCGAACCTTCTGCCGGCTTTTTATCTGCCACATCCGCATAGCGCAGTGCCGGCACCTCAATATGAATGTCAATCCGGTCGAGCAGCGGTCCGGAGATCCGGCTCCGGTAGCGCCGGATCTTCTGGGGGGTGCAGGTACAGGCATGCTTGGGATCCCCGAAGAATCCGCACGGACAGGGGTTCATTGCGCCGACGAGCATGAACCGCGCCGGAAAGGTCAGGGTTGAGCGCGCCCGGCCGATCGTCACCTCCCCATCCTCCAGTGGCTGGCGCAGTGCCTCCAGCACATCCCGCCGGAACTCCGGCAGCTCATCCAGAAAAAGCACCCCGTTGTGTGCCAGGGACGCCTCGCCCGGACGGGGAAATGTCCCGCCACCAATCATCCCGGCTTCGGATACATTATGATGCGGGGAGCGGAACGGCCGGACCGCCACAATCGGCACATCTGCCGGCAGAGTTCCGGCAACAGAATGAATCCGGGTCGCCTCCAGCGCCTCATCGAGCGTCAGCGGCGGCATGATCGTCGGGAGACGCCGGGCAAGCATCGTCTTGCCACTGCCGGGCGGTCCGGTCATGAGCACATTGTGCCCCCCTGCTGCCGCCACCTCGAGCGCCCGTTTTGCATGTTCATGACCGTGCACCTCAGAAAAATCAATCCCGGCATCCCGCGCCTGCTCAAAGAGTTGCCGGGCATCGGTCCGCACCGGTTCCAGTTTTTCAGTTCCGTTGAGAAAATTGAGCGTCTGAACGAGCGAACTGACTCCGTAAACCGTCAACTCCGGCACCAGACCCGCCTCCAGCCCGTTCGCCGCAGGGACTATCAGACCCCGGACCTGTGCTGTGCGCGCAGCCAGTGCCATGGAAACCACCCCCTTGACCGGCCGGACCGAGCCGTCAAGCGAAAGTTCTCCGGTCAGCACAAAACCGTCAAGTGCACCGGCACCAATCCCGCCCGCGGCAGCAATGATTCCGACCGCAATCGGCAGATCAAAAGCCGGGCCCTCCTTCTTGATGTCCGCCGGCGCCAGGTTTACGGTAATCCGCCGGTTCGGAAATGCCAGCCCGGAATTCTTGATTGCCGCCTGCACCCGGTGCTGAGACTCCTTAACCGCCGCATCCGGCAGCCCGACAATATTAAATACCGGCAAACCGTAGGCGATATCCACCTCCACCGTCACCAGATAACCGTCCACCCCGAACACCGAACTGGAGAGCACCCGCGCCAGCATCAGAAAGCCCCTTCCAGATGTTCGATCTTCATATGCCCGCCGGCCCGGAGGAGACTCAGCACATCAAACCGCACCGGCACATCCTCCAAATTGTGACTCAGGAGAAACTCCTGTGCCAGCCGGTAAAGCCGGATCTGCTTGGATCGGTTCACCGCCTCGGCGGGCTGACCAAAACGGTCTGAACTCCTGGTCTTGACCTCGACAAACACAACCATGCCATCCCGCTCACTCACAATATCAATCTCGCCGAACCGGCACCGGTAATTGGTTGCCAGAATCCGGTAGCCACGTCTTTTCAGAAACTCCCGTGCCGCAATTTCCCCCTCCCTGCCCAGATCCCGGCTGCGCATACAATATCAGAATCCTGGTGTCTCGAACTTTTCCCGCAGAAATTGCGGTCTACCGCTGTCCGGATTCACCAGACTCCGGACCGGCTCAAAGCTTCGACGGTGCACCGGCGCAGCCCCCAGCCGCTGGAGAGCAGCAATATGAAACGGGGTCCCATACCCCTTGTGCCGGGCAAATCCGTATCCCGGATAACGGACATCATACCGGCACATCAGGCTGTCCCGGTAAACCTTGGCGATAACTGATGCCGAGGCGATCACCGCGCTCCGGGCATCTCCATTGACAACTCCGATACAGGGCAGCTCCAGCCCGGGTATTTCCCAGCCATCAGCGAGCACCAGCACCTGATTCCGACACTCAGGGGCAAGCCGTTTTAACGCCCTCGCCACCGCCAGCCTCATTGCCTGAAAGGTTGCCCGGGCGATGTCGGTCCGCTCAATCATTTGGTGACTGACCGCACCGATACCGATTGCCAAAGCTTTTGCCCGGATCAGCGGCACAAGAAGCTCCCGCTGTCGCGGTGTCAATTTTTTGGAATCATCAACCCCACGAATTGAAGTACCCCTCGGCAGCACCACTGCTGCTGCCACGACCGGACCCGCAATTGCACCCCGGCCTACCTCATCAACTCCACAGACCAGGGCACTAAACTTCGCCAGCCTGCGGTCCAGATTGCGCACCGGTTTTGAGTTCCTTCAATACCGCCTCGCGACCGGTCTTCTCGCGCAGATAATACAGCTTTGCCCGGCGGACCCGGCTCTTGCGCCGGACCTCAATTTTGGCAATAACCGGCGCCTGCACCGGGAATATCCGTTCAATTCCAATCCCCTGGCTTACCCGGCGCACAGTAAATGTCCTGCCTGCACCCTTGCCCCGGACTGCAATCACATACCCCCGAAATACCTGAATCCGCTCCTTATCACCTTCCCGGATCCGGATATGAACATCCACCAGATCCCCCGGCTCCGGTGTTACAACACTGGCAGGTGAATTGCCGCCGGAATTTCCTTTTTTCTCCTTAATCTTCTGTGCCATGAACATTACTCCTTTTCAAATCTTCTCAAAAACCTTCTTGATTTCACCTCCGCATTCGCCGTCTTTAATCTCTGCCGGCAGCTCGCCCAGTTCCCGCAGGAGGAAATCACGATCTTCCGCACTCAGCAACACATTGCGGAGCAGCTCCGGCCGGCGCCGGGCGGTATTGAGGAGCGCCTGCTGCCGGCGCCATTTTGCCACCGCGCCGTGATTACCCGAAATCAGCACTTCCGGAACACTGACCCCCCGGAACTCCCGTGGCCGGGTATAGACCGGTGCATCCAGAAGACCGTTTTCAAACGAATCGGTAGCAACTGAATCCTCATCGCCGACCGCGCCGGGGAGAAGCCGGGCAATGGCTTCAATCATCACCACTGCCGCAGCCTCTCCTCCGGCGAGCACATAATCGCCGATTGACACTTCCTGGTCAATCAGCAGCAGCCGGACGCGCTCGTCCACCCCTTTATACCGTCCGCAGATCAGAATCAGGTGAGACAGACTGCAAAACCGGTGCGCCATCTGCTGGTCGAACCGCTCTCCCTGCGGTGAGAGCAGAATCACCCGTGATTCAGGCTTTCTGATGCTTTCAACCGCAAGGAAAATCGGCTCCGGTTTCATCACCATCCCGGCACCGCCCCCGAACGGATAATCGTCCACGGTGCGGTGCAGATCGGTGGTGAAATCTCTGGGATTAACAATCCCGATCTCCAGCACCCCTTTTTCCCGGGCAATTCGCGTCGGACCGCAATCAAACGGACCGACAAAAAACTCGGGAAAAATGGTTATAAGATCGATACGCACCGTTGCCTGCCCTTTGGCTGCGGACCTGGGTCAGCAGTAGCGACTACTCGAGGATTTCGAGCTGCGCCCGCTTACCCTGCTTCATCGCGGCCGCGGAGATGATCGCGCGGATGGACTTTGCGGTCCTGCCTTCCTTGCCGATGACCTTACCCAGGTCACCCTGTCCGACACGCAGTTCGTAAATCAGGGTTTTTTCGCCGGCGATCTCCTTGACCTCAACCTTGTCAGGATGGTCAACGAGTGCTTTCGCGATGTGTTCGATCAGTTCCTTCATCGTTCCTCCTTTTTAGTTTGCCGACTCAGGTTTGTGTGGAGCAGACCCCTCAATCTGCTCCGGCTCAACATCCGTATCCCCGACTGTCTCCGGGGAGAGGGGTGGCTGTTCCGGTGCTGCTGGAGACTGCGCAACCGGAACAGTTTGACGGTAACGCTTGATTAACCTGTTCACGGTGTTTGAAGGTTGAGCACCAACTGACAACCAGTAATCAACCCGTTCGAGATTAAGCTTTAACACCTTGCGGCGCGGGTCATAATGCCCTAACGCCTCCAGGTATTGGCTGTCGCGTGCCCGCCGGGAGTCAATTGCGACCACCCGATACACCGGATTATTCCGAGCACCCAGTCGTGTAAGCCGTATTCTGACCAATTTTCAACTCCTTTTTTGCAGTTCATTAGCATAACGAAAACCGGCTTCCCTGTCAACTTTGTCACGGCAGGAACAGAACCTTTCGTACCATTCCTTCCTGTGCACTCCTGAGCACCAGGAGGTAAACACCCGGATTCAGCTCTCCGGGAATCGACCAGCAGACTTCTTTCCGTTCCGAAACCGGAATCTCAGCCCGTTTTCTGCCCGCAGGGTCAAAAACCTCAATCCGCTCGGTCCCGGGAGGGACGATAATCCGGCAGATTTTCCGGACAGCTGTGGGCAGGACCCCCAGTTTCATCTCCGGAAACCGTTCCTGCCCCATTTCGCCGATGCCGATCACATTCCTTCCCAGGAGACTGTGACCTGTAATTCCAGCATAGACTGCACTGCGCCGGAACGGGTTAAACACAAGAAACGAAACCGACCGACCGGCAATACCCAGAGTATCCCGCCACCAGCTGACCCCCTGATTGGTGGTATAGTAGAACCCCTGCGTATCGGTTCCCGCCCAGATGACATTCGGATTCATGGTATCCGGAAGCACACAGGTAACACTCTGAAGACCGAGCCGGCTCCAGTAGGAACCGGAATTCTGGGTCCGGAATACACCGGCCGGTGTGGCACATAACCACTGCTCTGAACTGCCCGGAACAAGCTTAAGGTCGGCAACAGAAGCACCACTGATACCGCTGGTCAGGGAAACCCAGTTCCTGCCCCGGTCGGTTGAGCGCAGGACCGCAGGACCGCTGCCGTCCTTGCCGTAGGCGATCAGTGTATCGCCGGTGCCGGAAATTATCATCCCCTGACACCAGCCTTCATTCCGCACCAGAACCGGAGTCCAGTGCTGTCCCCGGTCAGTTGAACGGTAAATTGCAAACCGGAGCGGTCCTGAGACCGAATCCCGTTTCCCTCCCCAGACATAAACCGTATCCGGTCCGCGGGGATGATAATCAACACCCATCGGCTCAAAATGGCTGACAACGGTAAAAGCTTCCCAGGAGTCGCCCCGGTTGACCGTCAGATGGAGCTTGCTGTCCCAGCCGGTTACGCAGATCACAGTATCAGGATGCCGCGGATTGACCGCCAGTCCCCGGACCCAGCCGCTGCCGGGAAACATCCTGCCCCAGAGCTCCCAGCCCTGCCCGCCATCGGTTGAACGGACAATCCCGTAGCCGGTAATCCCGGCAAACAAAGTTTCCGGCCGGTAAAATTTCAAAAACGATACATCCAGCTGCCGGAAACCGGATGAACGGTTGATCCAGTTGTAACCACCATTATAACTGTAGAATACCCCGAAACCATTACCGGCATAAAGTTCCAGCGGACTGTTGGGGTTAACCGCAATAAAACGGGTTCCGGTGCCGGTGAATGAACTGACAGTATCGGTCCGCCAGCTGAGGCCGAGATCAGTTGAACGGAAAACCAGATTTTCGCCCCCCGCATATCCGTAATATGGTGACAACGGCGCAAAGACAATGGAATATGCCGGAGCGCTGAGTCTTCTGGCCCAGGTGGCCCCAAGATCGGTAGACCGGAAAATCCCGGAATCGGTGGCACAGACAATCACTCCGCTGCCGGTCGGCACAAAGGCACCGCCGTAAACACAGCTCCCCGACAGTCCGGCTGAACGGTCTGCCCAGCTGGACCCGCCATCGGTGGTCAGAAACAGCCGCGCCCGGTTAGCGACCGAACCACCGATTAATGCCAACCCCGAATCTCCCGGTGCCACCGCCAATGCCTGTGCCCGGACCGCATATGACCGGACAACACTTCTGCCCTGCCAGTTTGCTCCGCCATCAGTAGAACGGTAAAACCCGAGCCCGACAGAATCTCCCGCCTCAATTTCTGCCAGCGCCCAGACTTCCGCCCCGTTCTCCGCATTCACCGCCAACTGCTGAATATGCACTCCGGACGGCAGAGTAGCGACCACCGACCAGCTGTAACCGCTGTTGGTGCTGCGGTAAACTTTTCCAGTTTTACCACCAGCATACATTATTCTCATATCTCGGGGATTGACTGCCAGCGCGTTGAGCCGGTCGGGTATCGTCTCGCGGACGGTCCAGGTCTGCCCCGTGTTACCGGTCCAGCAAATGTAGCTCGGAAAACCGCCCGTGATTATGAACAGCTCATCCGGATACCCGGGAACATTACTCATTGCCCGGACACTGACACCCTCCGGTCCCAGCTGCTGCCAGGCACCGGTTGCCCCAGTCAAAATCAGCATTAAACCGGCAATTATCCTGAAACTGCACCACTTCATCTGCACCTCCTTCAACTCTGCCGGTTCTCAGATTTGGGATCTGCAACCGGCACACTCAATGTCAACCTGGTAGTCAGACGCTCCAGTTCCCGTGCCGCCTCCTCATAGCGGTTATGGGCGTTGGTCAGATGATTGCCGAGAATCTGAAATTTCTCCTGAAGACGGCTGATATCGGACTGCAGCCGGTCCAGATGGTCAAGGATCTCCTGCGCCCGCCGCTCGACCTGCATCCCCCGCAGACCAAGGACAATCGCCTGCAGGTAGGCATAAATTGTCCCGGGGGAGACAGGGATTACCCTGCGGGCGAACGCATAGTTCAGAATACCCTCATCCTGATCAGGAGCAGTAACGATTGTCTCATAGTAAACATTCTCTGCCGGGATGTACATCAGCGCAAAATCAAAGGTCCCTTCATCCGGCAGGATATATTTCTGAGCGATGGCATCGATGTGTTTTTTCACCCTTTGCAAAAACTGCCGCCGGAGTGTCAGCCGTTCATTCTCGTCGCCGGCTGCCAGCAGCCGCTGAAAATCCTCAAGCGGAAACTTGGCGTCAACCGGCACCAGTTTTCCCCCGAGTCGGACAACTGCGTCAACCTTTTCACCACTGCGAAACCGGTACTGCATTTCGTAATTATTGGGCACCATCTCCTGAAGAATATTCCCCAGAAAAAATTCACCCAGCACGCCACGCGGCTTGGGTGCTCTAAGAATGTCCTGCAGCGACATCAGATTCCTGCCGAGCTCAAGCATATTCTGAGCAGCGGCTGAAAGTTCACCCAGCCGCCGGTTCAACTCGCCACTCAGCTGGGCAGTATTGTCAAGTCGCGCCCCGACCGCATTTGTGCTCTCAAGCAGCACCTGCTGCATCTCCGCCAGCCGCTGATTCAGCAGCTGGGCATTTGCCTCCAGTGCACGAGCCTGTTCCTGACGAACCGTTTCAATCTGCTGGAGCAGCAGTGTCGCAGCCGCCGGCTCAGTGTCTCGGGGACGACGGAGCTGGAACAAGACCAGCACGAGAACGGCAAGAATAAGGGCACAGACGAGGAGAATGAGCAGTGCCAGCCCGGAACCGGCCATAACTGAGCATAAACCAAACCCGGTTCAGGTCAAGTTTATATATGCTTAACCCGAACCGGGATTGCGGTTATTGCTGCTTCTGCTCCTTGGCGGCTGCCAGCCGTGCCAGCTCCATCCGGCGCAGTTCACCCCGGCGGATCTTGCCGCTGATCGTCTTGGGCAGCTCCTTCACAAACTCAATCTCGCGCGGATACTTGTAGGGTGCGGTCACCCTTTTGCAGTGTTCCTGCAGTTCCTTTACCAGCTGTTCTGACGGCTCGTAACCCGGCTTGAGGATGACGAAAGCCTTGACAATCTCACCACGCACCGGGTCCGGTTTACCGATGACCGCCGACTCCTGAACCGCGGGATGCTCAATCAGTGCCGACTCCACTTCAAACGGTCCGATCCGGTAACCGGATGCCTTGATCACATCATCCGCCCGGCCGACAAACCAGAAATAGCCCTCCTCATCCTTGTACGCCTTGTCGCCGGTGTAGTACCAGTCACCCCGGAACGCCACCTGATTGGCATCGGGCTGATTCAGATACCCCTTGAAGATTCCCGGAGGATGAAACGGCCTGATCCGGATCGCAATATGCCCTTCCTCGCCAGCGGGCAACTCGTTACCTTCATCATCAACAATCGCCACATAATGTCCCGGTGTCGGCTTGCCCATTGAACCTTCCCTGATCGGCAGACAGGGGTAGTTTGCCAGCACCGCCACCGTCTCGGTCTGTCCGTAAAAATCATAGATCTTAAGTCCGGTTCCTGTCTCCCATGCCCGGATGACCTCCGGATTCAGCGGCTCGCCGGCAGAGACGCAGTGCCGCAGACTCAGCCGGTACTTCTTCAGGTCCTCCAGAATCAAAAGCCGGTAAGCGGTCGGTGGTGCGCAGAATGTGGTTACGCCGTAGCGTTCCAGCACCTCCAGCGCTGCCTTGGCATTGAACCTGCCCTTGGGATTGCGCTGAAGCACGGTGCAGCCGATGATCCACTGCCCGAAAAGCTTGCCCCAGGCGGTCTTTGCCCAGCCGGTATCGGCGATCGTCCAGTGGATATCACTGGGCTGGAGATCATGAACAAATTTGGCGGTGACGATGTGAGCGAGCGGGTAGGCATGGGTGTGCTCAACCATCTTGGGATATCCGACCGTGCCGGAGGTGAAGTAAATGAGCAGCGGATCGCTTGTCCGCGTCCGAATTCGTTCCTTTACCTCAGGTGCCGCCTTCTCCATCTCCTCCTCATAGCTGATCCAGCCTTCCTGCTGGCCGCCGACGATAAACACCGCCTTCAGATTCGGACAGTTCTGCTGAATATCTCTGATCTTGAAGGCGTTGTCAATATCAGTAATTGCAAAAGCGGCACCGGAACTGTTGAGCCGGTATTCAATATCCTTGGGCATTGACAGCGTTGGTGTCGGCATGAAAACGACGCCGGCTTTCATTGCCCCAAGCACCGCCACATACCACTCTGGAATCCGGGGCAGCAGCACCAGCAGCCGGTCTCCCGGCCTGGCGCCGGCCGCCATCAGCACATTGGCAAAACGGTTGGAGAGCCGGCTCAGCTCCCAGAAGGTGTGCTTCTGGGCTACTTTCGGGTCGTCGGCGACCGAAATCAGCGCCAGCTTCGTCCGGTCCTTCTCTGCCCAGGAGTCCACGGTATCATAGGCGAAGTTGTA
This sequence comes from Caldifarciminota bacterium, assembly GCA_026418295.1. GTDB lineage: Bacteria > Hydrothermota > Tepidihabitantia > Tepidihabitantales > Tepidihabitantaceae > JAOABP01. Next base: position 453,542 of record JAOABP010000001.1, read on the forward strand.
GAATTCAGGAATTTCCCACTTGAAGCTGCGATAGGTCTCTTCATAATTTTCCATATTGTGCTTCATAACTTATACCACCTTTCTTTTTTAATTTGATTCGGAACTCATATCATAACCGGCACAATCGGCAAGTCAAGCCCCTCAATCCTGGCTATGATGTTGTATTAATTTGACTTGCCGGCTTGAGAACTCATATTGTCTTACTATGTGCACCTTATTACTGCTTTCACTTTTCAGCTCCCCGCTGCGCGGTGCCAACCCGCCGGTTGCGCCGGAGCTGTTAGCTGCAGCCAAGAACCGGTTTGGCTTTGCCCTGCTGAATGAACTTGCCGCCGTCCAGCCGGCAGAAAATCTGCTCATCTCCCCCTATTCAATCGCTACCGCGCTGACGATGACCGCAAACGGAGCTGCGAGCGAGACAAAGAATGTGATGCTGAAGACACTGTCATTATCCGGCATCCGGACTGAAGAGCTCAACCCGGGGGAGAAAAACCTTCTCGATTCCCTGATTACCGCCCGTCGGAATGATGTCACACTGGAAATTGCAAATTCAATCTGGGCACGGCAGGGGATTGCCTTCAAATCTGCCTTCCGGCAGGAACTGCAGCACTTCTACTCAGCCGAACTGTTCACCCTTGACTTCAATTCACCCGATGCTGCCAGCCGGATCAACAGCTGGGTCAGCCGCAGGACCCATGACAAAATCCGCTCCATCATCAGCCGGATCAACCCCGAACATGCGCTGTTTCTGATCAATGCGGTCTATTTCAAGGGCAAGTGGCAGCAGCCCTTTGACCCTCAGCTGACTGCCGAAGATGTCTTCTATCTGCCGGACAACCGCACGGTCAGGGTCCAGATGATGCACCGGTCCGGAAAGTTCAGCTATTTTGCCGGCGCCGGCTTTGAAGCGGTGGAACTGCCCTATGGTCAGGGCAAAATCAGCATGTTTCTACTCCTGCCGGAAGAAAAAACCGGTCTGCCGGCACTGCTCAAACAGCTCACCATGGAAAACTGGTCCGCCTGGCGTACTCAGTTTGCCTCCCGCCAGGGTCAGATTGCCCTGCCGCGCTTCCAGATTGAGTATGAACAGAGCCTGAAACCGGCACTGAGCCGGCTGGGCATGGAACTGGCATTTGACCTCAACCGGGCGAACTTTTCCGCCATGTGTTCCCAGCCGCGTCTGGCGATCGGTGATGTCAAGCACAAAAGCTTCATCGAGGTCAATGAGGAAGGCACAGAGGCGGCAGCGGTCACCTCAGTGGAAATGGTGATGACCGCAATCCCGGTAAACACCTTCAATCTGGTTTTCAACCGGCCCTTTCTGTTTCTGATTCAGGACAACACGACCGGCACAATTCTCTTCATCGGCACGGTCGTTCATCCCGCTCCGGAAAAATAGAGCCCGGGCCGGCGGTCGGCGATCAGATCATTGCGCGGGGTAACCGTCTTGTTCAGCGCCAGCGCAGGATTAATATCCACAATCTCCAGTTTCTCATCTTCAGCACTGGCGCGGGCAAGCACCGTTCCTTCCGGACTGATGATCTGACTCTGACCGGTAAAATTCATCACCCGGCTGCCCAGCGCTTCAGTGCCGGTGCGGTTGGCTAAAATCCAGAAGACCCGGTTCTCCTGCGCCCGGGTGATGGTCATTGACTGGGCATAATTCAGCACCAGATTTGCCGGATGGCAGACAATCTGCGCACCCCGCAGCACGAGCGAACGGGCGCTCTCCGGGAAGAAGTAGTCAAAACAGACCAGCATCCCTACGGTAACGGTATCAACCCTGAATACGGGGAAAGGCAGATCACCGGGATCAAAGATGTCCTTCTCATCGTTGAACAGATGAACCTTCCGGTACACATGAATTGAACCATTTGGGGTAAAAAGCAGGGCGGAATTAAAAATACTGGCGCCCGCCTTCTCGGCGGCACCGAGCACCAGACTGAAGTTTTTCTCCGCACAGAAGTTAGCCAGCCGGCTGCAGACCGGTGCATCCGGCAGCTTGAGGGCATAGCGGGCAAGCTCCTCCCGGCTGGCAAACAGATATCCGCTTAAACACAACTCCGGCAGCACAATCAGGTCAGCGTTAACTCCTTTCAGCCGAGCAAAGATCCGGTTCAGATTTTCCTCCAGCGCTCTGGGCTTGGGGGCAAACTGATAGAATCCGACCCGCATCAGTTCAGACAAACCGGAACCGGCTCTTGAAATGGCGGAGCGGCAGTTCAGCGCCGTAAACCACCTCAACTTTGGGAATACGCGCCCGGTGTTCATAAAGCAGCCGGATAACTTCAGCGCAGGCAAAAAGGTCCTGGTCCTCATAGGCAAGCCGGGACACCGCTGCCCGGACGAAGTTGTTGCGGGGGACAGGCACATCCTCAAGCTCAAAGGCGTAAACCCCCAGTTCACACAGCCGGTGTCCGGCAACAAGCAGCAGCGCCACCAGCGCCACTCCGGGATAGTCACGGTCCTGAACCGGAACATCATCAAAAAACCGGTCCACATCCAGATAGACCGCATGCCCGCCTGCGGGCCTGAGCACCGGAATGCGGTCACGGGCAAGCCTTTCGGCAAAACGCCGGACCTGTTCAATCCGGGCGGACAGATACTCGTGCCGCACCACCATCCGCAGTCCTTCGGCGATCGCCTTCAGGTCTCTGCCCGCCAGTCCGCCATAAGTCGGATGGCCCTCAGTCAGAATCTGATAATCGGTGAGCCGGGGCAGAATCTGCTGATAATCGGTCAGCCGGGCAAAAAGTCCGTCCGGCCGGATCACCAGCGCACCACCGATATTTACCAGCCCGTCCTTTTTCAGACTGATATGAAACCCGTCCGGATATTCAAACATCTGCCGGACGATCTCGGCAACATCTTTATTCCGGAACTCACCTTCCCGTTCGCGGATAAACCAGGCGTTCTCAGCAAAACGGCAGGCATCAAAAAAGAACGGGATATTTTTCTGCCGGGTCAGCTCCCGCACCGCCCGGATATTTGCCATTGAGACCGGCTGACCACCACCGGTATTATTAGTAACCGTCAGATAGACCAGCGGAATATGCTGATGAATCTTATCCAGCAGTTCAGCGAGCTCAGTAATATTGATATTACCCCGGAACGGAAACTGCTCATCATTCTGCCGGTGCTCATCACAGTTGAGATTCAGTGGAACGATACTGCAGTCGGCGATATTGGCTTCGGTCGTGTCAAAATGGCCGTTACTGGGAATAACAAACCTCGGCTCGGCACCGCTCCTTTTCCGCACCCGCTCTGCCGCCCGTCTCAGCCGGGCAAAAACACCGGTCCGGTCAGCAACCCCATTCAGCACCTCGACAAGAGGCGGAACATCCCGCTGTCCCAGCATCCGGGACAGATTGGAGAACAGTGCATGCTCAGCCGCCCGGCCCTGGTGAAAAATGAAAAGGGTCTGGAGGGTACCGGTCAGTTCCTGCTGCCACTGAGGCCCGAAGGTTCTGCCGATCTGCTCATTCAGCTCATAATACCCCTCATTCGAGCCGTAAGCCTCATCGCCCAGAAGCATCTGCGCCCACTGCTCCATGGTCATCGTCGTGGTACCGGAGTCAGAAAGCAGGTCACAACCGGGCAGAAGCTGCGCCGGATAGAGAAACGGATTCAGTCCGGTCTGCTCTACCAGTTCCCGCCGTGCCCGCACCGAATGCAGTGGACAGCCGGTGGTATTGAAAAAATGCCGGACCTGCTCACAGTCATGTCCGGTGTGGGCACGGAACCGCACCGCCGCATTCCGGTAGGCACGGGGCTGAAAATACCTTCCGGGCTGAGGTGCAAGACTGAACAGCTCCTCAAACCGGGAAATAAAAAAATCAATATTGTTACTGCTCATTTTTAACTCCCTGGCATTTCTGACTGAGAAAACCCCGGACGCGTGTGCACTCAGAAAAATAGCCGGTCAGGGATCAAAGTCAAGTTTACTTGCCCGATATCTGCTCTAACGGACGATAATCAGCCTCCGGATTTGTGCCGGTTCCTGCCGGTTGCTGCTGACGATAAAATAGACCCCGGGTGCAATTCCGCCCAGCTCGTTAACTCCGGGCTTGAGCATCTGCACCCGCCTGCCTGCCGGATCAGCGAGATAAAACTGCGGACTCGCCCCCTGGAACTCAAGAGGGAGCCTCAGCTGGCGGCACACCACGGTTGGCAGAGAACGGCTGTCGCTTAAAACCGGCTTCTGTTCGCCGACGCCTACCATTGTCGTATCCCGGATGACCGCCAGCCCGCCTATCGCCGGCACGCTGAAAAACATCCGCCGGTTCGGCGGACTGAATGCGCAGCTCACCGTCCCACCCGGCAGGGGAATCTCATTCACCACCCGGTTACGCTGACAGTCAAAAATTGTCACCCCGCGCTCAGCACCAAAATAGATCCTGCTTGCAATCGTATCCACTGCCCAGCACGGACCGGCAAAATCGCCCACCACCGTATCCACCACTGCCGGCAGGACCGGATCGACCACATACATTGTATCACCGTATGCCGGAAGATAGAGCCGGCGGTTCACCGGGTTGTAAATCACGTAATATACACCATAACGGAAATAAAGCATCCCGGTAACCGTATGAGTAGAGCAGTCAATGAACACCAGTGAATCCCGATACCAGGAGAACACCGCCACCAGATTCAATCCGGGAAGCGGATAAAGCGATCTCGGATAGCAGCCCGGACTGATCTCCGCCACCCGCCGGCGTCCGGCAACATCATAAGCGACCAGCCGGCGGGTATCAGCGCCTTCCGCAAAGTAGAGGCGTCCGGCAGCATAACCCAGCAGGGCGGGAAAGGAATCGGTCATGACATACTCATCAATTGAGTCGGTCTCGCAGTTCAAACCGTGCAACCCGGTCCATTGTTCACTCAGAATAAAGTAAATCCGGTTCTGCTCCGTTGCCCGCACCGGCTGTAACGGAACTCCGGACACGGAAATGATTTTGCTGAGCGTATCCTCCGGACATTCAATAACCGCAATCGCTCCCTCCTCCTGGGGGAACACATAAACCCGGTTGAAATCGGGAACCTCAATCAGTTCCGTAATACTGAACGGAATCTCAATCGGAAATCCGACCCGGCCGGTGGCGCAGTCTACCGGAAAAACGGTATCACTATTAACGATGCAGAAGATCCGGTCGGTACCTGAAATGTAGGTAAGCTTACGGGGCCACGGCGCCTCGGTTGACACCCTGCCCACCACTGCGCCTGTTCTACCATCGTAAAATGTCACACGATCACTGCCTGTCTCCGCACAGTAAATGATATTCTGACGCGGATTGTATGCCAGCCCGGACGGTTCCCGCCCCGGTGTCGGCACCTGCCGGACCAGCTCATCGGTGACCCCGTCAATCACCACCAGACTGTCAAGATCGGTGAGCGACACATAGACCAGATTGTCAACTGAGTCCCAGACCAGCCCGCCCTGCACCTCCTCACCGAGATAGAGCCACCGGATCAGGGTATCGGCCCGGGCATCGTAGATGCCGAACCAGTCTCCATCTCCATCCGCACAGTAAAATTTTCCGCTGACCGGATTCAGACACAGGCGGTGCGGCTCATAGCCGGCAACGAGCCACCGGAGCACCGAATCCCGCTCACAGTCCACCACCGCAATGTCCTCATCATAACCTTCAGCGATATAAAGCCGGTTGGTCTGCTCATTATAAAGTGTCGTATAGGGACCGGCACCGGTATAGAAGGTTCTGATCACCCGGTTCTGGTGGCAGTCAAATACCGCCACCCTTTCATTGGTCATCACACAGTAAACCTTGTTCACTCTCGGAGCACAGGCGATAGCTGCTGAAGGACCGGGCAGACCGACATGCATAATCAGCGTATCACTGGCAGCATCAATGACGCTGAGCAGATTGCCGCCCGCAGCATAAATCCGGTTGTTCGCCGGGTTATAGCAGATATGCTCGGTAGTATAACCCGGACTGATCGTCCGGATGATCCGGCTAGCGGCAGCATCAATCACCACCACCTCCGTGCCCGCAACATAAAGCTTGTTTGCCTGCGGATGGTAACAGAAGCCGGCAGGATAAGCGGGCAGGTCAATCCGGGCAATCTTTCTGCCGGAAACACCGTCAAATACCAGCACCACCGGGCCATCGCCAAACACAAAGACATTGTTATTACCGGGGTTGTAAAATATCCGGTCCGGTGCATACGGTCCGTTCAGTGAATCACCGAGATAGATATACCGCTCCAGCCACTGGGCGGTAAGGATGCTCACCAGCAGGGCAGAAAAAACTGCCACCCGCTTCATACCACCTCCTGGTTGACAATCAGATTTTACCCCCCTCCCCGATTCTGTCAAGCATTCGATTTGACATCTCCCTTCCGTCCGGTTTAATCATATCGTGCTCGGTCTGCCAATGGTGGTAATACTGATATGCCTGCCCGCACCCGGCTTGAATGCCGATCTCGCACTCGGCTATCAGGGCGAGACCGGTGTTGAGGCAAAAGGCCTGGTCAGTGCCGGACTGACCACAGGGCTGTTCAACCTGCTGACGCTTGATTGCACCGCCGGTTTCAGCTTCATCGAGCATCCGGGTCCTGCCGGCTTTGCCCTGACCGGCGGGCTGAAACTTCCCGGCTTTCTCAGTCCCAGTCTTGATGCCGGCTTTCAGCACCAGCGCTGGACCGGCTGGAATGCCTCCGAGAACCGGCTGTTCGGACTGATGCAGGTTGAACCCCGGTCCCGGCTGGAACTGGGTCTGGGCATCTGCCGGCGTCTGCCCGAGCCGGGAATGAATGAGTGGAACATCCTCTACCGGTTCGGCTGGCGTATGATGGAGACCCCGAAGTTCAGTCTGACCGTCCGGCTCACCAACCTTGACCGGCTGGAGCTCCGCAACCCCCAGCAGTTTCCCGTCGGTCTTGACGGCACCTGGCGGCTGGCGCCCGGATGGCTCCTTTACGGCAGAACCCGGCTGGCGTTCAATAGCTTTTCCACCGGATTGATCTATCCCTCAGCGCTCCGGGCAGAGATTGGGGTGAAGTATGGCAGATAGGCTCCTCCTGCTCCTGCTCCTGCTCACTGCGGGCTGTGAAATTGACCCGCGCGCGGTCCTGCTTCATCCGGATGTTGAGACCCGGGTCCGGCAGAGCCTGGACTGCATCCTGCTGCCGGAGACATTTCCCGACACCCTGCGTTTTGCCGTCTTCAGCGACCTGCATATCGGCAAGCCGGCAGGCAGCCACTGGCAGACCTTTGTCCGGTGCCTTGACTCGCTGGATATCAACTTCTTCTGTGCTGCCGGTGACCTCACCGACCGTGGCACCGTTGCGGAATATGACTCGGTGCTTGCGCTGTTCCAGCACACGCACCGGCACTACTATGTCACGCTCGGCAACCACGACCTCTACCGTCCGAATAGCTGGAATTACTACCAAACCCGGTTCGGTCCCTCCTGCTATGCGATCCGGCCCAGCCTGCACCTGAAGCTGATTTTCCTTGACACGGGTGAAGGCAGGCTCGGCGCCACCCAGTTCCGCTGGCTTGAGACCGAGCTCAGCTCACCGGAGAAATACAAAATCATCATCACCCACTTCCCGGTCTATGATGACCAGACCCCTTCCATCTTCCGGCTCGGCTCAGTTGCGGAACGGGCAAAACTGCTCAGCCTGCTGCGTAAATACCGGGTTTATGCCTGGTGTGCTGGTCACCGCCATGGTCTGCGCCACCAGCAGATTGACGGCACAAACCACTTTCTCACCGGTGCAATCTCCCGGACGCTGGACTTCGGTGCGCCGGGATTTCTCCTCTTTGAGGTCCAGCCCGATACCGTCACCTGGCGCTTCGTTCCACTTACCGACTGAAATTCAGAATCTGTCAACCGGTTGACAGAAAACCGGTCCGGATTATAATGAAGATGAACAGGAGGTTTTATGTGCCATGTTATTCTGACCATCCTCAGTCTAACCGCCACCACCCCTGCCCTCGGCAATTATGCCGGCAGAGTGGACACGGTCGGCGGCACCACCTATGACTGGCAGCTGAGCGGACCGGTAAAACGGACCCTGGTCAGCGCTCCACCCTATGGTCTGCACTGCCTCTGGCTCTACTCCGCGCTTCCGGACCCGTTTACCGACCGCAACATGCGCTACAATTTCTATGACTTCACCACCCGTTCCTGGCATTTTCTGGCAACTGAATTCATCGGCTCCGGATGTAATGTCTATTCCCAGCGCTCCGGATTCGGCAACCTGCAGGCGGATCCGGTTACCGGTGTTGCCTGGATTGTTGCCCATATCGCCACCTCCACCGGCACAAACCCGGTCCTTGCCCGTGACCTTCAACCCGGTGCCGGAATATTTGAATTCTCCTGGGGACCGGACTCACTGCTCTGGCCCGTGCTTGCCCTTGACCCGGACCGGTGTGCCCATGTTGCGGTCATGGATGACGGACAGCGGGAGCAGGTGATTTACACCTCCTGTCCGGACTGGCAGAACTGGACCACGCCCCGCACCCTTGGTGAACCGGGCTACCCCAGCTTCAATATCGCAACTGCACCGGATAACAGCCGAAAAATTGCTGTAACCTGGGTGAACTGGGAGACCCAGGACTCAATCTACCTTGCCCTTTCCCGTGATGGGGGTGCCACCTGGGAGACGGAACGGCTTGCTCCGCCCCGGGCTTATCTTGGTGATACCCTGACCTGCATCTCTCTTTTCGGTCCGTTCCCCTGGTTTGACCACCAGGGCTGGCTTCACATCGTCACCGATGTCTATCCGGTAATCAACGATACCGACTATATTGTGCCCGCCGGCATCTGGCACTGGTGTGAAGTCAATGAACCGCAGTGGTCACAGGTCCGGCGCGCCGGCTGCCGGCTTGAGGTGATCCGGGCGCCGATCGGCTACAACGTCAACTACTGCTGTCATCCGAGCATCGGCACTGATGCCGCGGGCAACCTGTATGTCGCCTGGGAGGAGTTTGACTCCCTGAATGTGGAGCCCCAGACCAACCTCCTCCGCGCCAACATCCTCCTTGCGGTCAGCACCGACAACGGTGAATCCTGGAGCCCGGCGCTCCAGATCACCCCGAGTAACGAAATCTCCCACCGCTTCCCGTGCATCGTTGACCGGCTGCTCGCCGGTCCGCCCGACACGATTGCGGTCGTCTATATGATGGACTCCACTGCGGGTTTCTATGTCCAGAACCAGGGACCGATGAGCACCAATCCGGTTGTCTGCCAGTTTGTGCCGGTTTCACTCCTCGGCATCAGCGAAGCGGACAGAAACCCGACCCCTCCGGCAGAACCGGCAACTACCATCACCCGCGGACCCCTGAAACTGAGCCCCGGAATTTTCTCCTCCAGCAGTTTGCTCCTGATTGATGCCTGCGGCAGAAGGGTGCTTGCTCTCCAGCCCGGGATAAACAGCCTCAGCCATCTCGCACCGGGCATCTATTTCATCACTGAACCCGAAGGAGCACGCGCCACAAGAAAACTGGTGCTGACAAAGTAAACTCCGCACCGCCTATCACCTGTTTGCATCCGGTTAAATTCCGGTTAAAATTGTATTTCCATGTCCACCGAAAGCGGCGAGACGCGCCCGGCTCTCACCATCCGCCTGCCCGCCACCTTTGCCGCATTCCGGCACCGCAACTTCCGGCTCTACTGGTTCGGCAACATGATCTCCTTTACCGGCACCTGGATGCAGAATGTTGCCAAAAGCTGGCTTGTCCTCTCAGTCACCAACTCACCCTTCTTTGTCGGGCTGGACTCGGCGATGAACTGGCTGCCGGTCTGGCTGGTCTCCCTCCCTGCCGGTGTCCTGGCAGACCGGTTCAGCAAGCGCAACCTGATGCTCATCACCCAGTCGGTCCTTGCCTTCTTTGCCCTCCTGCTCGCCATCCTCACCTGGACCAGGGTCATCAACATCTATCAGATTCTTGCCATCTCCTTTCTTGCCGGCATCTTCGTAGCGCTCAATGCGCCGGTTGCCCAGACCCTTGTTCCTGATCTGGTAAACCGGAAGGATGTGCTTAATGCCATCGCCCTCAACTCCTCAATGTTCAACCTTGCCCGGATGGTCGGACCGGCGATCGCCGGCTCACTCCTCACCTTCTCCGGTCCGGCACCGGTATTTGCCATCAACGCCGCCAGCTTTCTTGCCATCATCCTCGCCCTTGCCCTGATCCGGCTGGACAAACCGGTAAATAATATTCAGCACGAGCCGATTCTCACCCAGCTCATCACCGGCCTGCGCTATGTCCGCTCCCATCCGGACATCCGCCTGCTCATCCTGCTCATCGGCATCTTCTCCTCATTCGGCATTGTCTACATTCCGCTGCTGCCGGTCATCGCCCGGGATGTCCTCGGACAGGGAGCACGCGGCTACGGTCTGATGATGACCAGCCTTGGTGCCGGCGCGGTAACCGGCGGCCTGACCCTGGCAACCTTAAGCAAAACCCGGCACCGGGGTAAAATCCTCCTTGCCGGCACCCTGACCCTCGGGATCCTTCTTCTGATTTTCTCCTTCTGCCGCAGTTACCAGTTTGCCCTGATCCTGCTGCTCCTCGTCGGCTTCTGTCAGACGAGCATCGCCTCCCTGACCAACACCCTGATTCAGACCCTTGCTCCGGACTACATCCGCGGCAGAGTGATGAGCATCTTCTCTCTGTTCTTCAACGGCATGTTTCCGCTCGGCAGTCTGATCGGCGGCGCAATTGCCCAGCGCTGGGGCACCTGCCCGGCACTGCTCGTGGCGGGCATCGTGGTCCTGACCACCCTTGCCCTTGTCATGCTCATCCGCCCCCAGCTCCGCCACATCTGACCCCTCCCATTTTTCATTTTGCACTTTGCATTGATAAAGGGATTCCTCGATTCCGCTTCGCTTCACTTCTTGGAATGACAGAAAAAGGGTAAAGGTCATTTCGACCGAAGCCCGCAGGGCGAAGTGGAGAAATCCCTTCCCTTACCGCGCAATCACCACATTGCACCAGATCGCCACGCTCAACTGTCTTGCCAGAGATTATGCCCGCTCGGGCAGATATCCCCTTGTAATTTCTGCTATCTGATCAGCACCAGCCGCTGACCGGTAGTAAACCCCTCTGCCCCCAGCCGGAGATAGTAAACACCGGCAGGTAAACGGTTCATGCTGGCGGTATTGAGTTCAAACTGATAATTCCCGGGCGTCATTCTGCCCTGCCACAGTCTGATCACCGGGATACCGGTGGAGCTGTAAACCGTAAGCTCCAGCCTCTGTTCCCGTTTCACCCGACATTGGACCACCCAGGAACCGGTGCTCAGCGACTTGCTGATATGAAGCGCAATCCCGGAATCCGCACCCGAAGTCCGGGGCTCCGGCACCGAATCCAGCACCCGGATCTCCACCGCTAACGGATAAGGCTCGGGCTCATCATATCGGTAAACCCCTGAGCATTCATAGACTCCGGGCGCAACCAGGTTGCCTTCTGAATCATGCATATCCCAGACAGCAAACGCCTCAGTGCTGTCTTCCGGAGACAGCTTCAGGTCCCAGCACAAAGGCAGAGTCGCATAGGTGCTGCGCCAAACCGCCCCGCTATTCACCGCAAAATCAGCATAGGGCAGGGAACGAAAGCGGAAAATTACCGTATCCTCCCTGGGGTTGATGATCCGGTAACGCATCCGGACCGAATCTCCAGGTTGATAATCATAACCATCGGTCGCCATACTGTAGATCAGCCCTGCCACCTCAACCTGTTTCTCGTTAGGCCACTGGCTGAAACCGGCACATAAAATCAAGCCCACGAGCACAAATGTCCGGCTCATAGCCATACCTCCTTTCAGTCCGCCGAAACAGACGGCAGTCTCAGTAATTTACGGACCGCAATATTATTTCCTGTTTCTAAACGGCAGAAGTAGATTCCGGGAGTAAGCGACCGTATAGGTATAGAGTTAAAATTCCATGATATCCAGTATTCCCCCGGGTCTGTCTGCCGTTAACTAATTCTGCTACCACCCTGCCGCTGACATCGTGAATTTTTAAGCTTGCCCTGCCGGGTTGACCAACCTTATAATAAATTTGAATAAAATTGTTGAAGGTGGTTGGTAACACCCTCAACTCGGGATGTAATTCTGTTATTGACGGCCATGACTGAATCTCATCGCCTGATCGCTTAACCTCAGATTCCAGCTCGTGGAGTTCAATGCCTGCAAGCGATATACATCTACCCGTAATCTTTATAATCGCAAAGTCAACCCCACCATCCTGATAAAGCCATTGCGGCAAATCAAACCAGACGTCAACTGGATGGCCCGGATTCACAACTACCTCATTATCCAAGATTAATATAGTATCCTTATTCAGAAATGCAAGTTTCACCGTCAGCGGAAGTGCATCATCTTGAACCAGTTTAGCGCAAATCCGGTATTGATAAAGTGGCTGCAGGTATTTCAGATGATAAATCAGAATGGAATCACCTAGGTCAACTTGATAATTGGCACAGGATGATCTGCCGTCACGTCTGACACAGAGTGGTGAAGGAACCTCTTCGCCACAGGTAATACGATAAAAACATCTGTCTGCATTGGGGAAATGCAGAAATGAACCATAATACACCGCCTTCGTTAGAGAAGTTATCCTTTGAACCCAAACCGAATAGAGAGTATCAAGTTCATCTCCCAATTTAATATCAGCTTGAGGATTAAATAATCCCAAGGTAAAACAACGAACTAAAGAAGTGGACCTTAAATCCTCGGGGAATCGAACTGTAATTTCGCGCTCGCATGTTCCGCCTTGATGCACCCATATGCCGCCGTTTCGGAACCCCGCTGGAGAGTTGCTCTGACTTCTAATGTCCCATAATCTTGCATCCGACCATCTATGAGTAGTTATATTATAATTCCGCTCATAAATAAGGCTGTCCATACTGCACCATAAAATTCTCGCAATATCGCCATAAGCATCAATAATAGGTTGAACACCTTCCCCCACTAAAAATGGCTCGGAAAAACAGGGAAATATTCCCGAACGGATCAACTCAGGATTTGTTTCAGCAATTTGATAATATACGTTACTATTTAGTGCGCCAGAACCTGAAACCCATGTGATATGAAGATAATCACCTGGCGTCCGAGAAATACAGGGTGTATGAGCGGATAAGTTAAGACTACCGGTAAGATCCATAATATTATAATAATAACTCCCATCAGGCTGCCGGAACAGAGTATCAAATGCGATAAAAAGCACACGCCACTTCGACTCACCTCTAAATAAAGTTCCAACTACTATGTATCCCATTTCCTCTTCTGCCCCCGGATGGATAATTGCATCATTACGGAAGTTCGAAGTGGTAAACGAAAGTCCTGAAAAAACTCCACCATTTGGCCCCGGGTGGCGTAATACTAACCTGTCGCTCCAAACTCCGTTCTCGTGTTGGGTCAAACAATGTATTTCGGGAAAACCAGTATTAACATGTGAAATATAAGCTAACCACAGTTTTTTATCGAAAGTTAGGCTAAGGCAGGGATTAAACCCGATAGCTACAAATTCCGGAATACTCCAAGAAAATCCGCCGTCTTCGGAATATATTAAATAAATCGAATCTCTTGAAGTATAGGAGATGTAATCGCTCCCTGGACAGCGTATGATGTGTTTTCCTTGGGACGGCACTAACGCATTGTCGTCGCATGAAAGTGCGACTATCCTCGGCACAGCCCTCACTGATCGAAAGCAGTTCAATCGTCCCCAGCCGTAGTCATTATTGGGATAGGGCTCACCGTTGTGCGGACGGTCTGCAAAATCTAATATAAAGTTATAGAACACAGGCGCATCATACATAACATATGGCCACCCAGTTTTTTGACAAAGTAAAGCATAACAACCTGCAACATGGGGAGCAGCAAGTGATGTCCCAGATACTAAACAATAACCGCAACTGGCGGGAGTCGCTGTCCGTACATCAACGCCTGGGGCAACTATCTCTGGATTGATGTAATTCCAATCCCTGCGCTGCCAGTACCAGTACCAACTCCAAGGTTCATTTACAGGTGCACACCCGCGTGCGGAAAAGTCTGCAATTAAGTCATTCTCATCTACAGCACCAACCCCCATCACAATTGGGAAACTCCCAGGGGGCATAGAACTGTAATAGGCAGGTCCGTTATTACCTATAGCAGCGACGACAAAAATTCTTAGCTGTAACATGGTTAGTATCTCCTGCCAGAAGTCGGACGAATTTCTATTAGCTAACCCCCATGACAAGTTCAAAATATTGGGGCGTCCATCACTTGCCATCCAGTTGAAACAACGCAACAACCATAAATACTGCCCGTGACCCCATTGATCAATACCTTTTGCAGCTATGAACTGAGCACCTGGTGCTACACCAATATCTAATGAATCAGGACCAAACCCGTCTCCACCGCATATTATACCCATTACCATGGTCCCATGATCATTATCATCGTAAGGGAAATTACATCCATTGACACCATCACACCAGCCGTTCGTTGATCGCCACCGTCCGTGAAATGCCGGATGTCCAACTTCCACCCCCGTGTCAATTGTCCCGACTACCACTCCCTCACCTGTTATTCCTTGAGTCCAGCAGGCATCTGCCTGAACCATATGAATATTCCATTCTGGATCATTATAAGCACTGCCTTCCTCAAGTTCGGGTAGTTGTATTATAAAGTTCTCAGACACATAATTGACATCACTCCGGGCTGCAACTCCCCTGATTATCTCGGGAGTTGCCTTAAATGCTATCCGGCTAGCAAGCCAGAATGATTCAATACTTTCCACCGTCGGGCTATTTCTCAAAAAAATAAGATGTCTTCCTGTATCTGCCTGGCAACCTGTCGCAAATATGCGATCTTTCGGTCGTAAATTTCAGTAAGTGTAAGAGTACTGTCAATCTGAACGTCAGCCAAATTAGGCTGAAGGGTAGTTGTAGCAATAGCCCAAATTACAGTATCCGGTGGCGCATGTGCAAGGATACTATCCAATGTGGCAGTTAATGTTCCGGAATAAGCCGTGGTGTGAAAATAAAAGACGGTTATTATAATTGCAAAAATTTTTATTGTGATTCTTTTATTATCTCGCATTTCATGAGAAAGATTTAAAAACCTACAATCTTGGATTTACTTACGGTTCTCCATTGTCTTGTTACTGGAGAACTTTAAACTGCCCGCCCGCACCTCACCAGAAGGGTTAAGGTATTGAAGTAATAGGGAGTAGAGTAGAGTAGAGTAGAGTAGAGTAGAGTAGAGTAGAAACTCACCGGCTCAATTTAATTATAAGCTGAATCTGTCAATAGATTGACAAATTTTACATTTTTCATTTTGCACTTTGCATTGATAAAGGGATTCCTCGACTCGGCGGAGAAATCCCTCTTCCTGATTCTGCTCTGTCAACCTGCACCAGTTGCAGTTAAACCGGGGTTACCTCAGCTCCTGGAGTGCCCGGCGCGCCTTTTCAAATTCCGGGTCCAGCTCCAGCACCCGCAGCCAGCGGAGATGGGCTGAATCTTTCCTGCCCTGATAATAGTCCACCAGGCCCAGATGAAACAGCGCCAGGACAAAGTTCGGGCTGTTTCGGAGCGCCTGCTCATAGCAGAACCGCGCCCGCTCCAGCTCTCCCGTGCTCAGATGGAGGTTGCCCAGGTTGTTCCAGCCTTCTGGTCCATACGGGTCAAGCTCAATCACCCGCTCAAACATCAGCCGGGCAGAGTCCAGCTGACCGGCGGCTGCATGGACATTGCCCGCAATCCCCCAGGCATCCGCCTCCTGCGGATGGAGCCGGACCGCTGCCTGAGCGATTTTTTCTGCCTCCTCAATCCGGTTCTGTGCCAGCAGAATTGTCGCCTGCAGGGAGAGGATGTTGGTTGCCGAGTCCAGCGCCAGCGCCTGCTCAAGCGCGGTCTGTGCCCGCTCCAGCCTGCCGGTCTCATACCAGCCGTTAGCCGCCTGAAACAGGTTCTGTGCCATATCCGCCTTTCTGCCCGCACCGGCAAGGTTGAGATTGAACAGGATCAGAGCACCGGCAAAGATCAGCCCGGCAAAGGTCCGCTCCCGCCTTTCTCTCTGGAAAAAGCTCCGGACCCCGGCAACCGCAAGCAGGAGATAGAAGGGCACCGTGGGCAGGCGGTAGCGCTCGGTGACAAAGAAGGGGATAAAGGAAAGACACCAGGCACCAAGAAAGAGATAGACCGGCACCAGTACCCGCCACTTTTTTCTGGTGAGATAGATGCCGGCAAGCGCCAGGGGCAGGACGAACCCGAACGGAAACTTGAAAACCGGGGTCTGAAAGATGAGCCAGTTGAGGAAGGTGAACCGCTTGAAGAAGTAGATGTCCCGGTTGTTGGAAACCTCATAGCCGGCAAACCAGAGATAGAGCTTGCGCAGGGTCAGAAGCAGTGCCCTTGCCGGAGAACGGCGCCAGAACTCAAGCCCCTTGCTGATCCAGAACCGGTCAATCTCCACCCCCCTGAGCGGTCTGCCCGCGGTCTGCTCCGCAATCCGCTTGACATCGTTATAGCCGCCCCACCACGAGCCCCGGGTTCCGGGCACAATTGCGGTCGTGCCGTCCGAGTATTCGTTATTGCCGATATAGAAGTTGGTCCCTGCCTGCCAGGCGATCAGGACAAAGCTTCTGCTTTTGATGTAGTTCCGGACCGTGACCGGCAGAATCGGCACCAAGACCGCCAGTCCGAAAAGCAGTGCCCGGCTCAATCTCCGGCGATGAGGGCGCAGAAGGAGCCAGAAAAAAAGTGCCAGGACAAACACCAGCACATTCGGCCGGGCGATCGCCCCAAGACCGAAGCACAGCCCGGCAAGCGGTAAATAGAACCAGCCCCGCTCCTCCTGATAGAGCAGGACAAAACCGGCAAGCAGAAGGAAAATCAGAAGCACTGGAATCAGCAGTTCACCGTCAAAGAAGATCAAAAGCGGATAGACCGCCATCATCAGCCCGGCATAAAAACCGGTGCGCAGGTCAAAGACCCGCCTGCCCAGCAGCATGACCAGAACACAGCCTGCCGAGCCGAGGAGCGCCTGCACCAGCCGGACCAGGAACAGATTGACCCCGAAAAGCCGGTAGAGCATCCCGAGAAACAGCGGATAGAGCGGTGCCCGGAAATAGGCATCGTTGATGAACTCCAGCCCCCGGCTGACTGCGAGCGCCCACTGGTGATGATAAAGCCCGTCCAGCTGGGGCGCATAAAACAGCGGGTCATTAGCCCGTGCCTGCAGGAGATAAACCAGCCTGAGCCCGAACGCCAGCGCAAACACCAGCACCGGACCAAAGCGCCGGAGCGGTTCGGGCTCCTTCACCGTTACTGCCTTTCGCCCGGCTGGCTGCGGTCTTCTGCCCATCGCTCAAATTTAGCCCGGACGGGTCAGAGGTCAACCGGTTCCGCCCTGAGCCCGCCATACCCCACTCTGTTTTTCCTCCCCATAAAGTTAGAGTCATAGAAAATGCCCAATTTCACATTGAAGCCAACCCGTCATCACTAACCTGCAGAATTTCATAAAGTTGCAGATTTATACCCCGGAAAAGCCTGTAGACCGGGCAGTTCCGGGTACCCCTGCCGGCTCCGAATCTTGATTTGAGACCCCCTTTTTCTATAATCGGCTCGTGGGTGTTGCGGAGAACCTGAAACAGATTCAGGCGCGGATTGAGTCCGCCTGTGCCCGTGCGGGCAGAGACCCGAAGGAGATCAAGCTCGTGGCGGTATCCAAGAACCAGCCGGTGGCGCTGATTGAGGAGGCGATTGCCGCGGGCGTGACCATCTTCGGTGAAAACCGGGTGCAGGAGGCAGCCGCCAAGATTCCGCTCATCAGGACACCGGTCCGGTGGCATCTGGTCGGCACCCTGCAGACGAACAAGGTCAAGAAGGCGCTGGAGCTGTTCAGCATGATTCAGAGCGTGGACTCACTCCATCTGGCTGAGGAGCTGCAGCGCCGGTGTGAGCAGAAGGATATGAAGATTCCGGTGCTCATCGAGGTCAACACCTCGGGTGAGCCGACCAAGCACGGTGTTTCGCCTGAAGGACTGCCCGAACTGCTGGGTCAGATTCTGTCACTTGACCGGCTCGTGGTTCAGGGGCTGATGACCATCGGTCCGGGGCTGGCGGTTGAGAATCCGGAGGCGTCAAGAGCCTGCTTCCGCCTGCTCTTCCGGCTGAAACAGGAGCTCAAGCAGCGGTTTGGCATCCCTCTGCCCGAGCTGTCCATGGGGATGAGCTCCGACTTTGAGGTCGGAATTGAGGAGGGGGCAACGATGATCCGGATCGGCACCGCCCTTTTCGGTCCGAGACAGTAGCGTGGACAGCGGGCAGTTTCTGCAGCTGGTTGAGGAGGTAGTTCAGAACCTGCCCGATTTCTTTACCTCAAGAATAAAAAATCTGAGTGTCATGGTGATGCCGGTCGCACCGCCGGAACTGGCACAGGAGCTGGGCAGACACCCGTGGTCAATCCTCGGCGTCTATCAGGGGATTCCCTATAACCGGCGCGGTCCGTTCTATGGCAATGTCCTGCCGGATACGATTGTCATCTTTCAGCAGCCGATTGAAGCCCGGTGCCGGAATGAGCAGGAGATCCGGGAGCTGGTGCGCCGGGTGACGATCCACGAAATCGGCCATTACTTCGGGCTCTCGGACGAGGAGCTTTACCGGCTGGAGCGGGAAAAATAAAAGGGGGTCGTTGCCGACCCCCTGATTTTTCAGGCCGGTCTTACCGGTTGAGCACCAGTTTGTGGGTTGCGGAACCGGCCGGGCTCTCCAGACGGACGAGATAGATCCCGTTGGCAAGCGTGCTCAGGTCAACCTCGGTCCTGCCCGAACGGACACCTTCCGCGGAATACAGCTCGCGCACCATTCTGCCGGTCGCATCGTAGAGTGCCAGCTGCACCCGGGAGACCGCCGGCACCTGCCAGCGCACCAGCAGCCGGTCCTGTGCCGGATTGGAGAACCGCAGCTCCGCATTGCGCAGATTCGGGTTGTAACCCTCCTCCACGCCGACACCACCCAGTGCGGATGCGGAGATGAACAGTTCGCCGTTGGTCCAGGGTATCCAGCCGCCCGGCGTGCCGTAGTAGCTTCTGCTGTCGGTGGTGTCATCGGCAAGCGATGAGGGATGGCCTGAGGAGTGAACCGGCGCCACCGCCACATAGAACTCGCCCGAGGTGAAGATCAGCATTGAATCCAGGTCATACGCCTTGATTGCGCCCGGTGCGCCTGCCGGTGCCTCAATGTCCGGAGACTGATACAGCAGGGTGGTGCCGTCGCCTGCATAAATCTTGAACCGGAAGGTGGAGTCAGGCCAGGGATAGGACGGGTGGAGGTAGAACTGGGTCCGGACCCGGTTGACACCGACCGGATACTGGAGCCCGAACTGCGCCGGGTTGAACTTGACCGCCCGCTCCGGTGATGCCCAGGTCAGCCAGCGCGGGTTGTTGTAGTTCGCATACTCAATCCAGCGGGCAACACTCAGATCATAGATAATCGTATCGTCATAAGGATACTGCTCTCCCGCCGCCTCGGTCCAGACAAAAATCCGGTAGGCACCGGTAACTGCGGGAATCCGCCAGGCAGGCGAGAAGTTCATCTGCGCAGTCTGACCCCGGGTCAGATTGGCGCTCGTGGTCATCGTGTCCTCATACACATAACCCTGCGGACCGGTGATCTTCAGCCGGACCGGCGTACCCAGCGGCAGCTGATCAGTCCCCAGGTTCCTGATTGTCGCCCGGATATTCAGGTTGACATTGGGCAGGGTGTCCGGCGGCATCGCCGCAGCAAAATACAGGGTCGCCGCATCGGTTGCCGGCGGGTCCCACTCCACGACCGAACGGATCAGCCATTCGCCGCGCCGCGCATCCTCGGAAAATGTGCCGTTCAGATAGGACCACATCATATGGGAAGGTGCGTTGTTTGCCACATCAATGGAAAGTCCGGGACAGATCGGATAGGAGTCCACCTGCACATAGAAGATGTAGTAATTGGAGCCGACCACCGGTTCATTAATGGAGACATAGTTCCACTGACCACGGGTGATCGTGAGTGTATCCGAATGCCAGATTTCGGTTCCCGGTGAACCACCCGGACCGTCATCCGCATACACCCTGACCATTGCCCTTGTGCCACCGGGCACCGGCCAGCCGGAGTAGAAGTGCACCAGTGCACCCTTGAGTGTGAAACTCGGTGCGGGTGCAATGAACTTCACACCCCAGCCATTCCCGCCCTGATTCCATGCCCAGGCGCTCGCCGGCATGTTGTCATCATACTTGAAGGTGTCAATCACCGAATAGGGGATCTCGTTTGCCGGCGGGAAAATCCCCGGCTCCGGATCAGGAATGGTATAATGGTGGGTCGGGGTCGGGCTGAGCCAGCGCTCCTCTGCGCCGAACGCCACGACCGCCAGCACCATCATGATTATTAATGCTACCTTGCGCATCACTGCTCCTTTCGTTAATTGCCGTCTCACCTAAACTGCCCGCTTCACGGGCAGAAAATGTTATCCCAGAAACCCAAAAAAGTCAAGCAGTTTCAAAACGGTGTTTGACACCGGTGCGATTCATAATATCATTATAGTTTATGAATGGTCCGTTCAACTGCCCCTGGCTCACCTTTACCGCCATTCTCGTGGCGCTCGGCTCGGTCCTGGCTGCGGTAATCTGGGCGGTCATTACCAGGCTGGAGGAGTAATGAATCCGGCGGTCGTCTATGCCCTGGTGCTCTTTTTCTATCTTGCCACCCTGTTTGTCATCGGTCTGGTTACGAGCGCCCGGATGAAACGTTCGGCTGAGGGGTTCTATCTCGGTTCCCGCTCACTCGGACCCTGGGTCACCGCCTTCTCCTTTGTCGCCGCCTACTTCTCCTCGGTCGTCATCATCGGAGGCGGCGGATTCGGCTATAAATTCGGCATGTCAACCTTGTGGATCGGCGCCACCAATGTCCTGGTCGGCACCCTGCTTGCCTGGATTATCCTGGGTAAACGGACCCGCGCCCTGACCGCCCGGCTCGGTGCGATCACCCTGCCGGACCTCCTTGCCAAACGTTATTCCTCCCCCGCAGTCCGGATCTACTCCGCGCTCATCATCGGCATCTTTCTGCTCATCTACAGCGTCTCAGTCCTGCAGGGTATGGGCCACTCCTTTTCGGTGCTGATGGACATCCCCTATATCTACGGACTTTTGATCTCCGGGGTCATCATCATCGTCTATGTCGCACTGGGCGGCTATCTGGCGGTGGTCTGGACCGGTTTCTTTCAGGCCTGGATCATGATCTTCAGCCTGCTGCTTCTGACCGCGGCGGCGGTCGCCCGTGCCGGCGGACTGAACCAGCTCTTTACCCGGCTCGCCGAATTTGAAGGCGGACGTTATGTCCAGACGCCGGGCGCCTGGAGCTGGGCAGGACTTCTGTCCTATGCCGCCATTGTCTCCTTCGGGGTCTGGGGCATGCCCCAGCTTGTCAGCCGGTTCTACTCGATAAAAAGTGTCAAGGTGCTGAAGCTGGGCACGGTGCTGGCAACGGTCGGCGCCACCATGGCACTCCTCCCCTATTTCAACGGTGCTGCCACCCGGCTGTTCTTTCCCCAGCTTGCCAACCCGGATCAGGCGATCCCCAGCCTGGTCAAGTCCAGCCTCTCCCCCTTCTTTGCCGCCATCTTTCTCACCGGCGTCGTGGCTGCCGGCATGTCCACCTTTGCCGCGGTGCTGATCACCGCTGCCAGTGCGATTGTCAAGGATCTGGTCCGGGACAGCTTCAATGCCCGGCTCAGCCCGGAACGGGAACTGCTTGTCTCCCGGCTCGTTGCCGCCGGGATCGGCATCATCGCCTTTGTCATTGCCATCAAACCGCCGGCGATGATTCTGGTCATCACCGGATTTTCCTGGGCGGTCATTGCCGCCACCACCCTCTGGCCCTATCTGTTCGGACTTTACTGGCGGCGGGCGGGCCGGATCGCCGCCTTTGTCTCCATGCTTGCCGGCTCGCTGACCGCACTCCTCTGGATGGCGCTGAAAAACCCGTTCCGGATTCACGGCTTCATTCCGGGGATAGTCGTGAGCCTGCTCTTCTTTGTCATCCTGACACTGCTCTTCCCGGAGAAAAAATTTAAAGACTCTTAAATGAAAGGAAGAAAAATGAGATCAATCTTGAGTATAATTACCAGCATTATTGCAGGTCTTCTGACCATCGGTTCCGCCCAGCCGTTGACTGAGGGCAAGTTTACCCTCTTTCCCCGTTCGAGCTGGTCCTTTGCCGAATCCACCCATCACTTTGATGTCCGGCACTACCGGATTGACCTGGACCTCCCGATGAACTCCGGTGCCATGACCGCGCACTGCCGGGTTGAACTGATTGCCCGGCACGACCACTTTGACACCTTCAGCCTGCACTTCGTCAATCTGGTCTGCGACTCGGTGCGGCGTGACGGCAACCCCTGCACCTTCACCACCGGCTCCGGCAGACTGCTGATCGACCTGGACCGTGAGTTCTCAAATGGCGAATCGCTGGCGGTTGACATCTACTACCGGCGCAATGCCGGCACCCAGAACCGCGGCTTCTACTACTATTCCCGGGGAACACAGGGCATTCCCTATGCCATCTGCTACTCCACCACCGAACCTTCTGATGCCCGCTACTGGTTTCCCGGCTTTGACGAACCCTGGGACAAGGCGGAGCGGGGCTGTCAGGTGAACATCACCACCCCGGACACCATGTCCGGCTGTGCCAACGGCACGCTTGACAGTGTTACCGTCAGCGGGGGCAGGAAAACCTGCTGGTGGACCCACCGCTATCCGATCAGTACCTATCTCGTCACCTTTGCCGCCTCGCGCTGGGCAAGATTCACCCAGTGGTACCATCCGGCACCGGGCGAATCGGTTCCAATTATGAACTTCATGTGGCCCGGAGACTCCAGCCGGGCGGTCAATGCCTTCCGCAATGTTCCGGACATGCTTGAATTCTTCTCCGACTCCAGCCGTTACGGACCCTACCCCTTTGCCGCAGAAAAATACGGCCATGTGGTTGCCTATCCGTTCCAGTGGGGTGGAATGGAAAACCAGACCCTGACCATGGTCCACCGCTACTGGATCACAAACGGCAATGACAACGGCATCGCCCATGAACTTTCCCATCACTGGTGGGGCGACATGGTCACCTGTCTGGACTGGCGCAACATCTGGCTCAATGAGGGCTTTGCCACCTACTCCGACGAACTGTTTACCTGCCACCAGCAGGGGCTGAACTCATTCTACACCCTGATCCGCTCCCGTGCCCGCGACTACTTCTCCGAAGAGTCCACCGACACCCATCCGATTTATGCTCCGCCTTCCGGACATGAGTTTGACTGGGGACACTCCTACTGCAAGGGCGCCTGGGTCCAGCACATGCTCCGGTATGTGATGGGCGATACCGTCTGGAACCGGCCCGGCATCTTCTTCTCCGCCCTGCGCGCCTATGGCGAAAGTCTGAAATACCGCAACGCTTCAACCGCAG
The DNA here is from genome assembly GCA_026418295.1 of Caldifarciminota bacterium. Lineage (GTDB taxonomy): Bacteria > Hydrothermota > Tepidihabitantia > Tepidihabitantales > Tepidihabitantaceae > JAOABP01. The sequence continues at coordinate 476,994 of JAOABP010000001.1, forward strand.
ACTACCAGCGCATCTGCGAACGGATCACCGGACTTGACCTCAGCTGGTTCTTTGACGAATGGGTCTACTCCCATGGCTATCCGGTTTACACCGTCGGCTGGCAGAGTGTGCCTGCGGGTGACTCCTGGGAGCTGGTAATTGACCTGAGCCAGAACAATATGAGCGGTGCGCCCGCAATCTTCCACATGCCGGTGGAGGTCCGGGTGCTCTTTAACGGCACCGATACCATAATCCGCTACCCGGTTTCCGCCAATCCCCAGCGCAACCGGTTCCGGTTTGCTTCTGAACCGATCGGCATTGAATTTGATCCGAACGAATGGATTCTTGATGTCCACACGGTCAACACCGGCATTGCCTCGGATCAGGCGGGCAGCCCCCTGCCGCCGGTTCCGGAACTGCTGATCCGCACCAGCCTGACCCGTGCTCCGGTAAAAATTGAATACACACTTCCCCGGACCACACCGCTGGAGCTGGCGGTTTTTGATCCCGCCGGCAGACAGCTCACCCGCCTGCACCACGGAATACACGGACCGGGGAGATTCGGCATTGTCTGGAATGGCACCGATGCTGCGGGCAGACCCCTGCCGGCAGGAGTCTATCTGGTCCGGCTGTCAACACCAGAAGCAATGCGGGGGGCAAGGCTGACTCTGCTGAACTGATTCCGGCCAGAACCGACTGCAGATTTTGACTGCACCGGAGCGAAAAGTAGAATAGTCCGGTGCGCAAACTGCGGGTGTCAGAGCGGGACCTGCTCTTTGCCCTCACCAATCAGATGCAGGAGACCGCCCATTATCTGGATCTGGAAACCGGCGAGGTAATTCCGGTCTTCAGCTTCAACCGGGACGAAATTCTGAAGCTGATCCGTCAGCAGCCGGACCGCTATCTCCGGCTGGCACCGCAGTCCCGCCGGGAAAGCCAGGAGATGCTCAAGGGATTCATCCGGACCATCTCCCGCCAAAGCCTGAAGACACAGCTCCTTTCCGCCCTGCAGGAGAAAAGGGTCTTTGCCCGGTTCCGGCAGGTGCTTGCCCAGTTTCCGAAAGAACTCAAACGCTGGCACAGCTACCGGATGATGGTGCTGTCCGAGCCGCTGCGCCGGAAGCTCCGGGAAAGGGGCGTGGAACTGGTCCTGATCCCGGATCGGGATGAAAAGCATGACTACCAGGAACTGGATGACCCGACCGGTGAATAAATCTTACCGCCAGAAAAATGGCGGCTCAGAATAGAGATAAAACCTGTCCTGACGGAGATTGAGCCAGCCCGGCCCATAATGGCACCACAGTCCGGCGATCTTCGGCGGCTCCAGCCCCGGTTTCAGCACCCGCCATTCCCCGTCCTGAAGTGCGGCAAAGCTCATGCTCGAACCGCTTCCGGGCACAAAATAGCCGTATGCCACCAGCGTATCACCGACATTGAACAGGCTCATCCTGCCGGCGGGAAGCACCTGCTCCTTTGAAAACCATTCCGCCCACGGAAACGGATTGCCGGTCAGGACAAAAGAGTCACCGGCTGCTGAATACAGCGCATAATAACGACTGGGACGCAGTGTTGGAAACTCCTCCATAATCAGCACCGGTTCTCCAGGATAATCCTCCAGCCGGGCAGAGCCAAGCAGAGAAAAACCGGTCCCGGGCGGTGAATCGGACAGGGCCTGTGTCTCACCCGCTAGAACAAACCGGCTGTCCTGCAGATGCCAGACCCGCACCCGCCACCGCCTGCCGACCGAATCTGTCTGTCCCTCCAGCGTCACCAGCTCCACCAGCCCGTCCAGCTCAATATTTGCCCCGGCCGCTTCAACCACCAGCCCGAAATCGCCCGCGACCGAATCGGCAATCACCCCGTCGGGTCCGAAATTCACCACCAGCACTCTGTTCCCCTCAGTCAGCACCAGCTCATTCAGACTGTCGCCGTCAAAATCGCCCCATGCCCAGAAATCGGGGAAAATGCCCGCATCAACCGCCTCCCTGCCCACCAGCATTCCGGAACGCCAGCAGACATCCCACCGCTGTCCACTCATTTTCAGCAGTGCCAGCCGGTAGAGCGGCACCCGGATTCCGGCAGAACGATCCGGTTCCGGACAGAGCGTAACCGCTCCTGCCTGCTCTCTGACCAGAAGCTGCGGCTGGGTATCAGGCAGAAACCTGCCGGCAGTGACCTCCACCGCCGAATCAACCGGACATCTGCCCAGCTCCTGAACAGCGCTGATCAGCACCAGGAGCAACGGAAAAGCAACACCGCTCACCACCACAGCATAAACCGTCCTGCCCGCCTGTCAAACCTGAAAACAGAATTGACATTACTGTTAAGCAGGCTATTTTATTAACTGCGCACCGGAGAGGTGCCGGAGTGGACGAACGGGCATGCCTGGAGAGCATGTGTACCCGATAGGGTACCGTGGGTTCGAATCCCACCCTCTCCGCTTGAAAGACCATCAGATCTTCCTTGCTCTGATGGAAATTATGCGTACAAATAAGGGCATTGAAATTCCTGACGAACTGGCAACGCTATTGATTAAAAACCCTCAGGCACTTGCCGCACTGGAAGCCCTGCCACCTTCCCATCAGCGGGAATGGGTAAAATATATCACCGAAGTGAAGAAGCCCGAAACCCGGACGCGCCGGGCAGAAAAAGCAATCAGAATACTTCTTAAAAACGCCCGCAGTGAACAGACCCGGCACCGGAGCTGAAACCGTCCGCACCTGCCCAAGCCCGAGACCGGTCTAACAGTTATGGACCACGAGCCGAATCAGCATATTGATCCGGTCTGCGGGATGACGGTGAGGGAAGGTGAGGAGGCGGGAAAATGGGATTATCAGGGCAGGACCTACTATTTCTGCTCCACCGCCTGTCTGAAGAGGTTTCAGGCTGACCCGCAAAGGTTCATTAATAACCCGGCGGTAGAACCGCACACCGCTTCCGCCCCGGAACTGCCCAAACCTGAGATCGTAAACACCAAAACCACGGTACTGGGCATCAGCGGGATGTCCTGCGCCGGCTGTGCGGTGACGATTGAGAAGGCGCTCAACCGCCTGCCCGGAGTGAAAATTGCGCAGGTGAACTTTGCCGCTGAGGAGGCGGTAATCGAGTATGACCCGGAAATCACCCCGCCGGAGGAGCTGAAAAGGGCGGTTGTCCGTGCCGGGTATGATGTCCGGGAACGGACTGAAGACGAATCGGCGGTAATTGCAGGTGAACTCCGGCGGGCAAAAACCCGGATGCTCGTCGCCTGGCTCATGGTTCTGCCCGCAATGGTGCTGATGGTGCTCCATCTTGCCCATCTGCTTCATCTGCCAATGAAACTGATGACCGCAGTTGAATTTCTGCTGGGCGCAGGGGTGCTCTTTATCCCGGGCTGGCAGGTGCTCAAGACCGCATTCGGCTCGCTCCGCAACCGCTCAGCGACCATGGATGTCCTGATTGCACTCGGCACCATTGCCGCGCTGGCCTCTTCTGTCTTTGTCCTTGCCGGCATGGAAGTGGAAAATCTGGGCAGGGTTGCGGGTATGCTCGTGGCAATCTATCTTACCGGCAGGTATCTTGAGGCACGGGCAAAGGGCAGGGCGGCGGATGCCATCCGGCAGCTGCTTTCCCTTGGTGCCCGGACCGCAAGGATTCTGGTAGACGGCAGAGAGACTGAAGTGCCGGTCAGCCGGCTCAAGCCCGGCGACATCATGCTCATCCGGCCCGGAGAAAAGATTCCGACCGACGGCATCATCCTTGAAGGCACCACCGAGATTGACGAGTCCATGGCAACCGGTGAGCCACTGCCGGTAGTGAAAAACCCCGGTGATGAGGTGATCGGCGCAACGCTCAACACCACCGGCTTTATCAAGGTTGCGGTCCGCCGGGTCGGACAGGACACATTTCTGGCACAGGTAATCCGGCTCGTGGAACAGGCACAGCTGAAAAAAATTCCGGTGCAGGCGCTCGCCGACCGCATCACCGCCCGGTTTGTGCCCGCGATTCTGCTCCTTGCCCTGGTCACCGGTCTGGTCTGGTTTACCTTTGCACCCGCATTCCGACCGCTTCTGCTTTGGGCGCACACCCTGCTCCCCTGGGTCAATCCGGAACTTTCCCGGTTCTCCCTTGCTCTCTTTGCCGGGGTTGCGGTGCTGGTCATCGCCTGTCCCTGTGCCCTGGGCCTGGCAACACCAACCGCGCTCGTGGTCGCCACCGGCATGGCAGCGCGGCGGGGAATCATCTTCCGCTCCGGAGCGGCGCTCCAGCGTCTCAAGGATGTCCGGGCGCTCTGTCTGGACAAGACCGGCACGCTGACCCTGGGGAAACCGCAGGTTCAGGAAATCATCCCCCTGCCCGGAGTTGAGCCGGCAGAGGTGCTGAAAACTGCTGCAGCACTGGAACAGGGCTCCGAGCACCCGCTTGCCCGCGCCATTCTCCAGCAGGCAAATGAGCAGAACCTCAAACTCCCGCCCGCGGAAAACATCACCGCCCTGCCCGGACTGGGAATCACCGGCACAGTTGAGGGCAGACCCGCATGGGCGGGCAGGCTTGCACTGCTCAGACAGCACGGAATTGACACTGCCGGACTGGAGGCGCTTGCCCGAAGCTATGAAGGAAAACCGGGCACCACACTGTTTGTTGCCCTCGATTACAGACCGCTCGGCATGCTCACCCTTGCTGATGAGCTCAAACCCGAAGCACGGGCAATGATTGCCGGACTGAAGGAGCTGGACATTGTGCCGGTGATGCTTACCGGTGACAGCCGGCAGACCGCCGAAGCGATTGCCCGCCAGGCGGGTATTGAGCAGATTTACGCCGAACTCCTGCCTCAGGACAAGCTGGAACTGCTGGGCAGGCTGAAGGAAAAATACCGCACCATCGCCATGCTCGGTGACGGCATCAACGATGCTCCGGCACTCAAGGCGGCCGATGTCGGCATTGCGATCGGCACCGGCACCGAGATTGCCATTGCTGCCAGCGATGTCACGCTCGTCCGGCCCGACCTCAATGCGGTTCTGGCAGCGGTCCGGCTTTCCCGCGCCACCTTCAGAAAGATACGGCAGAACCTGTTCTGGGCGCTATTTTATAACCTGCTCGCGGTTCCGCTGGCGATGCTCGGACTCCTGCACCCGGTGATTGCCGAAACAGCGATGGCACTCTCCTCAGTCAATGTGGTCGCCAACTCCCTGCGTCTGCGCCGGACCCCTCTATAACAGTTAGATCCAGAAGCTGACACAGATTTAACACCACCAGCCAGCCCGGATTTTGACCTGTTCATGGAAGTTAAATTTTATCAATATCTTGCCAGCCTGTTCCCAATATCAGCCTCAATTAAAACACGCCTCCCGGGCAGTTCCCCTATCCGTCTTCCTTTCCTTGTGCTCTGTCCGGACCTGAACCAATGCCGGCTTTCAGCCCCGGCTCAAATCCGCCGGAAACCCGAACTCCCCAGACGGGCAGAATTCGCCTTTAACTTTAATATGACCAGCCGCGCTGCTGCCTGATCTCCACTGCTGTCCGCTTGACAAAACCGGATTTAACGCTATAATTGGTGTGAAACTTCAAACCGGGAGGCAGGTATGTCCCGCAATTTTTTTAAAACCCTGATTTTAATCCTTTGTATCAGTCTGCCCGCCCAGGCAGATGTCCTGATTCACTCCGGACCGGCTGACTTTATTCTCGGTGGCGATGTCAAAACCGATGAGCAGGATACGGTTGTTGTCGCCGGTGCCATCACTGCCCGTCCCAATGAGGAGTATCTATATTATTCCAGTAACAATGGTATCATCTGGGAAGAGCTGCTTTACGGCATGACCTCTGATACCATGCTCACTAGAATTTTCCCGTTCATTGGTGACGGCGACAGCGCTGCCTTTTACTGGCTGTTTGACTGTGAGGAGGATTTTCCGAACACATTAGGGCTTAATATGGAAAGATTATACGGCTCATCCGGCACATTCATTAACTTCGGTCCTGATGAACTGCCCTGCCATGACTTTGCCGGCTGCACCGACCATTCGGGCGCCCAGCATTACATCTACATTGCGGTTTCAGACACCACACCCGGGTCAACCCGTCCCAGGCTGTTTTTCCAGCGCAGCACCGATTATGGACAGGACTGGTTTCCGCCGATTGACTCCTTTTACCAGCCGGCGCGCAACCTTTACCTTGCGGGTGGCACAGGCAGGTATGTCTATTTTGCCGGTGTTGCCGGACCGAACCGTGACACCCTGCTGGTGTGGATCAACCGCAACCGGCTTGAACCCGGAAACTGGACCTTTCACCGGTTCACCTTTGACGGCGACCGGATTGAGAATCCGGCAATTGCCCCCGGTTTCAATGCTGCGGACTCGCTTGCCACGGTCTGGTGTGCCTTTGCCCGGAACCGGAACAACTCCGGCAACTGGGACATTGACTACATCTACTCCACGAATGGCGGTCACAGCTGGAGCGGGGTCCGGACCCTTGCCGGCAATCCGGAGGCAGAGGAGCGGTTCTTTGACCTTCAGCCGCGGAGGTACGGCACAGCCGGGGAAGTAACCGTCGCCTATCTTAAAAGCTCCAGCGCGGGTAATCAGATTTTTATCTCAAGGGCATTTGCTGCCGAGCCGGAGAACTGGTCCACACCGCTCCGGATCAATGAGTATGAGGCGGCAGCCGGCTGGGGTGTCCGACCCAAAGTGTGCTATCTGCCCGGTCAGCCTGATATGATGGCAGGCGTGGTATATGTAAAGGAAGACTCGTCCGGCTGTTACTGGTCAAGCCTTTATCCTGGGATTACCGAGTTTCCCCCTGCCCCAGCATCCCGGACCGCAAAATACCGGATTGTCCCCCGGTGCGGAACCGGACCTTTCCGCATCAGCGGTGCCGGTGAGCTGGACCAGATCCGGGTCACCGATGCCTCAGGCCGGGTCGTGGCTAATGGCAGAAACGGATTCTGGGACGGAAAGAGAATTGACGGTTCACCCCTGCCTGCCGGAGTCTATCTTGTGCAGGTAAACGGAGAGCCCGCCGGCACGGTTATCATCACCCGGTAGCAGGGAAGGTCAGTTCAGGCAGACACCGGCACCCGATTTACAGGCATCGCATTCCAGCTCAAGGGTGATGTGCTGAATATTGAAGCGGTCTCGGAGTGCACAGTCCAGCTGTGCCAGCAGAGGCTGAAAACTGCTCACCGTTCCGTCCGCCACCACCAGATGCGCCATCAGTGCCCGTTCCCCCTCGCCGAGCGTCCAGATGTGCAGGTCGTGGAGGTCCCGGATCGCCGGAGAAAACGAGGTGATGAAGCGGCGCACCTCCTCGTAATTCAGATCCCGGGGCGTGGAGTCAATCAGAATGCTGGTCGCCTCCCGGAAGACCCGCCAGGTGCCGTAAAGGACCATAATTCCGACCGCAATTGAAAGCACCGGATCAATTACTGTCCAGCCGGTCAGACGGATGACGATCCCGCCCAGAAGTACCGCAACAAAGCCGAGCAGATCGTCCAGCAGATGCCACATTGCCGCCCGGATGTTGAGTGAGTGCCGTTCCTGCCTCAGTATCAGTACCGCGGCACCGTTGACCCCGATCCCCACCAGTGCTGCGAGAATCAGAACCGGACTCTTAACCGGTTCCGGAGTCACAATCCGCCCGATCGCCGCCCGCACGACCAGCACGGTGAAGACCGCCAGGGCGAGCGCATTGACAAAGGCAACAAGAATCCGCACCTTGCGATATCCGAAGGTCCGGCGCCGGTTCGGGGGCAGGAGGGAAAGCCGGAGGCCCAGCCAGGAAAGCACCAGCGCCACCGCATCACCGGCATCATGGAGCGCACCGGCTACGAGCACGAGCGAATTGGCAAACAGCCCGGCAAACAGTTCCAGCAGGGCAAACCCGAGGTTGAGCAGAATCGAAAGCAGCAGACTGCGCCCCTGACGCCGGGAATGTTCATGAACTGCCATCAGCTGAATGTTAAAAAAACCGGGCGAAAACGCAAGATTGATTGTTAACGATTGAGGGGAATCCGGATGTTCCCGGAAAAGTTACAGCCCGCGAATTTTGTTTCTGAAGATTATCGCCTCTGCCTCATCAACCGCAATCCGGTTGACAAAATGGTTGATCTGGGGCGTGCGCAGCAGATAGTTGCCGTTGACCACCAGAAGACCTTTTTTTGCCCAATCATGGATGATAAAGGTGTTATTCTTGATCTCCAGATAGGTGCGAAAGTCATTGGTCGGCTTCATCGTATCCGGACTGAGCACAAAGGCAACCAGCATGAACGGGTCGGAACGCAGGCCGATCTTGAGTGCGGGGGGGCTGCCGTTAACCGCCGGCAGTGCCTCAAGCTCGGTGATGTTATCACCGCGGATCGCCCGCTCCAGATTCATCTCCGGAGTGAACCCCAGCCGCACTGCAATCACCCCCATGCCGACATTCTGCAGCTCAACCCCGTTCTCGCCGGCTTTGAGTGAACGGACCATCCGGATCCTGAATGTCGCCACCGTCTGATTGAGCAAAAGCTCCCGGAAGATGATCCAGGTCATAATCGCTGCCAGGCCGTTGCGCCGGTACTGGGGATGCACCTGTGCATCCCAGAGGATAATTCCCTTGCCCGGCGGATTGCGCTCAATTGAAACCGTGCCGATCAGCCGGCCCTGATCCTGAAGACTGCACGCAGCATTATTGGCCATCAGCTCGGTCCGGACACCGAGGATTTTGCCCGCGAGCCCGCCCTCAAGCACGCGGATCGTGTCGTGGTCAAGCCACTCAAAACCGGGACCGATCTTGACCGGGTCCCAGATGAATCCGGCAGCTGGTCCGGTTTTCGGTCGGACCAGAACGCCGCTTTCCAGTTCGGCTCTCATTGCCATTCTGACCTCCTCCTGCTCATCCGGCAGTTTCTGCCATCATTTAATTATCAAATTACCGCTGTTCCTGCGGCAGGAAACAGACCGCTTTATTTTCTGATGCGTCGCAGCCTCTGACTGTCGAGCCCCTGCTATCCGGGTATTCTGAAACTAAAACCTAAAAGAAGCTCTGCAACCGAACCCCAAAGCCGCAGTCAATGCTCATTTATATGATACAATTTTGAAAATCGGTGTCAAGTTTTTTCTTCGATAATTGGGCAACACAGTTTTTATTAATTCGGACGGTCATTTGACAGCATACCGGTTGTGCTGGTAAACTGTTATATGAGATCTTCAGGAATACCTCTGCTCAGACCGGAACTGATCGCCCGGCTCAAAGGCATTGATTTCAAGGCACGGCTTGTTGTTGAGGGCTTCCTCAGCGGTCTGCACCGCTCTCCGTACAAGGGTTTCTCAGTAGAATTTGCCGAGTATCGTCAATATATGCCCGGCGATGAACTCAAACGGATCGACTGGCGGGTCTACGGCCGGACCGGACGGTTCTTTGTCCGCGAGTATGAGGAGGAAACCAACCTCCGTGCCTATCTCGTGCTGGATGCCTCCGCCTCAATGGACTATCCGGCGGCAGGTTACACCAAGCTGGATTACGGCCGGTGGCTGGCTGCCAGCCTTGCCCTGCTCCTTAACCGGCAGAAGGACTCGACCGGGCTGGTCACATTTTCCGCAAAAATTGACCGCTACATTCCACCCCGTGCCACCGGTGCCCATCTGCGGGTACTCTTCCGGGAGCTGGAAAACCTGAAACCTGGGGGGGAGACCGACATCAGCACAACCCTCCATGAGCTTGCCGAACGCATCCGGCGCCGGGGACTGGTGATCCTCATCTCCGACCTCTGGGACGATGCGACCGCCGTAGTTGCCGCTCTGCGCCACTTCCGTGCCCGCAAACATGAACTGCTCGTATTCCATCTGTTCCATCCCGATGAGGCAACTCTGGGCTTCACCAATCCGGTTCTTCTGCGCGACCTCGAAACCGGACAGGAAATCACCGTTGATCCCCGGCAGATTCAGTACCAGTATCAGAACCGGTTCAACCGCCGGTGTGAATACTTCCGGCGCGCCTGTGCCGAAGCCCGGGTCGATTATCAGTCACTGAGCACTGCTACACCATTTGAAGAAGCGCTCTTCACTTACCTGGAACGCCGGCGCCGTCTCCACTGATGCAGTTTCTCTATCCGTCTTTTCTCCTGCTCCTGCCGCTGGGACTGATCCCGGTTCTGATCCACATTTTTACCCGGCTGCGGCTCCAGCGCCGGGGTTTCCCCTCGCTGGTACTGCTGGAAAGTGTGCGCCGTGAAAGATGGTCCTGGGTCCGGCTCCGGGAAATTCTGCTGCTTGTCCTCCGGACTCTGTTTCTGCTTCTGATACCGCTGGCACTGAGCCGCCCGCGGCTTGAGAGCAGACTCCCGTTCCGGCTCGGCTCGGACCGCATGCTGCTCATCCTTGACCATTCCTACAGTATGGCATATGGCAGCCGCTGGCAGCTGGCACTGGAGGCGGCACGCCGGATCATTCACAGCTCATCCCGGCCCATGCTGATACTCAGCAGTCATCCCGACACGGTATTCAGCGGCAGACATACCCTCCTCACTCTTCTGGACACACTCTCCGCTTCTACCATTTCCCCGACGCTGCAGCCGGCACTGACCCGAGCCGCCGAGCTGTATCGTCAGACACCAATGCCGGTTATAATCATCACTGATCTCCAGGCGCGGGCAGTGCCGGAAAATATTCCCGTTCCCGGAGGTCAGCTCCAGATCATTAATCTCGGCAGTAACAGATTCGACAATGCGGGAATAACCGGGATTACATATGACCGCCGTCGGCTCAGAGTCCGTATCTTCAATTACGGGGGGACACCGGTAATTAGAACCGTCCGGTTGAAACTGGAAGGCTACCAGGAAGAAAAAGTAGTAAACATCTCCGCTCGCTCCGCAGTATTTGCTGAATTTTCCCTGCCCCCTGACCTCCGCCATCATTATTCGGGCATTGTCGAACTTTCCAGCGATTCCCTCCTGGTCGACGACCGGCGTTTTTTTACCCTTGAAACCCCTTCCAGAGTTTCAGTACCGATTTTTGTATCTTCGGAAAACCAGGGGAAATATCTCCGGCTGGCGCTTGTCACCGACACCCTCCAGTTTCTACCGCTCCTGCTCAATATTTCCGAACTGAGACGCACCGACCTTACCCGATATCAGGCGATTATAATAGCTGATGCCAGCGCGCTCCGGCCGGCTGACTGGGAACGCCTGGACTTCTATCTCAATTCCGGCGGTTCGGCTTTGCTGTGCGCACCTTCATTAACCAATGGCAATATCCCGCTGCCCATCAGGTATGAAGGTCCGGTGAGTCATCTCGGCTTTATCACCCCGGCGGAAGTTGACACCACCCATCCAGTGCTCTCAGGTCTGCGAACGGTTGACCTCAATGCTGTGCGGGTGTATTATCACAGCCGGATAACAGGTGGCAGAACATTAATCCGGCTTGCCAACCAGGACCCGCTGGTCATCGAACTGCCCGGGAAAAATCTCATCATCTGGACATTCACTCCTGTTCCCGAGGCTTCCGACCTGGTTTACCGGGCGGCATTTGTGCCCCTGCTGTATCAGACATTGAAATACCTCACCGGCATAAACCGTCGAAATGAATGGCAGACCGGGGACACTGTGGTACTTACAGTTGATACCGCCGAACCGTTCCGTCTGCTCATGCCCGCAGGGGAAAAAACGGTTTTTTCTGAAGCCGGAGGCATAAAACCGGTGGTAAAGATCACCGACACCCGGCTTCCTGGAATTTACCGTCTGGAAAATGGACAGCATTACGAATTTGCCGTCAACCCGCTACCGGAGGAAGGGGATCTGACGCCGGCACCGCTCGAACCGCTAATTCGAAATCGAATCAAAATTTACCCACCGCGCCTTTACGCTGCAAGTGAACTGACCGGACCGCTGCTCTATTTCGCAGGGCTTCTGCTAGCGCTGGAACTTCTCCTGCTCGGACTTGAGAGTTACAGAAAAACGCCCGTGCGCAGGTAGTTTACATAACGGCGGAAGACAGTTTCGTCCTCAAGAATTGAAACCCGGGAAATCACCACCATACCACTTTCCGCATTCACCTTCAATCCGAATGCCTGATGTCCCGGCTCCCGGACAATAAACCCGACATCATAAACCTCCTCCGCCTTCTGATAACCACGTCCTGTAACCTGCTCCATAAACCAGCTGAGATTATCTGCCACTGCACTCAGTGCTGGAATCGGCGCAAAAGGGTTGACCAGCGGAATCAGAATTACTTCCCCGCCCTTTGCCCGCTCATCGACCACCTCTGCCCGGTCCAGATCAACAAACTGACGAAGTTCCTCAGGTGAACGCAGTTCCATCACTTCACCTTAACTGAAAATCTGTGAAAAGTCAATCAGGTCCAGAGGCGCTATACCTGGCTGCCATACAGATAGGCATAAACCTTGGCATTGCCAGCCATATTTTCAATCAGACAGAACTCATTGGGCTTGTGCGCCTGACCGGCATTTCTGCCCCAGACCACCGCCGGAATCCCCTGGCGTCGGAAAAACGCCGCCACCGTGCCGCCCCCGATACCACGAGTAAATGGTTCTTTTTTGTAAACTGTGCGGACCGCCTCGGCAAGCAGCCGGACAACTGGTGCATCCGGCGGAGTTGGTGGTGCCGCCTGTGCCTGCTGTTCAATATCAACCCTGACTCTTACCTTGAATTCCTGCTCAATACCGCTGACCACCTCCTTGACCTTCGTCATCACTGATTCCAGTGGATAACAGGGCAGAATCCGCATGTCAAAGTAAAAAACATCCTCTCCGGGAATGGTATTGATATTGGGAACGTTGGCTTCCTTTTTCGTCGGCTCAATCGTGGAATAAGGCGGGGAGAAAAGTTCATCCCGGGCATTGAAATGCTCATGCAGCTCCTGGTCGAGCCGGACTAACAGATAGGCACCAGCTCGATGGGCGTTATTGCCGTGATGTGGTGTCGAGCCGTGTGCCTGCCTGCCATAAGTTGTGAACTTCAACCAGAGAATCGACTTCTCGGCAATTTCCAGCAGTGTGCCATCTTCGTTTCCTGCATCTGGAACCACTACCAGATCATCCGCTGCGCATAACTGATAATTTTTCAGGAGCCAGTCCACCCCGAACTCGGAACCAGTCTCCTCATCTGCTACCAGCATCAGCGCCACCGGGAGACCGGGCACAAGCCCGAGATTCAGCAGCGCCCGGAGGGCAAAGATTGAAGCTACCATCTCCTGCTGATTATCCTCCACACCGCGACCGTAAATCCGGTCTGCCTCAACCCTCGCCACAAACGGGTCAGACTGCCATAACTCGCGCGGTCCGGGCGGAACAACATCCAGATGAGTCATCACCCAAAGTACCGGACCGGATTTTTCCCGGGGGAGCCGGACGATCAGGTTCGGACGATAGCCACAGGGTGCCAGCGGGTCAGGTGCCCGCAACTCCTCAACCGCCAGCCCCCATGACTCCAGCTCATCCCGGAGATAATCGGCCCGCGCCTTTTCTCCTTCCCCCCCGGACTTCGGACTGATTGCCGGCAGGGCACACAACCGGCTCTGCATTTCAATCATCGCCGGTACCAGACGGTCAATCTCCTGACAGATCCTTTCAAAAGTTGATTTTTCCCACATTGAATAATAATAACGAGCAAAAAAAGATGGTCAAAATTGGCACTGCCCTGATTGACTGACCTGATGCCAACGGATAACATTTAATGTGAGTACGACCCTCAGCAACCTGATCCTCTGCCTGTTTGTGACCGCCGGAAATCAATTTCCCGGTTCAATTGCTGACACAATTAAAATCAGCCGGTGGCTGGTCTGCGGTCCCTTCTCGGTAGGCACAAGGGAAGGCATTACTGAAGTAGTTGGGGACCCGAGCCAGCTGAATCCGGTCGCCGGCGAATCCCTGCCATCCGGACTGGTTTCGGGGGGAGCTGCCATCTGGCGTGAAGTAACCGCTGACGCCGATGGCTGGTTCAGCACCGATTATCCGGATGTGCAGTGGGATACGATTCAGAACTATTATGGTATCAGCGGTCTGGTCGCTCTCGGCTACGCCTATGCTGAATTCTATTCTTCCCGGCAGTCGCGGGCGCTGGCAGCAGCCACGAGAACCGGCAGCTTCCTGCTCAATGGCAGAAATTACCTGGGTGATGTTTACGGGAACAACTGGTTTCTCACGCCAGTAATCATTGATTCCGGCATCAACCGGGTCATCCTGCGCCTCTCCGGCTATGGAGATCAGCGGGTGCGATTTATGCTTCTCCCTGCGCCCGCTCCGCTGATCCCAGTAACTCAGGATATCACCGCTCCGGATCTGATCGCCGACTCGGCACTGACCGGCTGGCTCGGCATCCCGCTCCTCAACACAACCGCGGAAATGCTCTATCGTGTAAAACTGAAAATGAAAATCGACACCTTTCTGATCGCCGATACGATTATTGACCGGATTCCGGCTCTGGGTGTTAAAAAACCGGCGATCTTCGTTCATACCCCAGTTCTCCCGTATGAAAGCACGGGCTATAAAATGGTTCTCACTGTCGGATACCAAGATTTTGAGTTCTCAGATACGATCCTTTTACGCTCCCGGCGGATCAACCAGCCACACAAACGGACCTTTGTATCTCAAATCGACTCCTCGTGTCAGTACTACGCAATTCTTTATCCCGCAAATTATGACCCGTCACAAAACTACGGATTAATTCTCTCACTGCACGGTGCAGGCGTTGAAGCAAGCGGACTGGCAGAATGTTTCCAGCCCAAGGACTGGGCATTTGTTGTCTGTCCGACCAATCGCCGACCATACGGGTTTGACTGGCAGGACTGGGGAAGGCTGGATGCCCTTGAAGTGCTGAAGGAGGTCTGCAGCTCGCTGCCGGTTGATTTGGACCGTATCTATCTTACCGGTCACTCAATGGGCGGCCACGGAACCTGGCATATCGGTCTGACCCATCCGGATCTTTTTGCTGCAATTGCACCGGCAGCCGGCTGGCCCTCTTTTCCGCTTTATGTCCCCAATTTCCTGCAGCGGAGCGTTATCTTTGCAGAACCATCAAAACTGGCACTCCGGGAAATGGCTGCACGACCGGACAACACACCGGCATTTATAGAAAATGCCTGCAATCTGCCGGTATTCATCCTTCACGGCGGTGAGGACGACAATGTACCGCCAATCCATGGCAGAACATTCGCACTCTGGCTTAGAAGTCTGGGATATGAGTATGTCTATAAGGAAGTTCCGGGTGTGAAACACTGGTGGAACTATCCTGACGGCACGGTCTGCGTAGACGATGAACAACTGATGACTTTTCTGAAAAACAGAAAAAGGCAGAACACTCCCGGGCACATCCGTTTCCGGACCGCAGACATCAATCAGTCAGGAAAAGCCTACTGGGTAAAAATTGACCGGGTGGCGGTTGTGGGCCGCGATGCATTCATCGAAGCAACGCTGAGCGACTCAACCCTCAAAATCTCCACTGTTAACATTACCCAGCTGACGATTGATCAGGAAAGGCTGAAAATAGCCGGCAGCCTGCTCCGGCTGAAAATCGATGGCCAGGAATTAGATCTGCCTTTTTCCGGCAAAGATATCACTCTGCACCGGGATAAGAACGGCTGGCGCCCAGGAGCATACCGAAAAGGCACAGCCATTACTAAAAGACCCGGGCTTTATGGCCCAGCAAAACAGGTACTTTTTTCTCCGTTTGCAATTGTTTACGGTACCCAAGATCCCAACCTGACGCCGTTTTTGCACCACAGCGCAGTTCAGGAAGGATTGCGCTGGTGGCTCATCGCCAACGGAACAACTGAAATTTACGCCGATACTGAACATCTGCCACTAAATCGCAATATTGTACTCTTGGGCAGCAGTGAAGATAATATCCAAACCGCCAGAATTGCCCGCAGTCTGCCGATTCGAATCCACCAGGGGAGGATGCTGTGTAACCGAGTTGACCTGGGAGAAAGTCTGGCTGCGATCATCACCTATCCCAATCCTCTGAATCCCCAGCGACTCGTTCTATGCCGTTTTGGCACCGATTCCTCCACCACAAAACTCTCCCTTTTCTGGAATCTGATTGGTTCCGGCACTGCCATTCCCGATTTCATGATTTTTGACCACCGGGTCCGCAGGTTCGGATGGAAAGGTGTCCGGGCTGCTGGGTTTTTTTCGTCCGACTGGCAGATTGAACCGGCCTCCTGCTTTGTCGAAAAGTGAAAGTAATCAGACTCCATTCCCCGGCTAAAATCAATCTCGGACTCTGGGTCGGGAGAAAAAGAGCTGATGGCTACCATGAACTGGTAACGATCATGGTACCGCTGGAATTCGGAGATCGGGTACGGCTTGAAAAGACCCGCAGTGGAATTTGCGTAAAAACTACCGGCATCAATCTTAACATTCCGGAAAGAGCCAATCTGGCTTATCGGGCCGCCGGACTTTTTTTTACAGCAACCGGAATCACCGGCGGCTGCAAAATTTTCATTGATAAAAATATCCCCCCAGGAGGAGGACTGGGAGGCGGATCCTCCAATGCTGCTACGGTTCTGCTCGGACTGAATTATCTTTTTGACCACCCGCTCAACCTCACTCAGCTTAATCAACTTGCCCGGGAACTGGGAAGTGATGTCCCATTCTTCCTTCAACCTAAACCTTGCGTCGCCCGGGGGCGAGGAGAGAAACTCCGACCGATCACCCTCCCGGCACTCCGAATTGTCCTCTATTACCCGGGATTCGGAATCTCAACCCGCTGGGCGTATGACAGACTGGACCGGCTGAAGAAAAAATTGACAACCTGGAGGTTTTGCCCTAAAATTATAGCCTTAAAATTAAGGCGTAAAGAGCCGGCAGGACTGGCAGAACTGATCAGAAACAGCTTTGAAACGGTAGTGTTCCGCCGGTATCCAGAACTGGCAAAGATAAAGAAACAGTTACTGGAAAGTGGAATGGTGGCTGCCGGTCTCACCGGCTCCGGCAGTACGGTCTATGGGTTGCAATATGCAACCGACCCGATGGCCGAATGGTTGCATTCTGGGTCCCCCTGGATTATAACCCGCTATAGACCGTCAACACTGTCCGGCGCCGGAACGACATTATGAATTTGGGGCGTCGTCTAATCTGGCAGGACACAGGACTTTGGATCCTGTCGTGGAGGTTCAAATCCCCCCGCCCCAGTGCTGATCGAGGCGGAAATGGAGCAGAAAATGAATGGTAAGGAACTGAAGCTTTTTTCCGGGCGGGCAAATCGACCGCTCGCAGAAAAAATTGCCCAACGGCTTGAGGTTCCCTTAGGCAATGCTGAAATATCAAATTTTGCCGATGGTGAAATCCGAATCAGTATCAACGAAAATGTCCGGGGGGAAGATGTATTCATAGTCCAGCCCACTCCACCGCCAGCCGATAATCTGCTGGAATTACTGCTGATGATTGATGCACTGAAGCGGGCTTCTGCCCGGCGTATTACAGCGGTAATTCCCTACTACGGCTATGCGCGCCAGGATCGCAAGGACCGCCCCCGAGTACCACTTTCTGCCAAGCTGATTGCCAATCTCCTGACCCGTGCCGGCGTCGACCGGATTCTGACTATTGATCTGCATGCGGAACAGATTCAGGCATTCTTTGACATACCGGTTGATCATCTTTATGCAACACCGGTACTGGTAGAATACCACCGTCAGTTTGCTGACAACCTAGTTGTCGTCGCACCAGACACCGGTCGGGCAAACCGGGCACGCGGTTTTGCCCAGCGTCTGGGGAAGGATACGCCGATTGCAATAATCGATAAGCGCCGGACTGCACCCAATCAGGTTGAGGCCTTGCGGGTGGTAGGCGAGGTTGAAGGGCTGGATGCGTTGATTTTTGATGACATGATTGATACTGGTGGCACCCTGATCCGGGCGGCCGAAGCACTGGTCAAAGCAGGAGCACGGAATGTCCGGGCTACCGCTACCCATGGGATATTTTCCGGTGATGCGGTGTACCACCTGGCGCAATCACCGATCACGGAAATAATAATCACCGACACAATCCTGCAACCCGCAGCCAAGTCCCATCCGAAAATCAAGGTATTGACCATCTCCGCCCTTCTGGCTGAAGCCATCTTCCGCATCCACCGGGAAGAGTCGGTAAGTTCATTGTTTATTGATTAAAAAAGGAGAGTTATGGCACAAATTAAAGCAAGTATCAGAACCGAAACCGGAAAATCAAAAATTAGAAAACTCCGCCGTGCCGGGATACTGCCGGCGGTAATGTATGGACACGGTGATCCGTCAGTCATGCTTTCCCTCTCTGCCCATGAGTTCATGATGCTCCTGAAGGAACTGAAGGGTCATGCGCCGATTGTTGATGTTGTCATTGACGGACAGGGGACGACCCGCTGTGTTATCAAGACGATCCAGCGTAATCCGATTGACGGTTCATTTCTGCATGTAGATTTTCAGAAAGTACATCTCCACGAAAAGATCACAATGAATGTCCCGGTCATTCTTCACGGAACTGCTGAAGGTGTAAAACAGGGCGGCATGCTCGAACTGTTGTTGCGTGAAATTCCGGTGCGCGCCACAATTGACAGGATACCGGAACATATTGACATCGACATTACTCATCTGAAAATGGGACATAGCATTCACATCTCCGACCTGAAGTATCCGGAAATCGAATTTGCGCTCCCGCCGGAATCGGCAATTGTCACAATCCTGACGCCACGCAAACTGGCGGCTGCTGCCGAAGCAACCACACCTCAGCCGGAGACCACGGCTGAACCAGAAGTCATCAAGGAAAAGAAAAAGGAAGAAGCGGGCAGCGAAGAAGGTAAGACAGAAGCAGAAGCCAAGAAGAAAGAAGAGAAAAAATAGCATGACCATTTTCGGACTGGGGAACCCCGGACCTCGATACGCTCATACCCGGCACAATGTCGGTTTTCTGGTCGTTGATACAATCGCCCACCGGCTTGGCATCCGGTTTCATCATCTCCCCGGAAGCCTTGTGGGACGAACGGTTATTGACACCCGGCCTCTTACTCTGGTCAAACCACTTCTGTTCATGAACAACTCCGGTGTCGTCGTTAAGGAACATCTTGCCCGAAATCCGGATCATTTTCTCGTAGTGGTTGACGATATTGCCCTGCCGTTCGGAACCCTGAGGCTGCGTCCCAAGGGTTCTGACGGTGGACACAAAGGACTGGCCTCGATCATCTTTCATCTGGAGACTGATAACTTTCCCCGCCTGCGTATCGGCATCGGCAGTCCCGACGGCGTTGAGACGGCTGAATATGTCCTCTCACCCTGGACAGACGAAGAAACAAGGCAGTTACCTGAAGTGCTAAACCGTGCAGCTGAGGCCTGTCTGTTCGTCCTCAAGCACGGTCTGGAAATGGCGATGAACCGCTTTAACACATCAACCCGGAACTCTACCGTACCCCCCACAGAAAGGATGGTATCCCAGTGAAGGTCGGACTGGTAGGTCTGCCCAATGTGGGCAAAAGTTCACTTTTCAATCTGCTAACCGGTGCGGGCGCCCGGGTCGATCTTTTCCCCTTTACTACAATTGAGAAAAATGTCGGTATTGTTGCCGTACCCGATGAGCGGTTAAAACGGATCGCTGAGGTCATCAAGCCGAAGAAAGTAACTCCGGCCCACATCGAGTTTGTCGACATCGCCGGACTGGTAAAAGGTGCCAGTTCAGGCGAAGGACTGGGAAACAGATTTCTTGCCCATATCCGTGAGGTAGACCTGCTGCTTCATCTTGTCCGCAATTTCTCTACTCCTGACATTCCGCACATCCTTGACTCAATCGATCCGGACCGGGATATGGAAATTGTCGAGTCCGAACTGGCAATCGCTGACCTCACCGTCGTGGAAAAAAGACTGGCATCGGCAGTAAAAGAACCGGAGAGTCCTCACAAGCACCACCTGATTTCCGCCCTGAAGAAACTGGACGCCGCGCTTCAGCGCTCGTTTCAGCCTCCGGATCTTACACCGGAAGAAAAGCATACAGTCCGAGATCTCTCTCTCTTCGTGCTGAAACCGGTCCTCTATGTACTGAACTGTTCTGATGCTGAACCGGCAGATATTAACCACTTTCCCAAGCTTGCCCGCCGTCAGCCGATCCTGTTTTCCGCACTGCTGGAACAGGTGCTGGCAGATCTTCCTGAAACTGACCGGCGGGAAATGCGCCTCAGCCTCAATCTTCATCCCGAAGGACCGGGGGCGATTGTGAGTGCCTGTTTTACCACCCTGAATCTCCGCCGATTCTACACTGTGAAGGGAGAAGAAACCCGCGCCTGGTCGGCGCCGGCGGGCACTACGGCACTTGATGCTGCCTACATGATACATTCTGACATTGGCAGCGGCTTTATCAAAGCAGAAGTAGTCAACTGGCAGGACCTGATTACCGCCGGCAGTTTTCTGGCTGCTCATAATACCGGCAAGGTAAAAATTGAGGGTAAAAGCTATCTGATTCAGGATGGCGATGTCCTCTTGATCAGATTCAAATAAGAAAGGAGGATCGATGAACCAATATGAATTGGCAGCAATAATTGACGGCAATCTGAATGAAGAGTCTGTAATTAGAATCCGTCAAGAGCTGGAACAGTTGCTGAAAAACCATGGAGGCAGTGTGCTTGACGCCAGAACTGAACGCCGCGCCTTCGCTTATCCCATCCGGAAGCAGCGTGAAGGCACATATATTTTCATCAACTTCCAGTCCCCCCCCACTACTCCGGAAAACCTCCGGCGCGACCTGCTGCATCGAGAAGAATTACTGCGGCTAGCAATCTTTAGGCTGCCCCAGCGGAAGACAACTGAACCAGCGCATAACGAAGCACCTACCCCGACATCAACAGTATGAGTATGAACGATCAGAAACCAGGTGCTGCAAATTCATCCCGGGGCGAAGGTTTGTCGGGTCCGGGACTTCGTCTTGCCTATCTGAATAACGTTGTGGTTATGGGACGGCTGGTTGCCGACCCGGACATCCGTTACACTCCCAAGGGAACTCCGCACTGCACCTTCCGGATCGCGGTCAACCGACGATTCAAAGACCAGACCAGCAATGAGTGGCGGGAAGACACTTACTTTTTTACTGTCAGCAGCTGGGGACCGCTGGCAGACCGGCTCTCTGACCGGCTGAAAAAAGGCTCGGCGGTCCTAGTCCAGGGTGAACTGCGGTCTCGCTCCTGGGAAACTCAAACTGGCGAAAAACGGAGCCTAGTAGAGATCCACGGCCGAAGCATTCAACTGCTTGACCGGGGTGCCCCGATTGAGCTTGAAACGGCTGAACCGGAAGCAGACCTGCCCCCCGATGAGGAAACTGATATCACCAAGGATCAGCTCGATGACATACCGTTTTAACCCCAACTCGGCAGAATTTGACAAAGGGTAAACTTTTTGTTATAAGTTTTGATACAATGAAAATATACGTAGCTAAAAAGGAAAAAGTAAAAGGTGAGTGGTATCTGATCGATGCCCGGGACCAGATTCTTGGCCGGCTTGCAAGCCGGATCGCACGGCTTTTAATGGGCAAGCACCGGCCAACCTATACGCCTCATGTCGATGCAGGAGATCATGTTGTCGTTATCAACGCCGGTGCTATCCGTGTAACGGGAAACAAATATGAGGATAAGATTTATTACCGGCATATCAACACCAAGCCGGGGCATCTGAAACAGATTACTTACCGCCAGATGGTGGAACGATTCCCCACCCGACCATTAAAACTGGCGGTACTGCGCATGCTGCCGAAAAACCGCCTTCAGGCACGGCGCATTCGCCGACTTCATATTTATTTGGGCTCCGATCATAAGCATCAGGCGCAGAAACTTGTGCCCGTAGAAATAGAGTAAAATATGGATTCAAACACTTATTTTGCAACTGGCTCGCGCAAAACCGCCACCGCCAAAGTATGGCTAATTTCTGGAGAAACTGAGCATACGGTAAATGGCCGGTCGCTGCTGAGCTATTTCGGCCGGGAGGACCTGGTAAAAGTTGCTCTGACCCCGCTGCAAGTGACGGGGATAACCAGTTTTGGTGTACGCAGCGTGGTCGCTGGCGGCGGACTGTCAGCTCAGGCGGCTGCGGTTTCCCTGGGCATCGCTCGTGCCCTTTTGCGGTTTAACCCCGAACTCAGGGGAACATTAAAGGCAGCGGACCTCCTGAAACGGGATCCGCGGGAAAAGGAAAGAATGAAATACGGACTGGCAAAAAGAAGGAAGCGGTTCCAGTGGACCAAACGTTAACCATCAAACAACTATTGGAAGCCGGGTTACATTTCGGGCACCATGCCCGGCGCTGGAATCCGAAGATGAAACCGTACATCTTCGGCAAGCGGAATGGCATCTTCATTATCGACCTCGAAAAGACGCTCGAACGGCTGACCGTTGCCTATAATGCGGCGCGTTCCATTACCGAATCTGGAAAAGATATAATTTTTGTCGGAACAAAACAACAGGCAAGACCGATTATTGAGGAGGAGGCACGGCGCTGTGGCGCTCCGTTCGTTACCGTGCGCTGGGTAGGTGGACTGCTGACCAATTTCAATGTTGTCTCCACCAGAATTACCCGGCTGGCAGAACTGGAGCGCATCCTCAGTAATACCCAGTTGGCCGCTCCGAAAAAAGAGACCCTGCGACTGCAGCGGGAATACCGGACACTTTCCAAGCTGTTCAACGGTCTGCAGCAGCTGGATCGGCTGCCCGGAGCAATTTATGTGGTTGATCCAGTCCGGGAAGCAACAGCGGTGGCTGAAGCCCGGAGGATGAAAATTCCGGTCATTGCCCTGATCGATACTAATGGCAATCCGGAACTCATCGACTATCCAATCCCGGGAAATGATGATGCCCTTCGGTCGATCCGCCTGGTCACGAGTCATATTGCCAGTGCGGTAATGGAAGGCAAGAAGCAGTTTGAAACTGAAGTCGAAGAAAAAACTGAGGCTAAGGCAGATAAGGAAGGATAACCATGAGTCAACCGATGGACAAAGTTGTTGAATTAAGAAGACGGACCGGTGCCGGCGTGATGGACTGCAAAACCGCATTAGAAGAGGCAAACGGTAATATCGAGCAGGCAATCGAAATCCTGCGTAAGCGCGGAATTGCCAAAGCAGCCAAGAAGGCAGAACGGCCCACCGCCGCCGGCGTCATTGACGCATACATCCATCCCGGTGAACGGCTGGGGGTACTGATTGAGGTCGACGTGGAAACCGATTTTGTTGCCCGGAATCAGGAGTTCCGACGGTTTGTGCGTGATGTTGCCATGCATATTGCCGCCTGTGACCCGATTGCCATTGACCGCAACGGAGTGCCGCCCGAAGTGATTGAACGGGAACGCCGAATCTATCAGGAACAGGCAGCGCAGACCGGAAAGCCCCCTCAGGTAGTAGAGAAGATTGTCGCCGGTAAGATTGAGAAATTTTATGCTGAGGTCTGTCTGCTGGAACAGCAGTTTGTGAAAGCACCGGAAAAAACTGTAGGCGATTATTTGAAGGAAAATATCGCCAAGTTCGGTGAAAACATCGTAATCCGGCGATTCGCCCGGTTCAAACTGGGTGAGTAACTACTACCGACGAATTCTGCTCAAATTATCCGGCACAGTCTTTGCTCACGATGGACTGTTATCCTCGGTCATTAAACAACTCTGTGAGTTAAATCAGCATGGCATTCAGGTTGCTGTCGTCCCCGGCGGAGGTAATATCCTGCGGGGCCGGGAAATCGCCAATATGGACCGTGTAGTTGCAGACAGTATCGGCATGCTGGCAACCGTACTTAATGGCATTCGCCTGGCCGAACTGCTGGAAAAACATCTGCCAGTGCACCACTTTGCTGCTTTCCCGATAGGAAATCTCGTCCCCGGCTATTCGGTCCACCAGGCCCGGGTACATCTGGACCAGGGAGCATTGCTGATTCTGTCCGGTGGGACCGGCAACCCATTCTTCTCGACTGACTCGGCGGCTGCATTGCGGGCAGCAGAGCTGAAACTGGATGTAGTGCTTAAAGGGACGAGAGTTTCAGGTGTGTTTTCTGCCGACCCGGAGACCGAACCTGGAGCGGTCTTTTATCCCCGCCTGACTTATGAAGAAGTAATAAACAGGAATCTGAAGGTGCTGGATCGAACCGCTGTTATTCTGTGCCAGCAGCATTCAATACCGATTGTGGTATTTGACATTAATCAGCCGTCGGCTATTTTAGATATAGTGAGAGGGGAAAAAATCGGGAGTGTGATATGCTAGAAAAACTTTACAGTGAATGTCGGAATAAAATGGCCCGTGCCGTCGAAGTGCTGGCGGCAGAGTTCGCCCGTATTCGGACCGCCCGAGCCAACCCGGCAATTCTGGACGGAGTCAGGGTAGAGTATTATGGCACCCCGACTCCGCTCCGCCAGGTCGCCAATATCTCGGCGCCTGAACCGCGCCAGCTGGTCGTGCAGCCGTGGGATCGCACCCTGCTGCCGGAAATTGAAAAGGCAATCCTGAAGGCAGAACTGGGACTGACTCCAAAAGTGGAAGCTAATCTTGTCCGGATTCCAATCCCCCCCCTCACTGAAGAACGGCGCCGGGAACTGGCTAAACTGTGTTCCAAACTTACTGAAGATGCCCGGGTGGCTGTGCGTAATGTGCGCCGGGACTTCATAGAGGAAATAAAGAAACTGGAAAAGGAAAAGAAAATTTCTGAAGATGATGCCAAAGGAGCACAGAAAAAGATCCAGGAAATTACTGACGAATTTATCAAAAAACTCGATGACCTTTTGGCAAAAAAGCAGGGCGAAATAATGGAAAGATAGACGCACCCCTTGGGGCGTCTGTATAGATAATCCTGATGCCCAGCGCCAATGAGCTCAAAATTCCGGTCCATATTGCGGTTATTATGGATGGCAACGGCCGGTGGGCTCGCCAGCGGGGACTACCTCGGCAGCTGGGTCATCGGCAGGGAGTCAAGGCGCTGCGCGAAATTGTCCGGACCTGCGGTGAAATTGGAGTAAAATTTCTCACCGCTTTTACCTTCTCCACCGAAAACTGGCAGCGGCCGGCTCAGGAGATTGAGAGCCTGATGAAACTTCTGGCACGGGCGATAGAACAGGAACAGGCTGAGTTAATAAAAAACAATGTCCGGGTCCGGGCGATTGGCAGGTTGACAGACCTCCCTGAATGGGTTCAGAAAAAACTCCGTACGCTCATTTCCGAAACCAAGACCAACACTGGACTGAATCTGACACTGGCACTCAGCTATGGTGGCCGCGCAGAAATTATCGACGCGCTGAAAAAGGCATATGCACTCTGGCGCAGTGGCCGGCTCAACCGACCGCCCCGCACTGAAGAGGAATTTACTCAGCTGCTTTACGATCCGGAATTGCCCCCAGTAGACCTGCTTATCCGCACCGGCGGTGAACAGCGGATTTCCAATTTCCTGCTCTGGCAAAGTGCCTATGCCGAACTGTTGTTTACTGAAACACTCTGGCCTGATTTCCGCCGGGAACAACTGATGGCAGCAATCGCTGATTTCTCCCGGCGCCAGCGCCGGTTTGGAAGGATCGATGAAAAGTAATTTCAGGGAAAGACTGATTATCGGGCTGCTTCTCGCTCTGCTGATCAGTTTTATCATTCTCCGGCTTCATCCGTTGGTCCTTGCAGTGTTTACGGGTGCATGGAGCATTCTGGCGACGCTGGAATTTCTGAATCTGCTGCGCCGGGCGGAAATTATGCTCCCCAACTGGCTGATACTGATGCTCGAAGTACTGATCATGTGCTCTGCCTATTTCCAGAGGCTGCAAGAATTTCTGATTCTGCCCATCGCCTTTCTCTTCATTGCTCCGCTTTTCTGCCGTGCACCTCTGCCCCGAATCCCGGTCTATTCACTGTTTACGGTCATCTATCTTGGTTACCTGCCGGCACATCTGATTCTGATCCGGCGGTTCGCCGGTGAGAAAAATTACAGTGCCTGGCTCGTACTTTTCCCCCTCGTGCTCACCTGGCTGAGTGACACGGCAGCGTATGCGGTCGGAAAAATTCTCGGGCGGAAAAAGATCGCCCCAAAAATCAGTCCGAACAAGACTCTGGAGGGTACAATCGCCGGTCTGGCAACTGCTGCTGCCGTCAGCAGCCTCTGGCTGCCGAAATTGACACCCTTCAGTTCCCAACCTTTCTGGATTGCACCGCTTACCGGTATCTCCCTGTCCGCTGCCGGCCAAACCGGAGATCTGTTCGAATCCATTTTTAAACGGGCAGTGGATATCAAAGACAGCAGTCGGACACTTGGGGAGCATGGAGGATTTCTGGACCGTGTCGATTCATTGCTTTTCGCCCTGCCTGCATTTTACTATCTGCTTCTGCTCATCGCCAGATGAACCCCAGTCATGTAATTGCAGCCGGATCAAAGCTGAAGGCGGAGCTGGTAGCATTTGATTCATTCGGGGTCAAGGGAATGTGCACCTGCATCCACACGCCGGAAATTACCATCGTCACTGACCCCGGCGTCTCAGCTCAGACTGAACAGTTCCCGCTTCCTGCCGAAGTCCGGGAAAAATTACGGGAACAGTATGAACATCAGGTAAAGACCCGCTGCGCTGAAGCAGAAGCAATCGTCATTTCTCATTACCATCTCGATCACTTTTTTGACCTCCGGGACCCCGCAATTTACGGGGGGAAAATCATCTTTCTGAAATCATTTGATGATCAGCCGGCAGCACAGCAGGAAACTGCCCGGCGCTTTCTGAAGACAATTGACGGACTGCCGCGGGAGATTGTCATCGCAGACGGACGCCGTTTCCAATTCGGCAGAACAGAAATCGGCTTTTCTCCTCCTGTGTGGCATGGCGCAGCAGAGGCAGAACCGGGAAAAGTGATTATGACCGAAGTATGTCGGGGACGGAACCGGATACTGATTAGTTCTGATGTTGCCGGACCGGTAGATGTTGAAACAACCGATTTGATCGCCAAAATCAAACCTGACGTGTTAATCATTGATGGTTATCCCACCATGCTTCATGCCTATCCGACTACCAGCATTCCGTTTGTAATCAGCCTGGTCAATATAATCTATTTGCTGCTTTTACCCTCGGTAGAGGTGCTGGTCCTTGACCACCACCCGGCTCGCGACTACCGCTATCCGGCACTTCTGCTGCCCTTGTATCAAATCGCCCGGAAATTCAAAAAAAAATTCGGCACGGCCGCTGAGATGTCGGGAATAAAAAGTGCTGTACTGAGTGCACTTGAGAACTATGGCACCACCCGATGGCACCGCTGGCAACCACTGACGACAGAAATGTTTTCCCGGCTCCTTGAAGAAGCACTGAATTCCGGAAACATCAGACCGGCTTGGCTGCAACAGCGGCTCGGAATTGACTCTGGCACGGTAAAAGACCGGCTCCGGCAATTGTTCACTTAGAACCGGTGGTCACTTAACTCGGTAACCGGTACCGGCCGAGCAGGTTTGACAAACTCAACATTACCCGTTAGGATTATCTATGAGCAAACAGTTGAGGACCAGTCTGATTTTTTTATTGATTGTACTGCTGACCCCATTCTCTGCCTGCCGGCGCAAACTCGCAGCAGATTACTTCCCGTTGATCCCGGGTGCGGTCAGAATCATGGAAATTACTGAACGCCGCATAACCGGTCAGGATACTGCCATCACCCGGGAGACAAAGGTAGTGGAGGTAGTCAAGGGCTTGAAAGATATTCCGGGGCTGGGGAAGGTCTGGGTGGTAGAGGTACCGCTCGGCTCCCAGAAGTCAGCCATGTTCTACTTTCAGCGTCAAGGTGATACAGTTTTCAAGTTTGTTCCCGGTGCGGGCGGCAGAATTGAAAGAATTGTCTACTTAATTCAGCCTTTAACCATTGGAAAAAAGTGGTTTGATTCTGAACAGGAACGGGAAGAAAATGAGGTCACCGGCTGTGAAGACGTCACCGTCCCCGGTGGCACCTTCCGGCAGTGCTTCCGTGTTGAATCCCGAAGCAGCCGGGTTGACTTTACACAAACTGTATGGCTTGCCAGCGGCTTGGGGGTAGTCAAACGCATTAAAACCCAGCGCTGGGCTCAAGGAGACACCGTTCGGGAACTGTTCCGCCAGGAAGAGTTAGTTGAGTACCGGATTATTAAAAAGGAAAAATGACCACTTCGCCGGCTTTGGTTTCCCAAGTATTATCCTGCCTTGCTTGACTTTGACTGAATAATAGTTATCATTACATATATAAGTACCAGGAATGAGGGCCAGCTATGATTAACAGCCGCAACTCCAAAGCGGTAGGGCTTTTTGCCGGCAGTCTGGACAGCATCCTGGCATTCAGGCTGATCGCCGAACAGGGAATAGCCGCGGTGGCGCTGCATTTCAGACTGCCGTTTGCAATTCCGGGCAGAACTCCAACCGACGATCAGCTGCAGAGTCAGGCAAAAATGCTGGGAGTATCCCTCGTGACCTTTGATGCCGGTGCAGATTATCTGGAGATCGTGCGCAACCCTCAGCACGGCTACACTGTCAAAATGGCGCCATGCATTGACTGCATGGCATATATGCTGAAGCAGGCAAAGCTACTGATGCAGGAAATCAGGGCTGATTTCGTTTTCACCGGTGAGGTACTGGGTCAGCGTCCCTTTTCCCAGAGCAAACGATCACTGAAACTGCTGGAAAAACTCACCGGGCTTGAAGGCAGAATTCTGCGTCCGCTATCGGCAAAACTGCTGGAACCGACAATCCCGGAACTGTCCGGACTGATTCGCCGGGAACGGCTGCTTGACTTTCACGGCCGGAATCGACGCCGCCAGATCCGGTTGGCACGCGAATTCGGAATCGTTGACTATCCCATTCCGGGAGGTGGCTGTCTCTTGACCGATACTAATTTTGCCACCCGGTGCCGGGATGCAATTGACAGGAACGAATTTCAAACTCTGACTGATATCCGGCTGCTGAACTACGGCCGTCATTTTCGTCTCCCGGGAAAATCAAAGCTGATTGTCGGCCGGAATGAGGAGGAAAACAGGATTCTGGAAAACCTGACCGACTCCGACCAGCTGATTTTGAAACCGGTAGAAACAGTAGGTCCGGTGTGTATTCTGCGGGGGGCGAAACCGACAAAGAAAGAAATTGAGCTGGCAGCACAGATTTGCGCCCGGTACTGTGACCATCCCGGTGAACAACTGGTAAAAGTGGCTGCTAACGGGAAAATTTATAAGGCGCGACCGTGTGCTGAGGAGGAACTTATCCAGTGGCGGATTGGCGGTCCAATTACCAGACCATCCCCCGTACTGGAACTTGACCGAAAGGGGAAAAACCATGACCGAAGAAACTCGGCAGCAGATTAAACAGGTGATTGAACAGAAAATCAAACCGTCTCTTGCACTTGATGGCGGGAGCATTGAACTGGTAAGTATTGAAGACAACGGCATTGTGCGGGTTCGCCTAACAGGTGCCTGCGCCCATTGTCCGTTTTCCAGTCTGACTCTGGCAGCGGGTGTGGAAAAAACGCTCAAGGAACTGATTCCGGAAGTCCAGCAGGTGGAACCGGTCCTTTAAAGCCGACAAGTCAGGGGCGATCCAGACCTTCAAGAAAATTCTGGCGGTATGCCAGACTGTAGGGTATCAGGTACCAGATAGTGGAATAAAAGCCGACGCGGCGGGGACGACGGACAAAGCGGTCTACCAGGGAATCAAAGGCATAAAACCGGCTTTTAATCCAGGCAGGCTCATCAGTCTGAACCATCGGATGATATCTCACTGATACGAACCGACAGTTCTGATCGAGAAAACGGGTTTCAATGAAATCCAGGTCGCTCTGGACGAGAAGACCGGCGATGCGGCGGTAGTCCGCACCTGAATCAGGCAGCGTAATCCGTGCACCCACAAGAATGCGCCGTGCATGAAGAAACTTTACCCGGCGGTAAATTTGCTTTGCCAATGCCGGACTTTTCAGTGCCTCCTCCAGCCAGGGATCAAGAAAACTTTCATTGAGGTAAATAATTTTCACACCGGCTTTAGCCAGCATCCGGACCAGCTGGGGATATTCAAAAAGCCGGCTGCCGGCATTAACGGTCCAGTGGCGTCGGAATCGCCAGAGGATACGAAAGAGCGCGTAATAGTATTCAGGATACCGGGCAATATCTTCGTCCAGCAGCCGGATGTGTTTTTTCGGCAGGGCCAGCACTTCGCCAATAATTTCATCCTTCGGCCGGAATGCTACCTGTTCACCATAATAAAGGAATTCCGGACACACTGATCGGACACGATTGGGACAGGCACAACCGCGCACAAATTGCACTGCCTGATAGTTAACGTTCATCATACCGGGCTTGGGGAATATCAGTTTGGGAACGACATAGTGTGGTCGCTGGGGAGCAGAGTAACAGGAAAGCAGTCTACCTCGCCGGGCATCTTCAAGAACCCGGTCCCAGACGAGCACGATATCGCCACAGACGCGAGACCGGACCCAGCCCGGTGGATTATCTCCCCAGGCAGTCACCTGCGGTCCGAAAAGCACCACCGGCACCTGCACCTCATAGAAACGCTCAGCCAGTACCCGGGCTGAATTTTCACAATTAAAATCCACCCGCACCACCACCAGCTCGTAGCCGCTGGTGGTTATTACTTGCAACCGCTCATCCTGGTAGTCAAACTCATCATCCGGAGTCAGTGCTGCCAGACGGCAGATTTCCAGGTCCGGACACAGAAAAAGCCGGGCACCCCGAGGCGGGAACCCCTCAATAAACTGCTGCGGCTCCGGGGCAGCCGCTACGCCAAGAATTCTCACTTAAAAAGCAGCCGTCTGAGATCATTAAAAAGCGTGAGCGCCACCAGAATTCCAATAACAGCCCAGCCGATACTGTTCGCCCAAGTAAGTTCCCGGTCGGAAAGCGGACGGCGTCGGACACCGGCAATGACATCCAGCAGAATTCGTCCACCATCAAGCACCGGTACCGGCAGCATATTGACTACAAACAGATTAATGGAAAGTAGCGCCCAGAGTGCCAGAAAATACTCCCATCCCCAGCTCGCCCCCTCCCAGGCAATTTTGGCAACCATGATTGGCCCGCCGATCGCCCGGGAGGATATTTTCCGGGTAATCACCTTGTAAATAATTACGAAGGTCTGAACCGTTATGTAACCGGTGCGCCTCGCTCCTTCCCAGACCGCCTGCGGTAGAGACATGGCCCTGCGCGGCAGACGCACCCAGACCCCGATCTGACCAAATCGTTCCCGGCTGAGTTGATCCTGTTCCAATGCCGGAACGATTGAATCGACGTACAGAGATTCCCCCCGCTGCCAGCAAAGCTCGATCGACATTCCGCCGTGCTCCCGGACCACACGGACAAACTGTTCCCAACTCCGGACCTCATTACCCCCGACCGTCAGTATACGGTCGCCGGGGCGAAGCCCGAGTCTTGCCGCCGGACTGCCGGCACGCACCCGGTCAATCACCGGTGGAATGAACGGCTCCATTTCCAGTGATTCGGGAACCAGATACTGGAAAACCAGCGTGCTGTCCCCCCGTCGGGTCATGACTGTAACCTCTTTCCCCCGATACTTCATCAGGAGCTGCTGCAAGGTTTCAAAATCCGGAACAGTATCACCGGCAACGGCAAGTATCCGGTCTCCTGCCCGCAAACCCGCGCCCTCTGCTCCACTGCCAGGTAAGGGGGTTACCAGCGGTGACACTGAAGTAACTCCGAAAATAAGATACATAGCTACAATCAGAACAAACCCCAGTACAAGATTGAAGAACGGACCGGCAGCGACCACCGCTACCCGGACTCCGACCGGCTTACTGCTGAACCCACCCTGCGCCGGATTGTCCTCTCCAACCATTTTAATGTATCCACCGAGCGGCACGAGCGAAAGCCGGTACTCAGTTTCACCGATACGCCTCTTCAGTATTACCGGACCGAAACCGATGGAAAATGAATCAACCGGAATCCGACCCAGCTTGGCTACGATCAGATGTCCGAATTCATGAATAGTGATCAGTACGCCGATCAAAATCGCCACCAGCCCGAGCGTACTCAAGGATGTAAACATCTCCTTCCTTTCAGTTAATTCCGATCAGCTTGCGGGCAAACTCTCCCGCCCTCTGCTCCAGCTGCTGCAGCAGGGGGATAGAAAACCTCTTTCTTTTCTTCTCGCCAGTAAACTGCGCTAATGTCTGTCTGATTATATCCGGGATCTCCCCGAAGGCAATCTGCCCCTGAAGAAACGCTTCCACTGCCACATCATTAGCAGCATTAAGTACACAGGTCCCGCCGCTGCCGGCAGCCAGTGCCCGGTATGCCAGCTGAACGCAGGGAAATCGCGCCTGATCAACCGGCAGAAAGTGCAGTTTCATCCTCTGCTCAAAATCCAGAAACTGTACAAGCGAACCCTCTCGTTCTGGCCAGGTCAGACAGTATTGTATTGGCAGGCGCATATCCGGCACTGACAACTGAGCCAGCAGTGAACCGTCCCGGAATTCAACCAGCGCATGCACCACCGATTCCGGGTGAATTACCGCTGTCACCTGATCCGGCGTAAACCCGAAAAGCCGGACAGTCTCGATCACCTCCAGCCCTTTGTTCATCAGCGTCGCCGAATCAACGGTGATCTTTTTACCCATTTTCCAAACCGGATGGCGCAGCACCTGCCGCACCTGAGCATCTGCCGGCGGTCCGGTCCGGCGAAACGGCCCTCCTGAAGCGGTGAGGATGACGCGGCGGACCTGGGAAAAATCTCGACCTTCAAGACATTGATGAATGCCAGCCAGTTCGGAGTCAACCGGCAGTACTGTGCCGTGATAACGCCGAGAAAATCTCATCAGTGGCTCACCATAGACAACCAGTAACTCCTTGCTTGCCAGCGCCACCTTTTTCCCCTGACGCAGTGCCGCCAGCACCGCACCGAGTCCTGCGGTCCCGGACATTGCCATCACCAGCGTATCAATCTCATGACTGTCCGGGAACTGCTCCAGCGCCTCCTTGCCGCCCAGCACGCGAAAACGCCTCCCCAGCCGTGACTTTACTCTTTCAGCTGCCTGTTTATCACTGAGAAGCACATACCGGGGCTGATACCGCTCAGCCTGAAGGCAGATCTCCGCCACCGACTGATGAGCCGCAATTGCTACCAGTTGAAACCGGTCTGCAAGATGTTCAATTACTGCCAGTGCTGACTTACCCACCGAACCGGTAGAACCGAAAACAGCAATTTTTGCTCTCCTCATAACAGTGCTTCACACAGTCGCAGGTCCTCAGGATAAGTTACCTTCAAATTCGGCCGGGTGTTGATAATCACGGCGGGAGAAAGTCCCAGCAGTTCCACCGCCTGACAGTCATCGGTTATCAACATTCCCTGATTACTGCCTTTTGCATATCCCCGGCGCAAAATTCCCAGATCAAAGAACTGGGGTGTCTGAATTGCCACCAGACCGGAGCGGTCAACGGTGCGCACAATCCTGCCTTCAATCACCTCCTTAATAGTATCAGTTACTGGTGCACCAAAGGCAACCGCACCGGTTTTGCGTACCGCTTTCAACCCCCGCGTCAGCATTGGAACAGTAATCAGCGGCCGTGCTGCATCATGAACCGCTACATATCCATCCTCCGGCAGCACTGCCAACCCCAGTATCACCGAGTCCATCCGCTCCCTGCCCCCCCAAACCACATCCAGGACTTTCCTTAACCGCAACTCCGCCACCATCTTTCGGACCTGTCTGATTTTACTCGGATTGGTAACTACGACATACCCTTGGATTGCCGCACAGCGCTCAAACACCCGCAGACTGTAATAAATCACCGGCCGCCCCCGAAGCAGGGCGAACTGCTTCAGTCCCCCGAATCTCCTGCCCCGGCCTGAGGCCAAAATAATTCCGTAGCCGGACCCCTCACTCTTAACCACTTTTTATCTGTCTTTTCCCGGCATCGGAAAATAGTTAATCTGCACCGCCTCCCGGACTAACGCCATTGTCCTCTCACCTTCAGCCCGGGCACGAGCGGTTCCTTTCTGCAGGATGTCCCAGACCAGATCCGGATTTCTCTCCAGTTCTGCCCGGCGCTCCCGGATCGGCTCCAGAAACCGGATCAGCACCTCGGTCAAACGCCCTTTACACGGTACACAGCCGATCTTTCCTGCCCGGCATCGTGCTTCAATCTCGGACACCTCATCTCGATTAAATGTCTGATGATAGGCATAGACAACACACACCTCCGGATGACCCGGATCGGTCGGGTGAATCCGTGCCGGATCGGTCACCGCCGTTCCCACCTTCCGCTTCACCTCAGCCGGGGTATCCGAAAGATAAATTGCGTTGCCCAGACTTTTGGACATCTTCGCATTGCCATCCAGTCCGATCAGCCGGGGATTGAGAATCTGCTCCGGCTCAGGAAATACCGGCGCATAAATTGCATTGAACTTGCGGGCAATCTTTCTGGTCAGCTCAATATG
Source organism: Caldifarciminota bacterium (assembly GCA_026418295.1). Taxonomy (GTDB): domain Bacteria; phylum Hydrothermota; class Tepidihabitantia; order Tepidihabitantales; family Tepidihabitantaceae; genus JAOABP01. Next base: position 511,283 of record JAOABP010000001.1, read on the forward strand.
CGGTGCCTGATCCTCTCCAACCGGCACCAGGTGCGCCCGGCAGAAGAGAATATCTGCCGCCTGACTTACCGGATACCCCAGAAACCCGTAGGGCATGGATTCCTCAAAATTATACTGCCGTGCCTCGGTCTTGATTGTCGGATTATGTAAAAGCTGCTGCACGGTAACCAAGTTGGCAAAGATAACAGTCAGTTCGGCAATTGCCGGCACCATGGACTGGACAAAAATAGTCGCCTTCTCGGGATCAACGCCGCAGGCAATATTGTCCATTGCCACATTCAACACATCCTGACGCAACCGCTCCGGCTGATCAAAATTGGTGGTCAGTGCCTGAACATCGGCAATGATAATGAAGGTATCATACTGGTCCTGAAGTTGCACCCGGTTGGCAACCGAGCCGACATAATGTCCCAGATGCAACGGACCGGTAGGACGGTCCCCAGTGAGAATCCGTTTTCTTTCCATTTATCCGATTATACGGAGAACAGAAAAGGGGTCAAGAATGAAGAGAACACAATATGCCTTAACCGCAGAATTTTTTACCTGCTGACAGTTTTCCCATCATAAAATTGGAGCCTGCCCGCAGGGCTTTTAACGTGTCAACTTAACCGGTATGTCTAACACATTTAACCTCAATTACTTGAAATAATGCACCCGGAAGAACCGTTACTTTTCCGGTCATGTGCCGTTCTCTGCATAACTATACCGCTTGACCGCACCGGCAGCACCTCATAAATCCCCGGTTGCAGGGCAAAAATCCCGTCCGTCTCGAAGCCATTCATTCCGGTATGATTTGACTGATACACCCGGGCAAATAAAATTGTGCTGATGGACCGCTACCTTCTGGTCATACTTGCTTTTATTTTCATAACCGGCTGTGGTAACCGCCAGAAAAGACCGGCCGCGGGCAGAAAGATTATTGTAACCTTCTGGCATGCGATGGGCGGACCGCTGGGGGATGCGCTGGAGGCAATGATTCAGGAATTTGAAACTCAGCATCCGGAAATTGACATTCAACCGGTATCAATGGCAAACTACTCCAGCCTTTCCCAGAAGCTGATGGGTGCTGTTCAGGTCAACGCCCCTCCCAATCTGGCTCAGATGTATGAATCCTGGACGAGCCAGTTCTATGCACTGAACAAACTGGTGCCCGTGGATTCACTCATCCATACATCTGACGGTCTGACACCCGAGGAGCTCGCCGATTTCTTTCCCCCATTCATTGAGAACAACACCTGGAACGACCGGCTGGTCACCCTGCCCTTCAACAAATCAATCCCGGTCTTTTTCTACAACATTGAACAGCTCAAACAGGCCGGCTATGACCAGTTTCCCCAAACCTGGACTGAACTCCGGACCATGCTCAGACGCCTGACCAGCCGGAAGGCCGGGAGATACGGTGGTGCCGGCATTGTCAACGAAGGAATTTTCGGCACTCTACTCCTCCAGCAGGGTGGCAGGTTTCTCAACGAAAGCACCGGCGTACCTGAGTTTAATTCCCCGGCCGGGGTGCGCGCTGCCCGGTTTCTGGCTGCACTGGTCAATGAAGATTCCAGCGTCTATTACGGTGCCGGCTACGAACCCCAGAACGACTTCCTTGCCGGCAGGATCGCCTGCATTCAGTCCACCTCGGTCTCCTACGCATTTCTCAAGCCGAACCTGACCTTCCGGCTCGGTATTGCGCCCCTGCCTGTTGAAGGCCGACCCGCAGCAATCGGCTATGGCACCAACATCGGCATCTTCCGCACCGGAACCCCAGAACAGATCGCCGCCGCCTGGAAATTTGTCAAATGGTTTATCGAACCGGAACAGCAGGCGAAATGGGCAGTCCGGACTGGCTATGTGCCGGTGCGGCGCAGTGCACTTGCGCACCCCGAATACCGGAAATTAATTGCTGAACTTCCCGGGCTGGAACGTGCCCTGAAACAGCTGGACTACCTCGCATTTGAGCCGAAAACTGAGATCTGGTTTGCCGGCAGAAGGACGCTCGGTGATGCCCTGGAGAAAATCATCCGCACCGGAACTGATGCCCAGACAGTACTTGACGAAGCTGCCCGTCAGATTACCGGGGCAAACAGAAAATGAACCGCCATCAAATCGTCAGATTAACTTTGATTGGTGCTGTTCTGATGACCGTCACACTCTACGCCCAGCCGGTACCAATTCGCTGGGCAATTGAGGATGCGGACGGCAACGGCAAGCCCGACCGCCGGGGACAGGAAGTCACTCTCACTGGAATTGTCACCGCACCCGACTCCATTTTTGACACCCGTTACACTGACATCTATATTCAGGACACCAGCGCCGGCATCAATGTCTTCAGCTTCACATTCCAGAATGCCGATCTGGGAGACAGCGTGCTCGTAAACGGACGGATCGACTGGTACCGGGGTAAAACCGAGCTCACCAGCGCCACCATCACCGTTCTGGCGAAAAACCGCCCCCTGCCTGAACCGAGACTCCTCGCCTGCCGCGAAATCAACCGCGAACTTTATGAAGGTGAACTGGTGAAGATCCCCGGTGTCCGTATCAGCAGTCTTTTCCTCCAAGGGAGCACCAATTACATCCTGGAGGACTCGACAGGCACCACTCAGGTCCGGATCGATGCTGAAACCCCTCTGCCCGGCTTCATATGTTATCCGGATACTTTCACCATCATCGCCATCAAAAGTCAGTACACCGGTGATACGACTCAGCCGCTCACCGGCTATCAGCTCCTGCCCCGGTTCCGCACCGACTTCTCCCGCTCGGCAGAAAGTATTCCTCTCTTTACCATTGCTCAGGTCCAGTCGCCCGGTCCGGATGGCGTCACCCCCCAGCTTCTCAATCAGTGGGTCCGGGTTCAGGGCCGGCTCACCGGCCCGGCTCGGGTATTTACCACCGGCACTAACACCAGCCTTTATGTTCAGGACCAGACCCGTGGCATCAACATCTACAACTGCGCTACCGCGGCTGAACAGTCCCGCTATCTTGATTCGCTGGGTACTGAACTTGCCGTCATTGGCAGAGTCACTGAATACAACGGACTTACAGAAATCGCCGATGGCGCAATCTGGATTACTGATAGTCTGCCTCAACCCGTCCAGCCCCGCATCCTTCCCTTTAACACCCCGCTCACGGAAGCGATGGAAAGCGACCTGCTGACGGTAGTCGGAGATGTCGTTGCGGCACCAGTGCGCTCCGGCTCCGGCTGGAACCTGACGATCAAGAACGGAACCCCGGCAATCGCAATCCGCATCGGCGATAACACCGGTATTCCGGTAACCTGGCTCACCACCGGCAGACGTCTGCGGATTACCGGTATTGTGGGCCAGTATGACCCCGAAGAACCCTACAATACCGGCTATCAGCTCCTGCCCCGGTTCGCCGCCGACATTATCGACACCACCGCTGCCTTTGAACCCGCAGAAAAACTGACTGTCGACACCATCTTCCCCAACCCGTTTGTGCCTGAAGACGGTCAGTTTCTGACCCTGCGGTTTAACTCACCGCGTGCCGGTTACCGGCTGACTGTGGAAATTTACGACCTCCGAGGCCGGCGGGTACGCCAGTTGTTAAGAGATGCGCCCGGCGGTTATTATGACCTCAAATGGGACGGCACTGATGACCGGCTCCGGCCTCTGCCCGCCGGAATCTATCTGCTGAATATCCGCGCTGCCACCAGCAACGGCACTAACGAAGCCTGTACCCGGCCCGTCGCCCTAGGGGTAGATCTGCGCTGAACCGGCGCCGGGCAAAAATCCCCACGATCAGTGCCAGCAAATAAAAAAGCACCACCCGGTCCCCAAGAATCCGGTAAACGGTCGGACCGAGCGGCTGCGGCACACTGCCGGAAAGCACCGTCTGCTCAAACAGCCGGGTCTGCTTCAGCACCCGGCCATACGGATCGACAATAAATGAAATACCGTTATTTGCTGAGCGCACCATCGGCACCCCATTCTCGACCGTGCGCATTACCGCCAGCTCAGCGTGCTGGTAGGCACCGGGCAGCCTGCCAAACCAGCCATCGTTTGTTACCACCACGAGCAGTCTCGCCCCCCGGTGCACAAACTCCCGTGCCAGGTCCGGAAAAATCGCCTCATAACAGATCAGCCCGGACAGCAAACCGACCCGGGACTGGAAGACTGTGTATTCCCAGCCCCGATCCCAGTTACCCATATCTGCGGTGCCAATGAGCTTCCGGATCACCGGCAGTTCATCGCTGTAGGGAATCTTTTCCGAAAACGGCACCAGCCGGAGTTTGTAATACCGCTGAGTAATCGGCTGTCGGGGCCTGACCAGCACCGCCCCGTTGTGCCAGGAACGGTGAGAGTCATCATAAACCGGCGTGCCGGTAAAAATCTCCAGATCGAGGGAATCTACCAGCCGCTGGAGCATCGGACCCATCTCGGTGGAATGGGTAATGTCTACCAGCGTTGCCGTCTCCGGGAAAATTAACAGTGCCGGCTTCCCTTCTGCTGCCTGCCGGCTCAGCCGGAAAAGGTCCTCCTGAATCCTCTGCCGTGAATTCAGATCCCCCTTGTCGAGCGGTGACACATTCGGCTGAACAACTGCCACATTAAACCAGTGACGGCAGGGACGCATCCGGACCAGCCCGAAACCGGCAACAATAAGAAAAACTGCCACGAGCCCGGCAAGATATGGCCGCCGCCGGGGACGGAAAAGCAGTCCGTAAATCAGCAGATTCACCAGCACCACCCAGAGCGAAAGGAGATACACCCCGCCCACCGAAGCGATCTGAATGAAAACAGGCCAGGAGGTCATTGTGTAACCCAGAAAATCCCAGGGAAATCCGATCTGCCCTCTGGTTTTCAGAAACTCCAGCAACGCAACCACGAACGGCGCACTCCAGAGCCCGAACCGCCGTACCGCAACTCCCACCACACCCCAGTAGAGCCCGAGATAACCGAAAAGCAGAACTACACCGATGTTCAGCAGAAACCGGGTCACCGGTTCTACCGGCACTACAAGAAACCACAGCCACCAGAGATGGAACATTGCGGCAAAAAAACCGAAAATCCATCCCCATAAAAATGACCGGCGGGACCGCTCAAGCACCCAGAAAAGGGGCACCAGAGCAAAAAAGGCAAGAAACCGGAACGGAAAAGGGGCAAACGCCAGACCCAGCCCCGCTCCGGCGAAAAAAAGCAGGCCGATGCGGCGCCAGTTAGAAACCCGAATGGGCATCTGTCCGAACAGGCGGTTGACCGCTCAATTCAAACCCTCCGTGCTCTCGGATTCCAGCCGCACCTCGGAACCAGTCGCATTGGACCGATAGAATGCATCAGCAATCTGATTAATGAGGAGCGCATCCCCGACCGCCATTTCGGGCGGCACATCGTTCAGTAACGACTCCACCCAGTTTTTAATCAGCAGCTCATAAGCCCGGCGTACCGGGGCGCGAGTTGTCACCGGTGGTGTGACATTGACCAGCCGGCCATGGATCTCGCGCGTTATCGTCAGCGGATCTATCACTGCTGCACCCTGAGTGCCGAAAAGATTACAATAGATAAAATCCCGTTCCAGAAGCAGACTCCAGCCCACCTCCAGAGTCATGACCAGCCCCGAATCAAATCGCAGCAGGGCAAATGCGGTATCCTCAACAACCTGCTGTCCGCGCTGATGATTTTTGCGGTGCGATCCTGCCACACCAATCACGGAAACCGGCTTTGCCGGTGCCACCAGCCAGAGGGCGGAATCCAGAAGTGCGCTCCCCAGATTGAGAAATACGCCTCCGCCCGCAAAATTCCACTCCCTCTGCCAGCTCATCGGTGACCACTGCTGTCTGCCCCGGAGCCAACCGGTCTTCGCATAATAAAGCTGGCCCAGATCTCCGCGCAGCACATATTCGCGGACTGTCTGGACATCGATGCGCAATCTCGTAACCAGACAGGGCATCAGACGGCGCCGCTCCCGCCTGGCGGCTGCCACCATTTCCCGGACCTCAGCCGCATTCATTCCCAGCGGCATTTCGCACAACACATCCTTACCACTTTCAAGCGCAGCAATGGTCATCGGGGCATGAAGATAATTCGGCGTCGCAATCACAATTGCATTGATATCCGGCTCATCCTTCAGCCGGTCAAAATCGGTGTAATACCGCTTGATATTGTAACGGGCACAGAGGGTGTGGAGCTTGCGGATATCAGAGTCACACAGGGCAACAAGATCAATCGCCGGATGGGATTTCAGTGCGGGCAGAAGTGCCACCTGAGCCTGAACACCACAGCCTGCCAGTGCCACCCGGAGCCGGCCGTTCATTGAGCGCGAACCAGCACCCGCCTGCCCGCCAGAATAAGCCGGTCTTCGCAGAACAGCCGGACCGCCAGGGGATACGCCTGATGCTCCTCAACCAGCACCCGTACCGCCAGCGATTCCGGTGTATCTTCATCCCGCACCGGAATCGCCCGCTGGACAATAATCGGACCGGCATCCAGATCGCCAGTGACAAAATGGACGGTGCAGCCGGTAACCTTCACTCCATATTCAATCACTGCCCGGTGCACCTCCAGTCCCTGCAGTCCGGCAAATGCGGGCAGCAGTGAGGGATGAATGTTCATGATCCGCATCGGAAACCGTTCGAGAAAACAGCCGGTAAGGATGCGGTTGAAACCTGCCAGACAGACCAGATCGATCCCGTGGGGCTCAAGCACTCTGATTACCTCAGCTTCGAAATCTTTCCGTTTTCTGAACTGCCGGTGGTCCACCACCGCTGTCGTAATCCCGTAGTTGTCTGCCCGGGCAAGCACCGGCGCATCCGGAACATTTACCACCAGGATTTTCAGCTCGGCGGGAAAATCTGGATGCTGGCAGGCACGGGCAAGCGCCTCAAAATTGGTTCCCCGGCCCGATGCCAGCACCGCGATATTCTTTTTTATTGCCACCTAATCAGTGTATTAAACGATAAACTGCTGTCAACCCGCACTCGATATACTGAACCGCCACTGCCGGTCAGACCGCTGACTGCGATTTAAGCCAGTGCCTGAATCAATGCCTCGGCAACAATTGCAATCTCATCCGCGCGAATGGTGCGAAAGTCAAGCAGATACTCATCCTGCACCACCCGGCCGAAAACCGGTGGCCGGAACAGCCGCATCCGCCGTGCCAGCTCGTCCACACTGATATCCACCGGCTTGACCGCCACTGCGACCGACTCCAGACTTTCAGTTGCCAGCGAACCTCCACCCACCTCGGCACGGGTCGGTTTAATCTCAAACCGCGCCCGGCCTGCCAGCCGTTTCTGCACTGCGTTAAGCAGCTGTCGCGCCTGCTTCTGCATCTCGCTTGGCGACTTGAGCAGAATTTGAAACAACGGATGCTCCCGCACCACCCGCTCCTCATCGAGAAACAGCTCCAGGGTCCGCTCCAGCACCGCATAGGTCAGCTTGTCACAGCGCAATGCCCGGGTCAGCGGATGTTTCTTCATCTTCGAAATCAGCTCCCTTTTCCCGACAATGATCCCTGCCTGACCGGCACCAATCAGCTTGTCCCCGGAAAAGCAGACCACATCTGCGCCGGCAGCGATTGACTCGCTCACTACCGGTTCCTTGGGCAGCCCGTACCGCGAAAGGTCAAGCAGTGCTCCGGACCCCAGATCATCAATTACCGGAATTGAGTACTTCCGGCCCAGCGCCACCAGCTCCTCCAGCGGGACCTCCTTGGTGAAACCGATAATCCGGTAATTTGAGGTGTGAACCCTCAGAAGTGCTCCGGTCTCCGATGTAATCGCATTTTCATAATCCCGGAGATGAGTACGGTTGGTCGTTCCCACCTCCACCATCCGGCAGCCGCTCTGGAGCATCACATCCGGAATCCGGAACGAACCCCCGATCTCAATCAGCTGCCCGCGGGAGACAATCACCTCCCTGCCTTTGGCAATCGTGGAGAGAATGAGCAGTGTCGCCGCACAGTTGTTATTCACCACCAGTGCCGCCTCGGCACCAGTCAGTTCGCAGAGCAGCGGTTCAACATGCTGATACCGGCTGCCCCGCCGGCCGTCAAGCAGACTGATCTCCAGTGCCGAAAAATGCTCACTGACATCAATCAGCGCCTCCTGCGCCACCTTGGGCAGCGGTGCCCTTCCCAGCCCGGTGTGCAGGACCACTCCCAGCCCGTTGATTGCCCGGGTAAGGGTCGGCTTGCGGGCAACAAGCAGTCGGAGCTCCAGTTCCTCAAAACTGAATTGAGCATCCCGGCCGTTAATGATTTCACTGCGCACCTCATGGAGATAATCCCGGATGATCCGTTTAATCAGCCGGGGATGAAGAGTTCCAGCCGCCTTCCGGACCCGTTCATCATTAAATAACCTTTCCACTGCGGGCAGCTGCTGCAATCTCGCCTGTCTTCCGTTATCCAGCAGCATCTTCACCTCACCAGTTTCTGGCGGATAAATGTTGCCCGTCGCTCATCCCGCTCTGCCGGTGTCAGCTTCTCACCGATAATCACCTGCAGATTTGCCGGCCGGATGAGCACCAGCAGCTGGGAAACCTCGCTTACCTTCAGTTCATTGATGATACCCAGAATCACCCCGAACCGCACGGTCGCCAGCAGATTGGTTGCCTCGTCCGATGAGATGATGCGCGCCCCGCGCAGAATCCCGAGCGACCGGAATACCTTGTCCTCAATCTCCACCCGCAGGTTATGCATCAGATATTCGCGTGCCTTCCGCTCATAGTCGATGATCTGCCGGCTCACACTGGTCAGCACCTCAATGATCTCCGCCTCCGACTGCCCGAGGGTCCGCTGATTGGAAATCTGAAACAGATTGCCCCGGGTCTCACTGCCTTCGCCATAGATTCCGCGCACCAGCAGACCGACCGCATACGCCCCGCGCAGCACCTTTTCAATTTCGCGCGTCAGCACCAGTGCCGGAAGATGCAGAAACACCGAGGCTCTCATCCCGGTTCCCAGATTGGTTGGACAGGCGGTCAGAAATCCGAAATCCTGAGAAAATGCATATTCCAGCTGGCTCTCCAGCCTTTCATCCAGATCAGCCGCCAGCTTGAAGGCAGTGGCAAAATCCAGCCCCGCAGCCAGCGCCTGAAACCGCAGATGGTCCTCTTCGTTAATCATTACACTCAGCCGTTCATCAGTGGAAACAAACAGCCCCCGCGGGTTTCTGCTGGCAATAAAATCGGGCGATGCCAGATGCCGTTCAACAAAGTAAAGACCATCATCCTGCTCCAGCATCCCCTGCTCAAAAAACTTGCCTTCCTTCAGATATCCGGTTTCCTCAAGCGCCCAGTGCACCGTATCCAGCACCAGCTCCGCCTCAGTTGTCTTCATCCTGCCCGGAAAAGGTACATCCTCGATATTTCGGGCAAACCGGACCCGGGTCGAAATCACCACATCCCCCTCCGGTCCGGTATCACTCAGCCATGCCCCGACCTTTTCCGGCACCAGACTCATAATGCGCTCTCTCCTTCTGCCCGTTTCAGCCGGTCACGCAATATCGCCGCCCGCTCATAATCCTCATCCTGAATCGCCTGTTCCAGCTCCGCCCGCAGCCGTGCCACCTCCAGCCGCTCCTGCGCCCGTTTTCTCCCTCCCTGTCTTCCCTTACCCACATGCTGAACCGAACCGTGCAGACGCCGCACCAGCGGCTGCAACAGCTCGGCAAAAGTCCGGTAACATTCTGCACAGCCGAGCCGGCCTGATTTCTTGAAATCGGCATAACTGAGCTTGCAGCGTGGACATACCGTCGTCTCGTCCTGCTCACCGACCTTCGCCTTGAGTTCTGCCAGAATTTCAGCCGCATTCTTCTTCAAATCCTCCACGCTGGTAAAACCCCGCTTCTTGGCACACTCGGCACAGATTGCCAGCTCGGTCGCCCGGCCCTCCTTGTCCAGCTGCCGGACGCTCAAGGACGCCTCCCGCTTCCCGCAGAGATCACAGATCTTCATCCTCCACCTCCCTCAGCCATCGCTATACCAGCCTTCCATCCTTCAGCTCCAGTTTCCGGTCTGCCCGCTGTGCCACCCGCTCATTATGAGTGACGACCAGCATCGTCCTGCCGTTGTGGCACAGCCGGACCAGCAGTTCAACCAGCATCTCGGTTGACCGGCTGTCCAGGTTGCCGGTCGGCTCATCGGCAAACACAATTGCGGGTGAATTTGCCAGTGCCCGGGCGACCGCCACCAGCGCCCGTTCCCCGCCGGAAAGTTCTGCCGGCCGGTGCTGCCACCGGGCAACAAACCCGACCTCATTCAGCACTGCCGCCGCCTGTTCCAGCGCCCGTTTCCGCTCCACTCCGGCAACGAGCAGCGGTATTGCCACATTCTCCAAGACGGTAAACTCGCTCAGCAGATGATGAAACTGAAACACAAAACCGACCTTCCTGCTTCTGAACTCCGGTAACCTGTCTTCAGGATACTGGAAAATATCGCAGGAATCAAGCACCACCCGGCCCCGGTCCGGCCGGTCCAGCCCGCCCAGAATATGCAGGAGTGTTGACTTGCCTGAACCAGATGGTCCGACAATCGCCACCAGCTCGCCCGGCGCTACGGTCAGGTTCACCCCCTTGAGCACCTCCAGCCGCTCCGGTCCGGTCTGAAAACTCCGCCAGATATCCTCAGCAATCAGCACCGGCACAGCGCCTCCCTTTTCATTCATAGCGGATCGCCTCCACCGGCTGCAGTCTTGCCGCCCGGTATGCAGGATAGAATGTCGCTACAAAGGTAATCACCAGCGCCGAGGTGCAGACAATGGCAAAATCCTGCCACTGCATCTGCACCGGCAGATTCTTGATGAAATACACATCTCCCGGCAGATTGACAAACCGGTAACGGTTCAAAAGCCAGGACACCACAAACCCGAAGATTGCACCCCCTGCAGTTCCCAGGATACCGATCATCAGCCCGACCAGCATGAAAATCCGGGTGATGCTTGGTGAGCGGGCACCGATCGTCTTCAGAATTCCGATCTCCCGGGTCTTGCGCATTACCATCATCGTCAGCATCCCGACGATGTTGAACGCCGCCACGAGCACAATCAGCACCAGCACAATGAATGTCACCACCTTCTCCAGGCGCAATGCGGTGAACAGATTCTTGTTCTGGGCGATCCAGTCGGTTGCCCGGAACGGCATCCCCAGCACACTGGCAACCCTTCTGGCAACCCGGCTCGCATCCAGCGGTTCAGCACACCGCACCTCATATCCGCTCACCATCCCCCGTATCCCCAGAAACTGCTGCAGATCCCGCAAACCGACAAACACAAAACTGGCATTGTATTCATACATCCCGGCATCAAAAATCCCCCGCACCCGGAAGGTCTTCGTCCGGGGCAGATAACCGACCGGTGTTGCGGTACCGGCCGCCGGCGTAAAGAGCACAATCTCATCGCCGACAAAAACACCCAGACTCCGCGCCAGCTCACTGCCGATCACCGCGCCGGCGGAATCCAGCACAAATTCGCCCTCAATCACACTGCCCGCAAGCTGGGTCATTTTCCTTTCCAGCTCCGGCTCCACACCCTTGACCACACCTCCCTCCACCAGCGAGCCGGCTCGGATCAGAATCTTTGTATAGATGAAAGGTGCCACCTCAACAACTCCCGGCACCTGCCGGATTTTGCGGACAAGTGAATCCTGTTCACCCTGATAGACCACCGGCTGGTAACCGAACTGGGAAACCGTAATATGGGGTGATGCGCCCAGAATCCGGTCCCGGAGCTCCTTGTGAAACCCATTTTCCACCGAAAGGACAATGATGATCGCCGCTACCCCGACAAACACACCGCCCATCGCAATCGCACTCGGACCGGAAAGCAGATGCCGGCTCCGGCCCCGGAGATAGCGCCGGGCGATGAAAAACTCAAAACCGGAAATCATCCGCTGGCTTTCTTCAGCTGGGGAAAGAGAATCACATCCCGGATTGAGTCCTGATTGGTAAACAGCATCACCAGCCGGTCAATCCCAATTCCCAATCCACCGGTGGGTGGCAGACCGTATTCCAGTGCAGTACAGTAGTCCTCATCCACGGTGGCAAACTCCTCATTCCGCTTCACCCCCTCGATAAACCGCTCCCGCTGCTCCAGCGGGTCGTTCAGCTCGCTGAAGGCATTGCCGATCTCCATCCCGCAGACCACCGGCTCAAACCGTTCCACCAGCCTCGGGTCCTGGCGGTGCGGTTTGGCGAGCGGGGTCGTCTCCTTCGGATGGTCAAGGACAAAGGCCGGGGCAATCAGCCGGTCCTGAATCAGTTCACTGAACAGCTTGTCCAAGAGCTTTGCCCGCGTCGTCCCGGGCTTGACCTCAATCCCGGCGGTCTGCGCCGCTGTCCGCAGCTGTTCATCGCTCAGCGCCAGCGGGTCAACCCCGAGCCTCTCCCGGAGCGCCTCCACAAACCGCACCCGCTGCCACGGTTTGCCGAAATCCACCCGCTGACCGCAGTATTCAATTTCAGTGCTACCGAAAAGGCTCTGCGCCAGAAACCGGAACAGCTCCTCCACCAGTGCCATCATATCATGATAATCGGCATACGCCTGATACAGCTCGAGCTGGGTAAACTCCGGGTTGTGGGTCCGGTCCAGCCCCTCATTCCGGAAATCCTTGCCGATCTCATAGACCCGCTCCAGCCCGCCGACGATCAGCCGTTTGAGATACAGCTCATCCGAGATCCGGAGAAACATCTCCTGCTCCAGCACATTGTAATAGGTAACAAACGGCCGGGCAGCGGCACCGCCATAAATCGGCTGGAGCACCGGCGTCTCCACCTCAACAAAGCCCCGTTCATCCAGAAACTGCCGGATCAGCCGGATGATCCGGGAACGCAGTTCAAACACCCGCCGGGAATCGGCATTGACAATCAGGTCCACATACCGCTGCCGGTAGCGCTGCTCCACATCCCTCAGCCCGTGAAACTTCTCCGGCAGGGGCAGGAGCGCCTTGCTCAGAAGTGTCCACTCCCGGACATTGACGGTAACCTCGCCGGTCTTCGTCCGGAAGACCTCACCTGCCACGCCGATGATATCGCCGATATCCACCAGCTCCAGCTGTTCGTAATTCTCTGTGCCCAGCACATCCTGCCGGAAATAAAGCTGGAGCCGTCCCGCGCCATCCAGAATATGCGCAAACCGGGTCCGGCCGTGCCGGCGCCAGGACATCACCCTGCCGGCAACCCGTACCTCTTTCCCGTTCAGCTCCTCAAAACTGCCAATCACCTCCTGACTCAGATGAGTCCGCCGGTAGTGATAGGCATAGGGCAGAATACCACCTGCCCGCAGCTGATTCAGCTTCTGCAGCCGGATCTCCCGCTGCTGTGAAGACGGTTCAAAATCATCCGGTAGCTTTGCTTCGTCCATATCGGGCTAAATATATCCGAACCGGCGTCAAAGTCAAAAAACATTGCCTTTCACCACTGGACAGAAACCGGGTTCTGGGCTAAACTTTTATCCGATGTCCCGGATCCTCTGCCTTGATTACGGTGAAAGGCGCACCGGTGTTGCCATCTCGGACCAAACCCGCACCATCGCCCAGAGCCTCACAACCATCACCCACAAGAACGACGAGGAACTCATATCTGCGGTCAGCCGGCTGGTGAAACAGTATGAAATTGACCTGATTGTGATCGGTCTCCCGCTGAGCCTTTCCGGCAAACCCAGCACCCGGAGTGAAAAGATCCGCCAGCTCGCCTCCCGCCTTGCCCGTCAGCTCCATCTGCCGGTGGAACTGTTTGACGAACGCCTTTCCACCCGCTATGCCCAGCAGATCTACGCCGAGGTGCACGGCACGCCGTTCCGCCAGCGTCCGGGTGCGGAATCACCGCTTGACCGCATCGCCGCCACCATCATCCTTGAGGACTACCTCAACTGGATCCGGAGCTGCCGCAGGGCAACCGGAGTTGAAGAATGACCGCCCGCTGCCTGCTGTCCGCCCTGCTCTGTTTCTGCCTTTTCTGCTCCGAACCGGTTCCGCCCGACTACACCGGACCGAAAAGGGAGGTGGTCATCAAACCCGGCATGTCAATTCTGGAAATTGCCACCGCCCTCAAGGAAAAGGGCATCATCAGTTCCGCCCTGATCTTTCAGCTCATTGCCCGGCTTGACCGCTACGACCAGCGCATCCAGCCCGGACGCTACCGGTTCATCCCCAACTCCGACCCGAAACTGGTGCTCAAGATGCTTGCGCGCGAAACCCCGGCATTCCTCTTCGTCACCATTCCGGAAGGAGCAACCACCCGCCAGATTGCGAAAATCCTCGCCGAAAACGGCATCTGCCCGGCAGACTCCTTCCTTACCGCCTGCGCCGACACGGTCCTGCTCCGCTCCCTTGACATTCCATTTGCCACTGCGGAAGGCTGGCTCTTTCCCGAGACCTACGAATTCCAGACCGGCTCTGACCCCCGCGGCCTCATCCGCCGGCTCGTCCACCAGTTCCGCACCACCTATGAATCGCTCCGCCGGGAAAGCCGGACCACCCTGACCGAACCGCAGGTGGTCATACTGGCATCAATTGTGGAAAAGGAGGCGCGGGTGCCGGAGGAGTTTCCGGTCATCGCCGGTGTCTTCCTCAACCGCCTCCGGCGCCACATCCCGCTCCAGTCCTGTGCCACCGTCCAGTTCATCCTGCCCCAGCCCAAGGAACGGCTCTCCAACGGCGACCTGAAGATTGACTCCCCTTATAACACCTATCTCCACCCGGGCCTCCCGCCCGGACCGATCTGCAACCCCGGCAGACTGGCACTGCGTGCGGTCCTCCACCCGGCGCAACATGATTACCTGTTTTTTGTCTCCAAGGGCGACGGCACTCACATCTTTTCCCGCACCCCGCAGGAGCACGAAGCCGCACTGCGTCAGGTCCGCTCCAGATAACCGGATTCCCTGAGCCATTCCCGGCATGGTAAAAAAACCGCGGCTCGGTAATTACCCTGTTCCTCCTCGCTGTCCGGCGCCGGTTTTCCAGATGACACTCAATATATAGACACTGCTTTAAAATTAAACCCAATATGTTGTGGTGGGGGCATGCCCCGGGCTTATATCAGGGCTGTCCGGATATAATCTGTCTGGCTTCTGCCCACTATGACCACAAAGCTCGCACCCGGATGGAAACCCTCCTTCGGCTCATCGCCGGCTGTATCCTCACCCGGTCCGGAAAACAGGGCGGAGACGGTGCGGACGACATCAAAGCCCGACTCCCGGGTGATTCGGATAACCTCATTATAATCATAGAACCGTGCCCGGCTGAAGAGCGGATGTCCTGCCTCTGCCTTGCGGAGATACAGCTTTGCCCATTTACCACCCCGGTCCAGATAGGCGTTGACCAGCATCCCGCCGGGCTTGAGTATGCGCCGGATTTCCAGAAGCGCCCGCTCGGGTTCAGAAAGAAACTCCCAGGTGGTCAGGAGAAACACGGTGCCGAACTCGCCATTAGCAAAGGGCAGGCTCTCGGCAACCGCCTGAACCGTCCTGATTCCCCGCGCCTGTGCCAGCTTGAGCATCTCCGCGGACGGGTCAACACCCAGCGGAATGCCGAGCGCCCGGGCAAACCTGCCCGTGCCAACTCCGACCTCAAGCCAGGGGTGGGGCAGCTCCGCCACCACCCGCCGCAGCGCTGCCAGCTCAACTGCAAACGCCTCCCTGCCCTCCTCATCATACCAGCGGTCGTATTTTTCTGCCAGCAGATCAAACGGGTTATCCGCCATCAGAAGATCAGCACCTGACAGCCCTGCTCAATATACCGGCCGATGCTCGGATGGCCCTCCAGCTCATTGCACAGCTTCAGCCCCTGCTCCCGGACCGCGGGCACAACCGTGTTCTTGCGGGCGCAAGCCTCACAGACACAGTCAATAATGCCCGCACTTTTCGCCTTCTGCCACAGAGCGGCAAAGGGCTTGGTCTCATTGCGCAAAAGCGAGACCTGTTTGGTCGCATCCCCCTCAATCACAACCTTCACCTCCCAGCCCTGCGCCTGCATCCCCAGCCCGTTGAGCAGACAGTGGGCAAATACCACCGGCTCGGAATTAAAGGCGAAGATGGCAACCCGGCGTTTCTCCATTTCAGCTCCTTTCTGGATAAAATTACCACTGCTCTGCCTCACTGTCAACGGTAGCAGAAGGGATTTCTCCACTCCGGTCGAAATGACTGGGAAAAGAGGGGTCATTCCGAGCGCAGTCGAGGAATCCCTTTCCGGTCACTGTCTGCCTGAAGACCGCAACCGGACATCCGCCGTGCTTGTCTTGCCGGGTTCACGATGTTTAATAATCTCCGATGCGGGCGATGGTGTTGCGCAAAATCGCACCGGTGGAAACTGCACCGCTGGAGAGGTCAGAACTGCCCGTTCCTGAACCCGGACCGGATGAACTGCGCGTCCGGGTCCTTGCCTGCGGTGTCTGCCATACCGACATCCACGAGATTGAGGGGGACATCAAGGTCCCGCGCCTGCCGCTCATCGTCGGCCACGAAATTGTCGGCATCGTTGACAAGCTGGGAGAAAATGTGGCACAGCCACTGCCGGGCACACTGGTCGGCATCCCCTGGCTTGCCCGGGTCTGCGGAGCCTGCAGATTCTGCCTCAAAGGGCGGGAAAACCTCTGTGAAAACATCCGTTTTACCGGTTTTCATACTGACGGCGGCTATGCCCAGTTTACCCTGGTCCATGCCGGATTCTGCTACCCACTGCCGGAAAACCTGCCTCTGCCCAACCTCGCACCACTGCTCTGTGCGGGTGTGATCGGCTACCGGAGCCTGAGGCGGGCGCAGATTCAGCCCGGCGACCGGGTCGGGCTGTGGGGCTTTGGCGCCTCTGCCCATATCTGCCTGCAGGTTCTCAAATACTGGGGCTGTCCGGTTGCGGTCTTTACCCGCAGTCCGCTCCATCAGCAGCACGCCCGGGAGCTGGGCGCTGACTGGGTCGGCACTGCTGATGAACAGCCCCCCTTTAAGCTGGACACCGGAGTCATCTTTGCGCCTGCCGGCGAGCTGGTGCCGAAGGCGCTTGCCCGGCTGGAGCGGGGCGCTACCCTTGCCCTTGCCGGCATCCATATGAGCCCGGTCCCGGTGCTGGACTATGATTTGATCTACCACGAACGGCAGCTGGTATCGGTTGCCAACAGCACCAGGCAGGATGTAACCGAACTGCTTCAGCTGGCAGAGAAAATTCCACTCCAGACCACCGTCACCACCTTCCCGCTTGAGGGGGCAAACGAAGCCCTGCTTGCGGTCAAGCACAGCCGGCTCAACGGCGCCGCAGTGCTGATGCCCGCCGGTGTCCAATCTTGACCCGCAAAGCTGACCGGCAATAATTGAGGCGTGAACACAAATGTTAAAAATCAGAACGGCTATCTGAAAAAACTGCGCGCCTCATTTCCCAGGCTCGCAAAAAGACACGGCACGCCGCTGTTTGTCATCAGCCGCACCCTGCTTTTAGCCCAGCTGGCAAAGTTCCGCAAACTCCTGCCCCGGGTGGAACCCTTCTATGCGGTCAAGGCAAACCCCAATCCTGATGTCATCAGAACACTTGCCGCTGAAGGCTGCGGATTTGATGTCGCCTCGGTACCGGAGATTGAATGGGTGCTTGCTGCCGGTGCGGATCCGAAACGGGTAATCTTTGCCAACACGATCAAACGGCCGGAGGCGATTAAATATGCGATCCGGCACCGGGTCCGGCTGATGACCTTTGACTCCGAATATGAGCTGAACAAGATCGCCCGCCATGCACCAAATGCCCAGGTGGTGGTAAGAATCAAGGTGCCCAATGTCGGCTCGGTGGTGGAACTGTCACTCAAGTTCGGTGCCGAACCGGCTGATGCCATCCCCCTGCTGCTCAAGGCAAAGCGGCTCGGACTGGAACCGGCCGGCATCTCCTTTCATGTCGGCTCCCAGTGTCTGCAGGGCAATAACTACCTTGATGCGCTGGAACTCACCCGGATGATTCTTAACGAGGCAGAAAACAAGGGGCTGAATCTGAAACTGGTGGACATCGGCGGTGGATTTCCGATCCGGCACTTTGACTCTGACCCGGACTGGTTTGCCGAGATCGCACCCGCACTCAATATGGAACTTTCCCGGCTTTTCCCGGATGATATCCGGATCATCGCCGAGCCGGGACGGGCAATTGTCGGACCATCGGGCTTTCTGCTGATGTCGGTAATCGGCAAGTCAATCCGTAACAACAAGCACTGGTATTACCTTGATGACGGTGTTTATGGCGCACTTTCGGGCACCGTTTTTGACCACTGCAAATATCAGTTTGCGACCCTGAAGCAGGGACCGACCCAGCTCACCACCCTTGCCGGACCCACCTGTGATTCGCTGGACATCATCTCCACCGCCGAGGAACTGCCGGAGCTGGAGCTGGGAGATCTGGTGTATGCCCAGAATATCGGTGCCTATTCCATTGCCCACGCAACCCACTTCAACGGCATTCCGCCGGCAAAGACCATTTTTGTCCCATAGGAGGTGAAAAATGAAGAAGAAAAATTACCGTTACCGTCCTGATCTCAGCGAACTGCCGGACTGGCTGCGGAAACGCCGGACCCCGCGCAAGCATCTCTATCTCTCGGGCAAGCGGATTCTGCCCAAAGGTATCACCGGCAAAGAGTCAGCGGTCTATCTGATTGAAGAAACCTTTCTTGCCTACAACTCCGCCCGGCTGCGTCAGGCATGCCAGCTGTTTGTCCAGAAGATGCTCAAACCGAAGACGATTATCGGGATGTCCCTTGCCGGTGCTCTTACCCCTGCCGGTCTCGGCTGTTCCTGCATTGTCCCGCTGATCAAGGCGGGATTTGTTGACTGGATTGTTGCCACCGGCGCCAACATGTATCACGACCTGCACTTTGCCTTCAACTTTCCGCTCTATGCCGGTTCACCCGCAGTTGATGACACCGACCTGCGCAAGAATGATGTGGTCCGGATCTACGACATCTTTCTGGGCTATACCGACTGCCTCTGTGCCACTGATGAAATCCTGCGGAAGATTCTTCTCCAGCCCGAGTTTCAGAAGGAGATGGGCACCGCCGAGTTCTACCATCATCTCGGGAAGTATGCCGCTGAATACGAGGAGAAAAACGGACTCAGGGATGTATCAATTCTTGCTGCTGCCTACCGCTGTGGCGTACCGATCCACACCAGCTCACCGGGAGACTCCACGATCGGAATGAACATCGCCGGGCTGGAACTGAAGGGGCTGAAACTGCGGATCAATCCGTCAATTGATGTCAATGAGACCACCTCCTATGTCCTCTATGCCAAGCGTTCAGGTGGTGAGTCGGGAGTTGTGCTGGTCGGCGGCGGTTCGCCCAAGAACTTCATGCTGCAGACCGAACCCCAGATTCAGGAGATCCTGATGCTGCGTGATGTCGGTCAGGACTACTTCATCCAGTTCACCGATGCCCGGCCTGATACTGGCGGACTTTCCGGTGCAACCCCGCACGAAGCGGTCTCCTGGGGCAAGGTGGATCCGAACCGGCTGCCGGATGCGATCGTCTGCTATCTGGACGCCACTGTGGCACTGCCGCTCTTTACCCATTATGCACTGGCAAGGCACAAACCGCGCAAGCTCCACCGGCTCTACGACCGCCGGGCAGAAATGATGGAACGGCTGAAACAGGAGTTTTTCCAGCACACCCGGATCTGAAGCAGTAATCTAACTGTCAAGCTTTTCCAGCTCCTCCCTGAGGAGCTGGCGCTCATAGAGCCGGTAATAGAGACCGGATCTTGACAGAAGTTCGGCAGGTGTGCCCTGCTCGCTGATTTCGCCCCGGTCCAGGACATAGATGTAATCACAGGCGGAAAGCACCTTGAGCCGGTGGGAAACGATGATAAATGTCCGGTCGGGAAGTGCGGTAAAGAGCCGGGCAAAAAACTCCTGCTCGGTATCCGCATCCAGCCCGGAAGTGGCATCATCGAGAATGACTATCTCCGGCTGAGTCAGCAGCGCCCGTGCCAGCGCCACCCGCGCCTTCTGACCACCGGAAAGACCTGTACCCCTTTCCCCTAAGGGTTCATC
This sequence comes from Caldifarciminota bacterium, assembly GCA_026418295.1. GTDB lineage: Bacteria > Hydrothermota > Tepidihabitantia > Tepidihabitantales > Tepidihabitantaceae > JAOABP01. The sequence continues at coordinate 531,228 of JAOABP010000001.1, forward strand.
CAGCCCCTGGGCAAATTCGCGGACATCACCATCCAGCTGCACCAGCTGTAACAGCTCCCATAACCGCGCCTCATCCGCCTGCCGGCCGAAGAGGATGTTGTTACGCAGGGTATCCGAAAACAGAACCGGCTCCTGCGGTGCATATCCGAACAGCTGACGATAGGCGGTCAGGTTCAGCTCCCGGATGTCGGTGCTGTTCAACTTCACCATCCCCGCATCCGGCTCCATCAGCCGCAGTATCAGCCGGAGCAGCGTGCTCTTGCCCGAACCGACCGTGCCGGCAATGCCGATCTTTCTGCCGGGCGGAATTACCATTGACACATTTCTGACCACCGGCACCTGCTCATAACTGAAGGTCACCCGCTCGAGCCGGATTTCACCCGGCACCGGATTGAGCTCGGCAGCACCGCGCCGGATGCTGAAATCCTCGCTCACCAGCTCCCGAATCCGCTCTTCTGCTCCCCTTGCCCTTCTGCCGGTAACAAACAGATTGCCGATATCAAACATCGTCGGCAGGAGCATCAGCTGATAGACATTGAAGGCAACGAATTCTCCCAGCGTCAACCGCCGGGCAATCACCAGCCCTCCGCCCACCCAGAGCACGAGCAGCAGCGCCAGCTCGGCAATCGCCATATACAGCACCTGGAGCCGGGCTTCAAACCGGGTCTCGCGCACCGCCAGCCCGACCCGCCGGTTGAGCGTTTCGGTGAATCGGCGGCTCATCCCGTCTGCCGTAACAAACGCCTTGACCAGCCGGATGCCGGCAAATGCCGACTGCAGCTGATTGTTGATCTCCGCAATCTGCTCCCGCCAGCGCATGAACAGCCCGTAGATCTTCGGACCGAGCCGGAGCCAGCCGAAGACCCCAAGACTCACCGGCACCACTGTCACCAGCGTCAGCAGCCAGTTCATGCGCAGGAGCATCACCAGCGTAAACAGGGCAAGCAGGGCACCGGCGACAAACCGGAAGATACCGGAACAGGCAAACCAGGACAGCTCCTGGAGGTCATGGTCCAGCCGTTCCATCGCATCCCCGCTCGGAAACCGGTTCGTGAACCGGTAGTCAAAGTAGAGCAGCCGGCTGAAAACACCGCTCCGCACCTCCCACTGAAACCTCTCATTCGTCCTGCCCCGGATAAACGGCAGCAGGACATCAGCCACCGCCCGCGCCAGCCCGAACCCGGAAAGTATCAGCACATAACTCAGCAGTTTCCGGCCTGTGATCTCCGACTTGATCCCGTCAATGATCAGCCGGAGCAGATAGGGAAAGGCAACCGCCACCGCACTGGCAAAAGCGGTCAGAACTACCAGCAGCACCGCCAGCGGGATGTGGCGGCGCCAGAAATCGTAAACCAGCTTCAGCCCGCCCGTTCTGCCCTTAGCCATCTGTCCTGGCCTCCTGTTCCACAAACTGCAGCCGGAAGAACCGGGCATAGATGCCGTCTTTTCTTAACAGCTCCTCATGCGTGCCCTGCTCGGCGATCCTGCCCTTGTGGACCACAACAATCCGGTCCACCAGCTGAATCGTTGCCAGCCGGTGGGCGATAATGATTGCGGTCCTGCCGGCAAGCAGCTCCCTGAGCCCCTCCTGAATCAGCTGTTCGGTATGGGGGTCAACTGCGGAGGTCGCCTCATCAAGAATCAGAATCTGCGGGTCCCGCACCAGCGCCCGGGCAAATGCCAGCAGCTGCCGCTCACCCAGCGAAAGATTGGCACCGGCTTCAGTGACCGGAGTATCATACCCCTGGGCAAATCGTCGAATTGATTCATCAATCCGGACCCGCTCTGCCGCCCGGATCACCTGCTCCGGCGCAACGGCCTGGTCAAACAGCCGGAGATTATCCAGCACCGTGCCCGGAAACAGCACCACCTCCTGGGGCACAAATCCGGTCAGCCGGCGCAATGAATCATTGTCAATCTCCTGCAGATCAATACCGTCAAACAGAATTTTCCCCTGCTGCGGGCGGTAAAATTTCAAAATCAGACCGATGAGTGAACTCTTGCCCCCGCCGGTTTCGCCGACCAGCGCCACCTTCTCGCCCCTGCCGATTCTTAAATTGATATCCCGGAGCACATACTCCTCACCCTCATAGGCAAACCACACCCGCTCAAACTCAATCGCCCGGTTGAACCCGAGCGGACCGGTTATTCTGCCGGCAGGTTCAGGCTGCTGATCCAGAATCTTCAGCGCCCGCTCCGCTGAGGCAAACGCCCGCTGCATGATGTTAATCTGGTCCGAAATCGCCCGCAGGGGTGCAAACAGCTGGCTGATATAGGAGATAAAAAGCACGAGCGTGCCGACGGTCAGCGCACCCTTCAAAGCCCAGCTCCCGCCGACCGCCAGCACCAGCCCGATCCCCAAAAGTTCACCGAAATCAACCAGAAACCAGACCGCATACCAGAGATAGGACGCCTTCAGCTCACCCGTGAACTTCTGCCGGTTCAGCCGGTCCATCCGGGCAGCAAAATTCCCCTCCTGATTGAACACCTGAATCACCGGCAGTCCGCGCAGCGCCTCCACGACCAGATTGTTGATATCAGCCACCCGGCGCCGGACCTCAAGATAAACCGGCCGGACCTTCTTCTGAAACAGGTAAAAGGCAAGCACAAACGGCGGCAGCAGCATCGCCACCAGCAGATAAAGCCGCCAGCTGGTAATGCCCATGATTACGCTCATTCCGACAAGCATCAGCCCGCTCTGGAGCAGCACCACCGAAGTCCGGGTGAAAAGCATCTTCAGCGCCTCGGTGTCGCTCTCAACCCGGGAAATCAGTCTGCCGCTGGGATTCTGGTCAAAGAATGACATCGGCAGTTTCAGGATGTGCTCAAAAAGCCGCCTTTTCAGATTAGCCGCACCCCGCTCTCCCACCTGCGCCAGCCAGACAAGCTGAAAATAGGTGGCAGCAAAGATGCCCGCCTGGACCGCCAGATACAGAAGCGAGGTCACCGCCAGCCCGCGCAGATCACCCCGGGCGAGATTAACATCAATCGCCCGTTTCAGAAGCACCGGACCAAGCAGAGAGAGCCCGCTCGAAACCAGCAGCAGCAGACCGGCAGCGACAATCCTGCCAAGATATGGAGAAAAGAAGGGCCAGAGCCGGCGCAGATAATCAATTGCCCGGCCCTGCGCCCGCTCCTCCTCCTCGGGCGGCATGAACTCACCATGAAACATAGACCTAAATTATCAGCAAATTCTGAGAGGTGTCCAGTAAGGAAATTGCTCCGGGAAAATCGCAGTCAGCGAATCAGAACCAGCCTCCCCCTTTTTGGTGATCCTGCCACCCGGACAAAATAAACGCCCGCTGGAACAGTATTGCCTTTCTCATCTCTGCCGTCCCAGTGCCACTCCGTTTCTGCGGCTTTAACCGCCGGCTTCAGTCTCCGGACCACCCTGCCGGCTTTATCATAAACCACCAGGAGCGATGCCGGCAGTGAACCGCGAATAACACAATTTTCCCAAACCGGATTGGGACTAACCGTCACCGCACTGACTCCAAGCCCATCACCTTCACCTATTCCCGGTGGCGTCAGTCTGATCGTATAAATCCGGCTCCTGCTTTGGGCAAAGAGACGGTGTCCCTCACGGTCAACATCAACAAATAAGTTGAAGTACGGTGCTCCAATCGGAAATTCTATGTAACCGATAATCCGGTCATTAATGCAGTCAACGACGGTCACCCCGATAGTGTCCAACATCCCCGCCTCAGGCCTCTGCTGAATGTCTGTGGGGATAAACAGCTTATTATCGTAGAATGCGGTCGTCAAAGAACTCCAAAAATGTGCCGCCGGATAAATCACCTTTATCAGGCTCTCCTGCGCACAGTCTATTACTCCGATCACCTCATCATACCCCTGCGGCGACGGAAGTGTATGGGCTCTGTAATATACCTTATTATTAGCACCGGTTACCCAGCCCTCAGCCCTCAACTCCGGAAACAGCTTCAGCACTGTATCAGCACCGGCGTCAATTGAAAAAAGCACCCCGTCAAGGTGAATTGGCGAGACATAAACACGGTTGAAAACAGTATCGCAGTACAGGTACCAGACAGGATAAGGCACCCGAATAACATGAGTAACCCGTTTCAATGAACAATCATACACCGAAATAACAGGCCTGAAGTGATGGGCAATATAAACCTTGTTCACACCCGCATGCCAGTAACACCCTACCGCCCCGTCGAAATCAAGCGGAACCGTTTGCACCACGCTGTCGGCTTCGGTGTCAATGACGGTCAATCTGCTCGGAGCGGCAAAATGAACACAGTAAAGGTATTTATCCCGGGTTGTCCTGGTCAGCATCCAGGGGTCGGGTGGCACCGGAATCTCACGGAGCACCGTATCGGCAATGCAGTCAATTACCTTCACCATCTGATCCCCATTGACTATCACATAAATCTTGTTTCCCGATTTATCCGGTAAACAGACATTTATTTCGTCATAAATCAGCGCGCCGACTGGAAATGATTTCAGCAGCCTGCCGGTCTCGTCAAGAACCGAACACAGCGACCTCTCAAAATCATTGCCAAAAACATAAAGTTTCCGCACCGCCGGATTCCAGAAGACAGCGCTGATCTCAACGCCGCCCCGAATGCTGTCCACCAGCTGATGCGCTGCCGCATCAAATACATATATCCGGTTCATACTGCTGATGTAAAGACGATTGTTGTTGGGATTGTAGCAGACTGTGCCCTGGGAGCCGTAGTTATTAACAGTGAGCAGGGCAATTAACGAATCTGTCTGGCAGTCAATTACCGCAACCCCGGGATCAGAATAAAGATAGAGCCTTTTTAGTTCCGGAACCGGAATCAGTCCGTAAGACCGCTCAGGTGTAATACAAGGCAGAATCAGCCGGCCCAGTATGCTGTCACTTGCGGCACTGATTACATAAATTGTTGATGCGCCTCCTGTGGTTACGGCATAGATTTTATCCAGACCGGGGTCATAAGCGAGCAAATTGGCAGCGACATTTAACCGACGGCATACCGAATCACCCTGACAGTCAAAAACCACCAACTCATTCCCCAAAGCCAGGTAAACCTTCCGGTGCTGATTGACATAAATCATATCTGAAGTTCTTACTTCCCACGCGGAATCGCTGATAAGAACCTGCTCAGGAACCGAAGGCCTGGTCCGGGCATCAATGATATTCAGCCAGTAGGTGTAATATATTGAACCTAAATGGATTGAACTTAGAACATAGTACTTCTGGAGCTCAGGTGCCCAGACAATCCGCACCGGGATTCCGGACACTATCTGAACATAATCAATCAGACGATGGGTCAGCCCGTCAAAAAATATCACCTCATTACGCCTTCTCACTCCATCACTCTCATTACAAACCGCCAGACAATCCATTGAATCGTCATAAACCATACCCTGAAAACTTTCGTTGGTAGTCCAGAGTTGGGCAATCAGACTGTCATTGTGAAAGTCAATCACATCCACCCCACCCAGCGCATAGAGATATGCCCGGTTGGTTCTCCTGTGCCAGAATCCGGCATAACCATAGGTATCATCAAGTCGTCGAACATACGGAATTTCTTTGATAATACGGTTTGTTTCGCAGTCAATCACCGAAATCCAGTGATCACTGACACAGTACAATTTATTCTCGGTTTGCGAAAGAACAAGTTCCTTAGCCACGACACAATACGGCTCCAGCGCTCCGTTATAATCCAGCCAGGGAAGTGGCGTCATCCGTTCAATAACCTGAGCATAAAGAACTGCATTAAGAACCGATACCAGCACTGCAAAAACCGCCAGCTTTAAATTACCGCTTATGGATACGGCCCTTCCCGGATGCATCACGATTACCTCCTTTTACTTTATGATCACACGGACAGTCTGTGCCTCATTACCGGTGGCGAACCGGACCAGATAAACCCCGGCGGGAACGGGCCTGCCGGCATCATCACGGGTATCCCATTCCACAGCCGGAGAACCGGAGCCAGACTGTCCGATGATCAAGCCCCTGATTTTCCTGCCGGAGATTGAATAGACATCACTCTTGATCCAGCCCGGCTCTGCCACCCGGCAGGGCAATCTGACCATTTCCCCCCTGACGGACCCAGATTGAATTGCCCGGATAACTATTGTCAAGTAATACACCCTCCGACTGTCCACCGCTCTCAGGTAACTCATAGCTGCTCCACAATCGTAGGGTGCGTCTGTCAACTTGTACCATTTCGGGATCGCCTTGATACCGTTCATGCCGGGATATTCCACCGGTCCGTATCTGTAGAAATGCGGACTGTTACCCCCGACAATCGCATAAACCCAGGCGCAGGCGCCAGGTGATGCCGGATTGTCGTAGGCAAATGCCAGTGCCGCTCCGCTGACAGCCGGTTCCGGCAGGTCCGGATAACGGAGCCAGGAGTTCTGACTTATGCTGTAACGCCAGAACTGCCTGCTGCCCCCCCCACCAGAGCGTAAATATGGTCTCTGAGGTCAGAGGTGAGCGCTCCACCTGCCTGCACCGGCACCGCTTCTGCCGGCAGGTCAGCGACACTGGCATCATCCCACTGGTCATTGGCACAGTTATGCTTCAGGAACTTTTTTGTGCCGCCACCAACGAACGCATAGATAACTCCGGGCAGTCCAGTAGTGAGTGCAGCACCGGGCTGTTCAGGATATGGACAGGGAGCAACCGGTTCCCAGGCAAAACTGAGAACCACAGTCCTGATGAAATCAGGACTGTCATAATGCGGGATCTGTCTTTCATAAACTCCTCCTTTACTGCCGCTCCCGGGACAGCCCCTATCCAGAGTAATTATAATCTATGATTCTATTTCTGTCAATAGTATTTGACGCTGGAACGCGTTTACTTATACTTCCTATCATCACATCAGGAAACCGGCTTGTTGCCCTTTCCGCCGGAATCGGGCGGGGACATCCGAACTATCTTGATGCTGTACTCTCATTTCTCCCCGGCGTGCCCCGACAGACAGCTTCCGGATGGAGTTGGCAGTTTTTAAGACAGCTCTACCGGCTCGGCGGCAGAGGCGGACCGCTGACCGGAATTTACAACCGGTTCCGTCGGTCCGGAGCAGTTTCCGCATCGGTATTATCAATACTTGAGCATAAACTGAGGAGAGAACTTCGCAGTTTCCCCGGAACCGTGCTTGTTGACCATCCGCTCCTTGCCCGGCTGCTGGGACCGGTCTGCCGGGTCGTCTATCTGCACGGTGAAGTCGCCGCTCCGGAAAGCGCCGCAATCGCTGAGGCGGAACTGATTCTTGTCCCGCTGGAGCCGACCGCCCGGCGGTTTGAGGCGCTGGGCATCAGCCGGGCAAAACTGGCGGTCACCGGACTGATCATTGAACCGCAACTGCTGGCGCGTGCAGAAACCGCCTTCCATAATCGTCTGGCGCGCTACCGCACTGACCAGCCGCTGACCGTTGCCTTCTTCACCTCCGGCGCCTATCCCCGACCCCATATGACAGCCATCTGCCTTGCCGCCCGCTCCTGTCTTGATGCCGGACACCGGATGCTGGTGTTTGCCGGCACCGAAGGCAGATATGCCCCCAGACTTCCCGGCACCATGGTATTTTCATCCCGGGCTGAGGAAAATGAAAAAACCGCCGGGCTTTTCCCCGAAATTGACCTGATGGTGGCGGCAGCGCACGAGCGGATAAACTGGGCGCTTGGCCTGGGCCTGCCGATGTTTGCCCTGCTGCCCCATATCGGACCGTTTGCGCCCGAAAACTTCGCCTTTGCCGCAGAACAGGGGGTATGCCTGCCCCTGACTCAACCGCAGAAACTGGGCTCAATCATCAATACCCTGCGCCACTTCGGCAGACTGGCAGAAATGGCACAGGCGGGCTGGGGAAAATTACCGATCACCGGTGCGGAAAACGCTGCCCGGCTGGTGAGCGACTGTCTTCAGTAGTTGGTCCAGGGACCGGCGACGATACGCCTTCCACCGCCCTTGACATCGCTGACATAGACCGCAGGACGATTAAGTCCGTTTCTCTGCCCGGCATCACCGATCCACGCCTTCAGTCTGCGGTCCGGAGAGACGACCTGCTCCTCACGAACCGCTGATGCTGAAGCACCGCTGAACACTCCTGGATAGCGCCACATCCTGCCGGTATTGACATTGACACACCACCATTGCCGCTGCTCCGGATATCTGACTTCAAGCTGTGTGCCCGTGGCCTGATAGACACCGGTACCGGCGGCGAAAATCACGGTGGTGTCATCAAGCCATTCCGGCGCAAAACCGCTGGTAATCAGGTTTATCAGCTGCAGTTCACTGGAAGTAAAGTCATACCTGCCAAATCCGGTCGCAGTCCTGAAGAATGCCCGGTTGCCATTCAGCCATCGGGGCTGGTAACCGTTGCCGATAATCCGGAAATGAGCCGAATCCGGCTCGGCAACCGCCACCAGACTTGTATCCGCCTGCATCAGTTCCAGAAGCAGCCGGTTGCCCTCCGGTGCCGGGACAATTGCACTGACCTCAAACCCCTTAATTGAAAAGAGATATTTAATCCGGCCGTCAAGCCCAAAATGAACGATGCTGTCCTGATGGAATATCAGCAGTCCGCTGCCGTCTGCCTGCCAGGCATACGGTCCAGCAAACGGCAGTTGCCGGTTTTCACTGCCATCGGTTTTTACCAGCCAGAGCGTCTGTCCCGACTCATCAGAGTGGATATAGGCGATATGCCGGAAATCAGGAGCAAATTTTACGCTCTCAATTTTTCCGCCCGGCTGCAGTTTCAGCCTGCGCACCGGCACCCCCAGACTTTCCAGCTCAATCACACCCTCAGCCGACACGCGGTAACTCATCAGAGGAAACGTCCCGGACCTGATCTGCTCTGCAGTCAGCGGTTCCTTCCTGCCCCTGTCCGGCACCAGCCGCCAGAAACTGACCGGAACCGTAGAATCAGTTTGTGGTCTTTCAGCAATAACCAGCGCGCTGTCCCCCTCATAATAAAGCACCGCCAGCCAGTCGGCATCGGTTAAACCCTGCGCCGGCAGGCGGGTATTGCCCCTGCTGAGATTCAGCTCCCGGAGCTGAAACCGGTTGCTGCTGTAGTCAAATACAGTCAGCGCTAACCTGGTGCCGGAATCGGACCAGACGCCGTCTTCAATGTAGTTCCGGCGGTCACCCGGCTCATCCACCAGAAGCAGCTGACGCACCGAACCATCAGCAAGGTTGAGCACAAACAGCCCCCAGCCGCTAACCAGCGCCAGCTGCTCACCGGAGTGATCAGGAATCACACGGTTAATCACCGATGGTGTCAGAATCCGCACCGGCAACTGGCTGTCAACCCGCACAACCGCAATCACATCTTCACTCTCCAGACCCTCAACATCACTCCCTTCATCATAATAACGGGCAGTAAAAGCCAGCCAGCGACTGTCAGGCGACCAGCGCAGGTGCTGGAATTCAACCCGGGTCGCATACCAGCCGAATACCAGCTGAATACCGGCAAGTAGCAGAAAAGCGGTTTTATTTCTGACGATATTCTGTCCTTTTCAGCGCACAATGGCTAACCGGTGCAACTCCACCCCGGATTTTAGGAAATAAATTCCGCGCCGGAGCCGGCTCAGATTGTTGAACCCGGGTCCGAGGTCAAGGATCCGGCGCCCGCTGATATCAAGAACAACCCCACCCGGCTGAGGAATGAGAAGAAGGGAGCCATCATTGACAAGCTTTGAACACTGCCTTGCGGTCGGCTTCAGTTCCGTCTCCTCAATTCCGACCGGATAGCCGAAAAATCCCCACATCACCTTGTAAGGCCAGGTATCACCCTGGGTCCACACCGCCAGTGCAGCAAGACCGCTGGGAGCAAAGACCGGTTCCCCGATACCAAACAGCCGGCGCACCGTGCCCCGGGTCCAGCCGGCCATGAAATAGTATAAATGATAGTAGATGTCCTGATACCCGGCTGAATCCTCCTCCCAGAAAAGATAGGACCAGACCGTGCCCACCGTTGCCACCACCGGCGCCGTTGACATACCGGCTGTATGATAACCGCCACCATTGCCACCGGCAAAATGGGCATCATAATTCCCGCCGGAACAAACCTCCCACGCTGCGGAAAACCAGTCGCCGCTGGCAAAATCAAGACTGGGGTGATCAAGCGGCTCCGAATTCTCCATCAGCACCTGCACCGGCAGCCAGGTGCCATTCACCTGACGCCGCTGGACAATCCGGTAGGGTGCAGGCTGTGCCGGGTTGAACTCCTGCCAGAGGACATAAATGGTATCCCGGAAGCATTCGATCGCCGGAAACCGGCACTGAGCAGTGCTGTCCGGTGAAACCCGAAACCGCCCGCTGATCACCCCGTTCTCATTGACGGTGCGATACCAGATCTGCGGATGATCCGCACCTTCCTCCCAGACAACATGGGCAACACCGGCGCTGTCCGCATAGACATCCGGATGACCGCAGTGAATTCCGCTGGTGCTCACATTCACCGGCAGCATCCGGAATTCCAGATTCCGGTAGTAAACATTGGCCACACCAGTTCCGGTATCAGTCATCACCCAGACCAGGTGCCGGTCTCCGTCTCTGCCCCAGGTGATCCCCGGATCCCGCCCGGGATAAAGGGCAACCGGACGGCTCCAGGGCTGAACCGGACCGTTTCCGGATAGACAGTAATAGATACTCTCCCGCGACTGGAAAACGAGTGTAATCGTATCCCGGTCCGGATAAAGCATCTCGCCGCGGTAAGCAAGTTTGTGACTGTTGCTGGGACCGGTTGCGGACCGGGAGGAGGTGGAACAGATAACTCCGAACTCATACTGTCCGGCAGCCATTCCTGACAGCAGTGCCACGCTCAGCAGCACTCTGCCGATCTTCATAAACACCTCCCTGAGGTTTTAACTGAACTACCGCGTAATAATCATAACCGGGATATTCACCTCTGTCAATCTGCCGGTAAAACATGAACTATCCGCTTGACAGCGGTCAGCAGAGATTTACAATTCTAACCGGTGAATTATAATTACACTGGGAGGTCACGGCTTTGAAGCCGGCACCTCGAAATTGTGGGGCAGTAGCTCAGTTGGGAGAGCGCCAGAATCGCACTCTGGAGGTCGCCAGTTCAAATCTGGTCTGCTCCACTTTTTGTTTTTAAGGAGGGAAAATGGTCATCCTGCCCCGCTATGTCTTTCTCACCAAAGGGGTCGGTATCCACCGGGACTGTCTCTTATACACATC
>JAOABP010000002.1 GCA_026418295.1 Caldifarciminota bacterium
CGGGCAAAGTCGCCGAGAATCTGTGCCACCCGCACCCGGCGCTCCTGCCGGCTCAGACCGTCAACCTGCGAGAAAAGCAGCCGGGTGTCATACTGGTTTTTCAGGACGATGTGGACCGGCAGCTTCTGGTCAGCTGCCGCCGTGCTCAGATGCCGTTCCAGCTCCGGGCTGATCATCCCGAAGCCGAAGGCAAGAAGCACAAACCCGATGCTCAAACACAGCCTTAATTTCAATTTACCTCCTTGGATTTATTAAATTATAAGCCTTTCTGCCCGCAGGTCAAACCCGTTTGGTCAGTCCGGCTCTGCCGGCGATTTTTCCTTGACCTTTTTTTATCCCGGGTTATACTTCAGAACTTAAAATCGGAAGCTTTTTATTTTCAGGAGGAAATTGTGAAGGATTATAAGGTTAATGAAATCCGCAATCTCGGGTTTTTCGGCCATGGCGGCTGTGGCAAGACCTCAATCTGTGAGTCACTGCTTTTTACGATGAAGCAGAACAACCGGCTCGGTTCGGTTGATGCCGGAAGTTCGCTCTTGGATTATGATGAGGATGAAATTGCCCGCAAGATCAGTATCAATCTGGCGCTGGGTTATGGTGAGTACCGGAATACACTGATCAATCTCGTGGATGCGCCCGGCTATGCGGACTTTTTCGGTAATGTGATCTCCGCGGTCCGGGCGGTTGATGCGGCGGTGGTGGTGATTGATGCCACCTCCGGGGTTGAGGTCGGGACCGAAATGGCGTGGCGGCGGCTGGATGATGCGGGTCTGCCCCGGGTCATCTTTATCAACAAGCTGACCAAGGAGAATACGAAGTTTGCGGTGGTTGCGGAAGAGGTGCGCAAGGTTTTCGGCACCAAGGTGACACCGGTCTATCTGCCGATCGGCAGTGAAGCCGGGCTCAAGGGTGCGGTGGATCTGCTTAATGACAAGGCTTATGTGTATGAGAACGGCACGAGGAAGGAAGTGCCGGTGCCGGAGGAGCTGAAAGGGGAGATTGCCCAGTGGAAGGAGCGGCTGATTGAGGCGGCAGCCGAGGTGGATGAGACGCTGATGGAGAAGTTTCTGGAGGGGCAGGAGATATCGCCTGAGGAGATGAGGCGGGCGGTCCGGCAGGGAATCAAGGCGGGAACGGTCTATCCCCTGCTCGGCGGTGATGCGCTGACCCAGGTGGGGGTGGATCTGATTCTGGAGCTGGCGGTTGATGTCCTGCCCAGCCCGGCAGAGATGCCACCGGTCAAGGGCAAGGCACCGGCGACCGGTGAGGAGATTCTGGTCAGCCCGGACCCGGACGGTCCGGTGTGTGCGCTGGTGTTCAAGACCATCTCCGAGGCGCATATCGGCGATATGCACTATGTCCGGATCTTCCGGGGGAGGCTGGAGTCGGGGATGGTGGTGATCAACGGCACGACCCAGCGCGAGGAGAAGATCAATCAGATTTACATTGTCAAGGGCAAGGAGCGGAGTGAGACCAACCGGCTGACCACCGGCATGATCGGCGCGCTGGTCAAGCTCAAGGAGACCCATACCGGCGATACGCTGGCGGACAAGAAGGAGCCGGTCCGGCTGGCGCCGATTGAGTTTCCCAAGCCCTCAATCTCGGTGGCGATCGTGCCCCAGAGCAAGGGTGATGAGGAGCGGGTCTCCAACGGGCTGGCACGACTCCATGAGGAGGACCCGACCTTCTCCTATGAGTATAATGCGGAGCTGGGTCAGCAGCTGATCAACGGCATGGGTGAACTGCATCTGGATGTGATTGTCGGCAGACTGAAGCGCCGGTTTGATGTCAATGTTGAGCTGGTGAAGCCGAGGATTCCCTACCGGGAGACGATTACGAAGAAGGCGGAGGCGCAGGGCAAGCACAAGAAGCAGACCGGCGGACGGGGGCAGTATGGTGATGTCTGGCTGCGGATTGAACCCCTGCCGCGCGGAACCGGGTTTCAGTTTGTGGATGAGATTTACGGCGGGGCAATTCCGGGCAAGTTCATCCCCTCTGTGGAGAAGGGTGTGGTTGAGGCGATGGAGAAGGGGGTGCTTGCGGGTTACCGGATGATGGACATCAAGGCGACGGTCTATGACGGCTCCTATCATGAGGTTGACTCTTCAGACATCGCCTTCAAGATCGCTGCCGGGCTGGCATTCAAGAATGCCTGTGAGAAGGCGGGCGTAGTCCTGCTCGAGCCGATTATGAATGTGGAGATTACCGTGCCGGACCGGTTTACCGGTGATGTGATGGGGGATCTCAATGCCCGGCGGGGCAGGATTATGGGGATGGAGGCGCAGGGCGGTCTGCAGGTGATCAAAGCCCAGGTCCCGCTGGCAGAGATGTATAAATACTCCAACAGCCTGCGCTCCATGACTCAGGGCAGAGGCTATTTCACGATGGAGTTTGACCATTACGAAGAGGTGCCGCGCGAGATCGCCCAGAAGATTATTGAGGAGGCGAAGCGGGCTAAGGAAGAGGCACGGGAGTAGACTGCCCGTCAGTTAATAGATTTCGTACCAGGTGCGCCGGAGCCGGCGCCGGATAAGCAGTCCGAACAGCACACCCGCAATAAACCCGCCGATATGGACAAAGTAGGCGATACCGCCGCCGGTGCCCGGTGCTGAGGAACAGCCGTAGAGGAGCTGGAACAGAATCCAGAAGCCGAGCAGGATTGATGCCGGGATGTAGATCAGGCGCATGAAGAAGAAGAAGGGCACCAGGGTCAGGACCCGGGCGCGGGGGAAAAGCACAAAATAGGCGCCCATGACCCCGGAGATGGCACCGGAGGCACCGATCGTCGGAATCCGGGAATAAGGGGCAACGAGCACCTGCAGGATACTGCCGGCAATACCCGAGACCAGATAGACAATGAGATAAAAGAAATGGCCGAAGGCGTCCTCAACATTGTCGCCGAAGATCCAGAGATAGAGCATGTTGCCGAGAAAGTGGAACCAGCCGCCATGCATGAACATTGAGGAGAGCAGGGTCAGAAGCGCCTGCCCCTGAATGATGCGGACCGGAATCATGCCATACTGGAGGATTAAGGCATCAAACCCCTCGGGCGGGCGGGTGAACTGGACAATCCAGACCGCACTGCAGGCGGAGATGAGCAGGTAGTTGACCCAGGGCCGGCGGCTGGATTTGATGTCGTCGTAGAGGGGAATCATTTTACCGCCCTGAGCAGGACCGTTACCAGCGCACTGATGCTTTTTTCCGGCAGTGCCAGCCGGGTGCCTTCAGTGGTCTTTGCCTTGATGCCGATGCGGTTTTCCGGAATTTTCAGCAGGCGGGCAAGGTTCTGGCGGATGTCCGGAATGTGGGACGCAAGTTTCGGCCGGTCGGTAACGAGAGTTGAGTCCAGCTGGAGGAGCCGGTAGCCTTTCTGTCTGACCATGCGAAGCACGGTCTTCAGCAGTTGCCGGCTGTCCGCATTGCGAAAGGCAGGGTCGGTGTCCGGAAACTGCTGGCCGATATCGGGCAGGGCAAGGGCGCCGAGCAGTCCGTCAATCAGGGCATGCAGCAGGACATCGGCATCAGAATGGCCTGCCAGTCCGTAAGCTGAAGGGATTTCAGTTCCGCCCAGCATCAGTTTTCTGCCTTTTTTCAGACGATGGGCATCAAAACCGATACCAATCCGCCATGGTAGTCTGTTGTTCAATGCTAAATTTTAATTGCGGACGGACAGGGGTCAAGACAGGGCAGAATCAGAAATTATTTGACCGCTCTGATGGTGCTGTTAAAATATAACTGTTACACATGGCTCGGTCATACCAATTTAAAAGGAGGTCCCAAGTGTCAAGAATAATGCTGGTAATCATGGCGGTCTGCGCCGGTCTGCTCAATGCGGAATGGCTGGGGACCGGAACAGCAGCAGCTCCGCCGGAAGTTACAATCGTGGAACAGAACACAAACCGCACCGTGTTTGAGGTCCGGGTGCCGGGTGTTGAGCTGGACCGGACCACAGTTGACGGTGAGGAGTTTGCGGTTGTCAATCTGCCCGGTGAGGTGATGGCGGTGCTGGAGGAGGGTAAACCGCAGGTGCCGAAGGTCTCAGTTCTGCTCGGTATCCCGAGCGGAGCAAAGGTCAGTTACCGGATTCTGAACCGGGAAACCAGGACCTACAAGGTGGGCAGGGTCTATCCGCTTCAACCGCCGCTGATTGACGGGCAGGAGCCGGGTCCGTTTGTTATTGACCGGACATTCTATCAGCAGAACCGGTTCTATCCGGATGCTGATATCGCTCTGCTCAACACCGGGGTCTGGCGCGACCTTTCAGTGGCAAATCTGCAGGTTTATCCGGTGAAGGTCAATCCGGCAACCGGTGAACTGGAACTGACAACCACAATCCGGGTGCAGGTTGACTATTATGGCGGGAGTTATCCGCAGTTTGTTGCGGACTGGATGGTGCCCCATTATGCCAGTTATGTTGACAACTTCCGTTATCTGCCGGTCCAGCCTCTGACCGACTACAACCCGGGCGTGCGTTATCTCGTCTTCTGCCATCAGAAGTATGACACCTGCACCTATCTCAATGATTCACTGCTGGGCTGGGTCAGACAGCGGGGTTATCAGGTGCGCAAGATTACGAAAGCCAGCTTTACCGCTCAGGAGATCAAGGACTCAATCCGGGCAGAATACAACCGGAACAACCCGAAGACCCTGCGCTGGGTCCTGCTCGTGGGTGAATACGGCGAAATTCCGATGGGCTCATATTCCGGGGTGGGCAGAAGCGATTTCTGGTATACCGATCTTGAACCCTGGCCCGGTGGGGACAACTATCCGGAGATCGGGCTGGGCAGACTTTCGCCGATTCCGGATACTATAAGCGATCTCAACGAGCAGATCATCAAGATCCTGAGGTATCAGAAAAATCCGCCCACTACCAGCAACTGGCTGGACAAGCTGTGCATGCCGGCTCATTCAGAGGAGTATCCAGGCAAGTATTCGGGCTGTGTCCGCGGTATCTATTTCATGCCCAAGCCCTACTGGAACCCGAGCGTGGTGGAGACGATCATGGGCAGATATACCGGTAACACCACCGTAACCAATGCGTTGAATGAGGGACGGGGGATTGTCGCCTATCGGGGACATGGTGATTATACCGAGTGGTGGCAGTGGGGAACTGAAGGCTCCTGGTATAACTCCCATATCTATGCGCTGAATAATGGTGATATGACCCCGGTGGTTTACAATATTGCCTGCAATAACGGGGATATCTACCAGACCGAGTGTCTGGCAGAAGCCTGGATGCGGAAGTATCCGGGCGGTGCGGTCGGGACATTAGGTGCCACTCAGGCATCCTATACCTACCCGAATCACGGCATCTGCTCAACACTGGTGCGGGCGACCTGTGACACCTGGACAATCACCGTGCCCGGAGTGCGCAATTACGGTCCGACCCCATATAATCTGGCAGATATCAAGTGCTATGGTGTTGATGCCTATGTGGCAAAATACTGGCCCTCAAGTCCTTATCCTTATAATATCTGGATGTATGTTGTGCTCGGGGATCCGTCAATGCCGGTCTGGACCGGTATGCCTGCCAGCCCGACAGTGCAGTTGCCCGATTCCATTCCGCTCGGTCCATACAATCTGAATGTTACTGTGCGGGTGGGCACGAGGCCGGTTGAAGGGGCGCTGGTGTGCGCCTGGAAGGACCCGGATGTGTATGTCGCAGAGCGGACCGATGCCACCGGTGTGGCAACGCTGGCGGTCAATGCGGGAACACCGGGCACCATGCGGATTACCGTTTCTGAAGGACACTGCGAGCACTCCACACCCGGGGTTCAGCATACGCCGATTCTGCCCTTTACCACGACCAGACCGGTTGGCGGTGGCGGGACACCTCAGCCCAATATGATCTATGTATCCAATATGGTGGTTGATTCACCGCCGGGCGGAAACAACAATGGCAGGTTTGATCCGGGTGAAACCGGCAAAATCATCGTGACTCTGCGCAATACCGGCAATGCGACCGCCCAGAATGTGACCGCCAGACTCAAGTCCACCAATCCGCAGTTTGTGATTACCGATTCCACGAGCAGTTACGGTAACATTCCGCAGGATTCACTGCGCAATAACCGGACCGATCCGTTTGTCGCACAGGCAGGTTCGGGGATTGCACCAGGAACCTATGTGGTCTGTTCGCTGAAGGTGCGCTCGGACAATGATCAGCATGAATGGAACTATGCCTTCAGTCTGCAGGTCGGACAGCCGCCTCTACCCGGTCAGTTTGTGATTGACCTGGATACCGGTTCGGTGCTTTTGTCGGCGTGTGCGATCGGTTCAATCGGTTATGATGAACCACCCGCACAGGACCTGGGACAGGGGTTCAGAGTGCCGAAGACCGCAGCCTCCTGCCTCTTCTACGGTGCAATCATGGCGGGTAATTCGCCAACCTACCTCGTGGACCACTTCTATTCCCAGCCGGCAAATTCCGGAACCAATCACGACTGGCAGACACCGGACAGCTTCCGGATGGTGACACCACCGGCACCGGCAGATGAGCACTGGATGAATACGATGACCGATGGCGGTCATTCAACGCCGAAGGGTCTGCGGGTAAGTCAGCAGTGGTATATGAACAGCGATCCCGGTTATGACAACTGGGCGGTGCTGACCCTGGAGTTCACCAACACTGGCTCTCAGCCGATTAACGGACTCTATGCCGGAATCGTGGGTGATTTTGATATCGGCTCGTCTCCGACCACCAATATCGTTGTCTCTGATACGGTGCGCCGGGCGGTGCTGATGCGTCAGTCCTCCAGCGAGAATCCGAGCGCCGGTTTTGTGCTGCTGGAACCGGAGCGGTATGCGAACATCGGCGCGCTGGATCATAATGTTTATGTTTATCCGGATTCCTGTGTTACTGACGGGCAGAAATTCAGAATACTCAATGGTACGATCGTTCAGCGGAATTCCAACCGGGCTTATGACTGGTCGGTGTTTGTCTCTGCCGGACCGAATGATCTGCCGGTGGGCGGTGTCTGGCGGATTGCAATCGGTGTAATCGGTGCGACGAGCGTGAACGGATTCTGGAGTTCGGTTGACACCTGTCAGCGCTGGTATGTCGCCAATCTCCTGGGCATTCAGGAGAAACCGGTAAATGTCATGGCAACGCCGGACCGGCCGCTGGTCATCAGCCCGAATCCCTTCCGGAACCGGACCGCAATCCATTACTTTGCCGCTCAGCGCGGAAATCTTGATCTGACCGTGATTGATGCTACCGGCAGAGTGGTGAGTCAGGAGCGGTTTGAGGTTGCTGCCGGAACCGGAACGGTAATCTGGAAGCCGAGGGCGCTGGCAGCAGGCATTTATTTCCTGAAGGTTCAGGGAGCAGGCGCCAGCACCAGTGCCAAGTTCCTGATTATGGAGTAGCCGGTTTTTATTCCGGGCGGG
The DNA here is from genome assembly GCA_026418295.1 of Caldifarciminota bacterium. Lineage (GTDB taxonomy): Bacteria > Hydrothermota > Tepidihabitantia > Tepidihabitantales > Tepidihabitantaceae > JAOABP01. The sequence continues at coordinate 7,387 of JAOABP010000002.1, forward strand.
GTGCGGTTCTGCACCCCGCTTTTTTATTCAGTATTCAAGCTGGAAGCGGCGATGTAGATTGCAGTGAGGATCAGCAGTCCGCCGAAGATTTCCCAGATGGTTGGAAACTGATGGAGCAGGAGCATTGCGAGGATGGTAGTGCCAACCGGTTCACCCAAAATTGTGAGTGCGACCGTAGGTGCCGGCAGGTAGGCGAGCGCCCAGTTGAAACTGGTATGGCCGATGATCTGAGGACCGAGGGCGAGGAGAAGAATAAAAAGCCAGGTGCGGCCAGGGTAATCTGCCAGCGGATAGCCCAGCGCCAGTACCAGCGTCGTGAGGATAACCCCGGAGATGAGATAGACCGGCCAGACATAGCCTACAAGGGAAAGTCCGGGACGCAGTTTTCTGCCGATGATGACATAAAGGGCGGCAAAGAGCGCACCGGCAAGTGCCAGCAGATTGCCGGTTAAGCCTGCGGGCGAACTCAACGCCGGACGGTTGATAATCAGTGCTCCTAACGCACCGAGTCCAACCGCAATATAAAGGCGGGCGCCCGGTTTTTCTCTCAGCAGCAGGGGAGAAAGCAGGGCGACAAACACCGGGTTCATTGCTACGAGGACAACCGAACTGGCAACCGATGTGTGATTCAGCGATTCAATCCAGAAACCGAAATGGGCGGCAAGGAAAACACCGCCGAGCAGGCTCAGGAGCAGCTTCCGGCGCCTCAGCTCCTGCCGGCGGTGTAACGGGCGGGCGAGGTAAAACGGAGTAAGCAGCAGTGCCGCAAAGACCAGTCTGCCGGCAGCAATGACAAGGGCGGGTGCGGGTGTAAGGCGGATGAGAATGGAGGCAAAGGAAACGGCGATGATGCCGAGGAAAAGCACGAGCAGAATGCGGATGCGGGTAACCGGCATGGATTAATTTCCTGATATTCAGGCAGGAGTCAAGCATACCGGAGCGGCACAGGATTCTGATTTTTTTCTTGACCGGCAGACAGCCGGTTTTATAATTTCAGTCTATTCCGGAAATGAAGCTCTGGCGCAAACCACTGGATGCGGAAGAAAAAAAACCGCCGCGGGGCGAGGTGCATATTCTGATTGAACGGTGCAAGGGCTGCGGGTTCTGTATCACCTTCTGTCCGAAACAGGTGCTGGAATCATCAACCGATTTTAACCGCAAGGGCTATCATCCCCCCATCGTCAAATACCCGGAACGGTGTGTGAACTGCGGATTGTGCACCATTATCTGCGGTGAGTTTGCCATCTGGACGACACCAGCTGAGGAGCCGGCTGATGGGGGAAAATAGGGCGATTCTAACCGGGGTCCATTTCTGGGATGGTGATTACGCCTGCGCCGAAGGCGCAATTGCTGCCGGCTGCCGGTTCTTTGCCGGATATCCGATTACCCCCTCAACCGAAATTGCGGAGCGCATCGCCCAGCGTTTCCCGCTGGTGGGCGGGACCTTCATCCAGATGGAGGATGAGCTTGCCTCAATGGCAGCGGTGCTGGGCGCCGCCTGGGCCGGAACCAAGGCGATGACCGTGACTTCGGGTCCGGGTTTTTCGCTGATGCAGGAGAATATCGGGCTCGGAGCAATGACCGAGACCCCCTGCGTGGTGGTCGATGTCCAGCGGGGCGGACCTTCAACCGGTCTGCCAACGCTTACCGGTCAGCAGGACATGATGCAGGCGCGCTGGGGTTCGCATGGCGATTATGAGATCATCGCCCTCTCACCATCTTCACCCCAGGAGTGTTTTGATCTGACCATCACCTGCTTTGATCTTTCCGAAAAATACCGGGTCCCGGTGCTGTTTATGATGGATGAATGTGTCGGCCATATGACCGAAAGGGTGGTCGTACCGGAGGCGGAGCGGGTCAAGCCGGTTTCCCGGCGCTGGTATCGCGGTCCGAAGAATGCCTACCGGCCATTCAAGCCCGATCCGGACGGTGTGCCGCCGATGGTCCGGGCAGGTCAGGATTACCGGATTCATATCACCGGTCTGACCCATGATGAGCGGGGCTATCCGGTGATCAATGCAGAATGTCAGCACTGGTGCGTAACCCGGCTGGTGAACAAGATCCGGGATAATGCGGAGAAGATCGTGATGCTGGATGAATATCAGGTGGAGGATGCAGAGGTGCTGGTGGTCGCCTATGGCATCAGTGCCCGGGTTGCATTCCGGGCGATCGAGGAGGCACGGTCAAGAGGGATCCGGGCAGGGATGCTGCGGCTGATTACCGTCTGGCCCTTTCCGGAGCGCCGGGTCCGGGAACTGGCAGCACAGGTCAAGGCGATGGTGATGCCTGAGATTAATCTCGGTCAGGTATATCTGGAACTGGAGCGGGTGGTTGCCGGCAGGTGCCGGACCCGCCATGTGCCGCACTGTGGCGGCTGGGTTCACGATCCGAAGGATATTTTCGAGGCAATCATGGAGTGCACCCGATGATTGAGCAGATTGAACATCATCCGTTAGATGAACTGCTGAGAGTGGACCGGATTCCGCATATCTGGTGTTCGACCTGCGGGCTGGGAATTGTGCTCAACTCCTTTCTGACCGCAGTGCGGGAGAGTGGTATTTCCCGCCAGGATATTGCGGTGGTCTCGGGAATTGGCTGTACCGGACGGGCGGCCGGCTATGTGAATCTGGATTCATTCCATACCACCCATGGCCGGGCACTGCCCTTCGCCACCGGACTGAAGCTGGGAAATCCGAAACTGAAGGTGGTGGTGATTTCCGGTGACGGAGACCTGGTGGCGATCGGCGGTAATCATCTGATTCATTCCGCGCGGCGGAATATGGATTTGACGGTAATATGTGTGAATAACTTTAACTATGCAATGACCGGCGGGCAGTTCGGACCGACGACACCGCCGGGGGCAAAGCTGACCACCGCACCTTTCGGCTCCTATGAGCATCCGTTCAATCTGCCGTTTCTGGTGGACTCCTGCGGTGCCACCTATGTTGCCCGCTGGACCGTGCTTCATGTCCGGCAGATGACCGATGCCTTCCGGGAGGCACTGGAACATCCCGGGTTCAGTTTTGTAGAGGTGATTTCACCCTGTCCGACGGTGTACGGAAGGAGAAATCAGCTGGGCTCGGGGCTGGATATTGTCAAGTATTACCGGGAGAAGTCGGTAGTGAGAAATGATATTGACACCCGGGAGTGTGAGATTGAACTCGGCGGTACGATTGTGGTCGGGAGGTTTGTGCGCAAGCGGAAGCCGACCTATCTGGAAAAGATGAATGAGTATCTGCGTCAGAGTGTGGGCGAGGCGTTTGTGCCCTATTCAGGACCGGTGGACGATGCAGGAGATTAAGCTTTCCGGTTTTGGCGGTCAGGGAATCATCATGATGGGGATGATTCTGGGCAAGGCGGCAACCCTTTATGATAACAAGTATGCGACCCTGACTCAGAGTTTCGGACCTGAGGCACGGGGTGGTGCCTGTTCTGCCCAGCTGATCATCTCCGAGACCAGGATTCTCTATCCCTATCTGACCGCACCCGACATTCTGGTTGCGATGTCCCAGGAGGCGTATGAAAAGTTTGAGCCGACGCTCAAGGACGGCGGGGTGCTGATTCTGGAGCAGAATCTGGTCAAACCGCACAATCATGAGGGCCGGGTCCGGGAGTTCGCCATTCCGGCGACCCGGATTGCCGAAAGTCTGGGGAACCGGATGTTTGCCAATATGGTGATGCTGGGTTTTGTCTGTGCGGTGACCGGAATTGTGCCCAAGGAGGCGCTGATCAAGGCGGTCAAGGATACACTGCCGGCTCGGGTGCTGGAAAAGAACCTGACTGCGCTGGAGCAGGGTTATCAGCAGGGGATGGCACAGCTTGAGCAGAAGCGGTGAAGATTTGGATATAGTGCTGAATATCCCCCCGGAAGGAATCAGACTGAAAATTGACGGCATTGAAGCTGATTTTCAATTGAAGCCGGTTGCCGATTCACCCTGCCGGGTCGGTTGTCCTGCCGGGGTGAATGTCAAGGCTTATGTCGGGCTGATTGCCCGTGGCAATTTTGACCGGGCACTGGCGGTGGTGCGGGAAAGAAATCCGCTGCCCGGTATCTGCGGCCGGGTGTGTACCCACCCCTGCGAAGCGGAGTGCCGGCGGAACGAGATTGATGAACCGGTGGCGATCCGCCAGCTCAAGCGGTTTATTGCTGATTATGCGCTCAGTTCCGGACCGGCGGTGCTGCCGGCGGAGACACCGCAACGGCGGGAAAGGGTTGCGGTCGTCGGTGCCGGGCCGGCCGGGCTGACCGTCGCCAGTGATCTGCGCCGGCTCGGTTATCAGGTGACCATCTTTGAGGCGCAGAACAGACCGGGCGGGATGCTGGTGTGGGGAATTCCGCCCTTCCGCCTGCCGAGAAATGTGATTGAAGAGGAGATTAATTCAATTCTGAACCTTGGTATTGAACTTGTGCTCAATACCCGGATTGACAATCCGGGTCAGCTCCTGGACGAGGGCTTCGCTGCTGTATTCTTTGCCCCGGGTCATCAGCAGAGCATCCGTCTGGGTCTGCCGTTTGAGGATGAGCTGGAGGGAATTGTTGACAGTTTGAACTTTCTCAAAAGGGCATATGAAGGTGAGGTTCGCAGTCTGAAGGGCAGGGTACTGGTAATCGGGGGCGGGGATTCGGCAATAGATTCCGCACGGGTGGCAAAAAGGCTCGGTGCGGACGAGGTGACAATCGTCTACCGGCGGACCCGGGCGGAGATGCCGGCAGCCGAGGAGGAGATAGCGGAGGCGGAGCGGGAAGGGGTAAGATTTGAGTTTCTGGTTCAGCCGGTGGGGCTGATACACCGCGAACGGCGGTTGACCGGTTTGCGATGTGTGCGGTGCGAACTGGGAGAACCGGATGCTTCAGGCAGGCGCAGGCCGGTGCCGGTTCCGGGTTCGGAGTTCATCATTGATGCGGACTGGGTGATTACCGCACTGGGGCAGAAGCCGGCGCAGCCGGTTTCCGGATTTCCCGACCGTGTGTTTATCGGCGGTGACGCTGCGGGCGGACCGGCAACGGTGATCAATGCGATTGCCAGCGGACACGAAGGTGCAAGGCAGATTGATGCCCTGCTCAGCGGCAGAAAAGTGGCGGTAACTGCCAGCCGGGTGCCGGAGCTGGAGCTGGCACCGGCGGTCCTGACTGCGGTCCGGCTCAGCCGGTCGCAGGCAAGAATCCTGCCGGTTCATTCCCGGCGGGGATTTGAAGAGATTGAGGCGCCATTCACACCCGAGCAGGCGATGCAGGAGGCATCCCGCTGTCTGCGCTGCGGTCCCTGCAGTGAGTGTGTGCTCTGCAGTTACAACTGTCCCAAGCATCAACTGCTGCTCCAGCTGGAGGATATGTCAAAACCGGTGATTATGCGGGTGCATGGTCTGGAAGGTATGTTTTTCACCGATACAGAACCACGGGGAATCAAGGTTGAATTTTCCCGGCAGGGAACTGTGGTTGGTGGTCTGGTTCAACCGCTGGTGGCACACACCGATCCTTATCTCTGCCGGGCATGTGGCAGATGTCTTGAGGTCTGTCCTCATCAGGCACTGAAGACGGTAAAGTGGCAGTCCGGAATTGAGATAACGCAGGTTGATTATCAGCGGTGCCGGGGGTGCGGTACCTGTGTTACGGTCTGTCCCAGCGGCGCCCTGCAGTTGAGGACCGAAATCGCCCCTGCTGACAATGGCTGATCTTACGAACGCCGGCAGGAAACTGATCTTTGTCTGTTCCCGGGTGAATATTCCCGGTTTTGGAGGACAGGAGCGGGTGACCGTCAGGCCGGTTTCCTGCATCGGTCAGGTTGGTGCCGGTGCAATTCTTGAGGCGCTGGCAGCAGGGATGGAGGGGGTGACACTGGTTGGGTGTCCGGATGGCAGCTGCCGGCACGAGAAGGGCACGGAGATCGCCCACACTCAGGTGAAGCTGGCTCAGGAGCTGCTGCGTTACCTCGGTTTTAAGCCGGAACTGGTCCGGTTTATTTCCGGCGATCCGGACAAAGCGATTGAGCCGGCTGCCGAATCCCGGCCGGTTCCGGCAGTGACGGAGGAGTTTTCTGTGCCGCCAGCCGGATTCGGTCCGGCAGATTTTGTCTGTCTGGACTGTGGCCGGTGTGCAGGGGTCTGTCCGGTTGCCCGCACCGGCATCGGTTTTTCGCCCCGCCGTCTGATTCAGCAGCAGCTGGAAGGGCAGGGCAGAATTCAGACCCGGGCGCTCTATGCCTGTATCGGCTGTGACCTCTGTTCTACGGTGTGTCCTTCAGGCAAAAGTTTTGCCCGCACCGTTGAAAGATTGCGGGCGGTGGCATATGAGCACGGTTCAGCTCCGGTGCTGGCACACGGCGGAATTGTGCAGGCGCTCGGCAGAATTCAGGCACGTTCTGCGGTCCGTCAGCAGCGGCTTCTCTGGCTGAAACCGGAACTGCAGGTTGCGGATAAGGGGGAGACTGCGCTTTTTACCGGCTGCCTGCCCTATTTTCAGGTGCTGTTTGGCGATCTGGGGGTAAATCTGCTTCAGACCGCCAGTAATGCGATCGCCCTGCTCAATCAGGCGGGTGTTGTCCCGGTCCTGCTTCAGGATGAGGTCTGCTGTGGCCATGACCTTTTGTGGCTGGGGGATCGCCAGAATGCGCTCCTGCTCGCCCGGAAAAATCTTGACCTGCTCCGTTCCGCCGGTGTCCGGCAGGTGATATTTCTCTGTCCGGAATGTCTGCATACCTTCAGGGTTGAGTATCCGGAGCTTGCTGGACCGACCGGACTGGAGCTGATGCACATTGCCGAATTTCTGGTTGCCACCGGCTTCAATCCGCCGGACCACAGGGAGTCTGTCAGCAGGACCGTGACCTATCAGGACCCGTGCCGGCTCGGGCGACAGCTCGGTGTTTATGATGCCCCGCGCCAGCTGATTACCGGAATTTCCGGTGTGAAACTGGTGGAGATGGCGCACAGCCGGTCGCAGGCGCTGTGCTGTGGCGGGACACAGTGGCTGGAGTGCGGAGCCGCGGTCCGGCTGATGCAGGAGCGCCGGCTGGCAGAGGCACAGGCAACCGGTGCGGAGCTGCTCGTTACCGCCTGCCCGCGCTGTGATATTCACCTTGCCTGTGCCCGGCAGAGAAATTCAGAGTCAGCGATCAGGACTGTTAATCTGATTGACCTGCTGGCTGGTAATGGCTAAAATAGAAAGGAGATGAGTACACAGGTGAGCGAACCGCGGATCGGCGTGTTTGTCTGCCGTTGCGGGACCAACATCGCCGCCACCGTCAATGTTGAGCAGGTAGCCGAGTTCGCCCGATCACTGCCCGGGGTAGTTTATGCCCAGACCGGGCTTTATGTCTGCTCCGAACCCGGGCAGAAGGAGATTCAGAAGGCGATTGCCGAGCAGAATCTGGACCGGGTGGTGGTTGCCGCCTGCTCACCCCGGATGCACGAGCCGACCTTCCGCGCCTGTCTGGCACAGGCGGGAATGAACCCTTTCCTGCTTGAGATTGCCAATATCCGGGAGGGGTGTTCCTGGGTTCATACTTCTGAGCCGGAACGGGCGACGAAAAAGGCGTGTGACCTTGTGCGGATGGCGGTGGCAAAAGCCCGGTATCTGGCACCACTCACCGAGCGCCGTTTTCCGCTCAAAGATGCGGTGCTGGTGGTCGGTGGTGGTGTTGCCGGGATTCAGGCGAGTCTGGATCTGGCGGATGCGGGCCATCAGGTTTATCTGGTGGAGCGTTCGCCATCGCTGGGCGGTCTGATGGCACAGCTCCACAAGACCTATCCGACGATGGACTGTGCGATATGAATACTTGCGCCCAAGATGGCGGATGTCGGTCGACATCCCAGAATCAGACTCCTGACCCTGGCTGAGGTCACCGAGGTTGCCGGGCATGTTGGTAATTTCAGGGTAACGGTCAGACAGAAGGCACGGTTTGTCAACGAAAAGGAGTGCACCGCCTGCGGCGAGTGTGCCAAGGTCTGCCCGCAGCTGGTGCCGGATGAGTTCAATCTCGGGCTTTCACTCCGGCACGCCATCTACCAGCCGTTTCCGCAGGCAATTCCTGCCGCCTATGTCCTGAATCCGGCAGACTGTCTCGGACTGAATCCGATTGCCTGTGGCAAGTGCGCCCGTGCCTGTGACAAGAAATGCATCAACCTTGAGGATCAGGACCGGGAGCTGAAGTTTGAGGTCGGAGCAATCATTGTCGCCACCGGCATGGAGCCGTTTGACCCGTTTGACAAGGGTGATTTCGGCTATGGCAGATATGCCAATGTCATCACCGCCATGGAGTTTGAACGGCTGGCATCATCAGGCGGACCGACCGGTGGTGAACTGCTCCGCCTGAGCGACCGGCGCAAGCCCGCAAGTATCGCCTTTATCCAGTGTGTCGGTTCCCGGTGTGCAGAGCAGGGCACGCCCTACTGCTCCAATATCTGCTGTATGAATACGATCAAGGATGCGCTGGTACTCAAGGAGCATTACCCGGACATGGAGGTCAAGGTCTTCTATATTGACCTGCGGGCGTTTGCCAAGGGTTTTGAGGAGATGCTCTGGCGCTCCAAGCGGCTCGGGGTGAAATACATCCGCGGTATTCCGGGCGAGGTGGAGGAGGATGGACAGACCGCTAATCTCCGCCTGTATGTGGAAAATACCGAGACCGGGAAAATTGAAAATCACGAGGTGGAGATGGTGGTGCTGGCAACCGGAGTGAGACCGGCGAAGACGACCGAGGCGATTAAACAGCTGCTTTCGCTCCAGCTCCATCCGGAGGGGTTCCTGCTCGAGGCGCATCCCAAGCTCCAGCCGGTGGATTCGCCGATCCGGGGCGTTTTCTATGCGGGCGGGGCAGAGGGTCCGAAGGACATCAAGGATTCGGTCACTCAGGCAAGTGCTGCAGCGGGCAGGGCGGCAAGACTGCTGGCGCAGGGGACACTGGCAGCCGAACCCTATACCGTGGCGGTTGATCCCGCAAAGTGCCGGGCATGCGGTGCCTGTCTGAAAGTCTGCTCCTATCAGGCGTTTGAATGGGAAAAGGGCAAGCCGGCAAAGCCGATTGAGGCGGTCTGTGCGGGCTGCGGCACCTGTGCTGCGGAGTGCCGGTTTGATGCGATTGAGGCGCATCAGTTTACCGATGAGCAGATTCTGGCACAGATTGAGGCGGCGCTTGCCGAAGAGCCCGAGTCCAAGTCACTGGTCTTTGCCTGCCACTGGTGCTCCTTTGCTGCTGCCGACACCGCCGGTGTTGCCCGCGGTCAGTATCCGGCGCGCCAGGTCCTGATCCGCACGATGTGTTCCGGCAGGGTGGCGGAGGAGTTTGTGCTCAAGGCGTTTGCCCTGGGTGCACCGGTGGTGCTCGTCTCCGGCTGTCATTTTGCCGACTGCCATTACCTCAACGCCAACCGCCACACCCAGCGCCGGGTTGAACGGCTCTGGGACAGGCTGGAGGCGTGGGGAATCAGGCCGGAAAGACTGCAACTGGAGTGGATATCTGCGGCGCAGGGACAGCGGTTTGTCTATACGATGCAGGAGCTGGAAAAACTGCGCCAGACGGTTACTCCGGAGGAGATTGAAAAGACAAAGGAGATTTTGCGGAATCCGCCCCGGGTTGCCCCGCGCCCCGAACCCAAAGAGCCGGGCGAGCAACCGTTCAGGTGCCTGCGCTGTGGCAAAGAGTTCAAACTCCACTACATTCCGGGCAAGCCGCAGGAGCGCACCTGCCCCTATTGCGAAAGCAACTCGGTGCGGCTTTTAGTGCTCAAGGAAGCCGCTGTTTCAGCCTCGGCAAAATAGAACAGGTTTTAAACTACCCCTCAAGTCAATCTCGTTTACAGGTTGAGCGTGTTTGAAGTTCCCAGCGGAGCGAGGATTTGGGCGGAGGTGGGAAGCACCGTAGCCAGATACGTTCAGTTAGGCGAAGTCTCAAGCTTTTCCCCTTTTATTCTTTTGGTTTTTTCTCTCTCCATAGGTATCTGATAATTTCACCATCTTTTGTAAATATTTCGATAAACTGCAGGTCTTCGTCATAATATTCTAATATTTTTGCGATGTTTATTCTGCCAATATTTTCTTCAATAATTTCATCTATGTACACTTCCTGCTTTATCTGAATTTTCCCACCAACTTGAATCGGGTAATTTTTAACTCTTTTTTTAAGTTTTTTGATACCTCTGTATTTTTTTAATTCAATTAGTAAAGTTAAAAACGCGGAAATGCCACCTAAGGCCCCCAAAGCAGTGCAGATCTCTATAAACCAATCACCGTATAGAAATCTAATAAGAACGGGAGGACGATATTCTTCAATTCCTTCTCTTTTAGCAAGTTCTTTTAGCAGCGAGTTAATGAATTCGATATTATATCCAACATTATTTATTGAAGAGTAATGTGATGTAAATTTAAAAACAAGCATTGAATCATATCCGTCGCCCATTAGAGAAGCAATGTGCCTTTTAAGAGCCGCTCTCTTTCTATATACTCTGCGGAAGAGTACCGACTGCTCATACTCTATTTTTTCTAGTTCCATTTTACTTTGTTCTCCTAAAGTAGACGATTTCGCCTAACAGTTTGCGGATAAACGAAGCTTGCCGAAGGCGGAATTTGGGTGAGTGCTGTAAGGCATGAAATGCGAGCATAGATGGAGCAAGGCAACATCAACCTTTTATGCTGGATCAGGCGAAGTGTAAATTTGTTCATTTATTTTCCTCAAAAGATTGCCTTATAAAGGATTTAGAATTATGCAGCTTTTCAAGATTATCTATTCCAATCTCAACATCACCCACTCCCCAGTGCCCTATGTTGGAAACATCCCGGACATAGTCAGGAGGGTTTTCTAACTGTGAATAATTTAGTTTTAACCAAATACGGAGACCACTTTTCTGAATATGCACACAGCAGAAGATAGCCTTACCATGCATATAGCTGACATACTTCGCAAGATATTTTCTTTGTACATTAGATGGGTCTAATTCCCGACAGAACTTATCAAGCATTCGAAATAATTCTACTACCTCTCGAGGCTTTCCTTTTATGTGATGTTCTTCCCCATAATCTTTCCGTCTCTCCGTGCTAAGCGAAGGTAACTCAACCTCTGATGATTGAGACCATAATCTTTTAAGTGCGGACTTTATTTGTATCGGTTTAATTGATTTATCACCGATGGCTGAACGAATGATTCTGACCAAATTATCAGGTGGGTTCAGAAAAAGCTTATCTAAAGCCTTTCTAATTTTTCCTGTAGTGAAAACTTGCTCCCCAATTTCGTCAAGCACACCTTTAGCCATTGCTTCTCTTGAGAAACGGTAAAGTTGTTCCGCAATTTGTTGAACTGGTTTGCCTTCGGATTCCCTTGGATCTATTGAGACTTCAAAAAGTAGCTTATCTGGAGCCTCTGCCTTTTCTGTACTTCGATAAACTTTGTAAGTGATACCATTAGTGAGGATACACCATTCAACACCTGCATTTGCAGCATAGCCAACTACTTGTGTAATAGATTTAACATCAGTAAGTGGGTCATTTAATGGTTTAGCTTCTATAAATAGAACTGGTTTCCGATTTATTTTTGGGGCATAATCAACAGATTTACCATCAATTGTGGGGTATTCAAGTTGCACTTCGTCAGGATCTCTTACATCCCAACCAAGGGCTTGCAATAGTGGATCTATGAATATCGTTCTTGTCGGATACTCTTTCAGATCTTCTTTCCGATGCCTATCCAGTCTCAATCGGAGCTCTTCAATACAGGATACAATATCTTTCAATTTTTACCTCCTTAAATTTCACCTAACGGCAGAGGGTATCTGAAGTTCCAAGCGGAGCGAGGGATTTGAGTTGAGGTGCGAAGCCAGATACGCTTTGTTAGGCGAAGGGGCCTCATTTTGCTTTCTTTAACCTCTTTTTTAAATCTCTCCAATTAATCATGGGATTCTTGCTGTGAATCATTCTATGACAATTTGAGCAAACCGGAACAAGGTCTTTTGTGCTGACCTGTTCCTCTTCCTTAAGGGCAGATACCGGCTTGGTATGATGCGCCTCAATAAACTCGGCGCCAATCTCTCCATATGTTTTTTCAAAATTAAAGCCACAAACCCAGCAGTCGTAGGAGGCGAGGGACTTTTTGAATGCTGAAACCAACTTCATAGAGCGCTCTCTGACGAGGTGCTGCCGTAATACTCTTTTCCCTTCCTTATCGGTAATTTCGGTTTCAATTGGGTCCACAACCCGGGTACCTTTTGCCTTGATTAATTCAGTCTCTTCGTCTTTTTTCTCGGCTAATTTTTTTAATAATTCATTCGCTCTCTTAGCATCAATATATCGGTAAGGATTCCTTCCCCAGGCTTTGCCTAACAAATATTTTGAGGACAGGTTCGTAACCCATTCCTCTGGTGGTAATGGTTTAAATTTCTTAAAATATACCTTGTTCCCCTTAACCCCTTTAATTTCTGACATCCCCCACCATACAAGACCTTTTTAGGATGTGGAAAAACAAAAAACACTCGCCCTTTAGCTCTATTTTTATCAAAATTTCCTTTCGTGCTATACCAGACATAGTTTTTACAAAGGGCTGATTCCCAGCAGCCAGCCAAACAGTTACCGTTTTTATCAACTTTGTATCTTACATCCACAACTTCTTCTCTGCATTTAAAGAGCCTTCTATCTCTGTCCGCATTCTTGCATTTGCCAGACCAATTATTATTATTGAATGCTACTCGGATTATCATTCCCATTTTATATTCTCCTTTTGCCTGATTATTTTGTCATAAGACAACCAACCTGTTAAATTAACAGAATTCCATTCATCACGTTCATTATAGGAGATTGAAAACTATCTTGTCAATTTTGGAACTTTTGAACACTCCTCACATAGCGGATGTTAACTTCATCATCGATGCACCCAAAATAATACATTAATCCGTGCAGTAGATTGCTCCAGACCGGAACGGCTCCAGCTGGAGTGGATTTCCGCGGCACGGGACAGTGGTTTGTCTATACGATGCAGGAGCGCACCTGCCCCTATTGCGAAAGCAACTCAGTGCGACTGATAGTTCACAAAGAAGCGACGGTTTCCGGTCCGGCGAAGTAGGGGCGGTTATCAGCCTGTCTATAAAAAATTTCGGAATTACATAACTTCAGTTTATGCGTGTTCGGAAGCGGTCTGGTTTGTCATTTTCAGCATCGCCGCAATGGGGATTATGTCATTACAGTTGAGATATTCCCCCATAAAGTTAGAGCCGGTTCAAGAGCCAGAATTCACAGATTTTTATTATGCTGATTAATTAACACATTGAATTTATATGAGTTGTAATTTCAGACCGCTCCTGCACACCGGGCAGTATAGGGGAGGGTACTGCCAGTCCCGGATGCGGGTCAGGAGCCGGTTTTCCGATTTTTTGTTGACATTGCCGGGGTGTCAATTTATAGTTCATTTGTGAGCGCGAAAGGAGGTTTGATGGTTCTGTGCAGGTTTGGTTTGATAGTGTGTATGCTGGTTCTGGCAGGCTGTGGCAGTAAAGCTAGAGAGAGTAAAGGGACGCAGGCCAGTTCCGGCGCTTACAGTCATACCGAGTTGAGCGATGACCTGAGCACCCTGCCGGCGCAGTTCCGTTATCCGAATGTGCAGGTGCTGGACTGCGGTGAGGACAGCAGTGAGTCCGGAGTAAAGCGGGATTTTGTGCTCAGGAGCAGTGATTCCTTTCCACAGGTGGTGAGTTTCTACAAGCAGGCGTTTGACGGACTGATGAATTACGGGATTGGCGCAGCATATTCAGACCGGACCGCCCGGTTTACCGCCGAAAGCGACGCCGGTAATGAGAAGCTGATGTGCATTCTGGTGCGGGAGGAGACGGGGACACTGATTATATTCATTCACGAACTGGATTTCCGCCGGCGGACGGAGGTATAGTGGCGGAAATGGACTGGATGATGAAATTTTTTCTGCTTTTTTAAGTGCGGTTACTGGTGCATCTGCCGGATTTATTCCGTCGATCCGGTTTGACCATGAGTCCCGGGGTTCCCGGATGTGTTATAATTCGGCAATCGTGCTCGGTCCGGATGATGGTTTCAGTCAGCCGGTTTATGTAGTATTTGAGAACGACTCATTTGCCGGGAGTGTAATTGTCCAGCAGGATATTTATTTTCAGCGGTCAACCGATGGCGGACTTACCTGGCTGAGTGAGGACCGCCTGTTGCGGCGTGGGGTACCGTTTGCCTGTTATCCGGACATTGCGGTCGACCGGAACGGCATAGCATATGTCGTTTGGCAGGACTGGAAAAATGGTCGGGGGGAAATCTGGTTTTCTACCAACCGCCTGACCTCAGTGACCGAATCGGACGCGAGTACATCCGGATTAAAAATTGAGTGTGCGCCCACAGTTTTTCGTTCAAGAAGTTACTTTAACATATCAGGTAAAATAGATGAAAATGCTATAGTTAAAATATATGACCTTTCAGGAAGGGCTGTAAGAAGTTTGAGGATTTGTGAAGGCAGGGGATTCTGGGATGGCTGTGATGATGCCGGGAAAAGGTTGAATGCGGGTGTTTATCTGTTGCGCGCCGGAACTGCCGTGGTGCGACTTCTTTTACTGCCCTGAGTTTTACAGTCTTGTCCGGAGCCGGTCCTTCAGTTCTTCCGGTTCATAGACGACCTCAATGCCTGCGTTCTTAAAAGCCGTGATTTTTTCCGCTGCGGTGCCGGAGCCGGCAGAGATAATGGCACCGGCGTGTCCCATCCGTTTGTCCGGCGGTGCGGTCTGACCGGCAATAAACCCGAATACCGGTTTGGTGACATATGATTTGACAAATTCAGCTGCCCGCTCCTCATCCGAACCGCCGATTTCGCCGACAATGACAATTGCCCGTGTCTCCGGGTCATCCTGAAACAGTTTCAGGCAGTCAATAAAACTGGTGCCGATGACCGGGTCGCCGCCGATGCCGACGACGGTGGACTGGCCGAATTCACCGGTATTGGCGGCGATTTCGTAGGTCAGGGTGCCGGAGCGGGAGACGACACCGACAACACCGGGCTTGAATGCGGTGGCAGGCATGATGCCGACCTTTGCCTTGCCGGGTGAAATTACGCCCGGGCAGTTGGGTCCGACAATCCGCACACCCCGGCTCCGGGCGACCGCAATTGCCCTGACCGCATCCAGGGTCGGCACACCTTCGGTAACGCAGACTACCAGTTTGACACCCGCAAAGACCGCCTCGAGCAGAGCGTCGCCGGCAAACTGGGCGGGCACGAAGATAATTGAGGCGTCAGCACCGGTTGCCCGGACCGCCTGTTCCACCGAATCAAAGACCGGCACGCCTTCCACCTCCTGTCCTGCCTTGCCCGGGGTGACACCCGCAACCACCTGAGTGCCGTATTCCTTCATCATCTTCGTATGAAAGGCGCCATCTCTGCCGGTGATTCCCTGAACGAGCAGACGGGTGTTACGGTCGATCAGGATGCTCATCTTGCCTCCTTTGCCTTGGTAACCGCGAGCCGGACCGCCTCCGCCATGGTGTTAGCAAAGAGGATCGGGCTGTTTTCCAGCAGGGCACATGCCTTGTCGGCGTTGGTGCCGACAAGCCGGGCGATAACCGGTACCCGGATATCCGCCTGCTGCCGGGCGAGGAGAAGTCCCTGAGCGATGTCATCACAGCGGGTAATCCCGCCGAAGATGTTTACCAGAATCGCCTTCACATTCGGATCGGACAGGATGATGCGCATCGCCAGCGCCATTTTGTCCGGTGAGGAGGAGCCGCCGACATCAAGAAAGTTTGCCGGCTCACCGCCGTAGCGCTTGATCAGGTCCATCGTCGCCATTGCCAGTCCGGCACCGTTGACGACACAGCCGACATTGCCCGAAAGCTTGATATAGGAGAGTCCTGCCTGCTTTGCTTCCATCTCTGCCGGTTCTTCGCTTGTCAGGTCGCGCAGCGATTCGTTTTCCGGATGGCGGAACAGGGCGTTGTCATCAAAGTTGATCTTGGCGTCCAGGGCGAGCAGGCTGCCGTTGCCGGTAAGCACAAGCGGGTTGATCTCGACCAGTGAGCAGTCACGGTCAATAAACAGACGGTACAGTTTCTGGGCGATGGTGGTAAACTGCTGTGCCAGTTTGGTATCCTTTAACATCGTTATGCCGGCGTTGCGTGCCTGAAATGAGAGCAGACCGAGCAGGGGGTCAATCGGCGTTCTGATGATCTTTTCCGGGGTGTTTTTTGCTACTTCTTCAATTTCTACCCCGCCGGCGGCTGATGCGAGCAGGACTGGGGCGCGGGCGGCACGATCGATTGTGATCCCGAGGTAGTATTCAGCGCTGACAGCTACCGCTTCAGAAACAAGGACCTTCTGCACCTTCAGTCCCTTGATGGTCATATTCAGGATGCCGGTGGTAACTGTTTCCACCTCTGCCAGAGTCCCTGCCTTTTTTACTCCGCCTGCCTTGCCCCGGCCGCCGACAAGCACCTGAGCCTTGAGTACAACCGGCAGTCCGAGTTCTTCGGCAGCACTGCGGGCTTCTGCCGGTGTCGCCGCCACTCTTTCCCGTGGAACCGGGATTCCATAGGCTGCAAAAATCTCCTTTGCCTGATATTCATGGATTTTCATACAAACTGTAATTTAATTTGTCCGGGAGCAAAAGTCAATTATTTGAGTACTGCGGGTAAACTTGACTGTTAATTAATTCCCGGTAAAACTTTAACAATGATGAATTTTGAAAAGGAGGAGACATGCGCTGTGCTTTGAACCGGGACCTGCTTGCTGAGGCGCTGGGAACGGTGGTTTCGATTGTGCCCAGCCGTTCCACCTATCCGGTATTCCACAATATCCTCCTGGAAATTGAGCAGGGTCGGCTGGCAATTACCGGGGCTGATGGGGACAATGTGGTGCGTCAGGAGGTAAAACTTGAAGGCAAGAGTGAGGATGGTAGTGTGCTGGTTGATGGCAGGAGGCTGACAGAGCTGGTGCGGATGAGTAATGCCGAAACGGTAACTCTGAAGACAACCGAAAGCAAGGTTGCATTTGAATCGGGGAGGATGAAGGCAGAGCTGGTGCAGCTGGCACCGGAACAGTTTCCGGAACTGCCAAAACTGCCTCAGGAAATTCAGTTTGAGTTTCCACTGACAACGCTGTTTGAGATGTATGACATCTGCAGTTTTGCGGTCTCCCGGGATGATTCCCGTCCGGTGATGACTGCAATCAACTGGGAGGTGGGTAAGAGTGAATCCCGGATGGTGGCAACCGATGCGGTCCGGCTGGCGTTTGTTTCCCGGAAGGTGAAGGTTCCGGTGAAGACGAAGCTGCTGCTTGCGCCCAAGGCGGTGAATATTCTGCCCCGCGGGGAAGAAAAGGTTCAGGTCTATGCGGATCAGAAGATGGTCGGATTCAGGCTGGAGAACACCACGGTGATTTCCCGCACGATCGAAGGTCCGTATCCGGATTATGAGCGGGTGATCCCGAAGAATATGCCGGCGAAGGCGGTGGTCAGCCGGGAGTCGCTGGCAGGTGCGCTGCGCCGGGCAATGGTGATGGCGAATCCGGTCAGCAAGCAGATCAGCATTGAGTTCACCGCCAAGAGTATGATTATCAGGGCAAAGTCTGAGGAGACCGGTGATAGTGAAGAGGAACTGGATTGCAGTTACAAGGGGGAAGAGCTGACCGTCGGATTTAACGGCGGTTTTCTGCTGGATATTCTGAATCATATCGGCACTGAGGAATTGACGATTGAGCTGTCAACTCCGATGTCGCCGGTAATGGTCAAGCCGGTATCAGAAGAGCAGAATGGGGAAGAGCTGTTCATTATGATGCCGGTGCGGCTGGATTAGTCGGTCCGGTCAGCGGTTAGGGTAAAAAAAGGAGGGAGGTCTGTATGAAAGGAAACACTGATTACCGGAAAAGTTCAGTTCCGGTCCTGATCGGTCTCGGGGGGATGATGTTAGTCTCAGTGCTGATTGTCGGATGCCACCAGCACGATCCGAACTATTCGGAGCCGATGATCAACGGCTACCTTTACCGCGGTGAGTATTATAACTACGCGATTGAATACGAACGGTATGTTGAGGTATTTGACCCCAAGGGTCTGAGGATGGTGCCGGTGGTCAGGTTGAATAATGAGGAGCTGAAACCATATTACTATACCTGGACGAAGTACGGTTATGGAGACAGCATGCATTTTGCGGACAATCAGCCTTATGAGCTGGAGGTAGTGCATTATTACGGCAAGGCGGGCGCCCGGGTGATCATGCCTGGAAATTTCACCGTCGCTACACCTCCCGAAGGCTATATCCTGGATCTGGATTCTACGCTTAATATTCAGTGGACCAGGTCTGCCGGTGCAGAATGGTACTGGGTAGAAATAGATATCGAATATGACTACCGGGATACGCTCGGAGAGGAGGATAACCTCAGTCTCCGGCTGGACACGATGCTGCAGGATACCTCGCTGGTAATTCCGCCGGAACGGATCTTCCCGGGATATATTCTTGATGTTTACGAGGGTGATGCCTGTGTGATGGTCTGGTCCGGCAATGGACCGGCGATTGAGCCTGGAGACCGGGGTAATGTTACGGGCGCCGGTTTCGGGTTTTTTAATGCGATTAATGAACCCCGCGAAAAGTATTTCTTTGTCGGGGCACCGATTGCGGTCCGGCGCTGTCCGGACAGCAGGATATTACGGCAGGAGATGCTGCGCCGGCTGAAAGCGCGAGCCTGAGCGGGGAAAGATTCGCCGGCAAAAGGGGATTTTTTTACCATTTAGAGCTGCATCTATTGACCGGTGGGGCCGATTTCATATAATTACATTCGGCATTTAATGCCGGTTATAAAAGGTATATAGAGTAAACACATAAAAAAGGAGGATTAACCAATGTCGCAGGCAGGCGTTAAGGAGTTCATGGAATACATTAGGAAAAGGAATCCAGGCGAGCCTGAATTTCATCAGGCTGTGGAAGAAGTCGTAACCTCACTCTGGGATTTTCTGGATAAAAATCCCAAATATCGTAAGGCAAAAATTCTGGAACGGATGTGTGAACCCGAACGGGTAATAATATTCCGGGTGCCCTGGGTTGATGATAAAGGGGAGATTCAGGTGAATCGCGGATACCGGGTGGAGATGAATTCCGCCATCGGTCCCTACAAGGGCGGGTTGCGGTTTCATCCGACAGTTTATCTCGGATTGCTGAAGTTCCTCGCTTTTGAGCAGGTGTTTAAGAACTCGCTCACAACACTGCCGATGGGAGGCGGTAAAGGTGGTTCTGACTTTGACCCCAAGGGGAAGTCAGATAATGAGGTGATGCATTTCTGCCAGAGCTTTATGAACGAGCTTTTCCGGCATATCGGTCCCAATACTGATGTTCCGGCTGGAGATATTGGCGTTGGCGCCCGGGAAATCGGCTACCTTTTTGGTCAGTATAAACGGTTGCGGAATGAGTTTACCGGTGTTCTGACAGGAAAAGGGTTGAACTGGGGTGGCAGTCTGATCCGGCCTGAAGCGACTGGTTATGGTGCGGTTTACTTTGCCGCCGAGATGCTGGCTACCCGCGGCGAAACACTGGCGGGTAAGATTTGTCTGGTATCCGGTTCCGGTAATGTTGCCCAGTATACCGTGGAGAAACTGCTACAGCTTGGAGCCAAACCTGTAACGCTTTCCGATTCCAATGGCTATATCTATGACGAGGCGGGAATTACCCAAGAGAAGCTGGAGTTTGTTAAGGAGCTGAAGAATGTCCGTCGTGGAAGAATCAAGGAATATGCAGAGCGGTTCAAGGGAGTCGTGTATACTCCAGTTGATCCGAAACTGGATTATAATCCACTCTGGAACCATAAGGCACACTGTGCATTTCCGAGCGCAACACAGAATGAGATTAACGGCAAGGATGCCCAGAATCTGATCCGTAACGGTGTTTATCTTGTGGCTGAGGGTGCCAACATGCCTTCCACGCCGGAGGCAATTGATGTCTTTCTGGAGCACAAGATTCTTTATGGTCCCGGGAAAGCGGCAAATGCCGGTGGTGTTGCTACTTCCGGTCTGGAAATGTCTCAGAACAGTTTGCGACTTTCATGGACCCGTGAAGAAGTTGACCGGCGTTTACAGGGAATCATGAAAGCGATCCACGAACAGTGCGTAATTTACGGCAAGGAAGGAAACTACGTGAATTATGTTCGCGGTGCTAACATCGCCGGCTTTATCAAAGTTGCCGATGCCATGCTCGATCAGGGGGTAGTGTAAGCAGGGAGTATTGACATAACATATAAATCGGGTAGAATTTGAATTACCTGGTTTCTCTCAGGGCATAGTCGGGGGCGAATGGCTTCGACGGAGTGCCTGAGGGGCTCAGGGGCATAGCGAGGCTCCTCTGTTGCCTCGTTAATACCAACAGAGGAACTACAGCTGCCAACAGCAGCTACGCACTGGCTGCCTAAAGCGAGGTAGCCCCTGGACCGGCGAGTTTCACCCGGCGCCGGCTCCGGGTCTAACAGGGTGATCAAGACCGAATCTGTGTCTCAGGGGTTCGGTCGGATTACTAACTGAGGCTGGTCTGTCCCCGCCTGTCAGTCGGCTAAGGGACAGATGAGATAAAAAGGACTGACTAACTATGTAGAACCTGAGCTCTGAACGCTTCGGACGCGGGTTCAATTCCCGCCGCCTCCATGGCACAAAGAAATGCAGGTTATATAACTTACTGATGGACAGTCATTTATCCCATACTCCAGGCCAGCGCGGCTACAGCCGGAAACTCGCAGAAGAGTTTTGCGCATTATCCAGACGTATTCTCCGCGAGGCGAATTCAGGTGTTCCCCGGGACGAATTTACGAGAATGGTATTGAGTGAGTTTATTGAATTTTCCGGTTGCGATGAGGTGGAAATGAGGGTAAATGAAGGTTCAAGGTATTATCGCGGGGTCTTGAAAACCGGACCGGATGGAAAATTCCGATTCAGTCTGAAAACAAATGACTGTCCGCAGGCGCAGGAGGCATTTTCAGGGGACGAGTCAGAAGACCAGAACGTCACTAGGATGCTTCAGAAACTGGCTAGGGGCGATTACGACTCGAAGCAGCCGGGATTCACTGCTAATGGAGCTTTTCTGATTGCCAATTGTGCCACTCCTGTGATGTTTGAGGGGCGCGCGATAACAGTTCGGAGTGTGTATCAGTCGCTGGCGATTTTGCCGTTTACTATTGCGGATAACAGTCACGGACTCATTATTCTTAAGAGCCGTCAGCCCGGTTTTTTCCGGGAGCTGGAGGTGGAATTTTATCAGGGTGTAGCTCAGAGTTTAGGGGTAGCATTTGCCGACCGACGCGCACAGGCGGCTTTACGGGAGCGGGTAAAGGAACTTACCTGCTTATATGAGCTGGATCAGGTTTTGAGCCGGGAGGAAAAGGATATCGGTGAAATCATGAAGGCGGCGGCAGAAAAACTGCCCCCTGCATGGCTGCATTCGGATATCGCCTCTGCCTGTATTGAACTGGATGGCATAAGGTATGAGACTTCCGGCTTTAAGAATGCTGTTCACCGGCAGTCGGCAGTAATCAGGGTACACGGGGTTCCCCGTGGCAAGGTTGAAGTTGTTTACCGCGAACCCCGGCCGGTGCTGGATGAAGGTCCTTTTCTGAAGGAGGAGCGAAATCTGATTGAAGCGGTAGCCCGGGAGATCGGGTTGTTTATTGAGCGATGGGAAGCCCGAGAAGAAAAAGCCCGGTTGGAACTGCAGCTGCGTCACGCTGACCGGCTGGCCACTATTGGCCAGCTGGCAGCAGGGATTGCCCATGAGTTGAACGAACCGTTAGCCAGTATTCTCGGCTTTTCCCAGCTGCTGCAGAAGATGCCGGGTATGCCCGAGCCGGCATTGAGAGATTTGGATCGAATTGTCAAGGCAGCACTTCATGCTCGGGGGGTTATCAACAAACTGATGTTTTTTGCCCGACCGCGACCGCCACAGCAGATGTCCATTTCAGTGAATCAGCTTATTACCGAGAGTATGTATTTTGTTCAGAGTCGCTGCGCAAAAGCCGGGGTGCAGGTTGTATATGATCTTGCGCCTGATTTGCCGGAAATTCAGGCAGATCCGACACAATTGCAGCAGGTAGTAATCAATCTGGCAGTTAATGCCGTTCAGGCAATGCCTGGGGGCGGGACGCTGACTCTGGCGACAAGAAAAAAAGACGGGTTTATTGCCCTTATTGTCCAGGATACGGGTGTTGGCATGAGTGAAGAGGTTAAGGCTCAGATTTTTTTGCCCTTTTTTACGACCAAGCCGGTTGGTGAAGGGACCGGGCTCGGGTTGTCGGTTGTCCACGGAATCGTTACCGCTCATGGCGGTCGAATCAATGTTGAGTCTGCTCCCGGGAAAGGCAGCCGGTTTGAGGTGCTTTTACCTTTGCTTACACCAAAAGAACTTCAGGAGAGGAGATGAGAAGGGATTACGAGGCGGTAATTCTGGTTGTTGATGATAATGCCGAGACGCTCGAAGTGCTGGAGCGTAATCTCAATGCCGCTGGTTATCAGGTGTGGACCGCCCAGAATGTCACTGATGCCGTAAAACTGCTGCAAAACGAGCACTTTGATGTTGTAATCACTGATATGAAAATGCCAGGAGCGTCGGGATTGGATCTGATAAAATATGTGCGCGAAAATTTGAACGACACTGAGGTGATGGTAATTACCGGTTATGCAACAGTGGAAAGTGCAGTGCAGGCAGTAAAGATCGGTGCTGAAGAGTATTTACCAAAGCCATTTACAGATGAGGAACTGTTGAATGCGGTGAAAAGAGTTCTGGAAAAACTCCGGATGCGGCGTGCCGCCGATGCCAGTAAGATTACAATTCAGAAGGTTTATCCAGGACTGCTGGGTGAATCACCAGCGATGAAAAAAGTATTCAATGCGATTGAACGGGCAGCGCAGGTATCAGCCACAGTGCTGATTACCGGAGAGAGCGGTACCGGTAAGGAGCTGGTGGCACGGGCAATCCACTATGCCAGCAAAAGGGCATCAGCACCTTTTGTGCCGGTTAACTGCGGTGGAATTCCTGAGAGTCTTCTGGAGAGTGAACTGTTCGGCTATGTTAAAGGGGCTTTTACCGGCGCCACTGAGACCCGGGCGGGATTTTTCCAGACTGCAGAAGGTGGGTCAATATTTCTTGATGAAATCAGTGAGACCAGTCCTTCGATGCAGGTGAAACTGCTGCGGGTTCTTCAGGATAAAGAGGTCAGAATGCTGGGGGATTCCCGCGTTTACAGAGTGGATGTGAGGGTAATGGCAGCTACTAACAAGGATTTACTGGCATTGGTTCAAAAGGGGGCATTCCGCGAGGATCTGTTCTTTCGTTTGAATGTGCTGAATATTTCTGTTCCGCCACTCCGGGAAAGAGGGGAAGACATCTTTCTGCTTGCACGCTACTTTCTGGAGAAATTTGCCCGGGAGATGGGGCGTTCAGTCCCTCATTTCACAGATCAGGCGCTTGACGCATTCCGCCGGTATGAGTGGCCCGGTAATGTCCGGGAGCTGGAGAATCTGATACAGCGACTACTGGTGATGGTGGATGGCGATAAGATTGATATTACTGACCTGCCGTCGCATATGCGGTTTTCAGTTGCCGCCAAGATTGATCTGACCCGGACCTTAAAGGAAGTAGAGAGTGAATATATCCTGCAGGTGCTCAAGAGCGTTGGTGGAAATTTAACCCGCGCCGCCTCGATTCTTGGGATCGATCGTAAAACCCTGAGAAATAAATTAAAGGAAAGCAAACCCGAATAAAACTCAGTGGGGATAATTTACCCGCCGGGAATTTTTGCCCCAAGGCTAAATTAAATCACTGCCCGGTAAAGCCATTCTAAATAAAACATCATTTTGTATCAAGCTGATAAATAACAACTTGCATGATCGATAAATTTCAGAATTTTACAGGTATGCCTGGCATACTTCGTGCATAATACAAAAGTGCAAGTATGAGCAAACCGATGGAGAAAGGAAAACTTTAAAAAGGAGGAGCAATATGGCAGTTTCCACAAAGATTGCCAAAAAGGCAGCAAAAAAAAGCCAGCTAACGGCGCCAAAGTTCAGGAGAGCCGCAGAGGAGATGCAGGGACTGTGTATTACCTGCAATCATGCGGCGGGATGTGTCTTTCGCAAGCGCAATAAAAAACCGGTTCTGTTCTGTGAGGAGTTTGATTCCAGTGTGCCGACAGTTGAGGAGCAAATTGTGGAAGAATCATATCCTACGGTAGAAGAGATGCGCGAATGGGATGAATTCAAAGGGCTATGTGTGAACTGTGAAAATCGTAACGATTGTATGATTCGCAACCGGGATATCGGGGTCTGGCATTGTGAGGAGTACCGGTAAGGAGGACTTATGGCAATAAATACCAGAAGTTCAGTCCGGATAAAACCGACATATAAGCAGACTGCTCCGGAGAAGAAACGTCGCAGTGTATATGAAGATGTTGTAAGTCAGTTCAATCGTGCGGCAGATATCATGAATCTTGATTCCGGAGTTCGGAAAATACTGGGTACAACTATGAACGAAGTGGTCGTCCATTTTCCCGTGAAGATGGATGACGGGCGGATTGAAGTTTTCACCGGGTACCGGGTTCAGCACAACAACGCCCTTGGTCCGTTCAAGGGCGGATTGAGATACCATCCGGCGGTGGATATCGATGAGGTGCGGGCGCTGGCAACCTGGATGACTTGGAAGTCAGCAATTGTCAACATTCCATTCGGTGGCGCAAAAGGGGGAATCCAGCTGGACCCGACAAATTATTCTGTTGCCGAACTGGAACGGATTACCCGGCGATTCACATATGCGCTAGGCAATACGATTGGGCCTGATTACGACATACCTGCACCAGATGTCAACACCAATCCTCAAATCATGGCGTGGATTCTTGATACCTATCAGTCGATGATGCCCGCTTTTGAGCGTCACCGCTGTCTGGGGGTAGTTACTGGTAAGCCGATTGAATCCGGTGGCAGTGTCGGCCGGGACAAAGCGACGGGTCAGGGTGTGGTTTATCTGATTCATGAGTGGGCAAAGGATCACAACTTTGACCTCAGCAAGGCAACCTACATCGTTCAGGGGTTTGGCAATGTTGGGTCCTGGTCAGCCCGGTTGATGAAGCCTCTGGGGGCAAAGTTGATTGCGGTTGAGGATGTTACCGGTGCGATCGCCGATCCGGAGGGAATTGATCCGGAAGATTTAACCCGTTATGTGCTGGAAAACCGCGGGGTCAAGGGATATCCCAAGGCAAAGCCGATATCTCATATTGAGTTTCTCCGCACGCGGGCTGATATCTTCATTCCTGCAGCTTTGGAGAATCAGATTACGGCGGAAACTGCACCACTGCTCAATGTTCGTCTAGTTGCGGAAGGTGCCAACGGACCGACTGATCCGGAGGGGGATGCTATTCTCAATCAGCGGGGTATTGATGTGCTTCCCGATAT
Source organism: Caldifarciminota bacterium (assembly GCA_026418295.1). GTDB lineage: Bacteria > Hydrothermota > Tepidihabitantia > Tepidihabitantales > Tepidihabitantaceae > JAOABP01. The sequence continues at coordinate 32,764 of JAOABP010000002.1, forward strand.
CCTCTGTAACTCCGGTGGTGTGATTGTCAGTTACTTTGAGTGGTTGCAGAATAAGCGGAGCGAATTCTGGGATCTTCAGGAGGTTGACTGCAAGCTGTACAAGAAGATTGTGGGCGGTTATCAGCGGGTCAAGGAGGCGGTGAGCAAGTACCGCGTTAACTGGCGGACAGCAGCGTATATCGTTGCTCTGGCACGACTGGAGAAGGTGTACAAGGAAAGGGGTATTTTCCCGTAATATCCTTTTCCGGCATCAGTACAGGAAGCGGTGCGTCCGGAATCCGGACGCACCGCTTTTTGAGTTGCGGTTGACTTGCGGTTATAATGGGATAGAAGGATTAAGTGCGGTGTTTGTGCCGGTTCGGACGTGCAGTTTTCCTTCTGATTCTGCTCAGCTGCGCCTCGCTTTACACGACTCAGCCCCGTTACCGCCGGTTCCGACAGACACCGCGTCTGAAACCGGCAGTTCCTTCCCAGCCAACACCAGCCAGACATCCGATGGATGCCTACCGGGGCAGGCTTTCCTGGCCCGTGACCGGAACGGTAATTTCCGGATTCGGACTGCAGGTAGACCCGAAATACGGCACCAAGGTGAAAAATTCCGGGATTGACATCAGCTGTGCGAAGGGCAGTCCGGTCCGGGCGGTCTGGGAAGGTACGGTCTCCTATGCGGATGTGTTCATGGGGCAGGGGCTGATGTTGATTCTGGAACATGGCGGCGGTTATTACTCAGTTTACAGCCGGCTGAGCGAGTTCCGGGTCCGGGCAGGCGAAAAGGTGAAGACCGGAGCGGTGCTGGGTTTAAGCGGTGAGCTGCTGCATTTTGAATTGCGGATTGGCGGGAAGGCGGTTGACCCGCTGGAATGGCTGGAAAAGAGGTAAAAATGGGGGCGCAGTTTTCCGGTGAAAAAATCATTGATCTGAATTTTTCCCCGCCGGACTGCCTGATCAGCTATCTTGGTGCGGTGACCGCACTCCTGCGTGCCCGGGGAATCCGGTGTGACCTGACCGATGTTGCGGGCAGGAGCGGTTATGCGTTTATTATCAATATCCATCCGGAACTTTTGCCCACCGGACCGGTGGCATTTGACTGGGAGGTGCTGATTGAGGGCACACGCGCACTCGGGGTTGAAGTTGAGCTGGTAGCGGTGGCAAGGGGAGACAATGACGAAGCCAATTTTACCGAGCTGTTTGAACGGGTGCGCGAGGAAATTGAGGCGGGACGTCCCTGTATTGTCTGGGGTGCGGGCGAAGGACCGCAGTTCGGTCTGGTCAACGGTTACCGGCAGGACCGCTATGTTGTTACCGGTGCGAAAGGGAGGAGGGATGAGATCAGCTATGACCAGTTAAAGGCGGTCTGGCGGATTGCAGGTATATTCGCGGGGGAGCGTTTTGAGCCTGAATGCCGGACTGAGGAGCGGAAGGCGGTGGTGCGGGCGGTGCGACTGCTGCGGGGAACCGTTGCCTGCTTTGATGCGGAGTACTTTTCCGGTGTCCGTGCCTTTTCTGCCTGGGGTGATGCGGTGGCGCGGGGCAGGACTGATTATGAGGGGCTGATTTACAATCTGCTCTGCTATTACGAGCTCCAGCTGCTGGCAGCCGGCTTCTGCGTTCGCTTGGCAAAAAAACATCCGCAGGCAGCACCTTATCTGAAGAATGCGGCGCGGTGCTTTCAGAACTCATTTCACAACTTGGAGCAGGCGGGAAAGCTTGCCTCCAGTCCCGCGGAAGTCAGGCAGAATTCGGAACCGATCGCAAAACTGCTGCGGGCGTGCCGGGAGCAGAATGAGCAGGCGGCAGTCGAGCTGGAGCGGGCTTTCGGGCTGATGGAATAAAAAAGGCGGGTCAAATGACCCGCCTTGTGATGTTTCTCCTCTTTTACCGGTTCAGCACCGTCTTGACCTTGACTGAGGTTTCCGGAGTTGTGAGCCGGATGAAGTAGATACCGCTGGCAACTCTGCTGCCGTTGTCATCAGTGCCATTCCAGCTGGCGGTATAGGTGCCCGCCTTCATTCTGCCGTTGACCAGAGTTCGCACAATTCTGCCGCTGGCATCAAATACCCTGAGCTCGGCGCTGCCGTCCTGAGGAATCTGGTAACGGATTACCGTTGTGCGTCTGAACAGACTGGGAGCAACCGCAAGAATTCTGCCATCCTTGAGCAGGGTTACGCCCAAATCTTCAGCTATGCCGGTGGGATTGTCGGATGAGAATTTGATCGCATGGCCCGGAACCCAGGGTGAGGCACCGCGGTGATAAGCACCGTCAAACAGCATCTGGATGTATTTCGTCTTGGTGTGATCCTGAATTCCGACCGTTGCCGACCTGCCGGCGCGGTTGGCGGTCAGATACTGAATGACAAACTTGGAGTTGCCATCTTCAGCCGCATAAGTGGTATCATAGAGGATGATTTCAAATTTTTCCCACTCGGAGCTGCTGAAATAGTGGACCGAATCCCATTCAATGATGAACCGGTGGTTGGCGGCGTCGTGATAATACCAGACGCTGTCACCGTAAGGTGGATAGAGGTCGTCCCAGTTGGCAGCGATCAGCGGTGGCATGTCGGTGTTCGGCAGGGCGGTGTTGGAATAGTTGGTGGCGGTGGTATAACCCGGTGCAATCCAGCCGTTGGAGCAGATTGAAATCTGGTTATAGGACTGGCCGTAGAAGATGAAGGGACCGAATGCGGGTGGCAGACTGATCTGCACGGTCTGGTCATCAGTGAGCGACAGTCTCGTGCCGATGCCGTAGATTTCCACCCATTCAAAGGTCGGATGTTCAGGATAAAGGATGTCCACCTCATCGTAAGCCCAGTAGAGTGGCGGTTCGGAGTTGTCCGGAACCGGGTCAACCTGCCGGATTTCGCCGACGATGATTGTGAATACGGCGGTGCTGGCATAGCCGTTGTCTGCCGAGATGTAAAGTGTGCAGGGGATCGGGGTTTCGGGCAGGATTGCGCTGGAGGCGTAGACGGTGAAGTGGTCGGTGCGGTTGGTGGCGTTTTCGCCTGCGGGGATATTGCCGTAGACCGCAGTAGAGTCGGTGACGCTCAAGCGGGAGTCACCCGAGCGCAGAACCGCCCGGACATTGTAGGCGTTGCCCAGTCCGGAGTTGCTGAGCGTTATTTCCAGATCCGCGGTTTCGCTCGGGTCCAGTCGGCCGTTGGGCTGGGAGCCCATTGAATCCTTGACCACATGGTTGACAAAGACGATGCTCGGTGCGCCAACATACAGTGTGAACAGCGATATCCAGGTGGAGTCCAGCGCATCCTTGCAGACCAGTGAGCAGTTGATCGGATAGCGGTTGGGCAGACCCGAGGCAACGCTCATGCCGAATCCCTGAGCGTTGAATGCGGAGTCATTGCCGGCAATGTTACCGAAGGTCTTGACCGAATCGGTGACGGTGACACCAGCGGTTGAGGTGCGCAGTCGGGCGGTAACACTGTTAGCGGTCAGACTGCCGTAATTCTTGACCCACATCGGAATCCGGAATGATTCGCCCGGGTTGATGATGCTGTCGCCATTACCACCCGGCGGTGCGTCGTTGATGTAGTGGCGGAGATAGGAGACATATCTGCCGGAGGACATTACAACGATGGAATCAAGATAGGGTATATTATTGGCACCGCTGACTGCGAGCTTGAGAAAGCCCGGAGTCAGACAGGAGACGAGCAGGGTTACCTGTCCGGAGGCGTTGGTCCAGCCGCGGACAAATGTTTCACCCGGTTTCTGGAGTACAACCATCGCCGATTCCACCGGAGCAAAGCCCGGGGTCTGGACGGTAATCGTGACCGGAATGTTGTTGCCGATGTTGATGGCACCGGGTTTTGAGACCACCGGCACAAACGGCCGGGCGCGCCAGATCGGTGTTGCCGGCTCGCCGAACAGGTTGCGCTCCATAATCTCCATCCGGTATTTCTGGGAATCAAGAATTACCGGCACCCAGTAGTTTCTGCCATAGGAGATCATTTCGCCCTGATAAATCTTGCGGGCGGTGCGGAATCCCAGAAAGCCGTAGCCGATCGCATAGTTCAGCTTCTCCGCAACATTCACCCAGCCGGACTCGTAGTTCATCATGACACCGATGAAGCCGTTGGGTGCGTGGTTGAACATGTTTTCGGCGATGCAGTCGCCATTCGTTGACCCCAGATCCCACTGGCCCACATTACACGAGACCGCGGTGATGCAGTTGAGCCGGTTGGTATTGGTGAGGTTAATCATCATCTGGCTGGTAACGCTTCCGTTCAGGTCATAAAGGTCCGGTGCGCCGTGAGCAATCACCGAGTTGAAGGTGTAGCCGGAGTTCAGCGAGTCACAGTAACGCTGGGGTGTGGGCTGGATCTGACCGTTGCCGGAGTAATACATCTTCAGGTCAAACCAGGGCGGGGTGGGCGAGGCGTTGGCGATCGAGTCGTTGTAATTGTCCGAGAAGGTGACACCGTTGGGCAGAAGGATTTTATTCCACCAGCCGCCGGTTGTATCCGGTGCGGTCTCGTAGCGGATGATTTTGCTCCGGACATTGGCGATCTCACTGAACTGATTCAGGGTCATCATGCCGACATGGACATCGGCATAGCCGTCAACCGAGTCGGCAAGCTCGCCGAAGATGTTGTTGTTGTTGCGGTCCCAGGTGCCATCCAGATCGGAGAAATACATATCGGAGAAGAAGTCATAGCCATAGGCGCGGGCAACCCGGTAGTAGTTTGCCGGATAGTCAGGCCGGGCGATGAAGACGAAGATTGTGCCCCAGGTGGTGTCCGCATCCTTGATGAAGTTGCGCATCTTTTCCGCATTGTCCCTACCCGGATAGGTGGCGCAGATGGATTCCAGGATGACAATCTTTGAGCGCCAGCCGAGCCGGGTGCGCCAGTCCCGCAGCCAGACCAGCGAATCGGCAAACTGCTGGCTGGTCATGATCACATGCTCGTAATTGCCGGGCTCAAGGAACCGGGAACCGAAACTGCCGGTTCGCTTCGGCGGGGCAAAACGGTCAACGTCCTCAGGATTGAGCACCAGGTGCTTGACCTGATCGCCGAACATCTTCAACTGCATTTCGGTGTATGCCGGGGTGTGGTGTCTGCCGGTTTCATAACTGAGCCGGACGGTGATTTCCGAGACGAGATACAGTCTGCCTTCAACCGGATTGTAGCGGACCGGATAGATGAGAAAACTGGCAATCCGGTAACCGGACATACTGCCGACATGGGCGAAGCGGGCAGGATTTTCAGGCCAGACTTTGTTCTGGCTGTAGACCGCCGGGTCCGGAGGCACGAACGGTTTCGGCTCATAGTTCTTCTTCCAGGGAATCGGATGCTGAGCGGGCAGGACCTTGTAAGTGCCGGGAAGTGCCTCTTCCTTGAAAGATACGATTTCCAGACCGGTGACTTCGGCGTCTGCCGGAATTGCCACCTGATAGGGCAGGCAGGGCAGGTCCGGTTCGCCCAGATTGCTGATATGGGCGGACATGCCGAAGTCCACGGTGGTATAGCCGTCCTGACTGCCGAGCTGGAGCGCAGTTGCCGGATACTCAAAGCTCCGGGTGAAGCTGGCGCCCAGGGCAATGGTCAGGCAGGCAGAGAGCGTCAGAAATACAAGACGCTTCACTTGACCTCCTTTTTGCTCTGACAGCGTTTTGTTCTGTGTCATAAAGCAGGCCCGAGCCTGGTCAAACTGACACAATGTAAAATTATCACCCGGCAGGCACCGATGTCAACAATTAATTTCATTTGACTGGGCAACTTTTGCCGGCAGAATTATCATTTGTGCGGGAGTTAACACTGGAAAAGGTGCGCCGGCTGTTTCCAGTGACACGCCGGCGGGTCTATTTCAACCATGCGGGTACCGGTCCCCTGCCTTCAACCGCAGTGCGGGCAATGCACGGTTTCATCCGCAAGGCGGTGCAGGAGGGGTGTGTTGCCTACAGTGAGGCGGAGGCGGTGGTGGAAAACACCCGCCTAATGACAGCCCGGCTTCTGGGGGTGAAGCCGGAAACGGTCGCCTTTGTCAAAAATACCACCAGCGGTATCATCATTGCCATCGGCTCCATTCCCTGGGAGGAGGGGGACAACCTGATCATGATGAAGGATGCGTTTCCGGCAAACACCTATCCCTATCAGCTGCTTCTGCCCGGGGTGGAGAAGCGGTTTGTGACCGCACTGGAGCTGACCGAAGGTCCGGAGTGTGTGTTCCGGCTTGTGGATGAGCGGACCAGAGCGGTGGCGCTCGACTGGGTCCATTTTCTTTCCGGTGCCCGGTTTGACATCAATGCGATCGGTGCCTTCTGTCAGCAGCACAATATCTTTTTTATTCTGGATGCGATTCAGGGCCTGGGAGCGGTAAATCACAATTTCAGTTCCACCGGTGCCGACTTTGTTGTTGCCGGCGGAGGCAAATGGCTGCTGGCACCGCAGGGGATCGGAATCCTGTATGTCAATATGAAAAAACTGCCCCGGCTCAAGCCTTTTAATCTTGGCTGGCTTTCTGCCCACTGGCAGGAGTTTAACGATATTTTTACCCCCAAACCCCTGAAGAAGACCGCCGCCCGTTTTGAGGAGGGAACAAAGAACTACATCGGCATCTACGGCCTGGGTGCGGCACTCAAGCTGCTGCTTGATTTCGGACTGGAAAGTGTTGAAGCCCGGGTTCGCCAGCTGACCGGACAGCTGCGGGAACTGCTGAAAGCGGCTGATTTTGAGATTATGACCCCGGAGGCGGATGAGAAGCGCGCCGGCATCATTACCTGCCGGAAGCCGGACCGGGATATGGCAGCGGTCGGGGCACAGCTGGAGACCGCAGGTTTTGTCTGTGCGGTCCGGGAGGGCTGGCTCCGGATTTCGCCCCATTTCTACAATACCGGGGAGGAGGTTGAAAGATTTGTCCACCAGCTTAAAATTGTTGCCCGCTGATTTATGGATTGGAGAAAAACGGTCGCCCTGATTCTTTCCGGACTGCTGCTCGCACCACCGGTGCAGGCAGCGGGTGATGGTGGTGCCGGCATTATTGATGAAGGGGGCGGAGAGTTCCGGATTGAGGTGCCGGTGACAATCCCTCAGGACACGGTCCGTCAGGGTCAGCCCAGGATACCGGCAGACCGGTCCGGACTGTTTGAGGAGTCCGGTGCCGGAATCGGCTATCTCGTGGTTCAGCCGGATGCGGTGCCGGATTCCATCTTCCTTGACGGCCGGCGGGTGCTGATTGACCGGCAGGACAAACTGCTTGCGGTCCAGCAGGGCAGACATTATCTGAGCCTGTTTGATGTCCGGGATGTTTATCTGGCGTTCCGGGATGAGACACCGTCAGTTTTCTGGCAGCGGATTGCACCCGGGCTCCAGGTTGACCGGTATGCCCTGATGTCCAGTTATGAACGGGAGGCGGTCCGGACAGGCACAAAATGGGTCAGTGTCCTGCCCGAGGACACAATTGCAGTCCGGCTTTCCCGCCAGGAGGTGGCGCAGACCTACCGGCGTCATGCCGGCACCGCAGCACTGACCTTTTTCAGTGTAACCGCAGTGATTGCAGCGGCGATGATCGGCAGTGTAATGTTCATTACCATGGACGGTGAATAGAAAGGGGGCTTGATGCCTTCGGATATGGAGATTGCTCAGAGTATCAGACTTCTCCCCATCTGGGAGATCGCCAAGGGGCTGGGAATTACCGATATGGACCTGATTCTGCCCAACGGGAATTACAAGGCGAAACTTTCGGTCCGGCTGCTGGAACAGCTCAAGGACAGGCCGACCGGCAGACTGATTCTGGTCACCGCCATCACTCCGACCAGGTTCGGCGAGGGCAAGACCACGGTATCCATCGGACTGTCGATGGCACTCAACCGGCTGGGCAAGAAGTCAATTGCGGTGCTGCGTCAGCCTTCGCTCGGACCGGTTTTCGGGATCAAGGGCGGGGCGGCAGGGGGCGGTTATGCTCAGGTGCTGCCGATGGAGGACATCAACCTGCATTTCACCGGTGATATCCATGCAGTCAGTTCGGCACACAACCTGCTTTCCGCAATGCTGGACAACTCGCTTCACTTCGGCAACCCGCTCGGGATTGATGAGCGGGAGATCTTCTTTCCCCGGACGATTGACATGAATGACCGGGTGATGCGGTCAATGGTGGTCGGGCTGGGCGGCAGGGCGAACGGTCCGGCACGCGAGGACAGCTGTGTCATTACCGCAGCATCTGAGGTGATGGCGATTCTGGGGCTGGCGACCGGCAGGGCTGATCTGAAACAGCGGCTTGCCCGGATGCTGGTGGCGCTCAGCTTTGACGACAAGCCGATTACCGCTCAGGACCTGGGTGCTACCGGTGCGATGGCGGCATTGCTCAAGGATGCGATCAAGCCCAATCTGGTCCAGACGACCGAGAATACGCCTGCCCTGATTCATACCGGTCCGTTTGCCAATATCGCCCACGGCACCGCCAGCATCATCGCCACCAATGCATCGCTCCGGCTCTGTGACTGGACAGTGATTGAAGCCGGGTTCGGCTCGGACCTGGGTGCGGAGAAGTTTGTTGACCTGGTGGCACCGCTGGGCGGATTCAGAATCGACGGCTGTGTGCTGGTTGCCACTCTGCGTGCGCTCAAGCATCAGGGCGGGGCGCCCGATGCCCGCAGAGGTATGCTGCGCCATCTCTGGCTCGGGCTGGAGAATCTGCACCGGCACATCGAGAACTGCCGGACCCTGGGTATGGAGCCGGTGGTGGCGCTCAACCGGTTTGAGGGTGATGCTGATGATGAGCTGAAACTGGTGCTCAAGGCGTGCGAGGAGCAGGGCACAAAGGCGGTTGTCTGTGCCCCGCACAGCGCGGGTGGCAAGGGGTGTGAGGAGCTGGCACAGGCGGTGCTGGAGCAGGCGGAACAGAAGCCCGGTGCCAACAAGCCGGTCTATGACTGGAACAGCCGGGTTGAGGACAAGATTGAGGCAGTGGCAAGAAAAATCTATCATGCGGGACAGGTGGTCTATACCCCGCGCGCCGAGCGCGACCTGAAGCGGATTTACCAGCTCGGTTATGACAAACTGCCAATCTGCATCGCCAAGACTCCGCTCTCGCTCAGTGACGATCCGGATTGTCTTGGTGCCTGCAGCGGGTTCAAGATTACCATTTCCGCAATCCACATCCGCGCCGGTGCCGGGTATCTGGTGCCGGTGGCAGGGGAGATGGAGCTTCTGCCCGGACTGGGCAAGAAGCCCAATGCGCTCAAGATTGACATCATGGATGACGGCAGGATTGTCGGGCTCTCCTGAAGCCTAAGGACCGGCTTCCAGCGTTGTCCGCAGAGCGATCAGCTCCTTCTTGAGCCAGAGCAGAATTTCCCGCCCGTCTTTTGCCTGCGGGACCTCAACGCTCCGGCTGTTCATCGCCTGCAGTTTCTTCTTTGCTCCCTTGATTGTCATCTTCTCCCGGTGGAGCAGATGCTGAATCAGCTCCAGTTTCTTTAACTGCTCATCGGAGATGATCCTTCTGCCCGCAGAGTTGCGCTCAAACTTGAACTCAAACTCCTTCTCCCAGTAGCGCAGGGTGTATGCCGGCACCCGCAGAATTCTGCAGGCTTCAGACAGGGAATAGAACTTTTTTTCCTTCATCAGTAGAACTCCTTTTTTGTCGGCCTTTTCAGGAGCCGTTCAATGCTGTTTTCCGGCTTTTCGCCCTGATAAAGTATTTTATAAACTTCTTCAGTTATTGGCAAGTCAATCCGCAGTTTGCGGGCGAGCTCCAGACCGGCGGGGGCGGTCCAGTAGCCCTCAGCAACTCCGCCGAGCTGTTTGAGCGCCGTTTCGGGCGGGATGCCCCTGCCGATCGCCATTCCCAGCCGGTGGTTTCTGGACCGCTCGGAAAAGGCGGTAACAATCAGGTCCCCCATGCCTGCCAGTCCGGCAAAGGTCAGCGGGTTGGCGTTGAGTGCCAGACCCAGCCGGGTGATCTCTGCCAGACCGCGGGTCAAAAGCGCCGATTTGGCATTAATCCCCAGACCGATGCCGTCCGCAATGCCGGCAGCGATCGCAATCACATTCTTGAATGCAGCGGCGATCTCCACTCCGACCACATCGGTATGGGAATAGACCCGCAGGTTACGCACGGTAAATGTGTCCCGGACCAGCCGGGCTGCAGACTCATCCTCACTCACCGCCACGAGCGAGGTCGGGTCACCGTCTGCCACCTCATACGGAATTCCCGGACCGGCAAGCACCACCACCGGCGGTCCGGGCAGATGCTCCTTCAGCACCACTGAGAACCGTTTCTTCGTTTCCGGGTCAATGCCCTTGGTCACCGAGACAATCACCTGACAGAATGAGGACAGCAGTGGTTTTACCCGCTCTGCTGCTGATGCCAGCACCGCGGAAGGGGTGGCGAAGACGGTGATATCGCTCCGGTCAAGCACAATGGCGGGATCGGAGCTGACGGTGATGGCCTCAGGAACCGGAACCGATTCAGGCAGGTCCGGATGATGCCGGGTTGCCAGCAGACGGGCAAGCGCCTGTCCGTCCGGCTCATAAAGGGCAACGGTCAGCCCCTTCTCGTAAAGTTTCAGCGCCAGTGCCAGCGCCCAGCGTCCTGCCCCGATGAATCCAGCCTTCATTTCTACCTCCGGAAGACCTTCAGCCAGAGCCCGAACTTCGGCTCAGTGCCCGCGGTCAGACGGCGGATGTTCGGAATGTGCCGGATGATAATGAGCATACCGGTTAACAGTGTAAAGATCAGCAGAGCCCGGTCAAACCGGTAGAAAAGCAGGGTCAGGACCGGCAGACTGAGGGCAAAGGAGATTGAGGAGAGTGAGACAAAGCCGGAGACAAGCAGCACAAGCAGAAAGACCGCAATTGCGGGCAGAAAGGCGCGGGGACAAAGAACTGCGGTTACGCCGATGGTGGTGGCAACCCCCTTTCCGCCGTTGAACCCGAGCCAGGGGCAGAAGATGTGGCCAGCAATTGCGCCCAGCCCGACCAGCTCCGGCAGGAGACCGAACCGCTCTGCGAGCAGGACCGGCACAATCCCCTTGGCAAGGTCCAGCACCAGCACCGGAACCGCCCAGCCCAGTCCCAGCACCCGCTGGACATTGGTGAAGCCGATGTTGCCCGAGCCGTGCTTGCGGATGTCAATCCCCTTCAGCCTGCCCGCCAGATAGCCGGCGGGAACCGAGCCGAAGGCAAAGCCGGCAAGAATGGAAATGACAAAAGAAAGGGAATGCATAGCGCTAAATCAAAATAGCGAACCGCGGGTGATTGTCAATCTGATGGCAGAAGTTCTGCCTCAACCTGCGGATAGAGCCGGTCAATCTGCCGTTGAATTTCAACTGTCTTTTTGATGGCGGTTACAATCCCGCAGTAGTGCCGGATTTCCTCGGTGGTCAGCTGTCTGCCGGTGCGGTCCTTGAGCCATTTGGCACACACCTGATACCCGCCGATCTGATAGCTCCAGACCTCGGGTGGAACCGGTGCGAAAAATTTGCCGGCGTTGATGAACACCTGCCGGTCCTCATAGCGCACCTTTTCAATCAGGTTTGTTCCCCTGCCCTGGAACCGGACCGCGGGCGGGTCCAGTTCTGCCGATTTCAGCAGATGCAGGTCAGCGAGCCTTCTGCCCAGCTGTGCCAGCCGGCGGAAAAGCGGATAACTGCGGGTGAAGGGAATGCGGGGAAAGTCAAACTTGAGAAACTCCGCATATTTCTGCCGGTAGATATCTGAATACAGCACCGCATAGGTATAATAGAGAATGTCTTCAGGTGCGGGCGAGCGGTTATAGGCACTGCGGAGCCGGTCAAAAATTTCAGGTGCGATGTTCGGCTCCGGTCTGACCCCGCTCCTTCGCCGGACCGGGAAAAGCTCATCCCTGCCGGTGTCCGGATAGAGGTAAAGGGGGAATAATGATTCACATCCTTTATTGTCAGAGCGAATAACGCCGTCAGATATCATATGCTCTGTAATAAAAACATAATTGCAAGGATGTGTAGGAAGCATTTGCCTTCTTGTTATTAGCCCCAAATTCTCCTGCATCATATGCCGCATGACCTCCTCCCGCGGGCGCCAGACTACAGATTTGTGGTAATAAATATATCTCACATCAAATGGTCGATAGAGAATTTTTGTGAAGTACTTTTCCCAGTTTTCCACCCTCATCAATTCTTGGCGTGCCCTTGAAACCCGCCACATATAATTTTCTGTGAGCTCCAACCCCTTTTTTATAATCGCATCCGAGAGGTCTTTATTGAGAAATGTCATTATTCTTGCCTTGAGAGGCTGGAGTTCAAAGTCAATTACAAAGTGGTCACGGGCAGTAACAATACCGGTCACATTGACTGGGAAAATTGATGTTACTTGATAGAAACTCTCATACTCTATTTTACCCTTACCCCTCATTGGTACAAACAGGTAATAGGGTTTAACTGGTGCAACATCTCTCCAACTCGTTTTGTCAATGTCATTCTTCATGAGCCAACCGTACTTTCTATCTCTTGTTCCCCAGATTTCTGAATGGTGAACCCGGCAGGCGGTTGTGCCGTTACGGTATTTGACCATCAGGGCGATTGCCACTCCCTGCCGGATGTCAAACACATTTTCATCCTTTGAGCCGTCCGGACACCGCTCCTTCTTCAGGCTGTTGCCGTGCAGGTCCAGGATGTAGATTTCGTTGAAGGTCTTCATCAGCGACTGGCGCATGCCCCGGAAGGTCGGGTTGTCAAGGTAGCTGTGATTGGTGATGAAGCCGACCACCCCTTCGCCTGCCTGGCTGATCTTCCACTGGGCAAAGCGGATGAACTTCACATAGTCATCCTGCAGCCAGACTTTTCTTTCTTTTAAAGGTTCGCCATCGACATGGTAGTAGCTCTGAACCCCGTCCCGGTCCTCCTTGAGGAAGTTGACCATTTCCGGCTTCATATTGGCGGAGATGCCGGAATAGGGCGGGTTGCCGATGATGACGAGAATCGGCGTTTCCCGCTTGACCCGGACCGCCAGCCGGGACTCGGTTGAGAGCGATGCCATTCCGGGCAGGCGGGTTTCGGGCAGGGTCTCCATCTCCAGCGTGTTGGTCAGATACAGTTTGACCCGCTCGTCCGGTTTTAACCGGTAGCCCAGCTCCTCAAGCAGAAACGCCATCTTCAGGTGTCCCACCGCATAGGGCGCCATCATCAGTTCAAAGGCATAGAAGTTCTCCAGGATGTGCTCGCGGATGAAGTTTTCCTGTGCCCCTTCGCCATACCGTGCGGTAAACTCCTTGACCGCCAGTTTCGCCGCTTCGGCAAGGAAGGTCAGGGTGCCGGCAGCCGGGTCCAGGACTGTAACCGAGCTGTTTGCCAGTCCCTCCTGGCGGTTGAACCGGTCCTTGAGAATTTTGTTGACCGAGCGGACGATATAGGAGACCACCGGTTCGGGCGTATAATAGACACCGCGCCTTTCCCGGGTTTCCGGGTCGTAGACCGCAAGGAAGGTTTCATAGAAGTGGACCACCGGATCACTGCCCCTGCCTTCATGAAAATACTGGTGCAGGATGTTTTTGACATCGGTAACCGAGAGCACCTCTGCAATGTCGTCAATGATCCATTCCATCGGTTCCGGCAGGTCCTCGAGCGAGATATAGCGGAAGATGTCACGCAGGATGCCGATTGTGTGCGGGATATTGTCATAGGCAAGCCGGCGGTTGAATTCGCCGGTGGTGCGGGTGCGGGCGGCAAACAGTCCGTAGGTGATGGTCTGGGCATAAAGGTCGGCAAAGTCTTCCGGGGTGAGGGTGGTGATGAGATACTGCCGGAAGGCTTCGTAAAATCCGGCAAGGGTGCCGGTCTGATCAGCAAGCTCCTGCTGGAGCTGGCGGGCGATTACCTCATCGCGGAGAAAGCGGGTGCGGCGGGCAAGTTCGCGGGCAAGGGTTTCCGCATCCAGCACGCGGGGCAGAGAGAAGGCGAAAAACTGTTCGAGCAGGAGGTTGAGTTCTTCCGGCTGTTCCAGTGGTGGCACGAGTCTGAGCCTGTGGGCAGCAAACGGTCTGCCGAGGAGCGCCTTTTTTACCAGTTTACCTTGGCGGTAGAGCCGGAATTCAAGAAAGTTGGTCAGTATCAGATTGGGGAATGTATCCCGGTAGCGGGTAAACTGTTCGGACTCTTCAATCCGGTCCAGATTGTCAATTGTTGGCGATTTGGCTTCAATGTAACCGACGATGTGCTGTCTGCCATCCCAGATCCGGAAGTCGGGGTTGCCGGCGTCGGTTCCCCTGGGCTGAACGGTGATTTGGATTTTGCTTCTGCCCGATTGAACCGCCCATTCATTGAGCAGTCCGGCAAGAAGCGGATAATAACTTTCCTCCCGGGCATCACCGCGGTGAATGAGGGCGCTGATCTCCTTGAGATAGTTCCGGTAGCGGGCAGGTTCCAGCACCTGTTTAGTATTGCCCAATACGGACCGGATGTCAATTTAAGACAACATTTGTTTTTCTCTGACCATAATGCCCCTGTTAAGTTAGAGTCATTTTTTCCCGCCGATTTCACAGCCGGCAGTGGGGCGGAAATGGCGGTTGCGGTGGAAGTGACGGTTTTGCCGAGGGTTGGCGGGCGAATTGCGTTCGCGGGTGAGGTTTTTCGGGGCTGTACCCCGGGCAGTTCCCCTCACCGTGTCGGCAGGGAGGATGCCGGCTGGGGATGATGGCGGTGGATTTGCCGTTGTGGCGGTGCGGGTGACACCGGACCGGAGTGCAAGGTCAGGTTTGACAAGCCGGTCTGGCGTCAATATCCTTATCTGGACAGGCCCGGTCTATGAATCAATTCCAATCTCCACTTGAACCTCAGCCGTTAAGGTTTGAACCGGATGAGAAACGGCTTGCCCGGCTTGCCCGGTTTCGCCGGATTGTGCTCTGGAGCACGCTGGGGGTGATGGTACTGGCACTGGTGCTGGTGCTTTTAATGCCGTCAAGGGTAATGGTGATGAGCGGGGAGGTGAAGGCACCACAGGGGTCAGAACCGGTTTCCCAGGCACCGGTCGCCCGTTCCGCCGGTGATAATGAGCCGTCAGCGGTGATGCCGGCGCCGGCAGTCAGCCGGGAACCGGCAGGAGAGCCGGTAAGGGCAAATCCGCAGGCTGAGGCAGCGGGTCTGGTGCGGACGGTTGATTCCTGTGGAAGCCTGGCACGGGAGCAGTGGATGCGGGCAGGGGTAATGATTACTGCGGTCACGGTCCGGCTGGAGAATGTGCCGGAGATTCTGAAGCGGATTGGAATTGCCCGGGCGATTGCGGACAGCGCGCAGGCACGGCTTGCGCAGGCTGAGGCAACGCTGGAGCGGTTGAAGGGTCTGCTGCGGGTTTCCGGGGGCGCAGGGACGCGGATTAATTCCGCCTATGCGGCTGCCCGGGAGTATGTGAGTCTGATAAGCGAGGAGGCGGGTGACCGGCAGGGCTGGCTTGACAGTTATGAGCAGGCGATCCGGGCGCTGGGCGATGATGACTCTGCCCAGTTTGAGATCAAGATGAATGTGGCGGGTGCCTATCAGCGGAAGTCGGATGTCCGGCAGAAGCGGCTTATCCGGGCAGAGGCGGCGTTGCGCTCCGCGGCTGAGGGGCTGAAATGATGCGGGCGTTGGAGTTTTCAGGATGTTTGACAATTTAATCAACGGAGGTATGATGTCCTATGTTTGATTACCGTCTGGTGCCGATTGAACCGAATGACAGAAAGATTGTGCTGGTAATTCTGGACGGGCTGGGCGGTCTGCCACTGAAGGATAAGACTGAGCTCGAGACCGCCTGGGTGCCGAATCTGGATCAGCTGGCGGTGAAGTCGGCGCTGGGAAAGATGGTGCCGATTGCGCGCGGGGTGACTCCGGGTTCCGGTGCTGCCCATCTGGCGATCTTCGGTTATGACCCGGTGCAGTATCCGGTTGGCAGAGGGGTGCTGGAGGCGCTGGGGTGCGGTCTGAATCCCGGTCCGGGGGATCTGTGCGCCCGGGCAAATTTTGCCACCGTGGATGAGAATGGCGTGATTACCGACCGCCGGGCAAAGGAGAACGGGGAGCGGATGCGGGATCAGGAGTGTGCGGAGCTGTGTGAGCTATTGGAGGAGAAGATTCCCGAGATTGACGGGGTGAAGGTAACGATTGTGCCCGGGAAGGGGCACCGGTTTGTGGTGATGTTTTCCGGTCCGGGGCTGGCAGACGGTCTGAGCGATTCCGACCCGGGTAAGGAAGGGAAGACACCACTGCCGGTGCAGGCGCTGAAACCGGAGGCGGAGAGGTCGGCGCAGGTTGCCAACCGGTTTATTGAGCTGGCAGCCGGAGCGCTGAAAGGGCGTAAAAGGGCAAATTATGTGCTTTTGCGCGGGCTGGCACTGCCACCACGACTGCCCAATTTTCAGGAGCGCTATCAGCTGCGGGCGGCAGCAATCGCCGCCTATCCGATGTACCGGGGTCTGGCAAGACTGGTGGGGATGCGGGTTCTGCCGTGCGGAGAGACCTGGGAGTCGGAGATTGAGACGCTGGAGAAGAATTATGCCCATTACGATTTTTTCTATATCCATTTCAAGGAGTTTGATCAGGCGGGTGAGGATGGAGATTTTGAGCGCAAGGTGGAACTGCTGGAGCAGTTTGATGAGCGGATTGTGCCCCGGCTGGTGAAGCTGAAGCCGGATGTGCTGTGCATCACCGGCGATCATTCCACTCCCGCAGTGCTCAAGGGACACTCCTGGCACACGGTGCCGTTGCTGATTCATTCACCCTGGGTCCGGGTTCATTCCTTTGCTGAGGAGTTCGGAGAGCGGGCGTGTATCCGGGGAAGTCTCGGGCTGATCTTCGGTATTGAGATCATGCCGCTGCTTATGGCAAACGCCCAGCGGTTCGGGAAGTTCGGGGCTTAGCGTTGAAACACTGGGCGATCATTTCGGTCTGGGACAAGAGCGGTCTGAAGGAACTGGCAGCGGCGCTGACTGAAGCAGGTCTGGGGATTCTGTCAACCGCGCGGACCGCAGCGGTGCTGCGGGATGCCGGTATTCCGGTTACCGAGATCGCCGAGTGGACCGGTGCACCGGAGATCCTGGGAGGCAGGGTCAAGACGCTCCATCCGAAGGTGGCGGCGGGAATTCTCTGCCGGCGCACTGAACCCGGCATCGAGCCGGTGGATGTGGTGGTGTGCAATCTGTATCCGTTTGCTGAAGGTCTGCGTCAGGGGCTGAAGGTTGAGGAGATGGTGGAGCTGATTGACATTGGCGGGGTGACACTCCTGCGTGCCGCAGCCAAGAACTGGGAGTTTGTGACTCCGGTGCCGGCACCGGAATATTATCCGCTGGTGATCGAGGAGCTGAGACAGAACCGGCAGGTGCGGCGCCAGGTGCGGCTGGAGCTGGCAGGTGCAGCGTTTGAGTTGACAAGTGAGTATGACCGGCTGATCGCCGGCTATCTTAAGCAATTGTTGACAGACTGCCGGTAAATTTAGTATAATTACTGTTGTTTGCTGGATTTTCACTTTTTAGGAAAGTTTAACTGTTTTTCAGGAGGATAAGTGGCACGAATTGTTGGTGTTGATCTGCCGGATGGCAAGAAGGTGCTTTATGCCCTGCCCGCAATCTACGGGATCGGGCTGTCATCGGCAAAGAAGTTGTTAGCCGCCACCGGTATTGCCCCGGATAAGAAGGTCGGAGAACTTTCCGATGAGGAGCTGGCAAGGCTGCGGCAGGAGATTGAAAGCCGGTTCAAGGTTGAGGGTGAACTCCGGGCAGAGGTGGCAGCGAATATCAAGCGGCTGATGGAGATCAGCTGTTATCGCGGATTGCGGCACCGGGCGCGCCTGCCGGTGCGCGGTCAGCGGACGAGGACGAATGCCCGGACCCGGAAGGGACCGCGCAAGACTTCAGGCGTGATCAAGGTAAAGTCAACTGCACCGAAGGAGTAAGAGGTGGCAAGGAAGTCTTCAAGGAAACGGGCGTCACCGGTGTGTGTGGCGCATATCAATACCACATTTAATAATACAATTGTAACCATTGCCGAGCCGGACGGTTCGGTGATCTGCTGGTCGTCTGCCGGCAAGGTCGGGTTCAAGGGTGCGAAGAAGGGGACACCCTATGCTGCCGGTCAGGCGGCAGAGAGCGCCGGCAAGGAGGCAGTGGCACTCGGGGTGCGCAAGGTTGAGGTTCAGGTGTGCGGACCCGGACCGGGCAGGGAGGCGGCAATCCGCTCACTGCAGAACGCCGGGCTGGACATTGTATCCATCCGTGATGTCACCCCGATTCCCCATAACGGATGCCGGCCGCCGAAGCAGCGCCGGGTGTGAGGTTTAATTGACTGTCAGGTGGAAAGGATTATAATCACAAACAGGTTATGGCAAGAGATATAGGACCTAAATGCAAGCGCTGTCGCCGGGCAAGGGAGAAGCTGTTCCTGCGCGGCAACAAGTGTATTTCCGACAGCTGTGTGCTGATGAAACGCGGTGAGGAGACTGAGAGTGCGGCACGACGCCGGATTTCTGCCTATGCGATTCAGCTGCGGGAGAAGCAGAAGCTGCGGATGATGTACGGAATTCTGGAGACTCAGTTCCGGAACTATTTTGAGCGGGCAGCAAAGAGCCCGAATACCGCCGCCGCACTGCTGACCCTGCTTGAGACCAGGCTGGATAATGTGGTTTTCCGGCTGGGGTTTGCCGATTCCCGGGCTCAGGCACGGCAGCTGGTGCGCCACGGTCACATTACCGTTGACGGCCGGCGGGTAGACATTCCTTCCTATCAGGTGCGACCCGGTCAGGTGATTGCCGTCGGCAGTGAAAAGGGAAGGAAGCTGGTGAGTGCGATTGTCGCCGCCAAGGAACCCGGAGTGGTTCCCTGGCTGAGCGCAAATCATCAGCAGCTGACCGGACAGGTTCTCAGACTGCCGAATCAGGAGGATTTGAAGGATGTTCCTTGTAATATGCAGTTAATCGTGGAGTTTTATTCAAAATGAGACTGAAACCTTTTATCATGCCAGAGAAGTATGAACTGGAAGCTGCTACCGCTTCCGACAGTTACGGGAAATTTATCATTGCGCCGCTGGAACGGGGCTGGGGGACAACGATCGGAAATGCGCTGCGCCGGGCACTGCTTTCTTCAGTCCAGGGAGCAGCCGTTGTCGAGGTGCGGATTGACGGGGTGTCGCATGAGTTTACCACTATTGATGATGTGGTGGAGGATGTGCCGGAGATTATTCTGAATATCAAGAAGCTCCGGTTCCGGCTCTGGTCCGAAACTCCGAAGCTGTGCCATCTCTATGCAAAAGGGAAACGGGAATACTATGCCCGGGATATGACCGTGCCACCGGAGCTGGTGGTTGCCAATCCGGACCAGAAAATCCTGACGATTGCCGACAGCCGGAAGTCGCTGACGATTGAGATGGTGGTGGAGAATGGCCGGGGTTATGTCCGGGCGGAACGGTTGAAGCGGGGAAGGACCGCACCCGAGGGCACGATCTTTCTTGACGCCTTCTTTTCGCCCGTGAAACGGGTGAATTACTGGGTGGAGAGTATGCGGGTCGGGGACCGGACCGATTTTGAACGGGTGGTATGCGAGGTCTGGACCGATGCCACGGTGACTCCGGAGGAGGCGCTGATTCAGTCAGCAACAATTCTGAGGAATCACATGGCGGCGCTGATCCCGCAGGAGAAGGAGCCGGAGTTCATTCAGGAGGAGAAGGTTCTGAAAGACCAGGACCGGCTGGCAGAACTGCTGGCAATGGATATCGATGAGCTGGAGCTGTCCAACCGGGCGCTCAACTGTCTGAAGCGGGGCAGATCGAAGCGGACCGGCGAGCGGATTTCAATCCAGACCGTCGCTGATCTGGTACAGAAGAGTGAACGGGAAATCATGGAAATCGAGAATTTCGGCCGGAAGTCACTTGAGGAGCTGAAGAAGGTTCTCGAGGATCTGGGGTTGACGCTGGGAATGGACATATCCGGGATCCCCGTCCGGACACCAACCGAGGAGAATGAAGAAAAAGAGCAGGAGTAAAAGGAGCGGCTGTGCGACACGGTGATCGAGTGAAAAAACTGGGCAGAAAATATGAGCACCGGCGGGCGCTGATGCGGAATCTGATTGCCGCCCTGATCCGGTATGAGCGGATCCGGACTACTGTGGCGAAGGCGAAGGAGGCACGCCGCCACGCCGAACGGCTGGTCCGGTTTGCGATTTCCGGTACACTGGCAGACCGGCGACAGGTGGCAAGAATGGTTTCAGAACCGGCGCTGGTGCGCAAGCTGTTTAATGAGATTGCACCACGGCTGGCTGACCGCCAGGGCGGATATACGCGGATTCACCGGCTTGGATACCGTCCGGGCGATTCCGCCGAGATGGCGTATCTTGAGTTTGTTGTGCGTTCTGAAAAGCCGGCTGCGGAGGAGAAGGAAAAGAAACAGCCGAAGAAGCAGAGGGAGACAAAAGCAAAGGGAGTTTCGAAGAAACCGGCAAAGAAGCAGGGGTCAGCATAAGCCGGGCTGGGTGATGCAGCGCAAACTGCTGAAGTCAAAAATTCAGGGGCTGAGGATTACCGGCAAGGAACTGTATTACGAAGGCAGTCTGCAGGTAGATGCAGCCCTGCTGGAAGCTGCCGGAATTGTTCCCGGTGAGATGGTTCAGGTTGTTAACATAAATAACGGGGAACGGTTTGAAACCTATGTGATTCCGGCTGGCGCCGGTTCGGGTGTGTGCTGTCTCAAGGGAGCCGCTGCCCGGCTGGGTGAGGTTGGTGATCAGGTAATTGTGATGAGTATGGCTTATGTTGACGAGAGTGAACTCAGCCGGCACCGGATCGTCCGGGTAAAGGTTGACGAGAACAACCGGATCGTTAAAGAGGAAGCTGATGGCAAATAAGGGGAATTGCGCTCCCCTGATTTGCTTGATTGACCAGTATTATCCCATTATAATTTTTCTTATAATTACTTTCCTTTTTCCGGTTCCGGCATGCCGGCCTCCATCGGCAAAGGCGGAACTTGAAGTTCCCAAGGTGAAGCTGGAGGTGCTGAATGGTGCGGGAGTACACCGGCTGGGACGGGCAGTGGAACGGGAGCTGCTCGCCCGGGGGTTTGATGTCTATCGGGTAGGTGATATTGACAGCAGTTATGAACAGACGATGGTGGTGGATCTCCGGGATCCACAAGGGATGAACGCCCAAGCCATTGCTGCGGCGCTGGCGGTACGGAGAAAGCTTTTCTGGTTTTATCAACCGGAGGTGAAACATCCGCTCGTCCGGGTTGCGGTTGACTCCGGCAGTTTTTATGAGGTGCGGTTGATTCTCGGCCGGGATTACCGGCAGTTTTTTCCTCAGGCAATGGTTTTATACTGATGGCAGATTCAATGAAATTTGCCGAGCGGCTGGCAAGGCTGATTGACCGGAAACTGGGGGAGGATATTCTGATTCTGGATCTCCGGGCGGCATCAGCGCTGGCAGATTTTTTTGTGATCACGACCGCAAATTCTACTGTTCATGCCCAGGCGATCGCCCAGGCGCTGCTGGAAAAGAGCAAAAGCCGCGGTTTTGCCCCTCCGCATCATGTGGAAGGAATGGATTCGGCACAGTGGATTCTGATTGATTATCTTGATGTGATTGTACATATATTTCTGGGGGAAGTGCGTGAATTTTACGGGCTGGAACGGCTATGGGGGGATGTGCCGCAGAAGAGGCTGGATAACCGGAAAAGATAGGCCTGGAGATATGAGCTGGAGTTTCAAAGGAGGTGTGATTTGAATCTAACATCATTGTTACGGGCGGACCGGATTAATCTGGATCTGAAGAGTAAAAGGAAACCGGAGGTGCTGCGGGAGCTGGTGCTGATGATCCGCAGTGGTGACACCGCGGAACAGCTGCTGCAGACTTTGCAGAAGCGTGAAGAGCTGGGGTCAACCGGGATCGGCAAGGGGATTGCCATTCCCCACGGCAGGTCGCTTTTGCTGGATAAACTGGAGATTGCGGTTGGCAGGTCAACAAAGGGGGTGGAGTTTGATGCAATTGACAAAAAGCCGGTTCATCTCTTCTTTCTGGTAATGGCGCCACCGCAGGACCCCGGCAACCAGTATCTCATTACTCTGGGCAGGATTGCCCTCGTGTGTCAGGAGCTGACGAAACGCAGGCAGCTGTTTGATCCGCAGACTCCGGAGGAGTTCATAGAACTGGTGCGCAGTCTTGAGGAGAAGGTGAAATGAACCCCAAGATCGAGGCGCTGCGATCGCTCGAGGAGTTCGATCACATTCTGCGGGATATTGAAAGTGATAAGTATCCGGATGACAGTTTCAAGGGGTTGAAGGCATCAGAGCAGTTTATCAAGATTGCCGAAAAGGAGCGGGCAAAGCTCACCAGAAAGATTGACCCGAAGGTGCTGGCGCAGTATGAGCGGATCATGAAACGGTACGGTGGCCGGGTAGTAGTGCAGGTGATTAAGGAGTTCTGCGGGGGATGTTATATCCGGCTTCCCTCGGAGCTGGTGGTCAGGTGCCGGACAGAGCTGGTCACCTGTCCCAACTGCGGACGGTTTCTGTACTGGGTTAAGTAATAACTGCTATCACAGCTGAGTGGTACATTTTCTTCTGTTAGTCGGTATCAACGCATTTGATTTTCTCCTGCTCAGCGGAACTGCCAGCGGTATTGGTGCGGGCACCGGGGTAGCAGACTGGCAGCAGGCACTGATATACAATCCGGCACAGACGATGCCTTCTGAGAGGGCAGGACTGAGTATAGTCTATGCCTGTCCTTACGGAGTGCCGGGGTTGAACTGTGTGCGGGTGGGTGCCGGATTCGCTATCAACCGTATAAATCTGAATGTCGGGATGCAGTTTCTGGGAATTGATGGGTATGGAGAGTATGACCTGGGGGTGGGGCTCGGGCTGGCGATAACAGGAGAAGTGATCACCGGATTTGCGGTCCACGGACTGCTGGTGAGGATGCCGACTGCAGGATGGTTGTTTGTGCCCGCTTTTGACGGGGGGATTTCATGGTCAATATCCAAGTTCCGTCTGGGAACGGCAGTTCAGAATTTCAACCGGCCCAGGTTTGATAATGGCGATGAGGTGCAACCCCGGCTGCGCGCCGGGGTTGCCTGGGAGCCGGTGGAACCGCTGCTGCTGGCGGTAGATTTTGGAAAACAGGGTGAAAGCGAGCGGTTACTGGCGGGGATTGAAATCCGTATTTTTCCCGAATTAAAGGTGCGAGCCGGTATGGAAACCGCACCCTGGTGTATCCGTGCCGGGTTCGGGCTGAAAGTCAAGCGTTTTGGGGTGGATTACGGGTATCACTACCTGTCGGAGCTGGGGGGAACGCATATTATCGGTGTTAACTACACGTGGAATTAATTCTGCTCCTTGTGTGCTGGGGAATTGTTTCTCAGGAACTGATTCCGGACTGGCCTGTTACTCCAGATGATGATGAAATCTATGAGCTGGTTGAAGACAGTATCGCCGGTGTTGAAAAACTGCCGGGCGCGGGGTTGCATAATTACCGTGCAGTCTGGCGTCTGAAGACGGAATCACCTGCGGAAGTACCGTTGTCACTGGGCAGTTTTCTGCGGCTGCAACTGCAGCGGGAAAATTGTGCCGGGGTTGTTGTCATGGAAAAGGATCCCGGTGAAGCCGGCTGGGCCGATTTCTGGGGTGCTGGCTTGACATTCAGACATAGCCGGTGGCGTTTTACTGCCGGTGATTATATTCTGCACTTTGGCCGGGGACTGATTCTGGCTGGACCCGGGGTTCGTTCCGGTTTCGCTCAGCTGGAGACGCTCCGTAATGATGTCCTTGCCCGGTCAGCCCAGGAGAATCGTAATTGGCGCGGGCTCAGAGTTGATTACCACACTGGAGGACGGGTTTTATTTACATTTGCCGGCAGTTACAGCCGGCGCGATGCTCAACTGAATCCGGATGGCACGGTTGCTAAACTGTTGTTTTCCGGTTATCACCGGGATTCGGCGGCTGTTGCCGCAAAGGGGAGTATCGGTCAGTTGTTAACCGGGATAATTCTGCAGCTGAAATTGAGTGATGTCTGTCGGGCAGGAGTGGCGGTGAACAGCACCCGTTATGACCGGATGCTGGTATCAGAGGATAGTTTTTATTCATTTTCCGGACAGAATCTGGCCGCAGGCAGTGTCTTTTGTGCGCTCGGCAGCTCCCGGCGCGGCGGCGAGATTGAGTTTGCCCGTTCCATTCCCGGCGGATTTGCCGGTGCCGTCCGGGTCAATCTCTCCGAGCAGGGCTGGAATGTGGTGCTTAACGGCCTTTTAACCGGTGAGCGGTTTTTCTCACCGGCAGGACGCAGCCCCGTACTGACAAACCGGAAGGCGAGAGGTCAGCTTACCGGCCGCCTGGGCTGGAAAAACAGAGGTCTGACTCTGCAGGTGGGCGGGAATACCTATTATGACTATCTGATGGATTCGATTCCTGCCCGGCTTGAGATTGCTGCGGGATACGAGTTCGGGAGATTTGGATTTGATATTAAAACCGCGAGAAAGTTCCGTCAGGAACAGGAACGCTTCCGTGAGACCCGCATTGAGCTGAGGTTGGAGATGCGTCAACTTGGGGTGTCTGTATACGGTGGTGATGCATATCATGATAATTCAGTTTCCTCCGCCCGCGTCGCCGGTATCAACCTGAAATTGAAGCTGAACCCGGTGGATCTGCGACTTGCCGGTGCAATTGGTTCAGTTCGTGGCACTGGAATTGCATTTGGAGTTCCTGATCCCGGTGTGACATACACAGAGGCAAGTTATAATTTTCGTTCCTCTGCAACGAGGCTTGCACTGGCGGCGGGAATAAAGCTGGGCAGAACGGTGAGGCTGGCAATCAAGTTGGGAATGACACATTACCGATGCTGGGATCAGGATTGGGCAATGCAGCTGGAATTACTGAATTAGGATGCTGGATTATCATATTCATCCCGATTTTTCCCCTGATGCACAGGGCAGTATCGAGCAGTTCTGCAGGCGAGCGGTAGCGATCGGGATGCAGGAAATCTGTTTTACCACTCATTATGAGCCGGACCCTGTAAGGGCAGGGATCGAGCGGGTCATTGTTCAGGGTAATCCGGTGGCGGTTGATTCTGACTGGCCCGAACGCTACCTGGAGGAGATTGAACGGTGTCGCCGGCGGTTTCCAGAGTTGACAATTGTCTCGGGCGTAGAGGTTGGCTATGAACTGGGACTGGAGGGGAAAATTGCCAATTTTCTCAGCCGCTACCGGTTTGATTTTGTCCTGGGGGCAGTACACTGTCTCGATCATGTTGCGATTACATCGCGGAAGGAACTTGATGATTTCCAGAGTCATTTGAAACCCCTGGGTGCCGGATATCTTGCCCGGCGCTATTTTGAATATGTCCGGGCAGCTGCCGGTTCCCGATTGTTTGACTGCCTGGCACATCTTGATATCTGGAGAAAATATATCAGTTCCGGGATCGGCGCTGAATTTGAACCTGCGATTCAACCGTGGATCACTCCGATGCTGGAAACGATTGTCCGGAGCGGTGTGGGGCTGGAAATTAACACCTCAGCATTGCGGCGGGGAGATCGTGAACCTTATCCGGCAGCGGCGATTGTGTTGCAAGCAGTAAAGCTGGGAGTCCGGGTATTTACCATTGGTTCGGACGCGCACCGTCCGCAGGAGCTGGGCGAGGGCATAGACTGCGCTTATCAGCTGCTGAAACGTTTCGGAATGAAGCCAGCACGGTTTCGTGACCGGCGGCCAATTTGTGGTTAGTTAATCGATTTTGATCTTGCTCGGTATGACATCCGGCTTGATTTGAAGGTGGTGCAGCCTAAAATTTAGTATGCGCCGGGGTGTTGTTGATCTGCCGCTACATTCTGGCCACGCTCCGGGCTGGCTGTTTGAGCGCATGAAACGGCTGGTGCGCAGCGTGGCGGAGGTGATCGTATTTGAGTTCGGGACGCTTGAGCTTCTGCGTCGCCTTTCTGATCCGGTGTGGTTTCAGAGTCTGGGATGTGTAGCCGGTTTTGACTGGCATTCGAGTGGATTGACAACAACGGTGTGTGGCGCACTGAAGGAGGGGATCCGAGGAATGGAGCGGGAGCTGGGAATATTTGTCTGCGGCGGCAAGGGGCGGGCATCACGCCGGACCCCGGAGGAGATCGAGTTTTTTGCTGAGCAGTTCAGCCTCGATGGTGATAAACTGATTCAGACCAGCCGACTGGTAGCCAAGGTTGACAGCAGTGCCCTGCAGGACGGGTTTCAGATTTACCATCATCTTTTTATCGGGACAATTAATGGAAATTGGGCGGTGATCCAGCAGGGAATGAATGAGGTAACGGGCTGGGCACGACGCTACCACTGGTTTTCAGAAGGAATGGAAAGTTTTGTCGTCGAACCTCATACCGGCATTGCCGGACCCGCCGGTGGCACGGTGCTAAATCTGACCGCACGCGAGGCAGAATCTGCCCGGGAAACAGCGACGTTTATTGCCCGGCAATTTCCCGCCAAGACGATTAAAGAATTCACGCAGATAAGACTGCCAGCCCAGCATCCAGTTTCGATCCAGGATATTTCGCCCAATTATCTTAAAAAGGTGCTGATAAAAACTTACGAACAACCTCCGGCCGATTTTGCCTCACTCCTGCTGGTTCCGGGTGTGGGTCCGAAGACCGTCCGGGCGCTGGCACTGGTTGCCGATGTGATTTACGGTGCACCGCTTTCCTTCCGGGATCCGGTAACCTATACCTTTGCTCACGGTGGTAAGGATGGTTATCCCTATCCTGTGAACCGGAGTGAATATGATCGGTCTCTTTCATTTCTGGAGAAGGGAATAAAGGAAGCACGAATCGGGCGCCGGGAAAAGCTGGAGGCACTGCAAAGGCTGGAGCGGTGGTCAAGGATGCTGGTGAAGACGATATGAAGGGGGTTCGAAAGCTTTTTCCGGAGGAGTTCTGCCGCCGGTATGAACAGTTTATACCCGATTTCGATCTGTTTCTGGAGGCGATGCTTACACCATTACCCAAGGTTTTCCGTATCAACACACTTAAGGCGGAACCGGAGGAGGTGATGCCATTACTCGCAGAACTTGATCCTGAGCCCCTGTCTTACCTGCGGTTTGCATACACGGTCAAGAATGGCCGAGGTTTGGGGAGACAGCTGGCGCATTTTCTGGGTTTGATTTACATTCAGGAAGCGGCATCAATGATTCCACCGGTGGTTCTTGATCCTCAGCCCGGGGACAAGGTCCTGGATCTGGCAGCTGCTCCGGGATCAAAGACCACACAGATGGCGGCGTTGATGAGGAATCGGGGACTGATTATTGCCAATGATCTCTCTCTTGAACGGCTTCGGGGGCTGATTGGAAACGTTGACCGTATGGGCTGCCTTAATGTTGTGGTCTGTCGGGCGGACGGAATTGTACTCGGCCGGAAGCTTGCCGCCAGTTGCGACCGTGTACTGGTAGATGCACCATGTTCGTCTGAAGGAACAATCAGAAAGACCGAGGAGGCTCTGCGACGCTGGTCGGTACGCGGGATTGCAAATTTCAGCCGGGTACAGAAAGGGTTGATTTGTGCTGGCTATCAGGCCTTGAGACCCGGCGGCCAGATGGTCTATTCGACCTGCACAATCGCACCGGAGGAAAATGAAGCGGTAGTTGCCTATCTGCTGAAGAGATTTCCCGAAGCCGAAATTCTGCCAGTAGAGCTGGATAATTTCGTCATGAGACCGGCATTGACAGAATGGGAGGGAGACACTTTTCCATCGGCAATAAGACGGTGTCGCCGGATTCTCCCTCAGGATAATAATACCGAGGCGTTCTTCGTTGCGTTAATCAGAAAACCTGATGATGTCACCAGTTGAGTTTCTGCGCAACCGGTTCGGTCTTCCGGAAGAATGGCTCCAGGGGCTTGAAACCATTACGGAGCAGGCAACAGTTTTCATCGGGACACCGGAAGTAATCAGGTTTAACGCAGTGAAGCCGCTGCGGCGGGGTCTGCGTCTGTGCCGGATTTTCCCGCATTCCATCAAGCCAACAACATTTGCGATGCAGCTTCTCGGCCGGGAAGCGACTGCCAACCAGATCGAAGTTGACGAACAACAGGCAAAACAGCTGATCAATGGCGGAACTGTAGAGATCGCTGCCGATGTGGAAAACGGTTTTGTGCTCATCAGCTGGCGCAGTTTTATCATCGGTGTCGGTATCTACAAGCGGCCGGTGCTGAAATCCTGTATCCCCAGATTCAGACCGGTGGACTGAGCCAGTTGCCCTGGCGCAGAAGTTCATAAAGCATGACCGCAGCAGCAGTGGCAACATTGAGTGAGTTCTTAAAGCCGAACACCGGTATTTCTACTAATTCGTCGCAGAGCTGCAGCGCCGCCTGAGACACGCCAAGCGCTTCATTGCCCAGGACGACTGCTACTGGAAAATAATAGGTTACTGCATAGTACGGTTTGGCACCGACAACGGTTTCCAGCCCGATGATCTGTACTTGCTTTAGTTTCAATTCGTGCAGTGCGTCCGTGATGGAATCATAGTGGCAGGTGGGAACGGTGTTAGTGGTCCCCAGTGCGGTTTGCGCCAGCTTCCGATGCGGCGGATGGGCAGTGTAACCACAGGTAATTACCATCTGGGCGCGGGTGGCATCTGCAAGTCGGAAAATAGCTCCGACATTAAAGGCGCTGCGGAGATTATCAAGAACAATGTAAACCGGGTGGCGGGGTAAACGCAGAAACTCTTCCTGAGGCAGATTGGAATCCCGGGAGCGAACTTCGTAGAATGTTTCGATTCCGTCGGGGGCAGGCAGATGTTTGGGGTGTTTATGTTTCACTGGCGGTTTCCTTCTTCATTTGTTCGTTAACAGCTCTGATGCGTTCGAAAGCTGTGCGCAGAGTTTTCCCTGAGGCAATAGCACCATGACCGCACCAGATGACTACGCGGGCGTATCGGAATGCCTTAGCGGTGGCACGGGCAAGTTCTCTTGAACCGGCAGGAAAGAAGGGAATTGCGGATACTGCGAGCGTGCGCTGCCGTTTTAAAACCGAAATCACTGCGTCAGGAGTATGTTCAAGAGAAAATCGGATTATCGTTCCGGGGTGGGAATGGAGTATCCATTTTTCCTGAGGGCGATACCGAGCGATAATCCGCTGGGAGAGAATGTGAGCGCAGATTTCTTCAGTGGGCAGCGCATCTGCGGGTTTGACGGTGAAACGGCAGCCAGTGTGGGCGGGATAGACAAGACAAAGATAGGGGAGAGGATTGTGGTAAATCTGTTTCATACGAGCACCAGAAATTTTGGTCAGTAACATTTGTCCCAGACGCAGCGAAAAATTGCCGGCATGAGATGGCGCCCATTTCAGGCGGTGAAGCAGACCGGCAACTTCTGATATCTGCCGGATAGCAGAAAGATTAATACTCCCATTAATCAGATGATTGACTAAATTCACCAATTAATATGATGTTAAATTTTTAAGGCAGATGGTCAAGATTGAATGCCGGCACGGCGTTGACTTGAAATGGTCAGACGTTAGTTTCTTGATATGCGCGTGCTGATAACTGCGGGGGAAAAATCAGGGTTTGTGCTCGCAGATCTGCTCAGCAAAAAAATCAGAGATATAAGCAGTGAGATTGAAATTTGCTATCTTGATCTTACTGATGTAGCCGGTGATGCCTTTGGATTCACTCCCAAGATACTGCCGAAATTGCTTCAGGGGCGAAGGTTGCTTAAGCGTTTGCTCTCTTCTGCCCTTAATTGCCAGCCGGATCTGGCAGTGCTGATTTCCATGCCGACTGTTAATTTGCATTTAGGGAAGAAATTGCGGGCAACAGGGCTAACGACAGTTTTTATCGCGCCACCGCAATGCTGGGCTTGGGGTGAATGGCGGGTGAGATTGCTGAAGCAGGCTGCAGATCAGGTAATATGTTTATTCAGTTTTGAAGAACATTTTTTCCGGCAGGCTGGTATACGAGCAGTTTATTTCGGTTATCCGTTCTACGACGCGTTGCAGTTGGAGATGAGCAGAAGGGAGGTGTATGAAATGCTGGGGATTCCGGAAGACGAAGAATATATCGTTTTACTGCCGGGAACAAGAAAGGATGAAATAGATTTTCATCAACTGCTCTTTATCCGCGTATTTCAGCATTTACAAATGAGACATCCGAGGCTTCATGGTGTCATTGTTGGGGGTAAGGAAAGCGTATTGCCACCGGGTGTAGTGCAGGTCGGATTGCAACACCGTTATGATGTCTTTTCTTGGGCACGGGCAGCACTGACAGTATCGGGGACAGTCACAGCAGAACTGGCGATTCTGGGAATTCCGATGGTGGTGTCTTATCACCTGGAGCCGGTGAGCAGGTTTCTCGTCCGGATTTTCGTCCGAACCCCCTATTTTGCACTGCCCAATATCATTGCAGGGGAGGCAGCTGTTCCGGAGTATCTTAACCCGGATCAGAAACAGTTGATCAGTCAGATTTCTAGACTGCTTGATGAATGCGATTATCGTCAGACAGTAATTGCAAAGCTGGGGGCAGTCAGAAGGAAACTTGAACCTGCAGGTGCTACCGAGCAGATCGCCCGGCTGATTGTCGGTCTGCTATCGGGGAAATCCTGAGGAGTTGTTTGACATTACTTTGGTTATCAGTAGTTATTGTGTGTTATGCTCAAGCACATTGTTAAATCAATGCGTCCGAAGCAGTGGGTTAAGAACCTGCTGGTTTTTGCGGCGCTGATCTTTTCTGAAAATCTGCTTGCCTGGGATAAGTTGGTGCGGACCGCAGCTGCCTTTATATTCTTCTGTCTTGTATCTGGTGCAGTCTATGTCATTAATGATGTTGTTGACCGGGAAAACGACCGTACTCATCCCAAGAAGCGACTCCGGCCAATCGCTGCCGGAGAATTGCCAGTTCTGCCCGCACTGGTGGCGGCGGTGCTGGCGGTTGGAGCCGGTATCGGGGGAGGTTTTTACCTGAATTGGCGGTTCGGGCTGGTGATTGCTATTTATTTTTTACTACAGCTGGGATACTCATTCGTACTCAAGAAAATTGTAGTGCTGGATGTGATGGTGGTGGCAGCCGGGTTTGCCTTGCGGGCAATTT
This sequence comes from Caldifarciminota bacterium, assembly GCA_026418295.1. Lineage (GTDB taxonomy): Bacteria > Hydrothermota > Tepidihabitantia > Tepidihabitantales > Tepidihabitantaceae > JAOABP01. The sequence goes on from JAOABP010000002.1 coordinate 63,737, forward strand.
CTGGTACTTATGTGATTGCAGTTCAGATTTCTCCCTGGCTTTTTGTCTGTACTATTCTCCTTGCTCTTTTTCTGGCCCTTGCCAAGAGACGGCACGAACTGCTCTTTCTTGAAGGCGGAGGAATTTCCCACCGCAGTGTGCTGGGCAAGTATTCCGAGACGCTTTTGGATCAGATGATTGCCGTGGCAACTTCAGCCACGGTAATTACCTACTGTCTTTATACCATTGCACCCGAAACCGTGCACAAATTCGGAACACACAATTTGATTCTGACAATGCCATTTGTGCTCTATGGAATTTACCGGTACCTGTATCTGGTTTACCGGCGGGAAGAAGGAGGGGCACCGGAGAAGGTGCTTTTTACCGATCTGCCACTGATCATTGATGTGTTTTTGTGGATGATAAGTGTGGTGCTGATCCTTTATTTCTGAACCGGGGAAAAATAAATAAAATTGCAGACACTGCCAGCAGAGTCACGATGCTGATGAAGAGTCCGATGTTGAGCAGTTGCCGGTCGTAATAAAGGATAACTGTATGAGTTCCGGCAGGAAGAGCCAATGCGCGCAGGCAGTAATCTGCTCGGAGGATTTCTGCCGGACGACCGTCAATGGTTGCGCGCCAGTCCGGATAGAATATTTCGGATATCATCAACAGAGTCGCCCGTTTGAGTTCCCCGTGGAGCATCATCTTTTCCGGCTGACGCTGAACAATTGTGATTGAACCGGCGGGTAAACTGTCTGGTTCAGGCAGCGGTTCAGGAGTCTTTTCCAGTACAGCAATTCGCCGGTAATCAAAATCCGGTTCGCTGAGTCTGGTCAGAATTTCGCGGCGGTCTTTTACAACTACAAAGGTATCGGTCAGCCAGACACGGGGAAGGGCATCAGGATTCCGGACTAATCCGGTGGAACGGTTGACCGAGTCTACCATTATCTGATACCGGACATTGAGCAGGTTGTTCTTACGCTGCTGGGGTATGTCAAAGGTTACATAGTCAATGAGTTTCAATGGTGTGTATCCTTCCAGCAGTTCCAGTTGCCAGAGCAGGCCTTCGTTGCGTTGCAGGACCATATACTGTCCCACCCGGGCGTTGATCCGGAAGGGGTAAGTGCGGGATTCCTGAACAAGCTGGTCGATGAATGGACGTCGGGGATAGAACTCTTCCGGTCCTACCGAGCTCTGATTAAACCTGTGTCCGAACTGGTAAAGGTCAAGAAAGCTCACCACGAGCAGAATGGCGGCAAAGCCACTGCTTTTTCCCCGGTTGCGGAGTGTCAGCCAGCTGAAGAAAAGCGCTGCTGTGACGAGAAGAACAAATAATAGTGACTGCTTGAGGGCGTTGCTGAAGATAGATGTTTCATTCAGTGCCGGAAATATCCGGTTAAAGGCGCCGGCTAATAGTGCAAGGTTGAAGACAATCGCGTACGCCAGCAGACCGAAACCCGGTATCAGCAGCCGTTTAACCGGCAGTTTTGAATTCAGAAGCACATCGATTCCCTGTCCGGCAAAGAAGGCAAAGGCGATGGTAAAGAGATTTATGAACCGTGCCGGTATTCGAAAGCGGTTGAAGCCGGGCAGGAGTTCGAAAGTCAACCGATAAAACGGGGTGTATTTCCCGAGTGCCAACAGCAGGGCGACCAATGCCAGCAGGGCGAAGTGCCAGCGAAGCCGGTGTTTACTGAAGGCAATACCGATAATGCCCAGAAAGAAGGGGATAATTCCGAAATAAACAGCGGTTTCCCAGTAGCTGTAGGCAGCGGGATTGCCCCAGAATTCTACAGTATCAGTGCCGCTGCCGGTAATACTTCCGAAGAATTTGGGTATGAATATTGTGATCAAAAATGACGGCGACAGGGACAGTTCGGCTGATTCTGCATAGGTCATCAGCTCTCGCACTGTAAAGGAGGAAAACCGGTATGAGGGAAGATAGGCGCAGGCGGCAAGGGCAAAGCCGGTGAGAATGCTCAGGAGGAACAGCGGCAGGTGAGTGGTGAGAATAAGCCGGCGTTCAGCACGCCAGCTGGAGATAATGTGAAGCAGAAATAAAAATCCCAGGGCGTATACCATATGTAATGTCATCTGGGGATGCCCGGCAAGATTGGCGATGCCGAGAAGCATTCCGCCCACCAGTGCATCTCGGATGTGCCGTGAGCTGAGCGTCCGGTAAAAGAACAGCAGAATCAGGGGAAACCAGGCAAAGGTGCTGATCAGAGTCAGATGGATGATATGCATAATCATGAAGCCGGAAAAGGCAAAGGTCATTCCGCTGATGAGACCGGCAAGTGGTGATGCCCGGAGTTCCCGCATCAGGAGATAAAATCCGACTCCTCCGAGCAGGATGTGTAAAATACATTTGAATTCCACGATCCAGAAGACCAGCCGCTGACTGCTGGTGGAAAGAAATGCCAGCAGCCAGTTCAGGGGGTAGAATACCTGGGTCTGAATATCGGCAAGAAACGGCATTCCGCCGAACATATACGGGTTCCAGACCGGGATTGTCAACTGGCGCAGCTGGTTGAAGAGGAAGTAGTGAAATGGGTAATACTGATAAAGAATATCCTCCCAGAAAAAACTTCTGCCATTAAGAGTGTTCCAGAAATAGACCAAGACCGCAAGGCTGAGTACCAGATGGGGTAATAATTTCCGGATCAAACCGGCGTTTTTGACCGGAATTGGTGGTCGGACCGGAGGTCTGCGGCTCCGGCGTTTCATTGCTGGATAACCGGACGGGCAGGTGTATATTGCTGCAGCTGTCTTTTGCCCCGGGCGGCTTTCTCTCCAAATGGACCCTGGCGAATTACTGCCAGTTCCCGCCGGGCATCACGGATAATCGCCTCAGCTTCCGGGTTAGCTTCTTTACCTTTAAGAGACAGAAAGGCATGAGCACCAGCAATTCTGCCTTCTAAAATTGCGGTCGATGCTTCTTCAATTCCGCTGACATCACCGGCGACATAGACTCCGGGGACACTGGTCTGCAGGTTTTCATCATGCCAGGCAACCAAGCCTCCCAGTTCCGGAATATACACAAGATAACAGTCGATTTGAGATAACAATTCTATCAATGGGGAGAGTCCTACTGCCAGACAGATAGTATCGACCTTCAGTTTTCTCTCCGACCCTTTTATCGGACGGAATTTCCGGTTCACTCTGCAGATAACCGCACCGGTTACATATTCTTTCCCCAGTGCAGCTTTGATCGTGTGGGAGGTCAGGATTGGCACCCCGCAGCGGCGGAGTTTAGCAGCATGGACGTGGTAGCCGCCGATATAGGGGAGCGCTTCAACAACTGCGGCAACTTCCACATCCGCCTGAAGCAGCTGATAGGAAACAATCAGGCCGATATTACCCGAACCAATCATCAGTACCCTTTTGCCCGGTCTGATGCCATAAACATTCATCAGCGTCTGAACCGCACCCGCACCGTAAACGCCCGGAAGATCATTGTTTTCAAACAGAACGTTATTTTCATAGGCACCGGTCGCAATAATCAGCCGGTCATAGGTAAGTTTGGTAAACTGCTGACTGCTGGCGAGGCCGAGGATGTTCGGCTGAAAATGGCCGATCACAGTGGTGTTGAGGACAATCTCGGCGCCGGTTTTGCGCAGTTCCTGTTCGAGAATGGCAGCGATATCAACTCCTCTGGTTCCACAGTAATGTGTTCGGGAACCGAAGAATTTGTGGGTTTGTTTGATCAGCTGGCCACCAAGCCGGGGGTTGTCGTCAATTACGGTTACCTGCGCGCCGAGCCGGGCAGCAACAATTCCTGCTGACAGCCCGGCCGGTCCGCCGCCCACAATTGCAATTTCCGTGTGTTTCACTCTGCCTCCTTTACAGTTTTCCCCGGCCGTGCTGACGCTCAACCCGGACCCCTTCCCGGAGCGGTTCCATACACACCATGGTATTCGGTACTCCATCCACCACCATCAGACAGGAGGAGCACTTGCCGACTGCGCAGAAAAATCCGCGGGCACGCTTATGCTTTTCGGTATAACGAAAAACCTTGACACCATTGGCAACCAGTGCGGCTGCAATCGTTTCTCCAAGGTAGCCCTGCATCGGCTTGCCTTCAAAATAAAAAGTAACCTTCTTCCCCCGATTAAAGGTTAATATCGGGTGATTGGTAATTCTGGTCTCTTTAGGTTCAGAGGTTTTCCTGGACATAGTTGACCGCATTCTCAAATATGACAATTCCATCCGGTTTTGTCAAATTTTCCCGATGCCAGCGGGGATGGTGTTCCCGTCTGGTATAGCGTTCGGGATGGGGCATCAGGCCGAAGATTCTGCCAGTGGGATCACAGATGCCGGCAATACCTTCGACTGATCCGTTGGGATTATCAGGATAGCCTGCCCGTTCGCCCCGGGCATTGACATAGCGGAGGACTATCTGTCCGCGGGCATTGAGCTGCCGGAGAGTCTCCGGCGTATCAACAATAAACTTGCCTTCGCTGTGGGCAACCGGCAGGTACACGATCTCAGGCAGGTTGCGGGTGAAAACGCAGGGTGTCGTTTCAGTTCTCAGATAAACCCAGCGATCTTCATAACGGGCGGAGTCATTGGTATCAAGGGTCACCCGCTGTGGTTCAAACGGCTTTTCCAGTGCCGGCAAGAGTCCGCTTTTAACCAGCACCTGGAAACCGTTGCAGATACCGAGGATCAGCTTGCCCTCGGCAAGAAACCGCTCGATTTCTTCTGACAGATTATGTTTGATTTCATTTGCCAGCACCCGGCCGGAGGCAATATAGTCGCCATAAGAAAATCCGCCGGGGATTACAAAAATCTGATAGTTACGGAGCAGGGCCGGTTTTTTCTTCAGCCGGTTAATGTGGACCGTTTCCGGACAGGCTCCGGCAAGTTCAAAGGCATAGGCGGTTTCTTCGTCGCAGTTGATGCCGGCGGCAAAGAGCACGCACACCCGGATCATATTTTTAAAGAATAACCGGTTCCAAGCGAGTGTCAATTGTGGAAAAACGTCCCTGTATCAGGGCGAGCTTGATTGCGCCCGGGTATCGGTTAAAACATTAAGTGGCAAGAAATCTGTTCTGGCTTTTGATATTTGCCGGGTGCGCCGCTGTAATTGAACCAGGTGATGGTCGTGCAGGTTCATATCTTCGGGGTGGCGTTAATGTCGAGCGATTTGTCGAGGGTTTTGGGCAGAGACGTCCCTCACGGCTGCTGGGACTTTTTACCAGCGAACCCGGAATCGAGATCGCCGGGTTGGGTGTGGTGGCTCAGGGCCGGGCTGAAATCGGCGATTTTCTGGCTTACGGGCAGGCAGTGCAATCCCGGCTGAAACTGCTTGAGCTGCAGACGGAAGCGGATTCAGTCTTCTGCCGGCTCGAGGAGAGAAACATCTGGCTTGAGCTGCTGGGCTGCAGTCCACTGCAGTATCAGGCGGTTTTTCTGCTGGAAGATGGCAAGATTAACCGCGTGCGCATCCGGCTGGAACCGGCAAGCCGGGCTGAGCTCATCGGCAAGGGGCTGCAGTTTTTTAACTGGCTCAAACATCAGGAACCCCAATTGCTTGTTCAGCTGATGCCGGACGGCAGGTTCCAGTTCACCCCTGAGAACGGCAGCAGGCTTCTGGAGCTGATTCGCAGCTGGCAGAGGCAGAATTGACATTAATCATTAAAAAGGTATTTTACAGAAAAGGAGGCAGATTGGATAATAAAAAGGTTGGTGTGATTGGTGCCGGAACAATGGGGTCCGGCATTGCCCAGGTTTTTGCTCAGAACGGTTACGAGGTGATTCTGGTGGATGTGGAACAGCGGCTGATTGATAATGGACTGGCAGCGATTAAAAAATTCCTGGACAAACTGGTGGAAAAGGGAAAGATTGATTCCCAGAGCGCACAGGAGACCATAAGGCGCATTACTCCGAATCTGGATCTGGCGGCATGCTCGGACTGCGGACTGGTGGTTGAAGCGGTTACCGAGAATGTGGCGGTGAAGAAAGATATCTTTGCCCGGCTGGATAAACTCTGCAGTCCGGATTCGATTCTAGCAACGAATACTTCCACCATTTCGGTCACCCTGCTGGGGGCAGCAACCAGAAGACCGGAGAAAGTAGCAGGAATGCATTTTATGAACCCGGTGCCACTGATGCCGCTGGTGGAGGTGGTGCGGGGTCTTGCGACTGCAGATGCGGTTATTGAGGAAATTGTTGCCCGGTCCAAGGAACTGGGGAAGACACCGGTGGTGGTTAACGATTCGCCCGGTTTTGTCTCCAACCGGGTGCTGATGCCGATGATTAATGAGGCAATTTTCTGTCTGGAGACTGGGGTAGCGGACCGGGAGGCGATCGACACAGTGATGAAACTGGGGATGAATCATCCGATGGGTCCGCTGGCGCTGGCAGATCTGATCGGTCTGGATGTGGTGCTGGCGATTCTGGAGGTGCTGTATCAGGACCTGGGGGACCCGAAATACCGTCCCTGTCCGCTGCTGCGCCGGATGGTGGCTGCCGGCTATCTGGGACGCAAGACCGGCAGAGGGTTTTATGATTATTCCCGGAAATAGCCGTTCCTGTTAGGTAGACAGTGGCAACCGTTCCCGCAAGGAAAATCCTGACCGTTTCTCAGGTAAATGCACTCGTTGCCGGGATGCTTGATGAGTATTTTTCCGATCTCTGGATTACCGGCGAGGTCTCAAATCTGAACTATCATTCCAGCGGGCATATCTATTTTAAACTGAAGGATGAGGGGGCACAGATTGATGCCGCCTGCTTCAGGAGTTCAGCTCAGAAGCTGAAATTCCGGCTTGAGGACGGGATGCAGGTTGTTGCCCATGGCCGGCTGGAAATTTATGTTCCATCAGGCAGATACCAGATTATTCTTGATACGATTGAACCCCGGGGTATTGGTGCGCTCCAGCAGGCGTTTGAACAGCTCAAGCGGAAACTGGAAAAGGAAGGGCTGTTTGACCCCGAACGCAAACGTCCTCTGCCCAAACTGCCGCGGGTGATCGGGATTATCACTTCCCCTTCCGGTGCGGCGATCCGGGATATGCTCAAGACGCTGCGTCTGCACCGGGCGCACTGCCGCGTCCTTCTTTATCCGGTCCAGGTTCAAGGGGAGGGTGCTGCCGAACAGATTGCGCGCGCCCTTGCCGGGCTCAACCGGCGGGATGATGTGGAGGTAATAATTCTGGGCCGGGGTGGCGGTTCAATTGAGGACCTCTGGCCCTTTAATGAGGAAATTGTCGCCCGGGCGATCGCTGCCTCGCGAATTCCGGTGGTTACCGGTATTGGCCATGAAGTAGACTACACGATTGCGGACTTTGTTGCCGATTACCGGGCAGCAACTCCGACCGCCGCTGCTCAGAAAGTGGCACAGGGCTGGCAGGAGCTGGAGCAGCGGTTTGAACAGACAGAAAAGGAACTGGTAATGACTATTCAGGATCTGCTGTTTCATCTTGAGCAGCGGATTGACGAACTCAGCCGGCACCGGGCATTTGAGCAGGTGGTGCGCCGGGTCCGGGAGTTTCATCATCATGCCGAGATCCTGCAGGCGGAGATGAGAGACGTCTTCCGCCGGCTGATCAGTGTTCGGAATGAAACCCTCAACCGGCTGAGGGAACGGCTCAGTCATCAGAATCCGGCAGTGAAAATCCGGCAGGGCATGATTCAGCTGAACGGACTGAAGACCGGATTGCAGCAGGCGATTACCGGCACCGTCACAGGTTTGAGCACCCGGCTGGCGCGTCTTGCCGGCGCACTTGACGCTTTGAGTCCGCTTGCCATTCTCGCACGGGGCTATGCGTTGTGTTTCAGCGCGGATGGGACATTAATCAAGAAGATTAATCAGGTGGAACCTGGAGAAGAGATGCTGGTCCTGCTCAGTGACGGCAGGTTGAAGTGCGGGGTGCAGGAAAAAATCCCGGGAGGAGAAAATGGGAAACAAGAACAGTGAGGAAAAAATTGATTTTGAGCAGGCGCTTGCCGAGCTGGAGAAGATAGTCAAGCAACTGGAGAATGGCAGTCTGCCGCTTGAGCAGTCGCTGGCGCTGTTTGAACGCGGGGTGAAGCTGGCGCGGCAGTGTCGGGAAAAACTGCAGGCGGCAGAGCTCAAGATTAATAAGCTGATTGAGGAACGGGAAGGGGAGCTGAACGAGGAGCCATTTTCCGAAGAACCGGATTAGAACTCGCTCATATCGTAGCCCAGAATCTTGGATTTCTTGAACTCGGCAACCTTGTTGCCCTTGTCATCATAGAGGACATAATTCTCGCCCTCTTCCACAATCTTTTCGGCGATGATGTTCACACGAAAAACAGGATTGGAATCCAGATAGATGTGAAAGGTCATAAACCAGCCCCTTTCTTTTTTGTATGAGCATACCTTTTCACAGGCTGGCTGTCAACAACGTCCCCTTAGCCAAAATTCCTATTTACCGGTCCGGTTATTCCAAAGCATTCCGGATGGAGAGCGGTAATGGGGGAAAGCCGCGGGGAAACCTGATGGAGAGAGGAGCCATGTCATCGAACGGCAGTCCGGACTCAGTAATAAACTTGAGTGTGACTCCGGACTGCCAATGGTGATTTGTGGCGGGTCATATGACCCAGGTCGGTGAAAAAGCCAGCCTTTTAATTACTCCGGATGAACCCCCAATATGCCAGTTTGTGCATTGGTATTATATAATTGCAATAAATTCATATAGATAAATTTAATTGTTACAATATTTATATGTGCAGATTTGTACACATATTCCGTTCCTGAGTCAGTTCAGATTTTCCGTTTGCAGGAGATATTTGGCGATTGCAGGACAAGTTATTGTGTATTTGGTTCTGGCTGATGGGTGAACACTATTCCAGCCTTGAATTTTCGTTTGACAAAATGCATACCTGAGTGTATAATTATATATATAGGGAAGGAATTCCTGTTTAGGAAGGGAGGGAGCTAGTTATGGAGGATATTAGAAAACTGATTCAAAATCTGCGGGATAAAAACCCGTGTGTACGTAGCGGCGCAGCGTGGGCGCTGGGCGCGACGAAGGACAGTTGTGCGGTTGAACCGCTGATTGAGGCGCTCAAGGATGCTCACTGGGATGTGCGGCGCGGTGCAGCGATGGCGTTGGGGATGCTTAAGGATGCGCGGGCGGTCGATGCCCTGATTGCTGCTTTGAAGGATGAGGACTGGGATGTGCGCTGGAGTGCGGCATGGGCACTGGGTGCGATCAAGGATGCCCGTGCGGTTGAACCGCTGATTGAGGCGCTTAAGGATGAGCATGCCTGGGTACGCTGTTATGCAGCTGAGGCGCTGGGAAAGATCGGTGATGCGCGGGCGGTGGATGCGCTGATTAACGCACTGCAGGATGAAGATGCTGCAGTCCGGCGGAGTGCTGCGTGGGCACTTGGATCGCTTAAGGATATCCGGGCGGTAGAGTCACTGATTGGAGTCCTGCGGGATGAGGATCCGGATGCCCGGGAGCGGGCGGCGTGGGCGCTGGTGAAACTCGGTTCACGGATTGTTGAGATGCTGATGACCGCAATGCGGCACAGTGATCCGACGGTGCGTCAGAGCGCTGCCTATGTACTGCGGGCGGTAAAGGACGCCAATTCCTTTGAATCGTTGATGAGTGCACTGCGGGATAACGATTCTGAACTCCGCGACCGGATCGCTGAGGCGCTGAATGCCATTGCCCAGATCAGGTAGCAGTTTCCGGATTCGAGTGAAGATATTGCTAAGATAAGCTGAGTGAGCCGGAGGAAGGTCCGGGAGCGAACCGGGTCACTCTTTAAGTCCGGCACGTGCCTGAGACTGGATGATCTGTTTCTGGGCGATAAAGAAAAGGATAACGAGCGGAATGATGGAGAGTGTAGTCGCTGCCATCAACAGGGTATAGTTAGTGGACTGCTCACGGGAGAAGTATGCCAGTCCCACCTGCAGGGGACGGATGTGATCGGAGTTGGTAACGATCAGGGGCCAGAAGAAGGAATTCCAGCTGGAGATGACATTGAAGACGATGATCGTGGCAATTGGCGCCCGACACAACGGGATGACAATCCGGAGGAGAGTTTGAAGGGTGGAAAGGCCGTCAATTCTGGCGGCGTCAAACAGGTCCTGTGGCAGCTGACGGATGTGCTGGCGCAGGAGAAAAATGGAGAAGATATTGACAATCCAGGGCACGATCATTGCCGCATAGGTGTCAATCCAGCCGAGCCGGTAGAGGATCATATAAGAGGGGACAAGGTAGACCGGCAGCGGAATCATCATCAGGGCGAGCAGGAGCATAAACAGGACTTCCCGCCCCGGAAAACGGAGCCGGGCGAAGGCGTAGGCTGCCGGGATGCCGGTGAAGAGGATGCCCGCAACCGACAGCAGGGTGATGAGCACAGTGTTGCCCAGATAGCGCCACAGTGGAATCTGGCGGAATACCTCGAGATAGTTACTGAACTGCCACTTTGCCGGTATCCAGGTAGGCGGAAAGAGCAACGCCTCAAGCGGGGTCTTGAGTGAGGTGACGACCATCCAGTAAAAGGGCAGGAGCATAGAGACACTGCCCATAATCAGCAGGAGATGGACCGGCAGGTTGCGGACGGTTCTTTTAGCCATAATGCACCTTTTTCTCCAGAACCAGCCGCTGGAGGATGGTCAGGCAAAGGATAATGAGGAAGGCAATAAAGGCAATTGCAGCACCGTAACCGAGGCGCCAGAGTTCAAAGGCATTCTCATAGAAATAATACATCACCACTTTGGTAGTGCCCAGTGGTCCGCCCGGCGGTGGTCCGGTCATAATCCAGACTTGGGCGAAGGTCTCAAAGGCGGCAATTGAGCTCATAATCAGAACATAGTAGGTCGTCGGTGAGAGCAGAGGCCAGGTGATTTTCCAGAAGGTTTTAAACCGGGATGCGCCGTCAATCCTTGCCGCCTCATAATAGGTCTTAGGAATGTTCTGCAGACCGGCAAGGAAGAGGACGATGTTGTAGCCGAGCGCCTTCCAGATGCCCATCAGGACAAGCGAGATCAGGGCAATTGACGGACCGCGCAGGGCATAAGGAAGATTGTTGCCGTGACTGCCCAGAATCAGCTGGAAGATACCCCGCGGGTCCTGAAGCCAGCGGATACCGGTGATGTCAGCGAGGGAAAGAAAGTAATTGAAGACGCCACGTTCCGGATGAAGGAGCCATTTCCAGACAACAGATACAGCAACAATGGAGGTGACCACCGGCAAGTAATAGATGGTCCGGTAGACACTCAAGCCGCGGATGCGCTGATTGAGCAGCAGGGCGATAAAGAGGGAGAAAAATATTGTTACCGGGACTTCAAAAATGATATACCAGCCGGTGTTCAGGAGTGATTTGTAAAACATCGGGTCTTTGAGGACTTCAAGATAATTTCCCAGGCCGACAAAGGAACGGGGACCAGCCATACCCCAGTCATACAGACTCATCCGGACTGACAGCAGAATCGGAATTATGCGAAAGGCGATGAGAATGAGGAGTGCCGGCAGGAGCAACAGAATGGCATTAATTGCTTCACGGACAGGTCGGGATGGCATTTTTTACCTATTATAAACAGTGCACCGGATGAGTCAAATCCACCTCAAAAGCCAGATTTGACTGCAAGCCAGCCGGGCATAATCTATATCTTATCCAGGAGGAACACGATGAGCAGGAAACTGATACCCGTAATAATATTGAGTGTCATTTTACTAACCGGCTGTGGAGGACCGAAGTCAACTACCTCCAGTCAGCAGAGTGTATCTGTGACTGAAGATAGCCCGGTGCTTGTAATCACCAGTCCTTATTTTGCTGATAGAGAGACGATTCCCAGGAAGTTTACCGGCGATGGCGAGGATGTATCGCCCGAACTGCGCTGGGATAATGTGCCTTCCGGAACCAGAAGTTTTGCATTAATCTGTTCTGACCCGGATGCGCCGCTGGGCACATTCATTCACTGGGTGATTTATGACCTGCCCGCAGATGTCCGGCACCTGCCTGAGGGAATGCCGAAAACGGGTGTGCTGGATAATGGCGCCCGGCAGGGGGTTAACGGGTTCAGACAACTGGGGTATAACGGACCCAAACCGCCACCCGGCAGGCCGCACCGGTATATTTTCCGGCTTTACGCACTGGATACCATTTTCGGTGCCGAACCGGGAATATCTGCCGGCAGACTTGCCGGAATGATGGAGAATCATATTCTTGCAACTGCCGAATTGACAGGAATTTATGGAAAGTAGTTATAAAGAAAAATATCCCCAGCTTGCCGAGCTGGACCGGGATTTTTTGATTTCAATCCTTGAGGATGCGGCAAAGAACTGGCTGGCGCATGACGGGTTGTGGTTTCAGGGAGTGGAGCGCAGGTTCGGCATGGAAACTGCGATTGAGATTGATGCCGAGGCGTGGCGGCAGTTTACCGTGATTGAGGCAAGGCGGATTATGGAGCGGCACGGTATTGCGCCGGGAAGCGGAATTTCCGGACTTGCGCGGGCTCTGGGTTTCCGGCTCTATGCCTTTATCAACCGGCAGGAGATCACCGAGCAGACCCAGAACCGGCTGGTGTTTACGATGAAGGAGTGCCGGGTGCAGGCGGCGCGCAAGCGCAAGGGGCTTGATGACTTTCCCTGCAAAACTGTGGGTCTGGTTGAATATGAGTGGTTTGCCAGAACGGTTGATGAGCGGATACAGACCCGTTGTCTTTTCTGCCCGCCGGACCGGCATCCGGATGATGCCTGGTGTTCCTGGGAGTTTGTGATTAAATGAGTCGAGCGTCAGAAACCGGTTCCTCCAGACGCTACACGATGCGGGATGTGCCGGCAGCGGAGCGTCCCCGGGAACGGCTGGTGCGCTATGGTGCGGACAAGCTTTCCGGTGAGGAGCTCCTTGCGGTCTTAATCAGCCGGGGAACATCCGGAGTGCCGGTGCGGGAGATTGCCCATGAGCTTTTGGTGCGTTTCGGCTCGGTGGCGCGGATTGCAGAGGCAAGTATTGAGGAGCTGAAGCAGGTGCCGGGTATCGGTCTGGCAAAAGCCTGTCAGCTCAAGGCGGCGTTTGAGCTGGCCCGTCGCTACCTCGAAAGTCAGGTTCCGGAGCAGAGACAAGAGCTGACCTCACCGGAGGCGGTGGTAAAACTCCTTCTGCCGCGCCTGATTGAGAAGAAAAAGGAGTGTTTCTTTACCGTGCTGCTTGATGCCCGGAACCGGCACATAAGGACCGAACAGGTTTCAGTCGGCAGTCTGGACACCACCCTTGCCCATCCGCGCGAGGTTTTTGATGCGGCGGTCCATGACCATGCACCGGCGGTAATTCTGGTGCACAATCACCCCTCCGGAGACCCGACACCGTCAGAGGAGGATATCAGACTGACGAGACGGCTGGTTGAGGCGGGCAAGCTCCTGGGAATCAGGGTACAGGATCACATCATAATTGCCGGCAGTTCCTATTACAGCTTCCGCAGTCACGGACTGCTGTAGGTCTCAGGCTTCAGACCTCTTCAGGTGGGGGCCAGACCGCCATGCAGGCAGGGTTGGCGCAGCGCAGGGTTTCTGCCCGGCAGGCTTTGAGACAGCGGGGGCAGGAGGCGCTGCTGACTCTGCCATCCGGTTCCAGATATGCCTCTTCCTCCCAGTTGTAATTGCACTTTTCACAGAAGTAGCCGGCAAGGGTTTCTTTACGGTTGCAGGAGGGACAGCGACAGCGATTGCTCATAGCTTAAATATAGTCAGCATGAATTCCGCTGTCAACTCCTGAACCGCTTGCCTTTTGCTACCGGCAGGTTAAACTGAAGATGTGGTTGCGCTGATTACCGGGGTCAAGGGTTTGCTGGGTACTTATTTGTCTTTTTTTCTCAGGGCTGAAGGTGTCAGAGTTACCGGCTGGGATCTGCCGGAGCATGATATTACCCGGATTGAGGAGTGTATTAACGCCATCCACGAGGAAAATCCGGAGGTGATTTTCCATCTTGCCGCCTGGACCGATGTTGACGGCTGTGAGGCGGAGCCGGCGCGGGCGCTGGCGGTAAATTTTCAGGGGACCTGGGCGGTGGCGCTCGGTGCGGCGGAAACTGGGTGTAAACTTGTGTATTTGTCAACCGATTATGTTTTTGATGGCAGGAAGCGGAAACCCTACCGGGAGAGCGACAGGCCCAATCCGCTTTCGGTCTACGGCAGAAGCAAATACCTGGGTGAACAGGTGGTGATGAAGAACTGCCGGCGTTATTTTATTGTCCGGACGAGCCGGCTTTTCGGCCGACACGGCAGAAATTTTGTCAATACGATTCTCAGCCGGGCAAAGGTGGATGGTGAGCTCCGGGTGGTCAATGATCAGACCGGTTCGCCGACTTATGCGAAAGATCTGTGTCTGCCACTGGTGCGGCTTGTTCGCTCCGAACATTACGGCATCTATCATCTGACCAATTCCGGTCAGTGTACCTGGTTTGAGTTTGCCCGGGAGATTGTCAGGCTTGCCGGCTTGAACTGCAAGGTCATACCGATTACGACCGCCGAAAGCGGACGCCGGGCACCGAGGCCCGCATATTCGGTGCTGGACAATCATCATTACCGGCGCCGGTTCGGTTTGGAGTTGAGACCCTGGCAGGAGGCATTAAGGAGTTATCTTGATGAGATACAGGCAGCCGAAACTGGCGGTTGACTGCATAATCCGGCTCCGGGACCGGGTGGTGCTGATTTACCGGCGGAATGAGCCGAAGGGCTGGGCACTGCCGGGCGGATTTGTGAACTACGGCGAGACGGTGGAGGAGGCGGTGGTGCGGGAGATCCGGGAGGAAACCGGTCTGGAGCTGGATAATCTCCAGCAGTTTCATGTCTATTCGGATCCGAAGCGCGACCCACGGTGGCACTGTGTTTCGGTGGTTTTTACCGCCGAGGGCAGAGGAGAACCGCGTGCCGGGGATGATGCAGGCAGAATCATGCTGGTGGAGCTGGACCGACTGGATGAGGTTAATTTAGTTTTTGATCACCGGCAGATTCTTGAGGACTACCGCGGGCAGTGCGGTGCTAATCCGGATAGGCGTTAAGCTGCTTTGCCCATTTGTTGAGCTGCTGGCGCCGGGTGTTATCATCTTCGGGCAAAACCAGCGGCCGGCCGCGGGCGTCAATTATCACTCCGGATAATCCGCCTTCCACTTCCGCTTCAACGGTCTTGCCCGAGCCGGCGCCGGCATCAAATCCCCGCTCCGGAGTGATCACCGCCTTTGCCTTTTCACCTACCGGGAGGGGCAGGCATTGAATGTCACCGAAGTTAACCTTTGCCTCAAATGTTTCTCCATTATTCTTGATTATCCTGACATGAACACAGGTTTTGCCTTCCTTGCCCTGGCCCGCCGGTGAGATGCTCGTGCCAAGGTGAATCAGACAGTCCTTTTCAAAGACTTCCTGTGCTGCCTCCGGATGGACTTCAGTCAGCACCCCGAGATGAGGCATCATGAAGATGGAGTCTACGGTGAGCCGGGTGACTCCTTCGGGTTGAAATGCGTCCAAAAGCATCATTGCCGCCTGTGCCCGGCGCGGGGCATGGGAGAGCGCACCGCCGGAACCGACGATCAGTGCCAGTTCCATCATATTGACCAGTGTTTCTCCGGTGCGTGCCTGCGCAAAGGCGTCGGAGATGGTCCGCTCCTGCTGGACACCCTTGAGTCCGACTGCCATCGATTTGTGATGTTGAAGTGCAAGGCGCAGGGCTTCACGGGCAATTGCCTGCTCCAGCTTCAGGTCCTCCAAAGTTGAAGGTATAGTAGTAGGCCGGATCATCTTGTTGCGAATCCGGTTCCGGACTTCGCTTGTCGGGATGTCGAGCGGCAGCCAGCGGATGATGTTCTTTTCACCGGCTTCAGCCAGCACATTGGAGACGGAATAGGACATGCCGAGATTGGCGGAGACGGTGCGGTTGAAAATGCCCTGAAATACGCTGAATACATCGGTGGTGGCACCGCCGATGTCCACCCCCAGGACCGCAATCCCCTGACTTTTGCCGATATTTTCAATCAGGAGTCCGACCGCACCGGGTGTGGGCATGATCGGGACATCGGTCCATTCCATCAGTTTCCGGTAGCCGGGTGCGTGTGCCATCACATGTTCCATGAACAGGTCATGGATCTTATGCCGTGCCGGTCCGAGATTTTCCCGCTCAAGCACGGGCCGGATGTTTTCAACAATTACCAGACTGGTTTTATCCTTCAGTGTCTTCAGAACCAGTTCCCGGGCGTCCTTGTTGCCGGCATAGATGACCGGCAGGTTGTAGCCAATACCGAAACGGGGTTTGGGATCGGCCGCGGCGATCAGTTCAGCCAGTTCTACAACATGGGAAACGGTGCCGCCATCAACCCCGCCGGAGAGCAGAATCATGTCCGGCCGCAGGGTCCGGATCCGTTCGATCTTTTCGTGAGGAAGCCGGCCGTCGTTGGAGGCGATGACATCCATGACGATGGCGCCGGCACCCAGCGCTGCCCGGGCCGCACTTTCTCCGGTCATCGTGAGTACGACCCCGGCAACCATCATCTGCAAGCCGCCACCGGCCGAGGAGGTGGAAATGTAGATGTCAGTTCCTTCTTTTTCACTTGCCTTGGGTTTGTAGATGCCTTCGCCTTTGACCAGTTTAACCCCGGAAAGTTCTTCCACCTCCATCACCGAGTTAAGCACACCTTTGGTTACATCCTCAAACGGGGCTTCAACTGTCGTCGGTGCTTCACCCCGGACGATCAGCCGGTATTCACTGCCCCGTTTCTCAATCAGAATTGCCTTGGTGGTAGTGGAGCCACAGTCGGTGGCAAGGATACGGGTAATCTTTTCTTTATCAAACTTTGGTTTGTCCATTTTCACCCTCACTTTCGGTTTTAGGCCCTCGGCGCTCCTCTTCCAGCTGTTCAATCGTCTGAATCAGAATTTCAATGTTAGCGCGGTCCTCTAACAGGGCGGCAATCTCATCATACTGGTGGAAGGGAAAAAGCGCCATGATGATTGGCTGGAAAAAAACCATCAGCTGGGAGCCGACAAAGGAGAGCGGTTTGGTTGATTCCAGCAGAACAATCGCTACCGGCGTAAGCCGGAGCTCGACCGTCTTGCGGGCGATTCGGGTCAGAATCTCGGTCTTGCGTTCGGGGGTAATATCAGAGGCAAACATCTATTCCTGATAGTTGACATCCAGCAATCTTGACGCCCGTGCTTCATCAAGCCGGCGCACCGGAGTAGAGTGGGGAGCATTATGGAGGATTTCCGGTTGCGTTCGGGCTTCCTCGGCGATCTGCTTCATTGCCTGGACGAATTCATCGAGCGATTCCTTTGATTCAGTTTCAGTTGGTTCGATCATCAGCGCCTCCGGTACGATCAACGGAAAGTAGACAGTGGGTGCATGCAGGCCGAAGTCAAGCAGCCGTTTTGCCACATCCAGCGTCCGGACGCCGTGCTGTTTGAGGTTGTTGCCAGAAAAGACCACTTCATGCAGGGACCGCCGGGCGTAGGGAAGTTCGTAAATTCCTTCCAGTTCACGGCGGATGTAATTGGCGTTGAGCACCGCACATTCGGCGACCCGCTTCAAACCATCGGCACCGAGCATACGGATGTAGGTGTAGGCGCGGACCAGAACCAAAAACTGGCCTAGGGAACCCAGAACTCTGCCGATGGAATCAGGACGGTCATATTCCAGCCTGTACCCATTTTCGCCTTTGACAATTACCGGGCGGGGCAGAAATGGCTCCAGGTGTTTTTTGACCGCAACCGGTCCGGCACCGGGTCCGCCACCACCGTGCGGTGTGGAGAAGGTCTTGTGAAGGTTGATGTGCATCAGATCAAAGCCCGCATCAGCCGGGCGATGAATTCCCAGGTAGGCATTGAGGTTGGCACCATCAAGGTAGACGAGTGCACCCTGCTCGTGCATGATTTCGCAGATCCGTTTGATCTCCGACTCAAACAGCCCGAGGGTGTTGGGATTGGTGACCATCAGGCAGGCAACGGAGTTGTTGCAGGTACGCATCAGCTCCTGCGGGTCAATCAGTCCCTGGTCAGTGGATTTGATCTGGACTGCCTGGAATCCGGAAAGCACTACTGAAGCGGGGTTAGTACCGTGGGCCGAGTCGGGTACAAGCACGAGATTACGGTTCTCACCCTTCTTTTCAAAATACCTGCGCACCATCATGATGCCGGTAAGTTCACCGTGGGCACCGGCAGCAGGCTGCAGGGTTACAGCATCAAATCCGGTAATCTCCTTCAGAAATTCTCCGAGTTCAAACATCAGCTGGAGTGCACCCTGGATCAGCGTTTCCGGTCCGTAGGGATGAAGGCTGGTAAAGCCGGGTAACCTGCAGGTCAGTTCATTGACCTTTGGATTGTATTTCATCGTGCAGGAGCCCAGCGGATAGAAACCTTTATCTACATGGTGGTTCAGCGTGGAGAGCCGGGTGAAATGGCGGATGATGTCAATTTCCGACAATTCCGGGAGGCGATTATCAGCCCGGACCATATTAGAACCGAAAACGGCAGCCGGGTCAACTGCAGGAACATCAAGTTCCGGCAGAGACCAGGCACGTCTGCCAGGGCAGGAAAGTTCAAAGAGTGATTTTTCCGGTTTCATTTTTTCCTCATACTGGTGATCAGCCGGTCGATCGACCGGTCATAGGTTCTTTCTGCTTCCGGGGGAAAGAAGCAGCCGGGGATTTCTCCGTGCTGGCGGTGATAAGCCACACATTCACAGCAGCGTCCTTTCCGGGCGCACGGTTCATAGGTGCAGGTGCAGTTGTTGCGGTTTGCCTTCAGGTTACATTCCATAGTTGCTCCTGAACTGTTTGATGAATGATAGATACTGATTAAGCTCCTGACGGGTGCGTCTTTCCGTGACCGCAACGAGCAGCCGGTTCTGCCACTGCGGGTTGAACTGTCCGAGATCAACGCCAGGCAGAATCCCCTGCTGGACCCCGGCGGCGATAATTTCACCTGCCGGGACTGGGGTTTCTACGACAAATTCCTTGAAGCAGGGGGCAGAGGTGGGCAGCTTAAAGCCCGGAATTTCTGCAATAGCAGTGGCAAGATATGTTGCCTTTGCCAGACACTGCCGGGCAACCTCTTTGATTCCTTCTTTGCCCATCCAGGCAAGATAAACGGTGGCAGCCAGTGCACACAGCGCCTGATTGGTGCAGATATTGGAGGTGGCACGTTCACGCCGGATATGCTGTTCCCGGGTCTGAAGCGCCAGCACATAGCCGGTCCTGCCTTCAACATCAACTGTACGGGCGGCAATCCTGCCAGGCATATGACGGATGTATTTCTTTTTGGCAGTCAGAATTCCGAGATAGGGTCCGCCCAGGGAAAGGGGAATGCCCAGTCCCTGACCTTCTGCAACCGCAATGTCGGCATCATAGGCGCCGGGTGGTTGAAGGATACCAAGAGATATGGGATCAACGGCAACGATAAGCAGTCCACCAGCTTCGTGAGTCAGCCGGCCAATTTCCTGAACTGGTTCCAGCGCACCGAAGAAATTCGGATGCTGAATGATTACTGCCGCGGTATCGGTGTTGAGCAGTTTCTGCAGTCTATCGAGATCAGTGAGCAGGTTTTTGTCCGGAATGGCGACAATCGGGACATTCAAGCCATGGGCATAGGTGGCAATTACCTCACGATAGACCGGATTAACGGTCGCACTGACGAGCACCTGAGAGCGACCGGTAATGTCCCGTGCCATGTGAACTGTCTCTGCCAAGGCGGAGGCGCAGTCATACATGGAGGCGTTGGCAACCTCCATTTCAAACAACCGGCAGACAAGGGACTGGAATTCATAGATTGACTGGAGTGTCCCCTGACTGACTTCAGCCTGATAAGGAGTATATGCGGTATAGAATTCCGACCGGGAGATGATCGTATCAATAAGTGCCGGCCGGTAGTGGTCATAGGCACCTGCCCCGGCAAAGCAGATCAGTTGGTCAGTGCCGGCGTTGAGGCGGGCGAGGCGACTGAGCTCGCTGATTACTTCGGGTTCGGAAAGAGGTCGGGGAAGGTTGAACCGGTGCCGGTATTTGAGTTCTTCCGGGATGGTATCAAAAAGTTCGTCAATGTTTTTTACGCCGATGCGGTCGAGCATCTGGCGAATATCTTCCGGAGTATGAGGCGCGTAATTCAATGATGCTCCGATCTTTTTACCAGTTCGGCGTAGGCGGTATGGTCCAGCAGGCTGTTAATCTCTTCCGGGTGGGAGATTTTAATTCGGCAGAGCCAGCCCTGACCATAGGGGTCCCGGTTGACCATTGCCGGCGCCTCGCCTTCTGCCTTGTGGATTTGAGTATTTACTTCGATCACCTCTCCCGAGAGTGGGGCGTAGATATCCGATGTTGCCTTGACCGCCTCGATAAAACCGATCGGATCGTTCTGTTTGACCGTTTTGCCAAGTGCGGTGATCTCCACATAGACAACATCGGAAAGTTCGTGCTGAGCGAAATCGGTGATTCCCACAGTGGCAATGTCGCCTTCAATTCTTGCCCACTCGTGGGTTTTTGTATATTTCAGATCCTCAGGAATTTGTGCCATTTATATCCTCCTTATTTCTTCCTTGAGCCGGACTTGTAAAATGGTGGGGGGACTACAACCGCTCTTGCACGGTGGTTGCGGATTTCTATCGTCAACTCGGTCCCGGATGATGAAAACCGGCGCTGGACATAGGCAAGGGCGATTCCCTTGTTCAGCGAAGGGGACATCGTGCCTGAGGTCGTGATGCCAATCTGATTGTCATCGGCAAAGACCGGCAGGCGGGGACGGGGAATTGCCTTTTCCAGCATCTCCAGGCAGACGAGACGGCGTGCCGGTTTTTCCTGTGCTACCTGCTTTAATACTTCAGACCCAATAAATCCGCCCGGTTTATCCAGCTTAACGACGAAGCCGAGTCCGGCTTCGAGCGGGTTGGTGGTCTGGTCAATGTCATTGCCGTAGAGGCAGTATTTCATTTCCAGCCGCAGGGTGTCACGGGCACCAAGCCCGATCGGTTCAATTTCAAACTCCCTGCCGGCTTCCATCAGCGCATCCCAGACCGCAAGAGCGCTTTGCGCGGGAATATAGAGTTCAAATCCATCTTCTCCGGTATAGCCGGTCCTGGAGATGAGGCAGTCAATACCAGCAATTTTGCCCTCGGTTGCCCAGTAGAACCCTACAGGTGCAAGATCAATTGAGCAGATTTTCTGCAGGCAGGGCTCGGCTTTGGGGCCCTGAATCGCCAGCTGTGCTACTGCATCGGTAATGTTTTCAATCCGGACATCGCCGTTGCGGTGCTCAAGCAGCCATTGGGTATCCTTTTCATTATTGGCGCCGTTGACTACGAGTAGATAGTGATCTGGCAGGCGGTAAACTACCAGGTCATCGACAATTCCACCGTCAGGATAACACATGACTGAATACTGTGCCTGATATACCGCCAATGTTGATGCATCGTTAGTGGTCATATGATTGATAAACCGGAGTGCATCGTTTCCCGAAATGCGGATTCTGCCCATATGAGAAACATCAAATACTCCTACTTTCGTGCGCACGTGGTGATGTTCGGGGATTATGCCCTTAAATTGAACTGGTAGATGATAGCCCGCAAACTCGATGATTTTGCCGCCGGCACTCAGATGACGCGGATAGAATGGAGTCTGTTTTATCATGGACAGATATCTTAATTATAATGGTCAGAAAAGTCAAGAAAATGCAATTTGACACCAGCCGCAGAAACAATAAGATAAAAGAACTTGATGCTGCTTTTGATAATCCAGCTCCTCGTGAGTCAGGTTGGGAGAGGAGAAATTCGGGCAGTATATTTTGCCGCCGACAGTCTGGGAAGAAGACTTGTGGACTTTCTTGACGGTGCGACTGCTTCAGTTGACTACTGCTTTTACAACTCCTCCCGTAGTGATGTCGTTGAGGCGCTGATTCGGGCGCACGACCGCGGGGTCCGGGTACGGGTGATTACCGACAACAGCCGGATGGACGATGAATGGGTGGCACGGTTGCGGAATGCCGATATTCCGGTCTGGTCAGATGCCGGATTTCCGGGGGAAACTTATTATATGCACAACAAGTTTGCTGTCCGCGATCTGGCTGATGATGACAGCCTGAATGATCTGCTGTGGACCGGTTCCTATAATCCCAATCAGGATGAACTTAATGCCGATTTTGCAATTGAAATTGCTCATTCCGGCATTGCCCGGGCATATCTTGATGAATTCAATCAGATGTGGGGTTCATCAGGCGGTCTGCCAGTCCGGGACAGCGCCCGGTTTCACAGCCGGAAGCAGGATGTTTTGACCGTCCACCGTTTTCTCATTGAAGATTGTCCGGTATATGTCTATTTTGCACCTCAGGACCGGGTGGTTGATTCCATCACCGCCTGGCTCCGACAGGCGCGCCAGGAGATCTTTTTTGTCATCTTTTCCTTTACCTATCAGCCACTGGGGACGGTGATGATTGAACGCCGGCAGAATGGGATTACGGTCCTAGGCGTCATTGACAAATCCGGGGCAAATGACCCTGCTTCTCAGTATCCGGTGCTCAAGAGCAGCGGTATCCCGGTACTGATTGATTCCGTACCGTTCGGCAGTAAGGTGCTGCATGAAAAGATCGTTGTCCTTGATCGCTCAAAGGTGATTGCCGGTTCTGCAAACTGGTCCAACAATGCCAATTTCAACAATGACGAGAATGTGCTTTTCATTTTCAGCTCAAATGTCGCCAAGCGGTTCTATCCCGAGCTCGTAGCCCGGTATCGGGAAAGTGGAGGGTCACTGCCTCCGGGGATCAGGGAAGGAGATAAAGAAAGACCGGTGATTCGGTTCCGGCGGGCAAGGAGCAGATTCCGTTCTGCCCTTGGAGACGTTATTTATGATTCTGCAGGCAGAAGAATTGCGCCGGGGGGGATCATGACTTCCGGTTTGTATTTTCAGCTGGCACCGGATAGTGGTAGTTTCCGGCTTGTCTTTCTACATTAGAGTTTGTTAATATTCCGAACAATTTTTCTGCTAAAACTGCCCCGGCAGGACATAGAAAAACATGGTAAACACTGGAACCGAAATGAATGGAGCAAATTAAATTTGACTTCTCTGCACCCGGATATATAATTAACATCAATCTAAATTACGATGGCTCGGTCAAAGTCACCAAGTTTTATAACCAAAAAGGAGTTCAAGGTGAGAAATGTCCGTTATTTGATCATTACTGTCGTACTGCTTTCGGCGTTAATTTTTTTCGCCCCGGCAGTACAGGCACGGCAGATGATTGTCCGGGTTGATGTGCCGGACTATCCCACGCTTTATCAGCATATTCCCTTTAAGGGAAGTTCAATTGAAATTGCCGGTGCACAGCCCGGCAAGTCTTATGACCTGCTGGTGGACGAAAGTGATCTGCCGCTGGTGCTCAATTCCGGACTTAAGGCTGAGATTGTAGTGCCGGACTTGGAGGCACAGAAGCAGGAAGCGGCGGCGTTTGGATTTTACTGTTCTTACGATTCGCTCTTATCGATTATGCGCAACTGGGCAGCAAGCTATCCTTCAATCTGTCGGCTGGAGTCAATCGGTCAGACCTATCAGGGACGCTGGATTTACGGAGTCAAAATTTCGGATAATGTGAATCTGGATGAGGAGGAGCCCGAGGTGCTGCTGGAGGCGATGCATCATTCCCGGGAATGGGCGACACCTCAGGCGGCAAGGTATTTTGCCGATACGATACTGCGCAACTACACAACCAACCCAGCTTTTCAGAATTTTGTTGACAATCACGAACTCTGGGTTTTCCCGATTATAAATGTTGACGGTTATGTCTATGACTATCCCAGTCAGCGCAGCTGGCGCAAGAACCGTCAGCCCTACGGTTCGGCTATCGGTTGCGACCCGAATCGCGATTATAATGGTGCCTGCAACGGTTCCAGAATGGCAGACTGGGGGGCGCTCGTTCCGGGGTCACGATCTTCTCACCTACCTTCGGATGAAACATTCATGGGCGGATATGGTGCCTGGGGTTATGAGGTGAATGCCTTGTGTAACTTCTTTAAACAGCGGACATTCTTGGCAGATATTTCTCTGCATTCATATTCTGAACTGGTGCTCTGGCCCTATGGAAATGGCGAGACACCACCTGACAACAATACATTTGTCAGTCTTGGTCAGAGGATGGCACAGCAGATGCAGAAGCTCTCCGGAGGAACTTATACCCCCGAGCCTTCAAGTGAGCTTTACCCGACTGCCGGCGGCTCAATCGATTGGATGTATGGCTGGGCACGGCATATCGGTGGCTTTCCCTGTCTTTCCTATGTTTTTGAGATTGGTACGACTTTTTATCAGAATGTAAGTCAGCTGGATGCAATTCAGCGCGAAGTGTTCAAGGGCATCTGGTATCTCTTTAACCGTGCGGATTCAATTGGTGAGGTGCTGGAAGGTGTGGTACCTAGGCCGATTCTGGCAGTGATGGATTCAAGTCTTACCGGCACATTTACTGTGCACTGGTCTCCGATCCGGCCTGAGCATAATCATCCGGAGAAGTGGGAGCTGGAGGAGCTGAGCGGTTTGAGTGTGGTAACCGAGGATTTTGAGTCCGGTTCTGCCCGCTGGGTTCTGCAAGGTGCTTCACTGTCATCCACACAGAAGCATGCCGGTAGTTACAGTGTGTCACTCGGGACGGGAAACAACATTTCCAACTATGCGATGACCGCTGATCCTTATCCGGTTCAACCCGGTGACAGTCTGATTTACTGGATCTGGTATAATACCGAAGCAAACTATGATGTTGTGGTGACCGAAGTGTCGCTGGAAGGCAAGGAGTGGATTCAGCTGCATAACCGTTACGACGGCAATTCCGGGGGGTGGCTACGTAAGGCTTATTCACTTGATCCATGGGCAGGAAAATCGGTCTACATCCGATTTCGGTATATGACGGATGATAATACATTGGGCAGCGGGGTGTATGTTGATGATGTTTATCCGGTGCCGTCATTTGCCAGTCGCCGGCTGGTTGCCAGTAATATTACCGACACGATGTATGAGGTTACGGTTGCTGAACCCGGTCAATACTGGTATCGGGTACGGGGTTATAATTCCACTTGGGGCTGGGGTGATTATGGACCGCTGGAGGATATCATTGTTACCGGAAGCGGAGTTGCCGAGCAGCCAAAGGTAAAGCGATATCGGACCGATCTGAGTCTCCTCGGTCCCAATCCTGCTTCCGGTGCCGGCATCCGGATTCAATACTCACTTGCTCACAGCGGTAATGCTGAGCTGGCAGTTTTCGATGCTACGGGCAGGGCGGTGCGCAGGCTGATATCGGGCGTGGTGCCCGCAGGGGAGTATCAGATTAACTGGGATGGAGCTGATAGTCAGGGGAAGAGACTACCAGCCGGCGTCTATTTCTGCCGTCTGATTGCTGACGAGACAAGAACCGGACGGATTGTTCTCAACCGCTGACAGGCTTGCAGCAGAAGATTAGGGGTGCTGATTTTGGTCAGCACCCCTTTTTGAAGTTACCAAGCTTTTTGAGGGGAGATATTGGAATTTGAGATTATGAATTCCCCAGAAGAGATTGGTTTTGATCCGGTGGTCCTGCCGACTGAGCCGGTTGAGGAAACGGCGAACCAAAAGTCGGTGGCTTTTTTGCTGGTAGGGGCATTGGTTACGGACCGGTCTGATGCCGGCGCTTTTCAGGCGGGAGCGAATCATCTCTTCAGTGAAGTAATAGAGGGGGCGAATGATGGTCAGGGCACCGTTAAAAAGCGGTTGGACCGGAATGATGGTGCTGGCAGAGGCGGTAAAAAGCAGATTCAAGAGAAAGGTCTCATTCACATCCTCCAGATGGTGTCCGAGTGCAACCTTTGTGCAACCAAGTTTTGCTGCAGTCTGAAACAGCGCTTTGCGCCGTTCCCGGGCACAGAAGAAGCAGGACTCCGAGTGTGTCTGCCGGAGTTTCTGGGGCACATCAATTTGTTTAATTATGCAGCTAAGTCCAAGTCTAGTGCAGATTTTTTCGATTCTTTCAGTTTTCCACTCCGGAAAGCCGGGGTGGATGTGAACCGGTAGGAGTTGCCAGTTCAACTGCTGGCGGCGATTGTAATTTACAAGTGTCAGCAGCAGACACAGGCTGTCTGCCCCTCCAGAAACTCCAATGACCACCCGTTCATTTTCTTTGAGCAGCTGATTGGGGGGCAGAGCCCGGCGCAGGAGCCGTTCTGCTGGTTTCAACTTTGGGTGTCGGAATTTTTGCGCCTTGGGAGAACTATTTCCGGAAACTGGCGGAGCTGTTCCCAGAAAAGTTCCTCAATTTGCTTTAGCCGTTCCGGCGTGCGGGCTTCAAACCTGAGCACGAGAATCGGTTGAGTATTGGAGGCACGCACCAGACCCCAGCCGTCGTCAAAAACTACCCGAGCACCATCAATGTCAATTACCTGATAGTTCTTTCGGAAATGATCCTGTAATTTTTTGACTATGTGAAATTTGAGCTGGTCGGCATCCGGGCTCGTAATCCGGACCCGGATTTCCGGAGTGGCACAGTAGTAAGGGATTTCTGCGGTCAGCTGGGAAAGGGATTTGCCTGTGGTATCAAGGATCTGAAGGAGACGGAGGGAGGCGAAAATGGCGTCATCATAGCCGTAATAGTCTTCGGCGAAGAACATGTGGCCAGACATTTCGCCAGCAATCAGTGCTCCTTCTTCCTTCATCTTCGCCTTGATCAGGGAATGACCGGTTTTCCACATTACCGGAATACCCCCGAGTGATTGTATATATTCCACCAGCCCCTGAGAGCATTTGACCTCAAACACGATTCTGGCACCAGGATGCCGGGTGAGGATGTCACGGGCAAAGATTGCCAGCAGCCGGTCGCCGTAGAGCGTATTTCCTTTTTCATCAATGGCACCAATCCGGTCGGCGTCACCGTCGTAACCGAATCCGCAGTCGGCACCCGTTTCCCGCACTAGGCTGACCGCCTGTTCAAGATGTTGGGGCACGGTCGGGTCTGGAACGTGGGCGGGAAATGCGCCATCAGGGTTCAGATTGATGAATGTCGGCTGAAGCGGATAACCGCTGATCAGTCGTTCAAGCAGCACGCCGGCGGTGCCGTTACCTGGGTCAAATACCACCTTGAGCGGACGGGTAATTTTTACCTTCTGGTGGCACAGCTGAATATAGGCGGGAATAACATCAGTTTCGTTGATTTGCCCTTTGCCAGTGCGGAATCTGTCTGCTTCCATCAACCGGCGCAGCTCCTGGATTTCCTCACCGTAAATTGTAGTTTTGTGCAGGGCTATTTTGAAGCCATTTTCATCCGGTGGATTGTGGCTGGCGGTGATCATGATTCCTGCGTTGATGTTCAGATGGAAGCAGGAGAAGTAAAACACTGGGGTGGGCACAATGCCGATTTTTACCACATCTACCCCAGTGGCGGTCAGCCCCGCAACCAACGTCTTTTCAATTCGCGGACCCGAAAGTCGAACATCACGACCAATGATGCACTGATATACACCTTTGGACTGAATATAAGTGCCGTACGCCTGACCGAACCTGTAAACTACTTCGTCGGTGAGATCACGATCAGCAATACCACGGATGTCATATTCCCGAAAAATCGCTGGGTTCATACTATAACTATAGCCGCAAATCACCCAGAGTGCAAAAAAAACAGGAGGCGGAACGCCTCCTGTCCGAATGTATTAGGTGGCAGGTTACTCGCCGTAGACGATGATGGTGTAGGTTGACCACAAACCAAGGATGCTCGTTACCTCCTGGTCAATATGGTGCACCTTGCTGATACCGCCCTGCTTCATAGCTGCTTCAAGGCTGGCATCACCGGTGGCAATGATGCCGAGAATATTGGTTGCAGTAACCTTGCTGACCTTGGCAGCCTGGGTTGCGGTCGGTCCGTAGTAGGCGACTGCTTCCGCAGGCGTCCTTACTGAGGTGTAAAGAGTCCCTACGGTGTAGAATCCCGGGATGCAGCCAGTGAGCATGGTCAGGCAGACAACCGGGATGATTCCCAGCAGTAATGCCTTTCTCATAAGTACCTCCTTTTGTTTTTCTGCCCCTGATGGCAGAGTTTGCCGCTGCATACGCCACAGTTTAGCAACCGGATGAATATGTGTCAAGGAAAATCGGTGTTTCAGGAAGGCTTAGTGCCGAAGAGAGGGTAGAGGCGGATGCGCGTTGCTTCATCAACCGGGCTGAAGCGCTTGAACTGCATTGAGTGGCTTGCCCGGCCTTGGGTCAGAGAGCGAAGCGTGGTAGCATAGCCAAAGGTATTGACGAGAGGAATTTCAGCGGTGATAATCTGGTGTCCTTTGACCGGCTCAAGATGAATGATTTTCCCCCCCCGGGCATTGATATCACCAAGGACGTTGCCGAGATAAGCCTCGGGAGTAACGACCTCCAGTTCCATTATTGGTTCTAGGAATGTAGGGTGCGCTAGGAGAAAGGCTTCGCGGAACGCCTGAGTAGCTGCCAGTTTGAAGTCGACATCAGTTGAATCCACCTCATGGTAGGCGCCATCAATAATCCGCACACGGGTATTGATGATCGGATAGCCGGCAAGGACGCCTGATTCGAATGACTCTTCGATTGCCTGTTCAATTGCGGGAATAAACTGCTTTGGGATTGTTCCTTCGCGGATTTCATTTACAATCCAGTTGCCATCCTTGGATGGCTCCAGTGTGAGTTTGACGACAGCAAAGTGCCCCCGACCCCCGGTCTGACGGATGAACCGGCTCTCGTAAGTGGCGGCAGTGGTAATTGTTTCCCGGTAGGACACCTGAGGTTTGCCGGAATGAACCTCAACACGATAATCGCGGGCAAGCCGGTCGAGAAGAATTTCCAGATGCAGTTCGCCCATGCCGGACAGGATCAGTTGACCGGTTTCCTCATCGGTTTTGACTTTGAAGGTCGGATCTTCAAGCGACATTGTTTCCAGGGCGGCATGAAGTCGATCTTCATCAGCGCGGGTTTTGGGTTCGATGGCGAGGAAGACCACCGGTTCCGGCGGTTTGATCGGTTCAAAGGCGATCGGATGGGCGAGATCGGCAAGCGTCTGTCCGGTCCTGCTTTCCTTCAGCCCGATTACAGCCCCAATTTCACCTGCGGCGAGTGAGTTTACTTCTTCTACCCGGTTGGCGTGCATAACTGCTAGACGCAGAATCCGTACCCGCTTCATTTCCGGAATCGTCATGACCACATCACCAGTTTCAACTCTACCGGAATATACCCGAATATAAGAGAGCATTCCCCGCTGGGGGTCGAAGCTGAGTTTGAAAACCAGTGCCGAAAATGGTGCCGAAGGGTCGGCGGGACGAATTTCTTCTTTGTTCGTTTTGGGATTAATGCCCTTGGCAGGCGGTATGTCCAGAGGAGAGGGGAGATAATCGACAATACCGTCAAGTAATTTCTGAATGCCTTTGTTCCGGAATGCGGCACCGCAGAATACGGGCACGATTTTCATTTCCAGAGTGCCTTTTCGGATCGCTGTCTTGATATCCTGCGGGGTAATTTCTTCGCTGCGAAGATATTTGTCCAGAAGTGTTTCATCAAATGTTGTCAGGATATCAAGCAGTTGATGGCGGTATTCTTCCATTTCGGCAATGCGTTCCTGAGGTACTGGAAATGTTTTGTAGGTGGCTCCGAGATCATCACTCTGCCAGACACAGGCTTCCTGAGTAATGAGGTCAATCACACCAGTGAACTGATCTTCAATTCCGATTGGCAGCTGAACCGGTAGAGGAATCTGTTCAAATTTTTCCCTCATCATTTTCACTACGCGGTAGAAGTCGGCTCCGATCCGGTCGAGTTTGTTAATGAAGGCAATCCGGGGCACCCGATAGCGATCCGCTTGGCGCCATACTGTTTCGGTCTGAGGTTCTACGCCACCAACGCCGCAGAGGATAATAACGGCTCCATCCAGGACTTTGAGCGAGCGTTCAACTTCAATAGTAAAATCTACATGGCCCGGGGTATCAATGATGTTGATCCGGTGGTCAAGCCAGTTGACACTGGTTGCTGCGGCAGTGATTGTGATACCCCGTTCGCGTTC
Organism: Caldifarciminota bacterium; assembly: GCA_026418295.1. Lineage (GTDB taxonomy): Bacteria > Hydrothermota > Tepidihabitantia > Tepidihabitantales > Tepidihabitantaceae > JAOABP01. The sequence goes on from JAOABP010000002.1 coordinate 93,685, forward strand.
CTGAATCATCCAGTCCATCTGAGTCGTGCCTTCATCAATTTCGCCCATGCGGTGAATTCTGCCCGTATAATAAAGGATCCGTTCTGTTGTGGTTGTTTTACCGGCGTCGATATGTGCAGCGATTCCGATATTCCGGATGCGTTTCAAATCGTATTGTGCCATAAATTAATATGCTAATTCAATATCAGAACCGGTCAAGTTTAAATAGCTGCGATTAATGACAGCATGGCAGGCTGATTGCGGTTTATTTTATGAATCCGAGCCAGTCGCCGAGCAGGAACTGCAGTCTGCCGATAAATAGCGATATACGCGCCATGACCGTATAACCGAATGAAGCGCCGAATCCGATCATGATAAAAATGATGCCCGCATAACTCAGAGGCTTCAGCAGTCCTCTGCGTTCAGTAGAAAAGAAGAAGTAGCTGATGGTGGCGATGACACCTATGAGAATGATAACTGCCCAGAGTCCGGATTGCCAGTTGGCAAAACTGGCACGAGTGATGATCGTTGCTTTCATCTGTCGGATGATTTCTCCTGAGACGGCGCGCGGGATCGATGCTCCGCTGGCATAGCCGAGCACAATGGCAATCGGAATTCGGACAAGCCAGGAGATACGCGGAATGAATCGGGTGAAGTAGAGTGCACCGATGATGGCAATAGCAATGAGCCAGATTTTAGTGGAGAGAGGGGTGGAGGATGAGCCAACTCGGTCAAACAAGCTGGGAACAAGGATGCGGTGCCAATAGAATGTAATTGCATAACCATTGGCGATGCCGACATAAAGATGCTCGGCAAAACGGTAGAAAGGATTTTCCCGGTAGAGGAAGGAGAAGATCGCCAAGGTCAGAATGGCGGCAATCCAGATCCATGGGTCGGTGCTGAGCGTCATTTCTTCCTCCTTCGTGAAGCGAAATAGGCAATATTGCCAACAACGATGAATACCATGATCGCGAGATGGGCAGCAGTCTGCGATGACATGGCTTCGGTGCCGGTGTTGCGCAATCCCCAGTCCATACCTTTATTCTTCATTCGTTTCTCAACCAACTGTTCGTATTCAGCGGCACCTTTCATTCCTGCAAGCATACCGATGAACTGCCCGGAGTTGACATAGGGATAGAAGTCGGCGGCAGAAACGGCGGTGATTCCACAGCTGAGGTTAACGCCGAACTGGACTTGGGCGAAGTTAATCCAAGAGCGGGGCATTGCTGAAGCAGCAATGGATACAAGGATCCCGACATCATCGTAATTTTTGAGATCGCGCATAATTGGCAGACTTTCAGTCGGATTGCCGTAATAATCAACTGGGAAGACGCGTGTGATACGTTCCCCCATACCCAGCATTACAGTCAAAAGCGGTGTGGTCCAGCCCCAGAAAACAAAGTCTTCTCCGTAAATCACCGAGTCTTCGTGAGTCTGCGCCCGGGAGTTGAATTCATTTGTTACCTGCTGAATCGCTTCTTCTGCCAGACCCAGTCCATAAACCTGCATCGCCAAAATTCCCACCCGGCGTTTAATGGTGAATGCATGACGGAGCAGCGCAATTACCATCGGCTGGAGCTCAGCCCGGGTGTCAGGTGTGAAGTCAACCGAAATAACCAGCGCTTTGTTTTCCGGCATGGTATCGATATAGTTAAAGAGTTGTGCCACCGGAGTAGAAGCACGGGGTTGAATTCGGAACGGGAATATCAGCGGCACCATGATGACCAGCCAGAGAACCAGATAGATCCAGCGCCGGTCAATTCGCTGCAGGCGGAGGAAGATGTTTTCGTGCGTTGAACTCATTTGCCGCCTCCCAGCCAGCCCCGTTCTATGCCCAGTATAATCTTCAGGGAAGTAGCAAAAATGCCCAATTCCACACCGAAGAGGATACCCCGCTTGGATGCGGTGTTGGGAACGGCAAGAATCCACTCAGCGAATGCCGGCAGCTGGTGGTGAATGAGCCGTCCGAACGGTACTGCCCCCAGCATAACAATAAACGCTGCTAAAAGCAGCAGGGTTGCTTCAAGATTACGGGCACGGAAGGCGCGGTAAGCAGCCGATGCCATAAAGAATGCCAGCAGCGAAAACATAGTAGCAGCAAGCGGTACCATCATGTTGGAATAGAGTGTCTGGATGTGAATGGAAAAACTGCCGAACCTCGTCGGAAGAATACCCGGACGGGTTACGTCAATGCCGCCGAATACGCCGATAATCGCCGTTATGATCAGAGCGATGATTGTAATGTAGCTGTAACTGTAATACTGTGCCCGGCGTTGAATTTTCAGCATATGATGCTGAACTATTGATCCCACTCCAAGTACGAGACTGAAAGCAGCTATGATGCGCTGAACATCGTTGCGCATGATTTCGTCGGCGGCACGGATTGCCGGATAGGGGACAAAGAAGGCGACAGCCCCGAAGATACCCGTGATTAAAACGATTAGGAGAGGAAGGCGGCGTTTCACGAGTTCCTCCTACAACCAGCTCAGGACCGGCAGGTTGAAACTCAGAGCAAGTACTGAGAAGACGAGAATCATAAATACAATCAGTGCCTTGGAATAATCCTGGGCTTTGATTCCCCCAAGCAGGACCGGTTCGCGGGAGATGTAGGCGCTGGCGGCATACAATTCCTCACCGATCAGAGTATAGTCGCAGGCAGTGATGAAAAAGGGAAGCTGGGCGACCGCATCGGTTCCGGCAATTTGGATTGCGCCGGTTGCCGCACCAGTTTCAGCGATAATCAGCGATTCTGCCCAAAACATTCCGATAAGAAAATTCGTCGCCGGTTTTTCTCGGGTCATAATGCCATCGACCGCTGCTGCAAAGGCAAACTGCTGATCTGTAACAAAAAATACGATGTCCTGATGGAAAGCATCAGGTCTGCCAGCAGTGGTATATGCCTCCTTGACAACCTCCCGAGCAACGGTATAGACAATCGGGTCAGCAACAGGTACAATCAGCGGGGTACCGAACTGTGCGGTTTTCTTTGCTACTTCCCCCAGTATGTTCAGTGAGGCAATAGTTGCAACATCAGACATTGTGGAAAGTCCGGGCACATACAATGTAGCCCGGCCCATTTCAGTAGCCCGGCCCAAAGCCTCCTCAACCGCATCCAGCCCGGCAATACGCCGGATGAAAAGATTTCTATCTCTCTTGGCACGGTCAAAGAAGAAGACGAAAATCAGGCTTAGGATAACGGTGCCCAGCAATGCCGGAAGGGTTGAGGTGTCAAACCACTGGGGAAGAGAACAGGTATAAGCTGAAGGTTGTGAAACTGCCTGTGTTGATTCAGCAACAGCGATAATCTGATAGCGGTATTCAATCCGGTTAACTGCAGCATCGTCAATGTAGCGGTTATTCAATCTTCCTACAAAAGCAAGTGTATCCCATTTATCTGAATTTCTTTGCTGACGCAGCACGCGGTAACCGATCAATTCGGGGGCATTTATTCGATCCCATGTGACGACAATTTTACCCCCCTCATCATTGGGAATGTCCCGGGCTTGCACGTGCTCCGGGGGAAAGATGGTAATTGCTAAAAGCAGGGTCAGGGATAACATATGACTATATTATTTTTACTGGATGGGGAGTCAATGTGGTATAAATAACACTTACCGGAATCAGTCATTTTGAAACGAGTTCTTGCCCGCGTCGAAACGCTAGGATATTTGCTTCCACGAACTGTGGTTTTACCAGTTGTTTGATTGTTTGGTAATAGAGGTCATCCGGAAATTCCAAAAGCCGAGATACCGCACCGAGCATCACCGTATTCTGAACGCGTGGATTGCCTAAAGTACGGGCAGTGTCAAATGCCCGGACAGCCAGGGATTTTTTAAGCCGGTTTTGGATCCGTTTCTCAAGTTCCTCAGAAGCAATTTGTTCCACCAGTCCCAGCTGGACTGGCAGAGGAGCAATAGTAAGCGGATCGTATATCAGCCAGCCAGCAGGAGCGAGGAAATGAAGGTAACGCACTGCCTCAAGGAGTTCGAAGGCGACAATTATATCTGCCGTACCTTCTTCAATCAATGGTGAATGGATTTTTTCCCCCCAGCGGATATGGCTGGTAACACTGCCTCCCCGCTGCGCCATGCCATGAACTTCGCTTTTTTTGACATCCAGTCCGGCAGTAAGCGCCAGCTGGGCAAGAATATCCGAAAAAAGTAGTACACCTTGACCGCCTACACCACATACCAGCAGGTTCACAATATTGCTCCTTTAGGGCAGATTTCGACGCACATGCCACAGCCGATACACGCAGTGGAGATAATGAGCGCTTTTTCCTGTTCAAAGGATAGGGCTGGACAGCCCAACGCCAAGCAGCTCCGGCAGCCGCTGCAGATTTCAGCGTCAACCTTTTTTGGTGCTCCGGGACGGGCACTGATCAGGGCACAGCTCCGCTGGGATATGACGACAGCAGGTTTTTTGATGTTAAGCAGCCGGCGAATAGTATTTCTGGTTTCCTTGATCAGATAAGGGTCCACCCGTACTACTTCGGTTATTCCGCATGCCCGGCAGAGTTGTTCAAGATCAATCGCGACGGTTTCTTTACCCATTAATGTTCTACCGGTGCCAGGGTGGTCCTGATGTCCAGTCATACCTGTAGTGCGATTGTCGGCAATGATAGTGATGACATTGGATTGATTATAGACGACGTTCAAGAGTCCGGTGATGCCAGAGTGAAAGAATGTTGAATCGCCAATTACTGCAATCCGGGAACGAGGGTCTTGGTTTGCAAGCGCCTTGTCGACACCATGAGCGAAGGTAATTGAAGCACCCATATCAATACAGGTATCAAGCCCATTGTGAGGGGGGAGTGCGCCTAAAGTATAACAGCCGATGTCGCCTCCGATAATGATATTTTGTCTCTGGAGGGCGTAAAACAGACCGAGATGTGGACAGCCGGGACAGAGTGCGGGTGGACGGTTGGGAAGGTCAATTTCTGCCTTGTGTTCTGAAATTTGCTGGCCAAAAACAGCGCGGATAATAGCGGGTGTGAGCTCACCGGTGCGGGGCAGGGTATCTTTTCCGGTTACAGTCAAGCCCAGTGCCCGAACTTGAAGTTCAATGAAAGGGTCCACCTCTTCAATTACTGCCAGCCGGCGGACCCTTTCGGCAAATTGACGGACAAGTCCAGCTGGAAACGGATATACCATTCCCAGTTTAAGAAATGAGGCATCTGGAAATACTTCCCGGGCGTACTGATAAGCAACACCATCACAGATGATGCCTAGTTCCGGATTGCCCCATTCGATCCGGTTGAGAGGCGTTTTCTCAGTGAATGCCTGAAGGCGGTCAAACCGGAGAATCAATTCCCGATGCCGCAACCGGGCAAAGGCGGGCAGTAATACTGTTTTCTGCAGTTGTTTTTCATAATTCGGCGGGGCAGTTTCCGCACGGTCTTCCAGCCCGACAACCGATGCGGAATGGGCAATTCGTGTAGTCAGGCGGAGCAGAACCGGAATATCAAACTGTTCTGATATGATGTAAGCAGATTTGATGAAATCTTTTGCTTCCTGACTGTCAGCAGGGCAGAGTACCGGTATTTTTGCCATCAACCCATAGAAACGGTTGTCCTGTTCATTCTGCGAAGAATGCATTCCCGGATCATCGGCAGTAACAATCACCAGTCCTCCGCGAACGCCGATGTAGGCAGCAGAGAAAAGCGGGTCGGCAGCGACGTTGAGTCCTACATGTTTCATTACTGCGAGACTGCGGACACCGGCAAGTGAGGCGCCTATGGCTGCTTCCAGTGCGACTTTTTCATTTACTGACCATTCACAGTAGACATCAGGATATGTAGCAAGTGACTCGAGAATTTCAGTGGATGGTGTACCGGGATAGGCAGCGGCAAAGCGGCAGCCTGCCTCCCAAGCTCCGCGAGCAACCGCCTCATCTCCGGTGAGTAATGCGCGATTCATAATTAGTTATTCACAATAAATGAAAGATTCCCGATGTCAAATTAAATCAGTTAAAAAATTTGACACCAGAATGTACGGCAGTATAATTTTGCAAATTTTATAATATTTTCAGTAAAAGGAGCAGATGATGGAAGGAAAGGTTAAAAGTCTGATTATTTTTGTAGTTATTCTTCTTTTGTTTGGCTGCGGTAGTAGGAAAGAAAAGGTAACCTCCGACGGTTTTAGTGCCGATGTGGAGTCGCTTGTAGTGGTTAATAAAGTTGCTGTTATGGAAAGAACCGGACCATACAAAAATATCGGTGGCGCAATAGCAGAATTGATGTCTCGGCTTCAGCAGTACAATGTTTCTGTTGCCGGTAAACCCTTTGCAATCTACTATAATGATCCCACTGAAGTACCTCCGGAGAGTCTGAGCTGGGCAGTTTGTGTGCCGTTGAATACGAATGCAAATGTCGATTCTGGCTCTGGGATAAAAACTGTTAATTTACCGCGGTCGCTCTTTGCGTATACTATTCATTCGGGTGGATATGCAGGGATAGCTCAAAAATATGATCAGCTGGAAGACTGGATTGAGGAGCACGGATTAATGATTACCGGACCGGCACTGGAGTTCTGGCTTTCGGATGGTGACGTGCCGACAGAATCCATGCGGATCAAGCTTGGTTTTATTGTTGCCGCTGCGCCCGATAGCATAATTGAGGAAGAAGAAACCGAAGAACTTGAATATCAGGACGAGGATGACACTACTGCAGAAACAATTCCAGGAAGATGATGTCCATAGACGCACCTGGTTCAGGTTGCAAACTGTTGTGATGTTACATCTGTATGTCAACTGACTTCCTTGTTGAACTGCAGCAGGCAGAAGCAGAGGCAAAAAACCTGATTGAGTTAGCAGAGACAGAAAAAAAGCAGATGGTGGAGACAGCTGAAGCACATGCTCGACAACGTTTGAATGAATTTCGAGCTCATCTGCAGATGAGGCTGGAACAGGCAGTGCAACAAGCAGAGGCAGAAGCACGGTACATTGTTGAGGCTGCCGTCGCAGATGCCCAGAAGAAGTGCCAGGAATTTGAGAATCTGCCGGCGGAACGGGTCCAGCGAGCAGAGGAACTGCTTAAAAGAAAGTTTTTCGAGCAATGGCAATAGACCGGGTCAGTAAATTTGTCATTGCCGTTCATCAGGAGAGTCAGGAGGAATTTCTTATCCGGTTGCAACGCCTTGGGGTATTCCACATCACCCGTCGTGACCAGATGGAAAGTCAGCAGCCGGATCGAGAGCTTGTCCGGCTCCTAGGTACGATTGAGAATCTGAAGACGGGTGCAGGGAAACGAATTCCGGCGCGAATCAGCCTTTCACGTCAGGAATACGAACAGCTGGTTACCGGTTATGATGTTCGTGCAACAATAGAAAAAATTGAATCACTGACTCAGCGGAAAAGCGAACTACTTGCCCGAGAGCGTATAATCGTGGAAGAGATTCGCCGGCTTTTGCCTTGGATTAATCTCGAATGCCCCCCTGCCGAACTGCTGAAATATGGCGACATCCGGTTTGTCTTTGCCCGTTTTACAGAAAAGGAAACTTTTGATGATATTCAAAAAATACTTTCTGATAAGCCGGTGGTATTTCAGATAATGAATGAGGATGAATCTGGTATTTACGTCCTGATTGCGTTTTCGGCAGATTATGAGTCAGATCTGATGACTGAACTGGCAGGGGTCAACTGGCAGAGTGAGAATCTGGGTGGACTTGACCGCCCGCCCGCTGAAGTTATTAAGGAGCTGCAGTCGCTTCAGATTCAGCTTCAGAAAGAGCTGGAAAATATCCAGCAGGAGCTGGAACGGTTAACCACGGAATTACCAAAATTGAAAGCCAAGGCAGATGCACTGATTAACGAGCTTAAACGTCGCGAGGTAGAGAATCAGATTTCTAAAACTGAGAGCACAATGCTCATTTACGGCTGGCTCCGGAACCGGGATATCCCCAGACTCCAGAAACTTGTTGAAGAATTTGGGGTGGCGGTAATGATACCAGTGGAACCTGATCCACAGGAGCAGCCACCAGTTGCGCTGGTTAATAGGAGATTATGGCGGCCCTTTGAGCTCGTGCTTGAAATGTATCAGCTGCCTCTGCCGGATGAGTTGGATCCCACTTGGCTTATTGCACCGTTCTTCGGTATTTTTTTCGGACTATGTATTACCGATGCTGGTTATGGTTTAGCACTGGCGGTGCTGACTCTTTTACTGATGCGCCGGTTGGGTTTCAGCAACAAGCTTCTGGGGATGATTCTGATCGGTGCTGTGCTCACAATTCCTGCCGGAGCTATGGTAGGGGGGTGGTTTGGCGATTTGCCAGACCGGTTGGGGGTAAACTGGTTGGCAGCTTTCAAGAACCGGCTGATGTTGTTTGATCCAATGAAGGAACCCCTGAAGTTCTTTCTTATCTCAATTGCGTTAGGTTATATTCAGTTGAATGCAGGTATTTTGTTGGAAATTGCTGACTGTCTGCGGCGGAAGCAGTTTGGGGAAGGTTTACTGGGACAGCTGCCATGGTTTGTGCTACTGAATGGAATCGTAGCGCGTCTGCTCTGGGGCAGAGCGCTGCCTTCATATCTAAACTCGATCCTGATGATATTAATTCTGCTTGCTATCGCGGCAATTATCGTTTTCACTCAGAGGGAGCGTGAGACTCTGATTTCGCAGTGGCTCTGGTATGGTTTGATCAGTACTCTGCTGATGTACTTCGCCCGGAGGCTTAATTGGCTGAGTGCAGAGTTTGTATGCATCCACTGGATCGTATTTGGAATCTTTATCCTCATGCTTGGTTACGCTGCTGCGACGGTGTTTATGCACCGGTCCTGGAACTTGAAACGCGTGCTTTTGGGTATACTTACTCTTATCGGACTGGCGATTTATCTTTTTAAAATCGTGCCAGCTTTTGTACCCGGGCTTTTGGGCTTGCTTTTTTATTTTGCTGCCCCTAGCGGTCAACGGCTGCTGGCAAAATTTGTCTGGGGTGGTTATGCGCTTTACAGCGCCACCAGTTACATCGGGGTGGTTCTTTCTTACATCCGGTTGATGGCTCTTGGTATGTGTACCGGAGGTGTAGCAATGGCGATTAATGTTATCGCTTGGATGGTTCTGTCGATACCGATAATCGGGCCGGTTCTGGCACTGGTTGTGCTGTTAGTCGGCCATGGATACAATATTGCGGTTAATGTGCTGGGAGCATTTGTTCATTCCCTCCGTTTACAGTATGTTGAATTCTTTCCTCGTTTCTACACTGGCGGAGGAGAACCTTTCAAGCCATTTCGGGAGGTCAATGAGTTTGTAGTGTTGAAATCATCATAAGGAGGAGTGAATGGTTGATCCATTTGGTTTGGCAATTGCTCTGTTAGGATGCGTGGTCGCAGCATTGCCAGCTGGTATCGGTTCGGCAATGGGCATTCGCTTGGTTGCTGAAGTGGCAAGCGGAGTAATGGCTGAGGATCCGAAGAAATTCGGGAATCTCTTCATTCTTGTCGCACTTCCCGGGACTCAGGGGTTTTATGGATTTCTGGGAGCATTTCTGGCGATAATGAAACTTGGATTACTGGGTAATTTAATGCCGATAACCTTGGGACAGGGGATCCAGATGTTTGCTGCCTGCCTGCCAGTTGGTATTGCCGGATGGTTGACTGCTATCTGGCAGGGTAAGGTTTGTGCAGCTGGTGCCGAGTTGGTTGCTAAACGTCCAAGTGAGGCGACGAAAGCGGTAATCTTCGGTGCTCTTGTTGAAACCTATGCGGTGCTCGGTCTGCTTGCGACGATATTTCTGCAGATGGGTGTTAAACTGGGGTAGCTGTGGGGAAAAAAGAACTGATTGAAAAAATTCTCAGCGATGCCCGCCTTCGTGCAGCCGCCATCAGGGCAGAGGCGGGAAACGAGGTTCGCCAGATTGAACAACGTGAACGGGAGGCAGAAGAGAGGCTTCAGGCCGAAAACGAGATGGCAATTCGTTATCGAGTAAACATGATTCTAGAAAATGCCCGCAGCCAAGCACAACTGGAAGCCAAAAAAATGATTCTGTCAGCAAAATGGAGATTAATTGAGCGACTTAAAGAACGAACAAAGTATGCGGTCATAAACAGTCCGGAATATCCGGAGTTGCTTAAGCGCTTGGCAGAGAAATATGCAAGCCCCGGGACAAAAGTCCATCTTTCTCCTGAAGATACAGATCGCTATGGTAAGCAACTTGGAGTTGAACTTGGCGAGCCGGTACCGATTTCCGGCGGGATTCTAATCCGGGGGGAACGGGAGGAAATTGATCTGTCGGTCGACAGTATATTGACTCAAGTCCTTGAGGAGAACATCACTGCAATGGGCGAAGTCTTATTCTCATAGGTTTTTTGCAGCTAATCGAAGATATCCTTATAATTTACAATATGCAATGGTTTTTAAAGTTTTGCAGAAAAGTGGTCGGGAGAAAATCACTTGACTTCAATGTGTTGGGATGGTAAAATTTGATTGATTTAAGGGTTACATTCCGGCTGGAGTTCCTGAATTTTCACCGCTAGTTTTATTTGTTTAACTCAAGGGCTTACAATAACAGAATTAAACAGGAGGCTTTATAAAATGAGGACTGTATTGTGTGGTCTAATGCTGACCGGAGCAGTTGCATTTGCGCTGGTCGGCGGTTCTGATTTTATGTCGCCAGAGGACGGCTGGAGCGGAATTTTCAACCTTTCAGATGATGCAGTTGCCCAGTATATGGGTTATGGTTACCAGCACACAGTGGCGACTGATACCGGAGGTAATGTTCACGTCGTCTGGTATGATAACCGAGCCGGAACTAACCAGGTATTTTATCGGAAGTGGTCAAGATCAACCGGTAGCTGGGGTCCGATTGTTCAAGTAACTAATCAGGTCGCTCCGGTTTATCGTCCGGCAGTCGCCTGTGACTATTCAGGTAATGTACATATTGTATGGTACCACTCCACCGCTAATTACTACGGTATCTGGTATAAAAAATGGGATGTGGCGACCGGAACTTGGGGTGATTCGGTCCGGCTGTTCAATCCTGGAGGAAATTACCTCAATTACTATCCTTCCATTGCCTGCCGACCAGGTGGTAATAACATTCATGTGGTCTGGTACGGGAGAGATAGTGCCAATCCGACTTACTATCGTGTGCGTCATATGGAATATGTTCCTGGTTCCGGTTGGAGTACGATTATGATCGTTGACACGATGGCGACCGGAACAACGGAAATTGCTTCGGTAGCGGTGGACAAATGGGACAGTGTCTACGTCGTCTGGCGAACTCAGGTTGCCGGGAACTATCAGGTGTTTTATCGTTGGAGAAGTGGCAGCGGTATCTGGCGGGATATCGAGCAGGTTTCCAATGTAAATCCCAACGCCCCGATGTATGCCTGTGCGGTTGCTGTTGATACCGCCGGTTCAGCGGTGCATGTTGTCTGGAATGGAGATGTTCCCGGCAACTCTAATGACCGGATCTTTTGCCGCTCCCGAACGGGTTCCGGTTGGGATACAACCGAGATGATCAGTACCTATAACAACGGGTCTCAGTATGATCCAGTAGTGGCTATCGGGTCGGATGGTGCGGTTCACGTTAGTTGGCGGGGGTATACGGAAATATCCACAGCACGGCAGGAAATTCTTTACCGTGCAAAGCGGAATGGTATATGGGGTCCGGTAATCCAGCTGACCAACCGCAGTTCCGGTTCCAGCGTGCTGACACCTGCGCTTGCTGCCGGCAGGTTTGATGATCTTCATTTCGCTTGGTATGACAATACCGATGGTGATAATGATGTTTATTATATTCGTGGAGAACTGGTTGATCCGGGTGTGGCACAAATTCTGGAGCCGACCGGAGGAATGGTTCCGGGGACTCAGGTCAATCCAAGGGCGGTCTGGCGGAACTACCGCCTGTATAATCAGACTGCATTAAAGGTGTACTGCTTTTTGATTAATCCTGCTGGAAGTCGTGTATACCGAGAGTCTGTAGATGTACCGGTGCTTGAGTCCGGTTCTGAGGATACAATTGTCTTTCCTAGTTTTATCGTTACCAACACCGGGAATTGGACGGTCCGATGCTCAACCAGTGCCGAGTTGGATATTAACAGTACTAATGATGTTGCGGAAGTTAATTTCAGTGTCTATAATACTGATATTCAGATGTTCCAGATTCAAGCTCCGACTGGAACAGTGGATACGGGAACAGTAGTGACACCGCGTGGACGCTGGTGGAACCGGTCGGCAAATCCGGCAAGTTTTGTTGCCTATTTCCAGCTGTTCAATTCCTCAGCGGCTTTAGTCTACTTTGAATCACTTGCGGTCAATAATCTTGAAGGGCATCAGGATATTATCCTTAATTTTCCTTCATACCGGATTTCTGGACCTCCTGGAATTTGGCTAGCGCGGTGTTCCACTTTCTGCCTTAGTGATACATTTGCCGAAAATGACACATTGCGCAGCTCTTTCACTGTTCGTGCTTTGCCTTACTGGCCCTACGGCTGGAAAGAGGTTAAGTCGATGCCTTTAGCTCCTTCAAACAAGGGGCCTGGCGATGGTGCCTGGCTGACTCAGTTGCGATTCGGTGGTAACCGGTATATCTTCGGATTGAAGGGTAACAAGACCGGTGATTTCTATCTTTATGATCCACTCGCCGATACTTGGCACCAGCTGAGACCAATGCCTATGGGGCGAGAATTAAAACCCCCACGCCGGGCATCGGTTGGTGTTGCCGGAGGGGATTATATCTATGCGACCAAGGGAAATAATACGCTCGGGTTCTGGCGGTATATTGTGGAACTGGATTCATGGGAACAGCTGGCAGATGTGCCAGAGGGCAGTGGGAAACGTGTAAAGGCCGGGACTGATATGGTATATATCAAACGGCCTCAGACAGATACTGGTTATGTTTACTTGTTAAAAGGATATACAGATGAATTTTACCGGTACAATACTATAAGCGGAACTTGGGAGAGTCTAGCACCAGCGCCCTTGACTGCCACAGGAAGAAGGTGGGACCGTGGTTCTTGGATGGTATATGCCAAAATAGGCCAAAATTTCTACATTTTTGCCCACAAATCGAAATACCACGAACTCTGGAAATATGATGTATTGGGTGATTCCTGGTTCAGTTCCCAGTTGCGGGGGATGCCGTATTCAAGTAGACTTACCGGAAAATCAAAGAAGGCTAAGGATGGCAGTGCCGGTGCTTATTATGATGAGGCGATCTATGCCCTTAAAGGTGGTAATACTTGTGAGTTCTGGCGTTACGATGTGTTGGGAGATTCTTGGGCCGAGCTGGATACTATGCCTTCGGTTGGTTCTTTGGGGAAGAGAAAGCGGGTAAAGGGTGGGGGTGATATTGTCCTGTACCAAGATGGCGCATTTTTTGCTCTAAAGGGCGGAAAGTCGCCGGAGTTCTGGCGTTATTATCTTTGTGACACAATCTTCGCTGAAAGACCGGATCATTCCCCAATTACAAGTAGTTCCTCGAGCGAAATGTCCGAGAGCCAACTGCTCATAACCAACCCGATTACTAATGGGTTAATTAAACTGCAACTACCCGAATCCCATTCTATGTTCATCGAGATTTATGATGTTAGCGGCAGAATGGTGCTGGCACAACAGGCGAGCGGAAAAACGGGTGTGTTGGAGATCAGAGATTTTTCTCCAGGTGTGTATCTGTTTAAAGTGACATCGAGCGGGAAGGTTGCTCGCTGCAAGCTGATAGTTAGGTAGCGTTAGCGAACAATACCGTCGGGGCGGATTTGTCCGCCCCGACTTATTTTGTTTAGATGACTGCTATCAGGGTTGAGCGTTTCTGATTTTTTCGGCGATAGCGTCCAGTTCCGCAGCTGTGAACTGCGGTTGAAGTCGGATCTGACAGAAGTGATGGAGATTGAGGGTTTTGTCCAGAAGATTTTCTTCTCCTTTAATAGTGGGAATGATTAGCATGTGTAGGTGAGGAACGCGTGTGCCTCGGATGAGCATCGTAATATATTCACAATTAAATGCGTTCTTGATTTTGCGTGCTACAAGGTAACAGGTACGGAAAAAAGGTCCGGCGATGTTATCTTGAGGTTCGATATCGGTAATGAGCGGGATGTGTCTTTTGGGAATGACGAGACAATGACCGCGTGATATCGGGTAGAGGTCGAGAAAGGCAAGTGTTTGTTCGTCTTCATAGACCTTTCGGCAGGGTGCTCTACCGGCGATGATTTGGCAAAAAGGGCAATCGTTCATAATTGTCCTCCCTTAGTTAAACCGGTTTGCAGATGATCTGTTTGATTTTTGTATCGAAGAAATGATGGGAATGGGCTGGGCGGATAACTATTGCAGTATCTGCCCCAGAGCCAGTTCCCCCAATGCTGATGATGTCTTTGCCATAAGGTATCAGACCGGCATCCAATGCCATAACCGCTATTTCTACTGCTACTTTGAATCCTTCTCCTAACGTGCGATATGTGTGGGCGACGATTTCCGCTGGTCCAATACCGCCGAACTCCTGACGTAGTGCACGATCAATGCCGGCCAAAAGATGTGTGGTTCTCAAAACAGGGACGCCAAGCGCATTTAATTTCTTTTCAATTGAAGGGGATAATTCCTGAGAACCGGGTTCACGAAAACCGGAGTGGTGAGTGATGCATACCGGATGCATTTCGCCGCAGATTAGTCTAGAGAGTTTCAATGCAGTTTTCCCGGTAGTTGATGCTACGACAATATTGAGGGTCTTGGTGCGCTGAGCGTGGTGGACTGCGAGTGCCAGGGTGCTCTCAGTATTAGAAGGTCCAGCACAGGGAAAATAAGTGGTTTCAAATCGAAAGCGTCTTTTCTTCAACAATAAACTATTTTAATAATTTCGGCATCAAATTCAAGTGGCAGTCTTTTATTGACATTGCTGTCTCGATATTTAATTTTTATTAAATTTGGTTTTGATGTTAACAAGAATTTTTAAGGAGGAGAAATGAAACCGAAAGTGGCGATAATCGGAATCGGAGCTACCCCGTTCCGGTCGATAACACCCGATGTATCTTATAAAGAATTGATGTATGAGGCAGCGGTAAAGGCATATCATGATGCTGGTATCGATCCCCGTAAAGATGTTGATACATTCGTTACCTGTGCCGAGGATTATATTGAAGGGACGAGTATTTTTGACGAATATGTACCGGATCAGCTAGGAGCTGCCTTAAGGCCGATGCACACAGTTGCCGGCGATGGACTCCACGGGATAGCAGCGGCTTGGTTACAGATAATAACCGGGCGGTTTGATATTGCGGTAGTTGAAGCCCATGCGAAGTCCTCAAACATTCTGAGCCCGGAGGGAATCGAAATGTGTGCACAGGATCCTGTTTATACTCGGCCGTTACGTTTGAATAGTCTGTTTATTGCTGGTCTGGAGATGAATCTATTTTCCCATCAATATAACTTAAACCCCTCGCACCTCGCCGCCGTAGTAATTAAGAATAGAAATTATGCTATAGATAATCCGATTGCCGGTAGGGCAGCAGTTGTCACCGAGCAGGATTATATGAATTCGCCCTATCTTGCTACTCCGCTGAAAGAAATGGATGTTGCCCGCCCTGTTGATGGCGCAGTAGTTATAGTGCTGGCTTCAGAGAAGAAGGCACGAGAGCTATGTAAAAAGCCGGTTTGGATAAGAAGTGTCGGGTGGTGTAACGGTTCTTATAGTATAGAGTCTCGTTCTTGGGAAGTGCCGGAGTATGTTACGAAAGCAGCAACAATGGCCTATGCGGCAGCAGGCATTAGTTGTCCTACAAAGGAGATTGATTTTGCTGAAGTTGATGATACTTTCTCTTACAAAGAGATACAACATCTGCTGGCGTTAGGGTTAGTGGCGGAAAAAGAACTTCCTTGGGTTGTAACATCAGGTAGGTTTGCCCTAGACGGAGATATCCCTGTTAACTCGTCAGGAGGCGCCCTCGGCATGGGTTACCTTTACGAAGCTACAGGGCTGGCGAGACTGTACTGGGCAGTTCAACAACTTCGGGGGGACGCGGGAAAGAATCAGTTACCCTCCTGCAGAGTGGGGTTAGTTCAAGCGTGGCGTGGACTGCCTACCAGCAGCAGTGTCGTAACAATTCTGGAGTCATAACTGGTAAAGGAGGAAAGTAATGGGGAGAAGAGTGGCAATCGTAGGAGTAGGGATGACCAAATTCGTACGCCGGGCACAAGAGACCGGTAGAGAGCTTGCATATTACGCGGCGCGTCAGGCCCTCGACAACTGCGGTATGAAAATCGACCAGATCGAGGCAGTGGTGCTGGGAAGTGCACCAGATACTTTTGATGGCGTTCATATGAAGGGAGAATACCTTTCTGATGGTGCCGGAGCTTGGGGGAAACCGTACATGCGCTGTTATGTCGGAGGGGGAACTGGAGTTTTTTCAGTGATTCATGGCTGGTATCATGTAGCGTCAGGAATCTTCAACACCTGTCTTGTGGTTTGTGAAGAAAAAATGTCATCTTTCCAACCCCATCCCCAAGGTGCATTTCTGACCATCTTCGATCATACGACTGAACGGCCTTTAAAGCCTAATTTACTCTGGATATTCGCCTTGGAGATGAACCGTTACATGAGTACTTATGGACTTAGGAAAGAGGATATCGCATTGGTTGCGGTTAAGAACAAGAACAACGCACTCGACCACCCAGCTGCTCAGATAGCAGAACCAGTGACAGTTGAGGATATACTGAAGTCCGAAGTGTTGGCGTGGCCTGTCCAACGTTTAGATGTGAGCCCGGTTTCGGATGGGGCCGTTGCAGTAGTACTGGCAGATGAGTCAATTGCCCGCCGGATTACGGATAAACCGGTTTGGATTGAAGGGGTGGGCTGGTCGCTTGATACTGCTTACTGGACTAATAGGGATCTTTGTTATCCCCGTTATGTCGAGGAAGCGGCAAGAATGGCCTATAAAATGGCCGGCATAACCAATCCTAGACACGAGATTCATGTGGCAGAACCTTACGATCCATTCGATTATAAGGAGCTTCATCATATGGAGGGATTAATGCTTTGTGGACGAGGTGAAGCACCGCAGCTGACTGCTGACGGTGTTACTCGTCGTGATGGCGAATTGCCGGTCTGTCCATCAGGTGGACTGCTCGGTGTCGGGAATCCAATCGCAGCTGCCGGCTTGATGAAGGTTGCAGAGCTTTTTTGGCAATTAAGAGGGGAAGCCGGTAAACGCCAGATTGCCCGCAAGGCGAAACGGGGTGTTGCTCAAGCTTGGGGTGATCTGATGCAGGTAGGCACAGTTGTTGTTCTCGGAGTTTAGGAGGATGTATGAGAGAAAGGGACAAAAAGATAAAGCAGGTTTCCATAGCCTTACCTGGTACCGGATTAAAGGAGGATGATTTCAGCAAAGGACGAATACTGACAACACACTGGACAGCTGATGCACGTTATGGCTGGGATGCCGGTATTGCAATCGGGAGATACCTCGCAGGTTTGAAGAACGGAATAATATTAGGTGTCCATTGCAAAAAATGTGGACGGACTATGGTGCCGCCGCGGATTTTCTGCGAGTGGTGCTTTCGCAATGTGGATGAGTGGGTGGAACTACAGGACACCGGGAAGGTTAATACCTTTTCCTTATGTTATGTAACATGGGATGTCAAACGGATTAAGGAGCCACAAATTCCAGCGGTGATTGAGATTGATGGTGCTTCACCGGGTATGGGCATCATGCATCTGTTAGGTGATGTTAAGCCGGAAATGGTCCGAATCGGTATGAAGGTAAAAGCGGTTTGGAAGCCAGTATCAGAACGTGAAGGTGCAATTACCGATATTCGGTACTTTAAACCAGTGTAACAAGGAGGGGGATATGGCTTTGAATGAAAGAATGGAACGAGTAGGCGAAATCAAGATATGGTATGGGAACTTACCGGTGGAAAGTCTGTATACCGCCGGAATCGCGGGCGAGAAGTTTTTTCGCACTCTCAAAGATCAGGGCAAATTCTTAGGGGCGCGATGTGTTCAGTGTGGTATTGTATATGTCCCTGGTAGGATATTCTGTGAGCGATGTTTCAATAAACTCGACGAGTGGGTTCAAGTCGCTTCGAGTGGCACGCTTGAGTCTTGGACAGAATTACATGTTGATATTAATGGAGAAAAACTAGATGCGCCGGTTCTGGTCGGGCTGATTAAACTTGATGGTACTTCAACAGTTATGGTTCATCGACTGAACAATGTAACACGCGAAGAACTTAAATTCGGATTGCAGGTTAAGGCAGTATTGTTGCCTAAATCAAAACGAACCGGAGCGATAACTGATATTGCCTATTTCGAGCCTGGTGTTTGATCTTTATAATACTTTAATTTAAATCAGTGTTGACTTGCAAATGAAGTCTGGTTAACATTTTATCCAGTATGCTTTATATTCAATACCTTGATTTAAAGCAGTTCATTGATTCTTCTCGAATATTTTTTGGAGAAGGCCGGGGTGAGTGTGGGGTTGCACTGCATTTGCCGATTAAGAACTACATGGCTGGCAGTGCACCAGCGACCGATTATGCGTTAATGATTACTGTTGCCAATCACCTGATTGAGTTTCTGCTTTATAAGCGACTGAATCGCGGACCACAGCAGTGGGATTATAATCCGGAGAAAGCAGCTGAAATTTATACAGTATGCGGAGATAATGTCTCAACCAGCGGAATTATTATTGAGGACCGTAATTATCCATCTGGCGCAAAGCTCCAAGTATTTCTCGACAAGACTTTCGGAGTAAATGAGGTGGCAATCCGCTGGAAGGGGCAGATGGTGGGTGACGAGCGGCTCCTTGCTGACTATGAGGAGTATCTAAAAAGTTACTTAAGTGGTGATACTTCGGCCGAAGAATAATAAAGATAAAGGGAGCTTGGACTAATTTATTCTGCAGTTAAAACCGAAGAATGCGGTTATCACAAGTTTTAAGTTTGAACCGGATTATAAAAGATCCAGAAGTAAAGGCATTAATTACTCAAGCTGACCTCCAACTTGAAGTTTTGGGGTATACTGAACACGGAACAAGACACGCACGGCTTGTAGCTAAAAACAGCCGCCAGATTCTAATTCAGCTGGGTTATGATGAAAGAGTAGCGGAATTGAGCGCAATTGCAGGGTATTTACATGATATTGGAAATGTCGTTAACCGAGAAGCTCATGAGCGTACCAGCGCTATTCTGGCACGCAGTATACTGTTACGGCTTGGTATGAATTATGATGATGTTGCTAAAATTATGACGGCAATTGGTAATCATCATGAAGAGGGGGGGAATCCTGTGTCTGAAGTTGCATCAGCACTAATCCTTGCAGATAAAGCAGATGTTCATCGCAGTCGGGTCCGTAATCCAGCACTTGTGAAGTTTGACATCCATGACCGGGTAAACTACGCAGTGCGGAGTTCAACACTATCAGTTGACAGCGTCAACCGGCGAATTGTATTTGATTTAACAATTGATGTGAGCATTGCTTCCGTCATGGAATATTTCGAAATTTTTTTAAGTCGGATGCTTATTTCTCGCCGAGCAGCTAATTTTCTAAACTGTCGCTTTGAAATGATAATTAACAATACGCGCTTAGTCTGATTCCCGTTACTTTTATTGACTTTACTCCTATTCCAATTTATGCTAAAATGTTGCAAGAGAAAAAAGATAGCGATAAACTTATATTTCTGGGATCCGGAGGCGCAAGAATAGTGATTGCCCGGCAGGTGCGTGCATCGGGAGGTATGTGGTTTTCCCTGAACGGGCTTCAGTTTCATGTTGATCCGGGTCCCGGCGCTCTGGTTCGCGCATTATCCAGCCGGCACAACCTTGATCCTACCAAGTTATCGGCACTTCTGCTTTCTCATCGGCACCTTGATCATTCTGCCGATATTAATGTGATGATTGAAGCAATGACTATGGGAGGGACAGAAAGAAGAGGGAGATTGTATGCACCGGCCGATGCACTGGAAGGTGATGATCCGGTTGTATTTCGTTATCTCAGAAATTTCCTTGAGGAAATAGTAGTTCTCAGGGAGAAGGGTATTTATAACTTGGGACCGATCAATTTTACCTGTCCGGTTAGACATCGTCATCGGGGTGAGGTGTATGGTTTCAAGTTTGAAAGTCCGGGTCTGGTAATCTCTTATATTGCTGATACCGCCTATTTTCCGGAGTTGGCAGATTACTATCAGGCAGATATCATAATTTTCAATGTTGTTCGCTACAAACCTTCAGATCTCGACCATCTTCACTTCCCGGAGGTGGAACAGTTAATAAAAGTAATGAAACCGAAACTGGCAATCATGACCCATTTCGGCATGACGATGATTAAAGCAAAACCTTGGTTACTGGCACGAGAGTTGTGTCAGAAGACGGGATGTGAAGTAGTTGCAGCAAGCGACGGGATGGCAATATCATTAGAACAATATAAAGATGAGACAGGGGAGAAAACCGGTCAGACTGCTTCCTGAGGATACCGCCCGGCGCATTGCTGCAGGGGAAGTGATTGTTCGTCCGGCGTCGGTCGTCAAGGAATTGATTGAGAATGCCCTTGATGCGGCTGCCCATAAGATTGCTGTTGAAGTGAAATCCGGTGGCAAGGATTTTATTCGAGTGGTTGATGATGGATTGGGAATGACCCGCGAAGATGTCCGGTTGGCGGTATTCCGACACGCTACAAGTAAAATTGAAAGTGTCGAAGACCTTGCCAAGATTTACAGTTATGGTTTTCGCGGTGAAGCACTGGCAGCAATAGCGGCGGTAAGTCGTATGACAATCGAGACCAACGCTGCAGATGGAGAGGTGGGGACGAAGCTGGAGGTTGAAGGAGGGGAAATTAAGGCGATTTCTGACGTCGCGCGCGCACACGGAACAACTGTTACTGTACGAATGTTGTTTTTCAATCTTCCGGTTCGAAGGGTTTTTCTGAAATCAGATAATTATGAATTACGTTTAATTTGGGAGCAATTGAGAAGCTATGCTCTGGCGTTTCCTGATGTTGCATTTGAATTAATCAGCAATGAAAGATCTGTGATTAAAATGCCGGCAGTGAATTCACTCCGTGATCGCATGCTGCAGCTTTTTTCCCGCCAGACTGTCGAGGCGCTACTCGAACTGCGCGTGCAAAATCCCAGTCTTAGCGTTCATGGTTTTATAACCGAACCCTCGCAACTGAAGGGTTTTACAGAGGTGCAAGCTGTATATTTTAACCGTCGTCCGGTACGCTCTCAGTCTGTAGTAAAAGCAGTTTATGATGGATATAGTCCATTACTGAGCGGTAAACATCCAGATTTTATTATTTTTCTGGAAACCGATCCTAGCCAGCTGGATGTTAATATCCACCCGACAAAACAAGAAGTCAGGTTTGCTGATGAAAGATTTCTGTTCGACTTTATCTCGGAGGCGGTGAACAGTGTATTAGTTACCAGCAGACGACAGCAAATCCATGCAGAGGATGTATTCGTTCATGATAGTTTGATAGACAACACGAGGACCGTGAGCGATTTCTGGCAGTTACACAACAGTTACATTTTTGCCCAAATTGCCTCCGGATATGTAATTGTGGATCAACATGCAGCCCATGAACGTATTCTTTATGAGGAAGTAAAAAAAAGTAGGCAACGAAATTCAGCTACCCAAGGGTTGCTTTTCCCCATAACCATGGAGCTTAAACCGGAGGAGCTCGATACAGTAGAACATCTTCAAAAACGTTTGTGTGAGATGGGTTTGGAAATAAAAGTATTCAGTGGGCGCACTGTGGTTGTAGAAACAATCCCTGCAGGTTCCTATATGGGCAAAGATGAATTACGGGAATTATTCAGTGAACTTGTTCGTATCCGTTCCGATAAAGTATTACTTGAAGAGGAGCTGGCAAAGCTTGTTGCCTGCAAAGGTGCAATAAAGGCTGGACAGCGGTTGACACCTGAGGAGATGCAATCTCTTATTAACCGGTTGTTTCTCTGTACCGAACCATATTTCTGTCCACATGGACGACCAGTGATTATCAAGATTTCTTTAGAAGAATTGGAACGGAGATTCGGACGAATTTGAAGATTTTTGTGCTCACCGGTCCAACAGGGGTTGGGAAGACCGAGGTGGCTGTTGAGCTTGCGCAACGATATGATCTGGACATTATATCTGCTGACTCGAGGCAGATCTACCGCTATTTTGATATTGGAACTGCCAAACCGGATCGGAGATTGCGGAGGCAGGTAAAGTTCTATCTCATAGATTTCGTTGAGCCGGATCATACTTATTCGGCAGCCCAGTTTGCACGTGATGCGCTTGAAATTATTAATCGATTAACTAGGGAAGGGCGCAAATTTATAATCGTTGGTGGGTCAAATTTCTATCTTCGGGCATTATTTAATCCTTTTTTCAAAGTTCCGCCCACTGACTTCATGTTACGGAAGAATTTGATGGCTCAGAGCAGTCAGGAATTGTACCGGCGTTTACAGACAATTGATCCCATACGCGCGGCACAGATCCATCCAAATGACCGGCAGCGGATAGTAAGGGCGCTCGAAATCTATGAGTTGACCGGAAAGACATTTACTCAATTAAGAGCTGAACAGAATACCCAGCCATTGCTTCAACCATTTTATGTAGTCCTTTCGATGCCTAAGTACCAGTTGTATCAAAGGATTAATCAGCGGTTTGATCAGATGGTCAAAAATGGATTAATAGACGAAATAAAGCAGTTGCGTAGCCGGGGGTGGAATGTTGATTGTCCAGCCTTCCAGAGCTATGGTTATCGAGAGCTCCTTCTCTATCTTGAGGGAAAGATCGATTTGGAGACAGCGGTTCAGCTGGCAAAAAAGAGAACTCGCGATTTTGCACGGAGACAGTTGACTTGGCTGCGCTCACTGTCTGATGTCTTTTGGGTGGAAGTGCTCAATCTATCAGAAGCCTTCAGAAAAGTTGAGTTTATATTTAGGTATAAGTATAATATAAATCAAGAATCGTGTGAAAGGAGTGCAAAGTGACATTAACGAGATTTACCTCAGAATCAGTAACCGAGGGGCATCCGGATAAAGTTTGTGACCGGATCTCCGATGCGGTTTTGGATGAAGTGCTCCGTCAGGATCCAATGGGACGGGTGGCATGTGAGACATTTATTACGGTTGGCATGGTACTGGTGGGGGGGGAAATTACAACCAAGGCTTGGGTAGACTTGGAACGTCTTGTGCGCAAGGTTCTCAAGGAAATTGGGTATATTAACACCGAAACCGGTTTAAGTGCGGATTCTTGTGCAATTCTTAATGTGATTGGCCGACAATCTCCTGATATTGCGCAAGGCGTTGATGTTGGGGGCGCTGGTGATCAGGGAATGATGATTGGATACGCCTGCCGTCAAACCGAGGAGTTGATGCCGCTTCCCATTGTCTTGGCACATAAAATAACCCGCCGGCTAGCCGAAGTCAGAAAAAAGGGGATTTTACCCTATTTGAGACCGGACGGTAAGGCGCAGGTTACTGTAGAATATGAAGACGGCAGGCCGATCAGGGTTGACAGTGTGGTAATTGCGGCTCAGCATGATGAAACGGTTCTTGACCGGAGCGGGAAAAAAATTACAAAGAGCGCCCGGGAGGAAATTATCGCCACAGTGGCAAAGGCAGTTATCCCAGAACATTATATTGACCGGCAGACAAAGTTTTTTGTAAATGAAACCGGTAAGTTCGTAATCGGTGGACCGCAATCTGATACGGGTATGACGGGAAGAAAAATTATTGTGGATACATATGGCGGCTGGGTACGACACGGAGGCGGTGCCTTCTCGGGTAAAGACCCCACAAAAGTTGATCGTTCAGCAAGTTATATGGCGCGGTACATTGCTAAAAATCTGGTAGCAGCCGGACTCTGTGATGAAGTAGAAGTGAGGTTGGCATACGTGATCGGAAGGGCCGAACCTGTTGATGTTTCGATTGAGACCTACGGGACGCATCAAATTGATATTGTTAAATTGGAGCAGATCATCCGGGATTACTTTCCCTTAAAACCGAAGGAAATGATTGACTATTTGAAGCTTCGGAATCCAATTTATCAACCGACAGCAGCCTACGGTCATTTTGGGCGTAAACCGCACACATGTCGCGACCGGGAGTTGAAACGGGAGCTGGAGTTCTTTACATGGGAAAAGACCGATCTGACAGAGGAACTGAAGAATTTGTTGAAATAAGAGGCAGAGCATGAGAAACATAAAAATTGATTATGAGATCAAAGACCTTGCAATGGCAAATCACGGTGTCCGCCGGATCGAATGGGCTGCCCGGTTCATGCCAGTTCTGAAACGAATCCGCGAACGGTTCGAAAAGGAAAAACCGCTTAAAGGCGTAAGGATGAGCTGTTGTCTTCATGTTACATCGGAAACGGCCAATTTAGTAAAAACGTTAAAAGCAGGCGGAGCGGAAGTAAGATTATGTGCATCCAATCCACTTTCAACACAGGATGATGTTGCAGCTGCGCTCGTAAAGTTTGATAAAATTTCAGTGTTTGCGATCAACGGTATCGATCGTCATGGTTATTACCGGCATATTGAAAAAGCCCTGCAGCACCGGCCCCATATTACTACTGATGACGGTGCGGACTTGGTAACGACATTACATAAAAAAGGAGAAGTTCTGCTTTCTGGTGTTATTGGCGGAACCGAAGAAACGACAACCGGGGTGCTGCGACTGAAGAGTATGGAACAAGCAGGTGTACTGGCTTATCCAATTATCGCTGTCAATGATTCATTAACAAAATACCTTTTTGATAATCGTTATGGCACCGGACAGTCGACTTTGGACGGAATACTGCGTGCTACAAATGTTCTGTTTGCGGGGTCGATAGTTGTAGTGTGTGGATATGGATGGTGCGGGCGTGGTGTTGCACTGCGCGCGCGGGGAATGGGAGCGGAGGTTATTATTACAGAAGTCAATCCAATAAGAGCACTGGAAGCGCGAATGGACGGGTTCCGGGTGATGAGACTTGTCGATGCTGCTCCCCTTGGGGATATTTTTATAACGGTGACAGGTAATATTAATGTAATTGACCGTCACCATTTACTTAAAATGAAGGATGGAGCTATTATCTGTAATGCTGGGCATTTCGATGTTGAAATCAACTGCCATGCCCTGAAGGAAATCAGCAGGAAAGAGCGAGAACTGCGGGATGGTTGTGTCGAATACTTGCTCAAAAATG
Organism: Caldifarciminota bacterium; assembly: GCA_026418295.1. Taxonomy (GTDB): domain Bacteria; phylum Hydrothermota; class Tepidihabitantia; order Tepidihabitantales; family Tepidihabitantaceae; genus JAOABP01. Next base: position 118,763 of record JAOABP010000002.1, read on the forward strand.
ACAGGAGGATTATACTTTTGGCAAAGGGAAGGCTGGTAAATCTATCTGCTGCTGAAGGGCATCCGGCAATGGTTATGGACCTGTCATTTGCCAACCAAGCAATGGCTGCTGAATTTTTACTTAATAATCGAGGCAAGCTTGCTCCCAAAGTCTACAAGCTACCCGAGGAAATCGATGAAGGGATTGCGCGTCTAAAACTGGAGACTCTAAGTATTAAAATTGATTGTCTAACAGCAGAACAGAAAAAATATATCGCAGATTGGCAAACTGGTACATAAGTCTGTGATACAGATTGAGGTTAAAACGTGGTTCCTAACTGAAAATGAGGTTCCCAGCCGGGTTGAAGTTTATCGAATCCGTATCCTAAGTCGAAACCGATTAGCCCCAGCATTGGGATTTCGAGCCGGATTCCGAATCCAGCACCCCGTTTAAGGTCGGAAAGACTGAACTGTTCGGGTTGATTCCAAGTATTTCCCGCGTCAAAGAAAGCCAGAAAGGTAACTTGCGGATTTAGGCGCAAGCGATACTCGAAGGAAAATATGCTCAGCATAGTGCCCCCGATCGGGAATCCGGCATCATAAGGTCCGATTGAGCTTTCTCCATATCCTCGGATGCCGTCGACTCCGGTTCCCCCAGGGTAAAACCGTTCAGAAAGTGGAATAGTGTCATGGTTGCTAAATCCTGAAATATAGCCCAATCGGGCTCTACCTTTGATACCGAATTTCCAAAAGAGCGGCAGGTACTGTGTCAGATCAATTGTGTGTCGGTGAAAATGAATATCCCAGAAGGAAAGATCAAGCGAGTAGGAGGTTACAGAACCAGTTAATGGATTGAAGATGTAATCTCGAGAGTCACGGGTGAGCGTAATTGATGGAAGAAATGAAGTTTTATGAACAGTGTCGCGGTAGATGTTGAATGTTTTCGAAGGCTTGTATCCACTGCTTATTGATGCTGGTGGAACATACCCGTCGCTGAGACGTAATAAGAAATAAATTCGCGAATAATCAAGTGGCAGTGGACGGGAGAAGGAAATGCCTCCGCTCATAATCTGTTTACTATAATAATTGTAATCTCTTGTCAGATAGGAGATATCAAAACCAGCAGATACTGGGGTATCAAATAGCCAAGGTTCTGTAAAACTGAGTTGGAAGTCAGTCTTTTTACCGCCTTTTTCTAATTTCAGAGAAGAACGCCAGCCTCTGCCGAGCAGGTTGGGTTGTTGAAGTTCTACATAACCAGCGAGTTTATCCTGTGCCGAATAGGTTATTCCAGCGCCAATTGTTCCAAAAAAACTCTTTTCTTTCACTTTATAGATCAAATCAATTGTGCCGGCCGTATCTACCTGCCGATAATCAATGGTGACATCATCAAAGAATCCCAGATTGAAGATATCTCTCTGGCTGCGCATAATTTCGGAGCGTTTGAAAACATATCCAGGCAGGGAGGATATCTCACGCCGGATAACCTTATCCCGGGTCTGCTGGTTACCTTCGATTTTCACAAGTCTAATCATTGCCGGGATTCCTTCTTTGATATCGTAATTGATATATACGGTATCGGCGTTAATTTTTTCAACTGGGGTGATTTGGGCATATATATAACCTTCTTCAGAATAAATATTATAAATTTCTGCAAGTGTTGCCTGGGCCAGTTTGATATTGTATACAGAACCGGAATGGTAGCGAATCAGTGAGTAAAGACGAGTCGAATCGATAATCGTATTGCCAGTAATCTTGGCTGCACCGAAGTAATATCGTTTACCTTCGGTTAGATAGATATTAATATCCACCCAACCTTGGTCGAATTTCACATCATAGTCAATTATCCGGGCGTCGATGAATCCTTGTTGTTTATAGAAGTCAACAACCCGCTCCAAGTCTCTGGGAAGTTCTTCCTCTTTTAGAGCTCCTTTACGATACCATGTTTTCTGGCGATTGACCAGTTTAATTTCAATCTGAGGGTCGGTAAAGTGTTCATTGCCATATATTTCGATATTACGAATTTTCACCGGTTCTCCCTCGTCGATTTGAAAAGTTAGAATGACTTCACCAGAGCTATCCGGTTTGCTTTGAATTGATTGGATATTAACCAGCAAAAACCCTTTCTGTTTATAAAGTTTCAACAGCTCTTGTTGCCAGTCAAATACTTTCTTTGCCGTAATAATTTCGCCGGTCTTTGTTTTTATCCTTGCTTGAAGGTCTTTTTTTCTGATACGCCGATAACCTTCGAATTCAACGTATCTGAGTTTAGGATATTCTTGAACTACGAAATTAAGATAAATGCCATCTGCAACTCTTGTGGTTTCGGCTGTTACCTGAGAAAATAAACCGAGGTCATAGATTTTTCGAATGGCATCCGCCAAGGAAGAGCGGAAGTTGCTATGCGTATAAATCTGTTGTTCAACAAGACCGGAAGTGCGTATAACCAAAGCCGGGTCGCACTGGGCAGTCGAAGCGGCTATTTTCAGGAGTGCAATCCGGCCCGTATCAGCATTCGACAGTTGGTTCAAAATAAGAGCTGTTAGAAATAAAGAGTTCATTCCTGGACCGGCGCTTCTGCTTCGGACGGAGCCTCCCTGAATATCAGGCGATTTCCATCCCGGTCCACGACAATATGTGGCTGTTCAGAAAATCCACCCTTCAGCAATTCTTCAGCCAAGGGGTCTTCAAGAAGACGGCGGAGTGCCCTTTTTATCGGACGGGCACCATATTGTGGATCAAAGCCTTCTTGGACAAGCAGTTCTTTCGCAGCAGGAGTCAATTCAATCGTGATTTTCTTTTCCTTTAACCGAGCGGCGATTTCCCGGATTTGGATGTCAACGATGGCCTCCATTTGAGGTCGGTCAAGGGGATGAAAGACGATGACTTCGTCAACCCGGTTAAGGAATTCTGGACGGAATACTTTTTTGACCTCAGTCATTACCTTATTTCTGATATTTTCGTAATTTACTTCGGGAGTGGGGGATGTAAAACCAACGCTCGCGACACCCCTGATTTCAGTAGAAGCAATATTGGAAGTCATTATGATCACTGTATTTTTGAAGTTGACCTTACGACCCAAGGAATCGGTAATTTGGCCGTCATCTAGAATCTGCAGCAGAATATTAAAAACATCAGGATGTGCTTTTTCGATCTCATCAAAAAGAACGACCGAATAAGGTTTGTGTCGGACTTTTTCTGTTAACTGTCCCCCTTCTTCATAGCCGACATAGCCCGGAGGCGCACCCACCAATCGGGATACATTGAATTTTTCCATATATTCCGACATATCAAACCGAAGCAGAGCTTCTTCATTCCCGAAGAGGAAACGAGCAAGAACGCGCGCAAGTTCAGTTTTTCCGACACCAGTCGGTCCGAGAAATATAAATGAACCAATGGGTCTTCTGGGATCTTTGATTCCAGCGCGAGAGCGGCGAATGGCCTTGGCTACTGCGGTAATTGCCTCATCCTGTCCGACAATCCACTGTTTAAGTTCTTCTTCCATCCGCAATAATCGTGACGATTCTTTTTCTTCAAGTTTTGCCAGAGGCACTGAAGTCCATGAGGAGACCACATAGGCGATGTCTTCTTCGGTAACTACCGGAAAACTGCCTTTTTTCTCCCATTCCTTGCGCTTACGTTTAAGGTATTCTGTGAGCTTTTTCTGTTCATCTCGCAGTTCTGCTGCTTTCTCAAATTCCTGTCGGCGAACCGCATCTTCCTTAGCACGGGTTATTTTTTCAATCCGCCGTTCTATTTCATCCAGTTCAGGATTTATGACCGGTCGCATCAGTTTTACCCTTGAACCAGCCTCATCAATTACATCAATCGCCTTATCAGGCAGGAAGCGGTCAGTTATATAGCGGTCAGCAAGATAAGCTGCAGCATAAAGCGCAGCATCTTCATAAGTTACATTATGGTGAAGTTCATATTTTTCTTTTAAACCTTGGAGAATTTGTACCGTTTCAGACACAGTGGGAGGCTCTACCATGATCTTCTGGAAGCGGCGCTCCAAGGCAGAATGTTTTTCAATATACCGGCGATATTCTTCAGGGGTGGTAGCGCCGATGACTTGGATCTCACCTCTTGCCAGTGCTGGTTTGAGAATACTAGAAGCGTCAATAGCGCCCTCAGCTGCACCTGCGCCAACAATTGTATGAATTTCATCAATAAAGATAATACAATCGCCAGAATGTTGGATTTCATTAAGAATTGATTTTAACCGTTCCTCAAACTGACCACGATATTTGGTACCGGCAACAATTGCTGCCATATCAAGCGCCAACACCCGTTTATTTTTTAGTACATTCGGAACCCGGCCAGCAATGATTCGCTGTGCCAGACCCTCAACAATGGCAGTTTTGCCGACGCCTGCTTCACCGATTAGCACCGGGTTGTTCTTTTTGCGCCGGGCAAGAATTTGAATTATCCGTTCGATCTCTTTTTCGCGCCCGATAATCGGGTCCAGTTTTTCCTCGCGAGCCAATTGGGTTAAATCCCTTGAGAAGTAATCAAGGGCTGGTGTGCGGGATTTACCTTTGGTACCGGTGGAATTTTTGTCTCCGGATAATAACCGGATTGTTTCTTGACGAACCAGTTCGATATCTACACCCAGTGATTGGAGTACCTGACAGGCAATGCCATGTTCTTCGCGCAGCAAGCCGAGCAGGAGGTGTTCGGTTCCGACATATGTATGATTCATTTTTCTGGCTTCGTCAACTGCATAATTCAAAGCTGACTTTGCTTCTTGGTTCAGAGGGACATCCCCGAGGACCAGAGTTTCAAACCCTGTGGGCACAGCATTTTCTACCGCCCGGCGTAAATCGTCGAGATTGATGCCCAAGTTAGTCAGAACAACCGCAGCAACACCTTCTCCTTCCTTTACAATGCCAAGCAGTATATGTTCAGTACCGATATAATCGTGATGTAGTCTAATAGCTTCTTGGCGCGCATAATTCATTACTTTGCGCACCCGTTCAGTAAACCTTTCCTGCATATCCATAATTAATTTATTTGAATTCCCTCAAAAGTCAATATATAAACTTCTCTATTTTTAGACTCCTCATTTCTTACTGCAGGTTTCCGTCTATTAAGGTGAAATTTTGATTACTCGAGTATCGGGAAATTTAACACCTTTTATGATGTATATTCCCGTGGGGAGTTGTGGCAGGCGCCAAATTGTCATTTTATCAGGTACTGTTGTCGTCTGAGATATAATTCTTCCAGTAATATCAAACATCTGCAACTCTTCTGATTGAGAGGTTATGATGAATAGTTCATTTTTAAATACTAGCGGGTGAATATGCAGTTTCTGTAATTCAATGGCAGGCATGTTGGGTGTTTCTTCTATGCCGGTTCCGGTAATCAGCCAGCTAAGCATCAGCTCCATCAGTTGAACTCGAGTGAAATAATCGGGACGCGAAGGGGGGCGGTTAACTGCCTCAAAGCCGAAACTGAGGAAAATAATTCTCCCCCCGGAAGAAATTTGGCGTCTGATCCCAGCCCCTGTGTTGCTTGTTGTATCATAAACGAGAAATTTGCTGGAGTTGAACAGAGGGGAAATAACGTCTCTCGATGTTTGGTTATTAGCTCCATTTCCTCCGGCAGTTGCAGTTCCACTGATAAATCGGCCGATTGAATCTTTACGCATACCCATAACCAGAAAACCGCGCCAACCTGACGAGTCAAATCGACATCCGACGAAATCTTCTAAAAAACGGGTTCGAGCAAGTTCTTCGGCAATATTCTGGCCGGTAATGAGCAAATTGCCCCCCTGTGCTCCGAACTGGATCAAGCTATCCTGGTCTTGAGCAGGTATGGTCTGCGTTGCAACATTTCCGGAGAACCAGATAATTGTCCGGTGCTGAAGCCTGCTGGTTGTGTGATAGGGGACCGGTCCGTTTCTGGGTATTGACCAGTAACACCAGTTGGTATTCAGACTGTCAAGGGTTGAGGTGTAATAAAATGCCAGTGTATCAAGAGTGTCACTGTTTATGATCAGAACTTGAGCGGGGTTGGCTAATAATACAATGTCTGTGTCACGTGGGACTGCGAGACAAAAGTATCGCCGGTAATAAGGGACAGCAGGTTTGATGGTCAAGGTGAATAAGGAATCAATAAGGTTTAGGGAAAAGTTACCGCAGGAATCGGTTACACAGGAGTCCCAGATCGTCTGGCGGTTAAGCAGGCGAGCGATAATTTGAGCGGTAACCGGTTGTGAAGTAACCGAATCCATTAGTATGCCGCCGACCCGGCAATGTCGGTGGATTCGCTGCGAAAAACAGGCAGTATCATTGTAAGGATTATTGTCTCCGGATAACGTTGCTACGAGATTGATTACTCGGGCAGTTTCAGGAATACACAGACGAAGATGTAAAGTTTCGAGTTCCAGAAATGGCATCGGGTTGAGTATTATATAAGTAAAGAGTTGCCCGGAAACAAATATCCTGAGGGTTTCTGATGGTGAGGTGGTTCTACCGGCATTGGCAATTTGAATTGTCAGATTCAGTGTATCTCCCGGGAAGTATATTGTGTCAGGCTCGGGAATGGTGAAATTCAGCAGAGCAAGGTCATGCTCATATACCGGGATAGTGTTCGGGTCCATACCCATAAAGTCCAGGTAGGTTGAAACCCAAGTCTGGTCTTGGGTAGATGGGTCTGTCCAAGTGGCGGGAATTCCTCCATCTAGGTCGGTATCGAGCATAAGCAGGGTGTCGGTGATATAACGATGGGCGATTAGACAGCTGGAAGAATGGTTGATTGCATTGGCAGCATGGTAGGCATTGGCAAGCCAGAGGTTATGTGAACAGTTCCAGGTACCCTGAGGGTAGAAACCCGGAAGTGATTCGGAGAATATGTTTACCCAGATTTTCCCGGAAAGAGTGTCAAATCGACAATATGTCTGACAGACACCCCAGAAGGCAGTGGCGCCGGACATTGCCCAGCTCTGGTAACCGAGCCGACTGCGCGGTGCGGCTTCAATCCAGTTCTTTACCCTTATACCGCGGGCGAGTGCTGTATCCAGGAGTTCTTGGTCATTGGAGAAGATACCAAACTCATACGCCATGCCGGATGACTGGGCGGTGACGAAGTTCTCCAGATAGTTGGCAGGGTTCAACGGTTTATTCAGATAAAATTGGCGACAGGAATCAGAGTAGTATTTGAAGCTGGAATCCTGATATACTTGGCGGTAAAGCATTTCCATCCACATTCCCAGCCCGCAGTTCCAGACTGCATACCAGACATTTGCCGGATTTCCGCCATGCTCATAATAGGCAGGGTGGCGTAAAAGGTAAACCCACGCACGTTCGATGTTTTCCCGGTAATCATCGCGTCCGGTAAGCTGATACCACCGCGTCCAGATCCAGATGGCTTCCTGAGTGTTATCGGTTTCGACGATTGCTGGCAGATGTTCAGCTTCAATCACACCACCATAATCAGGGGAAGTTGAGTCGGTGACTTGATAACGGGATACAAAATCACATACCCACTTTATTCGCTGGAGGTAGAAAAATCTCCCCGGCAAAATTTTGAGGCTGTCATAATGATAATACAATGCCGGATGCGATCTTTTTTCGTAGCTATTTATAGCCTCGGGGCTCCAGATTGTACTGGCAGTTGCCAAAGAGAGTGCAAATATTGAGCTGAAAATCAGTTTGAGTGTCACTTACACGAAAATACTATATTATTTTATAATTGAGTCAAGGTCAGAAATGAGCGAAGTGCAGATTCTGCTTGACTTAGGCAGAAATTTCATTATACTCAATACACTCGGTTATGGGGTGGCGCCGGGTTTGGAATGTGCGGTGCTGTGGTGTTAAGCCGCGGGTATTAGATTAAAAGAGGTCGAGTGAAAGGAGGCGAAATGGCAGGCAAGGTAGGTATGGTAGTAAAAAACGGCGTCTTCCTCGCCATTTTAGGCGTTAATTTCCTCCCCGGTTCAGAGTTTGATCAGACTTGGAAAATTGGCGATAACAAATATCTTACTCGTATATATCCCGTTCCGGTTTTCTTCAGTTCGACCAAAGGGGAATCTCTCAAATTTATGTCCGACTCAGTCAAACGCTGCTATCCAGATGACAATACATACTGGACAGGATCTTTGGCAAAAAAAGGTAATCAGTATTCCAAATCATCCGGCACAGTAAGAGTAAGCAGTGAACCCTCTGGCGGGTCTGACTGGTGGTATCAGGGCTGGTTCAAGTTCAACCTCTCTGCTATTCCCGACAGTTCCACAATTGATACTGTTGCATTGAACTTTTATTGTTCCAACCGTTCCTCACAGATTCCCTATGCATATGTTCGTCTTCTGCCCGGTGATCCTGTTTCAGCCAGTGATCCGACATTATGGTCCTGGTTAACTACAGGTACAATCGTAAGTCCCGCACGAAGTATTGATTTGAATTGGCAGACGCGCGGTTTGAATGCAATTGGCAAGGCAGCGGTGGAGTCCTGCCTTGGTCAGAACTGGATAGCATTCGGGTTGCATGAATTCACTTACCGCACCGGTGCCTGGGCAGAAGTGAAAGGTCATGGAAGCGGAGAAAATACCCCGTATCTGGAGATTGCATATACCTTGCCCGCCCGATCAGATATTTCCATGGAGGAGATTCTCGAACCTGGATTTGTTTTGCCTGTGGGAACGATAGTAACGCCTACCGGACGGTGGCGTAATCGTCAGCCCCACCCGGATAATTATTATGCTTGGTTTATTTTTATAAACCCTGCGGGTCAAAGAACAACTTTGCCTGGAATTCAGGTTTTGGGACAGCGCGGTGAGAGCGATACGGTGCTTTTCTTTACTCCCTTTGCCTTTAATGATACCGGTCTCTGGATAGTCAGGTGTTCAACTTATGCTGAGAATGACATTGATCCGAACAATGATATTCGAGAACGTTATTTCCGGGTTATTCAGAATTCCGGAGGTAACTGTTTTGATGTAGCAGTTACGGAAATCACTTCGCCCGTCGGCGTGATTGATACTGGTTCAACGGTTGTCCCAAGAGCCCGCTGGCGCAATCAATCCGGCAATCCGGCGACATTTTTTGCTTACTGTGCATTGATTAACCCTGAAGGGATAAGGACATACACAAATTCGGTCCTGCTTAGTGATTTTCCCCCCTCGGCTGATACAACCATTGAATTTACACCTTATAATATCGGGTACCAGACAGGGCAGTGGGCGGTTGTCTGTTCTACAGTGGCTCTGGGCGATACAAATCCAGATAATGACTGGCGCTGGGGCAGTTTCAGTGTGGCTGCGGGCGGGGGGTCCCCGAAAGGCTGGCATGAAGTTTCTTCTGTCCCGCTACCGCCCTCCAGCAAAGCAGTTAAAGATGGGGGGTGGTTGACTTATGACCAGGGCAGCGGTCTGTTCTTTATTGCCAAAGGAAATAAGACGGGTGATTTTTATTCCTATGATCCGGTAGCAGATACTTGGCGGGAGTTGTGTTTATGGCCCGGAGGGATTGAGAATAAAGGACCGGCAAAGGGGGCGACTGGCGCAGCGGATGGTGCGGGTCATGTTTTTGCGGTAAAAGGGAACAATACACTGGGGTTTTGGTGCTACTATATCGATGGTGATTCTTGGCATCAGCTTCGTGATGTGCCGGCAGGACCTTCTGGAAAGAAGGTCAAGGGCGGTTCAGATATGGTGGTCATAAATCAGAGTGGAAATCAGTACGTGTATCTGCTGAAGGGATATAAGAACGAGTTTTACCGTTATCACTGTAATGGCGACAGCTGGGAACAGTTGCCAGATGCACCACAGGCACTCCATCCGAAATGGGACAAGGGTTCTTGGCTTGCATACGACGGTAACCGCTATATTTATGCGCATAAAGCCAAATATCACGAATTCTGGCGGTTTGATCTCTATACCGCCGCTTGGGACACCCATCGCCTTAAGGGTATGCCGTTTCTCAGTCGTACCGGTAAAAACAAAAAGGCAAAGGATGGTTCTAGCGGTGCCTATTTGAATGGAGGCGTTTTTGCATTGAAAGGTGGAAACACCTGTGAGTTTTACCGGTATGAACCTGAAGGTGATACTTGGACCGAACTGGAGCCGATGCCCGAGGTGGGATCTACAGGAAAGAAAAAAAGGGTTAAAGGTGGAGGAGATCTGGTGGCTATGGGGGAAAATATCCTCTATGCGCTTAAGGGTAACAAGACCCGTGAGTTGTGGTACTATTGCTATGTTCCAGAAGCAGATGCGTTGGGGAATGGCGTTCAATCTGAAATTACGACTCCTGTTTTCACGAAAGAACGGATCAGAATTTTCCCCAGCCTGGCGAGAGAAGGTGTGCTTGCGCTTGAATTTGAGGAGGAAATGCGCTTCCTGTTTCCGCTAAAAGGCGCGCTTTACGACAATGCGGGCAAGCTGGTGCAAATCTTTGCAATCGATTCTCATCGCGCCAGCCTCAATCTTACCCAATTGCCTGCAGGAATTTACTGGGTTTCACTTGAAAACCAGTCCGGATTGCGGTTCTTCCGGAAGATCATAATTGCTCATTAGGGCAGGGTTATTCCACATTTATTGGGGGGATTTAAATACTTAATTGCCAAAGAAGTAATTATGTGTTAAAATAAGCCCGATATGTTTTTTTTCATTATTGGCAGTTTGCTGATTACAGTTGCGGTATTAATATTTTTGCTCATATGGTCGGAACGCAGAAATCTCAGAGCTCAGTTGAAGGCCGCACAGCTTGAGCAGATCATTGAGCGGCTGATGCCGCTGGCATATTCCAGATATTATACACGACTGGGACAGCTTCAGCGGCGTTTAGGCGTACTCTTCATTGATCATCTGCCGATGACGATTGATTCAGAAGTTAAGAAGCTGTTTGAAGCTGGTTTGAAGTTTGCGGAGCAAAATTACTGGGATCGGGCTTATCAGATTTGGAACGAAGGAAAGGGAAAGGTACGGGAAGATGAATTGGCAGCGCTGCACTTTCTATGTGCAGGATGTCTGGTTATGAGAGGACAGATGGCTCAGGCGCGCCAAGAATTGGGTCAGGCAGCTGAGATTTTACGGCACACCGGTAATAAAAATGGCTTGGCCGTGGTGCTGTATCTTTTGGTAACATTGAACAATGAAGAACAAAATCGGACGTCAGTCAAAAGACAGCTTTCTGAGGTAATTGCACTCTGCCATAAGACTGGTAACGATGATCTACGGGCTAAGGCGCTGGTTCGCTTGGCAGAAGTATATCATCACGATGGACAGGATGAACCGGCAATTGATTGCCACCGACAGGCTTTGAGAGTGTTTGAACTCAAGGGGAATTTCAGTGCTGCGAGTGGTCAATACCGGTCGATCGGTGATATTCATTTAGCAAGAGGTGAACTGGATAAAGCACGGGCGGCTTATGAAGATAGTCTGCATCTGGCGAGAGAGAACCGCAGTCGCATGGCAGAGGCAGAAGGTCTTCTGGCGATTGGCATCGTCCACCGCCTGCAGCGTGATTACAAGCGGGCAATTGATGTTTTTGACCGGGCGATGCGTATTTTTCAGGAGATTAATTATTTCAAGGGGCAGGCCCAAGTTTTGCACGAACTGGCGCTGGCGCATGAGAAGTATAATGAACCTGATATCGCTAGGGAGTTTTTTGAACAGGCACTGACATTTGCTCGGAGACTGAGGGATGCGAAATTAATAATCGATAACTTGTTAGGATTGGCGATGAATGCATTACTGCGGTATCATCTGGAAGAGGCACAGAGGTTGATTGAAGAAGCACAGGTTACCGCAAACACGTGCGGACGGGATCAGGAAGTCGTGCGGGTAAAAATTGTCCTTGCAAGGTTTTTTATCGCCACACGTAAATTTGAGCGTGCAGTGCAGTTACTAAACGAAATCGTTGAACTGCCGGTGTCAGTGCTTGATCTTAAGCATAGGACAAAAGCATATTTAGAATTGACGCGTGCACTGATACGAAGTGGCAGAATTTCAGCGGCAGAGCGTGCATTGAAACAGTTCTGGCATCTGCTAAAAGGAATTCAAGATGAGGAGTTGACAGCAGATGGATGGTTTGAAACCGGGCTGCTTAAATTTGTAAGCAAGGATATGGTCTCTGCCCGCAGGTTTTTTGAGCAGGCATATACGTTTCACCAGAAAGTGAATGCAAGTCGAGCGATGGCGATCGATTTGCTTTATCTGGGGAAGTTGTTGTATCAGGAGCAGATGCTGACCGAAGCACCAATCCGGCTGACTGAAGCGTTACGGATTGCTCAAGAATCGAAAGATATCAATATTCAGGCTGAGATAATTACGCTTTTAGGAGATATCAAGCACAGTCTGCATGATAATAATAGTGCAGTCAGCAACTATAGTCAGGCGCTGGAGCTCTACCGAACGATTGGCGATGAACAACAGCAGGCTCAAGTTCTGATGAAACTAGGCATGGTGTTCTACCAAGATAGCGTTTGGGATAAGGCAAGACCCAATCTGGAACAGGCTTTAATGATTTTCCAGCGGTTGAATGACCGGAAAAATGCCGAGTCGGTTATGTCACTGTTGAATAAGATGCCGGCAGATGATATCGGTTTGAAGTTAGCTACCGGTGCCTAACTTGACTGTTAAAATTTTGCTGTTATGATTTTTAAAAGGGCGATTAGCTCAGTTGGTTAGAGCGCTGGTCTCACATACCAGAGGTCACACGTTCGAATCGTGTATCGCCCAGTTTACTTTTTCTTACGGGGACGTCCCCGACCTCGAGGGATATTAAGTTCAATCCGAGTCAGCCGGATTGCTTCACGAACATGGTATTCGCTTACTCCGTATTTCTTGGCAATTGTGATAAGAGGGGTGCCATTTTCATGCATTTTCAACATAGCAAGTCGCTGTGCCTTTGAAACCGTTCGATGCCAGGCGACAATTCGCTTGCCCGGTTTGATCTTCATTCGCGGGACCAGCTGGCGGATTCTTTCGCGGGATACCCCGATTGCCCGCGCCAGCTCCGCCTGAGTCATGGTAGCAACCTTTTTTCCCAGTTTTTCGATTTTCTGGATGGCGGTAAGGGGCTGATTCTTGGTCTGAGTTTGCGATGGTTTTGGTGCTTTCATTTTTTATCCTCCCTTTCTAATTCTTTTTTACTCTCATTTTCGTTAATTTACCGGTAAAGCATTTATCCTATTTGGTAACAAGTTTGGTTACAAGCAGTGGTCTGCCAGCGCATCTGGCGACTGCAAAAGCAACTCCGGATGTGAGTTCATTGGTTTCGACTGTGAAAAAATTAATGCCGGCAGACAGTTCCCCCGAAAACAACCTTTTCTGTTGTCTGCCGGTCAGGTCGAAAATGGTGAGAATGGTATAAGCTGGAGCGTCCAGTTGTAACCTGATGGTGTGATATTTTGAGCCGGCAGGCAGTGCACTGATACTATACTGCAATGGAATGTTATTGTTCGCCTCATTAAGACCTCCGCTGCCGGCGACAAATTCAGCGTCGTCAACATAGACTACGCCTCCTGCCGGTCCTCCAGTAAAACCGTAAATCCGAAGCAGACAGCGGGCGAAAACAGCACTGTCGGGAGCAGTATCGGTTTTACTCAGGTGCTGCCAAGTGTGAACTGCCGAGTCGGTATAAACTACCGATGTGCTTCTTATCGCTGAAGTATCCTGTCGGCACCAAGTGATAACAAGACCCCCGCGGGCATTGACATCGTCATCATAGAACCATGCTTTGAATGTGTAGATATTTGCAGGAATAACATTGACATACTGTCTCAGACCATAGTTGTTTCCAGTTCCAGTTACCAGACGGGTAATTTTACAGGAATATGGCGATGAGTGAATTGTGCCTGCTTCCTGTTCAATCTTTGCTTTGGTGGTGTCTTCAACTATCCAGCCGGATGGTTGTCGGGGGTTTTCCCAGTTGCTGAAGTCGCCGTTAACCAGCAGATTGCCAGTGGCAATACTGGTTACCGCTATAGTAATGACTGACAATTGCATGAACTGCCGGCGAAGGAAATTCATTTAGATCCTCTCTTTACACCTCGTGCCCGATTTTAGTAATCTGAATTCGAGTCAAAGGTTGTTTGTGCCCTTTTTTCCGTCGATAGTTTTCCCGGCGGATGAATTTGAAAGTGATAACCTTCTTTGCCCGGGTGTGTTCAATGATATTTGCTTCGACATAAGCATTGGGAACAGTTGGTGTCCCGACAATTGCTTTATCATCAGTTCGTACCATTAGGACATTATCGAAACGCACGACTGTACCCGGTTCGCCTTCAAGCCGGGGTACTGTTATTTGCTCGCCGGGTTTGACTAGATACTGAAAGCCAGCAATGTTAACTACTGCGTACATTGTCTATCCCCCTGTCAATTACAGAAACGGTATTAACATCAGCTCTGAGTGAACTACCAGTTGGCGCAGCCGATCGGATCCGGTGGGCGGACATGAGCACCAGTCCCAAGGATGTAAGCATAAATGCCACCGCCAGGGCCGATGTAATTTTTGCCATCAATGGTGCTGCGCCACCGCCGCCGAAGATGGACTCACCGCCTCCTAAAATTGTGCCGAGTCCGCCTTTCTGCGGTTGCTGTATCAGTACCACCAGAACCAGCAGGATTGATATCAAGAGATGCAGAAATATTAGTATTGCGTACATATATTAGCTCCTTTACAATTGAAGATTAACATTTTTTAATGTAAAGTCAAGAGAAGACCGATTGACCTTCCTTAAAGGAGTTGACGATGATGCTGAAGGTATTGACATCAAGGCTTGCGCCGCCGACCAGCAGTCCGTCGACTCCAGTTTGACGGATTAGTGCCATTGCATTTTCCGGTTTGACACTACCTCCATAGAGTACCCGGATATGGTCCGCAGCATCATCAAACCGGCTGCGTAACCAGAGATGAATCCAGTTATGAATTTCCGCGGCCTGATCCGGCGTGGCAGTGTGTCCCGTGCCGATGGCCCAGACCGGTTCATATGCGATATCAAGATCGGCGCTGGTTATACCCTTCAGCCCCTTTTCAAGCTGACGCCGCAGGATTTCAATTGTCTGGTGGGCGTTGCGTTCCTCGAGAGTTTCACCGCAGCAGAGAATGGGCCTGAGACCTGCCGACTGAGCTGCTTTTATCTTGCGGTTACAGATTTCGTCAGTCTCGCCAAACAGAAGGCGCCGTTCCGAATGGCCAATAATGCAGTAGCGACAGCCGAGCTCGACCAGAAACAGCGGTGAGATTTCACCGGTGAAGGCACCGGTTGGTTCCCAGTGAACATTCTGAGCGCCTAGGGCAATTCCGGAATCGGTCAGTATTTCAGCTGCCGCGGGAAGAGATGTGAACGGCGGAAATATCGCGACTTCACAGGGCAAAGGGGGGCGCAGCAGTTTAATCAGAGAGTGAAGAAACTCCCGGGTTTCACGAATATTCTTGTGCATTTTCCAGTTGCCGGCAACCAATGGTTGATTAATGGTCATGGTACGTCGGTGAGTGCTGCTATTCCGGGTAAATTCCGGCCTTCAAGGAATTCAAGAGTTGCACTTCCGCCGGTGGAGAGATGGCTGATTCGGTCTGCCATCCCCGCCTGTTTGAGTGCTGCCCCGGTATCACCACCGCCGGCAATGGTTATGGCGCCACGGACAGTAGCCTGTGCCAGTGCTCGGGCAATTGCGACACTGCCGTGGCTGAACGCTTGGTTCTCAAAAATGCCCATCGGACCTGCCCAGACTATGGTCCGGGCAGTGGCAATGAGATCACAAAATATTTCAATTGTCCGGGGGCCAATATCAAATCCGGCTTCGTCGTTTCCAATCTGTTCTACCGGAACAATACGAGTGCCGGCACCATCCGGATTTGCTGCCGTTACAACATCAACTGGCAGAACCAGTTTCGGATTGTCCTTGAGTTTTTCAACTTCAGCCAGCAGTTCCGGCTCCCAGCGGGATTTTCCGATCGGAAGTCCCCGGGCTTTCAGGAAGCTGAAGGCGACTGCACCACCAAGAAGCAAGTGGTCAACGCGGGGCAGGAGATTTTTAATTACTCCTGCTTTATCCGCCACCTTGGCGCCGCCGATTATCACCAAGAAAGGTCGCACCGGCGTCTGCAGCAGGGGTTCCAGGTATTGAAGCTCCTTCTCCACCAGGAAGCCGGCTGCTGGTTGGGCAAAAAATATCGTCATACCGGCGGTGGAGGCATGGGCACGGTGGGCGGTACCGAAGGCATCGTTGACATAGAAGTCCCCTAGCGTTGCCAGTGCCCGGGCGAAGTCCGGGTCGTTTTTTTCTTCGCCAGGATGAAAGCGCAGATTTTCGAGCAGGATGACCGAATTGGGTGGTACCCGCTGAAGGAAGCGGACTACATCAATACCAATGCAGTCAGGGGTAAAGTGCAGATTGCCGTTTAATATTTGCTTCAGGTATTCGGCGACCGCCCTGAGGCTGTACTTCGGATCCGGTTTGCCCTTGGGTTTGCCCAGATGGGAACCAAGAATTACAGTTGCTCCCTGTTCCAGAAGATATTGAATTGTAGGTAAGGCGGAGCGAATGCGGGTATCATCAGTAATAACACCGTTTTCCCCCAGTGGAACATTGAAATCAACGCGAACAAACACCCGTCGGTCTCGAACGGGTAGACTCCGGACAGATAACTTTGGCATCGCTTAGAGCCTTTCAGCGATGTAGTCAATCAGGTCCACAAGCCGGCAGGCGTAACCGTACTCATTGTCGTACCAGGCATATACTTTCACCAGATTGCCGTCGACAACGGAGGTGAGACCGGCATCAAATATTGCCGAATGAGGATTTCCCACTAGGTCAACTGAAACCAGAGGAGTGGTCAGGTATTCAATTATGCCTCTGAGGTTGCCCTCTGCCGCGGTCTGGAACGCAGCATTTACCTCTTCAATTGAGGTTCTTTTTTCTACAACGCAGGCGAGGTCCACAATCGAGACATCGGGGGTTGGTACACGAATTGCCATGCCGTCAATTTTGCCCTTGAGTTCCGGGAAGATGACACCGATCAGTTTGGCAGCCCCAGTACTGGTGGGAATCATTGACACGGCCGCAGCCCGGGCACGGCGCAGATCTGAATGGGGGAGATCGAGAATCCGCTGGTCGTTAGTGTAAGCGTGGACCGTGGTCATATAGCCATGACGGATGCGGAAGTTCTCATGCAGCACTTTGGCTACCGGTACGACACAGTTGGTTGTGCAGGAGGCATTGGAAATGATATGGTCTGATGCCGGGTCATAAATAGTATGATTTATCCCCATGACAATGGATTTAATTCCTTCACCTTTTGGGGGGGCGGAGATCACTACCTTGCGGGCACCGGCCGTGAGATGACCACCTGCCTTTTCCAGACTTCGGAACAGTCCGGTTGATTCAAGAACAATATCAATACCTAGCGCTCCCCAGTTGATTTCTGCGGGATTTTTTACCGTGAGGACATTTGCCGGTCTGCCGGCGATGATCAGGTTTTGTCCCTCAGCCCGGACTTCCTCACGGAATATGCCGTGAACCGAGTCATACTTCAGCAGATGTGCCAGGGTCGGTGCGTCGGCGACATCGTTAATCGCCGCAAGCTCAATTCGCGGATGACGGCTGACCAGTCTGCCTACCAGTCTGCCAATTCTACCAAAACCGTTGATGCCCAGTTTGACTTTTTCAGCCATGTGTCTCCTTTCTTGTAATTTTAAGTAATATTATTAATTGAATTACTGTCGTCAAGTATATATTTTGATGGAGTTAAATAAGAAGGTTGTGTGAGAAATAACATGGGGTCCCCCAGGGTGAGTCTTCATATAAAGGGGAAATATTTATCTTAAGAAAAATAAGTATGTTAATTAATGATGGTATAAAGATTATATTTGTAAACATATGCACGTGTCCTCTTGTAATTTCAGGAAGAGAAAGGGCAGCAAAGGAGACCATAGCTGGACAACTGGTCTGGATTATATTACTCTTAGCAGGTATGGGCAAGCGGTTTATCTTGCTTTTAATGGTAGTATTTCTGGCGTGTAACCGGCAGTCGGATGGGGAAAATCGGGCGCCTACGATAGTAATAACGCGAGCGGAGACCGATATCGTTGACAGTGATTCTGCCCGGTTTGAATGGCAAGGAACGGACCGGGATGGCTGGGTTACTCATTATCTTTACTGGCTGGATGATTCAGTAATGAAATGCACTACACAGGCAACCTCAGTGACATTGCGCCGTCTATCATATGGTGCCCATCTGTTCGGAGTGCAGGCAGTTGATGATGCCGGTGCGGTTTCCCTGACCGCACTGGCGCCGTTTTCTGTTTCCAATGAAGAGTTAATCCCCAGAGTCGGAACTGATACAGGACTGGAAATAATTACCTGGAATATTCAGAATTTTCCCAGGGCGGGGGAATCAACACTGGCGCGGCTCAGGCTGGTTATTTCCCGTCTGGATGCGGATCTGTACTGCATTCAGGAGATAGAAGATACGCTGGCATTTCTGCGTCTGCTGCAGGGCGCGGCGGGCTACGCAGGTTTTTTCTCGCAGGATAACTACGGCAGTTTTTATCAGAAGACCGGAATAATCTATAAACGGGATATCATTCAGTTTCGTAATGTCAGGCAGATTTTCTGGGATAATGATTCGTTTCCCCGGCCTCCGCTGGTAGCCATGGGTACTGCCAGTCATAATGGGCGGGATTTTGATTTCTGTCTGATCGTGTTACATCTGAAAGCCGGTTCCGATTATGTCGACCGTTTGCGTCGTGCGGGTGCCTGCCGGCAGCTCAAGTATTACCTTGACAGCGTGCTCATTACGAGCGGGGGGGCAAATTTTATCGTTGCCGGAGACTGGAATGACCGGTTAGATGCCCATTCAGACAGTAACGTGTTACGCCCTTTTCTGGAGGATTCGCTGGATTATTTCTTCCTTACGCGCGAACTAACTGGTAACGGATATAACAGTTCTCTGATAAGGGGTAACGTAATTTTTGATCATATACTGATTACTAGGAGTGTGCTGCCGTATTATGCTGGCGGTAGCACGGCTATTCTACGACTCGATGACTATATTAGCAGTTATGAAAATCTTATTTCCGATCACCGACCGGTGATGGCGACATTTCCGGTCTTTGGACAACTGCCGAAGGTGGGAGTTGAACCCACAAGCCCATCGCTGGGCGGCGGATTTTGAGTCCGCTGCGTCTGCCATTTCCGCCACTTCGGCTCAGGGGAATTTTAGAGCAAACTTGATTAAAGTCAAGTATCTGGAAGGCTTTGACAGCAGAATTCGCTGTGTTATGCTGAACTGATGAGACAGTTAACAGTGCTTGTTTTTTTTCTGACTTTCCTGTTTTGCAGTAACCGGCCGGTATCAAGCATGTCCAGGCAGGCAATAACTGGCTCCGATTATGGGGAGGTGTGGTTAGCTACTTATCTTGCCGGAATGAAGATTGGTTATGGTGTGCTTAAATATAATCGGAGTAATGGCGGTTTAAATTTTGATTATGTCACCCGAATGACCGTGGGTATGCTGGGGAAAAAGCAGACGGTTACCGCCCGTTCCCGGGTTTTCACTGACGAAAATCTGGCACTGCAGTCATTTGAATTCAGAATGAGTTCACAGGACGGCTCTTTTACAGCGCACGGCAGGTGTGAAGACAGCAGACTCGTGGTTGAAACTGGTAATGGAACGAGGGTAATTCACCTGACGAGAAAACTGTATCCGATCGAGGCGTTAGGGATAATAGTGACAAGAAGCCATTCTGAACCTGGGACGCGTCTGAATTATCTGACATTCGATGGTGCAGTGCTTGATACGATGGGAACGGAAGTGGAGGTGCTGGGAAGGGAAATGTTTAAAATCGGTGAGACAACGGTTCCGGCACTGAAAATAAAGGTAAGGCGGGCAAAGTTTGATATGACAGTTTGGTTGGATGAAAATGGTATGACTTTGAAGGAGGACTCACCTATGGGTATCAGTTCGAGCCGGGTGAGCAGCGAGCAGGCACTTGCTGGCGAGGCGGGGTATCCTTTAGATCTTCTCAGAATTTTTGCCGTGCGGGTAGATACAATAATACCGGAGGGAAGAAGGTGGCGCCGAATGGTCTTAACAGTTTCAGGAATTGATACTACACTTTTACCAGCCAGTGACGAAAATCAGCGGATCGTCACTATAGAAGGGGGAGATATCCGGATGGAAATAAAAATCCCCCTGCCTGATTCTACCGTGAAGTTACCGGTTGGTACCTGCCGGGAACTCCTCAAACCCACAGTAACCATTCAATCCACGGCTCCGGAAATTGTCCGGACTGCAAGACAGATTGTGAATGGAACTGACAACGCTGCTGTTGCAGTACAGAAGATCGCCGACTGGGTTTTCCGTTCGTTGCAAAAGGAGGCGGTAGCATCACTGCCCAATGCGGTTGATGTGCTGAAAAATATGAAGGGTGATTGCAATGAGCATGCAGTGCTTTTTGCTGCCCTTTCTCGCGCCGTCGGCATACCGGCAAAGGTGGCTGTCGGGTTGGTCTACCTTCGGGATGGATTTTATTATCATGCTTGGAATGAGGTTTACCTCGGGAAATGGGTTCCAGTGGATGCCACTTTTGGTGAATTCCCGGCGAGTGCAGCCCGGTTAAAACTTGCTGAAGGGGAGCTGAGTGAGCAGGCTCAGGTGTTGGGTGTGGTCAGCAGGATAAAAATTCGGGTGCTGGAATTTGAATAAGCGGCAGCGATTGACCGGCGTCAGGTGCCGGATATAATTAACATTGTGAATTATCTAAATTCGATATGGAAGCCACAGGAACAGCAGGGCGGTGAGAACAGGTTGCCGAATATCGGATATTCCGCAGTCATTGCCGGTACCGGGTTTGATGTTCCGGAAAGGGTGCTGACCAATGAGGACTTGGAGAAGATTCTGGATACATCCGATGAATGGATTACCGAGCGGACTGGAATGAAGGAACGCAGGATTGCAGCTCCAACTGAAGCTGCATCCGATTTTGCCTGCCGAGCAGCGCAGCGGGCGCTGGAGGAAGCAGGTGTCCCGGCTGAGGAGCTGGATCTGATTATCGTTGCCACTGTGACCGGCGATATGCCCTTTCCTTCAACCGCCTGTATTGTCCAGGACCGGTTGGGTGCCCGGAATGCAGCGGCAATGGATTTGGGTGCCGGATGTTCTGGATTCATCTACGGTTTGACTACCGCCCGCCAGTTCATTGCTACAGGCACTTACCGGACCATTCTGGTTATCGGAGTCGAGGTTCTTTCCAAAATCACCGATTGGACCGATCGCAGTACCGCAGTACTGCTGGCTGATGGCGCGGGTGCCGTCGTGTTGCGTGCGGATCAAAATCAGGGGCGGGGAATCATTGCTACTTATCTGGCAGCTGACGGTTCCCATGGTAATGATTTATATATGCCAGCGGGGGGATCGCGGATTCCTGCATCGATTGAGTCGGTTCAGCAACGGCTTCATTACCTGAAGATGAATGGCAGTGCTATTTTCAAGATTGCGGTGCGTTCAATGGCGGATGTGGTGAAGCGGCTTCTGGACCAGGCAAGACTTCGGGCGGAAGACATTAAGCTGGTCATTCCCCATCAGGCTAATCTCCGGATAATTGAGGCGATGGCAAAGTTGCTGAATTTTCCGATGGAGCGGGTATTCGTAAATATCCAGAAATATGCGAATACATCATCAGCATCTACAATTATTGCACTGGATGAAGCACGGAAATCGGGTCGGGTCCGGCAGAATGATCTGATAATCATGGTGGCTTTTGGCGCCGGTCTGACTTGGGGTGGAGTTTTAATCCGTCTGTAAATATCTGAAAGATGGATTACCGGTTACTTTCGTTTCTGACGCTTCTGCTCTGGGGTATATGGGGATTTATGACAAAAATTCTCACAAGAGATATCGCAGCCGAAACAGTAGCCTTCTGGTCAACGCTGGCAAGTGTGATACCCATTCTGCTTTATGCGCTTGCCGCGGGAACGATGCAGTGGGTCAGGGCTGCGCCGCTGGCAGTGCTGTCCGGGCTGGCTGCCGGTATTGCAACGGTATGTTTTTACATGGCACTGAAGAGCGGGCCAGCATCGGTAGTCCTGCCGTTGACCGGGATGTATATTATCATTCCTGCGGTTCTGGGATATATTCTCTTGAAGGAACCGGTAACTGTAAGACACATCGTTGGTCTGGGATTTGCTGTGCTGGCAGTTATTTTTCTTTCCCGTTAGTTGGGTTCATTTTCGGCATAAAGAAATAAAGCAGAGTGCCCAGTAGGGCGACTCCAGCTGCAGCAAACATGATTGTTTGGTAGCCGAATTTACCGGTTACTCCCTCAAGCAGTGCGCCACAGACCGCCGCTAGGCTCAATACTGATTGTAGCATTCCGGAGACAGTAGATTTTTCTTCATTTTGTCGCAGAAGTTGCTTAAGTGTTCCGAGATAGAGACAGGACCAGGAAAGTGCCAGCGCCAGTTGAATCGGGATAACTTGGGAAAAATGCTGTGCCAGTCCGAAGGCCACAAATACAACTACCGACAGAAGAAGTCCGGTCCGGATAAGAATCGTGTCACGGACCGGTTCAAGTATATTCATGAACAGAAACTGTGCAAGCGGATTAAGAGCGTAAATAACCCCGACCCAGAATCGATTGGCACCTAAGTCGGCGAGGTAGAGGGGAAAGATGGTCCAGATGCTGAAGGCGCCAAGGTGACGGAGGAGAAAGGTGAGATAGATAAGCCAGTTACGGGAGAACACTTTCAAATTAAAGAACGACTGGTGGAGTGTCACTGGTTGCGGTTTTAGTCGTAAATGTGCCAGTACCGCCGTCAGGAGTAGCATGAGGGCAGCAATCAGAAAGAGATGCCAGTCGGTAATGAGGCCGACGATCAAAGCGCCCGCAGCCCAGCCCAGCGAGCCGAATCCGCTGAATCTTCCAAGATTACAGTTGTCAGAATAGAAATAGGCTAAGAGTGCTGCTGGGAATATCCCGGCTGAAATTCCGATCAGGGCACGGATCAGGAAGAGCATACCCGGACTGACTGCAAGAGAGTGCAATGCCATTACAATAGAAGAAAGTCCGAGTCCGGTGATGACAAATTTCTTCCGGTCAATGAGGTCTGCCCAGCGGCCGAAGAGCAGACTGGAGAAAAACATCGAACCCTGGTAAGTGGCAACCAGCAGTCCGATATTTGAGTGGGTGAAACCAAGACTGGTCGCCCAGAAGGGGAGGAAAACGACCGCCGCGGTCAGCCCGGCGTTGGCAAGCAGTTGAATAAGATAGGGAGTATTCACAAGAAATTAACGAACTGTTGACGATACCATTCTTTGAGTGCATGCGCTTCATCATAGCGACTGTTGTTTTCCAACAGACGGAGGCGTTCCTGAACAAAGATTTGATAACGTGCAAGATTAAGCCGGGTGCGTTCATTCAGTCCATAGCGTGGTATGCGAACCCGAAGTCGATGGTAGTCAAATTCCGGAAGGAGCGAATCGTCTTGCAATCGGAACAGAATGCCCTGAGGTAAGACATAGAATCCTTTTACTAGCTGTTGAGCATCTGGGCTGGATGTTGCCGGGAATGTTATGTAAGTCGATCTGCCCGGGTTGTTAACTAAAAAACTCCGCAGGAGCTTGATGTAGCTTGCCTGAATTGCTGAAGGATCATAGGGTTGTCCGTGTTCAAATCTCCGGAGATGAAAAAGAAATTCATCAACTTCATGCTGCGAGTTGCTGATAAGCCATGGGTATTTTTTCTCAAGATAATTAAAATACCAGGACCGCCGGACCAGTTCCTTGTCAATAATACAAATATCGGTGCGGATTTTTTCTATCTCCTGAAGATAGAAGGAAGGCGCGTAAACATCCCACCAGTCAGTGATGATTATTGCGCCGGTATCGGCTGATTCTAGGGTATTCACCGCCTGGTCATAAGCTACCCAGTTCTGATTCTGATTTTGAACCGGATAGTTCGTAAGGAGCATTGCTATGGGAATGACGCAGACGATATGGCAGATTTTGCCGAAATGGTGGAAGAGAGCATCAAGCCCGGCTGAGGCAAATATTGACAAGGCAGCAATAGCTGGCAGATAATAGGCAGCGATATCCGGAATTCCGTAATTGACAGCATAGAGGAAACAAAGAGTGACGGTAATCGTCAGTCCAGTTGCGAGCGGCCGTTTTTTTTTGAAAAGTATAATTATACCGTAAAATACAATTGGAATCAGAATATACCCGAAGGTTTGAGCGATCAACGTTAGTCCCCGACCGGCATTGTGCGTAACGGCACCCAGTGATGACGCGAACATCCAGACTCGATATTGTCTGCCACTGATGTGCCACCAGAATTGCTCGAAATTGACCGGATTGCCCCAGGCGAGCAGTGGTTGAGTCCGGGCTCGTAGTATCAGAAATAGATACGGTGATAAACCAAGAATAAAAAGCAATAGCAGCGGCGTAAGCAAACGTATAATTTTGCGATGCCGGGAGAGGAAAATGGTGGTGATTATGCCAGCAACGGTCCATAGTCCGGTAAGATGGTTTGTAAGTGTTAGTCCGGCGAAATAGGAAAGTGCCAGCAGATAGGGGGTGTTTTCAACATTTTCTGCTAAAAACCAGAGAAGAAAACTTAACAAGAATGTTAAACTGTAAATCTCAACGTCAGTGCTGACGTTCCAGAGAGGCGGTGAGATTGCGAGTAGTGAGGCAACAACAATTGCCACAACCGGAGTGATTTTTTCCCGCAAACAGATCAGCAGAAAGAAGATAATTCCGGCAGAAGAGCAACAGATACTCAGATAGGTTAGCCGGTGCACTACGCTTGAAAACGGCAGCAGGGAGAAAAGTCGTCCCAAAATTGTATAAAGGGGATACCCAGTGGGGTGGAGGATGTTAAGAAGATAGCAACCAGCTGCCAGTTCTCCGGAGTCAATCAGACCGACTGCCGGTAATTTGGTATGAAAATAGAGCAATAGAGAAGCTACCGGGACAGTTAACAAATAAAGTAGATGTGGAATATTTTGGTTGTTTCGGGGACTGGTCATTCACCGAGATAGGCGGCTTTGACCTTGGGGTGTTCAATCAAGTCTGAAGCTGTGCCGGAGAGGACAATCCTGCCGGTTTCAAGAACATACGCACGGTGGGCTACTTTAAGTGCCATAAAGGCGTTCTGTTCCACCAGCAGAATTGAAGTTCCGGCACGGTTGATTTCTCTGATAATTGAGAAAATTTCCCGAACCAGTAAAGGAGAAAGTCCCATTGAGGGTTCATCGAGCATCAGCAATTTGGGGTTGGCGATCAACCCTCGTGCCATTGCCATCATCTGCAGTTCGCCGCCAGAGAGGGTACCGGCACGCTGGTGGAGTCGTTCTCTGAGTCGTGGAAATGAGTTAAAGACACGCTCAAGAGCCGTGGCGATTTCGTTCTTCGGCCGGTTGAAGGCACCAAGCAGCAGGTTTTCCCAAACTGTGAGGTCAACGAAAGGTTTTCTTCCCTCCGGGACTTGCACTATTCCCATTTTAGTGATTTGATGTGCCGGCAGTCGGTCAATTTTTTTCCCTTCAAACAGTATTTCCCCCTGACGGGGTTTGATCAGTCCGGAGATACATTTCAAAGTTGTAGTTTTCCCTGCACCATTAGCACCGATTAAGGTTACGATTTCCCCTTTTTCTACATTAAATGTGATTTCACGAAGTGCGCTGATTGCTCCGTAAGCTACACTGATGTTACTAACAGTTAACATTTAGGCTCCGTTTTCCCGAGATACGCCTCGATTACTTTTGGGTCGTTCTGTATGTCCTGCGGTTTTCCCCGGGCAATTATTTCTCCGAAGTCCATTACGACGATCTCTTCACAGATACTCATGACGACGCGCATCTGATGTTCGATTAGGAGAATTGTCAGGGCGAACTTCTCCCGGATGAAATGGATAAGGTCCATCAGGCGAATTACTTCTGCCGGATTCATTCCGGCTGCCGGCTCATCCAATAGTAACAATTTCGGCTCAGCGATCAGGGCGCGGGCGATTTCGAGCCGGCGCTGTTCGCCATAGGGAAGGTTGCGTGCAAATTCATATTTCCGGTTTTCCAGTCCCAACAGAGTCAGGAGGGTGAGGGATTTATCGGTGATTTTTCTTTCTTCTTGACGAAAGGCGGTCGTTCGGAAAATCGAACCAAATAATCCTGCTTTTGTGCGGTAGTGGCAGGCAACCCGGACATTATCAAGCACGGTCAGATTGGGGAAAAGACGGATGTTCTGAAATGTGCGGGTAATACCCATACGGTAAACCTCAAATGGTTTCATGCCAACAATGTTGCGGTTTTGGAATAGAATTTTCCCGCTGGTAGGTGTTATCATGCCGGTAATCAGGTTGAATACAGTTGTTTTTCCGGCTCCATTAGGCCCGATAATTCCGGTCAACGAACCAGCTTTGATTGATAAACTGAAATCCTTTACTGCAACCAATCCGCCAAATTTTTTCGTAAGTTCAGTGATCTTGAGCAGGCATTCGTTCATCGCCGATATTCTTCTGGTTTGAGAAAATTGAATTCAGTTCCACCCATTGCACCTGAAGGTTTCACGAGCATGAAAATAATAAGCAGCAGAGGATAGACGACCATTCGCCATTCTTGGATTCCGGAGGGGAGAATGACTCGCAGTCCTTCCAGTAATAGCGCCCAGCCAATTGCTGCCAGTACCGTCCCTGAGATTGATCCCATTCCTCCGATGACTACGATCAGTAAAACATCAATTGATTTCAAAAAATCAAAATTGTCCGGATTAAGATAACTATACAGATGAGCATATAGTCCGCCGGCAAGACCGGCAAGCATACAACCGGTGACAAAACTTATGGTTTTGTATTTTGTAGCGTTTATTCCGACTGATTCTGAGGCCAGTTCATCTTCCCGTATTGATAACAGAGCCCGGCCAAAACCCGAATAAACGAGATTACGAACGACGATTACTGCCAGTAACAGAAAACAGAAAACCCAAGGGAAGGACGTTAATCTCGCAATCCCGCGCATTCCCGAGGCGCCTCCCATAATCGGAATCACCCTGTGGGAATTTTTAAACAGTACATTCATAATCATCCCGAAACCGAGTGTGGCGATTCCCAGGTAGTCTGATTTGAGGCGCAGTATGGGGAGGCCGATTAATAAAGCAATTATCCCGCTGGCGAAAACACCGGCAGTTAACCCCAGCGGGAATGCCAAAAATCCGGTTTTGGGGATTAAACAGGTTACAAGCGCTGAGGTGTAGGCACCGATGCCGTAAAATGCTGCATGTCCCAGAGAAAACTGCCCCGAATATCCGTATATGAGATTGAGGCCAAGAGCTGAAATTGCCACAATACCGGCAAGAGACAGGATTGTTTGAATGTAGGGGTTGATTACGCGAGTGATAATAAGTGCTTCTATGATGGTGAATATGATTAACGACAGGATGAGTGCGGTGCTCCCGGGTTT
Organism: Caldifarciminota bacterium; assembly: GCA_026418295.1. GTDB lineage: Bacteria > Hydrothermota > Tepidihabitantia > Tepidihabitantales > Tepidihabitantaceae > JAOABP01. The sequence continues at coordinate 146,141 of JAOABP010000002.1, forward strand.
AAATAAATTGAAGGAATTAAACCTTTTCATCTCTTTTTTTGCCTAGGATTCCACTCGGACGAATCAAAAGGACCAGTATCAGGATGCCAAATGCCGCTGCATCGCGGAGGGTTGAGGAAATGTAGACTTCGGTTAGCTTTTCCACTATTCCCATAATAATTGCACCAAGCAAGGCACCGGGAATAATTCCGATTCCCCCGAGCACTGCGGCAATAAATGCCTTTAGTCCCGGCATGATACCCATAAATGGATGAATTTGGGGATAGGCGATGCCATAAAGTACACCTCCGGCGCCGGCAAGTGCTGCACCGATTCCGAATGTAATGGAAATAATGTTATCCACATCTATCCCCATAAGCCGTGCAGTATCATGGTCAAATGAGACTGCTCTCATTGCCAGTCCGGTTTTGGTCCGGTTAACAAAGATTGTAAGGGCGATCATTAACAGGATTGCTACGGCAAGAACGATAATCTGAATGTTGGAAATTGTGATACCGGCAATTGTGAAAGTACGAATGGGAAAGGGGCGGGGGTAGGCGCGAAAATACGGTCCAAAGACAAACTTCAGGCTGGAGAAGTATTCCAAGAAAAGCGATACACCAATTGCAGTAATAAGGGCTGAGATACGGGCGGCACGGCGGAGTGGTTTATAAGCAACTCGTTCGATAAAGACGCCTAAGAGTGCACAGCCGACCATTGCCAGTATGATTGCAACAGGAAAGGGTAAATGCCAGGAGGTGAGTGCAAAAAATCCCAGATAGGCCCCGACCATGAATACATCACCGTGGGCAAAATTTATCAGGCGGACAATGCCGTACACCATGGTATAACCAAGTGCGATCAGAGCATACACGAAGCCGAGCTGAATTCCGTTTATCAGTTGTTGCAAAAAATATGACAACGGATTGATTTATAGAAAAATTTTTATTAAAGTCAAGGAAGTCAGATATTGACATCATATTGGATAGGGTGATAATTTGGTATTGAAACCAAAGGAGTAAAAAATGACGAGGCGATGGTATTCGTTTATTGCCGGGGCTTTTACCCTGATGTCTTTATCTTTGGCTCACAACATCAGTATTGATTCGCATGAGGTTCCCCTTGTGATTGACACTTATGCACGTTATCGTCAGAATCAGTCGGTATTCAACTGGGCACCATTTGACTCTACCCGTAGGGTATGGGATTTGACAATCTACCCCGGACAGTTGAGGGCAAAAACCGGTCTGCGACATTATACTGAAGGACGTTATCCCGCACCTGATACCATGAGTAACGACCCCCCTGCACCGGCAGTGTGCGAATTTGATACAGTGGGGGATGGTTCAGAAAGTGAAGTATATTTTTACACGGATAATTATGGTCTCTATGCCGACGGTATAGATTTTTCTCAGGGTGGGTTTCGTTTTCTGGGCAATTATCGTCCGGATGGGGTTGTCTATAGTTTCCCAATATATTATGGTGCCAGCTGGATATCTGCATGGTCGTGGCAGTATGAAATCATCCCCGGTCTGCCTTATCAGGCGACAGAACAGCATCAGAAATCCGTAGTAGCCAAAGGTAAAGTAAAAGTTCCAATGTCCGGTGAATACTTCTGGCCGTGTCTTGTAATAAAGGACTATATGGTTTACTCAGACAATATGGGAACATTAAACCGCCGGTGGATTTATGAATGGGTTGTTCCCGGTCATTTTGCTGGGGGGAATGGCGTGGCAGCAGCTGTAAGTGATAACGGTGCTCCCCCCGACTTTATTACCGTGCATACGCTTATGCAGGTTGAAACCTGTTCTATTCCCGGGTGGGATTTAAGGCCCCCGGTCTTTACCAATACAAAGGTCTGGACTGATACGAGTTATTCAGGCCCTTTTATCGTGTGGTCAACTATTACTGATAATGATGTTGTCGGAACGGAATCTTTATTTTATCGCGTTAACCAAGGTACCTGGAATTCAGTCAGTCCTGATTCTCAGCATGGTTCGGTTTATTATTTCACTATTCCGCAGGTTACACCTCCTGCGCGAATCGATTATTATCTCTGGGCAATGGACGAATTTTCTTACAATCGGCAGATAGATTTCTGGACAACTTGGCCAGTCTGCTCTCCCGAAAGTACAATGATCACTTTTTACATAAATCCAACTGGGGTCGATGGTTTCCGATGTTTTCCGCCATCTGCTAGTTTTAAAATATATCCTAATCCATCGGTCAGGGGAAGGTTTGCCATTAGCCTCGATGGATTTGGAGCACAGAATGTACTACTGGAATTTTACAAGCCTGACGGCACACTGTTTAAAACATTAGATTTCCACCCGAACGGCTCAGAAAGTTGGAAGGCGCAATTGGATTTAAATGGAATTCCAGCCGGTGTATATTTTTACTACTGTTCTGCCGGGATTTTCTCTACTGCTGGTAAATTGACAATTCTGCATGGGGAGGAGAGAAATGGAGATTAAGACTGTATGTATTGAAAAGCCTGCTGAGGTGAATGTGATCATCGGGCAGGCCCATTTCATTAAGACAGTGGAGGATCTTTACGAATGTCTTGTGACAGCGGTCCCGGGCATAAAATTTGGGCTGGCTTTTTGTGAAGCATCCGGTCCCTGTTTAATCCGGCATGCGGGAACAGATGCAGAATTGGAGGCTCTGGCGATTAAAAATGCACTTTCGATCGGTGCGGGGCACGCTTTTGTTGTGATTCTTGGTAATGCTTTTCCAGTAAATGTGCTTAATGCGGTGAAACAGGTTCAGGAAGTTTGTACAGTTTTCTGTGCAACCGCTAATCCGGTTAAGGTTATTATTGCTGAAGATGAGTCAGGTGCCGGGATTCTCGGGATAATCGACGGTGCAAGACCTCGGGGGGTAGAAGGAGAACAGGAGACAATGGAACGGAAGAGTTTCCTTCGGAGGATCGGTTACAAGCTGTGATTTAGTACATGGTATCTGTTACTTGGTTGTAAATAAATTTACCGGATATGATATAAGGAGACAGTTTATTAGAGGTGGTTATTATCTTAATCGGATTCTTTATTACTTACAGATTATAGCAGTCGTTCTAATAATATTGCGGTGCCGAACTGTGATTCAGGAAAGATCGAGAAGTGACCAACGAGCTGAGACGATCAAACCAATAAGAACAATCTTTTTAAGCACCGAGATACAGGATTTCTGCCGCGATGGGAATAATTTCTTGTTGCTTGAGCAATCGGGGGCAAGAATTATAGCCTATGATTCAGAATTTACTGTAGCCGAAACAATTCCAATAAGCATAAGCATATTGTCTCCTCGGGGAATTTACGCCGACCGGTTCTATATTTATTTATACGATGAACAAACTATCTATCGTCTGTCTAGAGATTCCCGGCTGATTCAGCCTTTGGTACATAATGTGCGGGTTTCTGGAGTTATCCAGTATGCTCCCGGAGAGCTACTGGTCAGTGATAAGGAACGGAAACAGGTATGGTTGAAGACCCTTTTTGGTGAAAGCAGGGGGTTTCTTGATCGTTCGGATGTTAAAAACCCCGGGGCTTTGACGCTATTTTCCGATGGGAGTTATGGTCTTATTGCCAATGGCGAGAGGTTAGTGAAGTTCAATCGTGCAGGTATCATCACTGGGGATTGGAAGCTTTCCCAGTCGGTCGATTTGCTGACATCCGATTTCAAGGACAGAGTGTTGCTAATGCGGCGAGGAAAAAGTAAGCTATGGGTTCTTTCCGCTAGTCTGGCCGAGTATTCGCTTCATGATGTCTCCAATCCAGTTCAAATTCAATGTTTGGGCAACCGGATATTCGTTTTGGACAATTACCGACGGATAGTTGTTTATCCTTTACCTGATTAATTGATGCTGGTAAGCTGCCAGCCGTTAATTGTTTTTTTCTTGTTAACAGGTGGAATTGGGGAGAGGTATAACTCGGTTCTTGTAGCCGAGAAGTGGAAACTTCAATATCGACTAGAGCCAGCAGAGGAGACGATTGATGCTCGATTTGCAAGAATATTTATCCACAACAGTGATTCAGTATGGGTAGACGGAATTCTGCTCAAAAGAACTGCATATACAGTTGAACCTAATCGCCGCGAAATATTTTTTTTTCAATCCTTGCCCGAGTTTGCTGTTATCCGAGTGGTTTACTCAACTCTATTAATGGCTCCACTTCAGTTTAAGGGCAGAATAACTGAGGCGGAGTCGGTTCAGTTATCGAAGAGGGATACTATCCAGATGATAGCGCGGTTTGATTCAACCCAGCACATTCTCCAGGAAGACTGGCAAATTTCCGGAGCCAAGTCAGTTGGATTTTCGTTGAATAATGAAGCGGGATTAGGAATTAATCAAACTACAAGACTGTCGCTCAGGGGACAAGTTGAGAATTTGGAGATTGAAGGCGAGCTTTCCGACCAGAGATTACCGATCCCTGTTACAGGCACAACTTTGGAACTTGAAGAAATTGATAAGATATCAATAACCGTTAAAGGAAGAAGCTGGAGTGGTCAGTTCGGCGATGTTAGACTGACAGTAGATGCAGGCGGGTTTGGTACATTCCCCAGAGAGGCAAGCGGGGGGATTTTAAAGGTAGAGAATAAGGTTATCCAGAGTTCTTTTACATACGCTCGCCCTAGGGGAGAGTTCGGAAAAGCTACAATGAAAGGCACAGAAGGTATCCAGGGGCCTTATGTACTGACTGTTGACGGCCGGTCAGCACAGATTGTACCTGGTACCGAAATTGTATATTTAAATGGCAAAAAAATGACCCGAGGGTGGGATGCCGATTACATCATCGATTATTCTACTGGCGAACTGGTGTTTACTAATCGAAATATAATCACCTCTCGTTCAAGAATTGAGGTGGAATTTCAATTTTATACTTTTGATTATGAAAGAACGCTTATAGCCGGTGGAATAAAAGATACAGTGGGGCCATTTCAATTGCAATTAATGCTGTTTCAGGAAGGGGATGATCCTAACAAGACGCTGAATTATACACTTACCGAAGAAACAAAACAGAAGCTCGCTTTTTGGGAGCGAGATACGGATTATTGTTGGATTTCCGGAGCGGAATATGTAGGAGATGGACAGGGGGATTATGTCTTGGAAGACGGTCGTTACCGTTTTGTTGGGGCTAAATCTGGTAACTATCGGGTAAAATTTACCTTCGTTGGTGATTCTCAGGGTTCGTATAATTATAATTATTATTCTGGCGGGTTCGAATTTGTAGGGTATAAGGCGGGTGATTATATTGATAGCATTAAAATCCAACTTCCTCAAAATACTCAGATAATATACAGCAAAGCCGGGTATTGTTATCAGGGATTAGGTGTGTTTGTTGAAGGTGCCTTTCTTCGCAGAGACATAAATCTATTTGCAGTGAGAAATGGAATAATTAATGCTGGAGCCTGGAATTACAGTTTTACCTGGAGGAAAAATTTTCTCAGCTTACAATATCACCATAAAGTAAGGGGAAAAAGTTTTAATCTTTCTACGAAACCAGAGGACATTGAATTTCCTTATCACTGGGGTGGAGTAAGTGAAACAGGATATACCGGAATTGATGAGTTTAAGATCCAAGCATTACCAGATAATAATATGGAGTTAAATGTTGATGTCGGAAGGTTAAAACAAGGAGGGGGTCAGTATATTGAGCGATGGGGTGCGGATGGGCGAATCCGCTGGTTGACTTTAGGAGTACATCGAGCCGGAAATTTTTTCCGGATGAATGCTGGTATTGCTCCTCAGATTCTAATATTTAGCCCGTTGTTTACATGGGGGGTAGAGGAAAATAGTACAGAACGCAGCCAAAGTTGGCAAACTGGTTTAAAGGTAGAACCGTGGCAAAATACTACACTGGGCACAGATTTTCAGGTTTGCACTTATGCAGCAAATGATTCTTCTGCTACAAATGGATGGGAAGAAACAGGTAGAGCACAGTTATTACGGCTGAAGTGCCAACAGGACTTCAAGGATATTTTCCGGTTCGATGGGATATTTGGTTATCAATATAATGTCAATCCCGGTGATACCACAGGAAGGCGAAAGTTGTTCGGAGGTATAAATGGCCGGCTGGCACCAACGAAGGGTGTGAGATTAAACTTTGATATAAACCAGATCAATCGTCAGCTGCAGTTAAAAGATGAGATTTTTCGCTACGTTGGTCCCAATAAAGGCACTTATCGACGAGATACCTTAACCGGCAGTTATATTCCCGATTCCCGTGGTGATTATGAACGGGTACTTGTCTATCGAGGAAAGTTTGCAGATGTCAGAGATTTTTCGATATCAATAAACACTAGCGTGACCGACATTCAAATGTTAGAATTTACTGGAAGTTATACTCGAAATTTAACTTCATCAGACACTAGTCAGCTGACAGTCAACGATTTTTATGATTTCCGTCTGCAATGGAATGTTATTGAGCCGTTGGTTCGAATTTTAACCGGAGTGCAGGGAAATATAGCCTCTGATCACACACTTCTGATATCCGGCCGACAGTTTAGCCAGAATAGCCAGTTTATCGAGATATCTGTAGATCCGTCAACCGAGTTTGAGTTGCTTGTGCGGGGGGAACGGAAAAAAATAATGCGCTGGTTGTACTCGGGCGAACTGGAATATGACGGGGAAAGCAGAAGATTGGAACTGGCACCAATCTTAGGGTCGAATTTGAGGTTGGAGCTGGGTGCGTTCGGAGAGTTGGGTTGGATATTCGAACCTCTGTTTTATCGCGAACTGGGAAGGTTTAGGCTAAACGCAGCAGGATTGTGGCTGGCGCAGTCATTTAACCTAGGGCAGCGGATTAAATTTCAGCCTCGAGTTGAATTAACTTATCGCTGGGCCAATGTTGCATATTTGCCTTTCGATATTGAACTTACGTCCCCTTTGGGGTTTACACCTAAGGTCCAGCTAAAAGTTGACCATCTTTGGAGTGATGTTTTGAGTTTAAGTGGGGAATACATTTTTTGCGCTCAATCGAATCGAATTCCCCACCATACCATTTCATTGGTCCTTCGAGCAAATTTCTAACAAACGAAATAATTTTGCTTGACATTAATCGTTTACAGCCTCATAATATAGAGCGTAATGTCTGAACAAAAAACCCAAAGGAGCGGGAGGTATTATGATGTCCTCTGGTAAAACCGGATCGTCAGGGGTGCGTGTTCCACGCCGGTCCCCGCCAAAACAGGAAAAAGCACAATACATAATGTTTGCAGTCGTAGCTGTTCTAGTTATTACCGTCGTTCTTGTTGTAGCCTTTGGGGGGAGGAAAGGGACTTCAGCAAAAGTACCGCAACGAACAAAGAGTGTAGCAACAAGGCTGACGGAAACAGGTAGTGCAGCATCTAGGCGTTCAAGAGAACAATTTGCTTCTCGAGCTTCTCGGCGCGAGCGCAGTAAAAAGGAGTCGACAGGAGATTTCCGGGCGCGGCGGCGGCGTGAACGTGCAGAGCGTCGGACAGTGGCGTCCCGAACAAGCATAAGAAGCAGCCGTGGTGGGTATACTGCCAGACGCAGCGGAACGCCGGTACTGCAAGCTATTATATCTCAGCCAGACGGTGAAAGGGTCGCAGTGGTCGGGAGTCGACAGGTTAAAAAAGGTGATCTAATAGAAGGGAGGAGAATAACTGAAGTCGGTCCGGATCGGGTGAAAATCGAGTACTTTACTAAGACTTATGAAGTCAGACTCAACCAACCAATTTATTAATATTAAGTGCTTTCTACGATAATTAGACGTTCCTGCTTGTTCATTACTCTGATTTTTTCTTTGATATCCGCACGAGACTTGCTCTACAATGGAAATTTTGAACTCCCTCCGGATTCTGGTTGGCAGATTATACGGTGGGGAGAATTCCCTGACACTGGTAATTGTCGAGTACGGTGGCGACATAGTTATCATCCTGACCGTGATTTTGAAGTCATGCTCCACAAATTACTTCATCAAGGAATCAAACTGTTCCAAAAAGTCAGCATTTCTACCTTGGATCTTGAATTCCGTGTATCCTGTCGTTTGATAGCAAGAAGTGAGAGTGACAGTTTATTTGCAGCCGCGGCTGTTGGAATGGAGTATTTAGATAACAACGACTCGTTACTAGGTGAAACGAGAATCGTCTACGCGACTGCCGGTTGCAACTGGCAGAATAGCCCGACTCTGCATTTAATAAGAGTTCCAGATACGGTCAACTGGTATGACTATCACATTTATATTTCAAGCGAACTGGACAGTTTACCTGGTATTCAACGGAGTGAAATCAAATCCATTAAAGTAACTTTGCTTGGTTTCGTTAGTGGTAATTCTTGAGGGATCTATCCTTCAGCGAAGGTCTTCGCTGACGATATTTCAATTTACACACTGGACGTACCATCACTGCAATACAGTTCTTTTATTGTTAACGACAGTGGGACGATTTTCAATCGGAAGCTTGATCGCGGCGAAACCGTAGATCTTATTTTATTATTGAGGAATACCGGTTCTCGAGTGGGGTCTTTTTTGGGGCAGCTTAAAGCAGATAATCCCTATATTGATATTATCGATAATATTGGGACATTTGACCATGCTGAGCCTGGCGAGACAACTTTATCCCGCTGGGATTGGTTTCGCATCAGGGCGCGCTCCGATGTTCCTGTTGAAACAAAACTGAGGTGTGAATTGGTTATTACGGAATCTCAATATCAAGATACAATTGAAATACCTCTAATTGCTGGTGATTCGATGAATCTCCCTGTTGGCCCGGATAATTATGGTTATATGATTTATGACTGGACCGATTCGTGTTATGAACAAATTCCTCAATTTCAATGGAAAGAAGTAAGAGGTATTGGGCAGCGGATTGTAATAGGTGATGATGAAACTGTCTGGTTTGAATTACCGTCATCTTTTGGCTTCTGGCGTTACTATGGTACTCCTTATCGCTTTATTTCTATCTGCAGTAATGGCTGGGTCGCTGCCGATACAACCAGGCGATGTGATTTTACAAATGTCCAACTTCCCTATACAGGTGCCCCTCCCAATATTGTTGCCCTTCTCTGGGACGACTTGGCACCGACAAGATATGGTAACATCTGGTACTATTTTGATACTGTTCAATCGAGAATCATTGTTGAATTTGATTCGATTTCATACTTCGGTTCACCCGAGAAATGGGAAACAGTGCAGATTCAGATTTATGACACAAGTTATCTGGGAGCAAATTATGATAATCCCATCGGGCTTTTTTTCCGCACAATTAACGATTACACTTCGGCAACAGTAGGACTGCAAAATCAAGACGGAACTTCGGGGTTGACTTATTGTTGGAACGGTAATTATCCTCGAACCGCAGCCACTCTTTTACCTTTGCATGCCCTTTGGGTCCAGTCTAATGCATGTATCAGTGTTGAAGAATCGCGTTTCCAATCTTCAGTTTGTGCGGCCTCCGTCCCCAGTATTGTCAGCCGCAAGAGAGGTTTACATCTGGATGATTTGCCCGATGGGGTTCGATCAGTTGAAATTTTCGGGCTGGACGGTAGGCAGGTCTGGCGGTCCATTGTTCCATCTTACTTCCGTAGAGAAATATTCTGGGACGGAACGGACCTTAATTATCAAATGGTGAAATCCGGAGTGTATTACCTGTTGATAAGAACCATCGATGGCATGTTTTGCCGTAAATTAATTCTTTTGAGTGAAAATTACTAAGGTCTAAACTTGACACTGAAATAGAAATGATTAAATTATTATTGCCGTAGATAAAAAGGCAAATAAGGAGGATTAAAAATGATACAGGAATTCAAAGACGGCGGCGGAATAATGTGGTTCCTTTTGGTTTGTGCCGTTCTCGGTATCGCTTTAACTTTGGAACGGCTATTTACCCTTTTTATCAGAACAAGGGTAAATGTGAAGAAGTTCAGTCAGAAACTTCTTCAGACAATAGATAAAGACGGTATCCAGGCAGGTATTGAATTATGCAATCAGACACCGAGCCCGGTAGCCAAAGTGTTGCGTGCTGCGTTGCTCAAGGCGGAAGCAGACCGGGCGGTAATGGAGGATGCCATCGTTCGTGCAGGGGCTACTGAACTGGCGTTTCTTGACCGGGGCATGGCATTACTTGCAGGTTTGACAACTGTGGCTCCATTTTTCGGATTCTTGGGGACAGTCACGGGGATGATCGGTGCTTTCAAGGCGATTGCAGCGGTAGGTGAGGTTGATCCAACAGTAGTATCAAGTGGTATTGCCGAAGCACTTATTACTACGAAGTGGGGGTTAATAATTGCAGCACCGTTAGCAATCGTGCATATTCTGTTTACCGGGAAGATCAACGGCTATCTCCGGGATATGGAAACCGCTTCCAGTGAGCTGATTGATTATCTCGTGCTCAAGCGCGGTGCCTGCAAGGAGTAGCAATGCCATTCACTCTGCGGCCCAGAAGCAGAAGTTCAGTTGAACCCAATATTCCCACTGCTTCCATGGGCGACATTGCGTTTCTCATCATTATCTTTTTTATGACCACGAGTATCTTCAGTCGCGAGAAAGGTTTAAAGATTGTCCTTCCTGAGAAGGGAGCGGAAACAAAAATCAAGTCAGAGAATATCCTTACTGTGGCGGTTAATCAGACCGGTCAGGTGCTAATCGGTGATCGGGTGGTAAATATTCCCGAAGTCAGTACACTGGTCCGCGAGGAATTAGACAAGAATCCGGAGCTGGCAGTTGCACTTAGGGTAAGTCGCAAGGCCCCCTATCAGACGATGATCGAAGTTTTTGATCAATTGAAGGTAGCTAAGGCAGAACGGATCAGTCTGATGCCGGTTCAGGAAGAAGAGGGTGGTGGGCAATGAGAAGGATTGGCTTGAAAAAGGCGACAACTCCCAATATTCCAACTGCTTCGACAGCTGATATTGCATTTCTCCTGATAATATTTTTCATGGTATCAACACATTTCCGAACAGAAAAAGGACTTAAGGTAAACCTGCCTAAAGCTGAGATGACTGAACGAATACTCAAACGGCGCAATGTTGCTGCGGTATGGATCGATGCTACTGGTAAGATGACAGTTAATGATAATTTGGTGACTCCTTCCTCGATAACTGCGTTAATGACTGAAAAGGTGATTGAGAATCCGGAGTTGGTTGTGCTTCTACAGGCGGACAAGGATGTAAAATACGGATATGTGACCGATGTCCTTGAAGCCTTGAAAGATGCCCGAGCATTGAAGGTTACTTTTGCCACCAGTTATGGTAAAGGAGGGGGCGGATGAGTAATCGGATGGAGAACATTGCTTCACTTGAATGGGAAGAAAAGTATTATGCAGTGGCAATCAGGCTGGGTTTAATTGCCTCGCTGGTGATCATCATTGCCGCCTTTCTTTTTCTCCCCAAGGAGTTTTTGGTTAAGCCTTATCAGCTGCGTCGTTCGGTCGAGATGGTGATGGAAGCTCTGCCTCCAGAGCTTGAGAAGATAGCTGAGCCTCCGAAAGCGGCTAAACCGTCGGTTCCGGTAGCTGCAGCCAGTGAACAGGAAGTTGAGGCATCTACGGTTGAGGCGACTACGTTTACCGAAGTTACGCGGAAAGTGGATGAAACAGAGATTCCCATTGTTCCCTTCTGGAAAGTGGAGAAAAAACCTGAGCCAGTGATCATTCCTAAACCTGTTTATCCCGATCTTGCGCGTAATGCAGGTATTGAAGGCAGATGTGTGGTGGAGGCACTGGTAGACGTTGATGGATCGGTCATCGATGCTAAAATTATCAAAAGTTCGGGAAATCAGTCCTTGGATGCAGCGGCAATAGAAGCTGCTTTCAAGGCAAAGTTCACTCCGGCAATGCAGCGGGATAAGCCGGTGAGGGTGTGGGTGTCAATTCCCTACCAGTTTACGCTGCAGTAAGCCGGAGATGCAAAACAGATGAAGGCATCAAGTAAGCCAAAACCAAAAGGAGGATGCTGATGCGCAGCATGTTATGTCTGTTTGCCCTGTTACCCGTTTTAGTATTTGCGGGTAACTCGGTGCCGATTACGGCTCTGCCAGAGGAAAATGCCGTAATCAAGACGGAGAATGCGCAGCTACCACCGGCAACGGTGAGATTCCTTGTCGGGCAGGTTGATACTATCGGAGGAACGACTTATGACTGGCAGTTCAACGGACCTGAGTATCGTTTGTTGGTAAATTCGTCAGATTACGGGTTACATGCGGGCTGGATGTTTTCTACGGAACCTGGTAGTCCCTGGAGTGACCGTAATATGCGATACAATTTTTATGATTATGCAGGCGGTGCTTGGAACTGGCTTGACCCGGATTTTATGGCCTCGGGAGTGAGTGTTTATACAAACAGAAGCGGTTTCGGAATGCTGGATGCTGATCCTGTGACTGGTGTTGCAATGTTTACTGCGCATCAAACTCCCGGTGGAGCGACAATTCGTCCGGTCTTGGGAAGAGATATGGCACCCGGAGGCGGTATTTTTGAATACTGTGACGGCTCACCGAATGCAGAGGGATATCAATGGCCTCCCATTGGGATCGATGCTAATCAGGTCGTGCATTGTGCACTAATTGATGCTGCGACTACTGATGAGCTCTATTACACTAAAGTTCCCACTTGGTGTAATTGGGAGGCTCCAGTGAGTATAGTCGCGCCCCAGCCACAACCGATGTTTCCAACCCAGAACATAGCAGCCTCAAAGATTAGTCAAAAAGTTTGTGTTGTCTGGGTTTACTCAGAAGGCACACCTTATGAAGCTGCCTATTATCGGATTTCCACTGATGGCGGAACGACTTGGGGAGATGCTACTGAGCTCACTCCTCCACCTGCTTACGGCGGAGATACAATTGCGTCCTTTCATATAACGTCGTTGTTCCCTTGGTACGATGATCAAGACCGTTTACATATAGTAGCCGGAATTATCCCCAGCGTGCACGATACTCTTTATATCATTCCGGCAGAAATCTGGCACTGGTGTCCGGACAATACCCCAGCTTGGAGCAAAATTCACCGGGCGGGATGTGATCCAGCTAATCTACAGGCTTCGGTTGGGTACAATGCAGCCTATGCCTGCCGGCCCAGCATCGGACAGGATGACCGTGGCAGATTGTATGTCGCTTGGGAGCAGTTTGATTCGGCCAATGTTGAACCTGTAACCAATTTGTTGCGGGCAGATATTTTTGCTGCTGCTTCTGAAGATGGCGGCAATACTTGGTTGAGTGCGGTTAAGCTTACAGAAGCTGGTACAGCGTCATGCCGTTTCCCCTGTGTAGCCGATAAAATGGTGAGGCTGGGGGGTGAGCTCTATGTTCCTGTTATCTATGAAATCGACCAGCAGGCAGGATTTATCGTGCAGGGTCAGGGGTCCAGTACAAACAATCCGTTTGTGGTTCAGTGGGTGCCGGCGACAGCCCTAGGGGTTGGTATTGCAGAAGAACAGCAGCAACTTCCAAAGCGTATTGAAGTTAGAGCTTCACCCAATCCATTTATGAACCGGACTACCATTTCCTATGCGTTACCCTATAATAGTAATATTTCACTAAGTATTTACGACGCAGCAGGAAGACCTGTTCAGACTCTGGTGAATGGTGAACGGCAGCCGGGATATTACGCTGTTAATTTTAATGCTAACGGTTTGGCGAAGGGTGTATACTTTTACACACTGACTGCTGGTGGTACTTCGATAAGTGGTAAGTTGACGCTGGTACGGTAAAAATCAGACGGTGTCGGGGGTGGGCAGAATTTGCCTACCCCCGACATGAAATTGACGCAAGGAGATGGTAGCTACCAGCTCCTTTTTTGTTAACGGAGGGGGTGGGCATGAAAACATCTTTTAATGAGGTTAGGGTGAGTAAGTTCAGTTTCTCCATATTAATCGTCATTGCGAGCTGGGTTTTTATCATGCACTGCGGTAGGGTATCACCGCCCCAATGGCCCTGGTGGACGAGTGAGGATTCGTCATCTGTCCGTCGTGAACTGGAAAAATGGCAGGATTATGTAAGTGTCGCCAGAGCATGGCAAGATACATTCTGGCTTGATTTCAATACGGATTTGAATTATTCTGACAGCAGTTCTCGCAGTGGAGATACTCTCTATAAGATTGCCCACCTGATGCGTGTATGGGTTGAACCGGGAGTGAGATTCCGGAAAGAGATCTATCAGTTTGGGATAACTGTAGATACAGTTGTCATGTCTGATACTTTCTGTCAGGTTATTTTCCGGGATTCATTTAGTTCCGGAATCATGCATATTGAATTTGATACCCTTTGGATTATCGGTTTTAGGCCTGATACGATTATTGATACTACCAGAATACCCCCCGAAACAACCGTTGTTTACAAAGTGAGTTCGGTCGAGAAGCGCGGTTTTCCCGTAACTCATTATGAAACAAAAGAGTTCGACTGGATTTCCACTCGTTGGCTTTATTTGCCTCGATTAACAAGCGGAGATACATTTAATTATACGGTACGAAAAATAAGCGGCGGTTATGCATTTGTACCTTCATCTGAAGAGGCACCGCAGATTTCCCGGGTGATTTTAAGCAAGCCGGGAAGGGTGGATACGATTTACTTTGCTCCCCGCAGCGACGGCAAGGGTTTGACTAATTTAAAACCCTTAGATTCACTTTATTCAATTCATCCCAATGAAGAAGTTACTGTGTCTATTTTAACAACCACGCCACAAGATACAGTTGTTGACCGTAACAGATTTTTTGTTACCGTTCGAGGATATACAATAGATGTGACGGCAGGACCCAAAATCGGACAAGGAACGATCCGCTTCAGTTCTATGGATACTGGTTATCAGCATATTTTTATCGAGGTTTTGCCGTCGTCAAATCTGCTTTACCCGCACTCGCCGTTTACAGCAACCATTTGGGCAATTCCGATTCGGATTGTTAGTGAGTAAGGAGGCGAACATGATGTTTCTAAGAAAGATTTCAAGCTTCCTTTTATTTGCCGGTATCATCGGAGTCGTTCTGGTCGTAAACCCATTGTGGGCTGGTGAGACCGGAAGGATAAGAGGTAGAGTTACTGATGCCAAGACCGGTGATCCACTGATCGGCGCTAATGTTGTCGTTGAAGGTACGATGCTCGGAGCAGCTACTGATGCTAATGGGGAGTATCTGATCAACAATGTGCCGGCAGGCAAGCAGACGCTAGTTATTTCTTATATTGGTTACCAGACACAGCGACGAACCGATGTTCTAGTTATTGTTGATCAGACGATAACACAGGATTTCAAACTTGCTCCCGCGACAGTTGAAATTGGGGTTGTGGAGATAAAGGCAAAGCGCGAGGCGATTGTGAGAACCGATCCGACAACTAGCCGTTATATGACTACTGAAGAGTTTGCCAAAATGCCGGTTGCGACTTTAGCAGATATCATTAGATTGCAAACAGGGATAGTAACCAGTCCGGCTTACGGCCAGCATCTGCGTGGTGGGCGTCCGGACGAAGTGATGTACTATGTAGACGGTGTTGCCACGTCAGACCCGTTGTTTGGTTATCAGGCTGCAAGAGTTAATCCTGAAGCTACAGCAGAAGTTGTTGTGATATCAGGGGGGTTTGATGCGGAATATGGAGAGGCGATGTCTGGTATTATTCAGGTAATTACTAAAGAAGGAAAGGAACAAACTCAAGGACGATTCCGAGTGGTTACAGATGAAATTTTCCCTGCACCACTTAATTTTGGAGATAACCGATACGAAGCGTCCCTCGGGGGTCCGGTACTCGGTTATAAACCACTGCGCTATTTTCTATCCGGTGAACTATATTTTGCCGACGATTACAATCCGATGCGCTATAAACTTCCACATCAGAATCGGCAGGATTATAAGATTACCGGCAAGTTGACATATTTTATTCCGGTGGGGCAGGGAATGAAATTGACTTCCGACGGATATATCGCCCGGGAACAGTATGAACTTTACCCGTATGATCGTGAAAATGAAAATCATCTTGGTTTCAAGTATAACCTTGACCATTTTCTTTCGAGAAGAGAACGGGTTAAGAAATTCAATGTTGCTGCAAATTACATGCAAACCAAGTCTACAGTATACACTCTACGTGTAAGTTATTTTGGAAATGAACGGATGATCGGGGTGCGGGATCTCGAACGTGAAGCCAGAGAACGAAACTACTCTTTGCGTTTCTGGGAGGATTATATCTTCAAAGCTGAAGATACAGTCCGCAAAGATAATTCGGTAATCTTCCATCCGATGCCTGGATATGTGGAACAGTCTAAGTCTAATACTAATAATCCCTGGGGTGTTTACAACCTTTTTTACGGGTATGGAGATTATCGGTATTTTCAATTGCACTGGGCAGATGTCTGGACGCTTAAGGGGGACTGGACCCATAATGTGGGCAAGATTCACGAGTTTAAAGCTGGAGGAGAGTTACGCCAGAATTTCTTACACCGACGTTATAATTCGCTGCCTTGGGATCCCAATCCATTTGTTGATCTATATGATGTCAGTCCTATTGGTGCTGCTTTATTTATTCAGGATAGGATGGACTTTGAAGATTTGATCGTCCGTCTCGGTCTACGTCTTGATTACCTCGATCCCAAGGCATACAAACGGGTAAATCCAGCAAATATCGAGGATACATCAACTGTGCGTGCCTCAGTTAAATATAAATTGTCCCCCCGGGTCGGCATCTCTTTCCCAATTACGACTAGGACTAAGTTCCGTTTTAGTTACGGACACTTTTTCCAGACCCCAGCTTATCATTTTCTCTACGATAACATTTCTTCTGCAGCCTATGCTCGTGGTAATCAGATTATCGGTAATGTTGATCTGCGGGCACAACAGACCATCGCCTACGAACT
This sequence comes from Caldifarciminota bacterium, assembly GCA_026418295.1. Taxonomy (GTDB): domain Bacteria; phylum Hydrothermota; class Tepidihabitantia; order Tepidihabitantales; family Tepidihabitantaceae; genus JAOABP01. Next base: position 162,902 of record JAOABP010000002.1, read on the forward strand.
TGGAGTAGAGCAACAGATTGGTGATATTTTATTGGCAGATGCAACCGCCTATTACAAGGATGTGTATGATTTGATGGGAGTTCGATATCAGCCAGCAGTTCCTATGGGTTATTATCCGATAGTCAATGAGGAATACGGTAATATTCGTGGATTTGAAGTTGGATTACAAAAACTCGAATCCGGATACTGGACAGCGCGGATTTCATATGCCTTGTCAATTGCCCGAGGAACAGCATCATATGCATATGAGTGGTATTATGAGCGCTATCGGTACGGGGTTGATCCAGTCACGGGTGAAGAGATGGAGCCGCCACGACGAGATTACGCACTCGAATTTGATGAGCGCCACAATGCAAAAATTTCGATTGGCTGTGATTTCCCGGTGGATTTTGCCTTTGTTCCCTTACGCCAATTTAACCTTTCCCTTTTGTTAAACTATGGATCCGGTTTGCCTTATTCGCCACGCGAGGTTGGACGGTTGAATGCAGGGAGACTGACAGGAGAAAGAAATTCGGCACGCATGCCACCGCGTTTTACTGCTGACCTCAATGCTGCCCGTTACTTTAACTTGGGCAAAGTAAAAACCGGTTTGACTTTAGTAGTGACAAATCTGTTTGATGCCGAAGTCGTACAATGGGTTTATGGTCATACTGGTCGCCCAGATGATGATGGATATATCGCCGGATATTCACCAGCAAACTGGGTTTTGGATCCGGATGTAACGCTCTTGAATCTTAACAAATATAATCCCGTACGTGACATTAATCACGATGGTTACATTACCGACGAGGAAGAATATGTAGCTTACAAGCTGGCATATCTTGATTTTGTCAACAATCCGGCAAACTTCGGACCACCAAGGCAAATAAAAGTCGGGGTTGTGTTTGAGTTTTGAAGGAGGTGCAGATGAAACGGTTATTGCTGGGGTTAATGATAATTGACATAATAATACCTGCGGTTTGGGCACGCACAGCAATTCCCCAAACACGACCGGCAAGGATTTATGATTTCCAGTGGTATCAGAAAAATCAGTGGCGGCTTGCGGTTACAAATTATGGCGTATTTGGTAATGGAATAGGAAGATCAGGCGGAGAATGGCCCGCCGGTTCAGGCGATATGTATATTTATGGTGCTGGCGTCTGGATCGGCTGTATTAAAAAAACACTTACGGGTCCTGACACTTTTGTTTCCAATGGATACAATCCTAATTCGGGTAAGTCTGAGATGACTCCTGGCTGCTATGATAATGCTGGTGGTGGCTATAGCACACGTTCTTACGAACGCATATATATTACACCCGATTTTCCGCCTAATCCGGCTGAATTTCCATCTGCTTTGCAGGATTCGATTTTAACACCACTTAGAATTCCCAAAGGTAACGAAACCATTCCCAGCTATTTATATTACATACCTCGAACAGCTATTTCCAGTGGCGACGGCTGGGCAGTATTTAATGATGCTGATCCGTCAAATCATACTGCTGGTAGGACACCCCGTCCGATAGGAATCGAGGTTTATCAGTCAATATATTCATGGAATCTTCCGTGGAATCGAGATATCGTCTTCTTTAAGTATGATATTCGTAACCGCAGCAACGATACTTTGAAAGATCTGTATCTTGGGATTGCTTGTGACGCTGATGTCGGTAATGCCGCTGATGATTGGTGTGGCTTGTGTCTTCACAAATATATCAAAAATGCTTCTGGTACCGATTCTGTTTTTGCTGATAATCTTGGATATGTTTACAGTGATGACGCCTCGCCCAGTGGATTTGTCGGGTTCGATTTTTTGCAGAGTCCATTTGTAAAAAATCCGGACGGATCGATCGATGGTTTTGACGGTATTGATAATAACGGCAACGGTCTGATTGATGAGCCGGCTGAAGGTAAGCAGGTGGGGATGAGTTCTTTCCAGATTTTTATCCTTGCGGGGGACCCGAAGAACGACTTTGAACAGTATTTAGGGCTTGCGGGATATGACTGGAACGATCCAACTTACCCCTATGTTCCTTACGACTCAAATGATGCCGCGCCAGATGATAAAAGATTCCTTCAAGCAACAGGGCCTGTTACCCTTGCGCCCAATGAATTAACAACTGTTACGGTTGCAGTCATTGCCGCCAAGTCCGATCGAAGTGGGTCCCCATCAACTTGGCCTTATTACTTGGCAGTAGCTTCCCGGGCAGCGCAGCAGGCTTACGATAACAACTGGATCATGCCCGAACCCCCTCCGGGGCCTAATGTAACAGCCATTCCTGGTGATGGCAGGGTAACGCTTGTCTGGGATAATATTTCCGAATCGGCACGTGATCGGTTTTTCCCCCTTGCTCCTGCTCTACAAAACCCTTATTATGTTGAACAGGATTTTCAGGGCTACAAAGTTTACCGGAGTCGTTCAGGTCAACCTGGCGACTGGCAGCTGCTTGCGCAGTTTGATAAAAAAGATGGGATAGAATTTGAGGATACAACTGTGGTTGAATCACTTCGGACCAGAGCTACAGATATCGGTCTTGTTTACTGCTTTGTTGATTCGGTCAATTTGCGTCTCGGATTTCCGTATTATTACGCTGTTACTGCATACGATATTAATTACCTCGGAGGCGATCCTAACCAGACCCCCCCAGTTCCTCCAGATACGCTTACGCTTGAGTCCGGAATAATCGGTGTTCGAGCTGTTCCCAGAACATCCCCGTCAGGTTACGTTCCCCCTTCCGGTGCTTGGAGGCAGGTATCTGGAAATCGCCGTCTTCACATTGGAATTGAACCAATGGGAATCGTTCATTATGCAGTAAAACCGGATACCTTCTGGCTACAATTCCTACCGCCTATTTATGATCCCGTTCTCAGACAACCTCGTTACCGATATTTTGTCGCCAATACTAACGGCGAAACACTGCAACCTGTAACCGAATTACCGATTAAACTGGATTCACGATCTGAGACTTTGAAGACTGTGGTTACAATATTCGATTCAATCATAACAAAGATAGAGGCAAAGGAAAGTTCGATAGAAACTACCTATTCTTGGATGCCAGCTTTGCAGATTACGATGAAGTTACACATGGATTCCATTCCATATCAGTCCTTTGACCGAATTAGAATTACAGGATCTTATCCTGCGGATTCAATTGCATTTCTTGACGATGGAACCAACAATCGAGCCTTCTGGGCATACCGAGGTTCCCACTACCGAATCGTCTGGAAAAACAAAGGAGCCGGTAGAACTGTTGAAGTATATGATATGGATAATGAAGTGGAGGTGCCATATCGGTATATGAGATTTCGCCGTGACCCTGATTCAGCTGATGGATGGTGTTTTCAGACAGTTAATTCTGCCGCTGATACCGTGGTATTAGGCCAGACGCTGTATCTCTCATTATGCGGTGGCCAGATAATGTTTAGGCCGCGTTCCGGAAGTCCGATTCTTCAGTTGCCCGATGACGGTGACACATGGTATGTTTATTCCAAACCTCTATCGCCTGCTCCATATAATACGCTCATGCAAATCACATTTGTACCGGGAGAAATACGAACAGATGGGGAACTACTGAAGGTAAAGGTTGTTCCCAACCCCTATCTTGTGCGAAATGAATGGGAACGGCACCGTGATTTCAGAAAACTGAAATTCATTAATCTTCCACCACACTGCAATATTTACATTTATAACCTCGCTGGTGATCTGGTAAAGGTACTTAGACATGATGATACGCGATCTGATCTCGGCAGTGTACCCAGCCAGTACGGCGGGGATGAAGATTGGGATTTGTTGAATGAAGCGCATCAGAAGCCAGCTCCCGGGACGTATATTTTCTTTGTCGAATCTGATGACGGACGGTCTCAAACCGGAAAATTCGTGATAATTTACTAAAAGAGGAGGGGAAATGAGGAGAGTTTTATATATCGTTCCTGTTATTATGTTAGTTATGCCGGGATATTCGGCATTTACAAAGGTGGGAATGGCAGGACTGCCGTTCCTGAAAATAGGTGTTGGCAGATGTACAGGTATGGGGGAAGCTTTTGTTGCAATTGCCGATGATGCTACAGCGTCCTACTGGAACCCGGCTGGTCTGGCACTACTAATGCGCAATCAAGTAATTCTTAATCACATCGACTGGGTTAGCGATATCAATCACGAATTCATTGCGACTGTGCTTAATACTAAGGTCGGTAACTTCGGACTTTCTGTTGTTGCACTCTCACTTGGCAGATTTGAGGAAACTACGATTGACCAATACCAGGGGACAGGTCGTACCTTCAGTGGCAGCGATATAGCATTGGGAATATCCTACGGTCGGATGTTCACGGATAAGCTCGCTTTTGGTCTAACAACCAAAGTAATATCAGAAAAGATCTGGAATGTGGGAACGACTGGAATGGCATTTGATTTCGGTGTCCATTACAATACCGGATGGCGTAACTTACGACTGGGGATGGCAATCGCTAATTTCGGACCCGACCTCCGTTATTCCGGTAGTCAACTCAATTTCACTTATGATCCACCTTGGGAATGGCCTTGGACACGAGAACCCATTCCCGCAACACTGCTTACGGAAACTTTTCCTCTTCCGATTCTTTTCCGGTTTGGAATTGCCTATGATTTCTTTAGTTATGAGAATTCAGCATTGACTGCTGCAATAGACTTGAATCACTTTAATGACGTGAATGAAAAGTTAAATTTTGGCGTAGAGTATCATATCAGTGGTTTCTATCTACGTGGCGGTTATATTCTTAATATGGATGTCAATTACGCATCCGATGTCGGGTGGGGTACAGGTGTTTCGCTTGGAACTGGTTTCCGGTTCAAACCAGTAAACGCAGTGTCATTGGGAATTGATTATGCTTATCGCAATCTCGGTAGATTGGGGCTTTCGCATCGCTTGACACTGTGTCTTGAATTCTGATATTTAATATCGCGGGCTAACACAGATGATTTATACTTCGCACGGTAGTGGAAACGCATTTAAGATTTTATGCTGAGACTAAAAGAGGAGATAAGAAGCCATGTGTGAGGTATTGTTTTTTGCGATCTGCCATATGTATCTTGAAGAGAATGTTCAAAAAATGTTCGAACGGCAGATAATATTTACTCAGTTCCGGATTGCCGGTAATTTGCTGTGGAATTTTCTTGCAATTGACGACGTAGAGTGTGTTGAACCATTCTGGGATATCAATGGCGACAGCATTTCTGAAGTTTTAGTTGAATCTTTTGACACTGGTGCAAACGGTCCCGCTCATTTTTTTTGTCTATCGGGGAGAACCGGAGACACAGTCTGGGCAGTTTGGCCCACTGGGGGCGTCAGTAACAGTGGCGGCTGGGGAGATCAATGTGTAGCATCGGTTCCTGATCTTAATGGAGATGGTATTGGTGATGCTCTGTTGGGAACTGCATGGGGGGGGAGAACGGTATTTGCCATTAGTGGTTGTGATGGAACGACGATCTGGTCCTATGATACTTACAACGACTCGATTGCTTCAGGATGGGTTTACTGTGTCACCCACCTGCCTGATGTAGATGGTGATTTAGTCCCTGAAGTGCTGGCGGGAACCGGAAGGTATTGCCAAACTGTTTTCTGTTTTTCCGGTGCAACCGGCCGAATTCTTTGGCGGTTCTATGGTCAGGATGCATTCGGGTCGGTATGCAAAATTCCGGATGTAAATGGTGATGGTTTTGCAGATGTGATTGCCGGTACTTGGGGAAACAGTCAGGATCGGCATGTTTATTGTATTAGTGGCAACAGTCGGGGAAATCAACCGATACTTATCTGGTCATTTTACGCAGGTGGTGATATCTATTGTGTTCGTTCTTTTGCCGATATAAATGATAATGGTGTTCACGATGTTCTGGTATCCTCTTGGAATAACCACGTTTACTGCCTTGAAGGGAGTTCGGGTGAATTGATCTGGTCGGCCAATATTGGTGCCTATGGAATGAGAATAGAAACATTAGATGATCTCAATCACGATTCCATACCTGAAGTCATTGTGGGTTCATGGAATAATGCGGTAATTATTCTAGATGGAAGAAATGGTAATCAAGTCTGGCAAACCCCAGTCGGGAACGATGTTTGGACCGTAAACTCGATTGCCAGCGTGAATGGTGACAGTCAATCGGATGTAATTGCCGGGAGCGGCGATGGAAATGTATACTGTTTGGATGGAATGTCTGGTTCTATCATCTGGAGTTATGCAACTGGAGGGTGGGTAAATTCCGTTCGATGTATTAATGATGTCAACGGTGATTGTCTGCAGGATGTTATTGCTGGAAATCAGTTTACAGCTTCTCCAGGAATCGTGTGTTGCATAGAGGGTGATACCTTAATGGTCGCTACGAAGGAGGACAGAGAGTGTTCGAGCAGAAGTACGGCTATTTCTGAGTTGAAGATATTCTCGGCAGATGGAAGAAGAGTATCTATACCACATCAAGGTGTTTATTTCATTATAATACAAAAAGGAGGATGGCTGGAGAGAAAGAAACTGTTGATTTTGCAATGAACCGGAAAGTTCGAATCGCGGTTGATCAGACTGTTAACCTTGATACTTCTTCTTTTAATCAACTTCAAATCATAAATTTACCAATTCATATTACCAATCTGTCGGATGAAATGGAAGATGCGTTGAAACATAAAGATTTTGTATCCTTTTATCGATTGCTTGAGGGGTATAACAAAAATCCTCCGCCAGCAACCAAGGCAGGGAGCCCATTTGAAATTAAGGAAATCCTTGAACGTGCAGTTATTTCCGAAAACTGCGATATAATCTGTTTTGTAGTTGGAAGACATTTGTCTGCAATCTATGATAATACCTTATACGCAGCTCAGGAACTGATGCGGATTTATTCCAACCGCATAGCTGTTATCGGTGAGCAGGCATTTCTGTCGCTTGAAATTCTGGCAGAAAGGACTGCCGAATTAGTTCGGATGGGAAAAGAATTTGACAAAGTTCTGAATTTTATTGAGGAACATCGGCATAGAATATTTGTATTGGGAACGGTTCTGGATATCCGCCGTCTGCGTCGCACTGGTAGAGTGCCGATACCAAATTTATTCACAGGGGCGCTTCAGTCGTGTTTCAAACTATTTGGGGTCCTGCCATTTTTTATTCTCGAGAGTGATCGACCAAGATTGCAGAATTTGGTTGCTCGCCGGAATCTTACCCGGTTTATCCTTCGCGCAATTGAGGGCCGCGTAGGATTTAAGGAGCCGTTGATTATTAAAATTAGTTATACTGGAGGCGATGTTCCTGCAGATGCCCTGTATATCAAAAGTATTCTAACAAAACAGTCTAATTTTAAAATTGCCAAGCCCATAGAGGTGAATCCTGCCAGCCCGGTTATCGGTATTCATACCGGTCCAGCGTTGGTGGCTGTGGGGGTGATGGGGCTAGGGTATGATACAATTACCACCGAGGTACTGCTTAAAGTGTTTCTTGAAGCGCAAATAGAGCTTTCGATTTTACGCACAGTGGTAAACGCAATTAATGTTTTCCCAGTACAGGATGGCGATACCGGAACAAATTTACTTTCTCCGTTAATTGGAGTAACTTCCAACATCGATCCTAATTTACCATTGAGTGAAGCACTTAATCAGATTGTATTGCGCATAGCCCATCGAGGTGGAGGATATTCAGGTGGAGCATTGGCAGCGTTTTTCCTCGGGTTCAATTCCTGCGTGCATGAACAGGAAACTTCCAGCGAATTGCATCTTGATACGTTCGTTGCCGCACTAGAAAAGGGTGTGGACCAATGCTATAGATATTTCGGTGAAGATGCAAAGGAGGGAACAATTCTTTCAGTAATGCGGGCGTGCTCCCTGGCAGCAAAACAGGCGTTTGAAGAGCATCCTACATTCCGCAATGTTCTGATAAGAGCATATCTTGCCGCTACAGACGAGTTGCTTAATCCTAGACTGCAGGAAGTTGAAATTCTACGCAAACAGAAACTTGTTGATGCCGGGGGATTCGGATTTACACTTTTTCTTTGGGCGGCACTTAGGACTTTGGGGCTACATCGGGAGCAACAGATTTACGACCGCTATCAGTATGTTCTACGTAAAGTTCGAAGCCAAGCGTATTACGGTCAGAGACTGATTTATCGTCGGCAACCCGAAGCTCTGCGGGGATATTGTGTTGAGGGATGTGTCAATGGGCAAGTCGTTGAGGAGTTGCGAGCTGAATTTTTGAAATTGGACAATCGACTGCCAAATCCCAAGATGACCTTCAATGTTATTGATAACACAACTCATTTTCACATCCATGTTTCAGAGGGATTGGAGGAACAGGTATTGCGTATCGCCAGCCGCTACGGATATGTTATCCCCCCTAGGAGTCCTACCCGACTTGCTAAACGCCGCAGAGAAATTTTCCGGTTCCGCCTAGTCAATTTATTCAGCAACATTAACCGAATTACCAGCACCTTGGCTCACTTTTTCGGAAACTGGCTTCTGCATATACTTTTTTTCCCGATAATATGGGAGCGGCACCAGCAGCGTTTGAAGAAGCTGTTACGCGAGTTGGCATATGCGCAGCTGATTTCTATGGCAATGGATTTTCTTGTCCAAAGTGAATCATGGCAGACAAGCGTGGTTGATGCTGATTTGTCTGTTGTTTTTTTGAATGGGAAACACAAGGGAAACAGCCCACTAACCTTGGAACAGGTCTTTCCATGGGATGTTGCGCGGGAACTTAGGAGTCGATTAATTCAGATGTCTGAACAACGACGTTCATTAATCCAGTTTGAGTACCATGGATACAGATTTGAAGCGGTTCTGCTTGCCTCTAGTGAACGTGTAGGCTATTTGCTTAGATATTACCAAGAGCGCGTGTGAGGTTAATGTTCTTTGGCTTTATTACTGGTTATTTATTAGGCTCCATTCCTTTCGCTTGGATTGCAGTTTGGTTGTTTAAACGCATAGATATGCGCAATTATGGCAGCAGGACCGTATCGGCGACAATGGTGGGGGTACTGATTTCCAAACCTATTGCGGCCATAATTGGCTGTCTGGATATTCTTAAAGGATTGATACCAGTTTACTTCGGAAAAACTTTCTTTGAAAGTAGTGGTTTAAGTAGTAGTTTTTTCGCCTATGCTGCGGGAATTGGTGCTCTTCTTGGACACAACTGGCCCATATGGCTACGCTTTCAGGGAGGAAGAGGAGTAAGTGTTGTTCTTAGCGTTTTGACCGTTCTGTTTCCTTTTGGTGCAATTTATCTGTTGGTAATGCTCGGGTTAGGCAAGCTTTTCCGAGCAGGGGCGATTATGGTTATAATTGCACTAAGTACAATGCCGGTACTTTCTGTTTTATTGCATAAACCTTTACCCGATATCATTTTTTTGTTATTGGTTTTTCTAATCTGTTTAATCAAGAGAATAGAAGCAAATCGGGAATCATTACCTGATGTCAACAAAAGGGCTGTTATATTACGCCGGATATTTTGGGATCGTGACGTTCGTGATTATCACCATTGGCTCCATCGTCAACTTTAAGTAAGATGATTTAACAAACACTAAAGTTATGTTTTGTGATACGTAGTAACCATTATGAATTGAGACTGGTATTTTTGCAGTTTATTTAAAAGATTAATGAAGGTCTATTCAGGCATGGAGGAGAATTAAAATTGTTTAAGTTATAATTCAGTCCAGCGGCGTCGAAAAATTACCAATAAAAAGCACGGTTTGAGCTGTATGAGAGAGCAAGGTTATTGCCGGTGGCAATTTTGAAATCTGCTGGCAAGCTGTCCACAGCCGGCAAGTACCTGACTACCGCGAGATTTTCTGATAGTAACAGCGGGGAGATGAGGGTAGAGGAGTTGAGCAAACTTCGAAACTTTGTCTGGATGTGGGGTAGAGAAGTCTGCGCCGGGAAAGGAATTGAAGGGAATAAGATTGATTTTGCAGGGAATATTTCTTAGCATTCTAATCAGTCGTTCGGCATCGGCAGTCAGGTTATTAACACCATCGAGGAGAACATATTCAAATGTTAGTCTTCGACCAGTAGCTATTATATATTCCCGTGCCGCTGCTAGGAGGTGGTTCAGTGGATACTTGATATTGATCGGCATCAGTTTTGAGCGGAGAGAATCAGTAGTTGCATTCAGGGAGATTGCTAGTCGAACCTGAATTGGAAGTGCAGCAAGCTTCTTTATACCTTCCGGTATACCAGCGGTAGATACTGTGATGCGCCTAGCACCGATTCTTAGACCATAATCAGAATTAATGGCGACTATTGCCTTAAAAACCTCTTCTATGTTCATAAACGGTTCTCCCATACCCATGAAAACAATATTTGTTGGTGAAATCCCAGTGTAGTTAATAATTGCCTGAATCTGTTCCACAATTTCGTGCCAGCGGAGGTTGCGTATAAACCCCATTCGAGCGGTAGCACAGAAACGGCATCCGAGCGCACAACCAACTTGCGTAGAGACACAAATTGTGCGCCGGTTCTGTTCAATAATTAGTACTGATTCGATTAGATTTTGATCCTCGAGTTCGAGTGTGAATTTGATAGTGCCATCGTTGCCGGTTTGAATCTGGGCCAGTTTGAGCCGGCTGATATAAAATCGTTCTGCCAATTGGGCACGAATTGTTTTGCTAAGGTTGGTCATCTGGTCGAAACTTTCAACATTTTTCTGCCAGAGCCATTGATAAATTTGAATTGCACGATATTTTTCCCATTTCATCTGATATACAAGATTAAGCAGTTGTTCTAAGTCGAGTGTTTTGATATCAGTCATCCGTTTATAGTTTATTCGGAATTCATTGCGACATTGAGTGCAAAACCAATCATTGTCATGGTTGCTGCCAGCGATGAACCGCCGTAGCTGATTAGTGGTAGCGTTATGCCAGTTACAGGCAGAATGCCAAGTAGCATCCCGATATTGACAAATACATGATAGCCGATGATGGCGGCAAAGCCGACAGTTATCAGTGCGCCATTTTGATCGCGAGTTCTGTATGCGATCAGCAGGAGTCGGTAAATAAGCAGGCCGAATATTATTAGCAGGACCACGCTACCAATTAAACCAAATTCTTCAGCAATGCATGAAAATATGAAGTCTGTATGGCGGTTGGGAAGGAAACCGAGTCTCTTTTGGCTACCATTGAGGTAGCCTTTGCCGAAAAGTCTGCCTGATCCAATGGCAATCTGAGACTGAATTATGTTCCAACCTATTCCGTGAGGATCTAGCCACGGTGCGAAAAAACTTTTGATTCTGGCACGCTGGTAATCTTTTAGCAGAGAAAGAAATACCGGTGAAAGTAACCCGAAGAAGGATCCAGTGGCAATAGCTGCAAGCGCGCGAAAGAACCGGAGGCGCAGAAAGACAATTATAGAAAGGATAGAAAAAAATGGAATCCAGAAATAAAGCGAGAACCCAGCGATAAAGGATAACACTGGCATAAAAAGTAACAGGATATAAAGCGGCCGTAGTCCCTGCCAGTAGAGCATAGCTGCGTACATTGGTAGAAATGAAATCGATGTGCTTAAGTCCGGTTCCAAGAGGATCAGTGTTACTACCGGGAGAACAATCGCGGTCGGTCCAGCAAGGGTTCTAAAATCAAAATCCATCTTCCGGCGATAACTGAGATACTTAGCGAGAATAATTACAGTTGAGATCTTTGCTAGTTCAGATGGCTGAAAATTAAACGTCCCTATAGCAAACCATCGATGGGCACCTGGGCCACTTCCGAAAATCAATACTAGTACCAGTAGGAGTAATGTTAAACCGTAGAAAATTTCGGCCATGCCGTAAATCAGCCTTCGAGGCGTGAAGCAAGCAATTAAAAGACCGGTAATACCGACAGGTAGAAATATCAGCTGGCGAAACAGATACTGGCTGCTGGCAGAAGAGTAGATAGCAAGTAATCCGATGATAACTAAGAGACAAGTAGTTCCGAGGAGTGTAATATCTACCTTTTTCACGGTAGGGTTCGTTTTGTGAAATAATAACGAACGAGTTCGCCTACGATCGGGGCAGCAACGGTACCCCCATGTCCGGCGTTTTCTATGATGACTGCAATAGCAATTTCGGGATTGTCAGCTGGAGCATAACCGACAAACCACGCATGGTCAGGATTAGGCGGATTTTGAGCAGTGCCAGTTTTGCCGGCGATAGTAATTTCTTGTAGCTGCGCTGCCTGACCCGTGCCATATTCAACTACACGGGTAAGTGCATTCTTTATCCAGTCAAGATTAGTTTGATTTATTTTAACTTCGAATCGCTGGGGTTTGTTAATTAGGATTATCTGGCCCGCTGATTCAATTTTTGCTACCAAATAAGGTCGAAAGTAGAATCCACCATTGGCAAAACACGAGTATAATTGAGTTAGCTGTAATGCGGTCACAAGGACTTCCCCTTGTCCAATACAGTAATTAAGCATAAACCCTTGTGTCCACTGATTTTTTCCGTAACGCCGATTCAGAAAATCACGGTCTGGAATATTTCCTGCGTTTTCTCCAGGAATGTCAATGCCCGTATTTTTACCGAGACCAAACTGGTGACAAAATTCCGCCAGTGTATCAACTCTAATTTTTGTTCCCAGCTGATAGAAAAAAACATTACACGACTGTTCTATTGCACCAATTATATTCAGTCTGCCGTGAGCAGACCAGCATTTGAATTTACGATTGCCATATTGGAAGGTGCCATTACAGGGGAGAAGTTGAGCATGCGGAGTAATCAGTTGTTTCTCTAACGCCAGCAGAGCAACAAGGGGTTTAAATGTACTGCCGGGTGGATAAGCCGAGGAAATGGCGCGGTTGTAGAATGGTTTTGATTTATTGGATATCAAGGTATTCCATTGTGAAGGATTAAGTGGGGCAAGAAATATGTTGGGATCAAAATCGGGGTAGGAAACAAGACAAAGAATTTCTCCAGTATTGATCGCGATTGCAACTACAGCTGCTCGTTCGTACTTGCTTATCAAGTCATATGCAGCCTGTTGGAGATTATGGTCGATTGTTAAGTAGATGTCTTTTCCAGGAATGTAGGGTTCGGGTCTTTTTTCCGGAAGCGGTCCAATTTCCCGCCCCCGGGCGTCCACTTCGACATACTTGTAGCCATCGCGTCCACGCAAGAATCTTTCATAACGAGCTTCGATTCCGGTCTTACCTATATAATCGAGAAGACGATAGGAGGAATCCCGTGAGAGTTCTTCTTCAGTTATCTCGCCGACATAACCGATGACATGTGAATACAAATTACGAAATGGGTAATTACGGATGTGGTCTACTCTAACGAGAACCCCCGGGAGACGAAAATTGTTTTCTTCAATTTTGGCAATTACATCGAATGATGCATTCCGCAAGATATCGATCGGAGCCGGAACTTCTGAGACCGGTTGAAGGCGACGTAGCAGTTCGTTTTGTGGCCTGTTAAGTAATATGCTCAGTAATGCTAAGGCGCTGTCATTGGTTTCTGTGGGGATGATTGCTACGGTCCAAGTAGGACGGGTATCGGCAAGCAATATGCCATTACGATCGAAAATTCGCCCCCGGGGTGCAGGTAATACAATTTTCCTTATCCGGTTACGGTCACTTAGACGGGCATAGCGTTTTCCCTGAATAATTTGAAGCTGGATGAGTCTTGCTCCGAGAATCAGCAGGAGAGTAATTAAAATAAAGCACAGCCTTTTCAGACGATCTTTCATTTATTTTGGAAAAAGAGTTTATACATGGTTCTTTCTACGGGTAAACTGAAGGATAATGTCAAGAGAGCGGTAATAAGAAGTGAGGAAAGTGATAATGGCATTCCGTTAATAAGAAGAAAAGAGTTTTTAATTAAAATTCCCACAAGAGCAAAGACAATTGGTTGCCAAAAACTTCGATAAAAGAAGCTTCGCATTATATTTACGAAATAACCGATGATACTAAGGCTGAACATGTTAACCCCTAGTTTATATGGTACGATGAGATCGAAACAAAACCCGATCAGAAAACCCGCGAGTGTCGATGTAACTTTATCCTCATAAAGAGCTAGCGTTATGAGTATTAATAGAGATAAATCCGGTCCACCCAATAATATGGCAGTTTGAATGATAAAGGAGCAGTATAATATCATAATCGTGAACAATCGGCGCATGATGACTATTCTGGCAAGTTAAGTTCAAAAGGTAAGCTTTCCAATGATGAGTTAGTATCTGGTGAATGCAGATTATGGACAATGATGTAAATGTTATCGACCTTTGAGAGTGAAACAAACGGTTTGACGAACACTTTTTTAAACACATCTTGTACAGTGGGGATTTCGATTACAATCCCAATTTTCAGACCTTTTGGAAAGATGCCGCCCAATCCGGAAGAAAGAACAGTGTCTCCAATTTTAAAATCGGCATCGGGATTTACATAATCAAGTTCCAATAGATCCTCATTATTATATTTTGGCCTGCAGATGGCTAATTCACCATTACGGCTATTGAGCGCTGCTATTCTAAAATCGGGTTCAAGGATTGTTTGAACGAGTGATTGGTGCGGGGAAACTGCAATAACACGCCCGACTATCCCCTCAGGTGTGATGGCGGTCGCTCCGATTTGAATTTTATGTACAGTACCCCGGTTGAGCAATAGAAACCTTTTGAGAGTACTCATGTCGCGGGCAATGATCTGTGAGGAAAGTAAATTAGCGTTGCCTAATGATATGGTTGAAGTGTCATTTCGGGTAGATTTAAGCCGAGCGTTTTCCACAGCAAGCTCACAGGCAATTTGGGTCATTCGTTGGGTTAGATTTCGGTTTGCGGCAATGAATGATTTGACAAAAGCTATTGCGCGATTAGGAAGCAGAAGTACTTCAGCCAGTGGATGGGTAAGCTTCAGTTTAGAGGCAGGGGGAATGAAATTGACGAGCAGTGCAAGAATAACAATCCCCACTGAGATACGATCATATTTTGAAACAGCTGCTTTATAAGGCATCGCCGGTTTGCAAAAGCACAGTGTAAATTATTTCGAGCGCAGGATCAGTTTTTCATGAAGTCCTATGTTTTCCAGAATCCTGCCGGCACCCCGTACTACACTTTCAATAGGATTTTCAGCAACGTATACAGGTAGATTGGTTTCTTCTTTGATCAATAAGTCCAGCCCCCTCAAGAGGGACCCGCCTCCGCACATGTATATGCCACGGTCAACAATATCAGCAGCAAGCTCAGGTGGTGTTTTTTCCAGCGCCAGCCGCACAGCATCTATAATAAGAGATACTGGTTCCTCCAGGGATTCGCGGACCTTGGTAGATGTAATTCTAATCGTTTTTGGAATACCCGAAACAAGATCCCGGCCTTTAACTTCCATATTTTCCTCTGTGCCTGTTGCGTAGGCAGAGCCAATGGTTATTTTTATACTTTCGGCTGTTTGTTCACCGATAATAAGATTATAATTCTTTTTAATGTAGTTTATAATTGCCTCGTCCATTTCGTCGCCGGCAACGCGTATTGATGCAGCGTTTACAACCCCGCTTAATGCTACAACCGCGATTTCTGTAGTGCCCCCACCAATATCTACAATCATATTGCCGGTTGGCGCGTCTACTGGTAAACCGGCACCAATTGCTGCTGCAATCGGCTCTGAAACCATATAGATTTCTCTAGCGCCTGAGGCTTCGATAGAATCCCGTACAGCCCGTTTTTCCACTTCGGTTATCCCTGATGGTACACAGACGATTACCCGTGGTCGGACAAAGAGTTTCTTTCTTTGAACCATACTGATGAAAGACTTCAGCATGATTTCTACCATACTGAAGTCTGCAATTACTCCATCCTTCATCGGTCTAACTGCCCTTACACCTTCTGGTGTTCGGCCGAGCATGCGTTTGGCTTCAGTCCCAACGGCAACTACCTCATGAGTCACTTCATCAACTGCAACTATAGATGGTTCACGCAGTGCTATTCCTTTACCCCGAACATAAATTAAGGTTGATGAAGTTCCCAAGTCGATGGCGATATCATTTACAAATCTTTCTGTAATGTTCTGAATGATCGAATTGAGAATCACTTTTATAGAGTAATCCCAAATCAATTAAAAGTCAAGCTCAGAATGTAGTTTTGTGCTGCATACGGCAGAATATCAGTACAACATGATATTTTTCAATGGGTTATGATTGTCACCCGGCAAGCTGTTTTAGAAGTGTCCGCGACTAGGCAAATTAGTGCTGCTTGACCGTTGATCAGTTAATGGTAAATTATATTATTCTATGCTTTATCGTGACGCCGGCGTGGACATAAGTAGGATGCAGCAGGTTAAACAGTGTATTGCTCATATGGTTACTTCAACCTTTTCCCCATATGTAGTTTCTGAGATCGGGCATTTCGGATCGCTCTTTAGGTTGCCTAAAATGAAAAATCCGCTATTAGTTGCCAGCTGTGATGGAGTGGGGACGAAGTTATTAATTGCTAAAATGATGCGCAGGTTTGATACAGTAGGTATGGATCTTGTAAATCATTGCGTTAACGATATTCTCACCTTGGGAGCTAAGCCACTTTTCTTTCTTGATTACATTGCTCACGCTGATTTATCTAATGAGCAAATTGCTCTCATAGTGAAGGGAGTAGTTCGTGGATGTAAATATCATGATTGTGCTTTAGTCGGTGGAGAAACTGCTATGATGCCTGATGTTTACAAAACTGGTGATTTTGACTTAGTGGGGTTTATTGTCGGTGTCGTTGAACAGAATTCGGTTGTTGATGCTAAGCGATTAGAACCGGGTGATCTACTTATAGGGCTTCCTTCTTCTGGTCTCCATACAAACGGTTATTCCCTGGTTCGAAAGATTTTTTTTCAACAGCATAATTTCACGCTGAATACCCGGCTAAAAGGGTTAAAAAAGCCACTTGGAGAGGAGCTTTTGCGTCCGCATCGTTCATATTATAAAAAAGTTTACCCCTTGTTAGGAGAAATTAAGGCGATTGCTCATATAACAGGGGGCGGGTTTTATGAAAATATCCAGAGACTTTTACCGCCAGAACGGTCCTGTGTTATTAAAAAATCTGCTTGGCCAGTACCTCGGCTTTTTCGTTACATACAGATGCTCGGAAGCATTCCGGATACCGAAATGTTCCGGACCTTCAACATGGGCATCGGGATGGTAATTTTTGTTGCCCCATCTAAACTTGATAAAATAATACCTACAATCGGGCAAGCCTACGTCATCGGAAAGGTTGTAAGAGGTAATTTCGGCGTGGAGCTTGTTTGACGATAATGCGAGTACAAGTTGTATCCCATACTAACCGCGAGGATGAAAGGTTTTATATACATCTTGCAGATAGGAAGTATCAATGTGAGTATAAACTTGCGTAGTTGCGATATTAGCATGACCTAGCATATCTTGGACCGCTCTTAGGTCGGCACCTCCCTCCAAGAGATGAGTTGCAAAAGAATGCCGAAGGGTATGGGGTGTAATACGTTTAGAAAATCCAGCAAGTCGAACACAAATCCGCAAAATCTTCCAAATACCCATTCGACTTAGCTTTCCTCCCCGATGGTTAATAAAGAGATATGGAGATGGCGATTTACCGTTATTAAATTGGTGTCGTAATATCAAATAATCTTTTACAGCTCTTAATGCGTGTTTACCCAAGGGAACGATACGTTCTTTAGACCTTTTGCCGATAATGCGAACGAATCTTTCGTCAAAATTGATATCACTTAATGTAAGATTTGATAGTTCCGATACCCGTAAGCCTGCTCCATATGCAATTTCCAGTAGCGCTTTTGCGCGCATCGATGCAAAGCGGTTAGGTATTTTCTCAGTTGATTTAATTAAATGATTAATTTCCATCTGTGTCAACACAGTCGGTAAACGTCTGGTTTGCCTTGGTGTTTTTAAACTTTCTATTCCGGAAATAGTTGTATTGTATTGTTCTTCAATAAAATTACATAACATTTTAATTGATATTAGCTTACGCGCAATAGTTGTTTTTGCAAGTTCCAACTCGGTAAGTTTCTTCAGAAACTGCCGTATAAGTTCGGCTTTCATAAGTGTAGGTTGTTTAGCTATCTGAGGATAAAAACATAGAAATTGTTTGCAGTCGTTAAGATAACTTGTTACCGATAGATGGGTTAGTCCACGTTCAACAAGTAAATAATGTGAAAATTGTTCCAGTAGCCGGGAGTGCTCAATTAAATAGCCCAGTTTAGAATTTTTCGAGAACATTGAATTTATTTACCGAAATAACAGTATCAAGTTCAAACTTTTCGTCTGGAAATGGATGATCTTGGTTGTAATGTAGTCCGCGTGATTCTTTGCGTATTTGAGAGCAAATGACAATCAGTTGTGCGACGATAAGCATATTTTGCATTTCCATCAAGGGTACCGAATTACAACAGCGCGCGACGATAGGTAGCTCGTCTTTCAATCGATTTAATTCGCGAAGAGCTGTATTCAAACCTGCATCTGATCGGATTATGCCGGCATATTGCCACATTATGTTTCGCAAGCGGTTAGCCAGTGTGAACTGAGCCTGATCCGATATCTCAATAGGGTGTGGAGTTAGGTAATAACTTAACTGCGGTGCTTTAGGTTTATTTACTGGGGGATATTTCTCAGTCGCACTTATCGCGGCTCGTTCGGCGAATACTAAAGCTTCCAAGAGCGAATTTGATGCTAGTCGGTTCGCGCCATGTAACCCAGTACACGCGCATTCCCCTGCGCAAAACAATCGGCCAATTGAACTTTCGCCCCAAGAATTAACTGCAATCCCGCCACATACATAATGAGCAGCTGGAACTACTGGTATTGGCGTATTTGCAATATCAATACCAAGTTTCATACAGGTTTCATAGATATTAGGGAATCTCTCGACTAGACGCTCACGAGGTATCATAGTACAATCAAGTAAGACGAACTCGTCGCCTCGTCGAAGCATTTCTGCAGCAATGGCTCTTGCAACGATGTCTCGTGGCGCCAATGGACCGTCAGGATGATAGGCACTCATAAACTCTCGTCCGTCACGGGTCTTTAATATTGCTCCCTCCCCTCGTACTGCTTCAGATATTAAAAAAACGCGGTCATTAAGTTTGTGGCCATAAAGAGCTGTGGGATGAAATTGTATAAATTCCATGTTGGCTATCAAAGCCCCCGCACGATAAGCAATGGCAATTCCGTCACCGGTAGCGATTGCGGGATTAGTAGTGTGGCGATATACTTGCCCCACACCACCAGTAGCCAATAAACATGCATTTGCTCTGATTTTTTTCAACCTGCCTGTCGATTTTTCTAATATCAGCGCCCCAGCACAATTACCATCCTGATCTAACAGAAGGTCAACTGTGAAATGTTCTTCCAGGGTATGGATGGTACTGATTGAGCGGACTGCTGCCAAAAGTCCTTTTTCAATTGCCTGCCCTGTTGCGTCTTGGGCATGGACGATCCTTCGTCGACGATGCCCCCCTTCCCGCCCGAGATCAAATTTTTTTTGTCCCGTAGCATCAATTTTAGTGGAAAATTCAATTCCCAACCTCCATAATTCATTAACAAGTCTTGGCCCTGCAGATGTTACAATTTCAACAATGTCTGGATGCGCAAGTCCTGCGCCTGCTCGTATCGTATCTTCGTAGTGGAGTCTAGGGGAATCATCTTCAGCAATTGCTGCAGCGATCCCCCCCTGAGCATAATTTGTATTCGATTCGGCACTGTTTTTTTTAGTAACAATTAGAACTTTTCCAAACTTACCCGCCTTCCAAGCAAACCAGAGACCTGCTATACCAGAACCTATAACTAGGTAATCTACTGATAGCTCTTCGTCAGGTCTCATGTTAAAAGTGATACCTTAACTGCATGCCTAAATATGAAGGAGTTGGAGTAATGTCAATTCTTCGATTCAGGCGTGTTTCGGGTAAAAAGAATACGCAATCAATGAAACTGATTATTCGGTTTAGAACAAGTGCGCTAACTAGAAAACTGGCAGCCATACCGGCACTTCTTGCTGATTTTCTGGTTTTCCAAAAGGAAAAGATCCTGATTGAATCGGATTGCCATTCCCATTCCCAATGACCATAATATGCATGACTTTGAAAGTACCGTCTTTGGGCATCAGGATCGTCAGGGTATAACTCCCGGGCTTCTTTTTTGATGCTTTCATTGTATTCAGATGAACTATTATACCTTTCGAGTGCCCGGTAATATCGCGGATCTTTAGTGGAGATATTTGCACCTGCATATTGACTGGCAATAAGTAATGCATCTTGTTCGAGGTTAGTCCGGTACCATGATAAAGTTGCCCAGCCCGTCCACAAAATGCCGTCAAGCCACACCATGATTTCCCCGCGTTTTCTTGCATCAGCAAGCAATTGTCCACTGCCAGGAAGAAGGGCTGATGCTACAATAGCAATTCTTCGACTTGGGGGCTTGATTTCGTTCTGATAAGCAGGTGTTTGCATCATTGCCATGGACATTGATAGAAGAACATACATTTTTCCCCCTTTCGTCACATTATTACAACTTTGTATGCAAAATTACGATTATGTTTGTCTTGGATGTTTAAAAAATAGATTCCGGGCGCTAGATTATCAATACTAATTGTGGTTTTACCAGTAACATTGATTTTGGACATAAGAGAGCCGCACAAGTTGTAAATACAAATTTTAGTTGCATGTCTTAGAGAAAAAGAAATTTTATTTTGCTGTCTTAGGAAAAAAGTTCCTATATTGGGAACTCTTTCTGGTTGGTATTTTGGGTCTTGGTAGGTTAACTCCTGAATACCAATAAGGTTCCAATCCGTGACCTTGCAAGAAATATCCCACCCCTGATGACGCCGATTATCAGTCCATGTAAAAATAATGAATTCATTATTGGCAATGACGCTTTGACCGACGGTCCAATGAGAATTATTGGGGAATAAATTAGGTTCGTTGATTTTCTGATTATGGCCAATTCTTGTGCCATCTGAACGAAACCGTTGGCAGAATATTTGAGGATTACCAATATTTTCGAATTCTCCATTAAACATCACGGCCAGACGGCCTGTTTCATCAAATGCGCAGCTCGGTGAGTAGCAGTCCGAGTGTCCGGGAGGATTATCGTTAACCCTTTCATTAACGCCTATCAGATTGCCAAGTGAATCCAGAAATTGTACATAAATGTCATATGAGCCGTTACGCTTATCCTCCCATGCTATTGCAATATTCCGATTGTTATCAATTGCACACGCCGGATATGATTGAAGAACATTTTGGCCGTCTAGATTTACTCTTTTGTTTGACCCGATTTTTTCGCCACGGGGTGTAAATAGCTGGCAGTAGATATCGTAGTTGCCGTTACGGTAATCCATCCAACTAACAACCCAATATCCAGCAGAATTCATTGCTACGCTCGCGAAAGCTTCTGGGATACTTTCGGGTGTGTCACTAACACGAAATTCGGGTCCAACAGGATTACCATTTTCATCGTATAATCGGGCGTAAATTTTAGAAAAAGTTTGTCGATAATCCATCCATACAATAACAGCGCGATTATATGTGTCCATAGCACAGTATGGATACCATTGAGATGCACCAATGTTACCTTCGTTAACAAGAAAATTACCGCCTATTTTACTACCGTCATCGTCAAGCAACTGGGCATAAATATCTCCTCCTTGACGGGAATCATGCCAGCAGACGATAAAACGTTTGTTTCCGCCTGCACTGCTTGGGTAAAAATGCGAGCCAGTTCCGTTTGAATCATCGTTGATGCGGAAATTTTGTGAAATGGGGGTGCCAAACTTGTTGATAATTGTAGCATAAATATCACAATTCCCATTTCGTTCATCTTCCCAAGCTATTAGTATTCTTTGATTCAAGCGTTCTTGCCCGACAGAGGAAACTCGTTGGTGAGAACTGTTGGAGTCGTCATTTACTCGAAAATTGATTCCTATTTTATCACCACTCCGTGTGATTCTCTGACAGTATATGTCAAAATTTCCATTACGTGCATCAGCCCAAGTAATGCAGTAGCCACCATCAGATAAAGCAATTACTGCCGGAGAGATCTGTGAACTGCTGCTCATATCGTCGTTAATTTTAAATTCGCTACCGATACGAATTCCAGCAGAATTGAATATTTGCGCGTAGATATCGTCATTCCCATTTCGTTTATCAGACCAGACAACGATAAACTCGCCGTAGCGGTTGATTGCTACATCTCCCAGTAGTTGATCGGCATCCCCCATATCGCAGTTAACGCGAAAATTAGTATCCACTGGTGTTCCGGATGTATCATAGATCTGGGCATAAATATCCCACTGGTTTCTTCTGCGGTCATTCCAGGTAACAACAAAATTACCAGCAGGACCGACGGCAATTCTTGGGGACCATTGAATACTTTCCTGAGCTGTTACGCGGAAGTTGTTATCGATGCGCGTGCCATTACAATTAAAGCGCTGGCCATAAATATTCCAGTTTCCGTCTCTTCCATCCATCCAGACAACAACAAATCTGTTAGAGTCATCACAGCCGATATCAGGTTCATACTGGTTACCATAATTCAACGGGTCATCATTGATTCGAAAATCATTCCCAATGAGTGAACCATCGCGGTTAAGAAATCTGCCATAAATATCTCCAGTAATTCCATTACGACGGTCGTCCCACACGATTAGGCTGATGCCGTTTGGCACAACAGAAACAGCGGAGATGCTTTGGTCCCCTGCGGCTGTTGAGTCATTAATCCGGAAATTATCCCCCAATCGATTGCCATTACGGTCAAACCGCTGGGCAAAAATGTCAGAGTTGCCTAGTTGGCGACGATCTTCCCATGTAAATATGAAGTTACCGTTTGGACTCCCGGCCACTGCAGGATCTCCTTGCCAGCCCATAGTGATATCAGTATTTACGCGTTGGTTACATCCCAAGGCCACTCCCGAAGAATCATATAATTGATACCAGATATCGGCATCGCCATCCCGAAATTCGTACCAACATATTACAAAGCTGTTAACGGAGTTTGAAGCAATCTTGGGCGTTTTTTGAGAACACCCGCCTCTTGAGTCATCGTTAAGTATGAAATCACTTTTGATTACACTGTCTGTGTCAAAGTTATTTGTGATAGTTTGGTACCTTCTTTTAAATTGACCTGGATGTTCTTCGGCAAATAGTGGGTGGTTAAGATACGATATGGGGGTTCGAGGATTGGTCGAATCATGAACCATGGACGATTGTCGGGATTGAGGATGTTCTGCACTTAAACTGTTAATCGATATTAAAACAGCAGTTAGACCTGTGAATGGTATCATCGGATAATTGCCAGTTTGGCGAAGCGAATTTGCCGTCGATTTTCAGTGTTGACTTCAAGCTTTACGACATAGATTCCAGGCGCAAGGTTTTTAAGATTGAGCCATAATTCATTGTCAACAAAAGGACTTGTCGGGGCGGCGATTTCATTAATTACAGGTTCGCCGCTCATGTCTAAAACCGTGAAGTGTGCAGGAGAAATATTGTGATTCAATCGGAACCTTATGCAGACAGCATCGTTAGCTGGATTTGGATAAAGATAGAATTGATTTATCAATGGACCAGAATCTGCATTTGGAAAATACGCAGGTGGATATGTCAGTCCGGTATGACAGGGGTCGTGATAGAGGCAACTCCAGTATTCCTTAAAATCAGAGTTTGGCAGGCTCCAGATATAGAATATGCCACTATCTGAGCCAGCAGCGATTTCCGGGTTGCCATCATTGTTAATGTCTGCATAAAGAGGAGTGGCACTTACAGATGCTGTAGTCATTAAGGGGAAAAGGTCAAGAAGTGTGCCATCTTTTCCATTAAACCCGAGAATGCCATGCGCCGGCGAACCGATAATAATATCTGGTACATTGTCATTATTTAACCCGATAATAATGGGCGAGGAACGGAATTCAAAAGGTTTCTCGTAACTAACTATCCAGTTGCCCACCAGTTCTTGAACGGAAAATGTAGACTCACAACGGAGAGGATAGTTTGTAACTAATGTGGCATTGTAGTTGAAAGCAAAGATTTTATTGCGCGCAGCGCAAATAATATCAAGATAACCATCGGTATTCATGTCCGCCACTGCCAATGTGCCGGTAAACGGATGTTCTATTAATTCCTGGGATTGATAAATTATAGTTCCGGTCTGTGTGATTAAGTATAATCGATACTCATGTTCTCCACCAGCAACTACCGCAATTTCATTTTCACCGTCGCGATTGTAATCTGCGACAACAGGTTGAGCAGATGCATAGAACGGGGAATAACCGAGAGTGATAGGAAATCCGGGAACTATGGTTCCATCTTGATTTAACAGCCAAACACGGTGATCTGCTGTGAGAACAACAATTCTGGGGTTCGTTGTATCGGTTATTGCCGCTGGCGCTCTGATTTCTGTACCCAAGCGGACAGGAAAACCCGCTATTATTTCTCCGTCAGAGGTAACTGCATACATATTACCATCAGTTGAACCGATTATTACATCTTTATATCCATCGTGGTTTAGATCGGCAAGAACTGGTGCTGCTATAATGCGGTCTGACGTTCTGAGTGTAGTTTTTAGAAGTCCAGTCATAGTATAGATTCTAATTTTTCCATCTGTACAGCCAGCCACTATTTCCAGTCCTGAATCGGGTGCTACATCACCTACCGCCAAGTCAGCTGCTATTTGAGATCCTGTATTTACAAATGCGCCGTTTGGGAAACGGAAACCATCGCCGTTATATCGCCATGCGAATATTTGGCCTGCGCTGTCGGCAGTAACAACCTCCAATGTTCCATCAAAATCTAAATCCACGGCATAAGCCGATTTCAAAGGGCTGTTTCTTTGCAAATCTTTTGGGAAGTTTTGATAATAAAGATCCCAATTAACTTTAATTGTTATCAGCGTGTCCTTTAAGGAAGAAAGGGTGTCTCCTTCTCCATATAATTCTACAGAAATAAAACTTTTGCCGACGTAGGCGTCAGAATTTGGTGTTGTATAAGCATTAAAGCGGTCGTTATAACCCTGTTTGGAAAAAGGATCAAACTTGTAACCATATACTTCATATTGATAATTATAAGTCAACCAGTATGGAACATCGAAGTCTTGAATACCATCCGCTTCTTCGAGATCTACGCCTTTGTGTGCGGGGTCAATATTGATAGCATTATAAGGACTATAATCAGCGATAACTTTTTCATCTATGTGCCAAACAAGGATTCCTGAGCCAGGTAAAAAGAAATCATACTCGTTTGATTCAACCCCAATAACTACACCATCTTCGACATCAACGATAATGGTATCCGGTTTGCGGATGTCGGTCTGGCGATTTTCAATTAAGAAGTACTCCTGTTGATTTATCGGTATTTTAATAATTTTCGGATAGATGCTGTCAGGGCGGCTGGTATATAGGCTAGTATCTATCATGCCTGAATAAACTTTAATTGATTCTGTTGGTGAAGAAATAACTTTAGGAGTGATAAAGCCCAGAGCAACTCGGTGATATGCATCAAGGGAAGCAGGTAATATCCCCGGAGGCGCTCCAGCACTGTAATCGCCTACCCAACCACCATATCCCATAAGACTCCAAGCCCCTACTCCCATTGTCACGCCTGTTACATCATATAAATCATAAGCTCCAAGAAGATGTGCAAATTCATGAGCCAATGTACCAGCTAAGCCCACCATTCCAGCGAGATTGATTTCCCCTCTTTCGGTGAGTGTATCTTGTCGCATCATTTCCGGCAATACGGTTGCCTGTTCAATACGCGTTTGGCCTTCATCAACTAAAATATAAGGTACACCTAAATAGGCTTCAATTGCTCCTGGGGGGATTTCCCCTGCAAGTAAATCATACGGACTGTCACGTTTACCATCAGCTGCATAATCTGATTGAAGGCCGCTGCCAGCGTGAAAGATAATGAATTCATCATAATCGCGGAAATGAATAGCTGTATCGAGGTCTGCTACCTTAAGAGCGTCGTGCATCAGTCGAACCAGTCCGTACTCAATGCCTTCATATGAAACAGTATCACCATAAAATTGCATTTCTCTCGGCAACTGGTAACATTTTTTTTCTCCAGAAGGCATAACAGTATAATCAATAAATAATTTGCCTTGCGACTGAGCCAGATAATAGTTTCGCAGACCTTCCATTAATCTTTCAAAGTAGCGTTTGAAATGAGGTGGATCATAAAAAAGACCCGAATCAGGGGAAAGGAAACCGAATGTGTCCATTTTGCCGTTGCCGGTAGTCAATGGAGTAGTGTCTTCAACAAATTCTACTCTAAGACAGAGTACGCGCACGGTATCAGTTGCACCATAACGCAGTTTGTTAATTCGAATTATGTCTTTGCGGGTCGGGTTAAATCGAAAGCGTTGAAAAGGTTCAGTTTCCTGTTGCCAAAAGTTCACTGAAGGAATAAGTCTTTTGGTAGTTTCAATATTCCAGATCGATCTTTCGGATTTTGAATTACGAATTAGCCGCAGGTTTTCTCCCAAACCGAGAGAAAATACAGAAATTAATATCAGAAGTAACAGTTTAAAATTTTTCATTCTATAGCCTCTTAAGTCACGGAATGCGGAGAGAGAGGGATTCGAACCCCCGATACCCTGTAAAGGGTATACGTGATTTCGAGTCACGCGCCTTCGTCCACTCGGCCATCTCTCCTGATTCACCTTGTTTTACGTTTTTTTTGAAAGAAGTTTTTTAGTAATCTGGCTGCTTCGTCGGCTAATATACCTCCGGTAATTTCAAAACAGTGGTTGAATCGCAAATTTCTAATTAAATTATACCTTGAATTTAGGCAGCCAAATTTTTCGTCTTGGGTGCCATATACTACTCTTTTGACTCTTGAAAGAAGAAGCGCGCCGGTACACATTAAACATGGTTCTACAGTAACATAAGCTGTGGTGTTGAGTAAACGCCAATTTTCCAGAGATCGTGCTGCTGCGGTAATGGCAAGAATTTCTGCGTGTGCAGTTGGATCTTTAAGCGATTCGGTCAGATTATGTCCCTTGCCTATTATTGTATCGTTAAGTACTATTATACAACCAACAGGAACTTCATTTTCTTCTGCAGCACGTTGCGCTTCTTGGAGTGCTATCCTCATCCAATATTCGTCATTAACATTAACTTTATTTTCCTTCACTTCTTTTGGCTTATGTTATTCCATGCGCCCGGCGCGATTCGAACGCGCAACCTACGGATTCGTAGTCCGGCACTCTATCCAGTTGAGCTACGGGCGCATCTATAGTAATTTTAAGTAATAATCGTGAAAGGTCAAGTTATCTACGTTGCTGTAGTGCTGTAATTTGGCGGTTGAATTTTTTTTAATGTGCAGTAATTGGCAAGCGTCGAATTTACATTAAGTGAGCTGAGATGATAACGATTATAAAAGTATGTGAGTTTTTCAATCAATGTTTGAAGGGTTATTAATTTATTATGAGGCGTGCGGTCAAATTCTGAAGAACAAGTAGATACAAAATCGGACACGCGTTTGCATATTACGTGAAGGGCAGTATTGATTATAAGTGAAGGCTCGGCATGCTTTAATTCTGCGAGAACGCATGAGATGGGCTGTGTTGATGGGTTTTTAATAAAATCCAGTAACGGTGTTACAGCAAAATCAGCAAAATTTTTGTAAATACTGAGTGCACGTCCAAGAGACCCCTGAGCAAGTGTAGCAACGAGCATTGGGTCAATATTTGTTGGTGGATTTTCTGGCAGTATCTTCTTATTTTTTATGAAGTTAACTATATCTGATTCTTGAATGTTGGCAAATCGGATAATCTGACATCGGGAACGAATAGTCGGGTACAACGCATAATGATTTACAGTGGTAAGAATAAATATGGTGTTATGTTGAGGTTCTTCAAGAATTTTTAAAAGTGCATTTTGTGCTTCGGCGTTCATTTTGTGTGCGTTTAATATTATATAAAATCTCTTCTGTGCAGATACAGGATGTTTGGTCATTTCACTTGCCAGCCAACGAATGGCATTTATTGGTATAGTGTAGTTTGCGGGTATAGGAGGCTGAGATTTGCCAAGTGCAAAATCGGAATAATGTTTTACCATTTCAGCGATCACGTCCTCACTTTTTGAATCGGCTGAGGGATTGCGTATCGGAATTACAAGATGGATATCTGGATGATTAAGATTTGAAATTTTGTTACACGAAGAACAACCTGAACAGGTTAATTCTTTCCGTTTATCGCAGTTAATCGCCTGTGCCAGCTTAATTGCCAATGTACGCTTGCCAACACCCGGTTGACCAACAAAAATCAAAGGAAGAAAATGTTTCGCTGTAATCAATCTTTTAAGAATTTTGACTACCTTATCTTGGCCGATGATATCCGTGAAGAGCATTATTGGAGCCAATCCTTAGGATTCAGGGGTTGTCCATCTTTTCGGATTTCAAAGTGTAAATAATCGTTGACTGTACCAATTACTGTTCCAGCGGTGACCGTAGCGTTTACAACGGTATTTATAGAAGTAAGATTTCCGTAAAGGGAAAAGTAACCAGTACCATGATCAACAATCACCAAATTACCATATCCGATAAATCGGTCTGCATATGCTACTTTACCAGTTGCAATTACCTCGACGGGGGATGGGCGATCTACTTTGATATCTATCCCCAAGTTATTTATTTTTGTCCGATAGCGAGGATGAATTTGAACACCAAAGGATGCGACTACATCTCCAGCTACTGGCCAAGGCAATTTTCCCCGTTTCATTTCAAGATTCTCAGATGATGTTTCCGTAATACGTACTTGGAGCTGACTAATCAAATTGCGTAATTGTTTGGCAGCGGACGCCAATTCAGTTTGAAGTGCTTCCCGAGCAGATTTTTCCCGGCGAATTTGGAGCAGAATTAACATCTCTTGTTCTCGGTCTTTAAGGAGTTCCTGTTTTTTTAGCTCAACTTCGTTTTTTAATCGTTCCTGAGTGGCCAGAGCTTCTTGGATTGCCGATTCCTTTCCTCTTATTTCTGCATTCAGCTTTCTTGTTTCTTCAATCAATTGCTGATCAGCACGGCTTATTACACGTAAATTTATCAATTTACGATAATACTCCGGCAAATTTTTACTCGTAAGCAAAGATTGCAATCGATAGAGTTTCGAGTACTTATAAATGACCACCAACCTTCGCTTCAGGCGATTCTCAAGTTTGTCCTGTTGCTCCATAAGGCAAATGAGTTCAGCATTTAATTTACTGATTTCTCGGTTGTAACTATTGACACGATACTCAATTTGTTTTAAAAGATTCTCCGTGAGGGCAATTTTTTCTTGGAGCAATTCAAGCCGTTGTAACGTTTGGTGTTCGCGCATACCGATTTCACTCAGGATTTGCTCAATTTCCTTGAGTTTTTGTTGGGTCGAATCTAATTGTTGTTGGATCAAATCAAGCGAGTCTATTAATACTGGAGGCTGAGATAGAAGCATGGTATAGGACAGAACAACAAACAGAAGCGTTTTGTGGGTCATCTGTTGCGTATTTGTGGTCTCTCAGAAAGCGAGGAGGGGAGGCGATTAAGTGCCAGAATCGATCCCCCTATTCCTAGAATTATGCCGATAATTAACATTGCTAACAAAAGTAGTAACGCCGGGCAGTAGGGTGCGGGTAGCACCATAACAATTAATCGATAAACCACGAAGATTAGAAGCAAAGCGATTAAAACTCCTCCAAGTCCCTGAAGAGCGCCTTGGAGTATGAAGGGAAAGTGAATGGCAAAACGCGAAGCACCCACAAGCTCCATAATTTCAATTTCTTGTGAACGTCGGATGATTGAGTTTTCAACAGTTTGAAAGGCAATGAAGATAATGGAGACGACAACGATTGCTAAAATTACAATGTCCAATAAAAGTACTGTTCTAGCAACTTGGCTAAGTTGCCTTAAAAGTTCTTTTCCAGACCATACCTCAGTTATGCCTGGCAAACGCATCAGCTTCTCTTCGATAAGGGTAAGGTCTCTGGGGTTCGCATATTCAGGGTCCAGAGTAATACGAAGTGATGCGGGGATAGGGTCTTCTCCTAATGCGTTAACCAATAAGCTATCATTTCCCAGATCAGCCTGCAGTTCTTGTAATGCTTCTGATTTTGAAATAAATCTTACCGTTGCAATCCCGGCAATGGTAGTGATGCGTTGCAGAAGAAGCGATGGATCATTGGTAACTTCATCATTTAAAAATACATAAATCTCAGTTTGGTTTGTCATCGACCGGGTTAATTTAACTACATTAACTGTTATAACGATAAAAATTCCCAATATGAGCAAACAGATTGATATTACTGCGCTCGAGAGCAAAAATTGGTTAATATTACGTGTGAGTGTCCGGTATGTTTCCTTAATAAGATAGGAGAGACTCATGTATTTTCACCCCTCATCACGTATGATTCTGCCGGCATCAAGAGTGATTCTTCGGCGGCGACTGCGTTCCGCAAGATCAGCATCGTGAGTCGCCATTATTACAGTTGTTCCATGGTAATTAATATCTTTAAGTATATTTAGAATATCATCTGATGCTTTAGGGTCAATGTTGCCTGTGGGTTCGTCTGCCAAAATTAGATCTGGTGATTTTACAAGGGCACGAGCAATAGAAACTTTCTGCTGCTCCCCTCCAGAAAGTTCGTGGGGGAACGAGTTCCTTTTATGCGCGATACCCAGCTGATTCAGGGTTTCTTGGATTTTAGCCGGTATGATATCCCGCTGAGTATTAATTGCTTGCAGGACAAACTCCAAATTTTCATAAACGGTACGGTCCCATAGCAGTTTGAAATCTTGGAATATGATTCCAATTCGTCGGCGCAACAGTGAAATTTGATGAGACCGCATCGATAACAGGTCATAACCTAGCACTTTAATCAATCCTGCATCAGGGAGTTCATGTCGGTAAAGTAGTCGTAACAAAGTTGTTTTTCCTGCACCTGTAGCACCGAGAAGAAATAAGAAATCTCCAGGATAAACAGTCAAATTGATGTCAGTCAGAGCAGGCCAATCACCTTGATAATATTTGAACACCCCCGTTAACTCAACAACCGGTTCCAAACTGGGACTGTGGAGATTAGCTGACATAATACTTCAGGAGGTTCCAGATGGCAATGAACCCGTCTTTCCAGCTTATTTTCTTGCCCTTTGTTCTAGGTGTGTAATTTATTGGAACTTCCAACAAACGAGCGCGCAGTCTCAGAAGCTTGCAGGTAATTTCCGGTTCAATTTCAAACCCGTTTGCAGTCAATTTCAATTTTCCCATGGTTTTTTTACTGATGACTTTATAACCAGTTTCCATGTCAGTGATTTTCCCCCCAAATAATGCATTTGTAAGGAACGTCAAAAAGATATTAGCCATTAAGCTAATAATAAGAAAATGATTTCTCTTTTTAAAGCGAGACCCGAACACTGCATCAACTTTGTGGTTATGAAATGGTTTTATCAGAAGAGCATAGTCGGCAGGATCATACTCCAAGTCGGCATCCTGAATAAGGATTATATCACCAGATGTATGGGTGATACCAGTACGAATAGCCGCACCTTTACCGAGGTTTTTTGTATGTCTAACAAGTGTTATATCCGGAATTGTGTTTAGAAGTTCGGGCGTTCTGTCTTGAGAACAGTCATCTACAACAATAATTTCCTTATTATTGACCGGTGCTGCCTTAACCCGTTCGATTAATTCAACAATTGTATCTTCTTCGTTAAATACGGGAATTATCACAGATAATCTCATGATTGTTTATTTTCATTAAATTATCGATAATTTCAAGACATTCCACCACCTGTTTGCCAAGTTCGCCATTGTTCACTGGTTTTAGGCGTTTTACACAACTATCGATAAAATTTTGACACATCTGGGTTAGCGGTAATTCCGTCGCTGGAATATCATTACCAATAGGTTCATAGTACTCGTGAACTTCATTTTTGGTAAAAAGTCTAATGACTCTTTGAAAAGGTGGATGTGTCCATTGAGCTTCCCCCGCGAAAGTTAAACCATTTGCAAATTTAAGTTCGTATCGACACCGCTTTGGAGTGTTTTCTGAGCATGAAAAATACTGAGGCTTTCCTAGTAACGATACTGCAATTGCAATATCATGCGCAGCTAGATCCCATAGGGGAGTGCTGATGTTTTCTCTTCCCCTTGAGGTTCGAACCGCTTCGATTCGGATCACATTAATCAACTGATTTGATTTGAGGTATGAGCTTAACCTTTGATAACTCTTTGTAAAAAGAGGGGTGTGAGCGACCGCAAGCACAAGTCTTCTGTTTTGAGCAATTTCAACCAACTCATGGGCTTCAGAACTTTTCAAGGTCATTGGTTTTTCAACCAACACATCCTTGTCATGAATCAGGGCGTCACGCGCGAGCGCATAATGGGTTTGATCGGGAGTTGTGATTATTACAGCTTTAATATCTTTACTCTCAACAATGGTACGGTATTCAAGCGTCATATAATTCCTTAAATTTTCAAATTTCTGATCGCTGATGTCACACAAATATATCGGTCCGGTGTGAAATTGTTCAAGAGTCTGCAAGTATTTTTTCCCCCACATGCCAAGTCCTATAATACCAATCGCAATATTTTTTTTCATCGAATCTTCAGATTTCTTTTGAACCATTTAATAGTCAGCAAAAGCCCTTTTTCCAGTTCCACTTTAGGAGTCCAGCCAATCAATTTCACAGCTCGCGTTATATCCGGATTTCTACGTTTGGGATCATCGGGAGGAGCAGGCAAAAATTTGTAGGGGCTGTCTGAGTGCGTTAATTTTTTAATCGACTGTGCCAATTGTAAAATAGTAACTTCGTGGGGGTTCCCCAAGTTAATTGGATGAGGGTCAGAACATCGGAGCAATCGATAAAGTCCAATGATCATGTCACTTACATAACAAAAGCTGCGTGTCTGCCTCCCCGTTCCCAAAATTGTAAGTGGCTGATGTGTTAATGCTTGGTAAATTAAACTGGGGATAACCCTTCCATCATCAAATTTCATTCTGGGGCCGTAAGTGTTAAAAATTCTGGCTATTCGAACAGGTACCGTGTAAACGCGATGATAGCTCATTGTGAGTGCCTCAGCAAACCGCTTGGCTTCATCGTAGACTGACCGTGGTCCGGTAGGATTAACATTACCCCAGTAAGACTCCGGTTGAGGATTTACAAGAGGGTCTCCATAGACTTCTGATGTAGAAGCCTGTACAAAAATAGCGTTATTTGTGCGTGCTATTTCTAACAGGTTTAAAGTGCCTTGAGATCCTGCCTTGAGTGTTTCAATCGGGTAAATGTAGTAGTCTTTTGGGGATGCAGGCGAGGCCAAGTTGAAAATAATATTAGGCGTAAGTTTGTTAAGTATTCTGATTTTATTAAAATCAACTATATCAGCTTCTATGAACTCAAAATCTGAACATCGGTGTAAATGTGAAATATTATCATAGTTACCTGTTATTAGATTATCCAGACAAATGACTTTAAAGCCCTTTTTTAACATAAATTCACACAAGTGAGAACCAAGGAAACCGGCCCCACCGGCAATAACTACCAAGCGTTTCTCCGGACGGTTCATCGGCCGACCCCAATATATATAAAGCCGAGGTTTTCCATAAATTTCCTTTCGAGCATATTTCTTCCGTCAGCAATAATAGGAATGCGCATTCGCTTTTTAATTTTCTCCCAGTCAAGTTTGAGAAATGAGTCCCATTCGGTGAGAATAGCAATGAGATCGGCATTATCAGCTACCATTTCTGGTTCGGGACAAAATTCGACTTTGGGCAAAATTTTTCGAGCATTTTCCATTGCTTGGGGGTCGTAGGCACGGATTAACGCACCTTCCGAAAGTAAGGCATTAATGATATCGACCGAAGGGGCGAAGCGCATATCATCGGTATTAGGTTTGAATGACAAGCCCAGTATACCAATGGTTTTGTCTTTTAAGTTCCAGAGAGTATTTTTGATTTTGCGGACGAATCTTGTTTTTGCATCCTCGTTAATTTTTTCTACCTCGCGGAGCAATCTAAAGTCATAGCCCAATTCGTGGGCAATTCTGATGAATGCTTTTAAATCTTTTGGAAAACAAAATCCTCCATAACCGATGCCGGCGTTAAGAAACTGGCAGCCGATTCTATGGTCCATGCCAATACCTTTAGCGACTTCAGCAATATCTGCGCCGACTGCTTCGCATATAAAGGAAATTGCGTTTATAAATGAAATTTTCATTGCGAGAAATGCATTGGATGCATGTTTTATCAATTCAGCAGAAGCGAGATCAGTGATAATTAAAGGCGCATTCAGCGGGCGATAAATATCTTCCATCAGGTTTCGAGCGCGTTCGTTTTCTACGCCGATTACAATCCGGTCAGGATGAAGAAAGTCGTAGACGGCGCTGCCCTCCCGCAGAAATTCTGGATTACAGGCAACATCAAAGTCTACCTGATTCCGATTATAACGTTCAACTGTGGTTCTAATCCATTTAGCGGTTTGAACTGGAACAGTAGATTTTTCAACGATCAACCGGTATCCACTCATCCAACCAGCAATTTGGCGAGCCACGGCTTCAACATTGGTTAAATCCGGTTCGCCGGTTTCCAGGGGGGGAGTTCCGACGGCGATGAAACACACGATACTGTTCTCGATTGCCCTCTTAATATCAGTTGTAAATGTCAGTTTTCCACAACTGACTGTTTCTGCGATTATTTCTTTCAACCCGGGTTCATAAATTGGTAATTTACCCCGGATTAGTGTCTCGATTTTAGCTGAGTCATTATCAACACAGATTACCCTGTGTCCAATTTTGGCAAGGCAGGCGCTGGTCGTTAACCCTACATATCCCGCGCCAATTACTGAAATATCCATAAAATTATTATGGTTGACAGGTGCATAAAGTCAATACTGATATATCTGGTTAAAGATGAAATTCTTCGACAAGTTTTTTCAATTCGGCAAGCAGATTAAGGGCTTGAAGGGGAGTAAGGGATTCGATCTCAAGGTGTTGAAGTCGTTCAATAACCGTTCTGATATGATTCTGATCAGCGAGCGGCGTTGTAAGCACTGAGTCATCCCGAATAAAGTCTGTTGGGTCGTTACAGTTGAAATTAATTAATAGTTGTTTTGCGCGTTCTAGTAATTTGGGAGGTAAACCCGCGAGCTTTGCTACGGCTATGCCATAACTTTTGTCAGCTGGTCCGGGATGAATTTTACGGAGAAAGATCACCTGATCTCCCTTTTCTCGCACCAAAAAGCTATAGTTTTTCACTCGAGGTAACTGGCGAGTAATTTGAGTGAGTTCATGATAATGAGTAGCAAAAAGAGTGCGCGGACAGAAGTTATTAGATCCATGCAGATATTCAACTGTTGCCCAAGCAATTGCCAGTCCATCTTTGGTAGCAGTTCCCCGTCCTACCTCATCGAGAATAATTAGGCTGCGTGTAGTGGCATTGTTTAGGATATTGGCGGTTTCGAGCATTTCTGCAAGAAATGTCGATACCCCGCGGGCAACATCATCAGAAGCTCCTATGCGGGTGAAGATTTTATCGACGATACCGATTCGCGCAGAATCAGCTGGTACAAAGGACCCCATTTGTGCCATTATTACAATTAACGCTACCTGACGCAGATAAGTTGATTTTCCAGCCATGTTGGGCCCGGTGATAATGAGAATTTGTTCATCAGCAGAGTTGAGATAAATATCATTTGGGATAAAAGGGTCTTTAAGCATTTTTTCCACGACCGGGTGTCTACCAGCTTTAATGTCAATAATACCTGATTCGTCGATTTCCGGACGGACATAATTTTCGTTAATTGCTACCTGCGCAAGACTGGCAAGTACATCGAGTTCGGCAATTGTTCCCGATAGCTCAAGGAATTGTTCTGTGTATTGGGCGACCTTGTTGCGGAGATTAACAAACAGCTCAGACTCGATAGCTTTTATTCGTTCCTCGGCATGTAATAATTTATCCTCCAGCTCCTTCAACTCATGGGTAATAAACCGTTCTCCATTTGCTATCGTTTGTTTACGGATATAGTCCCGGGGAACATTAGCAAGATAGGATTTAGTAACTTCAATGTAATAGCCGAATACTGAATTAAAACCGACCCGAAGATTAGGAATTCCCGTACGCTGACGCTCCCGTTCCTGAATCCTCGCGATGTATTCCTTGGCATGGGAGGCGAGGCTGCGTAATTCATCGAGCTCACTGTTTACCCCCGTACGAATGACCCCGCCTTCTGTGTGAGTAACAGGGGGATCTTCAACAAGTACATTGTTAATTTCGTCTACAACAGGCGACAGATCCGGTATTTTTTTCTTCAAATCTAGAAGTCTTGATGTGTTAAACTGTTGCAACAGTTCTTTAATATCAGGAACTACCGAAAGCCATTTTTTCATTGTGGCTAATTCTCGCGGTCCGGCGCGACCAAGGGCAATACGGGAACTGATTCTTTCAATATCACCAATCTGCCGCAGTAATGTTTGAAGTTCGTTAAGCTGGAATTGAGATTTTT
Source organism: Caldifarciminota bacterium (assembly GCA_026418295.1). GTDB lineage: Bacteria > Hydrothermota > Tepidihabitantia > Tepidihabitantales > Tepidihabitantaceae > JAOABP01. The sequence goes on from JAOABP010000002.1 coordinate 199,269, forward strand.
TAAACTCATTAATAGCGTCCAGGCGATTGTTGATATCTTTAACAGATAAAAGGGGGGAAAGAATCCAGCGGCGTAAAAGACGAGCGCCGACCGGGGTTTTTGTCTGATTAAGAACCCAGAACAGAGTTCCTTTAATGTCAGTTTTAGTGTCTGTTGAGTGCAGGGATTCGATGAGTTCTAGGTTACGCCGGGTGATTCGGTCAAGCAGTAAAAAATTATGGGTAATATAGCGTTGGATCCTTCTGAGATGGGGGAGGGCTCCGCGTTGAGTCTGTTCTAAATACTCGAGCAATGCTCCGGCTGCACAGATACCTTCATTCAAGTCTTCAATTCCATATCCCGCCAGATTTAATACACCCAAGTGGTGTGTTAGTTTTTCAAAGGCAAATTCTTCGGTAAAGTAATAATCATCAATTCGAGTAAATCTCGGTTCGGGAGTGATGTTTAATGTTGGGGTCCAAGATTGGGGAATAATGATTTCCGCCGGAGAAATCCGTTCAATTTCATCCGTTGCAGTTTCCGGGGTTACCTCCACGACGGAGAATTCACCAGTGGTGAGATCGGCAAAACTGATTCCCCATTTACTGCCGTGGGGGGAAAGTGCCATTATGTAGTTGTTCCTATTAGCATCTAATAGGGAAGTGCGGGTAATTGTACCAGGTGTTATTATTTCAACGACATCACGAGCTACAACTGGTTTTTTGGGGTCCGGTTCTTCAAGTTGTTCGCAGATTGCAACTTTCAACCCTTGTGCTACAAGTCGGGCAACATAGGTGTCGAGTGCTTTTACCGGAATACCTGCCAATGGAACTCGGATATCGGGACCATGAGGACGAGATGTCAGAGTCAGATTAAGTACCTGAGCGCCAATTTCTGCATCTTCATAAAACATTTCATAGAAATCACCCACGCGGAAAAGTAATAATGTATTAGGATATTTCTGCTTTATACGGTGGTATTGGCGAAGCAGCGGGGTTAACTTTTCTGCCACATTATTTTCAGTTTAGAATAATCTAACTGATCGTTTTCAGCCACGACTGACAATGTGTGCAGTATATTTCATGGTCTTCAAGAATTCTGCCACATTTAGTACATGAGTTAGTAGATGATATATTGATAATCTGTTCAAGATATTTCTGTGCCTGTTCAGTATTTCCTTTGCGTAAGTAAAAGGCAGCAAGAGCAGCTAAGATTTGTGTTTCACCTTTTTTGCTATAGTTTTCTAAGATATCGATGGCATTTTCGATTGCCTCTTTTTTGGCATAGATTTTAGCAATATTTAGCGCTAAGCTTGTATCGTGAGGCACTCGGTGCAGAAGTTTTCTGTACAAAGCAATAATTTCCTCATAACGTCCGGACTCATAATATGCACGTTCCAGTCTTTCTCGAACCAGGTGGTTTTTTTCAGGTGCGAAATCCAAAAGCTTGTTCCAGATGTTAATTGCCGAATTAGTATCTCCCTGTGCCAGCAACAAATCACCGAGATAGATATGCGCGGGGATTGATTTCGGGCTAAGTTTGAGCGCTTCATGAAGATAGCCCATTCCCGCTTTGGGATTTTCTTTTCCTCGGCAGAACCCAAATCGGGCGTAGAGCCGGGCAGTGCGTTCAGGGTCAGTGCGGGGTAAATTTCTTAAGAGCTTTTCAGCTTTATCCCAATCGCCAGTATCGATATAAAGATTCAAGAGTCGCTCATGACTGTGGTAATCCGATCGATCCTGTCGTACAATTTCTTCTAAAAGCGGGATTGCCTTTACGTGTCTTCCGAGTGTCAAGTAATCATCCACTAGTGCCCGATAAATTTTGAGTTCATCTTGCGGTTTCAGGTTTCGACGCAGCGCCAGACTTTCGTGGATGCGTAATGCTCGATTGGGATCATTCTGAACTAAAAAAATCTGTCCCAAACGAATGTAGGCATCAATGTTGTTCGTATCCTCCTCAACAGCAATTTTCAATTTGATTTTGGCATCTTCCACTTTGCCGTCCAGTAACAGCTGCAGACCTTCGACATAACTGGGTAGAGTGATCTTGCGCTGACGGATAAAATCGCGGATTACCGGATATATGGCCACAATCAGTAATGCCAAAATTACAATCAGGAGGGGGTACATATTACTAAGACTCCTTTTCTTCAATCTTAATAATTTTTTCCGTTTTGAGGCTCGGGCTGGAAGTAGGTATCTCATTCAGCGGGGCATTACGTAGGATCCGAAGTTCTTCGGTAAGGGCGTCGATTTCACGGCGTTGCTGAGTGAGGCGTGTTCTCAGGCGGATTTCTGATATTACCGTAAATATCGCAACGCAAAGTGCACCAAATGCAAATGAGTAAAGCATAATTAATGCAACCGGGACATCATAAAACGTTTTGAAAAAGACTCTGATTTCATTTACAGGGTACTGATTCTGCCAGCCGAGAACAAAGAGAATGACAAATGCTAACAGAATCAGAATAATCCGGAAAGTTACCATAAATTAACCTCCTGCATGTTGGTGGGAAAAATTGGGCCTAATTTCAGGGGAATGGGGTGCACTGGCGTTGGAAAAAACGATTTCACCCTTTGGGGTCCAACCCCGAACTTCAACAATCTTCACATTTACAAGACTACCGGCAGGTAGAGGTTCGTCAAGAACCACCACCTTTCCCTGAGGCGTTCTTCCCATACACCCGCGGCCGCGCGGACTTTTCCCCTCTATCAGTATCTCATAAATTTTACCGAGCATCGCCCGATTAGATTCGCGGGTAATCTGGTTTTGCATTTCGATCAAGCGGAGTAATCGCTCCCGAATAACATCCTCGGGAACAGTAGGGGTAAGCAAGCTTGCTGGCGTTCCAGGGCGGGGAGAAAATTTGAACATGTAAGCGTAATCAAAGCGTATTGATTTCATCAATTCCAGTGTAGCACAGAAATCATCCTCAGTTTCAGTCGGAAAACCAACAATTACATCTGTTGTCAGCGAGATTTCCGGAAGATATTTTCGAAGCAGTGCAACCTTGTTGCGATATTCTTCTGTTGTATAGCCGCGATTCATCAATTTCAAAATACGGTCAGAGCCCGATTGAACAGGTAAATGGAGCTGGGGGCAGATACGAGGAAGCGTGGCTATCGTTTTAACAATTCGCTCATTTAGATCCCGTGGGTGAGAGGTTATAAATCTGATCCGGTATATCTGTGGGTGTTTGTGGATTTCGGCTAGCAACCGGCAAAAATCGAACTCATTGTAATTGTATGCTAAAACATTTTGCCCGAGAAGTACTATCTCCCGAACGCCTTGTGTTGTCAGTTCATCAATTTCGGACAAGATGGCTTCAGATGGTCGGGACCTTTCTTTTCCCCTTACATGAGGAACGATGCAGTAAGAGCAGAAATTACTACAACCGCGCATGATGGTAACATAGGCACTAACACGGTTTTGTATCACTGGATGAACCCGGTCATAGCATTCATCAGATAATTCCACAGCAATTTGAGGACGGTTAGCGTTCATTGCAGCATTTATTAACTCTGGAAGACGTTGATACTGATCTGGACCGACCACCAGATCAGCATGGAAAGAGTTTATCAGTGTGTCTTGAAGCCGTTGTGCCATACAACCTAATATGCCAATAACTCGGGCAGAACCAGTTTTTTTTAGATTTAACAATTGACGGAAATTACCGAGTGCTCTTTTCTCAGCATGTTCACGGACTGCACAGGTTATAATCAGAAGGACTTCGGCAGCCCCTGGAGAATTTTTTTCTTCAAAACCTGTCGCGTTGAGAATATTGCGAATCAGATCTGCTTCATAGAAGTTCATCTGGCACCCATAAACCTGCAAGAAATAAGTAGTACCCATTCCTAACTAATTTTAGCGATAATACAAAAATGTCAATAAATAATTATCATTGGTGGTAATGGTGCGATTGCCGGGATTGACTTGCCTTTCGATAATCCTAAACTTACACTGGAAATGAACATAATTGGTATTCGACGTGAAGACAAGAACATCTGGGAACGGCGCGCTCCTCTTGCTCCTTTTCAAGTAGGTGAGTTAACTTCAGTTTACAGGACAGTATTTTATGTTCAACCGTCTACCCGACGGATATTCAGTGATTCCGAATATGCTCAAGCAGGGGCGAAAATCTGTGAAACACTCGACGACTGTCAGGTTATTTTGGGAATCAAGGAGATTCCGGTTAACTTCTTCCGCCCAGCAACAACTTATCTTTTTTTTGCTCACGTGATTAAAGGGCAGCCGAACAACATGCCGATGTTGCGTCAGATGATGACGCTCGAATGCTCCTTGATCGATTACGAGAAGGTGACTGATGATCAGGGACGCCGACTGATATTTTTCGGCCGGTATGCAGGGATCGCCGGAGCAATTGATACCCTAGCCGGATTGGGCAGGCGGTGGGCAGTCCTCGGGTATAAGACGCCGCTGGCTGAGCTTAAACTTGCACACGAATATGGCACTTATGCTGCTGCCCGTCGTGAAATTTTTAGAGTGGGGGAGCTACTTAAAAAAACCGGTGTGCCGGATGAACTTGCTCCGCTGATTATTGGGGTTACCGGTTACGGAAATGTAGCCCGGGGTGTCGGTGAAATTCTAAATGAGCTCGGTTGCACTAGAATAGATCCTGCCGAGTTGCCCAAAGTAATGAGTTCAAGAGACCCCAAGGCGGTTTATGAAGTTGTATTCCGTGAAGAGCATATGATGGAACCGATTACCGAGGGGCATGAATTTGATCTGCAGGAATATTATCAGTATCCGGAGCGTTATCGTTCGCGATTTGAGAGTTACCTGCCTTACCTCTCGGTACTGCTGAATTGTATTTACTGGGACAGTCGATATCCCAGGCTTGTGACCAGGGAATATCTTAAAACTGCCACTACTACCGGAAAACTGCGATTGATAATTATCGGTGATATTTCATGCGACATCAATGGTTCAGTCGAAGTTACTGTGAAAACAACTGACCCGGGTGCTCCATTTTATGTCTATAATCCCCTGGACGATGCCGTTCACGACGGCGTTGAGGGTGATGGGGTGGTGGTAATGGCGGTTGACAACCTTCCCTGCGAACTGGCATCAGATTCATCAGTTGAATTCGGCCGGGCGCTGATGCCATTTGTGCCAGTGCTGGCGGGGACTAATTTCCAGGTTTCGTTGGACCACTTAACTCTGCCACCACCATTGCAAAGGGCTTTGATTCTCCATCGAGGAAAACTTACTCCGCCGTACCAATATCTGGAAAAATTTATAAAGAAAGGATGATAATATGAAAAGGGTTCTAATTTTGGGCGCGGGTCTGGTATCCAGACCAATGGTCCGCTATCTTTTAAATCTCAATGATGTGGAACTAACAGTGGCTACCCGGACAGTTTCCAAGGCACTGGAATTGATAGGCACACATCCCCGGGGGCGGGCAGTCGAGCTGTTGGCTGACGATGAATCCAATCTTCACCGTTTGATTGCCAGTAGCGATATTGTAGTCAGTCTGTTACCGTATACTTATCACCCGACGGTTGCCCGTCATTGCATCGCTCTGAAAAAACACCTGGTTACTACTTCTTATGTGAGTGAAGCAATGAAGGCGCTCGATAACGAGGCCCGGAGAACAGGCATTATTCTTCTCAACGAAATCGGTCTGGACCCGGGCATTGACCATATGTCGGCAATGGCACTTATTGACCGCGTCAAGGCAAATGGAGGTCGAATTATCAGTTTTATATCTTCATGCGGGGGGCTCCCAGCACCAGAGGCGAACGATAATCCTCTTGGTTATAAATTCTCCTGGAGTCCACGGGGTGTACTGATGGCTGGCAGAAACGATGCCCGATTTTTGAAAGACGGAAGGGAGATACTAATTCCTGCCAGCCAGCTGTTTGCTTCTAGCTGGCGTCAGAAAATTACCGGTGTTGGCGAACTTGAGGCCTACCCTAACCGGAATTCACTTCCCTATATTGAACTATATGGTCTGGAAGGTATTAGAACGATGATCCGTGCAACTCTTCGCTATCCCGGCTGGTGCGAAACCATGCAGGCAATCAGCGAGCTCGGACTGTTAAGAGATGAACGGGTCCGGAATGACCTTAACCGGCTGACTTATGCACAGTGGTTTAGGGAATATGTACCCGGGACCGGCAGGCTGCAGGAGGATACAGCAGTTCGACTGAACCTGCCTGTTAATCATCCGGTTCTTCAACGGCTGGAGTGGCTCGGATTGTTCAGTGATGCTCCGATTATGCTGGAATCCGGTTCTAATCTTGATATTTTGGCGAAGGCGATGCTTGAACGTATGAGTTACAAACGCGGAGAACGGGACATGATTGTTCTGCATCATCAGTTTGTAGTTGAGTATTCCGACAGGCGGGAACGCATTGAATCTACCTTGATTGATTACGGAGAACCAGAAGGTGATACGGCTATGGCAAGGACCGTAAGCCTGCCGGCGGCAGTTGCGGTTAAAATGCTCATTGATGGTAGTATTAAATTGACCGGCGTTCAGATACCTGTTAGAAGTGAACTGTATCAGCCGATAATGGCGGAACTTTCAAAAATAGGATTCAGGTTCCAGGAACAGACGCTACGGCTTGACTAGCGGTTGGTTTCGACAGTAAATTCCCTGAATCCTAACCAGAATCCGGTCTTCTCAATAAAGTCAATTTCTCCCTGAATCAGCTGCTGGTGCGCCGATTCCATTTCTGCCAGACGTTGAAAAAGTAAACGTAAAGATTTTTGGTTGACCTTTTCCGACTGTTCAAGATAAAATTTCCGGGCATTGTTTTCCAGTTCCAGCGCTATTTGCAGTGCTGAGAGTGCAGCTGCATTTGCCTTACCTCTACTAAACACTTCACGGTGAGTGATTTTGGGAGTTAACTTCTCAATCAAACTCGGAGATACAGATACTGGCGTACAACTGCCCTGATGACGGTATTCATCTATTTTTTTCCCGAGTAACTCCTGATGCATAAGTTCATCCATTGCCAGCCGGATAAACATGTTCTTGCCGGCTAACGCTTCAGTTTGCCATGCAAATTCCAGATACCGACCAAGACTTTCGGTTTCCGCATTACGCGCAAGGGTTAAAACCTCAATCTCTGTATTTAAATCAGACATCAAGGGTATAATAATAAATGGCATTTCTGAAGAGGTCAATTCCTGCGGCAAGATTGATATTAAATCGGGTGCGATAACTTCAATATCTGTTTCTGTTCAAGTGAGGACCAGAATAGCATGAGAGGGCGATAATACGCAAACCGCCATTTTTGGCTCTGCGGAGATGACACTTGACCACGAAGCAGTGGACAGGTATGCCCGGGGCTAGCCCCCCATATTGTAACTGATTGTATCATAAACAGTTAACAGAAAACATTGACTGATCGGGGCTGGTAAACCAGGGGAGAAAAACCTTTCCGGAAACGCCAGCTGGTCTGGATTCCAATAAAGAGAGCAGAGTATTTCCGGTTTATTGACTTACTTAAGAGTAGTTATATCATTATAAAATGAGTCTGCTGCAGCGCGAGGCAGTTAAAGAGTATGTTCTGTATTTCATTTTTGCCACAGTAGTACTTGCCTTCATCTTGCTGATGGATCGACTTTTTCTTCTGGCAGATCTGCTGGTCCGCAAGGGTGTTCCGATGTCGGCAGTGACAGAAATTTCCTTTTTTTCTCTGCCATTTGTCATCAGTGTGAGCGCACCACTTGCTGGATTAATTGCCGGCGTGATTACCTTTGGACGTATGGCTCAAGATAACGAGGTGGCAGTGGTGCGGGCAGCTGGTATTCCAGCATGGCGACTGTTTATACCGGTTATGGTGCTGGGTATCATAATGGCACCGGTGATGGTTGTTTTTAACGGTTATGTGGTACCCGAAGCGCAGCATCGGGTTCGTAACCTGTTAACCGATATTGCGCGTAAGAAACCAGCATTGAGGATTCAAGAGCGAATTTTCATGGATGATTTTCCCGGGTACATGGTATACATCGGGTCAATCAATCAGCGACATTCAACTATCAGTAATACAGTAATTTTTGAGCGCGGGCGGGGCAAGAATCCGCCGGCTTTCGTTACCGCTCCCCGGGGAGAATTGAAATATACGGTGGATGATCGATATCTGGTACTGACTTTATATGACGGCGAAATTCATGAATTACTCGAAACGGGTAATTACCGTCGGCTGGCGTTCCGGGAGCAAATAATTAACATACCAAGTGAAGATGTGTTGGTACGGCAGGGGCGTGATTACCGGACTGATGATGAGATGCGTTTCAATCATCTGCTAAAGCAAATTCGGGATGTCAATAATGATGTCCGGGAACTTAATCAGCAGCTTGCTGATTTGACAGGTGCCGGTTCTGATAATGAGATCGTAGAGGTACGTGCCGACGAGCTGAAAACCCGAATTCGTTATCGTCGGAGCGAAGCACTCCGATCGTTGACTGAATTGCATAAACGGTTTTCTCTTGCCTTTTCCTGTTTTTTCTTTCTTCTTTTCGGGGCACCGCTGGGGTTAGTGCTGCGGCGCGGCGGCATCGGGACCGGTTTCATCATCGGGCTGATATTTTTTGCCTTGTATTATGTCCTGTTACTGGCAGGCGAAAACATGGCCGAGAATGGCACTGTATCACCATTTTTCGGGATGTGGCTGCCGAACATCCTGCTGGTGCTGCCGGTCTTGGAACTTTCCAGCCGGACCCTGTTTGAATTTTCAATAGTCCGGCTGTTTACTGGACGCACCAAATGAAAACAATCGACCGGCATCTTTTCATTGAACTGAGCAAGTTTACATTGCTGGCGCTAATAAGTGTAGTAACGATTTATCTGCTGATCGATTTGTTTGAAGAACTGGGGTATTTCTTAAGCAGGAATACGCCACTACCAGTAATCTTCAAGTATTATTTCTATGCCCTGCCGTCGGCAGCAGTGCTGCTCTATCCTGTAAGTCTGATTCTGGCGGTTTTTGTCGTATATGGCCAGATGACGAGAAATAACGAACTGGCAGCTTTCAAAAGTGCCGGAGTAAGCATCTACCGGTTGTTTCTACCAGCATTGGCGATTGGAATTTTTACGATATTTGCCTTCATTGCTGGCAATGAATTCATTACCATCCGTTTTAATCGCAAATTGAGTCAACTGCGCCGTTTTGTAATTGAAAAAAGGGTTCAGCCTCCAGCACATTATCAATATGATATTTATCGCATTGACGGGAACATAGTATTATGGAGCAGGGAACTGGAGAAACCGGCTGCCGGATTATCCAATGCGGTACTCCGTAACTTTACACTGGTGAAGCTGGATCGTAACCGGCGGGTTCGTGTTCGAGTAGACGGGGATTCGGTAGTTAACCAGAACGGGGTCTGGAAGGGGTACGGCGTGCGGGTTCGTGAATTTGATTCGACCGGCAAACAGAAATTTACTCAGCAGGCTCAGTATGAATTGAAGTTGTTGACTCCCAGTCTTTTTGAATTTGGCGCATTGGGACAGCCGGTCGAAGAGATGACAGTTTTTGATCTGAATAATTATATCCAGCTGATGCGGGCAAGTGGAGAGAATGTTGCGCGGGAGGAAGTGGAGTTTCATTACCGGTTCTCTTATGCCCTGATCGGTTTAATAGTAGTGATGCTGGGGTTGCCGTTTTCAGTCCGTCTGCGTCGCGGTGGAGTAATGCTGGGGTTGGGGTTGGGGTTATTTTTTTCGTTTCTTTACTGGGGTGTTATTCAAACCTGCCGTGCCTTTGGAGCTTCGCATGTAATATCACCAGTATTTGCCGCCTGGCTGCCCAATGTTATCTTTGGTGCAATAGCACTGGTGCTGATGCTGAAAGTGGAGACTTGAACAATGAATCGACTTTTAACGGTTTTGCTACTGGCAGCTTCAGTCGGATTTGCAGACAGGGGAATAATTTGTGATCCGGATAGCGACTGCTTCTACGTACCATCCGCTGTGCGGTTAAGTGAACAGCGGGTTCCGGCGTTGGTTGTTTTCCATTGCAATGGTGCAACCGCAGCTGATCTGGACAGCTTCAAGAAAATCGGTGATTCGCTCAACTGGGTGATTGCTACCTGCCATCGTGTCCGGAACCACCGAAGTATTTTAACTAACGATTCAGCAGCTGTGCAGACAATTAAGAAGCTCCTCCGATTCTGTCCGGTAGATTCAGGGCAGGTTTTTCTCTTCGGGTTTTCAGCACAGGGAGTTCAAGCGCTGGCGTCGATGTATCTGCATCCGGAACTGATTAAGGGGGTTGTAACAGTCTGTGCCCATACCGGAGCTCAGGTGCTGGCCGAGCCCGTAACCCTGAAGAAACATTATGCATATCTGGTGACTCGTTCCGGTGACTGGAATCGCATTGCCAATTATGAGCTAAACCGGGATTTGAATCTCTGGGGTGTCAGATGCACCCTTGCCATTACCCCGGGTGAACATTGTGCCGGTTCATGGCAGGAGGTACTTGCAGGCTGTCGCTGGCTGCAAAAACAACTAAGAGCTCTGACGCAATCGCGCCAGTAGTTTCATCAGCTGCGCTAATGAAAGACAGTTGATGATATCGTTTCTGGTAAGCCAGGCGCGACGTGCCGTCATTACACCATAACGCATCCAGCTGAGATCGGAAACCGAATGGGCATCAGTATTGACGGCAATCAATACGCCCGCCTCCTTAGCCTGCCGCGCCCAGACATCATTCAGGTCTAGCCGTTCGTAATAGGAGTTAATTTCGAGAATTTTGCGGTTCTGCGCAGCGCATTCAATTACCTTTTCGAGATTGATGTCGTACCCCGGCCGTTTTCCGATCAACCGGCCACTCGGGTGGGCAATGATGTGTACGAGGGGGTGTTCAATTGCATTGCAGACGCGGCGGGTTGCATCACGATTGAATGCCTGATGAATTGAGGCAATAACCAGGTCGAGACGGGCAAGAACAGAATCCGGGTAGTCAAGTTTGCCATCAGGGGTAATGTCTACTTCGGCTGATTTTAGGATTCGGAACTTCTTTAAGTTCTCATTCAGACGGTCAATTTCATCACAGCGGGAAAGCAGCTGGTCAGCAGTAAGCCCCCCAGCATAGCCTGCAGATACTGAATGTTCGGCAATGGCGATATGAGTATATCCGAGCTGCTGCGCTGCCCGCACGATTTCTATCAGCGACGAGCTGCCATCAGATGCGGTTGTGTGAATGTGAAGGTCTGATTTTATGTCCTCCTGACGTACAAGTACTGGTAGCCGGTTTTCTTGGGCGGCTGCTATTTCCCCCCGGTCTTCTCGCAGTTCCGGTTCAATATAAGGCAGACCGATTGCCTGATAAACCTCCAGTTCAGTTTTTCCCGCAATGCGGCGGTCGTTCCTGAAAACCCCGTATTCAGAGATCTTTAGCCCCATTTTCTGAGCCAGCGTCCGCAGGGCGACATTATGGTCCTTGGAACCGGTAAAATACTGCAAGGCGGCACCGAATGTTTCCGGTTCCACTACGCGGAGGTCAATCTGACGCAATCCGTTTGCGCTAGCGATGACAATAGATGCCTTGGTTTCTCCTGCAGACAGTACCTGCCGGGTCATAGGGAATGTAACAAATCGATGGACGATCTGTTGAGGGTTACTGCCGGTGGCCAGGATATCCAGATCGCCGACTGTTTCCCGGCCACGTCGCAGGGAACCGGCAGCAATTACTTCCTTGGCATCAGAACCCGATCTGATATATTCTATGATCAACTCGGCAAGTTCAAAAGCTTCATTGAGATACATCCTTGAACCAGCGCGTTCAATTTGCTCAAGTCCCTTAAGAATGTTTTCTACCTTCTTTTTGCCCATACCGGGAAGTTGAGCTGCAGAACCATCCATCAACACCCGTTTCAGGTCATCGATGTTCTTTACCCGGAGTTTGTCGTTCAGTAATTTGACAGTTCTGGGCCCGACACCAGGGATATCGAGCAGGGCAAATAGACCAGGTTCAATTCCCGCGGTTACTTCTTCCAGTTTCTTCATTTTACCGGTCGCAAGGTATTCATGGATCTTTTTCGCAATTCCAGAACCGATTCCGGGGACGGTTTCCAACCTGTTTTCGCGGTCCAGTTCGGCAACATCTTCAGTCAGATCGGTCAGAACCCTGGCTGCCTTGCGGTAGGCAAGTACCCGGAATCCAGTTTCCCCCTTCAGTTCCAGGGCATCAGCAATCCTTTCGAAAATCCGGGCAAGTTCCTGATTTTTTATTGCCATAAACCTGCCTGGTAAATCACCTTGCCCGTTTTAAAAGTTGCAATGATCCGGGTCTGGGTATCAATTCTTGGATCAGCACTGGTAATTACAAGATCAGCTTCCATCCCGGGTTTAAGGCTGCCAATCCGATCTTCCATTTTCAGAGAATAGGCGGCATTTGCTGTGAAGAGGGCTAATGCTTCTGACGAACTCAGTCTTTCGTTCATATTAGGTAGCGAAGTAGCGGCTCTGATGCCGAACAGCGGATTGAGCGGAGTTACAGGTGCATCTGAACCGCCCGCGAGCATAACACCGGATTTGAGCAGTGTCTGATAAGGGTTGGTCATATGCCAGCGATTGCCGAGACGTTTGGCATACATATTGTCTGGACCGCCCCAGAGAAGTTCGAACGCCGGCTGGACACAGAGTATCAGCTTCAATTTGCTTATGCGATTGATCAATTCCGGGCTCAGCAGTTCTGCATGTTCTATCCGGTGACGGAGCGATTCTGCAGTTTGCCCGACAAGTTGCTCATGACAGCGCACCAGCTGTTCAATTGCCCGGTCGCCAATGGCATGAAAAGCGGTCTGAAGATTCAGACGGGTTGCATGGCGTAGAAATTCAAGGATCTTGCTGTCGCTATGATAAAGGATTCCGCTGAATCCGGGTGCGTCGGCGTACTCTTCGGATAGGGCAGCGGTGTGGGACCCAAATGACCCATCGAGCAGCAAGCATCCTCCAATCCGTGACAATTTGAACCGACCTGGCAGCTCAACATTCCATGTTTGCATAAATGGCACCATGCGAACTTCAGCACATTCAAGCGCATTCAGAACAATCTGCCATTCCGATTCGTCCATTTCCGGTGTTCCCACCATTGCCGCCATTGTAGTAATACCAGCACGGGCAGCATCTTTTGCAGCAAGCCGCAAGGCAGTCGTGAGCACTTCGGTTGGCAGTTGCCGTTTTATTTTACCTGAGAGTGCTTCATAGGCGGGGCCAAAGACTAAACCGGTAGGATTACCGGCACCATCAAATTCAATCCCTTCCGGCGATTGTGATGAGAGCATGTGTAACGCAGGCGTGTTTGCAATTCCGGAATGACCATCAATGCGGTAGACAAAAATCGGTTTTGTTCGGGTCAGCCGGTCAAGTTCCCGTCGATAAAGATAGCGGTGTTCCCGGATTTGCTCCGGATTAAAGTTAAACGCTAAAAGTAAAGGCAATTCCGCCTTGTGATTGAGGGTTTCAGAAAGCAGTTCGAGAGCTTCACTCACCGAACGGGCAGGGGAGAGGTCGGGGAAGAGTTTTGTCAATCCATATTCTATCGGATGAGTATGGCTGTCAATAAATCCCGGCAGTATGAAATTATCCGATTCACATCGCTCTAATGGCACCAGCGCCGTAATTATTCCGTTGTCGATGATTATTTTGCCAGGAAATGCGGTAGCTGAAGGGGTTGGAATTAAGTAACCGGACAATGTCTCCATTTTCCTGACCTGTTCAATAGCGAATCAGTTTTGCAATTATTTCAACATGAGTAGTTTGGGGAAACATATCAAGCGGCTCTACTGATTCACACCGGTAACCCGATTGCTCCAGAACTGCCAGATCACGGGCAAGAGTCGCAGGATTGCAGGATACGTAAATTAACATCTTGGGCCTCAACGCGGTTACTTTTTTAAGCGTTTCCGGATTACACCCCTTTCGGGGAGGATCGATTATGACAACATCCGCCTGTTCCAGGCTGGCAATTATACGGTTGACATCATCATTGATAAAAGTAACATTTCCTGCTTGATTTATCTCGGCGTTAAATCTCGCATCATTTACTGCTGCAGGTTCAATTTCGACAGCGGTTACACTTTTAACCATTGAAGCGAGAACGATACTGAGCATACCGACACCGCAAAATAGATCAAGCACGGTTTCAGTGCCCTGAGGTGATATCAGATCGATTAATTTCCGGCAGAGTTCCTGAGCCTGATGGGGATTAACCTGAAAAAAAGACTGGGAGGAAATTCTGAATTTGCGGTTGAGGATAATTTGGAAAGTATGGTCTGCTCCCGATAACTTAATCGCCTCCGGACCAAGAATCCGATTTGTTTTATCAGGATTGATATTCTGTACTACACCGAGTACTGTTGGTAACGAAGCGATTGCGGAAATAAGTCGCCGGTCCAGTTGCTTGGTTCGAGTAACAAAGATGACCAGAATTCTGTGATCGTAATTCTCGCGCAATATGATATGCCGGATATTTCCCTGGTGAGCAATTTCATCATAAGGCTTTTCCCGGGCGGCAGCGATGGTGTCTAACAACCGGCGCCGGATTTCATTGAACGATGACGGATGAAGATAACAAATCGGAATATCAAGCAGATGGTGTGTGCCTTTCTGGAAAAAGCCGATTTTTATTTCTCCATTAAGCCGTACCGGATACTGCGTCTTGATGCGGTAATGCCACGCGGGCCCCGGATTTCTTATATTGCTAACGGGAAGAAAGATTTTCCCGATATGCTGGAGTGCATCGTTAACCAGCATTTTTTTAATTACCAGCTGGCCGGTATAATCAATATGCTGAAGCTGGCAACCACCACACAGGCCGTAGAATTGACAACGTGGTTCAGTGCGCAGGGGGGAAGGTTGAATGATTTCTTCAATCTCGGCAACGGCATAATCTCTTTTTTTCTGAATAATTCTGGCGTGCACTCTTTCCTCAGGAGCGGCAAAACGGACAAATACCTTTAATCCGTTCCATGTGGCAATTCCATCTCCGCCGTATGTCAGCCGGTCAATCCGAAGTTCAACCCGTTCTCCAGTCGAACCGATTGAACGGGTTACCATGCGGTTACGATCTGGCGGACAATTTCCTGCGCTAATTTACCGATTGCTTCTGTAATCGCTGCCTCATCAGTTTTTGTCGCGGGATCATAGGAAATGCGACTGGTCACCGTACCCGAATAAAAAGGTTCGTTCCGGCTCTGGTCATGAACATCGACCTGTGCGGAAACAGTAATTTCATATGCTATGATATTCTGTGCGGCATCATAAGCATTGGCAGTGCGGGAAAATCCGTTTATCAATACTTGAAGAATAAGGTCCGACTGATCAAGACTGCTTATCCGGAGATTACGATCAGAATTAAATGCTACCGGAAGCTTCAGAAGCAGTTCTTCAGCAAGTCCGGGTTGCGTGGTCGAGTTTTCAACAGACTTCAGGGCGATTGTCCGAACATGAGAGGGCAGAAAAGAACGGGCAGAATAACCGCATCCATTAACTGCGATAAAAACTACCGCCCATTTTACAAGTTGCCGGCAAACCATTAGGTCAGGAGTCTACTGTTTCAGCTTGCTGGCGATCAATTCCGCAACTTTCTGTCCCGATAATAACATACCTCCGAATATCGGTCCCATTCGGGGACCGCCCAAAACTGCATTTGCAGCCATGCCCGCTACCCAGAGTCCAGGATAGATTTCTCTGGTGTTTTCAACGGTTAACTGCTCAGCACGTTCTGCCCACATCGGACCTTCGCCTTCAATATTGCCCGATGGGGTGGGAAGAGTCACCTTGGCTTTGCGTACCAAGTGATGAACGAGTTCGGCCGCGTGACCGGTAGCATCAACGACTGCTTTGGCAGCAATTGTCAAAGGATCAACATGAAGATGGGCCAGCTCTACTGCGCTCCAGTTGATAACCAAACCGGAAACTTTGCGATCAACCAGCAGAAGGTCCTCGACACTCATGAGATTGAAAATCTTAACTCCAGAACGGGCTACCTTTACGAGTAATGCCCCCAGTAATTCTAAAGCATCAGCAACAAAGTATCCGGGTCGCTGTTCAACGAAATTAACCCCCAGCTCATTAATAATAGTGAGTGCATCAGCTTGAATAACTATTTCAGAAAACATCATTCCCCCGCCGGTTAACCCGCCGCCAGGTTTGAGACCGCGTTCAAAAACGACCGTCTTCAGGCCCCGCTCAGCAATTTTCCAGGCGGCGGTTAAACCTGATGGTCCGGCACCGACAATAGCAACATCCGAGGCGACATTGTCGAGGAATCGAGAATAGAACCGTTCAACAATTGCCCTTGTTATTTCTGTTTCGATGATACTCATATTACTATATCCTAAGCAGTGTTAATATCAAGTCAAGATAGCCCATCATAACATTGTACGTACTTTAAATTCACATTGACACAATAAAATGAGGTGGTATAATGGAACAAATGCAAAATGATGCCAGTGCACCCGGAAATCCAATCCCGATGGAAATAAGGATGCTGGCAGCATTTGGTTATCTGCCGATGCTGTTTATTTTACCATTAATCTTCGGACAACGATATCGATTCAGTAGATTCCACGGATTTCAGAGCCTCTTTCTGCTTATCGGATTGGCACTTATCTGGATTGCGATATTTCTCGTGGATGTGCTTTTGGGAAATGTTTTGGGAAAGATAATTCTTCTGGGGTTCATATTCAAAGCAACTGCCTGGATCATTCATAACCTGGTGGGCACTGTAATTTCCATTATTTATCTGATTTTAACCGTGTACTGTTTTGTTCAAGCCGCTGCGGGGCAGGAATGGAGAATTCCGGTAGTCGGTATTCTGGCTCAGAAGTCAGTAAATTACAATTTTAACAAATAAAGGAGGATAAATGGAAGAGAGAAAGAATGAAGTAGTAAGCGGGAGCAGTGATGAGATTGAGAAGGGAAAAGGATTGGCATGGCTTTCTTATATCGGGATTCTTTGGCTCGTACCACTGCTGGCGATGAAGGAAAATAACTTCTGCAAGTTCCACGTAAAACAGGGAATTATACTCACAATATGGTTTTTTGTGATCGGTATTGTCGGTTCGATACCATTTATTGGCTGGTTTATAATTCTCCCTATTGGAACCATCTTCGGATTGATCTTGGCAATAATAGGAATCATAAATGCTGCCCAGGGAAAATACTGGCAGATGCCACTATTCGGCAAACTGGCACAAAACTGGTTCAAATTTTAACCGGCCCCTTATTTCTGATAATAAATATTATGTAAACTAAATAACGGCTGTGCAGTGAGGAGGCAACAGGTTCTCAGGCCTGATTGTTAAGTAATTTTTTATAGTTTTTAATCAGCTCTTCCCCGCACTGCTCCCAGGTGTAGTTGTTGTAAATATGGTCACGGAGTGCATGAGTCTTGGGCATATTTAATGATTTTTCAAGAGCGCTTTCAATAGACGCTGGTGAATATGGATTTAAATAATTTGCGTAGTCACCAAAATATTCTTGGGTTCCGCCATATTTCGTAATGCATACTTTTGCGCCTGCGATCCCTGCTTCAAGCGCTGCAAGCCCCGGAGTTTCGAACAATGAAGGCAGTATAAATGTATCACAGGCAGCGTATGCCGACTTAAGTATTTCCGAGTCATGTTCAACAGTAGAAAGCAGTTTAATTGACCGGGAGCGTTCGATTATTTCCAGACAGCGACGGGCATAGTTGGTATTCAGTACCGGCCCGATAATTACGGAAGGTATGCTTTTCTTATCTAATATTTTTAGAAGTGGGAGCAGGTTTTTTCGTCCCAAGCCGATATGGCCGACATATAATACAAAATCTTTAATACCGAATTCCTGCACGAATCGCTCCGGGGATGCGTAGAAAAAGCTTTTATCCACTCCATTGGGAACCTTGGCCGTTTTAGCCGCATCAATTCGCAGCCCCCGGGTAATTAAATTCCTCTCGGCTTCTGTATTTACAAGGATCAAATCTGCCATCTGGCATAGTTCCCGGCAGAACTGAGTTTCAGTCCAGATCCCCCCCATTTTTCTTAAAATTCCCGAGGCGAGAGCATTAAGCCTAAGTTGGAGATTATGATGCGTGCTGTAGAAAACCGGTGTTAATACGAACTTTGCTCCCAGCATTTTTATTGATCTGCCTAAATGGTACGTGCCATTATGAGCTGCAAAAAGGTGAAAGAAATCGTAATCGGTAAGGTTGTATTTCTTCCAGGGGTTGAACAATTCGATTTCTATGTTCTTTGTTTTGAGAACCCGGGCAGTTGAGGCGATTTGTATATCAACCCCGCCACCAAGTATCTTGATCGAAGAAAATGAGCCTATGAGGACCTTCATTCTAAATCCCCTCCGAGCATGCGCAGATCACGCAATTGCTGTCTGAAACGGCGGAGGTGGTTTTTTAACTTCCACGCGGGTGTTTCGTGTCTGATTTTTGCGATATCCGCAGGACAGGATTTCTTTTCTACCGGTGTCCAATTGAGTGCAGTAAGTGAATATTTTCCAGAAACATATGGAACTCGGGCAATAAACTCATTCAATTCTATAACCAGTTCGAGTTCCGGATTGGATTCGGTTACCTCAATTTCCAAATTCTGTTCGCTGACACGACATTGGTATTTTGATTTTTCTCTCTTCGCCCACCATTCAGCAAATTGAGTCATTGATATCCAGCGTCCGCACTGACGGATTCCGTATTCGACGATCTCTTTTATCACTCTTGGAAACCTGATTATTGTCTGCGGGTGATCGTACAGGAAACACGGTTCGTTTCGTGCAACCTGCAAATCAATGATATTTTTATAATACTCAATCATTGCATCTTCATTCATGCCGGCAGCAATAAGTCTTCCGAGTGATATCGGATGAACCGGAACCTGAAGCACCGGATTGTATGTTCCCTCAATTACCGGCCTTGATGGTAAATCGTCATAAGCATAGCAGAATTCGCTCGAATAAGAAAACCCCAGTTTCGCAAAGGCAGTTGCAATTGCCCGATGCCACTCACCATAAGGTGCAGCAACACCAGATGGTTTCAGATTCATAAGCATCATTTTTTTCAATCCATTATAATAATTTGCGATATTCCGCTTTATATCGGGGTATACAACATGGTAATGGCAATGGAGCTGGACATCCTGGTCGGAAAGAAGCTTGGTGAAAATCGGCGCTTCGTTTACAGTCACTTCTGAAGTCATTATAAACCAGGTCCATGACATTCCGAAACTTTCGGGGATCGTCAGACATTTTTCGATGATTTTAAGCGGTGCATAGTCAGTGTCAACGCGGAACCCAAATATTGATCTGCAACCTGCCGGTGCATAGGAAAGGTGGATGTAAGGAAGATTTTTCTGATTTAAAAACATGCGCAGGCTGGCAGCGATTAATCTTCTAACCCCTCCGCGATCAACACGAGCAACCGTTTCATCAGGGCATCTCCCCTGTTGAACATAGAATTTTTTCGCCTGATACCCCCGATGCCTTAATGTTAAAAACGGAGTGCAGGGAATAACCATGATTTCTCCGCCATCATAATAAACAAATGGCAAACCGCGGTCGCTCTGTCCCAGATTGGCATTAGCCGGAATGTCGCATTGGCAGTTTATGTCAACCAGTTGCAGGTTGTAAAAATGAGGAACATTATTTACCGTTATAAATCTCACGGGACAGCTACGACTCTTCAATTTGGCATTAGGGTTCGGTGCTGAGCTGAATACCAACTGATTGCCTTTCAGAAACACAAATACAGCTGCGCTCTCCTTATCATTTGTCACCGGGACGCCTTCCTGTTCAAGGATGGTTTTAAGGTAGAGATCGGGATTTTCGAGATAAATCATAATACTGTCAGGTTCTGCTTAGCCCCATATATACTCAGAAGGACTTTTTCGGCAGTATTCCAGTTATATCGGCTTTCAGCTGCTTTTCTTCCTGCTTCTCCTCGCTCAATTGCTGCATCGGGTTCTGACAATATCTGTTCCATCATTCGGGCAATTTCTTCCGGACGAGTTGGGTCGATAAGCCAGCCACATTCAGCATCGTTGATTATGCGGGCGATTTCTGGAAAGTTGCTGGCGACAATTGCGAGTCCGGCGACCATAAATTCAAAAAGTTTGCTGGGCTGGTTTGTCCAGTCGTTTCCACGTCCGGGTTGCAAAAGGATTACGCCACAGAGAGCAGTTTTTAGGAGTTCAAACACCTGTTCATATGAATCAACACGTTCAATAAACTTAATGTTGTTTTCCAAATTGTTATTTTTGATATACGATACAACCCATTGTTCAATATCATCGCGCGGATCGAATTCGCCCCGGACGATAAGTTTTACTTCCGGAAAGCGACGCTTTACTTTTTCCAGTGCGATTAAAAGCCGGTCAAATCCACGTGGCCGACAGATCAGCCCGGTATAAACGAACCAGGGATTTCTTGTGGTTTTATGTTTCTGATACGACACCAGAGGTGCGTAATTCGGCACAATGTTCACCACTGCTTTGCGTCTTCGAAAACGCAGTGCCCTCAAACGGTTAGTTTCGATTATCGCGTCTGCCTTTCTGACCGCCTGATATTCAAGATAGCTGATAAGTAACCAGCCAAGTATCCTGATAAATACTGGTAAATCAGTTCTGTCCAGATATTGACGGGGAAACCACTCGCTGGATTCGTAGACAACTTTTATGCGAGGCCTGTAAGTTTTGATATGCAGACCGACAGCCAGACACCAGGGGTCAATACAATGATAAACATCGGCATTCTCTTGCCAAGCTAACCGGGCAATCTCCCGGAGCGTTCTGATTTTCTTAATCTGCCACCTTTCGGGTACAGCAATGACTTTTATTCCTCTGGAATAAAAAATATGGGTATTGTATTTATTTCCCAGTCCGATAACAGTAACCTTGAATCCTGCCTGGAAGAGAGATTGAGCCTCGCGATCAAGAAATCTGCTGTAATCTGCCGGATAAGAGGAAGTAAGGAGGCAGACATGTTTAATTGCGGTCATGCGCTTCCAATTGCAGGAACGACACTACCTAATTTTGTGGATGAACCGGTTCTGGCTGTTCTTCAGTTCCAGCCGGCAGCTGCCCTAAGGCACGAAGGCATTCCTTGGCAGTGTTGACATGAATTTCTACTGTATCCTGTGTATTAAGCGCATAGCCTCCCGCGAGTACGGGCACGACCGGTATTCCTTTCCGATGGCAGTTTTCAATCACTATCCGGTCGCGCAATGCCAGCCCCCGTTTTGTTAAACGAAGCGTCCCCAACTGATCATCGATATATGGATCCGCACCGGCTACATAGATGACAAATTGAGGTTTGTGTTCTGAAATGATCTTGGGAACCGCTGTAATCAGATGCTGGTTGTATTCTTCATCACCTGTCTCATCCTCAAGTCCTATGTCCCACGAAGAACGCTCTTTTATGGGATACAGGTGTTCCTGATGGATGGAGAATGTGAAGACCCTTGGGTCATCCTGAAAGATGCGGGCAGTGCCGTTACCCTGATGCAGATCACAGTCAATCACCGCCACCCTTTCTATCTTCCCCTCTTTTTGTAATTTTTTAATTGCGACTGCAATATCATTGATATAGCAGAACCCCTCGGCATGGTCGGCAAAGGCATGGTGAAAACCGCCGCCAATGTGCATGGCGATCCCGTCTTCAAGGGCAAAGTGGCAGGCGAGGATAGTTCCAGAAGTATGAAGCATATAACCATAAACAATATCCCAAGTAAGCGGTAGTTCGGAACGGACAGTTCTTGATGTCCAGCGCAGGTTCAGGAGATCATCCACATATTCTTTAGTATGAACAAGTCGAATGTCATCGATTACCGGTTCAGGTGGCTCAAAGAAATCCGATTCCTTTGCCAAACCGCTGCCTAAGAGGGAAGCCTTTACCAATTTGTACTTGTCGGTGGGAAATACATGGACGCCAATATTAAAATGATAGCGATCGGAATATACAAAACGCATATTCTGTAAATTTTAGACTGGATCTACTCTAATGTCAATGGAAAACAGCGCTGAGTTTTATCTGCCACACCTCTTGAGCAGAATTTGCACTGGAGCAATTTTAAAATAATATAATATTAATGACTCAGGAGAATATTTTCCACCATACAACTATTATCGGAGTACGCCGTGATGGCAGAGTGGCAATGGCGTCGGACGGTCAGGTTACATTTGGTGAAACCATTCTCAAACATTCAGCCCGCAAGATCAGAAAACTTCACAACGGAAAAGTTCTTGTTGGATTTGCCGGGGCAACGGCTGATGCCTTTACCCTTTTTGAGCGGTTTGAAGCAAAGCTTGAGGAACATGCCGGTAATTTATCCCGAGCGGTCGTCGAGCTGGCAAAGGACTGGCGGACAGACCGGGTTTTGCGCCGGCTTGAAGCGCTGCTGGGCATTATGGACAGAGAACATTCTTTTATCGTCTCCGGTTCCGGGGATGTGATTGAACCGGATGACGGGATTATTGCGATCGGTTCGGGGGGGACGTATGCTCTGATTGCTGCCCGCTTGCTGTTGAAGTATACATCGCTTTCCAGCGAGGAAATTGTCCGGGAGGCGATTCAGCAGGCGGCTGCGGTCTGTGTTTATACGAATAATGAAATCTACATTGAAACCATTAAAAGTTGATGATGTCAGTCATTGAGTAAAATCCGGCGGGTTGCTTGATGATCCACCTGATGGCTGCTAAGACGCCAGCAGCAAATGTGGAGCGACTTTCTGCTTTATGAATCAGCTCTAAACGTTCACCGGCACCGCCAAAAATGATTTGATGTTCGCCTATCACGTCCCCGGTCCTTATTGAAACCACCGGAATTTCTGTTCTGCCCGTTACCACCTGCAATTCCTCGGTAAGCTGCCGGGCAGTTCCTGACGGGGCATCCTTCTTTTTCTTGTGGTGAATTTCAATCAGGTGAATATCGTATTCATCGCCCAACAGTTGAGCTGCTTGCATGGCAATCCTGGAAAGAACTGCAATCCCCCGAGCAAAATTAGGTGCCCAGACAACTGGAATTTTCCTCCCGGCATCGCGGATTGTTCTTAACTGCTCGGCGCTGAAACCGGTGACGCCGGTGATAAAGGATGTTCCGCCTTCGGCACAAAGATTAACATTTTTAACCACAGTGACAGGGTTTGAAAAGTCGACAACAACATCGACGCTGGTCAAGCAGGCAGAAAGTTCGGTAACAATTGTACCGGAACCGAGGGGTGCGCCGATCTGGGGATGTCCCGGCGCTTCAACGCCGCCCACCACCTCAATATCAGACTGTTGTGACAGTAACCGCTTTATTTCACATCCCATCCGTCCGGCGCAGCCCACAATGACTACTCTAATCATGTCTGATGTTCAATCCGTAGTTCTGCAAAGCCCGTCGGAGCAACTCTTTTGAACCGGAGCTTAAAGGACTTAATGGAAGTCTCGGGTACCCGGCAGGCATCCCGAGCATATTCATCGCAGCTTTTACCGGAATGGGATTGGTTTCAATAAAAAGTGCCTTAATCAAAGGAAATAATTTCAGATGGCGTCTCCGGGCCGACTCCGTATTCCCACCGAGATAATCATCAACCAGCGCCTGGACATCATTCGGGACGATATTGGAGACAACCGAGATCACACCGCGACCGCCGAGCGATAAAATCGGAAGAGTGAGAGAATCGTCGCCGGAAAGCACGGTTATCCGATCTCCGCAGCGAATAAGAATATCGCTAACCTGGTCAAGATTTCCTGATGCCTCTTTTACTGCTACTATATTGGGACAGTCATTTGCCAGCCGTTCGATTGTTGCCGGCTGAATATTGACAACGCTGCGCGGTGGAATGTTGTAGATAATCAATGGCAAACGGGTTGCTTCAGCACAGGCACGAAAATGCTGATAAAGACCTTCCTGAGTCGGTTTGTTATAATAAGGCGCAACCACCAGGACAGCATCAACCCCCAGTTCTTCCGCCCTCCGGATTTGGCGAACTGACTTCCAAGTTGAATTCGTTCCCGCACCGGCGATTACCGGAATTTTGCCCTTAGCTTCGGCAACAGCTGTCTGAATCACCAGTTCCCATTCCGTTTCATTCAGGCTGGACGATTCACCGGTAGAACCGCAGACTAAAATTCCCTTTACACCGGTTTGCAATTGAAATCGAATATTCTCCCGCAGTCCATCAAGATTCAGCGCTTCTTCCTTGAAGGGAGTAATTAATGCAGTAATGCAACCTGTAAACATAATGCCTCCCTTATGTTTTTAAAGCGGTGGCACAACAGTTTGTTTCTTATCGTCTCCCCCAAGCCCGAGAATCTGATCTACATCGCTGCCGCTTAATGCCTCCTTTTCCAGCAAGGCCTTTGCCAGAAGATCCAGTTTGTCCCGATTTTCCTGAATAAGCTGCAAAGCCCGGGCTGCTTGTGTATCAACAATGCGCTTGATTTCAGAGTCAATCAGTCGGGCGGTTTCCTCAGAAAAGGTTCGATGCAAACCCAGTTCCCGCCCGAGGAAAATTTCTTCATTACCCTTGCCGAATGTTAACGGCCCCACTTTTTCACTCATCCCCCACTCGGTTACCATTCTTCTTGCCAGCATGGTTGCCCGGTCAATGTCGTCCCGGGAACCGGTTGAGATATCATTGAAGACAATCTGTTCAGCAGCTCTCCCCCCCAGCATAACGGTTAACTGATTCAGGCAGTATTCGCGGGAATATATGCGTTTGTCATCTATCGGTAATTGCTGGGTAACACCTAATGCCCTGCCTCTGGGAATTATCGTTACTTTGTGAATCGGGTCCGTACCCGGTGTAAGTCGGGAAACCAGTGCATGTCCGGCTTCGTGATAGGCAATCCAGCGCTTCTCCTCTTCACTTATCAGCAAACTTCGCCGTTCCACGCCCATCAAGACCTTATCTTTTGCATCCTCAAAATCCTGCATGGTAACAGCGTTTCTTCCACGACGCGCCGCCAGCAGTGCGGCTTCGTTGACCATATTCGCCAAATCAGCGCCCGAAAAACCCGGAGTGCTTCGTGCCAGAATTGATACATCCACATCCTGCCCGACTGCGATCTTGCGGATATGAACCTTAAGGATACCCTCCCTTCCCAGAACATCAGGAAGGTCCACAACGATCTGCCGGTCGAATCTGCCCGGTCTTAATAAAGCCGGATCGAGTATGTCCGGACGATTGGTCGCAGCCATGATAATGACGCCATCGGTTGTTTCAAATCCATCCATTTCAACAAGGAGTTGATTCAGCGTCTGTTCACGTTCGTCATGTCCCCCTCCGAGTCCGGCACCGCGCTGTCTGCCCACTGCGTCAATTTCATCGATGAATATAATGCATGGAGCATTACGCTTCGCCTGCTCAAAAAGATCACGGACGCGGGCAGCCCCGACGCCGACAAACATCTCCACAAAATCAGATCCGGAAATAGATAGAAAAGGGACGCCCGCCTCTCCCGCTACTGCCTTTGCCAGAAGGGTTTTACCGGTACCGGTGGGTCCAACCAGAAGCACACCCTTGGGAATTCTTCCTCCGAGGCGCTGAAATTTCTGAGGAGATTTCAAAAAGGCAATAATTTCCCGCAACTCCTCCTTGGCTTCCTCTACTCCGGCAACATCATTAAAGGTAACCTTCGGCCGATCAGAGGTTAATATCCGGGCGCGGGATCGGCCGAAGGTGAAAGCGCGATCCTGGCCCGAAGTCATCCGGCGCATAAACATGAGCCAGAGACCGATTACCAGGACCCAGGGAAGAAATGATATCAGAATCGTTGGCCACTGCGAACGCTCCCGAACATCAACATAAACATCATTTTTCAGCAGTCGGGGGACAAGTTCCTGATCATTGGGTGGAGTGGTAGTACGGAACTGGGTCAAGGTCATTTTGCCCTGATCCAGGAGAATCTCAGTCGGGGCACGCAATGTCCCGATAATTTCCCGGTCGGTAATCGTAATCTTCAACACATTACCGGCATCTACCTGTTTTATGAACTCGGTATAGCTGATTCGAGGTGCGGTGCGTCGATATTGAGAGAAAAAAGTCCACGCCATCCAGGCTGACAGAAGTACGAGAACCCAGATTACCAGCGAACCGAGTGCCCGCCCAGCGTTCGTTTTAATCGCCATTAACCGATTTCGAAACTTTTCTGGTTATCTCTGCTCCTTCATCGCGGATGCGCACTACCACGCCTGCCTGAATATAATGACTTCCAGGGCACTTTCTTGTGATTAAATCCACTATCCGCTCCACATGATCAGAACTGATCTCCGGCGCGATTAACTTGATGATCCTTCTTTTCAGAACCAAATTATAACTGTTGAACCGCTTGATGTCAATTAACACTCTTTTGCTGTTAAATTTTCCAATACGGCTGAGCGCTTTCTGTGCCAGAGTCTCGAGAAAACAGTCTTCACTCCGCAGCAACTCTCCGGTACGCAGTACATTTTCCCTGACTGCAGGATTGATTTTTTCCATTATTGGGATAATCTGCAGTCGGATCAGATTACGGGTGTACCTGACATCTGTGTTGGTTTCATCCTCTACCCATTTGAGAGATTTGGCTTCAAGATAGCTCCTTATTTCCTTACGAGTAATCTTAATAAGTGGACGGATGAAAATATCCCGGTGGACCGGAATGCCGCAGAGTCCGCGCAATCCGGCCCCGCGCACCAGATTGTGAATTACCGTTTCCAGATTATCATCGGCAGTATGTCCCAGTGCCACCCTATCGCAGGCAAGCTTTTTGGCTGTCCGCTGGTAATGCAGGTAGCGGAGATGCCTTGCTGCAGTTTCCAGACTCATTCTGTGCTTTCGAGCGAAGGTTGGTGTATCAACTTTCACCACAACGAGCCGAATATCCCACTGCTGGGTAAGATTGCGCACAAACATCTCATCCTGATCGGCATTGCCCCGGATTCCGTGGTTGATATGAATACCCGACACCTGCAGTTTATACTTTGGGGCAATCATTCTCAGTAAATCCAGCAGGCATACCGAATCCGCACCTCCGGAAATACCCGCAAGCACATGACCGCCCTTTTTTAATAACTGGTATTGTTCGATGGTATCAATAAACCGGTGGAGCACCGACAGTTTATCCATACCAAATTTTACTGCCGCCCGGGATTAATTCAATGCCCGGTTGAACTGGTCCGAATATCCTGCCTGGTGTGGCTCTTTTATTTAAGCCACGGCATATAGGAGGATATCTTTAACACCAAGCCCAGGACAACAATGGAAACCATCGATTGCAGTTTCAGCAGAATATTTAACGATGGTCCGGCTGCGTCCTTGAGCGGGTCGCCAACCGTATCCCCCACGACACTCGCTTTATGCGCCTCAGAACCCTTGCCTCCATAGTTACCCTTTTCAATGAATTTTTTCGCATTGTCCCATGCCCCACCCGCATTAGCCATGAATATTGCCAGACAGAAACCGGTTGCCAAACCGCCGATTAGAAATCCGGCGACACCTTCCGGACCTAACAGCAGTCCGACTATGACCGGGGCAATAATTGCAGTCAGAGCAGGGCTGAGCATTTCCTTCTGTGCTGCCTTCGTGCAGATAGTTACCGCCCGCGCATAATCCGGTTTCGTCTTGCCTTCCATTAAACCGGCTATCTCCCGGAATTGACGCCGGACTTCATCTGCGATTTTGGATGCCGTTCTCGCTACCGCCTTGAGAATTGACGACGAAACCACCATCGGAATAACCGCACCGGCAAAGATTCCGGCGATCAAATACGGATTAAGCAGAGACAGTTGAAGTGTTCGTACCTCTCCCAAGAATCGCTGGCTGACTACTCTGACTTCATCCCGATAGGCTGCAATCAGCGCTAATGCAGTCAAGGCAGCAGAACCGATTGCAAATCCCTTTCCGGTTGCGGCAGTAGTATTACCCAATGCATCGAGGGCATCAGTGCGCTCGCGGACAATCGGCTCCTGCCCCGTCATCTGAGCATTACCGCCTGCATTGTCAGCAACCGGACCATAGGCATCGGTTGCAAGCGTAATTCCCAGTGTTGAAAGCATACCCACTGCAGCGATGCCAATGCCATAAAGTCCGATTTCGGGTGACCCAAAACCCGACAGGAAAAAACTGGTAATTATGGCGACCACAACTACGATTACAATGGGAAATGCGGAACGCATACCGACGGATAATCCCTCAAGAATAACCGTTGCCGGTGATGTTCGCGCTTCAGCTGAAATTGCCCTTGTTGGGGAATAGGAATCTGAAGTGAACATTTCGGTAAAATATCCAATCAAGACACCGGCAAGCAGTCCGGAAAGAATTGCCCAGTAGACTGACCAGTTTTCTGGCAATAACCATCTGGTCACAATAAAAGCCAGTATTGCCGAAAGGACTGCGGCGCCATAGATCCCCCGGCGCAAGGCGCTGAGCAGCACCGCCTGTTCAGCCTTTTCACCCGCCCGGACAAAAAAGCTGCCAATAATTGAAGAGATTATTCCGACCCCGGCAAGCACCATGGGGAGAAGAATACCGTTGATTTCCCAGCCTGTTCCCTTGAATGCCACGACCGAAAGTGCCATTGAGGCGATGATGGAATCCACATAAGATTCATAGAGATCTGCACCCATTCCGGCAATATCGCCGACATTATCCCCGACATTATCAGCGATAACTGCCGGGTTACGGGGGTCATCCTCGGGAATGCCTGCTTCGATCTTGCCGACCAGGTCCGCACCGACATCGGCCGCCTTGGTGAAGATACCACCACCAACGCGGGCAAATAGTGCCTGAGAACTGGCGCCGATTCCGAAAGCCAGCATGGTTGAAGTAATCAGTTCAAGTTTATGGATCAAGGGTTCGGAGGCGTAAACTGCATTCAGAATTATATACCAGATGGAGATATCTATCAGTCCAAGTCCGACTACAACCAGCCCCATGACCATGCCGGATGAAAATGCAACCCGAAGACCCGAATTGAGACTCTGCTTGCTGGCCCAAGTTGTGCGTGCACTGCAGCGGACGCCGATTGACATGCCAATGAATCCGGAAAGTCCGGAGAAGAAACCGCCAGTAAGAAACGCAAATGGCACAAACGGCGATTGCAGTTTTAAAAGGGCAAGAATCAACAGCAGCACGAACACAATGGCAAAGAATATGCTGACCCCTTTATACTGCTGTTTTAAATAGGCGGTTGCACCTTCCTTGACCGCCTGAGCAACCTGCTTCATCGGTTCGGTGCCTTCTTCTTTACGCAGGTTGTTTAATGCGAGATAAAGAGCAAATCCCAGTGCCAGAACTGCACTGACCGGTGCGCTCCAGAACAATGGGCTCATCTATTATCTCCTTTCATTTTAATATTAACTGGTTTGGCAAATTCGGGATTAAGATTAACTTGGTTCCTTTTGAAGTCAATATTTTTAATAAAGTTATTCAGCTGGGGCTCTCCGCAGTTCTTTCTTTTCGGCAACAAGGTGTTTAAGCCTGAGCATTTTTTCCCGACTGCGCCGGGAACGCTTTCTTTTCTGACGCCGGATTCGGGCGATTTCCCTTTCCTTTTCGGTCTTGATATTCAGTATCCGGGCTTCAACTTTTTCGACAAGCAGGCGTCGGGCCAGAAACCGGTTCAGTGCCTGCGAACGTTCCTGAGTTACTTTTACCTCGATACCGGAAGGAACATGCTTCAGGTAAACGCCGGTTGATACTTTGTTAACATGCTGCCCGCCGGGACCCGAAGAACGGATGAACTTCTCAACCAGGTCATCTTCCCTGATTCCCAGCTGTTCCATCCGCTTCAGCAAATCCTTTTCCTTCTGCTCGCTGACCCCGAATCGCATTTTCGTGAATCAGAGCGGCTCAACGAGCATCAGCGGCTGACCGTATTCTACTGAATCACCGTCCTTCACCAGAATGTCAATAATCCGGCATTTCTTTTCTGCCTGAATTTCGTTCATCAGCTTCATCGCTTCCACAATACACAGAGTCTGCCCCGGTTCAACGATATCCCCCTTCTCCACAAATGCCGGTGCTTCCGGCCGTGCCCGGGAATAAAAAGTGCCCACCATTGGAGAAGTAATTGGCTCAGTTTTAACTGCAGTAACAGGACGGGCTGATTCCGTTGCAACATCAATTTGAGCTGCAGGACCAGCAGGTTCAGAAGAAACAGCTGTCTCTTTTTGGGGTGTACCGGGTAGGGTTTCGGAAGGTTTCTGGGAAGGTGCTGAAACCGGTGTTTCCTTGGGAACCAATGCCTCCAGTGGCTGTCGTTTGATCCTGATTTTCTCCTCCCCCACTTCCCATTCCAGCTCGGTAACACTGTGGAGGCTGGAAAGTTCCATCAGGGCACGTAATCTTCTGATACCAGGTTCTTCCGCTGGAGGTCTGGGGGGCGGGGGGGGCTCGGTTTTCGTCTTTTTTTCCTGCACAGTTGCCACTTCTTCAGTTTTCACCGGGTTCTTGCGCCATTGAAAGAATTTCAGTGCCACTTCGGGAAACAGAGCATAGCTGATATAATCCTCTTCCTTCTCTACCAGTTCCCTTGCCAGTTCCCGGCGTGCCCGGGGCATCCCCGGTTCGAGCTTATCCGCCGGTCGCCCTTTAATCGGTTTGTCATCACCGAGAATTTTTTTGATGATCGCTTCACGGATCGGAGCTGGTGGCCTGCCGTAAAGCCCCTTGACATAATCTTTCACTTCCTTGGGCACAATTTTGTAGCGCTCACCCGCAAGAACATTCATAACCGCCTGAACCCCGACAATCTGGCTCGTCGGGGTTACCAGAGGCGGATACCCCAGGTCTTCGCGCACCCGGGGCACTTCCTCCAGAACTTCGGGCAGACGGTGTTCTGCCTTCTGCTCCTTCAACTGCGCCAGCAGGTTGGAAGCCATACCTCCGGGAATCTGATGGACAATAACCATTGAATCTACCGCCTTGGTACCCGGGATGCACCTGCCGGCGGCCAGTCGTTCAAAATGCTGGCTCACAATTTCCAGCGCCTCGAGATTCAGCTCTGCTTCCCAGGGTGTTTCACGAAAACATGCCAGCAGAGTTTCCACTGCCGGCTGAGATGTGAAGAAAGAAAGTGGTGCGGAAGCAGTGTCAATTATATCAGCACCGGCCTCAGCTGCCTTAAGATAGGCGGCTACAGCCATACCACTGGAAGAATGACAGTGAACCTGAACCTCAAGTCCAAATTCCTGTTTCAAAGCCCTCACCAGTTCAAACGCCATTTTGGGTGAGAGGATACCCGCCATGTCCTTGATGCAAATGGAATCAACACCCAAGTCCTTCTGTTCCCGGGCGCGGGCGACATAGTATTCAATAGTATGCACCGGGCTTATGGCATAACAGAGAGTTCCCTGAGCATGCCGGCCCGCCCTTTTTACAAATTCAACCGCCTTCTCCAGATTGCGGACATCGTTCAGCGCATCGAAGATGCGGAAAATGTCGATACCCAGATCTGCTGCCCGCTGAACAAACTCCTCGAGAACATCATCAGGATAATTACGATATCCGACAACATTCTGGCCGCGCAGCAGCATCTGCAACCGCGTGTTTTTGACCCGCTTGCGAATTTCCCTCAGTCTTTCCCAGGGGTCTTCGTTTAAATAGCGCAGACATACATCAAATGTTGCCCCACCCCACATCTCGAGCGACCAGTAGCCTACCCGGTCCAAATGTTCCAATACTGGCAGCATATCCGACAGGCTCATCCGCGTCGCCCAGAGTGACTGATGGGCGTCTCTCAGAGTGGTATCCGTATATCTAATCGGTTTTTTCTCCATAAAACCTCACAATCAGCTGTGTTATTCTTTCCATTGCCATTGCCCTTGAACCCTTGACAAGAATTGTATCGCCCGGTTTGATAAAGTCAAACAGCTCCTCTCCCACCTCCCCGCTTGAGTGATAGTGCCTGATACGGTCGGCCGGCAGGCCGGCTGTCTCTGCACCTTCTGATATTAATTGCGCCAGTGTTCCAACTGTTATGAGCCGGCCGACGATTCTGCCGGCAAATTCACCAACCTGCCGGTGCAGTTCAGCCGACCTGCCTCCCAGCTCAAGCATATCACCGAGCACCGCCAGTCGAAATTCGCGGGCAGTGGAGTTTGCCAAGACTTCCAGTGCCGCCTGCATTGACTGAGGGTTAGCATTGAAACTGTCGTCAATCAGCGTTATGGTGGAGAGATTTTTGACTGTCAGCCGTTGTGTCGGTAAAACCAGTGTTCCGGCGTTCTGGGAAATTTCCTGCCAGCTCAACCCCAGTTCATTGGCAGCAGCAGCTGCTGCCAGAAAATTACTGATATTATGTTTTCCCGGAAAGGAGAGATGTACTGGATATTTCCCGAGTAATTGAAACTGCGTTCCGGAAAGTCCAAGGTCCCGGATATTGAAGGCAGAGACCTCCGCGCCGGGATTCAGCCCGAAAGTTCTTATTCGACAACCGGCACGACTCATCTTCATAACCAGTGAATCATCGTAATTCAGAATTGCCAGTCCGGTCTCCGGGAGCATCTCCACCAGCTCATTCTTTTCCTGAGCTACACCCATCCGATCCCCCATGTACTCCAGATGGGTATCGCCAACATTAGTGATAATTCCAATTTCCGGCTGACAGATCCGGGCCAGTTTTTTCGTCCCCCCCAATTCGTTCATTTCGATTTCAAATATCCCGATCTGAGTAGTGCGGTCCATTGCCAGCACCGTCAGGGGAACACCGATGTCATTATTGTAACTTCCCCTGGCCTTTACAACGGTAAACCGTGACTTTAGCAGACCGGCAAGAAGCTCTTTGGTTGTAGTTTTACCGTTGGAACCGGTTATTGCCACTACCCGCGGCTTCAGACGACTGCGATACCACCGGGCAAGGTCCAGAAGTGCCTCCCGGGTATCGGCGACCTGAACAACAGCAACCGGTGCATCTGCAGGCAACGGTACCGGCTCGGATACGAGTATTGCGACCGCACCCCTCCTGACTGCGTCTGCAACAAACTGATGGCCGTTCATTCTCTTGCCTTTAATCGCAACGAACAGTTCTCCCGGGCTGATACTCCGGCTGTCAACCCCTACCCCGGTGATTACCAGTTCCGGTTTCCCTGCTGTCAGAGAACCGGCAGTCGCCATTACCACTTCATCAATGCGTACCGGTTCCATATCCCACCTCAAATAATCATCATTGCGTCACCAAAGCTGTAAAACCGGTAACGCTGCTCAATAGCGTGCTGGTAAGTCTTCATGATTAACTCCCTGCCGGCGAATGCGCATACCAGCATCAGCAGGGTCGATTTGGGCAGATGAAAATTGGTAATCAGAACATCGGTAACCTTCCAATCAAATCCCGGGTAGATGAAAAGGTCAGTCAGGCCCGCACCCGGGTGGACGAGGATCTGATTTCCTTTTCTTTCTGCCCGTGATTCCAGAACGCGAACGGTCGTAGTTCCCACACATACAACCCGCCTTCCCTCCCGTTTTGCGGTGGTGATCGCTTCCGCCACTTCCGGATGCAATTCAAATTCCTCCGGATGCATCCGGTGCTCCTCCACTTTTTCGACTTTTACCGGCCGGAATGTGCCGAGTCCGGCATGAAGCGTAAGGTAGAACGGCTTTATGCCTTTTTGTTTCAGTCGTTCGATCAGTTCACTTGTAAAATGCAGACCGGCAGTCGGGGCGGCAACCGCTCCGGGTATCCGGGCATAAACAGTCTGGTAGCGCTCCGGGTTGTGGCCACGGGTCCGGATATAAGGTGGCAGCGCCAGTTCTCCGCAGACAGATAGCAGACGGCTGATATCCGGTGGTTCAAATTTGAGCACCCTTATGCCGGCGGGATGACGTTCGAGAACTACTCCGGTAAACCCGTCATCAAATTGCACTACTGTTCCAGGTTTTGCCTTGCGTGCCGGCCGGCTGAGCGTCTCCCATATTCCATCTTCCCTGGGACGCAGGAGCAGAAGTTCAATTTTATCCCCGGTTACCAGTCTCCCGTAAATTCGTGCCGGAATGACCCGGGTATTGTTAAGAACCAAAACGTCTCCGGAATTGAGCCACAATTCAATTTCAAAAAATCGGCAATCATAAAACCTGCCGGTCTTGCGTTCCACTACCAGCAATCGGGAATGATCACGGGGTTCGACCGGATGCTGAGCGATCAGCTCCTTGGGCAGCTGATAATCAAATTCAGCCACCAGCATTTCAGTTTTCAATGTCCACTTCAGCCAGCAGTCGCAGTGCCTCGCGGTAACGGGCAGAAGTGCCGGCAATGACCTCGGGGGGCAGGTGGGGTGCCGGTGGCTGACGGTTCCACCCGACAGCAGTCAGATAGTCCCGGACAAACTGCTTGTCAAAACTGGGGGGGGATATTCCAACCCGGTATTCGCTCGCAGCCCAGAAACGGGATGAATCCGGTGTGAAAATTTCATCAATTAAGATCAGTTTTCCGTTGAGCAGACCGAATTCAAATTTGGTGTCGGCAATAATGATGCCCCGGGTTAGAGCATATTCACTCGCCCGCCGGTAAAGTTCGATTGAAATCTGGCGAACCTTTCTCGTCAGCGCCACACCAACCAGATTTGCCATTTCCTGTTCGCTGATATTCTCATCATGTCCGGTTTTGGCTTTGGTTGCTGGGGTAAAAATCGGCTCCGGCAGTTTCTCGGCCTGTTTTAACCCCGCGGGCAGTCTGATACCGCAGACTGATCCGGTTTGCTGATAGTCCTGCCAGGCACTGCCCGCAAGATAGCCGCGAACAACACATTCGACCGGGAGTGGTTGTGCCTTCCGAACCAGCATCGAACGGTCCTTCAGAATATCCCGGTAAGCTCTCAATTCGGGTGGATACTCTTCAACATTTGCGGTCACCAGGTGATTGGGGACGATCGGTCTGAAGCGCTCAAACCAGAAAACAGATAGGAGCGTCAGAACCTTCCCCTTGCCGGGAATTCCGTCCGGAAGCACGACATCAAATGCACTCAGACGGTCGGTAGCAACAATCAGAAGTTTGTCATCTACCTGATAGATGTCCCGGACTTTCCCTGTGCCCACCAGCGGTATTCCCTTCAGCTCTGTTCGGGTAACAACCACAGTCCTCCCTTTTACTTTTTGAGTCTGCCGACCGGTATTATATAAAGCGGCGAGTAAACAGTCCCCAGGAGCCGTTGAACGCCACTGTCATTAAATGCACCAATCATTACTGTTCCCAGTCCGCGTGCTACTGCCTGCAACGCAACGTTCTGTCCGATATGACCGGCTTCCATATGCACATACCTGAATCCCCGCTCACCATATCTCCGAGTCGTCCGCTTGTAATCACAGGTCAGCACCAGGCTTGCCGGTGCCTGCTCAATACATGTCTGTCCGAATGCCGCTCCTGCCAGCTCCCGGCGGAGGTCACCGATCATTAATGGCTTTAAAGCATGCCTTTCAACCTGATACTGATAAACACCTGAATCCAAGCCTGTAACCCTGCCGGCAACAAGGAAAAGTTCCATCGGATATGTGGCACCGGCTGAAGGGGCAGTCCGACCGAAAGCCTTTCCTGTCTTTCCCTGGGCTGCCCAGAGCAGCTGACCTATGTCTTCCAGGGTCAGTGGTTCATTCGCATAACTCCGTGCCGATCGGCGGTGCAGAAGTGCCTGTTCAACAGTTACCTTTCCCATAGTGTCCGGCACTGGAAGGGAAATCAGTGAATCATCTCCCATGGGTCCCGAGCTTGAAAAAATAAGCAGTGTCAGCAAAATCATCTTCTCCCCCATTTGAAAAGAAAGTTGCCAATATGATAGTTTGAAACCGGATTCATCCCTTTATCACCTTCTTTGCCGCTCGTGACTGCCTTTTGCGGAACTGATCCAGTTTTTTCTCCAAATCCGGATTGCTCAGAGCTAAAATTGCCACCGCATAAAGTGCTGAGTTCACTGCTCCGGACCTGCCAATTGCCATGGTTGCTACTGGCACCCCTGCGGGCATCTGGACGGTTGATAACAGCGCATCCAGACCGCCCAGACTGGCATCAAGCGGGACACCGATTACTGGCAGAGTCGTATAGCTGGCAATCACCCCTGCCAGATGGGCTGCCTTACCTGCCCCGGCAATGATCACTTTGATTCCCCGCGCCCGCGCATTTCGGGCAAACTGCCGACAGCGGTCTGGTGTCCGGTGTGCCGAGAGGACCATGATCTCATTTGCCACCCCGAACTCATCCAGAACCCGCTTGGCTTCGCTCATTACCTCGTAGTCCTTTTCACTACCGATTAAAATTGCCACCTGCAATTGTGAGGTCTTGCTCATGTTTTAATATTAATACATAATTTTTCCTTGTAAAGTTAATACCCTCGATTAAAATAATTCTATGAAG
Organism: Caldifarciminota bacterium; assembly: GCA_026418295.1. Taxonomy (GTDB): domain Bacteria; phylum Hydrothermota; class Tepidihabitantia; order Tepidihabitantales; family Tepidihabitantaceae; genus JAOABP01. Next base: position 235,521 of record JAOABP010000002.1, read on the forward strand.
CTGGAAATCAGGTATCACAATCAGACCGAATCTATTGATATCCCGGAAGAAAATCTGCTCGGAATTCTCTCCCCGATCCGGTTTGACTGCGCCTCCGGTGATATTACGGCAGAAATGAAAAACTGCCGCAGCAGTGTCGCTGAGTTTCTGGGGTCGGCAAACCGGATTTTAATTCTGGTTAATGATTATACCCGTCCCACGCCGAACAGCACGATTCTGGAGCTCTTGAACCCGGAACTGGAAAACCGGGATGTCAAATACCTGATCGGACTGGGAACTCATCGTCAGGCAACCGAATTGGAACTGATGCAGATATTGGGAACTGAAAACTATTATCACAACCGGCAGCGAATAATCCAGCACAACGGCAAGGACCCGGCGCAACTTTTCTTCTTGGGGAAAACCAGCTATGGCACAGAGGTATGGCTCAACCGCGAAATTCTCTGGGCGGAAAGGATTATTACCATCAACTCCATTGAGCCTCACTATTTCGCCGGCTACACCGGTGGCAGAAAATGCTTTGTTCCCGGCATTGCAGCGATAAAAACCATTGCCCAGAACCACGGACTTCTCCTTCACCCTGCCTCTGCCCCTTTGTCCCTCAGGGACAACCCGGTTCACCTGGATATGACCGAAGCCGCAAAAATGGTGCCCAGACCGGTGTTTTCAATTCAACTGGTTCAGAACAGAGACCACCGCCTCCTTTCCCTCCGGTATGGAGATCTTTACACATCATTTGAGAAAGCGTGTCAGGATGCGTGGCGGGTATTCGCCGTCCCCGTGAAGGAACGCGCGGATATTATCCTCAGTGTTCTGCAATCACCGTATGACATCAACTTCTACCAGTCTCAGCGGGCGGTGGAGTTTGCTCTGCCTGCGCTCAAACCTGGTGGTATCCAGATCACGGTATCTGCCTGTTATGATGGTGTCGGTAATGATGAATTTGTAAGGGTGCTTCAGTCCTGCTCTGATCCAGCTGAACTGCTGAAAATGTCGCCGCCTGAAACTTTAGGCTGGCATAAGGCAGCCCGGCTCGCCCGGATTATGCAGACACACCGGCTTTATACGGTAATACCCGGTGTTGCGCCGGAACTGCTTCGCAGCGTGTTTATGCACCCTTTTAATTCCATTCAGGCGGCGCTCGATACTGCTTTTGCTAACATGAGCAAGCGGGCTTCCCTCTATATAATTCCTGACGCAGGTGCTGTCGTACCTGTTGCGCATCTGCCCGAGTCCCTTCCCTCAACTGCCTGTTCCGGCAATTAACTGTAATTTATTCAAATAGTTACGCCATTAAAGGGGGCTAGCCCCGGGCTACCCCGGTCCAGATGGGAGGGCGGGTGTCTGACAGAGTCTCGATCAGCAATCCCCGGAAAAGGTGGGTACTCCTCCCGTTGTTATTTCTACCCCCGTGTTGATGTCGATATACTCCCCCTTCCCTGTCTTTTCCCCTGAGACCGCAATCCGGGCCGACGGGCGTCTACTGCCGCCGGTTACTTCGGTTCTGAGTCAGTTACCGGTAATAGCGGTTGTCAACGGTACTGCTGTATCTGCCCAATCAGAGCCCGTGGCTTGACTTGGTTTAATAGCGTCATACAATGAAGACTGTGGATATTACCATTGATAAGCTCGGTTATTTCAGCGGAAAAGAGGTCAAACTGCGGGGCTGGATTTACAACCGCCGTTCCTCAGGAAAGATCCGGTTCATACTGCTGCGAGATGGCACCGGAATTGTTCAGTGTGTATTTGTTGAAGGGCAGGTGCCTGAGCCGGCATTTGACCTGGCGGATAACATCCCCCAGGAATCTGCGGTTGCTGTTACCGGCACCGTGCGGGAAGACCGGCGGGCACCAGGGGGCTACGAACTTACTGCTACTGATATGCAGGTAATCTCCCTCGCCGAACCGTATCCGATAACACCCAAGGAACACGGTATCGAGTTTCTGATGCAGCACCGGCATCTCTGGCTGCGCTCCCGGCGTCAGGTGGCGATTCTGCGTATCCGGAATGAAATTATCAAGGGGTTGCGGGATTACCTGGATGAACAGGGATTTCTGTGCTGTGATACACCGATTTTGACCCCGGCATCAGTTGAAGGCACTACTACCCTATTTCCGGTAGATTATTACGGAGAACAGGTTTATCTTACTCAGTCGGGGCAGCTGTATAATGAAGCCATCTGTGCTGCGGTGCGTAAAACCTACTGTTTCGGACCTACTTTCAGGGCGGAGAAGTCCAAAACCCGGCGCCACCTGACTGAATTCTGGATGCTGGAACCGGAAATGGCATTTTACGATCTGAATATGACCATGGACCTGATGGAAGACTTGATCTGTGCGATTGTCAGCCGGGTGCTGAACCGGCGCCGGGAAGAGCTGAAAATTCTGGAAAGGAATATCGAAAAGCTGGAGGCAGTCACTAAACCATTCCCGCGCATCACCTATGCCGAGGCACTGGAGATACTGAAGAAGGCGGGTATGAATGTGCAGTTTGGTGATGACTTCGGTGGTGACGAAGAAACCGTCATCAGTCAGGCATTTGAACGTCCGGTAATGATTCACCGGTTCCCTGCCGCAATCAAGGCTTTTTACATGAAGAGGGCACCGGAGGACAACCGGCTGGCGCTCGGAGTTGATATGCTGGCACCAGAAGGATATGGAGAAATCATCGGCGGCGGTCAGCGGGAGGATGATTTGAATGAACTACAAAAGAGGCTCCAGGAGTATAAACTGCCAAGCGAACCTTATCAGTGGTATCTGGATATCCGGCGCTACGGTTCCTTTCCCCATTCCGGTTTTGGACTCGGGCTGGAGCGGACCGTTGCCTGGATCTGCGGTCTGAAGCATGTCCGGGAAACGATACCGTTTCCCCGACTGCTCGAAAAGATATATCCATAAAAAGGAGGCAGCGATGCCGGAAATAAAAGTTGGAGTTGTAACTCATTATTTCGGCCGGATCGGTGTCGCGGTCGTTAAGGCAACCGAAGGACCGATTGCGGTCGGTGATACCATTCACATAAAGGGCCATACCACTGACCATACTCAGGTGGTGGAATCATTGCAGATTGAACATCAACCGGTAAGTCAGATAGAAATCGGCCAGGAGGCAGGTATGAAGGTATCTGCCCGGGTACACGAGCATGATGAAGTTTTCAAAGTTACTTAGTAACCTCAAGGGAGGTATATGGCAAGGAGCAAAACAAAACTGAAGCGGATGCGGCACCGCTGGGAGCTGAAAAGGCGGCGCCGACTGGAGGCAAAGAAAAAGGCACGGCAGATTGAACAGAAGCCGTAAGCTTTTTTTATTTCCATTTGAGTGCCATAACAGCACCGAAATAATTCTGAAATCGGTGCTTGATTCCGGAATCAAACCGGATCAGATTCTTTATCTCACCCCCAGCCCGCGTAAACTGCGCGCCACTCAGGTCCTGCTTACCCGAATTCTGGGCAGAAGGGCATTTATTCCTCCACGGTTTCGAACCCTGGGTCAGCTGGCACGTGAGATCTGTGACTATACCAGTGCTTACCGGTTTCTCCGCGATGAATTAAAGCCGGTGCTTATCCGGCGGATTGCACAGCAGCGGGGGCGTGAGGTTACGCTGGGCTACGCTCAGGTAGTGGGCGGATTTATTGCGGACGTCAAAAGGCATGTGGCGTCCGAAGCCGAGCAGACCATCCCAGAGATACTGAATGCGCTATTAGCAGGTTATGACAAACCTCTGCGCCGGGCGCGGGAGGCATATGAACTTATGCTGGAGTACAACCGGCTGCTCAAGACCCACGGCTGGCTCGACCGGGAAGATCTGATTCGAGAAGCAGTCGGGCATCTTGACGAGTTTAGTGAATTACCACCGGTACTTATTCTGGACTGCTTCGTAGCCCCAAACCGGCTGGAGCAGCAGTTGCTCGCTCAGCTGGTGGACCGCTGTCCGGTGGTTATTGCCGGAACATACTGGTCGGATGCGGCGCCGGAAAAATATACCCTCGCCCGCCGGTTCATTGATTTCATAGACCGGCAAGCCGGTTTTGTCACCGAAAGACTGACCGCGGAACAGAAAGCGCGGGAGCCAGAGCAATTTTACCGCTTTCCCAGTCCGGATCAGGAAATAATCGGTGTCTGCCGGGAAATTTGCAAGCACAGCGCCGAACTTGACCCGGCTGATACCTATGTGGTCTTTCCCCGTCTCAGTTACTATGTACCGCTCGTCGAGAGATATTTCCCTCAGTACCGGATCCCGTATTCTGTTTTCCCCAGCTCTCCTCTGATTTCCTCTCCGGTAATTACACCCGTGCTGGAACTGCTGAAAGCACTGGATAGTGATTACGAACGGGTGGCAGCAGCGGCGGTATTTTCCTCGCCCTATTTTCCGGGACTGCTGCGACTTCCCGGAGAGGAAAGTCTGGATGCCCGCAATCGCGCTGCCGCCCTGATTAACATTGCCTCCCGGCGTGCCGGTATCATCAAGGGACGGGATAACTGGCTGAACATTGCGGAAAGAATTCTGAACGATGAAGAATACTCAGAAAACGGGTTGGAAGCCGAACTGTTGCGCGATCTGCAGAGCCGGATCCGGCAGGCAATCGGACTTACCGAGAGTATACTGGAACCTGCCGGGACGCTGGGAAATCAGGCGCGCCGGCTTAAGCAGTTTCTTGAGGTTGTTGAGTTCGGTCGCAACCTCGAAACGACGACTGAATGGTTTGAGGAGTTAAACCAGGACCAAAAGAGCCTTTACGATATTCTGGACACCTTAAGTGAACTGGAAATTGAATTCGGTGAGCAACCGGAACCCCGAAGGCAGTTTATCAGATCACTGCTGCATCTACTTGGAACCGGCATGAAATCACCCGAGCATGATCACGGCGGGGTTATGGTCGTGGCAATGGAGGAAATGCTGGGGATTAATCCCGGTAATCTTTTCTTCTGCGGTTTGACTGAAACCGGACTTCCGGGGCCCTATCATCCGGACCCGATTCTGCCCGATTCGGTCCGCCGTGAGCTGGGAATGCCGGATATTGAGTGGCACCGGGAGTGGCAGCGGTTTCATTTCTGGCAAGTTTTGAATTCCAGTTTGCGAACTCCCTTCTGCAGTTTTGCCGAATCCCGAGATGGCCGGCCGGAACTGCCGACACCGTTTATTGAACTGGAGCCGGTACGGTATCCTGATCAACAAGTTATTTTCTCTGATGTCGAAGAACTGCTCTATGAAGGGAAAAATAAACGCAGCCGGCTGGAAAAATTTCAGTCCCTGGTTGATTTTTCCAGCAATGAAGCTGTCAAAAAGGTACTTGGAGACCGTTTTGGACCCCATTATTGTTTTCACGTGACCATGCTGGAAAGTTACCGTTACTGCCCCTTTCAATTTTACCTGCGTCATGTGCTGGGACTGATTCCGCCCGAAGAGCCGACTTTCGAACTTGATGCCCGAAGCTGGGGAACGGTCGCCCATCAACTTCTTGCCCGGCTCTATGCAAAAGGTGCAGTGCCTCCGGAACTGATTCAGAAACGGGCACGGGAGATTATCGTTGAAGTCCTCTCCGGTTTAAAATTGCCGGAGTTCTGGCATCAGGTAACCGAAAGGGTGCTCAACAATTTGATTGTTGAGTTCGTAAAAACTGAAACCCGACTGCGGGAAACAGGGTTTCTTCCCGAATGCACTGAACTCCGGTTGCGGGGAACCGTCAACGGAATCAGCCTTCAGGGCAGGCTTGACCGACTTGACCGGCGCAACGGCGAGGTGCGGATAATTGACTATAAAACCGGCTCGGAAAGTATAAACGCATCAGATGTAATTCATAAAAAGAGTCATATCCAGCTGCCCATTTATGCCCATCTAGTGCTCCAAAGCGGGGTGGTTCGTGATGTGACGGTAGAGAATATGGGCATCTATAATTTGCGCTCAATGAATCTGAACCTGCTGGTAAAAGAAGGTCGGTATGATGTAAGGGAATTGATTAAGGCAGCCCAGGAGAATGCTGTCGATATCGTCCAAAACATCCGGACGGGAATTTTCCAGCCGGCAGAAGTCAACAAGGATCACTGCAGAAAGTGTAAATACAAATTTACTTGCGGGCGCAACCATGACACATATGAACAGGAATAATACCGTGAGACTGAAAAGTACGATCGTATTTGCCCCCGCAGGCTCGGGTAAAACGGAGGAATTGAGCCGGCGCTATCTGGAGCTGGTCAAGAATGGAGTTAAGCCAGAACGGATTCTGACCCTTACTTTTACTGACAAGGCGGCAGCGGAAATGAAGGAACGGATCCTGAGGAACGCCCGCACCGACTATCCCGACTTGTATCAAATCCTGAAAGACAATATTCTCAGACTGAGAATATCAACCATTCATTCCTTTTGCTATTCACTTGTTCAACGTTTTGCCGACCTTCTGGGTATAGATCCTCACCCTGGTGTTCTGAGTGATTATCAGACGCTCTGGGAGCAGGCGAAATATGATACCCTGATGAAAATTGCCGATGGACAATTTGGCGCAGAAACCCGCGAAATGATGATTTCCCTGCTTAGTGACACGCACCGAATCGGCTGGAATGAACTCGCCAAGCTGTTCGAAGCGTTGTTCAGGAAACGGAATACGGTTATCCGGACCGGAGGGGAAGACAACTCGTATGTGCAGATCGACCTCAAGCAGACTGTTGAACTTGCCTGCAGGCTCCGCGCCGATATTTGTGGACAGTCATTGATTGATAACTACGAAGAGCTTTTCAGCAATAACTACGCCGATGAAAAAGAAATTTTCAGGATTGCCCGATTGCTCAGCAGCAAAAAGAATGTTTTTCTCACCCAGGAGGGCAATCCCCGACAGAAGGGATTTAATTCGGCACAGCGGGAATGGGCGGCGTTGATGGCAGATTATTATTACCGGATTTTAATCGCCGGGGAATTGATCGACTTCCGCAGGAAGTTTCTGCTGTTCAAAAAGTGCTTTCTTGAGACCTACGAACAGCAGAAGCGCGAACAAGGTATGGTTGATTACGATGATATGGAGCTGCTTGCACTCAGGCTGTTAACAGAAAATCCAGACTGGCTCAACATCCTGTATATCTTCGATGAGCATACCGACCATATTCTGGTTGACGAGTTCCAGGATACTTCATATCTGCAGTGGGCAATTATTGACAAGCTGAGTGAAGAGTGGCGGTCCGGTGCCGGTATCAAGTCGGAACTGGGCATTACCCCAACTATCTTCATCGTCGGCGATGATAAACAGTCAATCTACATGTTCCGGGATGCCCGGGTTGAAATATTTTCACTGGCCCAGGATAAGCTTGCAAACTGGCTGGGAAATGAAGCGCTGGAAATCCGGAATCTGGAAAAAAATTACCGCTCACTGCCCGCAATTATCGATTTCAACAATACCCTTTTTTCCCGGCTGATGCAGCCCCCAGCTGATTCTCCCCCATGGTTCACACGTTATCGTCCTTTTACCTGTCAGCGCAACAATCTGACTTCGGGAAAAGTTGAACTGCTGATTGAAAAGGTAGACTCAGAGATAAATATGCCCGAAGCTTGCTGTATCGATGCTGAAAATGTTGCCCGGCGGATCCGCCAGCTGATTGATTCCCGTTACCAGATTTATGAACGCCAACCTGACGGGACAGAAATGCTTCGTTCCTGCTGTTATCGCGATATCGCTATTCTTCTCAGATCCCGAAGCAATTTCCTTGCTGCCATTGAAAACAGTTTGCGCAAATACCAAATTCCGTTTCTGGTGGTCGGCGGGACCGGTTTCTATGAAGAGCCGGAAGTACAATATCTGACTGCGTTGACAAAATTCCTGATTGACCCTGCGGACGACCTGTCGCTGTACATAACTCTGCGCGGACCTCTGTTTCTTATTTCTGAACATGAGCTTTTCTTCGCTGTCAGCAGTTCAAAAAATTCCAGTGCCTTTCTCTGGGAAAAAATCTCCCATTCTGATACTGATCTCTCCCCGTCAATCCAAGATGCGGTTCAGAAACTGACTGATGCACAGCAGCGGATAGGTTACGAACCTTTGCATCTGATTCTTGACCGGCTACTGGTACAGACCCGGGCTTGGTCAATTTTCTGGGAGCCGCAGCGGGAGGCAAATGTCCGCAAGTTTCTACAGGTCATTCATGAACTTGAGCTTAGCGGCCTCCATCTCCTCCGTATCAGGACCTTCTTGGATCAGCCAAGCAGCGATGAACCTAAGGCTGATGTACCCACCGAAGAGATGAATGCAGTTCAGGTAATGACCGTTCACGCTGCAAAAGGGCTTCAGTTCCCGATCGTTTTTCACCCCGGTTTGCATGAAAGCATTACTGGTCGTGTCAGATCCAGCGCTGATGATAGATTGCTCGTTGAAGAGACAGCATTCAATCAGGTCCGCATTTTCTATCTTAAAGAAGCAACGCTGCGCAATAATTGCGATGCCTATATCCAGCACAAACTGAAACAGATTGAGGAAGAAAAGCGCATATTTTATGTGGCATGCACCCGGGCGCGGGACGCCCTTTTCCTCACCGGCATTTGGATGGCAAAAAAGCCCAAAGACTCTAAATTGGAATGGCTGCACTCATGCCTCGGATTGGAGCCCTCAGAAAGTGGTTTCACGCTGGGAATCGAAATTCCAGGGGTAGAAATTGTCTCTCCTTCTTTTATCCCTGATACACCACCTGTCACCGCCTCGGATCAGCCGCAGAAAATCGTTAAGAAGGATATCAAATTCACAAGCAATAATCCGCCAGTACTTCCAATAGGCCGGTTTATTCCGCGAGAGCTGAAACAAGCTCCGGAAGAAGCACTGGGCATTGGTGAAATCATTCATCGCCTGCTCGAGCTTTTTTCAAAAGGGAAAATCTCCCCCGACACTCCAGCAATGGAACAGGAGATTCTGCGTCAGCTCAGAATTAAGTGTATACCGAAACAACGGCATGCCAAGCTTGCCCGGGAAATCCTTGCTCATATAAACCGGCTTATTGAATCACCTGTATGGGAAATAATCAAACCTCAGCCCGATGCTTATGCTGAGCTGCCAATCACATACAACGATGGAGAACGGATATTGAATGGAAGGATCGATCGAATCATTGTTCAGGAAGGGGAAGTTCGAGTCTATGATTACAAAACATTCCCGATAAAGAAAGGTGAAATCGCTGAGCTTACGGCTGAGTATAATAAGTTTCAGTTAAGCCATTACAGATCGGCAATCAGTGAACTATTTCCTAACAAGAAAGTAAAAACTTTTGTAATCTTCACTCACTTTGCACTGGTCGTTCCGGTTGATACCGAATGACCTACTGGGGAGTCAACTTTGCATAAGGTACGATCATCTCCTCCATTGAAATCCCGCCGTGCTGGAAGCTGTTTTTATAAGTCTTTTCATACTCCCGTGGTTTTGTGGGATAAATAAAATAATAATCTGAACGGGCGAGCGCATATTTCACCCCTCGATGTTCAGCAGGCAGCGCATAACTTTCAGGGTTTGATATTAATAAAGCGTCTCTCTCTTCAACTCTTATTGCTGCACCATGCTTGTAACGTAAATTCGCTGAAACTTCCCTTGATCCGTAAATCAGCGTGGGTCGTTTTACCCTGATAAATCCGTGGTCGCTGGTGATAATAACAATGCAGTCCCGGCGGGCAAATTCCTTAAGCAGTTCATATATAAATGATGATGCAAACCAGACACGAGTGATCCCGACCAGCGAAACATCATCAGTTATCATCTCATTTAACAACCGGGTCTGTTTTACGGAATGAATCAGCAAATCAAGGAAGTTGATGATGATCACACTGAGGCGGATATTAGTATCAAAAAGAATGGTTTTTAACTGATTCAACTCTTCACCATGTGATGTTTTTACAAATGAAAAACGTGATTTGAATCCAAGTCGACGCAGATTTTCAGCTAACAGTTCCTGTTCGTACCGGTTCTGTCCGGTTTCTTCAAATACCCACCACGCTGGATAACGCCGGTAAATCTCGAGAGGTAACAGACCGCTGAAAATGGCGTTTCTGGAATAAGGTGTAGCACTGGGCAGGATTGAGAAGTAAAAGTTAGTTTCAATTTGATAAAAATCCTTCAGCAGCGGAAGAATCGCCAGCCATTGATCATAGCGCATTGAATCCAAAACAATAAAATAGATCTGGCGGTAGCGGTCCCAGAGCGGTTTTACATTTTTCCCCAGTATCTGATGACTGAGTAAGGGGCTTTCTCCTGAAAGCCACTGTGGATAGTTTTCTTCGATAAACAGACTGAACTGGTTATTGGCTGCACGATGCCGTTCCTGAAGGATTTCCTTAAGACCGGCATCGTCGTAACGGTGAATGATATTATTCCAATAGTTCAGAAGAAAATAGTAATTAGCCCAATCTTCTGCAGTTTTCAAGTCCCTTGCTTCGTTAATGGCTTGAACAAATTCTCTGCCCATTTGAGTCACTACCAGTTTTCGCTTTTCCAGCAAACGTTTTATTACCGCAAGAAGCTGGGCAGGAGTAAAAGGCTTAATAATAAAATCATCGACCATCTTGCCAAGTGCTTCGTTGATCAATGCTTCATCGTCAGACTTGGTAACCATCGCCACAAAAACTTGAGGATCAATTTCTTTGATCCGGCGCAGCACATCAAGTCCCTGCATCCCAGTCATCATTTGATCCAGTAAAATAAGATCAAATGACTGCGACTTTAATAACGACAAACCGTCCGGTCCGTTAGTTGCAGTTGTTACCTGATAGCCTTTTTTTTCCAGTGCGTAAATAAACGGACGGAGCAGATCAATCTCATCGTCAATCCATAACAGTTTCATGGTTTTTCAACAGGTAAATAAATAGCAAAGACTGTTCTTCCCGGCTGACTTTCCTTTAAAACCAACCGTCCCCGATGATAGCTCTCCACGATACGCTTTGCAAGTGTTAAGCCGACACCCCAGCCATAACGTTTAGTTGTCACCCCGGGCTCAAATAGTTTGGTGGTCTTTACTCCTTCGCCGGTATCCATTACTTCAACTTCGACCCAGCGGCGATCGGGTGTAACCTGAAGTTTGACCCTGACTTCCCCGTTTTTTTCGCCGATCGCATCAATGGAATTTTTGAGTAGGTTTTCAAGTGTCCAGGAAAACAGTACGGAATCAACCATTACCACAGGACGGTCTTTAAGTTCAAGAACTATATTTACTCCCTGCGGAGAACGCCGTCTTACGAATTCAACAGTGCTTTCTACAATCTCATTTAATGTCCTTTTCTCAAGATCCGGAGGCAACCCGATACGACTGAAACGACTGAGTACCTCCTTTATACGTGCCAGGTCCTCTTCCATCTGGTGTACAATTTCTGTCTCGCCATTTTCTCTTAACACATCAAGCCAAGCAGCGAAAGAAGATACCGGAGTCGCAAGCTGATGGGCTGTTTCTTTTGCAAGCGCTGTCCAGATATGCTCCTGTTCTCGTCGTTTATATTCGAGTATTCCGACAACACCGATAGCTACAAATGCAAGGAAAAGAATCAGCTGGATCAATGAAAAATAGCGAAGCAGACTGACTGAATTAAAGAGACTGCTGGTAATCCGGCGGAGAATGACGGTCGCGGGTGATGTTCCATAATGAATCACATTTAGACAGCGCAGAGAATCGCCCTCGCGCACCATGACAGGAATTGGATCGTGTTCAGCGTCGAGTTTCTTGATTTGCAGGAGAAGCTGGAGGCGAGAAGTATCTGCATTATCAATGTTCCGGTAAGTCACAGGATTACCTTCGGGGTCTGTGATAATTACTGGAAAGTCAATTTTCTGAATTACTTCATCAAATATTATGTCCAGCTCAGCAGACCCTCCATCATCAGGTTCTGTTATTTGACTCATAAACCGGGCATAAATTCGAGTGCGCAGCTGAGTTTCACTTTCAAGCTGATAATACAGAGTGGCCGCATAATTGCGCCACAAGCGCGACAATTTGATGAGCAGAAACTGGGAATAAAAAAACCAGATGCCGGCGAATACAATCAGGCCGATTACAAAGTACGCCTGCAAACCTCGGGATCCAATTCCGATTTTGATTTTGTTCAATTTATTATTGAATATACAGCAGTCGTTTTCAAAAGTCAATGAGCGTGTTTGCCTGAAATACAAAACTACCAGTTTATTTTATTGACTCTGAGAATATTATCGGTATGCTATCCAAATGCCTATCACCTGGACAATCGGAATCCTGGTATCGGGTTTAATTGCACCCCCAGAATCATTACTACTGCGAGACAACCCAAATGATCAGGGAAGGGCAATTTTCATTAGCTGGGTGTGTCCTCAAACAGAATCAATAACCGGCTTCCGCATTTTTCGCGCCTGTTCGCTTCCGGGTAAATTTATCGCATTGAATCGCGAACTCATTATCGGAACTGAATATCTGGATAGTGACACGATGCTCTGTGACGGGGTCCCTTACTATTATTTCATCCGTGTTTACAGCGCCTATGATTCAGTCGATTCACCGGTGAGCGGACCGGTCGTTTCAAGTGCCCAGTGGTTTAATACAGATAGAATTAATGTTTTGGTTCTTGCGATAATTATTAACGGTCTTTTCATCTTTTACCTGCTAAGAGCACGACACAACACAAGAATGTTTATTCGAAAAATCAACGGTTTGGATGCAATTGATGAAGCTCTGGGAAGAGCAACAGAAATGGGAAAACCTGTCCTGTTCAGTTTCGGGCTCGGGTACATAACCGACATGGTAGTTATCGCTGCATTGCCCATCCTGCGACGGATTGCAAGCAAAACCGCTCAATATGCAGTTCGTCTTATTGTCCCCAATTCTGATCCACTTGTTATGACTACTGCACAAGAGACGGTTAAGGAGGCATATACCGAAGCAGGGCGACCCGATCTTTATAATCAGGATAATATCAGTTTTCTGACTTCCGATCAATTCGGCTACGCTGCCGGAGTTGATGGTATTATTTTACGTGAAAAACCGGGGGCTATTTTCTGGCTTGGGTATTTCTACGCCGAATCTCTAATCATGGCAGAAACTGGCCACAGTATCGGAGCAATTCAGCTTGCTGGTACGACTGAAACCACACAGCTTCCTTTCTTTGTGGCGGCATGTGATTATACTATGATAGGTGAAGAAATTTATGCCGCATCCTGTTATCTCAAACCCGAACCGATTATGCTGGGTACTATAAAAGGTGAAGACTTTATTAAATTTTTACTAATTATACTCATCTCATCAACTGTTTTTCTGGGCACTGCTGGTCGCCTGCTGGCTAATGAAGCACCATTTCTCAACAATCTATTTATGGCAATTGTTAACTGGTTTATACCCAAATCATAAGTTCATGTTGTACCGCACCGGTCCACTGATTTTGGTCTTTGGAACGGCCCTCTTGCTGATTATAGCCTTTTTTATACCTCATAAACCATTCGGCGATCTTGAGGCTCGATTTCTCAACTGGTATGCGATAATTTCCGGCTTCACATTTCTGCTCGGACTGGATTCACTTGCCCGCCATCATCTGATTAAAATCGTACGCCGTGAAAAGGGATGGTTTTACAGTTTGCTTTTAGTCACCAGTCTCTTTGGCACTCTTTTTTGGGGTCTGTATTCGTGGATCCGATATGCCAGTCCCTTTGCACTAAACGCACCTTTTATGTGGTTATACAAGTTTATGATTATCCCCCTGCAAGCTACGATGTTTGCAACGCTTGCCTTCTTTATCTTTTCTGCTGCTTATCGTGCTTTCAGGGTTCGCAATCTGGCTGCAACTCTTTTGCTCATAGCTGCATGTATGGTAATGCTCGGTAATGTTCCGATCGGTAGCTCGATTTGGGCAGGAATAAGCTGGTTGATCCATCAAATCTTTCCCAACACCAATCTAGAGATATTAAAACGATGGGAGCTTTTTGCTGCAGCTAAAGACTGGCTGATGGCTATCCCCCAAGCTGCCGCCGGGAGGGGAATTGGGATTGGTCTTGCCCTGGGAGGAATAGCAATGTCCCTGCGTATAATTCTGGGTATTGAGCGGACCTATTTGTCTTCATAGAAACGTATGAAACCGACCTTCCTTCCAGTATGGCGCACATTGGCATCAATCGACAGAAGAATTATTTACCTTCTCCTGACAATCGTAGTGGTACTGCCACTTATCATACACCCAAAAATTAAAGTACGAGTATCCGAACCAGTTCGAGCAGCATTCGAGTCGATCGAAAAACTGCCGCAAAATTCTGTTGTAATGATCTCAATTGATTTTGACCCCTCATCGGCTCCTGAGGTCCAACCAATGCTTATTGCCATATTAAGGCATTGCTTTAAGAAAAACTTGAAAGTTATTTTAACCGGTCAACTTGCATTGGGATTACCGTTGGGAGAAATCGCGTTAAATCAGGTTTCAGGCGAATATAACAAAGTTTATGGCAGAGACTATGTAAATATTGGTTACCGGCCGGGATCTACAGCATTGATGGTAGGCATTGGACGCGAAATCAGGGATTTTTTCAAAACCGATTATCGAGGAGTTCCTCTGGATAGCTTTGAATTTATGCGTCGAGTGCATAATTATCACGACATTGCACTGCTTGTTACTCTAGCCCATGGTGCCGTTGCCGATGCCTGGATACAATATGCCGGTGCCCGTTTCAATCAAAAAATCATCGTTGGATGCACAGGGGTAAATGCGCCGAACATGTATCAATATCTCAGTGCCCAGCAGATCACCGGACTTATTGGCGGACTACAGGGAGCTTCTGAGTACGAAACTCTTGTTGAAAAGCCCGGCGCCGCTACACTTGGAATGCCCGCTCAATCAACCGCCCATGCTCTGTTAATAATACTATTGATTATCGGTAATATCGGATTTATTTTGAGCAAGAAAAAGATATAACTCATGAGCAGCGATTTAATCGGCACCTGGTTGGCAGCAACTTTAACACTTGCGATATTTTCTTTCCTTTATAGAGACAACCCGCTTTATCGTGCAGCTGAACATGTTTATGTCGGAATTTCTGCCGGTTTTGCAGTAATATATGCATGGGCATTTGATGTTTATCCTATGCTTGTGGAATCATTCAAAGTACATCTTGGGGCTAAAAATTATTTTGAAGCCTATATATTAATAATTCCTGCACTATTGGGAGTGGCAATGCTGTTAAGGTCTATTCCCAAACTGACTTGGATTTCAAGGTGGCCGATATCATTTACAATAGGCATCGGAGCGGGGCTCGGGCTAATAGCCGCTATTCAGGGGTATCTGTTACCACAGATATTTGATACGTTGAGACCGCTGATAAACATTAACAATGCTATTATCTATATCGGCGTTATTACCACCTTAACATATTTTTACTTTTCACGCGAGCATAAAGGTTTGACTGGTACCGTGGCCCGGATTGGAATCATATTCATTATGGTAGCATTTGGGGCTTCATTTGGTTATACCGTCATGGCGCGCGTCTCTCTGCTTATTGGAAGATTTTATTTTTTATTTCACGACTGGCTGCCTCTAATACGATAATATCCATCTGAATCGTAACAGTTAGAAAATTAATTTCTTGACAGCGAACAAACAATTAATATATTAAATAAGTTGAAGTTAGAAAAATTGGGGCGATTAGCTCAGCTTTGGTTAGAGCGCTTGCTTGACATGCAAGAGGTCACCTGTTCAAATCAGGTATCGCCCATTCAACCAATTGTCCCACAACAGCATGTGATAATATGAAGGAACATTTTGCCAATCTCCGATCTCTGCAGGAAATTGATAACGAAATAAAAAACCTTCGAGAGCGCCTGAATGAACTGCCGGGCAAAGTAACTGAAATCCAAAAAAAATTTGAAGCAACTAAAGCAATTCTCGAAGAAAAAAAACAATTACTCCAAGAATCAAAAAAGCAGTACAAACTGGCAGATGTAGATTTGCGAGCTGCCGAAGAGAAGATTGCCGCCTATTCGGTTCAACTCTACTCAGCTAAGGATAATGTGCAATACAAAGCATTAATCAAGGAAATTGAAACACAAAAGAAGGTAAAAAATGACATTGAAGATCGCATCATTTACCTGCTTGAAAGCATCGAGAAACTGGAAAGAGAAATCCATGAGATGGAAAAAACAGTTGCTCAAACAGAAGCTGATGCCCAAAATAAGATTTCAGTTTTAGAGGAAGAAAAAAAAGAGTTGGAGAAAGCCATTTCAGAACGCGAGTCCCAAAGAACACACCTCGCCGGGTTACTGCCTGCTGATTTGCTAAGACGGTACGAACGAATCCGCATAAGTAAAGGAGGAATAGCTGTAACTAATACGGAAAATGACAGATGTAACGGTTGTTTAAGCCCGATTCCTCCGCAGCGGATATTAGAAATTGAAAGGCAAGATAAACTTTATCTTTGTGAAGCATGCGGACGAATACTGCTGCCGGCCGAAAAGAAAACCCATCTTGGAAATTAGTGGAACAAAACTCGCCTGCAACAGACGCTCATTCTTATACGGTACAGATTGATGGCTCTTCACGCAATAATCCCGGCCCGGCGGGTATCGGTGTGGCTGTTATTGCGCCCGACGGCCAGCTTATCAAAGAAATAAGCCGATTTATTGGTATAAAAACAAACAATCAGGCTGAATATGAAGCGTTGATCACAGCTTTAACTGAAATACAAAATATGAACATCAAATCTGTTACGATTCAGACCGACTCTGAATTACTTTACTATCAGTTAACTGGAAAATATTCAGTTAAAAGCGACAAACTTAAACCCCTGTATCAGCGCGTCAAACAACTGCTTAATTCTCTATCAAATGTCAAATTCATTCTAGTTCCAAGAGAATCTAATCGATTAACTGATAGACTTGCAAAGAAGGCATCTTCTCTTGCCGCCTCTCATTAAAAAGAATGAAAAGAGCACGTAACCTTGCAATTACCTGGTTAATGCCCTTTGGCACGTTGCTTCAATTCATGCTTCCCAGATGGTTGGTAACAAAAATCGCCATATTTATCGGCGGACTGGCATGCCGACTGAACCCGCGCAAACGGGAAAAACTGATAGAAAATTACCGTCATATTTTAGGCAGGCATCGGAGTCAAACTGAGCTGACCCAAATTGCCTGTCGGGCTTTTAAGAACCTTGCTCTCTTTTATGCCGACCTGTTGCGTGTCCCTGTAATGAAAAAAAGGACCGCTCTCCTGGGTACTTTTGACCCTCGAAATATCAATCGTGTATTAAAACAGAACCGTAGTGCCATCTTAGTAACTGCTCACATCGGAAACTGGGACTTGGCAGGGGTCTTCCTGACTGCTTTAGGTTATCCTCTGTCAGCAGTTGTAGAACCAATACCCCGGGGCTGGACAAAGACATTTGATCGCTACCGCCGAGCCTGTGCCATGGAAACCATTCCAATTCCAGAACATAGCCGGATCAATCGGGCGATAGAACGAGGTAAAATTGTAGCACTGGTTGCCGATCGTGACCTAACTGGACACGGGGTCCTCTGTCCAGCATTTGATGCATACCGTTCATTTCCCAAAGGTCCCGCAGTCTACGCACTGCGCCATCGTATTCCAGTTGTAATCGGTTATTTCATTTATCAGAAAAGAAAGAACCTTCCTCCTTATATTGGCGTGATTGAACCGCCCATTGAATTTCAGCCAACAGCAAACATGGATGAAGATATTCATCGTTTGACTTCGATAATTGCTTCAAAACTCAATCAAATTATCAGCAGCTACCCTGATCAGTGGTTAGTATTCAACGCCGACTGGAAATGCGGAAAATAAAAGTAAAAATTAAAAAATTAGTTAAAAACATCCCCCTGCCATTTAAAAGTACGCCGGGCGCTGTCGGCTATGATCTTGCAGCCGCCGAAGATGCAATAATAAAATCCCACAGTTTTGGCGTTGTCCGTACGGGAATAGCTATCGAATTGCCCAGTAACATTGAAGCTCAAATTCGGCCTCGCTCCGGACTCGCTATGCATAAGGGCATCGGTGTGTTGAACAGTCCTGGTACAATTGATCCTGATTATCGCGGCGAACTTAAAATAATTCTATTTAACTGTTCTGATGCTGACTTTGAAATCAAATTCGGTGATCGCATCGCTCAAATAGTGTTTTCCAGAAGATTACAAGTCGAATTTCAAGAAACCAAACAATTGACAAAAACTTTACGTAATGAAAAAGGCTTCGGCCACACTGGGTAATAAATGCGCATCTGTTTAGTATCCAGCGCGTACCGCCCTTATATATCGGGAGTTGGCGAACATGTCCATTACCTTGGGTCTGAACTTCAAAAAAGAGGACATACTGTTCATGTGCTAACTTCGACTTGCCGGACCATTCCGGAAGATGATTTATTGCCAACATCGAGACTCGGTATTGGGTTGACGATACCCTTTGCTGGAGGAGAGTTTACATTTCCCGCCGGTATAAAACTGGCGATCGAAGTGAAGCAGTTGTTCAGGACACAGAAATTTGATATCGTCCATTGTCACGGCATTTTCCCCCCCGAACTTGCATACTGGGCGGCAATATACGCTGATTGCCCTACAGCAGTTACCTTCCATACCGTAACGCCACATCTGCCCCCTTTTTTGTGTAACATCGCTGCTTTCTTACTTAAAAAATTGAATGCCAAACTGGCGGCAAAAATCGCCGTTTCTCAGGCTACTAAACGATGGGCAGAGAAATTCTTCCCCGGGAGGTATCATGTAATTCCCAATGGCGTCGATCTCAGCAACTTTGCCCCTAATGCCACTCCAGCGCTTTCCCCCGCGTATCCGAGAATTATTTATGTAGGAAGATTGGAAAAAAGAAAGGGGTTGAAATATCTTATCCTTGCCCTGCCGGCTGTATTAAGAGAATTTCCGAAAACAAACCTGGTCGTAGTTGGTTACGGTCCTTTAAAAAGTTACTTTATGCGTCTTGCGCATAAAATTAAAGTATCTGATTCCATTCAATTTATCGGTCCGGTGTCAAACAGTAAGCTTCCGGGGTATTATACTGCTTCCACTGTCTATGTTGCTCCCACTGTAAATCCAGAGGCTATGGGAATCGTTCTCATTGAAGCAATGGCATGCGGAACTCCTGTCATTGCTTCAGATATATCTGGTTATGATGAAATTGTTACTAATGGAGTAAATGGCATACTGGTTCCCAAAAGAAATGTTGCAAAACTGGCTGAAGCAATCATTACCATCATTTCAGATTCGAATTTGAGAAACCGCATTTCCGAGAACGCACTACGCTATGTAGCACAGTACGACTGGAAAAATATCGCCACTCGGATTGAGTCAATTTATAACCAAATAATCCAATGAAAAGGCCGCTGAAGATCTTACTAGTGTCTGCAGCGTATCGTCCATACCCATCTGGAGTTAGTGAGCATGTCCATAATCTGGCTTCAGCCCTCCGGTCGCTTGGGCAAGAGGTAACAATTTTAACCACCCGCTTCCCGAAATATCAAAAATTAGTGCCCGCTGACAATACTGAGATTCCAATACTACGTTATGGAAAAGCCATTTTGCTTCCGCTTAATCGTTCCTATGCTACTTTACCTGTCGGAACAAAGTTATGTAAACAAATTGCTACACTCCTTCACACCCATCAATTTGACATCGTTCATTGCCATGGCTTTTTCTTCCCGGAAATATCTTACTGGGCTTTGATCCACAGTAATTCAGTTAATGTCGTGACTTCTCTAACCGCTGGATTCAAAATTCACAGATTCGGAAATAAGCTGTTCCGGATGATATTTGCAAAGGAAATAAAAAAGATTCATGGTAAAATCGCAATTTCAAACCGGGCCCGCACCGCCATTGAACCTTATTTGCCCGGGGAATATCGTATTATCCCCTCGGGGGTTAATTTGAAACTGTTCCACCCGGGTTATAAACCCAAAATTAAAAAAAGAACCGGCGAAAAAATTATACTATTTCTGGGAAGATTGGACAAAAGGAAAGGCTTAGAGATCCTCATCCAAGCGATGCCGTTAATTATCAGCTCGATACCGCATATCCGTCTGGTTGTGATTGGTGATGGCCCACGAAAAAAACACTGTGTTAAAATGGTTCACGACCTCGGTTTAGCGGAAAAGGTTTTTTTTCTTGGAGCAGTGCAGACAGAAGAACTGCCGGAGTATTACTGCAGTGCGGATGTTTATTGTTCTCCTGCGCTGGGGGGAGAAACTCTTGGAATTGTTTTGTTGGAAGCCATGGCTTGCGGAGTTCCTGTCGTAGCATCTAATATCCCAGGATATGATGAAACTGTATCACATTTGAATGACGGTGTTTTAGTCACACCGGGCAACAGCGCAGAACTTGCTAAAGCTATTATAAAAGTCCTTTCAGATAACAGTCTGCGCGCAAATTTAATAAATGCAGGACTACACAAAGTCAAAAAGAACTATGATTGGTCAATAATTGCCTCGAAGACACTTGATTATTATTATGAATTAATGTTAATGAGAAATAGAAGTTAATGCTGATGCCAGTTTGAAGAAATCATCCGGGCTCAAGCTATTAGCTCGAATATTGTAAGGTAGACCGATTTGTTCAAGTATTCTAACTAGCTCGGTACGACTGATTTTTAGGCTCAAAGCCAGATTATTTACTAAAAGCTTTCGAGGCTGCGGAGAGAAACCAGCGTTTACAATGGCAATGAATTTTTTAAAGTCAGGGAGCGAAAAACGCAACTCCCTGCGTTTCAATATAACCGCGGTTGAAACGACATCGGGAGTTGGCTTAAAGTAACTTCGTGGGATATTAAAAAGCCGACGGCATTCACAGAGATACTGAGCAACGACCGAAATAGGACCGTAATCCGGGCTGCCGGGGGAAGCAAGAACACGCTGGGCAAATTCGCGTTGCACGGTAATCACGGACACTTTCCAGTACCAACAGTCTTCCAGTAACTTCCACAATATTGCAGATGATATGTAATAAGGCAAATTGCCGATTATTTTCAAGCCCCTGTAGTTTGTCATGTCAAACATTAGAAAATTGCACTCCACGAGCTTTAAATTGTTATTCGGTGAAAATTTGCGGGCTAAATAATCAATTAACCTTTTATCAATCTCGATACCGATTACCTCCTTAGCAACGTTAATTAGTTTGCTGGTAACAATGCCTCTGCCAGGACCTATTTCAATTACCGTGTCGTTATCAGTGACATCCAAAGCCTTAACCAATTGTTCTGCAGTCTTATCATGCACAAGAAACACCTGACCTAATGATTTAATAGGCTTGATCTCACCCGTTTCGATTTCAATCGGCTTCGGATGAAAATGTGGAGAACAAAAACACTCAGGCAATTTGGAGACAGCGTCGGGCATTATCTCTAGTTATCGTTGCTATTTCTTTAGGGGTCAAATTCAGTATCTCTGCAAGATAATTGAGGGTAACTCTGATATATGAAGGTTCATTCCTTTTGCCCACAACAAGCTCGGTTCTGGGAATCAAATAGGGGGCATCGGTTTCAATCAATATTCGGTCGACTGGAATTGATCTTGCAATTTCCACGAGCCGTTTTTCTCCAAATGTCAGGTTTCCAGAAAAGGAAATGTAGAATCCTTTCTCTACCGCCCATTCAGCAAGCTTTCTGCCATCTGAAAAACAGTGCAGTATGCCTTTAAAGTAGTTGTGCTCTTCTAAAATTGCCATTGCCGCAAATGCGGCATCACGGATATGAATAATTAAAGGCAGGTTCATCATTTTTGCAAGTTCAATCTGAGCGCGAAATGCTGTTTCCTGATTAGCTTTGGTGGAAAATTCGCGAAAAAAATCAAGTCCCGTCTCCCCGATTGCCTTCACTTGGGGCTCAATACACAGATCTTTGAGCATCTGTATATCAATGCTTCTAAAGTTATCAGCTTCGTGCGGATGAATTCCAACTGAGCAATAAAGCCCGCTAAACTTTTGGCACAATTCTATCGTTTCCTTGCTATCGGGGATGTTCATACTCACGGTAAGTATCTCTCTGACACCAGCCTGCTGAGCACGTCTCATAACTGCATTCAAATCGGGTGCAAACTGGAAATCGGTTAGGTGACAATGCGAATCAAAAATCAACAAACTGTCAGGATTCTCCTTGCTTTTTCTGGGCATAAAAACTTATGTAACTGTAGTCCCCGGAGTTACATCCTGGTCCGGCCTTATGAGCGCAACCTGCTTCCCATCCACCGCAGCCAACAGCATTCCGAATGATTCGACACCTCGAATTGTCGCCGGTTGTAAATTAACTACAACTACTACCTGCTTCCCAACTACAGCTTCGGGGGAATATGCTTCACCGATACCGGCAACAATCTGACGCTCTTCCTTGCCGAGATCAATAATTAATTTCAGCAATTTAGAAGTTCCGGGAATGCGTTCAGCAGATTTAACTAGGGCAACTCGTAAATCTATCTTTTTGAACTCCTCAATACTAATCATAGATGGCTCCTTTTTGTTCTTTACATTGTTATCAGAACCTGATTCTAATTTCGATCTCTCTTGGATTATGATTTCCTCGGGCAACTTTTGAAACAGAATCTCTGTTTCTCCCAATTCACTTGGGACTACGGGATTCAGAGCATCGTGCCAAGATCTTTTTCCCAAATGCAACATCTTGGCAATTTTCCGACTGGTAAAAGGTAAAAATGGATATGTAATAATTTCAAGCATTGAAATGAGTCTTGCACATACTGCCATTGTGCGGTCGCACTGCGCCCGATCTGCACTGAAAGTCCGCCACGGTGCACTGTGATCAAAATAGCGATTGCCGATTGCAGCCAAGTTCATCATTTCACGTGCCGCGTCTTTAATTTGAAAACCCTCAATTAAACCTTCAATGCGAAGAACAATTTCCTGCGCCATTTTGATCACATTCTCACTGTCCGGATCAGTGCCGGTCAATTGCGGGATTTTACCGCAGTAGTATCTCTTTATGAACACCGCCACCCGGTTGATAAAGTTACCGAGTATATCTGCCAGCTCATTATTGTTACGACTGTGAAAATCTGCCCACGTAAAATCAACATCTCGGTTTTCGGGCAAATTAATTGCCAGTGCATAGCGCAGGGGATCGGGAGGATATTGAGACAGGTAATCACTCAGCCATATTGCACGATTGCGTGAAGTAGAAAGTTTTGCGCCTTCAAGGTTAAGAAATTCATTGGCAGGAATTTCACTTGGCAAGATAAATTCATCATGCGCCATGAGCATTGCAGGCCAGACAATAGCATGGAAAACTATATTGTCCTTACCAATAAAATGAACCAGCTTAGTCTGGGGATTAAACCAGTAATCCTTCCACAAATCCGGCTTGCCAAGACTTTCCGCCCAATCCTGCGTGGCTGATATGTAACCGATGGGAGCATCAAACCATACATAAAACACTTTTCCTTTAGCCTCTGGCAAGGGAACAGGAACACCCCAAGATAAATCGCGAGTAATCGGACGGTCAACCAGTCCTCTTTTTAACCATCCCTCACAGAAACGCATAACATTAGGCTTCCAATGAGTTTTCGATGCCAACCAAGTTCGCAGATTAGTTTCAAACTGCGACAGTCGAAAAAACCAGTGCACTGTTTCCCGACGTTCTGGAGTCATTCCGCATATTTTGCATCTCGGATCGATTAATTCAAAAGGTTCCAGCCATTTGCCGCATTGTTCACACTGATCACCTCTTGCTTCATTATTGCCGCAACTGGGACATGCACCTTCAACATAACGGTCTGCCAAAAACATTTTACATCGTGGACAATAAAGTTGACTGGTAGTTTTGGGTGTAATAAATCCTCGCCGGTATATCTGGAGAAAAAAATTCTGAACAGTTTGATAATGCAGGGAAAGGGAAGTTCGGGAATAGTTATCAAATTCGATGCCGAATTTTTCAAAAGATTGTTTTATCAAAGGATGATAATAATCAACCAGTTCTTTGGGGGATATTCCTGCACGTTGAGCAGCAATTGTTATCGGAACCCCGTGTTCATCAGAACCACATATGAATATAACATCTGTACCTTTTAGTCGATGGTATTTAACATAAATATCTGCTGGAAGATAAGCCCCAGCCAGATGGCCCAGATGAATTTCTCCGTTAGCATAGGGCAACGCACTGGTTACCAGTAATTTCATAGAGAAAAAATACTAAATTTGCAGACAAAGTCAATAGCCATGAATCACAAATCAGGACGATTTCGTCTCAAATTCATAATCCAATTTCGCGGGTATAAAAGATGTAAGTCCGTGAATGGTCAGGGCGGAACCCATTATGCCAGAAGACATTGATTGCAGGATTAGTACTGAATGTTGAAGCAAGTACTTTTTGAGCCCCCTGAGCTTTTACCCATCTGAGTGCATGCCTTAAAAGTATACTTCCGATACCTCTTCGACGCCAGTTTGGGATAACGCCAAAATCAACAATTTCATATGCCTTATAAGGTAAATTCTTGCAGATAAAGGTAACGAGGTAGGCTATCGGTTCCTCTTTGATCTCAGCTATCATTATTTGTTCAGGTTTAAACTCTGGCTCGTTCTTTTCAATCAGCAGAAAATCTTCATTCCAATTCATGGGCTCCCCCTGATTGGGGGGATCATCGAAGGCAGCGGCGCTGATCCTGTGTAAAAGTGGTATCTCCTCTGGTAAACGGACAGCTCGCACAGCCATATCTGGCAAATATTCTACCCGGGGCAGTACTTCAAGGGAGTGAGACATCCCCAGCATGGATACGGGATGCTTCGCAAATCCAAATTCTGTCAATATCAATGGATGAATGTGATCAGTAGCTCGAGAGAAAAAAACTATATGATTAATTTTATGTTTAAAGGCCAAATGCTTAGCCTCCCAAAGCAATCTTTCAACCAGCGGTTGGTAGTAGCTTTGCTTACGTGCCCGCGGGGAAAGAAACAGTCCGAAAGAAATTACATCCTGAAGGCGCCATGTAACTACAGCAATCCAACCGTATCCCAATACGGTAGATTTGTATTCCAAAACCAGTCCAACACCGTTTTTTAGCCAATTAGTATCAAAAAGTCTTTCATAGTCATCTAGTGAATAAAATGCATCGCAGCCAGTTTCGTTTCTGCAAGATATCGTTATCCGGCCGATCTCCAGTGCATCCCTCCGTTCCAGCGGACGGATTACCAATTCCCTTTCTGACTGAGACATCGTATTATTATATTCAGACTTTCAAATCATTGTCAATTCTTCTTCGGAGCCATTTCAACCGTTTCGGCCTCAATCCGTATTGTGAAAGTATCAGACCAGTCAGATTCGGCCCGGTCAATATCTCGTGCTTTTGCTCGAATAAAATAAACACCGGTATCACAATATACATGAGTCCGGGGAATGGTCTCACCACTTTGAAAGAACGGGGACCATCTCACTGAAGTCGTATCCCCCCATTCAATCCAGTATGTGATGACATTATCTTCGGGATCGACTGCATAAATACAAATTGATATCGTATCTGAAACAAAGCCGTGATCACGGCCGATAATTACCGGCCTACTGGGAGCGCGATTGCTGCTGCAGAACAGGAATATAGCTGTAAGCACCCCAAGGAATAAAACTGGCGCTTTAACATTAATGAATACGAAGAATCTTTCCAACAAATATCTTTTCATTATGACCTTCTTTAATATCAAGCTTACAGAAGTACGCCCCTACCGGCAAGTTTGTCAGGGAGAGATTAAGTGCGTGTAATCCTGGAGCCTGAGATTTCTGGCGAACAGTTCTAACGACTCTTCCGGATATGTCAATTAACGTAAATTCGACTTCGCTTTGACTGCCCAAGGAATAACAAATTCGAGTTGTTGTTTTGACTAAATTGGGAATTATCCCTAATAGGCGCGTGTCATATCTTCTTGTTCCGTCCTCACAGTAACCGGTGTAACCAGCGATGCCCAGAGTAAAGAACAGAACTGCGTTGCAGTTGTCGGCAGAAATTTGCAGGCGAAAAACAGCAATCGAATCGGAAGGATCATCATTTATTATACAACGGAAAGGAGCAAGTTCATTACTTACTACACTGTCAGGTAATATTGTGCCAAACTGGACAACAGAGTCGTAAACTGACGTATTCCGATCGCAGGGAATCAGTCTGGCGACAGTGTTAGCTGCAGAACCCGGGCCACGATTGTGCAGAGTGACAACAATTTCCAAGCTCTCTCCGGGCTCCCATAAACCGTTGCCATTCCCATGAGCATTATCTGAAGGAAACACACCAGCCAGAATCAACCAGGGTGATCGCACTGACAAAGGTGCATCGGTAGTATATCTGATAGCGCGGCGGGATTGAAGATACGCTGCGTTTGGGTGGTAGACGTTATTGTACAAGTATTGAATACCAGTTGTTTCAGATGAATCCTCAATTCCCACAGTGCAGGAGGAATTCAAAGCTACCTGCTGGTACTGAAAAACAATTTCTCCGTCGCCGGTTCGTGTAGGGTAAAAACCGGGATCAGACAGAATTATTTGAAACGTCTCCCGGATGTTAGGCTGGTTATAATGAGCAAAATCTTTAAATTCAATGTAATACCGGTGGTTGATTGAATCAAAATACTGGTAAGCCGTGCCATAACCATTACGATTTTCGTCAGGATTAAGATCATCCCAGAAGGGACAGATCATCAGCGGGGGACCGATGGTGTCCGGAATCGGGCGGTTATTTCCCGAACGGTAAGTAGTATATCCGAGTGCAAGAAAACCATTGGAAGAAACGGAAATGATACTGTCTATTCTGCCATAGAATTTAAATTGAAATGGCAGGCGTAAAGTACGTGTCACCGCATCTGAATCCGATATTGCCGGAATGACCGTTCCCGGTCCGGGTGGTGCAAGTTCCACCCAGCTGTAAATAGGTGCTCTGCCGGAAGCGGTGTCAGAATCGTCATAACACCAGTATCCGTAGCTGTCCGGACCGGAAGGATCAGAAACCGTTCCAATCTCTCCTGTCAGCGAAATAGAAGCCGTATCTGCATAATGGTACGTCTCACCCTGACCGTGTATTGTTATCTTAAAAATTACAGGTCTGTTCTTGGGAAGGTAGGGACTGACTGAAAGAGCAAAAGGATCCCTGTCCCCTATTTTACTTTCGCCAGCATTAACCGTGCCGAAATAGGATTGAGAATCGCCGACGATAACATTCGAATCAAGACAGCTCAGGATTACTTGAATGTTTCTTAAATTACCGCCGCCAACATTGCTGATAGCAATATAAAATGGACCGCTCTCGGAACTGCCGATCACTCCATTCCCATTACCATATGGTGCCGAATCAATAAACAACGCGGTATCGATGATGAGTTTTCCGGCACGAATTGTTAAATTTGCGGGTAAGCACCATGAATCATTATCATCATCACGCACCAGAAGGGTTGCAGAAATAACGGTTCCTTCACGGCTCAAACTGTCGACGATAAATTCAACCGCATCACCAGTACGCACTGAATCCGGTTCGATTGAATTAAAATAGGCGGTACTGTCAACAAGTGCAATGTACGGGCTGGAACTCCTGAAAACAGCAGTTACACCTGTTGCCGTTACCTCACCGTCATTTTTCAGAGCAAAATACAGCGCGATTCTCTCACCAGGGTTAATAATACGATCGTTACTTCCTGTAGAATCATCAATGGTTATACCTGAAATAGTTAAATATGGAATACCACTCGCTACGACTCGACAATTTCCTTCATAAGGTATCAGATTTCTCCCGGAAACAACCACATCCAGAATACCGACATGACCCGGGTTAATCTCAAGATATGAACAACCGGCACTGTCAGTAACACCGGTAACATAAATCGAACTGTCCATGGAACAGCAAACCAGAGCGCCAGCAACTGGCTGTCCCCCCGCAACAACCTCAATCCGGAACGTCTGAGGACCGATCGGAATAACCGAATCGTAGTGAACCTCAATATGGTGCGGAATATCAGTCCAGATACCCAACTCCGGGTCCCCAAGCAAATTCCATTCCTGATAGCGGGTCGGGTCATGATATAAGGAATCAACCCAGAACCGCCCACGCAGGGTTGCGGGACCAAGATGATTCTGATTCTCTTGAAAGATGGCGGTGAAAAACCCTCGATAACAGGCACTGCGGTAGTGCGCCCCATGACTGACTATGCCGGTTGTTCCAAAATAGGCGACTGCGCCGCCAAGAGTCCCCGGGGTACCAGCGCGCACGAATTTATCTCCATACATCGAATTTCCGCCTCCGGATTCCAGACTGATTGTTGCACAGGTTGCCCCGATCACTATGGGCATCTTTTCACGGTTTGTCCAGGAGAAAGGATCAATTGCATTAAATGGGTCCCACCATGTACCTACTCCCTGTCCGCGGTATGTAATGAAACTCCGGCCGGAATTCGCTGCTGCCGTAACATCACCACTCCCGTTACCCCGGTTTTTACTGAACGAATCAATATGGACATAGCCAGCTAAACGGCAGAACTGGTGCAGTAACCGAGAATCTCCCCAGTAAAGTGTATCATCTGGAGCATTGTCCTCCCGAACACAAGTGACTATGCTCTTGTACCACAAGCTGTCAGTCAGCGCCGGAGACCGTTCATAGGCAACCGTTTTTGCCACCAGTGTAGAACATTCTCGTGCATTTGTAACATAAAACCGCCCCACAGAAATTTCCATTTTGTAATCGCCGGTCATATCACCATAATAACAGTCAGTAGTGCCGTTGTAACTGGGAATCTGAGAAGGTGAACCGGCAAGCAGTATGTATTCCGGCTTTACCGGCCAGTTGTTATAGGCATTCCGGATATAGGACTGAATCTGTACCGGGGTCGTCCCCACCTGAGATACGGGCACAACCTTAGCGAGAACCCCTTTCTTGGTTTTCCATTGAGCCAGTGGCTGTAGAATCGGAACATAGGAATCGTAAGCAATTATCAGATACTTAGCACCCTGCTGTCCCCAAACGATTTGCCCCAGAAGAACGGCCAAAATAACGGAGGTTTTCAATCGATTCATATGTGTTATTTGATTATCACCTTCATTATGCCGGTATTATTCATCATTGGATTCGGGATGACAAAGTAAACTCCAGCCCCTAATCCATTGAGATTGTTTTCTCCTGGGGAGAGTTCGCATAGCTCTTGGCCGGCCATGTCAACGAGTACGCTTGAAGCAACACAGAATAATGTCCGGTTTAATATTACGGCAGACGGAGTTCGCTTAATATTCCACTGAATAACAGGTTCTGCAATCCCGATTAGCGTAGAACTCCAATGTCCTCCTCCATCTGTAGTGACAACTACGACCCCGTTGCCCGCAGCCATGCCTCTCAATGTATCTGCAAAATCGATATCAAAAAGGGTGGAATCAGCTCCTGAATTCTGAATAACCCAACTATTTCCTCCGTCACTGGTATGAATAATTGTACCATTTCTGCCACACGCCCAGCCATAATTACGGTTAATAAACTTAACCGCACGCAAAAAACGGGCATCAGGCGGAACTTGTTGCTGGATCCAGGAATTTCCTCCGTCGCTCGTATAAAGTACCACTGCCTGAAAATTCCGATCATTTCCGCCGACCACCCAGCCGTTACTGTAATCGGCAAAGTAAACATCGTAAAAATCATAAGTTGTATCCCGGCGCACAATCTGCCAGTTCTCTCCCCCATCAGTAGTTTTGGCAATCAATCCCTGACCTCCTTGAAAAGTATCACCGGCAGGCCAGTGTCCGGCTACAAGCCAGCCATAATTATGGTCAACAAACCAGACCCCCTGAAACTCTGCAGTATCTCCTGAAGGAAACGGGGGTACGGGCAGAAAAACCTGTTGCCATTCAGCTCCACCATTGGTCGTGCGTAATTGCACAATATCACCGCCCGCTGCCCAGCCAAATTCTCCATCAACAAATCGGATACGGGCAGCATGTTTAGGCCCACCTAAATTCTGTCTTGTCCAAGTCAATCCGCCATCAGTTGTCCCCCATATATCGCCAGCCCGTCCACAGGTCCAGCCGGAATCAGAAGAACAGAAAAATACATCAAAGAAGTCACGAATAGTCGGTACCTCTACTGTATCCCAGCTTGAGCCAAAATTACTGGAATGAAGGACAGCCGTCGTTTCAATTGTAACCACCCAGGCATGTGTTCCTCCCGGCGGGGTTGCAATACCATGATATATTAACCCGTTTGCAACCGAAACAACCATCAGGCAGACATTGAACATCAGTAACTTTGAATTACGCATACTCTCTCCCTTCTTAAGTTTATTTAATATAGATTATTCGTGTTGTTAATGGAAAGACCTTCCCCTCGGTATTGACCCAGCGAATAAAATAGATACCGGATTCAAGTTTCAAATCAGGATTCTGCCCCAGTTTCATATAGAACCGGCGGTTTCGATCAACATTGGCATTAATACGGTGAGTATATACGATATTCCCCGCAACATCAACAAATTCAATAATTGATCCCATACGGGTATTGCTTGCCTCAATCCAGATCCCATCACGCACAACTGTCGGCTGAATTTTAATCTGCGCCGGTTGAACCTCATCCTTAACCTCCCGGATCACAGTAAATGTATCTGGTGGGATTGTTGTGAATTTAATTGCACGGTGATTACTGATCTCTGCCGCTGGAGTGGGGTAATAGCCTCCATAGGTCCAGGAGAGACCGGCTCGGTGATCCGGACTTTGAATGCCAACTGTTGCAAAATTGTGATTATTACTGGGAATTGAATCGTCATTCCGAACATCGAGATATTGACAGACAATTGTTCCGTCACCGCTCGATGTGGGGTAATATAGCGGATCATAAAGTATTACCTGAAATGTCTGCTGTTCAGCTATGATCGGATTGCGGAAACCATGCACATGGTAGACATTACTCCACTCAACAATGAAACGGTGTCGCGATTCATCAAAATAGTAAAAAACCCCGCCCGCATTCAGTGTATCGGTCAGAAAATCATCCCAGAGAACCGCCACAAATCCGTCCGGTCCCTGAGCTGACGGTATCGCCCAGTTGTAAGGCTCGCCCCACCAGGTACTGCCGAATGCAATGTACCCGTTGTCGGAAATAGAAATTATATCATAATCATGACAGTAAAAACGGAATCGGAACGGTAAAGTCACCGGAATCGCCCGGTCCTTACCTAAGAGTACTCTCTCCCCCTGTCCCCCGCGATTCGGATCAATCTCATACCAGTCAAAACTCGGACGCTCGCGGCAGGCTGTATCCAGATCATCATATCCCCAGTATCCACCCCGGTCCGGCCCCAAGGGTGAGCTGACCGACGGTCTGCCTATTGCAAGGGGAAAGTTGATTCGCTGTTGAAATCCTTCGCCAATCAGGTCCAGGTAAATTGTAAAACTTCTACCCTTGACAATTTCCGGGGCGGCTCTTACCGCAAACCGATCACTTCCGTTGGCAATGGATTCCTGCGGTGCAATATCCCCAAAAACAGCAGCCGAATCAAGGATCTCAAGAGCAGAGGGATTGGAAGAACGTAAGATTCCGATTATTCCGGTGGCAGTGGTAGCCCCCTGGTTTTGAATCACAAATGAAACTTCGCTTGTTTCTCCCGGGTCGATAAAACCATTAGTGTCATGTATTACCGAACGCAAGATTTTGAATTTCGGCCCGGAAACTGCAAGATCGAAATCCGATGTCCAACTGCTGTCAGCAGTTAAAACTCTCAGCTGCAGATTGATACGCTGTCCACTCGTACAAAGAGGTGCAATATATACCGGGAACGGTTCCGTGCTCCGGACTTCACCGGGAGCCAGCGTCCCATAATTCCGTACTGTATCAATTACAGTCGCAAAAGAGTCCGGTGAGCTTAATATTGCTGTTACATTGAACGCACTCAGACTTGTTCCGTAATTTTTCAAATTTACAGTTAATTCGCTTGTTTCTCCAGGGACAACCATCGCAGGATTGTGAGACTGATAACCAACCAGCAACCCGCGGTATTCACCAGCAATTGCCGCCAGATAAGGCTTGAGGCTCCTGCCGGTAACGGTTATATAAAGTGTATCGGCTGTCGTGGTTGTAATTGTGAAGGCCGCAACACCTGAAGAATTGGTTTTCTTGACCGCTTGAACCTCCCCGGGCTTGTAAAGGCATACCTGGGCATCTTTCAGCGGCTGCCCTTCGCTATCCCGCACTTCAACACTTAACAGCGCAGTTCCTACTGAATAAACAGAAGGATGAGATACATTTATTGTCTTGGGAACATCAAGCCAGATGTTCATCGCCGGGTCACCAAGGAGATTGTATACATGAAAGTAAATCTTGAGGTCCGAGGAATCCTCAGGCAGTGGAAAATTAATGAGCTGTTCTATTTTCCCTGCATACATCGCCGGACCAAGCGTAACAATTCCCATTTCCAGTATTGCATTGTAGATACCATAATCCATACAGTTGTTCCAGCGGGTGGAAGTTCCGGTGTAAGATGAACCCCAGAATGCCACCCCGCCGCGCGGATTGGTGGGGGTTCCTGCTCTTAACCAGACTTCACCAAAACAAGGGTTTGCCTGATAGTTACCGGTTCCGCAATACAAACTGGTCACTACCGGCAGTTTCCAGCCATTATTCAGGTTGGCAACATCTTCACGCCAGAACTCGGGATAAATCCATCCTGTGGCCTGTCCCCAGCCTCTGCCGTTAATTAATGTTACCCCCCGATTAACAGCGGAATCAATTGGCCCCCGGCCATATCGAGTAGGGGGATAAAAAACAGTATCGACGCAATCAAAACCCAGATTCAGTAACCGTTCGCGGATTACCCGTTTCGTTACAAGCGCTGTCACTGCCGGTGTTCCCCCTTCCTGATAACTTGTTCCTACCATTAACGCCCGTTTAAACCACAGAGTATCTTCACAATACGGATTGGACTCATAACCGACAATTTTGGCTACAATACAATCCAGTTCTGAACTGTTGGCTGCCGGAAGTCTGCCGACAAAAAGATCCGCAAGATAATCATTCCCGTCAACACAAGCATAAGTATGATCTGTGACACAGGAAGTAGCTCCGGGCGTAGGAAATGCGGGGATTTTGTTAATTGCGCCCACTAACAACACATATGTCGGAGCAGGCTCCCAAGTCTGGTAGGCATTCTGAATATAGCTTCTTATCTGCTCGCGCTGGGCTCCAGTTTCAGATGTTCTCTTGACCCAGACCCTAAAACCCTTGCGTTCTTTCCAACGGGCGAGGGGTAATATATTTTCATAAAATTCGTCGGGCACGATTATCAGATAACCGGGCATTTGTTCATCACGACCTGCAGCAGGCAACCAGGGGAAGAGATAATCCGCCATCAGATTTCTGGGCTGAATGCGGTCTAAAGGACGGTAATACCCTACAGTAATGTCAGCTTCTTTGATACCCCCGGAAACGATCAGTTGAATTACCTCTACTCCGCCAGCTACCATTCGCCTCCCCAGCCGGACTGAAACATCTCCTTCAACTCCAATCTCCGGAAGCTGACCATCTACTACCGGCACAAGAATTGAGGCAACTGTGTCATTCTCAGCTGCTGTCAGTCGGAACTGTGCGGTAGAATTGGTTACCAGACTTGCCTCTGCTGATACTGCAAAGGCAAAATATAGCCAGTGTAGCATCATTAAAACTCCTTTTTAACAGTAACAATTCCCAGATCCCGATCAAGCACAAAGAAATAGTCTGTTCCGGGAATTGCTCCCACTTTATAAGCATATGGACTGGTAATTGTTGCTATCAGGAACGGATTTGCTCTGTCGGCGCAGTTTACTACCGCCACCCCCCCGGAACCGCAAGCGACAAATACGAGAGTATCTTCAATGGTAACCGCACTGGCATAACCATTTAACTCCAGAGCGGCGAGCTCAGTTAGATGGCCGGCTTGATCCTGTTGCAAAAAAATTACGCCGTTTCGTCCATCGGCAACGGTAATAAAACCGTCCCTGCAGTCGACACCGCGGGCATTCCCATCGGTATCAAAAGTTTCCGTCTGGCGTGGCGGAAAGGTATCCAGTTTCCAAACGGCAATTCCCAGTTGTTCACACGCAACACAGGCATATGCGTTCTCAATGGCGATACCGCGGCAATTACGGGGATAGTAATACTGAAACCGCAGATTGGGATATGCCGGCTGTGATATGTCAACTGCAATAAATTGAGCTCCGGCGGCAATATATACCCAGGAATCGCGAAGTGCCAGTGCGTAGCCATAACCGGGCTGGGGATATTCCAATACACCGGTAATCTTCAGGCTTTCCGGCCGGACGGCATTGATGATTACAAGTTCCTTATATCCGTAAGCCAGAAAAACCAGGGAATCCCTGGCCTTTACCCCCCAGGCGACATTCAGTGAATCCAGGTATTTCCCCTGAAGCCGCGGTTGCTCGGGAATACTGATATCATAGATCGCTAAACCAGCCTGTCCATCGGCAATAAAAAGCCTGTTTCCCAGAATTGCAAGATCATGGGGATAGCCCTGAGTTTTAAGTGCGCCCACAACCCTGAATCGCTGGAGAATGAAGAAGGCAGCTTCGGACCAGAAACCCCAGATATTACTTTCATTACGTGCCCGGACCCGCCACCAGTAACGACCGTCAGTTTTTAAATGCAGGTTTGCTGAAGCAGTACTTACAGTTTCCTCAACCACTATTTTGCGGAAATTTGAATCTGAAGCCACCTGAATGATGTAACCTGCTGCCGGCTGTTGTGCCTGCCAGCTGAAAGTTATATCCGCTGCCGTAATGGTCTCCCCTACCGGTGAATTCAGTATTACCGGCAGTGGTGCAGGCGCCGGTCTGATACAGGTTAATAACATAGTTGACAATGCTATTTTCAAGAAGATTCTGAGAGATCTGTTTTTCATTCCTCACCCTCCTGTTTATGAGGACTGGGCGAAACAGACTTCAATCTCACGGCAATCCCCAGACCGGCATGAAATGTGCGGTACTCCTTTATTTCCTCAATCTTATTCTGATAAGGAGCTTTGACATCCCGCCATTCCGGTCCGAACCAGAGATGAACTGTGCCAAAATTGAACCGGTAATCGACCCTTAAATTTATTGTGTGCAACTGGTCAACTCTTCCATAATGGGCAGAATCAACCGGTTCAGCAGTGTATAAACGATATCTATATTCATACTCGGGTCGGAAACCCATTTGCGGCAGATGAAGACGGGGGCGAACCGTCAGTGCCAGAAATATCCCGTGTTCCCGGTAGGATATGTCAGGAATTTTAGCTGCTGCCTGAGCAAGCTTGAAATTGTAGCCCGAGAGGAACCTCAAACTTGTGTTCTGCTGCCAATTCAGCTTCAGTTCAAAACAGTGACCTGCGGTATTGTAGTACTCAAATGGATGAATATAGTCATAATGTTCAAAACGATAACCGGGAATGATTTTTATCTTGGCCAATTGCTGTTGAAAACTGATACCCGCTAACTGTTCACTGAACCGGCACGGGTAATACCGGCTGGAATTTACCGGCCGGTAATACCGCAGCAGATAACTGGGCAACCAGCGACAGTATAGAAAAACCCGACGGAATCGGTCCAGCCGCTGCTCGAATTCAACACCAATCACGCCGTAACTTTTTTCCTGATTTACAAGATAATTGTGACCCCTCAGGTGCAGGCTTAGAGCGTTTTTGGGGGAGAAATGAACTTCCAACTCGCCGACAGCAGTAAAATCAAGGTCGTCGGCGGAACGATAGGGAAAACGCACTGTATCTTGCCGCTGAAGAAAACTGGTGAGTTCTGAAGGCGAAAGGCAGAACAGGTTTCGGTCATAGTCGACGCCCAGATAAAAACTGCTGAAAAACTGTTCTTTGCCCCAGACAGACACTGCAAATATCAGTGGCAGGAGTATCAGTATCTTCCGGAGATTACTCATACTTTTCCCCTGCCAGACGTTCAACCGCCACCGCCGCAGTTTTCGCTGGTGTACCCTTGATTACTACCGCAAGCTGATGCTCTCCCCCGGTTAATTCAATGACTAGCGCCTTCTCAGTTGATGGTATAACCCCGGTTGCTTCCTGATATCGTGCTCCCAACTCCGGTCTTACGCGAAAGCTGCGTTCT
This sequence comes from Caldifarciminota bacterium, assembly GCA_026418295.1. Taxonomy (GTDB): domain Bacteria; phylum Hydrothermota; class Tepidihabitantia; order Tepidihabitantales; family Tepidihabitantaceae; genus JAOABP01. The sequence goes on from JAOABP010000002.1 coordinate 271,516, forward strand.
TTAAGCAGTGTATCTTTAGTTTTCACTTCTACGAGAAAATTCTGGTAACCGGTCATTGTCGGATCATAATCAATTCGAAACCGCAGTCTGATTCGACACGGACCGGAAACGGTAAAGCGGAATGGTGTGTAAGTTTTAATCGGGTAATAGAGAGAATCAATTCGATTCTCCCTGGCAGTATCCGAAAACACGAGGGTTAACGGCGACAAGAAATTCAATCTCAAACGTTCCCACGCCCGTGGTGCCTGGAAACGAAAGCGAACCGCAACCGTTTCGGCAGAGGCGCTGTCCAGTAACAGTCTGAATCCGGGCACAGCTGAGGTCAATCGCAGATAACAGGAACGCCATCTGCCGACGATCTGACCGGCCGGTCCCTGCGTGGAGCGGGAAGCGGTTGTCTGAAATCGCAATCGACGGACCGAATCCGCCGTGATAATGCTCAAATTGTACCATCCCGCAGGACCGGATTTACCTTTCCGCCCCAACCACAGCCTGGTATAAATACGGACCCAGACACCGGTATCAGGAATACCAGTCACTGTAAAATCAGCGAACTGATTTTTTGCCAGCAGATAATAATTCACAGCAACCGGACGCAGCACCTGCAGTTTTACCTGTCTGATGTCTGAATTAGATAAAATCTGAACCGCGGATGTAATGTTGGCAAAAATTAAGAAAATCCCTAACCCCTTCATACTGCCTCCTGCTCCTCTTCGGATTTAACCCCCAGATAGAATTCAATATCATAACGGACAACAAAAATCAGAAGCGCTATCAGGATTGCCGAAAATATGACCGCCAGACCGACCGAATAGCGACGTTCAAAGAAAAGCCGGCCACGACCAATCTCGGGCAACGGTTCGGGTGCTACTGGCAAACGGTAATCAAGGGCAATGCGACTGGGTTTGGCAATGTGGATTACCCGCCGACCCGATTTGATAAATTCAGCGACAATCCCGCTGCCCGCCTTTGCATGCCGGTCTGAAAATATTCTGGTCGGCAGTTTCAGAAGCGGATCGCCGGAGTTGGTAACCGGTAACCCCACCGCAATCAGCAAACGACACCGTCTGAAAACTTCCATGCGACTATTTATTGCCTGTCTTAAAGATTCGGGGCTCAGCAACGGAATGGACAATGAATCAGCGATCTGCCTCAATATGCTTCTCCCTTCGGGAGAAATCCCCCTGCCATCATCTGCCTCCCCACCGACAGTCGCCAGCCTGGTTGTGTATTCCCAGATTCCCGCATCGCGAAGCAATCGTTCCAGTTCCAGCCAGGTAAAACCGGGCCAGTTTGCACCCCACATCCCGGCACTTTGTGCTGTGACAATGACCGGGATCAGCTTCAAAGTTCTCACCGCTGCCAGCACCTGAACATTTAATGCTGGATAAGTTCCATCCCAGTTAATCGCCACTGTATCATCAGCCTTAGCCCCTGCCCGAACTAAAAGTTCGATCAAAGCCGCACTGAAATTCGGATTAGTGACGGTCAAAGCGTCACTCAGATCACTGCGACCATAGGTTACCGGCGTGTATTGAAGCCCGATCAGACCGGTTCCGTTGGGATCGTTTACGCTGTCAATCGGCAATTCCAGTCTCGTGACCCGGTAATTTTTGATTATACCGAAAGCCTGAGCAGAAAGCTGTGCCGCTTGGAGCTTCTCAGAATATAAACGGGCCTTGACGAAGCGCGCGGTCTTCAGTTCGGAGTAGAATAAAATCAGCGCCAGTAACGCCAAACTGGCGATAACCCAGCGATTTACCTTTCCCCGGCGCCGCCGCATTACACACCCCCGCCGGAAATAACCAGAATTACCAACCGCGTCAGCACTGCGGCAAGTATCATGCTGGAAAGGGTTTCAACCACCCCCTGACGGTTCATCCAGTAAGCGATAAGTCCGGGAATGACATATCCGATGACACTCAGATCCAACCGCAGGGAATCTAACGTTACCGGAGGGAAAATTTTAGTAATATACCCCAGAAGATATCCGATCAATATACCTAAAAGTAACATCCTCCTTCCAAACACCAGCATAACCTTTGACAAAACTCTGATTACGAGAAACGTTACGATGGCAACCAGTACAGTAGCAATGATCCGGACCGGTTCAGTCAGCATCAGCGCAATGTAGCCGGGAACGACAATTCCTCCGGCAGCAAGCCCGATTGTCTCGGTTAATAAAAAAGAAACGAGCATGCCCAGACCGATCGTTTCTATTATCATCGCTCCTCACTTTTGCTTACAAAACAGTTAATCAGTTTTTCTCCATAGCCTACAGTATTACCAGTGGCAAAGATTAAAGCAGCCTGTTCAACCAAGCTCCATACACGGTCATAGACAACTGCCGGATCGATCTCTCCGCCAAGATCAATTATCTTCTCTCGGGTGACTCCCACCTGAATTGCGCGATGAACAAATACACCTGTTAGCCCGCCAGTGACGACCAGATAATCATATTCCCAGTCTTTTACCAGCTCAGCGAGCTGGCGTGAGCGGTCTGCCCGGTCACGGCGACAATTCACAAGCACAATCCGGTGATTATTCCGGTTCCTGACCATTTGCCAGAGCATCCCGATTGAATCCGGATCATTGGCGGCAAGTGTGTTCACCAGCTCCAAAATTTTGCCGCGGTCGGTGATCCGGTAGATCCGCATGACACCCGAATCTGGGAGGCTGCGCTGCATCCCGGCAAGCGCTGTTTTACGTTCAACCCCCAGGCTTGCGCATACTGCCAGAGCAAGCGCCACATTTTCCTTGTGTTCAACATAGGAAAAGCCGGCAATTTCCTCATCACTTACAGTCCGAGGATCCGTTACCGTCATTTCTACCCCTGGCCGCAAATGCTGTTTGAGAATTTTCAGGGGTGTGCCCCGTTCGGCAGTAAAAAACCTGCCCTTCAGGGGAATGGTATTGCTTAACGCCCGGGCTACATCCAACACTGTCGGACCCATTACATCAAGGTGGTCTGCCCGCACATTGGTTATCACACCATGGGTGGGTCTGATCAGCATCCGGTTTTCCACCCGCTGATATTCCGGAACCAGTGCCATACACTCGATCACGAGCACCTGTGCCTGATAATGTCGTGCCAGCCGGACAATTCTCAACTCCTCAATAATATTTGCCTTGCCCAGACGCCGCACCGGATATTCTTCATCATCACCAATTATAAATCTCGGCTTCGTTCCGGTAACTTTAGCGACCACCCGATAACCACCTGCCCTAAGGCCCGCAGCAATCAAACGCGTCACTGACGATTTACCCCTTGTGCCGTTGACCTGTACCCGGATCGGAATTGTTCTGAGATTACGGAGATGAAGCTGGTACTCCACAATACCCCATCCGACAAATATCAGCACCAGAAGGAGGAGTAAAAACATTGATAAATAAAATTATATAATTTACCCCACTTAGTGTCAATCAATAAACTGACCGCCAATTCCGGCAGGGAATCGCGTATTTTATTAAAATGTCAACCCCAAATTAACTGCCCTGTTTATAACTATTGTAATTTCATCCAGTTATGTTTATGGGGGCTAGCCCCGGGCTCCCCCTACAGCTGTCCCCCGATTCATTATCAGAGAAATCGGGGCTGGCATTCTGAAAGTGAAACTCCGGTCTACATTATCCCCGACTGCTCACTGTTCCAAGTTGACTCTCCACCCGATACTTGCGTACATGCTCATGTAAGTCAACTTACCCGGCACAGTATCCTGCTGGATGGTTTCCTAATTGCGAATCAGGATGCGGATTATATTCAGAATCAGCCTGTGAGCATATTTCCATGTAACCTGAACGCGCTTGATTTCTGCGAAATTATAATTTCACTGCGGTATCAACGCGTTTTAATACCCTTTCTCCGAATGGTGGCATCGCCTGTCTGTTCAGTGAACTGAGGCCGGGATTCATCATCGCGAACTTGTTTGCAGGTAATGAATTCTTTTAATGCGGCAAATTTCTTCGGACCAATACCTGAGACATTGCAGATTTCAGCAATATCCTTAAAAGCACCATGTTTTTCCCGGTAACTTACAATTCGCTGCGCCAGTACCGGCCCGATTCCGGGTAAGGCCTCCAGTTGTTCAGCTGTTGCGGAGTTGATATCAATCACCGTATCTGCCGGCACGGAAGTTGCTCTCTTTAATTCCAGCGGCAATGAGGCAAGTCGGTGCCTTAACTGCCAGCTTTTGAAAACATTGATCACAGCACCAATCAAAAGTACAGCGCTGAGGAAAATCAGAACTGTTTTCTCCCGTTCATTCATCAGAATTTGAAAAGGACCCACATACTAAGGTCCACCCGCTCGTTACTGATGCCGGTAATGCCCTTGGTATAACTGTAGCCGGTATTGAGACCGGCTTCAATTGTGCGGGAAAAGCGGTACGAGGCACCAAGGGATGTCGAAGCGGTGTTGTCCCGCTGTTGCGGAACAGTATTGACTTCGCCAGCTTCATTCCATACCGACTGTTGACGAACTGTCTGACCGTAGCGGAACTGCCAGGTTAAGCTTACATCCTGAGAGAAACGGACATTTCTCAGAAACGGGATTTTCAATCCCTGTGGTGCTGAAAAGGCATATGAAAGAGAACCATTTATTCCTTGATTTCTGGTATCAATTTCACTTCTGCCAATGCCACTGGCAGTCAGATATGTTATGGCTAAATTCCGACTGTAACTAAATGCAATGTTCGAGGAAATCCTTTTCTTCCATGTAGTCTGCCAGGAAATCAGCGGATTAAAATCTGCAGTCCGCGTTTCCCCACGACCAAATACTGCCAGAGTTTCTCCGCCAGTTGCAACCGGCAGCAGCTCCGCCCGCATACTTGTAACTCGGCGATAATTACTGGTAAGACGGGAGTCGGTGGCTAAAGTTTTAAAGAGATTATGCACCTTGCCCAAGTTCAGTTCCACCTGAGGCCATACGATATTCTGATCAGCATGGGCACCAAGGATCGCCCGTGTCCTGCTGCGTGTTAAATCATACCCCAGTCGTGCCGAAAACTCCCGGAATCCGATCCCGCCGGAGAGACGCAGACTGTTATTCAAATCACGAGTGCGATTTACTCGACCGGCCAATGAATCAAGAGGAATGGTATCGCTGAAACCAAGCCGGTACTGCCAGGGAGCCACCTGTTGTATTCCGAGGTAATCACTGGAACGGGAAATGGAATAATTAATTTCCAGCGGCTCGAAGTACTGTGTTATTTCTCGAAAAATCTTCGAGATGTTAATTGATGAAACATTTGATTTTGTGATTGACCCCGAATCGGCAGTGGTGCCGGCAGAATCAGTAATAACCGGCAGCACAGTACTGTCTCCCGGAATGTTTATCGTCCGTCTGGTGCCGCGCGTCTGCGGTGAACGAATCTGGGACTGCATTGCTGACCGTGCCTTTAATTCTCTGGATTCAAGCCGTTCAGAAATTTCCGCAATATCGAACGCTGTTCCAATTGTGAGTTCACCGGAATTGGTCAGGTTACGATAGTCAGCGTATCTGGTTCCGGTCTTGGGACGCTCCTGATTAAATTCACCATCAAATTCTATCGATGGGGTCAGGGCGTCGCCAATTTCGATCTCATAAGCGACACCAAAGTTTTCACTCCGGCTGGCTTCAGTGCCTAATTGGAGAAACAATACAGTATCCTGAGCACTCACGAGAAGATCTCTTTCTGAATCCCAGCCATAATCAATGGACAGATCTTCCACTGGAGAAAAACTGATATCAAAGTTACTGCTGACTCCTTTTCCCCGGGCTGTATCAGCACGAACCGTATCTGAACGGATATCGGTGCGGGCGCCACTGTTAATACCCAGTCTGATCTCACGGGGAAGCGGATAAAGTTCCTTATCACCGCCGAGCGGGATCTTTAACTCCGGTCTGATACCATAACCCCACTGCCAGCCCGTGTAACTGCTTGAATCATAATATGGATAACTGTGATTTCCCGCCCAGCGCCGGCGCCAGGAAAAGTTCATCGCCTCAATAGTATAGTTTAGAATCTTGTTACCCGATTTCTGCTTGACAAAATTCCCGAGGACAATTTCCTGACTGTGGCTGGCACTGGAACGGGACTCCTGCTGTGCCCCGGTAAGGCGTAAATCCGGCCAGATCGGCGAATATTTGGGCAAACTGGTCTGACGAGTACGGTTGTAAGTTACTGGAATTGAAATTCCCCACTGGCGGGGCAGAATCCGATCAAGGTTTAACCGGATATCTGCTCCCAGATTTTGACTGTAACCTCCAGTCCGCACCCCGCGTGCTTCAGAAAATCGCCGGAAGTTGGGATCGGAATAGTTCCACCGCAATCCCAGTGCAACAAAATCACCAAGTTGAACGGCTGTTTGTGCGGTCAGACCGTACCCCGGCTCTTTCCGCGGTGCCGTCAGTCGCATATCATCAAACCAGATTCCACCACTTACCTGCTTCTGCTGCCGATTGGCAATACCCAGCGCATTCCAAATGATATTTGACAGGACCGGATTTCCCCGCACTGAAAATACATAATCCTGATATCGGACCGAATAGATTGATTCCGGGCGGATATGAAGTGATTCTCTGAGAACCTTTAGTTTGGGAAAAGAATCCAGTGGAATTACAAATTCAAACCATTTGCCATCTCGGCCTGGTATTTTTCTGCCTGAAGTAATCGGCGCCCGGAATTCGTAGTAATTTATTGAATCGGAACCGAGGCGGATAAAACATTCAAGTTCGTTCCCGTCATCGTGAACAAAGAAACGCAAGTCCTGGTAATCACGGTAGTCCTCACCACTGGTTGTTGTTTTTACCACCCACGCTTGGCGGTTGTAATGTAGATTGTGATAACCCAGCAGCAGCGATGCCTCAGTTTCGATAACTCCGGTAACGTCCCGCTTAAGTTCAAATGGCGAACTATAACTGGTGTCTGTCTTCTTGGAAACCTGGGACACCCAGACCTTTTCATTAGTATCAAGTGGTGCGGAATTGCTTGGCGTAATATCGCTGATTCTCGGATTACGCCATTTGGTCCCTAAAAATTGCAGACTGAATAATTCAATGGTATCTGTACTGCTGAACCCATCCAGCCATATTCGCACAATTCTGATATCTTCCCATTTCGGATTGCCTACTTTGGAGTAAAGTGTACTGTCCCGCAGGGGCAGTCGATACAGTCGCCATCCATTAAATAACGGTGTAGAGTATTTTGTCTCTCCTAAGGAAATTGTATATTCAAAATAATGGTTGTATCGGGAAAAACCATTGCGATCGATATCCTCGGCATCGAGCCGGCGGTTGCCCTCGGTACCACTCTGATTCCCCAGCAGATCGTAATCATCGTTACCTTCATCATTTGAACCCTGATTCCAGAGCGAATCTTCACCAAATACTGTATCTAAACCGGTATCTTCCCATTCATCAAGCACTCCATTCCCGTTGCGATCCTCAGTATCTAAGTAACCGTTATACCCCTTGATTGTTCCATCCCGGGAACGACGCGGTGCATCCTCATCAATTGCCATTCCAACAGTAATATGAACATTCCCGTTTCCCCTGCGTGACCGGAGGATCATTTCCAGATTCTCGATTTCTGTAAAGTTCATTCCCAGCTGGCCCGCTGGCGCCTGCATGATACCTGCCCATGATGCATCATTGTCAGGGGTAAACACCAGTTTTAAAATATCACGCGTCTCCCTCCCTTCATCACCGATATCAGGCCCGAAAACACTGTCCTTTCTTACTTTCTCCCGGGGCGTAAACCATTTCAACGGTGCTGTGGCAAAATTCGCCGTATCTTTAGTAACCGGGACGGAGGCAAATGACCAGAGCATTGCCGTATTGGAAACATCACGCGATATCACTGTGCCTTCGAAATCATCCAGATAGGCAACCCCGCGGGTATTGGGATTGGGCATAGAAATTGCCCCTTCGGTTTTAATCTCGAAGCGGGATGGGGTTTGCGTCCAAAGCAAAGGCAGTCGGTCCAGAAACGCTGTTACTGCATCCGAACTTGCTCCATAGGAGATATCTCCCTCAGCAATCATCCTTTGAAAAGGTTCTGAACCCAGCTGCGGTTTTTCTTCGCGGATCCCCTCATTGCGGTAAAAGAAACTGGTGCCGATTTTTCCGTTCTGAAGAAATGTTCCTTCAACTCTGGTCCCGACAAGCGATTTTTGAGTGATCGAAAACCACGGCTGGTATTCAAAATTCACCTGAATATCAGCATCGGGTGGTAGGGGCTTTAAAAAGGTAAGTATTCCCGTTTTATAATCAATGCTGTAATCTGTGCCTCTGGTTTTCACCTGCCCGTTTACCGTCACTCTTTCCGAACCTTCTAATATATCGGTCTGCCCCAAATAGTAAGTCTCAGTAAGCGTGTAGTATGAAACTACCATGAAATATTTTCTGCCTGCACCCGGAGGCAGAAAGTCTGGATCGACCCGATAAATTATTGAATCCTTAACCGATAGCGATTCATAGGCAAACGGGTGCTGCAAGGGAAATTTGATTAAACCCGACTTGCTTTCAAATACCGGGTAATCCAGTCGACCGTCGCCATCCGGATCGAGGCCTAAAATTTGCAAAAATGGTTTACCAAAGAAAGGGCTCTCTCGGCTATTTTCATAGTCATAATGCTGTCCTTCGGGATTGTACCGGTACAGTCTAATCGTATCTAACTTTACATCGCTCTGCCTTAATTGATAGCAGTTGCGCAGTTGCAGATCCCATGCCCGAGATAGAGAATCGGTAACTTCGGGTTTGATTAAACAAAGAACCAGAGAATCACGAAGCGTCTGTCCACCGATTGTATCGTTCTCCTTATAGATTACCACCCCGATAACATAATTCCGTTCTATGGATGATATAAACTCCAGGATGTTACCTGGCTGCAAGACATAATCTACGCCTGGAACTTTCAAATCAAAATCACCACCGGTACGATCGTAGCTCCACCAGCTGGGATTCGGCACCACTGAATCCGGATTGTCGGGAAAGACAGTCGCAATCGCCCTGGTTGTAGCCTGATTATTCCCCGAGTTTTTATCGTCGATATAAACTCTTAATCCGGTTAAGCGCTCAGAACTGTCAACACCGGGCAATCGGTAAAATCGCCGCTGCACGAAATCCGTATCCCAGATAGTATCAACGGTAATACGACGCCGCCCTGTAAAATTCTGGCTTTGACTCTGGGACCCCTCCTGGGAAGCAACAGCGTAAATATCCGCACCAGCAATTTTGCCTCGTGCTGATATTCCAAATAACCCCTGATGTGCAGGTAGATCACCGGTATAAATTGATCCCGGAATATAGAGGCGGGTATCCCCAAGCTCAACAGATTGAACAATATCGTCCTCGGTTCCTGTGTACTGAAGCTTTATTTTATTCTGCTGTTCCTCACGCTCAGAATTATGATCCAGGGTAATTTTAGTCCGTTCTCCAATTGTCCCGTTTACATTAACTGCAAGCTGCTGCTCCAGTTTCAGTTCCGGGAATAAATTCTGCCCGCTGAACATCTGTGTCGCGCCCTTGATTACTGTCTGACTGCCTCCCAAGGTAATCCGGTCACTTCCCGAGATATCAATTCTCGAACCCTCTCCCAAAAGTGGCAACTTGGGCAACTGGATATCAGGAATCAGGCCGGAAGGTTCGGCTGCCAGCTCCCGCTGTTGCATAGTAAGCTGTGCCTGCTTCTGCCAGGCAGTAACAACCGCGTTTTTGATGGAATATTCAAGATACTGATCAATCGGAACGATCTTATCTATACCAAGATAAATGTTGTTTTGCCATTTCTCCAGGAATACAATTCCCAAGGAGTAATCTACCCGCGGGACTATCTGAGGTTGCTCGAGTAAAGAGTAGGCAATTACCCAATTAAACAGGATAAGAAAAACCCTGAACGGTCTGCTCACTGAAAAAACTCCTTGAAGATGTGGGTTAATTTGTCCGCGCTCAGATTATTTTGCTGAAGTAAAAGCGACCTTGGGCCATGTTCAATGAAACGGTCTTCAAGACCAATGCGTCGCAATCGGCAGGGAATATTGTTTTTCTCCAAAACGAGGCTAACCGCATTTCCAAATCCACCGTAAAGAGTATTTTCTTCCACTGAAATCAATTTCCCGCAAATCGTCGCCAGTTGTTTTATCAGGGCAACATCAACCGGTTTTGCTGAACGGGCATCTGCTACCGTAATATTAATTCCCTGTGCTGACAGGTTCCGGGCAGCGTATAAGGAAGGAATTACGGTCGATCCGAGTGCCAGCACTGCTCCATCGGTTCCCTCCGTTAAGATTTCACCATTTCCTGGCACGATTGGTTTCCGGACGGCTGGGATTGGTTCCACTTCACTACCGCCACGTGGATACCTGATTGCTATCGGACCATCATCATAGTTTACTGCAAATTCAAGCATGCTTTCCAGGTCCAGTCCGTCGCGGGGTGCAAAGACAACCATTTCCGGCATCATCAGCAGGTAACTTAAATCGTAAGCACCATGGTGGGTAGGACCATCTTCGCCGACTATACCTGCCCGGTCAATGGCAAATACTACCGGCAATTTCTGCAGGCAGACATCCTGCAAGACCTGATCCACGGCGCGAAGGAGAAAAGTAGAATATATTGCGACCACCGGCTTCATTCCATTCTGAGCAAGTCCGGCAGCAAATGTTACTGCATGCTGCTCTGCAATTCCGACATCAAAAAACCGGTCAGGAAATTTTTCGCGGAACTGTCTTAAACCGGTTCCAAGACACATACCGGCAGTGATTGCCACAATGCGGGAATCCTTTTCTGCCAACTCTACCAACTTTGCACCAAAATGTTCGGTAAAAGTCCTTGCTGGATGAGACAAGGGTTCACCAGTCTTGATATCGAAGGGACCGATTCCATGAAACAACTCCGGGTTTTTAAGGGCGGGATCGTAACCAATTCCCTTCTTAGTAACCACATGGATTAGAATCGGACCAGAGAGATTTTCGACTCTTTTAAAAGTTGTCAGCAGCTCATTAAAATCATGACCATTCACCGGACCAATGTAACGAAACCCGAGTTCTTCAAAAAAAATGCTGGGCACGACAAGATTTTTTAATCCTTCTTCAAGTTTTCGTGCTGCTATTCGCGCCTTTTCGCTAAGGTGTCGCGGAAGATATCCTAGTAATGTCCAGGTATCTTCCTTAATGCGATTATACATGCGACCGGTGATCACGCGATTCAAATAAGAAGCCATCGCACCGGAGGAACGGGCAATTGACATTTCATTGTCGTTGAGGATGATAATAACATTTTCTTGAAGCGACCCGGCATGGTTTAACGATTCAAATGCCATACCGGTAACGATTGAACCGTCTCCTATTACCGCAATTGTGCGGCGCTGATTATTTTGCAGACGGTCAGCTACCGTCATCCCTAAGGCAACGGATATTGAATTCCCTGAATGTCCTGTATCAAATACATCGTATTTACTTTCGCAGCGCTTGGGAAAGCCAGCGATCCCGCCGTATTGACGAAGGGTGTTAAATTTTTCCCTCCGGCCTGTAATTAATTTATGGGTATAGCACTGATGCCCCACATCCCAGATTATTCGATCATGGGGTGTTTTAAAAATATAATGAAGCGCAAGCGTCAACTCTACCACTCCAAGATTGGGCGCAACATGCCCACCGGTCCTGGCGGTAGTAGTAATTATCACTTCCCGTATCTCCGCCGCAAGCATGCGCAATTCCTTGACCGATAATTTTCTCAAATCTTCTGGAGATTCAATCAGTTCCAGCATATTATCCTCATTTCCGCCGTTTAAGAATCAGTTCTGTCAATTGAGCGAAAAAGTCAAACTCAGGCCCCAACCGACGAAATCTCATTTCCGTACTTTTTGCTAATTTCTGTGCTTCGAGTTGTAACTGATTGAAGGTTAAATTGATATTCCGTCCAACGGACGAATCCGGACTGCGGTCCGTCTCATAGTCGAGCAAATCGTCAGTCAACTGGAATAAAGTTCCCAGATCGACACCCAGCTTAAATAACCGCTTTTCCCGTTCGGCACTGGCGCCAGCGATGATAGCACCAGTACTGATGGCAGCCGCAAAGAATTCCGCCGTTTTTAATTTGGCAATTCTGAAGTAATCCATTTCTGAAAATTGATCAATGTCGAGGATCTGACCGCCCGCCATTCCGCTAGGTCCAATAGCTGAAGATATAGCATGTATTGCCCTGATTTTCCGTTCGTCAGGCGCCCTGCTCAGTGCAAAAACCTCAAATGCCTTAGCTAGTAACGCATCGCCTGCAATGATCGCTGTCGCTTCGTCAAATTTCCTGTGAAGGCTGGGCCGACCACGTCGGTAATTATCATTATCAATGGCTGGAAGATCATCATGAATCAGCGAAAAGGAATGTATCAATTCCAATCCGCAACAGAAAGGCAATATCCAGTCACGTCGTCTCCCACCACATGCAAAATAGGTCTCCAAGGCCAGAATGGGCCTGATACGCTTACCGGGGCTGAGAACACTATAACGCATTGCAGCAGCAAGTCGCTCGGGAACTGCAACACCAAATTTCAAAACCCGATTCAAATGGAGGTTAATTAGCCGGCGGTCACTTTCAATCCTTGCTGTTATATTCATTAACGCTCCGTTTTTAATCCCGAATTTATCTCAGCAGCCAAAACTGTATTGCTCAACAGCATTGCTACGGTCATCGGTCCCACACCACCAGGAACCGGCGTAATTGCTGATGATTTCCTAACTGCAGTTTCAAAATTTACGTCCCCTACTATTCCCCCATCGGTTCTGTTGATACCAGCATCAATGATAACTACTCCTTCATTTATCATCTCCCCGGTAACAAAATTAGGTTTGCCGACTGCTACGACAAGTATTTCCGCAATTTTGCATATTGAAATCAAATCTCTGGTTTGACTGTGAGCAACGACGATTGTGGCATCCCCATACTCACCCTTACGAAGTAATAGATTTGCCAAAGGTCTGCCCACCAACAGACCTCGTCCGATTATCACCGTGCGTCTGCCGGATGTACTAATTGAGTATCTTCGAAGCAATTCTACGATCCCCGCTGGAGTTGCAGGAATAAAAACCGGGTTGCCAGCTAACAATCGTCCCAGATTGATTGGTGTCAACCCGTCAACATCCTTATTGGGTGCAATTAACCCCAACATTACTTCAGTATCAATATGTTTGGGAATCGGTAATTGAAGGATAATTCCATGAACTGCTGGATTTTCATTAAGACGATTGATTGTGTCAATCACTTCATGCTCTTGAGTTCCTTCGGGAAAGTGAATCACCTCGGATTCTATTCCCAGTTGTTTACAGGCGTTTACTTTATTGGACACATATATAAGAGAAGGGGGGTATGAGCCGATCATAACGATACTCAATTTGGGATTTATACCACGCCCTTTTAATTCTGCAACTCTAACCTTGAGCTCATCTTTAATCTGTTTAGCAATTGACTTACCGTCTAAAATCAAAGGGTGCATAAAATTCTCCTTTTACTCAACAAATAACCACACATCGACTCTCTTTTGAAAACGGACGATGTAGAATCAACTATTCTCGTATCGCTATCTGCTAAAGCCATTAAATACCAGAACTGATCTCTATATTGCTACCTCCTATAGCTCTTTATGGTTTCAGATTCAAATTTCATTGTCTATCAGTTTCGTGGTTGAACGGCAATAAACATCGGCTGCCTGTTTCTTTTAATGTATACAAGAACGGGTTCGTTTAATCCGGCAATCTCTTTAGTAATCTGTTCAAAATCATGTCGGTCCATAATTTGTCGTTCGTCTATTTTTAAAATAATATCTCCGGGTTGAAAACCGGCTTCTTCCGCAAGCGAATGAGGTTTGACCGATAGTACTTTAACGCCCTGTTCACAACCAGCATATTCTTTATCTTCAGAAGACAGGTCTGCAACTTCCAAACCGAGCCAATCATTATTTTGATCTTTGACACTCGGCAGCTGGGACTGAATTAGTTCGGGAAATTCACTTAATACCGCCCTCTTGATTAAAACACTTCCTTTACGAATAATCCGCAATGTCACCCGGGTTCCCGGTCTTAAATCGGCGATCATCTCCCGAAACTGTTTTACCCCCGTAACCGGCTCTCCATTAACATCCAGTATCACATCCCCAACCCGCAAACCGGCTTTTTCCGCAGGCGTATGAGGTATTACTTCACTAATCAAAATGCCGTGATTAACAGTTAATTTCAAAGCCTTTCGCAACTGTTCGGTAATTTCTTGGGGTACAATTCCAAGATAACCTCTGGTTACCTTTCCGTATTTTATCAACTGTTCGGCTACATTTTTTACGTAGTTGACAGGAATTGCGAACCCTATACCGATATTTACCCCCAGTGGAGAACTGATGGCTGTATTTATACCAATAAGCTCTCCGCGGATATTAACCAGCGCTCCACCAGAATTACCTGGATTAATGGCTGCATCGGTCTGGATAAAATCCTGTCTAGTGGGTCCTCCCGGCAGCTGAAACCCCGATCTTCCTATAGCAGAAATAACGCCAACGGTTACTGTTCCTTGTAAACCATAAGGATTACCGATTGCAATCGCCCAGTCCCCAACCTTGATACTTGCAGGATCGGCAAATTTTATCGGAACCAAGGAAACTGTGGGTTTTATTATCTTGATAACAGCCAAGTCAGTCTGGGGATCAACCCCTATAATCGAGATGTTTTCATTTTTAAACTCGGTCCCATCATTTAATTTCACTATGATATTATCATAGCCTGCAATCAGATGATTATTAGTAACAATATAACCGTCACTACTTATAATAACACCAGAGCCCAATGAATACACATTTCGTTCCGGGAGATAGAAATCCCACGGGAAAAATTCAAAAAATTCATCATTCCAAGGTTTAAGCGGATTTGAACTTTTAATTTTTCGCTCCGCCGAAATATTTACAACAGAAGGAAGAACTCGTTCAACGATGGAAGTAAAGGGACTGTGAGCGAGCAAAGATTCAGGTAATTGGGGTAGAGCCAATAAAGAATTGACCATAAATAATGAACCCACTAATACAGTGATTACCTTATCAATCAGGGAATTAATCACGAAACCGTCTCCCTTAAGGAGGAAATTGTTGCCTCAATATTGACAAAATTCATTCCCACAACCCCAGAAATCAATCGTACTATATCAACACCTTTTATTCTAGCTGTACGGACCTGGCGGAGTATATACTTCAGACAAGTATTCAGTTGCGATGATTCGTACTTGGCTGTATTGGTGGCTCCAAGTTTTTCGTAGTGAGATAAGATTTTCTCCAAACCAGAAACCAATAGCTGCACATTAGGATTTACAGACTTGGGCGCATAAATCAACCCCTTCTCCTTGATGCGTCGGCGTTCTATAACATTTTCTAATGCCTCAACAATTTCATCGTCATTGGGGAAAGGCGTAGATTTAGTCTTAATTATTGCCAGCCTCAAATTATGAAGCACCTCGAACCAATTTCTTTCAAATTCACTGTCTCCATATATATTCAGCAACTTCTCTAAGGCTGCTTTTCTACTTTCTAGTAGATATTCACACCCATCTGGACATTGAATAATTGTCCGTCGCAGACGGCCACAGCATCGTGAACAAATTTCCATCTTTACTGCAGAACATAACCGATTACCGCGTCTTGAACAATACAAACACTTGGACATATCATAGTATAATCAGCGGACATTTTACTGCAAGTTTTACACTACTATTTCATTGCTTCAGATTTCGTAAAGGAACGATCTAACTGAAATTCAGATAAATCTATGGTAGATTTTCCTGTAGTAATCAGTTCTGCCATTAATTTACCAATTGCCGGACCGAACATAAAACCATGACCGCTCATACCAGCAGCCACATAATATCCCTCAACAGATGTTTTACCGCATATTGGATTCCCATCCGGACTCATTTCGTAAGAACCTGCCCATTGCCTCAAAACTTTCACGCTGGATAACTTCGGCAGCAAACGTATCATCCTCCGTGGCATCTCAGTAACAAATTCATCACTCGAATCTAAACGGTAGCCGGGAACTAATGGAACCGGCGTATAACAACCTATGATATGTCCGGTACCATAATGCTGCAGGAAGTAACAGCCATCAGAACGATAATCAACCAGCATAGGATCCAAACACCTTTCAACTGCTTCGGTCACTAATGCTTCATGCCGATCTGGTGCCACTGGCACTTCAACTCCCGCCATCCTCCCTACTTCTGATGCCCAAGGACCGGCCGCATTCAGAACTACTGGAGCAAAGAATTCATCTCCCTTGTTAGTCACCACTGAAACAACACGCCCTTTGTGAATATTAATACCTACAACCTCCGTTTCCGTATATACTTTAGAACCCATATCTCTCATTCTTTTCAGATAACCAAATGTCACCTTGAATGGATTTGCCTGTCCGTCCGTAGGACACCATGCCCCCCCGATTAATCCTTCGGTGTTCAATCCCGGAACAATACGCGCACATTCATCAGCACTAACAAATGCAACATCAAGACCACATCGCCGTTGAATTTCAATTGCTTCCCCAAATGATTTTTTACGTTCTTCGTCAAAAGCCAAAAAAAGATAACCGCCGGCATACCATTCAATATCTTCTCCAACTTCTTCTTTGAAATTTTGAAATAGTTTAATACTTAGGAGCATCACCTTAATAGTTAACTCATGGGAAAACTGTGCCCTGATACCCCCGATACATCGACCAGTCGATCCGGCGCACGGAAATTTTTTTTCTAACAAAGCTACTTTAAAACCTGCCTTAGCAAGATGATATCCTACGGCGGCGCCAATTATCCCCCCACCAACAATTACTGCATCAGCTGTTTTTCGACTCATATCTGTATTGACCGAGTAATTGTAATTTTACAGGTTTTACCGGTGGCCTTGATTTGGGAAATTGCAATTTTGCTATAGGAGTACCGGTCATTTCCTCGACAATTCTAGCAACAACCCTCATACACCCTCTACCACCGCAATGTCCCATTCCGATGCGCAATATCCGTTTTAACTCTTCTAGCGAATGATAGCCATTTTTAATCGCCTGTCGAACTTCATCTTCGGAAATCTCCTCGCAGCGACAAACTACAACAGAATTTAAAGCAGATTTCTTTACTGTTCGCTTTGTTCTATTACCATGTCCCATAATACATTGCATTTTTCCTTTTTGCAATACCCCTTTGGGAGGGAAAATTAGATATCATAGCCTCAAATCAATCGTATATGCCTTACATCTTTCCAGAATCTCTTGGGGACAGCAACAGTAACTACTGCACACCGGTTAAATCTCTGACTGTCAAGAAGTTTAACAACTCTGCCGTAGCAAACTTTATTGCCATTACGATCAAGGCATAAAACCTTGGCGTCGGGTTGAGGACGTGGGATGAACTCGTATGGCATCGCAATGGAAACATGGGTTTTGGTATAATTGAAATCGATTACAAATATTGCCAAACCCGGGCATTTGGTTATACATATCCCGCATCCGTTACAAACTTCAAAATCTACCCTTGGTTTGTTAATAAGTGCACCTTCAATTTTAATTGCCCCCCTAGGACAAGCGTAGGCACAGGGGTTACAGGGGATGTTTTCAATACATTCAATCAACACAACTGGCCTTTTTTGGAGTCGAGAATATGAAGGAATAAGCCCATTCCTTTTAAGATCGTTAAATGTCAAAACGCCAGAACGTCTGTATTTTTCAACTGTCATATTGCTGTGAGTATAAATACTTTTTAATATCAGTCAAGAATCAAACAAATCTGAGAAATGTTGACACTGATTAAACTTTCCTTATCATACGTCAATATAAATATTTTTCGGAGGTTAGTATGGAAATATTAGAATCAGGTACGGGAGAACTCTTTCACCCACCAGATCCGGATGGCTTTCGGGAATGGGTTCACAAACATAAAAATACCCGATTGGTTTCCAAAATCATGTCAGAACAGGAGGCAATTGCACGCTTCGTTCAAGACGGGGATTACATCGGAACTGAATTATACGGAACTGTCCGAGCACCAATGTCGCTAATACGGGAGCTGATTCGGCAGGGCAAAAAACATCTTAAAGTAGCGGGACAGGGTGTCCATGAACTTGATCTTCTTCTTGCTGCTGATCTTGTTGACTGCTTAGATATTACTTACATAGGTTGGGAAATCTACGGAATTTCATCGATTTTACGTCGCGCTGTGGAATCAGGCCGTGTTAAGACCGCCGAATGGTCCAATGCAGCAATCTCTTGGCGGTTCAAAGCAGCAGCCATGGGTGTATCGTTTATCCCTGTCCGTTCCATGCTGGGTACCGACACGTTTAAATACTCAGCAGCGAAAGTTGTTAAGGACCCCTGGACTGGAAAACCAGTGTGCTTGCTTCCTGCTCTTTACCTTGATGTCGGTCTGATCCACGTTCATCAGGCTGATGAATATGGCAATTGCCGAATTGAGGGTATATCCGGATTTGCATTCGAACTTGCTCGCGCATCCAAAAAATTAATCATTTCTGCCGAAGAAATTATATCCAATGAAGAAATCCGGCGTTATCCAGAAAGAACAATTATTCCCTATTATCTGGTGGACGCTGTAGTTCCTGCCAAGTATGGCTCTCATCCGGGTGAGATGTGCTACCGGTACTGGCGTGATGAAGAGCATCTTCTACAATTTTACCGGGATTCAGCTGACCCTGAAAAGACCAAAGCATATCTCGACAGATGGGTCTATGGCTGCCGCAACCATGATGAGTATATCAAGCTCGTGGGAACTGAGCGGCTTAAAAAACTCGAAATGGAAATCGGGGGGAGATGATGAACTCTAAATATAATGAAGTTGAATTTTTGATCTGTCTTGCAGCCAGTCTTATGGAAGATGGGACGACTGCGTTTGTAGGAACAGGCATCCCTATGCTTGCTGCGGCTCTTGCCAAGAAAACACATGCTCCCAACCTTGTTGCTGTTTTTGAATTTGGGGGAACAGGGGCGTCTCTTGAGAACTTACCCCTTGCTGTTGGAGATTCTCGAACCTTCCACCGTGCAGTCGCTGCATCGGGAATTTGTGATATTATGGAAACAGCACAGCGGGGCTTTATCGAATATGGATTTTTGGGGGCTGCCCAGATTGACATGTACGGCAACATTAATACAACAGTAATTGGCAACTACTGGCCCCCGAAAGTACGCCTACCTGGTTCAGGGGGGGCAAATGATGTCGGATCTCACTGCTGGAAAAACATAATAATTATACGCCAGCATGATACAAAAAGATTTGTTCCCAAGGTCGATTTTCTTACCACTCCCGGATACCTCAACGGTCCCGGAGCTCGGGAAAACGCAGGGTTGCCACCTAATACCGGTCCTTATCGAGTCGTTACCAATCTTGCATTAATGGATTTTGAACCCAATTCAAAACGCATGCGTCTTATTGGACTTAACCCCGGAGTAACAGTAGAACAGGTATTAGCCAATACGGGTTTTGACCTACTGCTTGCCGATAATATCGTCATCAACTCCGAGCCAACCGCGGAACAGTTGCGAATCCTTCGTGAAGAAATAGACCCTGAACATTATTATATCTAAACAGGAGGGAAATTGATACTGTCAGCTACTCACCAGCAGTTCAGACATGAAATTCGGGAATTTGCCAATTCAGTAATTAAACCCCGGGCAGGGGACCACGACCGTTCCGGAAAATTCGTAATTGAAAATGTCAAAGAAATGGCATTGCGGGGATATTTGGGCATTCCTTGGCCCAAGGAACTGGGTGGTCTGGGGCTAGATTATCTTGCTTACGCAATTGCAGTTGAAGAAATCTCGCGTGTGTGCGCATCTACCGGTTTAACACTTGCAGCCCATACATCCTTGGGGACTTATCCCATATTCAAATTTGGTACTGAAGCCCAAAAGTTAAAATATATCCCACCACTTGCCCAGGGAAAATATTTAGGTGCCTTCGGCCTCACTGAACCCAATGCAGGTAGTGATGCAGCCAGTATCGAATCCACAGCCCAAAAAGTTGCGAATGGCTATGTCCTTAACGGCACTAAACGGTTTATTACCAATGCCGGTTTCGCCGGAACTGTAGTTGTGGCTGCCACTCTTGATCGCAAGCTCGGACGAAAAGGGATAACCTGTTTTATTGTTGAAACAAAATCTCAAGGTTTTATCGTTGCTAAGGAAGAACATAAGCTGGGATTGCGCGCCTCCAACACGGTAGAACTTGCCTTTGAGGATCTATTTGTTCCCCAAGATAATCTTCTGGGACATGAATATGACGGCTACCGCATCTTTATGGAGACACTTGACGGGGGACGTATTTCTATCGGTGCATTCTGCCTGGGAATGGCACAATCTGCACTTGACAGCCTTATCAACTGGGCACAAAAAAGAGAAATCTCTCAGCAGGCAGCAAAGGCGATTGCAGATGTGGCAACCGAAGTAGAAGCAGCCCGCCTGTTGGTTTACGATGCTGCTATCATCAAAGATCAGGGGAGGCGTGCTGATAAACAATGTGCATTCGCCAAACTGTTTGCGTCGGAAGTTGCCATGCGCTCAGTAAATGTTGCGATGAGCGTTATTGGCATCCAGTCGCTTGATTCCGAATCGGATCTAAACCGGGTCTACCGAGATGCAAAATTAGGTGAAATTGGCGAGGGCACATCAGAAATCATGCGCCTGATCATCGCCAAGGAAGTATTAAAAGAAGAAGTATAGGAGGTCAAATGAACTTCAGTCTTACCGAAGAACAGGTAATGCTGCGAAATATGGTCAAAGACTTTGCTACCAAAGAGTTGGAACCCAAAGCCGCTCAGATAGATGCCTCGGGCGAATTCCCGCATGAAACAATCAGGAAACTGGCGGACCTCGGACTTTTGAGCATGACTATACCCGAGAACTACGGGGGTGCTAATTTTGATTTTGTCTCGCTGGCGATTGCGATCGAAGAAATTTCCCGGGGGTGTGGTTCAACGGGAGTTATCACAGCAGTACACAATACCCTCTGTGCCTGGCCAATTGTCAATTGGGGAACTGAAGAACAAAAAGCAAAATACCTCCCCAGAATGGCTACCGGGGAACTGTTGGGTGCTTTCGGGCTTACTGAAGCCAATGCCGGGTCAGATCCAGCATCAATGGAAACAAAGGCAGTATTAAAAGGTGACCGCTATATCCTGAATGGTTCCAAGCGTTTTATCACCAATGCCGGTGCCGCCCGGATCTTCGTTGTTTTTGCTAAAACTGCCCCCGAGCTAGGCAGCAAGGGAGTAACCGCCTTCATCGTCGAAAGAGATTTTCCAGGCTTCTCGATCGGAAAACACGAAGATCTCCTTGGATTACGTGCTACCGCAAATGGCGAACTTATTTTTGAGGATTGCGAAGTCCCCAAGGAAAATGTACTGGGAGAAGTAAATGGCGGATTCAAAATTGCACTTGGTACAATAGATGTTTCGCGAATCGATATTGGAGCGCAGGCCGTAGGCATTGCCCAAGCAGCATTTGAGAAAGCACTGGCTTACTCCAAGGAACGAAAACAGTTCGGAAAGCCTATTTGCGAATTCGAAATGATTCAGGCAAAGCTGGCCGAGATGGCAACTAAAATTCAGGCGTCCCGACTGCTGGTATACTATGCGGCTGCTCAGAAAGATATGGGCAAATCAAGATTCAGTCAGGAAGCGGCTATGGCTAAACTTTTTGCGGCATCAACCGCGGTGGAAGTCACTCGAGAAGCAATTCAAATACTCGGAGGTTATGGATATACCAAGGAATATCCAGTTGAGCGATATTACCGGGATGCAAAATGTATGGAAATTTATGAGGGAACCTCTGAAATTCAAAGAATCGTAATTGCCCGGAACCTGCTGGTTTAATAATCCCTGACTCCTTACCCGCGCCTGGAGGGATTCGAACCCCCGGCCGTCGGATTAGAAATCCGATGCTCTGTCCAGCTGAGCTACAGGCGCATCGGGGAGACCCGATTTGAACGGGCGACCCCCACGTCCCAAGCGTGGTGCGCTAACCAAACTGCGCTACTCCCCGTATAGAAAATAATAAATTCTGGCAGATTAATGTCAACCTTCTATGTATGTTATTATGCGCGGAGACATTCTTTAAGAAATTGCACCATCTGACGAATGGCCTGTGCCCGATGACTGATGCGGTTTTTAATCTCTTGCCCCATCTCCGCAAAAGTAAGCCCATAGCCATCCGGAATAAAAATCGGATCATATCCGAATCCATAACCACCACGAATCGTATGCGCAATTCTCCCCCGGCATACCCCCTCAAAACACTTTTCATCACCGGTGGGGGTAATAAGGCATACAACGCAACGAAAGCAGGCGGTACGTTTCTCAGCGGGGAGATCAATTATCATCTCAAGTATTCGCCGATTACGTTCAAAATAGGTCATATTCGGAGGGAAAAAACGCGCCGATAGCACACCAGGTTTACCGCCTAAAGCATCAATTTCCAATCCCGAATCTTCAGCCATGGTCCATGATTTATAGATTGAAAATGCTGCCCGGGCTTTGATAGCTGCATTATCGTAGTAACTCTGCCCGGTTTCGGGGATATCAACATTGTAATTTATGTCAGATAATGAAATCAGTTGCCAGCCGGTATCATGCAAAATCCAGCGTACTTCATTAAGTTTGCCTTGGTTATTAGTGGCGAACAGTATTTTCACAGATATCTCGCTCCTTGGGGATGCTCCTGTATTTTTGACAACAATTGTTTCAAATCGCCCAAAGCTTCCTTAGTTGATACTAACAGGGCATCGCCGGACCGGGCAATAACCAGATTTTTAACTCCCAAGGTACCCACTACGCCCTCATCCGTATAGATAATACAATTACTGGTGTTGATACCGAACCATAACCCGAAAGTAGTATTACCTTTATCATCGGTAGGAAGTCGCCTTTCCAG
The DNA here is from genome assembly GCA_026418295.1 of Caldifarciminota bacterium. Lineage (GTDB taxonomy): Bacteria > Hydrothermota > Tepidihabitantia > Tepidihabitantales > Tepidihabitantaceae > JAOABP01. The sequence continues at coordinate 294,442 of JAOABP010000002.1, forward strand.
GGCAAGCCAGGAGCCCACGTCATCCCAGTTAAAACCGGCTCTGATCACAGCGGCATTTTCTGCCTTTTCCATTATCGCATAATCAATTGAAATAGAGTGCACTTGATCATAGATTTTTCTTATAACACCTCTTGCCTTTCGACTGCCATTCTGAATCAGCGGCATTAACATCCTGTGGAAGTCCGGCATAAAGCGAGCAAATGCATTCATAATCGTATCCACTCGCCATACAAACATACCGGAATTCCAGAGAAACCTTCCGCTCCTGAGATAACGCTGAGCTGTAATCCTATCCGGCTTCTCCCGGAATGTTTTCACTCGATAAACCGTCTGACCATTTTTACTCAGAAGAAGTGGCCCCTGTTCAATATAACCATATCCTGTATCGGGTCTGGTAGGAATGATACCAAAAGTTACCAGCAACCCCATTTTTGCCACTTTAACTGCAAGCCGAACTGCTTTGTGAAATTCAGATTCAGGTTCAATTAAATGGTCAGCTGGCAGTACAACCATCACTGCCTCAGGATTATCTCGATATAAAGCCGCTGCGGCCAGTCCGATTGCGGGTGCAGTATTCCTGCCAAATGGCTCAAGAATCAGATTCTCTTTTTTTACCCCAAGTTCCTGCTTAATAAGCGCGGCAAATTCTTCAGGAGCTACAAATAGCTGTCTTTCGATGGGGCACAGTTTCCGAATTCGATCACTGGTAGCTTGGATCAACGAACGGCGTTCAAACAGTCGAATAAACTGCTTAGGACAGCGCCGGCGACTTTTAGGCCAAAATCGCTCGCCTTTTCCACCACAGAGAATCACACCAAAGATTTTATTCATCTTGGTAACTAATTTTACGGAGAAATGCGGTAACTGTCAAGCCTCCGATTTTGGAGCGGATTGCGACTGGCAGATGACGGTAATCTCTGCTGAGAAATACTGTACCCAAAGGACTTAGGGTTATCGGTGTAACTGCAAGGCAAAAAAAATCGCCCGCCCTTGTTTTAACCATTTGACTGCCACTGATACAGAATTTAAGATTCCAGTTTCGGCGGTCAATATGAGCATTAACTGTCAAACCTTTGCTTTCCTGCCAGTTAATTCCCCTCAAAAAGTACCATAGCGTAAGGAGATCCCGTGCAGAATCGGGTAATGCAAACACTCTGCCGTCAGAATACCGGGCAACGGCACTGTCATGAACAAAACTGATGTAATATTCACTTCGGTAATTCCGTTCCGAGGTCCTTTTATAGGAACGTAATGTCAACCAGTCCTTACTGCGGCACCAAGACTCGAACCGGTATTCCGCCCAGAAGAACCACGAAAAATTCTGGTCAATCTCTACCTCAGCACGTAGATGTTCGCACCATTCGCCCTCTATTAATTTAGGCTCCAGACGTTCAAGGACCATACTGCCAACCACAATTGGACCGTAGCGAATCTCGTATTCCAGTTTTTCTTGAGCAGAAACAATAGCAAGGATAAATACTAATATGCACACTCACGATAATAAAAAGTTCACAAAACAAGTCAAACCTGATAGCAAAATCCGTCACCTGTCAATAAAAACTCCGGGGGAATTATTGCCACGCCAACTTAATCTATTATTATATTTAAAACAAACTGAAAGGGGAAAAATGGATATCAAAACCGCGTGCATACATTACAGTTCGCCACAACTCAATGAAGGTCCGGTAGTCAGTCCGATTTATCAGACATCCACTTTCCGGTTCCGAGACTTTCAACACGGTGCTGATTTGTTTGCAGGCAAAACTCACGGATATATTTACTCCCGGATGCTCAACCCTACGGTAGAATTGCTTGAAGACTGCATTGCCCAATTGGAAGGAGGCACCAAGGCACTTGCGACCGCCTCCGGCATGGCAGCGATCCAGACAGTTTTTACCGGTTTATGTTCGTCAGGCGATCACATCATCTGTTCGGAATCAGTATATGCTCCGACAGCCGGTCTGCTCCATAATTATCTCAGCCATCTGGGCATAACTTCTTCATTTATTGACAGTTCAGACATAGAGCAAGTAAAATCCGCATTTCAAGCCGATATTAAACTTGTATTTATTGAAACCCCGGGAAACCCGACACTGGTAATCTCAGATATTGCCCAGATTGCTCGATTATGCCGGGACCGGGGAGCTCTCCTGGTAGTTGATAATACCTTTTCGTCACCAATCCTGCAGCGACCATTGGAACTGGGAGCCGATATCGTTATCCATTCTGTCACCAAATTCCTTAATGGTCATGCGGACGTAGTAGGAGGAATTATCGTTGTCCGGGACGAAAACCTTTACCAACGGTTGCGGAAAACTCTCAATTTTTTCGGAGGGGTAATGGCTCCGTTTGAAGCCTTTCTTGTTTTACGCGGAATCAAGACATTGGCATTGCGCATGGAACGCCACTGCGAAAATGCTCAGAAAATCGCTCAGTTTCTGGAGAACCACCCGAAGGTAAACTGGGTTCGTTATCCCGGCCTCCCCAGTCATCCGCAATATCAGCTGGCGAAAAGGCAGATGTCCCGTGCCGGCGGACTGATATCGTTTGAACTCAAAGGTGGCCTTGCTGCTGCACAGCGTCTACTGAATGCCACCCGCCTGTTTATCCTTGCAGTCAGCCTGGGAGGTGTCGAAAGCCTGATTCAGCACCCGGCTTCAATGACTCATGCTTCAATGCCGGTGGAACTGCGAATACGGACGGGAATTACTGACGGCTTGATAAGACTTTCGGTAGGAATTGAAGATGTAAACGATTTAATTGCCGACCTTGACCAGGCACTTCAGAAGGTCTAACTTAGTTGCTTGACACTTATCCCGGCATGGATAGACTACAAATATGGCATTAACTCCCCTGGAGATCAGGAAAAAGACATTTGCCCTGTCATTGCGTGGTTATGCCCCGAAGGAAGTACGGGCATTTCTGACTGTAGTAGCCACCGAATTTGAGGAACTGCGCAAGGAACGTGCCACCCTGGCAGAAAAGGTTGATGAACTATCGGCGCGCGTGGCGGCTTACGAAAAAACTGAAAGCCTCCTCAAAGAAACCCTGCTCACCGCTCAGCAGGTTGCCGAAGAACTGAAAGCCAGCGCTGAGCGCGAACGGGCGCTTATGATTGAACGGGTTAAACAGGAGGCCGAACGCCTGCAGAGCGACCTGCAAGAACTGAAATCACGCCGTGCTCTCCTGTTAGATGAGATTCGCGGTATTGCAAACACCTACCTAGCGATAGTAGAAAGATTTGAGAAGGAAAACCATGATCGGGTTGAAACAAAAAATTCAGGAAAGCGTTCAGGCGATCAGGAATAGAACCGCCTTCAAACCGGAGATTGGAATCATCCTCGGCACCGGACTCGGACGTCTTGCAGATAATATTCAGGCTGATACCACCATTCCTTATGCCACCATTCCCCATTTCCCGATTCCCACCGTTGAGAGTCATGGCGGGCGATTGATACTCGGTATGATCAACAACAGACCGGTAGTTGCGATGCAGGGTCGGGTTCATTACTATGAGGGCTATGAACCGCAGGAAATCACTCACCCCGTCCGGGTAATGAAAGAACTGGGCATTCATACCCTCATCGTATCAAATGCAGCCGGTGGACTCAACCCTGAGTTTCAGGCGGGCGATATCGCCGTAATTACTGACCACATCAACCTTACCAGCCTTAACCCCCTGCGCGGTCCCAATGATGAGACTCTCGGCCCGCGATTCCCGGACATGTTCCAGTGCTATGACCCGGCATTAATAAAGATCGCCCAGGAAACGGCCCGTGACCTTGGAATCCGGCTCGTAAAAGGTGTTTACGCCTGGTTAACTGGCCCAAATCTTGAGACCGCCGCAGAATACCGTTACTTGCGAATTATCGGCGCCGATCTCGTCGGCATGTCCACTGTTCCCGAAACGATTGTTGCCCGTCATGCCGGACTGCGGGTTTTGGGTTTTTCGGTCATTACCGACATGGGTATTCCGGAACAGCTGAAACCCGTAGATCTGGCAACAGTATTAAAAGTCGCCAGCCAAGCTGAACCCCGTCTCACTAGGCTGGTATCAGAGGTGATTGGCAGGATTTGAAAACCACAATCTATCTCCTACTGGTACTTGTTGTTTCTGCCATTACACTTTTTACCGCCTGCCCAAAACGGCAGGAAAAACCATCCCTACAGCAGTCATCAGCAGCAGCACTCGAGCAGGCGCTCAAGCTCAAACAGGAGAAAAGGTATCCACAGGCAGAGGAGGCATTCACCTTTGTTATCTTCAATTTCCCGGGCAGCACCGAGGCAGCCGATGCCCAGTTTCACCTCGCTGACTGTTATTTTCTGAGCCGGAATTATCAGCAGGCACAGAGTGAATTTGAATTTTATCTCAGTAATTACCCTCACGGCCGATATGAAGAAGAAGCCGCTTTCAAACTTGCGCTTTCCACCTTTCTTGCAGCACCGGGTCCCCATCAGGACCAGACTCAGAGTCGCCGTGCCCAGGAGCTGTTCCTGGAATTTCTTGAACGTTATCCGGAATCTACTTTCCGCTCCAAAGTACAGGAAGTACTTTCCCAGATCGATACTCGATTGGCTTACAACGATTTAGAAGCAGCCCGCCTCTACTTTAAAGCCGGAGAATACAAATCGGCTCTGGTCTACTATCAGTATATTCAACAAACATGGCCTAATCTCACCTGGCAGTATGTCGACCGTTACCGGCTTGGTGTCTGTTATCTTGAAACTGGTGACACCGGAAAGGCAAAACAGGTACTTTCTGAACTCGTTACCGACTCTGCTCCATTATCCGTTCTCCGCCCGGCACAGCGACTGCTGAACCGGATTACCTCTCACTGATGCGTCTTGGAATCTTGGGCGGTTGTTTTGATCCAATCCATTTCGGACACCTCCTCGTAGCAGAAGATGTTTTCGAACAGCTGCAGCTTGACCGGATTCTATTCGTCCCGACCTTCTGTCCACCCCGTCGTCCGGCACCGGCTGCAACCTTCCTTCACCGGGTCCAAATGGTCAGCAGAGCGATAAAAGGCGATCGACGCTTCCAGCTCTGCCGGCTTGAAGAAAAACTTCCCTGTCCTTCCTATACAGTCAACACGCTTCAGGCACTGCATCAGGTTTATCCCGGTGCAAAATTTTATCTTATCATCGGCTTTGACCAGTATCACACTATCCACACCTGGCATCAGCCGGAAAAACTCACACGACTTGCCCGCCTGATCGTCGTCAGCCGCCCTGGTGTGTCCCGACCGCCGCTCTATCCCCAGCACCAGCCTCATTTGGTAAAACTGCTTGATGTTATCCCGGTCGGAATTTCTGCTCGGATCATCCGCCAGCGGTTGGCTCAGAACAAGTCCATCCGGTATTTGGTCCCACCGGTGGTAGCGCAGTATATTTACCGTCATCATCTGTATATGAATAAAAAAACAAAGGAGGAACTGTGTTAATCATCGCTTTTGCCCAGAACCAGACTCAGCCCCAGTCAGGTGGTGGCCTGGGTTTTATCGGCAGCATACTGCCCCTGATCCTCATATTTGTCGTACTCTACTTTCTTATCATTCTTCCCCAGCAACGGCGTCAAAAAAAGCATCAGGAGATGCTCGCCAGCCTCAAACGTGGCGACCGGGTAGTTTTCGCCTCCGGCATTCTTGGTGTCATTACCAATGTGAAAGAAAACACATTTATCGTCAAAATCGCCGAAAACACGGAAGTCGAGGTAGAAAAGAGTGCGATCGCCTATAAAATCGGCTCGTCCAGCTAGGCAAGATTGATGTCCACCCGAACTGCCCCTCAGGAATATCCCGGAACAAATCGCCGGATTGTCCTCTACGGAAATCCGGCACTGCGCACAATCGCTGCCCCAATTCGGGAGATTACACCGGAAATCCTCCGTCTCGCAGCTGATCTTCAAGCCACCCTGAAAGCATCTGAGGGAATCGGACTGGCAGCAAACCAGATCGGGGTCCCGGTTTCGGTATTCGTGCTCGCACCCTGGCAGGCTGATGTTGACCTGCCGCTGACATTCATCCTCAACCCCGAAATCATCAGCACTGAAGGTCTCATTGAAGAAGAAGAGGGCTGCCTCTCCCTGCCCGGCATCTTTGAAGTCATCGCGCGCCCGGAAATGGTGGAAGTTCGGGGAATTGACCTCCGGGGAAATGAAATTCATCTTCAGGCAACAGGACTGCTCGCCCGGGCGATTGTCCATGAATTCGAACACCTTCAGGGAATTCTGTTCATCGACCACATCAGTGAACTCCGGCGTCAACTGCTGCAGGCAAGGCTCAACGCACTAAAGGAAACTGAACTTAAACTATGCGGTTAGTCTTCTTCGGCTCCGGAACATTCGCTCTGCCCGCACTCAAGGCATTGAAAAACTCAACCCATGAGCTCCTCGCAGTAATCACCGCTCCACCGGCACCTCAGGGCCGGGGTTTGAAGACCCTCCCCACTCCGGTCGCACAGCTTGCTGCTGAATTAGGTATCCCTACATTAACTCCGGAATCCCCGAATTCGGAGCAGTTTCTGGCTCGCCTGCGGGAACTGTCACCGGACTGTGGAGTAATTGTTGATTATGGATATATCCTCAAACCCGCTCTTCTCACCATTCCGGCGCACGGCTTTATCAATCTGCACCCTTCGCTCCTCCCCCGTTATCGCGGTCCGGCACCAATTCCCCGGCAGCTGATGGAAGGATGTGAACTGACCGGTGTTACCGTATTCCAGCTGGACTCGGGCATTGATACCGGCGACATCCTGAATCAGGTTGAACTGCCAATCCTGCCGGATGAAACCGCAGGCGAACTGGCACTCCGTCTGGCAGAAAAGGGTGCGGAACTCCTTTGCATAACTCTTGACCAGATTTCTACCGGCAATGTCCAAAGGATACCTCAGAACCCTGCGCTTGCCACCCGGGCACCGAAAATCACCAAACCTGAACGCTGGATTGACTGGCGCCGGCCGGCACAGGAGATTCATAACCACATCCGGGCGCTTGCACCCCAACCCGGCGCCCTCACCAGATTTCGCAACCGGGACCTGCAGATTCTCCGTTCCCGGAAAATCAGCACATCAAACCCGGAAAAACCCGGCACCATCATCACTGATAAAAACCGCCTTATTGTTGCTGCCGGAACCGACCGGATAGAAATTCTTGAACTTAAACCTGCGGGGGGTAAAATCATAACCGGGAGAGACTTCATCAACGGCTATCATCCGCAACCGGGTGAAATAATGGGAGTCTGAAATGAAAAAAAGAGGCAAAAAGGGTGTGCGCGTATTAATCTGGTTTCTGGTCATCCTCATCCTCGCCGGCCTGATTCTGTTTTTCAACAATATAATCATGCCCCTGATCATTCAGAAGGGAACGGAAATTGAGGTGCCAAACCTTATCGGAACAACCCGGGAAGAGGCGATCCAGACCCTGAACCGGATTGGCCTGCAGCCCGGAGAAATCCGGCCGGTACCCAATGACTCCATCCCTCCGAACCGGGTGGCTGCCCAATATCCCCGTGCCGGGCGCCGCGTCAAAGCCGGCAGGCAAATCGATCTCGACATCAGCACCGGTTCCGGACTTGTGCGTATTCCCAACCTTGAAGGTCTGCCAGCAGCAAGCGCCATCACCACCCTCGAGCGTCTGGGGTTTGTCATTACGCGGGTAGATTCAATCCGTTCTCCTGCAGTTCCTGCGGGACGGGTAGTTGCCACCTCTCCTCCCTTTGGTTCGCAGGTCCGACAGGGGACGGAGATTACGCTCAGCGTCTCCACAAAAACCGGTACCTTTCCCATGCCCAATCTCACCGGCTTGAATATCGAGACTGCAAGAGGCATCATTGCCGCCCACGGTCTGAAACTCACCCAGCTCAAGTACGCTGTCAGTTCCGAACCCGAAGGAACAATTCTGTTCCAGTATCCGGAGGAAGGAATGCCGGTGATCACAGGCGATACAGTTAGTCTGCTTGTCGCTCAAAGTGCAAAGGAAAACAGCCGGTGAAAGTCCGCATCTCGGCCTCGATTCTTGACTGCGACTTTACCCGCCTGGGACAGGAACTGAATGCGGTACTGGATGCGGGCGTCGATGCCATTCATCTGGACATAATGGATGGACACTTTGTCCCCAATCTCAGCTTCGGCACACCGATTGTGCAGGCGGTGCGGCGCACAGTTTCACTGCCAATCTACACCCATCTCATGGTCATTGAACCCGAGAAAATGATCCCCCGGTTTGTCTCCCACTCGGACTATCTCATCTTTCATATTGAGGCGACAAGCCAGCCGGAAAACTGCATTGCAGCCATCCGCAATTCGGGACGTCTGCCCGGTATCTCACTCAATCCAGACACACCGGTAGAAAGGATCATCCCTCTGCTCTCGCACCTTGAAGATGTTCTGCTCATGAGCGTATTTCCCGGCTTCGGCGGCCAGCAGTTCATCCCCGAATCGCTGAACCGGATTACCCATCTCGCAGAGCTGCGCCGCGAATCCGGGCTGAGTTACACCATTTCGGTTGATGGCGGTGTCACACCGGCAAACGCCCATGATATCGTCCGGGCAGGTGCCGACATCCTTGTAGCGGGCAGTGCCATCTTCCGCAGCAGCAGTTACCGGGAAACAGTAAGAGCGCTCAGATGTTTGAACTCCTGAGTCAGCGTCTGGTCGAACTCCAGCGCAAACTGCTGGGCCGGGGCAGACTCGGACCGCAGGAAATAAACCGGGCTCTGGCGGAAATCCGGACAATTCTGCTTGACGCTGATGTCAACTACAAGGTCGTAGGCCAGTTTATCCGTGCAGTCGAAACGCGCCTGAAGGAACAGAACATCACCGCCAGCATCAAACCGGGCGAACTTGTCAATTATACCGTCTATCAGGAACTGGTTCATCTTCTGGGAGATGCGACCCCGAAACTGGAACTCAACTCCGTACCGGCGATTATCAGCCTGATCGGACTGCAGGGCACTGGTAAAACAACCCTCGCCGGCAAACTGGCGGTCCGTTTCAGAAATCGCCGCCCCCTCCTCGTCGCCTGTGACCCGAAACGCCCGGCTGCCGTCAGTCAGCTGCAGGCAATTGCTCAGCGTGCCCAATGTGACTTTCAACCTGTAACTGGTGATGTCCTTGCCACCTGCCTTGCCGCCCGGGAACGGGCACAGACCCGCAACCATGGAATCATTATCCTCGATACTGCGGGCCGGCTTCACATCGATGAAGAAATGATGTCCGAACTGCTGGCAATTGAAAAACATGTCCATCCCGATGCCACACTGCTGGTCCTCGACGGCATGATCGGCCAGGATGCAGTAATTCAGGCAACTGAGTTCACGCGGCAGCTGAAAGTTACCGGGTGCTGCTTCACCAAACTTGATGGCGATGCCCGGGGGGGCGCAGTACTTTCAGTCCGTCAGGTTACCGGATTGCCGGTATACTTCATATCGGCAGGTGAGAAACTGGAAGACCTGGAGGAATTTCATCCCGACCGGATTGCTGCCCGCATCCTCGGTATGGGCGACATACGGACCCTCGCCGAGAAGGTCCAGTCGGTTACCCAGCCACAGCAGCAACAGGAACTGGCACAGAAATTTCTCAAAGGCAAATTTGACCTGGAGGACTTTCTGAACCAGCTGCGCACTGTCCGGAAAATGGGTTCGCTCTCCAAACTGCTGGCACTGGTGCCGGGTGCGGGAAACATTGAAGTTGACGAAAGGGAATTCATCCGGGTTGAGGCGATCATCCAGTCAATGACACCGGAAGAACGGCGCAACCCGGACATCATCAACGGCTCCCGACGTCAGCGTATCGCCCGGGGCTCTGGAACCTCAGTAGCCGATGTCAATAACCTCCTGAAGGAGTTCTATCAGGCACGGGAACTTGCCCGCAAACTCTCCTCAGGGAAACTCCCCAAAATGCGCCGGCGCTGAGCGATACCGGCTCCCGATTCCAAATTACCCCAGAACCCCGCCGCAACCACCGTGTTTGATCCCGGCTTGCATGCCCGTGATACCAATCATTCTCCACTACAATACCGGTCGGGACCGGCACCCAAATGCCCAGCCCGGTCTTCCTCTCCTGCTCAACCTGATCCGGCATACCCCTCCCCTGCTCAGACGCAGACAGATATCACACTCCACCAGACCGGACAACCGCTCCGGGGCATGCCCCAGGCTTACCCCCAATGGTATATATCTGCTATCTAAGTGTAATAAAATCAATTCATTAGCACGATGTTTCCCCGGTGTTTATTCGTGCATATTTATGCACATATGGGCTGCTGTTCAAAAGCCCACCCGTTGCTTATCGCAACCCGCGCGCGAAATCTCTCCCAATCTAACTTGACATTACCAGCAGATCGGTAATACTTTACATATATTCGGGGCCGTGGCGCAGTTGGGAGCGCGTTTGACTGGCAGTCAAAAGGTCACGGGTTCGAATCCCGTCGGCTCCATTGAAGGATATAGTTTAAAAGGAGCGATTAAACATATGAAACAGGAGTGGAGGCTGATCATTGGCTTTACGATAATCGTTTCTGGTGTTGCCGGAGTTTTGTTCACCGCCTGTGCTCCAACTCAGACTGTCACCCGTTACAGCGAAGAACAGCTGCAGGCTCGCCGCGATACCGCCCAGATGTTCTACAGCATTGGTGCTCAGTATTATGGTCAGGGAGACTATGATCGAGCAATGGCAAACTTCCAGAAGGCACTGGAATATGATTCCCTCGCCTATGAACCCTACATTGCTATCGGCAATGTCTACCGGAAGCAGCGGGATGCCGGCAATGCCGAATCGTATTACCGCAAGGCAATTAAAATCGACCCCAGGCGTGCCAAGGGCTATGAGGCGCTGGGAGACCTTTATCTTGAAATGGGACAGCAGGATGAGGCGCTGAAGCTCTATCAGGAAGGACTCAGTCAGGACTCAACCCTTGCCGATCTTTATAATGGAATCGCCGAAATTTATGTCCGCAAGGGTATGACCAGACAGGCCGACTCGGTCTTTCAGGTTGCCCGCACCCGGTTCCCGGATGATCCGGCGATCCAGCGGTTATGGGCGGAGTTTCTGTTCAAGGTGGGGCGTTACCGGGAAGCCGCTGATGCATTGAAACCGCTCGTTTCCCGGTTCCCAGACCTTACAGTTCTGCGGGCAAAACTGGCCGATGCGCTGATCGAACTCAAGGATTACAAAGGTGCGCTTGCCCAGCTCGACACCCTGTTCATCCGTGACCCGAACAATCTGATGGCAAAACTGCGCCAGGGTGTGATCCTGGCCCGTCAGGGGCAGTATCGGCAGGCGATCGCCCGTTTTGACGAGGTGATCAGCCGGGATTCCACCTTTGCCCTCGCTTATCTTTATAAAGGCGAGGCGCTGAGCGAACAGGGAAATTATACTGCATCAGATGCCAATCTGCGTCGGGCGCTTGCACTGGATCCGAACCTGACCCAGGCTTACATCGACCTGGGTGACAACCGGCGCAAGCAGGCAGATGCCAACCGGGGTACCAACATCACTCAGACACCGACACCGAAACTGAAAAATGCCAAAACCCTCTATGAAGAGGCAAAGAGTTATTATCAGCGGGCACTGAGCGATCCGGCAGTAGCAGGCTATGCCCGGGCGCAACTGGAGTACATTGAAAAGAATCTGCAGGCAATCAACAAGGAACTGTTTGTGCGCTGAGGACTGAACCGTATCCCATGTTGAACCGTCCGGTTCTGCTCCTGAATCAGAATTATGAACCGTTATCCCTCTGCCGGCTGAAACGGGCACTGGTACTGATGATGAGCCGTAAAGCCGAACCGCTCGAACGTTCAGAACTGACAGTCCGCACCGTAAACATGAATATCCCGGTACCCAGTGTCCTGCGACTCAACTACTATGTCCGGGTGCATCGCCGGGAAGTACCGCTGACCAAGCGCAATGTCCTGCGTCGTGACAACCATACCTGCCAGTACTGTGGCGCACGCAAACCGGTTATGACTACCGACCACGTAATTCCCAAGGCGCTGGGGGGCACTGACACCTGGGAGAATCTGGTGTGCGCCTGCCCGGAATGCAACGCCCGCAAGGGAAACCGGACCCCTGCTCAGGCTAAAATGACCCTGCGGCGGAAACCGAAGGCACCTCACTATGTAACATTTGCTGTTAACAGTCTGGGTGAAATTCCGGAGGCCTGGCGTCAGTATCTCTTTCTCAGCTGACAGACTGGCGCTGATTCTGCTTCTGCTGCGCGCCGATCTGATTTCAAGCGAATCACTATTTGTGCGAAAACTCAATTTTCAGGGCTGGCGACCCGGCAGAGATTTTCAACCCGGGTTTGCAGCCGGGGATACAGTAACCGAAGAACAGCTCGCCGATGCCCGCAGCCGGATTCTGCGCCGCCTTACCAGTGAAGGCTATCTTCGGGCAACCGTTGACCTGCTCACTGCCTTTGATTCCAGCGGAGTCAGTCTCACCTTTCAGGTCTACCCCGGTCCCAGGATGAGAATCACGGGCTGGCAGCTGGAAGGTACTGAAAGTCTGGACACAACGACACTTTACCGGCGTCTGAACCTGCCCAGAAAACAACCCTTCTTTTCCCACAGCCAGCTCTTCCACACCATCAGTCGACTCCAGCAGACATACCACAATCTCGGTTTTCCCTTCGCACGGATTGAATTCACCGGCATTGTGGAAACTGCCGGAGGCGTCAAGCCGGTTCTCCAGATCGCAGAAGGTCCGAAGGTTAAAATCAGTTTTGTTTCCTTTGCCGGCAGCCCGGAATTGAATCGGGAAATGCTGCGACGCTACTCCGGTTTCTCCGGACCGGTAGACTATCAGCCCTCTCGCATCAGAACCTGGCAGTCCAACCTTCAGAGTTCCGGGTGGCTCAAAGTTGACAGCATCGACATCGTCCGGCAGGAGAGTGTTTTCGGTATCCGGTTCTGGCTCACTCCGGCAAAAACCGGGCAACTGGATGCGGCACTTGGTTATCTGCCCGAAACTCGCCAACTCACCGGCTGGTTCACCATCTCCCTTTTCAACCTGTTCAACCGGGGCCGTGCTGCCGAGTTTCACTGGCGCTCTGCATACAAGCGAACCGACTATAAGTTAAATTATACCGAACCCTGGCCCTTTAACCTCCCTTTTACTCTCACGGGTGAAATTTCCCACAAGGTGAGCGACACTGTCTACGCCTATACCCTGCTTGGTGTTACTGCTGTTACGGGAAGAGATGAACTCCGGCTCAAATTCAATACCGGTTACAATCACCTTGCCGGTGTTATGCAGAAAAACGGATTCTGGGCAGGCACCGGATTTCAATATGACCACCGGGATGACATTGACCGGTATCGGAGAGGAATTTTCTTGGAACTTACAACCCGTGGGGGCTATCAATCGATCCCCCCCGAAACTACCGGATTTGCGGGGGAAGTCTCCGCCCGCTGGTGCGCTGCCATTCCTCTCTATGCCAATATGGCACTTACCGATGAGGTTTACCTGCACATGATCTATTCTGAACTGCCCCTTGCTGCACCGGAACTGTATGCTGTGGGCGGACCGGAAAATATCCGGGGCTACCGCGAAGGGGAATTCACTACTGATCAGCTTTTCTGGTCCAATTTTGAACCCCGACTTTACCTCACCCGCCATTCCCGGGTTCACATTTTCTTTGATGCAGGGGTATTACACACCTCCGAACGAGCCTATCAAATTATCGCTGGCTACGGCTGCGGCGGCCGCTGGGAAACAAATTTCGGCATCCTGGGCATTGACTTCGGCATCCCATTTCCCCAGTCGCCAATGCGGGCAAAAATCCATCTGAACTACCGCACCGGCTTTTAATATGAACTGGCTTGAAGGCATTGTCCTCGGACTGCTTCAGGGAATAACCGAAATCCTGCCCGTATCCAGTGACGGTCACCTTGCTCTGCTGCTTCACTTCTGGCGGATTTCTCCTTCCGTCCGGCTCAATCTCACTGCTGCACTGCACCTGGGCACCGCCCTGGCGATACTCATCTTCATGCTCCCGCGGATCTTCACCCTCATGCGTAATCTGGCTGATACGCAGTCTCCAGTGCGGAATCATGCCCGCCGGCTGATATTATTAATTATCATCGGAACCCTGCCGGCGCTGGGCGCCGGACTGCTGCTGGAACCCTGGGTTGAAAGTCTGTTTGTCCAAAAGATTGTAACCAGCATTCTCTTTCTGATCAACGGCACTTTACTGTTCACCACCCGCTTCGCCCGGAATCGCAACCGTCCGATTGAACTGCCTCTGGGCATACTGATCGGTCTGATTCAGTCCACTGCAATTCTGCCCGCCATTTCCCGTTCCGGGACCACGATCAGTCTGGCGCTGCTGCTCGGGGTAAATACTGCCACCGCCTTTGAATTTTCTTTTCTTCTGGCATTGCCAGTAACGCTGGGGGCGGCGATCTGGGAGCTTCTGAAACTTGATTTCTCACTGCTGTCACCGGGTCCGGTTATCTCCGGAATAATGGTTGCCGGCATCACCGGATATTTGATGCTCATGATTCTCCGGCGGGTTATCATCAGCCGTAACTTCTGGTGGTTTGGAATCTACTGCTGGGCGCTGGGACTGCTCAGCCTGCTCCTGCTCCGCTAACGCAAACGCTCAATTGCACTGGCCAGAATATCAACTCTGCCATCCCGCTCAATCGTCTCCAGAATCCGGCTGGAACTCTGCTGGAGCATCCGCCAGTCAGTATTGATCAGAACGATTGCCAGCTTCGCCCGCTGCCACTGCTGCTGATATTCTATCTCGCAGAGCGCGATATTGAACGACTTCCGGAGTCGCTCGGTAAGACTGGAAAGAATGCGCCGTTTATCTTTCAGGGACAGACTGTCACCGAAATAGCAGTCTACCATGAGCAGTCCAATACTCATTGAACAGTGCTAAGGGACAGCCCGTTTTACCTCTTCCATTACATAAAATTCAAGTTGGTCACCCGCCTGCAGATCGGTAATATCCCTGATACCGATACCGCATTCATAACCGGCAGCCACCTCCCGGACATCCTCCTTGAAACGGCGCAGCGAAATCACCTCACCGGAAAAAATTTCCCGGTTATCTCTGATTACCCGGACTGAAGCACCCCGGACCACCTTGCCTTCAGTGACAAATGAACCGGCAATCAGCCCCTGCTTCGGAATCGAGAACACCTGTCGAACCTCAGCCCGGCCAATTGTAACCTCCTTCTTTTCCGGTTCAAGCATACCGAGCATCGCCGCCCGGATATCATCAATTGCCGCATAAATGATTTTATAAGTCCGGATTTCCACCCCTTCCCGCTCTGCGAGCTGCCGGGCATCAGCCAGCGGCCGGACATGAAACCCGACAATGATCGCCTCGGAAGCCTGAGCGAGCAGGACATCGTTCTGGGTGATCGGGCCGACTCCGGAATGAATCACCCGCACCCGGACCTCATCCAGGGACAGTCCCTCCAGGGCGTCGCGGAGTGCCTCTGCCGAACCGGAAACATCGGTTTTAAGCACAATCTTCAACTCCTTCACCTGTCCCTTGGCAATCTGCTCCTGAATCGCCTCAAGACTGACCTTGGGACGGCTTGCTGCCAGAATCCGGTCCCGTTTTGCCAGCATCCGGCGGTGGGCAATTTCCCGGGCGGTTCGCTCATCGGCTACCACTTCAAAACGGTCCCCCGCCTCCGGCAGCCCGGAAAATCCGATAACCTGAACCGGAATTGAGGGCGTCGCCTGTTCAACTGAAACAAAATTCTCATTCAGCATATCGCGAACCCGGCCGTAATGTTCCCCGGCGACAAACGGGTCTCCGCGCCTTAATGTTCCCTCCTGAATCAGCACGGTGGCAATATTTCCCCGTCCCCGATCAATCCGGGCTTCGACCACCACACCCCGCGCCGGGCCATCATAGGGCGCTTTCAAATCCAGTTCCAGTGCCAGAACCGAAATAGCATCCAAGAGCTCTTCAATTCCCTGCCCGGTTACAACCGAAGTCTCAACGCATACTGTATGACCACCGTACTCCTCGACACGCACATTGTAATTGGCAAGCTGACTCTTCACACGGTCCGGATTGGCGGTTGGCAGATCCGATTTGGTGATACAGACAATAATCGGCACACCTGCTGCCCGCGCATGATCCAGTGCCTCCAGTGTCTGAGGCATGACCCCCTCGTCTGCTGCCACAACCAGCACTGCAATATCAGTTACCTGAGCACCGCGGGCACGCATTGCGGTAAACGCCTCGTGTCCGGGTGTATCCAGAAAAACAATCGGCCGGTCACCATAATACGCCACATAGGCACCCATATGCTGAGTAATTCTGCCAAACTCCTTTTCTGCCACTTTCGTCTTGCGGATGTAATCAAGTAATGCCGTCTTGCCATGGTCCACATGTCCCATTACCACCACTACCGGCGGGCGGGGCTTAGCCTCACCCCGCCTGATCTCAGTTTCAATTTCCTCCTCCTGCTGAACCGGGATGTTGAATTCATCCGCAATCAGGATGATGGTATCCAGATCCAGCCGGTGATTAAGTGTTGCTCTGAGCCCGAGTTGCAAGCATTTCTTGATAATTTCTGCAACCGGCAGGTTGAACGCGTGTGCCAGTTCTGCTACTGTCATATAGGGAGTAACCTTAACTGCTGAAGGACGGGGGGAAGGTATTGTCTGCCGTTCACCCTCACCGGTCCGCGGTTTCTTTCTTTTACCTGCCGGCACTTTAAGCGCAGATTTCTTCGTCTCTTCAGTCGGAGGCGCCACATTTGGTGGCGCGGCTGCCTTTTCAGTCCCTTCAATTTGAGTGCGCTTCTTAATCGTCTCCTTGAACTGCCGTTTCTCTTTTCTCAGACGCTGACGGGCTGCATCAAACTCCTCTTCGGTAATATAGGAGGTATATCCTCGGGGGGGGAAACCCAGTTCCTTCAGCAGGGCAAGCAGCGCCTCGCTGGAAAGATTCAGTTGTTTGGCAGCCTCAAATACCCTTAGCCTGCCCATACCCGCTCACGAATCTGCTGTTTCATTAACTCCACCGCTTCCGCTTCCGACCCCATAATTTTTACAAGGTCTGGGGTCGAGGCGCTCAGCAAGTCAAAGGCGGTCTTCATGCCGGCAGCCTCCAGTTTCTGGGTAACTTCCGGTTCCAGGTTCAGTTCGGAAATGGGAAACTTTGCCGCCCGGTTCATAATTACCCGGTTCCGATAATCACTTTCCTTCAACACCTCCAGTTTGGTTCCGGTGAGCAGACTCGCCAGCCAGACATTTTGACCTTTCTTGCCGATGGCAATGGAAAAATCGCTGTCCGGAACCACCACCACATAGGTATCATTCTCGCGCAGAATCTCTGATACCTTTGCCGGTCCGAGCGCCCGTGCTATGAATACCTGCAGATCACGGCTCCATTGGACAATATCAATCTTTTCCCCGGAGAGTTCCTTGATCACATTTTCAATTCTCGACTTCCGGTATCCGACACAGGCGCCGACCGGATCTACCTTTTCATCTCTTGAGGCTACAGCGATCTTCGAGCGGAACCCTGGAGCCCGGGCAATCGCCTTGATTTCCACAACCCCTTCCTTGATTTCGGGGACCTCGCGCATCAGCAGCTTCCTCAAAAATTCGGGGTGAGTCCGGGAAAGATAAACCCGCGGTCCGATCGGTGTCTTCTCCACCCGATGGACATAAGCCTTGATCGGAAGCCCCTGACGGTAATGATCCGTTTTCAGCTGTTCACGATTCGGCAGGACCGCCTCAATTAAACCAAGGTTGACAATAATCTCATCTCTTCCGATACGCTGAATTGTGCCGGTTACTATCTCCCCCTTCTTCCGGTTATACTCTTCAAAAAGCCGGTCCCGTTCCGCCTCACGGAGCTTAAGCATCAATTCATCCGACGCCTTGCGAATCGCCACCCGGCCGATTTCATCCAGCGGCAACTCGACACGGATCACATCTCCCAGTTTACTCCCGGGGATAATATTTTGTGCCTCTTCAAGTGCAATTTCCTGCCCGGGATTGTTTACCCTCTCAACCACCTTCTTTAACAAAAAAACCTTGATCTCTCCCGTATCCGGGGAAATATTTACCTCGGCTTCTGTCCCCGCCCCGAACCGCCTTTTCAATCCGGCGATAATACTCGTCCGCAGTGTTTCGCAGACATAGGTAATGTCCACATTCCGGATCCGGGCAATCTGAGCGATCAAATTGGCAACTTCCTTATTGTTCATTCCTTCTGACTCCTTTGCTAAGCTGTTAATTTTGTTCATTATAACCCGGTAATTTACTCAGTCAATATAACCGCCGTGGCAGTTACCGGCGCTGCTTTGACTTCTGCCAGAGACTTTCCATTTCATCAAGTGTTGTCTCGGAGAGCTTGCGCCCCTGCCGTTCTAACTCCCTTTCGACACTGTTAAATCTCTGACAGAACTTGCGGTTAGCATCCTTCAATGTTCCCTCGGCATCGACATTCAGATGCCGGCACAGATTAACAATTGCAAACAGCAGATCTCCCAGTTCCTCCCGGACGCGGTCTCGCCGGATTCTGCTCCTTGCCAGCTCGGACTTCAGTTCATCAATCTCCTCTTCCACTTTTGCCAGCACCGCCGGCCAGTTCTCCCAGTCAAATCCCACCCGCCGGCACCGCTCCTGAATCAGCTGCGCCTGCTGTAATGCCGGCAACGCCTTGGGAATACCGCTCAGGAGTGTCTTACGGGAATGGGTCTGCTTGATCCGTTCCCAGTTCTTCAGCACCTCCTCCTCATTCCGGACATGCACATTACCGAAAACATGAGGATGACGGGCTTTCAGCTTCTTAATTACACCCTTGATCACTTCCGGAAGCCCGATCCCCATTTCTGCTTCTGCCACCTCCGCCAGGAAAATCCCCATGAAAAGATAATCTCCCAGCTCTTCAATTATCGCCTGCCGGTTTTTTGTTCGCAGCGCCTCCTCAAGTTCAAAAGTCTCATTTAAAATCAGCGGGCGGGTGGAATTCAGCGTCTGTTTCCGATCCCACGGACAACGACGACGCAGGATTCTTACCAGTTCTATCAGCTTATCTACCATACTTGGAAGTTTAGCGAAATGATTTCGCCCGGCAAGCCGGGAATAAAACCTTGACTTCTCCGGTTGATGCCCTATTTTTAAAATAAAAGGAGAATCCTTATGAATTCCAGACTGCTTTTTGAAACTGACCCGGAAATCTTTGACGCCATTTTTAAAGAAACCAGCCGGCAGCACACCAATCTGGAACTGATTGCCTCAGAGAATTTCTGTTCCGAGGCGGTTCTGGCAGCCCTCGGTTCGGTGCTGACCAACAAATATGCCGAAGGATATCCCAAAAAAAGGTATTATGGCGGCTGCCGCTACGTTGATCTTGCCGAAGAACTGGCGATCCAGCGCGCCAAGGAAATCTTCGGCTGTGACCATGTAAATGTTCAACCCCACTCAGGGACCCAGGCAAACATCGCCGCCTATCTCACCCTGGCAAACCCGGGAGACACAATCATGGGCCTGTCCCTTACCCACGGTGGTCATCTCTCTCATGGCCATCCGATCAACTTCTCCGGACGCTACTTCAAGGTAATCCATTATACATTAAACCCGGACACCGAGATGCTCGATTATGATCTGATCCGCAAGCTGGCACTGGAACACAAACCCCGCGTGATCGTCAGCGGTGCCTCAGCATACCCCCGGATCATTCACTTTGATAAATTTCAGGAAATCTGCGATGAGGTCGGAGCCGCCCAGCTGGCGGATATCGCTCATATTGCCGGTTTAGTGGCTGCGGGATTACACCCCTCACCGGTCCCCTATGCCGACATCGTAACCACGACCACCCACAAAACACTGCGCGGGCCCAGGGGTGCGATTATCATGTGCAAGGCAAAATACGCCGAGGAACTCGATAAAACAGTATTCCCCGGAACTCAGGGAGGACCGCTGGAGCACTGCATCGCTGCCAAGGCGGTAGCGTTCAAGGAGGCACTAACGCCCCAATTCAAGGAATATCAGCAGCAGACCGTAAAAAATGCCCGGGCACTTGCTGAGGCATTAACGAAACGGGGATTCCGGCTCTGCTCCGGCGGCACTGATAACCACCTGATGCTTGTGGACCTCCGGTCAAAAAAGATCACCGGCCGGGACGCCGAAAGACTGCTGGGGAAAGTCAATATCACCGTCAACCGGAATACCATTCCCTTTGACCCAGAAAAGCCGTTTATCGCTTCCGGTATCAGGCTGGGAACTCCCGCCTTAACCACCCGGGGTATGAAGGAAACAGAAATGGAAAAAATCGCCGAACTGATTGACCGGACAATCGCCGCTGGTGAAAACGAAACCGAGCTGGAAAAAATAAAAGCCGAAGTCCGGGAAATGGTCGAAGCCTTCCCTTTGTATGCTGAGCGCCGGAATGAATACCAGTCGATAGCAAAGGAGGGATAAATGGCAAAACCATTAATTGCTCGAATCCAGGCCCGGGAAATACTTGATTCCCGGGGAAATCCGACACTGGAGGTTGACTGTTATCTTTCCAACGGAATTATGGGGCGGGCATCGGTACCCTCCGGAGCATCAGTCGGTTCGTTTGAAGCGCTGGAGTTGCGGGATCGAGACCCTGCCCGGTATTTTGGCAAAGGCGTCCTGAAAGCAATCGCCAATATCCACGAAATCATTGCACCCCGCCTGATCGGTATGGATGCGACCGATCAGTTCCGGATTGACCAGACCTTGATTGAAATCGACGGCACGAAAAACAAGTCCAAACTGGGAGCTAATGCCATCCTCGGTGTCTCGCTCGCTGTCTGCCGGGCAGCAGCCGTCTGTGCCGGACTGCCGATCTACCGGCTGCTGGGAGGTGCGGGCACAAGACTGATTCCCACACCATTTTTGAACATTATCAACGGCGGCATGCACGCACCCAACAACCTTGATATTCAGGAATACATGATCGTTCCCGCCGGACTGCCCAATTTCCGCGAGGCAATTCGTGCTGCCGCCGAGATCTACTTTGCACTCAAGAAAATTCTTGAAGAAAAGAATAAACCGACTTACGTGGGAGACGAAGGTGGTATGGCACCCGATTTTGCTGACAATGAAGAACCGCTTTCGATCATAATGCAGGCAATCGAACACGCCGGTTACCATCCCGGGGAACAGATTTATCTGGCAATCGATGTCGCTGCCAGCAGTCTTTATCAGGATAACGCCTATATCTTTATGAACCCCACTCGGCGGACAATCAGTGCTCAGGAACTGATTGAACTATATACCGCCTGGATTCAAAAATATCCTATCATCTCCATTGAAGACGGGCTGGCAGAAGAAGACTGGGATGGCTGGCATGAACTGACCGCTGCACTTGGCAACCGCGTTCAGCTGATCGGCGATGACATCTTCGTCACTAATATTGAACGTCTGAAAAAGGGAATTCAGCAGGGAGCTGCCAATGCAGTGCTTGTGAAACCCACACAGATCGGCACTGTCAGTGAAACGCTGGATTGCATGAAACTGGCAATGGAAAACGGCTACCGTGCCATTGTCTCCCACCGTTCCGGTGAAACGGATGACCATTTTATTGCCGACCTTGCGGTTGCGGCAAACTGCGGTCAGATCAAAACTGGGGCACCCTGCCGGGGCGAACGGACAGCAAAGTACAACCGTTTGATCCGGATTGAAGAAGAAGACCATCTGCCCTACGCCGGGTTGAAAACGCTCATGCGATGAACCGCCGCTATCAGCGTCGTGTCGGAAAATTATTCATTCCGCTGGCGGTTGTCCTGATAATACTCGGACTGACCTTTCTTCCCGGACCAAACGGTTTGATCAGTGTTCTGCTGAAGTTTTACCGAATCAACAGACTGCGATCCCAAATCCGGCAAATGAAGGCCTGTGCCGACAGTTTGGAATCCGAAGTGCAGAAATGGCGCAATCCGGATTTTGCCACCGAACAGGCGCGCCAGCTCCTCAAGCAACCTCAGCCCGATACCATCCAATAGAAATTCTGCTCACTGCCCTGTTGTCCTGTCTGCTCCGGGGAGGAAAAACTGCGGACGACCGGTTACTGGATGATGAGCAATGACAGGTGTAATGCCAAATGTCCTGATGATCAACCCGGAATCGACCATGCCCTCGGGATTTACGCAGCTGACCAGTGAACCGGCTTTCATGAACGCCACCCGGGAACAGTAACTGAACGCCTCATTTAGATCGTGGACGACTGAAACAACTGTTTTTTTTCTGCTGCTTAATTTGTGCAGCAGACGCAGAATCTCGGTACGATGATAAAGGTCCAGGTGCGAAGTGGCTTCATCCAGAAGCAGAATATCTGTTTCCTGTGCCAGTGCCCGGGCAATAATCACTCGCTGTCGCTCGCCCGCCGAAAGCTCGTTCATCCCCTTGTAACGGTAGGAAATAACACCGGTCAGCTCCATCGCCTCATTGACTGCTTTCCAGTCTAGCGGAGCTGGTCGGACGAACGGCCTGAGATACGGATGACGCCCCATCATCACAATATCTTCAACTTTCCATTCAAATGCAAAATGACTCTCCTGGGGAACATAGGCAATGAGCCGGGCGATCTCCCGTCTTGACAGTTCCTTCAGATTCCGATCAAAGATCATGATATTCCCGGACCACGGCTGAAGGATATTGGCAATGAGTTTCAGGAGCGTTGACTTGCCCGCCCCGTTCGGACCGACAATTCCCAGCCATTCACCGGCTGTGATACTCAGACGGAAATCGCACAACAGTGGCTTCTGGTGATAACCGAAAAATACCTCCTGCAGATCAACCGCATTCATTGTGATTTCCGGAGCAAATAGATAAAAAAGGGCACTCCTACCAGCGCAGTAACCACCGATAACGGAAGCCCAGACGGGGCTAAATTCCGCACCAAAACATCTGCATAGAGCAGGAGCCCTGCCCCCAGTACAAACGATCCCGGCAGCACGAGACTGTGTCTGGGACCGAAGAGCATTCGCACCATATGGGGCACCACGAGCCCGACAAAGCTGATCGCACCGGTCCAGGCAACCACCAGTCCGACCACCACTGATCCAACCAGAAAAGTCATACGGATCATCTTTGCCGCATCAATTCCGAGACTGAATGCGGTCTCTTCATTAAGTGAAATAATATCCAGCTCCCGGGAATGAAAAAACAGCCAGCCGCATCCGAGCACCACAACAATTCCGCAACCGACCAGCAGCCAGAATGCTTTCGCCGTATATACGACTCCCAAATTTCCCATCATCAGATAGACCGCTTCCCCCAGAGTATGTCGGCGCAGAATCAGCATCAGCATTACCACACTCGAGAAAAAGAAGTTAACAATAACCCCGGAGAGCACAAGGCGGGTAACAGTCAGGTTAATCCCGCTACCTGCAAGGAGATAAACAAATCCGATCGCCAGTGCAGCACCAGTTATTGCTGAAACCGGTAAAACCAGACTGCCTTGGGCTCCGGTGACTACTGCCAGTGATACTCCGAATGCTGCACCACTTGCCACTCCCAAAGTCCAGGGATCAACCAGCGGATTACGCATGATTCCCTGCAGTGAACAACCAACCAGTGCCAGTACACCGCCGGCAATTATCCCGATCGCCATTCGGGGTAACCGGAAATAGAGGAAAGAACCAATTTCACTCAGATGAAAACCGCCGGGACCGGTCAGAACCGAAAGTAGCGCCCCGGAAACTAATACCCCCCACAGAAACAACCAACCGATAACAGTTTTTACCCTCATCAGTTGGTGCTGTCAGGATGCAGCAACTGCGCAAGCAAGTGAATTGCCTGAACGACCCTCGGTCCGGGACGGAAAAAGATATCCTCGTCCAGGTGGTCATAGACCCGATCTTGCCGGACTGCGCTTACCTGCCCCCATCCCACGCGCTCCTTGACATCTGCCCGAAGGGCCTGAGGATGTAAAATAATAATCACCTCGGGATTTCTCCGTACCACATCTTCCGGTGCGATCACAGGATAGGGCTGGGCAACATCATCAAATATGTTTCTCCCGCCGGCAATTCGCACGATATCATTGATGAATGTCGAGTTCCCAACGCTCATCAACGGTGCTGCCGCAATTTCAATGTAAACTCGCGGCGTATCGGTAAACGCAGGAATTGCCTTCAAACTTCGACGCAGACTTTCTGCCAGCTGCACTGCTTTCAGCTTGACGCCCAATACCTCCCCCACCGATTCAATCTCAGCAAAAACATCCTCAACTGTCCGAGGGTTGGAAACGTAAACCTGGATATCAAGCTCTCTCAGCTTCTCAATCAGCCGTGCATGAACCGGCACTGTTGCAAAGACAATTGTCGGCTTCAACGCCACAATTCGTTCCAATTCTGGTAACTGGAAATCCCCAACTTTGTATATTTGATGTGCTGCTACGGGATAATCACACTGCACAGTATTCCCCTTCAATAGACTTTCGGCTCCGAGGGCATAAATAATTTCGGTAACACTGGGCACAAGTGAAACACACCTTATCGCACCAGCTTCAGAATGAACCGGGTGCCTGGCACCGCAAAATAAATTTCCCAGAATCAAGATCAAAAAGTAAAACTTACGCACTTTCAGGCTGTTTCGGCTATTCCTGCTCATTTCTGATATTGGCCTTGTGAGCAAACACCAGAAACACAGTATGAGCTACCATCCGGTCAACCGGCCTGATCCCCGTCTCCCGCAGGTAATACCCCCGTTCCAGAATCTCACGAGCACGGATCCGGATAAAACCCTCGGCTGACAGTGCCGAGGTGAACCGGCGGAGCTGTTCAAAGGTAGGAACTAATCCGGCAAGCGGATAACCGCTTTTAAGTGCCTGGCGGGCAGCCCGAACCAGCGCCCACGGCTCGGGAACATCAAGAAAAACGGCATCCACATCGGTCTGCTGAAAACCCTGCTCTACCGGATCGGCAACAAAGAATTCGCACACATCATCCAGTTTGTAGCGCCGGATGTTATCAACAGCATTGGCACTGAATTCCGGCCTGCGTTCATACGAATAGACCCGGCCGTGTGGCCGGACAAAGCTTGCCAGAACAGCGGTCAGTGCTCCGGACCCCGAGCCAACCTCAATTACCCGTGCACCCGGGAAAATCATGGTCTGAAGCAGCATATACCCGGCGTCCTTAGGATAAACGATTGTAGTGGTTCGTTTCACTTTAAGCGCCAGATCGGCCAAGGTCGGCTTCAGCAAATAAAATCTTGTCCCATATTGAGTTTCTACCCAGTCGCCATACTCCTTACCCGTAATCTGACGAAAATCGATATTCCCGCGATGAGTCGAAAAGCTACCGTTCTCCTGGACTGATACCAGAAATTTAATACGGTCCGAATGATACAGCAATACATATTCACCCGCTTTAATCACTTCTGGCAATTCTAAATCGACAGCTCAAGACAGTCAAGTTCATCAGCAGAAAACACCACGATGATTTTCTCCTGAATCCTTGACTTTTTCAGACTCCGTCCTATCATATCCTGGTGATTTCTCTGCTGTTCACTCTGATCTGTGCCGAACCGACAACCCTTGTTCCCCCGCCCTTTGCCCATACCATGGGTTTTACCCGGATCAGCAGTTTTTACCTGAATATGTATCTCGGCAGCGGTTTCCGGGTCGCCAGTCCTGAAGGTCTCTGCTGCGCCAAAATGAAGGAAGAGGAGGACACCACAACCTGGCGGGACGATGCTCTGCTCACTCTTTTTGCAGTCAATTCCGGAACCGGTCAGATTGTTTATAATATAAAGTTGATTAAACCGGCAGTCTACGGCACAACCGGCAGTGGTATAGCACAGTTCAATAACCCCCATGGTATTGTCTGTAATGAAATGGGTGATGTCTATGTGGCCGACACCGATAACCGCCGGGTCGTGCGCCTGCGTTATACCGGAGGAGCCCTCTCGTGGGTTACCGTCGTTGATTCCACACTCAATCTCCCCTATGATGTCTCCATGGACTCCAGAGGGAACATCTATGTCACCGATGCACAAGCTGACTGCATTGTTATTTATGATTCCAGCAATGCCCGGATCAGAACGCTTGCTCCAGGCCTGGATTTTCCGACTGGAATTGCGGTGCTGGATGCATCGGCACCGTTCAACGAATCCAATTTGGACCTCATGGTAGTCATTGACCGAAAGGGAACCCGCATCAGCCGAATCACACCCGGAGGAACAATAATATCTACCATTGATTGCCGGCGTATCGGCCTGGATACAGCGGGATTTTCCTACTGTGCCTTTGATCGCTATGGCAACATCTATGTAACCGACCGGGTAAATTCTCAGATTCACATCTTTGACCCCAATCTCAAATACATTACCTCCTTCGGTCGGGCAGCGAACACTCCCGGCAATCAGCCTGTATTTAACTCCCCGCGGGGAATTGCCATTGGAAGAAAATTCGGTCAGCTTTTTATCAGCGAAGCCGATGGCGGTCAGTATTATCTGATAGCACTCGACGGCTGGCTGATCGGCTGTTTCCCAGAAAGCTTTGATTTACAGCAACCCGGAACTACGATTGCAATTTATCTGACCCAGCGTGCCGAAATTATTATTGATATCACTGATAATGCCGGCAGAATCGTTCGAACGCTTGCGCCATCATACCAGCAGGGCCCAGGTGAGGTCCTTATTGTCTGGGACGGCAGAGACAATCAGGGAAACGTCGTCGCCCCGGGTGAATACCTGATCCATGCTACTCTCCGCCCCACCTACTCCCGGCCGCGCTACACCCTGAAAAAGGAACTGATTGGCAGGGTCACCCGGCTTCCGGGATAACAGGAGGTAATTTATGACACTGATTAAAAAACTGCTTATCCTGTATTTATCAATTACTGCCTCCCTTCAAGCCACCAGATACGCAGGTGATTTCGAGCTTTTAGGCACATCTGCCCGTGCAATCGGTATGGGTAGTGCTGTCGTTGCTGTAACCAGCGATCCAAGTGCCATCTACTACAACCCGGCTCTGTCTGTCTACCACCGGCGCCGGGCGGTTCTCCTGATGCATTCAGAAGATTTCTCCGGGCTGCTAAATCATAATTATCTCGCGATTTCATTCCCCGCTGACCGGCAGGCAATAGGTGCCGCACTGCTTCACAACGGCATCCCTGATATCAAACTGACCGCCCTGCCCCATCCTGACAGTCCCCCAGGCGAAAATAACCGTCCCTACGTTTACAAAACAGTTAATGCCAACCAGGTGATCACTTATTTCAGCTTTGCCCGCCGTCTTTCCACCGTCTGGGCAGTCGGTGGCAATGCCAAAATCATCTATCAGGAGCTTGGGGGCACCGGATACTGCGTGGGCGCCGGTATTGATGCAGGTATGCATTTCACCCCGATCCGCACGGTAGACATCGGACTGTGTATCCGGAACCTCAGTACCGCACCCCTTTTCTGGAGCACCGGAACCAGAGAGGCAATCTATCCTCAGCTGGCAATCGGCTTAGGTAAGAAATTCAATCTGGGACGCGACTACCTGCTTTGCGCCATTCAGGTTGAAGCGTTACTGGAAGACCGGCAGTTTCATACCAATATCGGTGCTGAATATTCGCTGCGGAATGTCCTTTTCGCCCGGCTGGGTGTTTATCGCAACAACCTGAGTTTCGGTCTGGGAGCAAGGTTCAAAAACTTTCATGTCGATTATGGCTACGCCAGTGGCACTGCTCCCGATGCCCGTGAGTTGGGAACCCCGCAACAGATATCTGGAGGTGTAGAGTTTTAGGTCCGGAACTGGGACGAAAACTGGCACACCTTGCCGCTCTGATCATTCCTGTTGCCTATTATCTGATTCCCGCCCGCACTCTCTCGCTGATCCTCATGGCTGCTGCAACTACTGTATTTCTCGTTGTGGACCTCTTAAGGTTGCGCCTCAACCCTTTTAAGGACATTTTCATTATCCTCTTCGGCTCACTCCTGCGCCGGAAGGAATTCAGCTCATTGACCGGTGGAAGCTATCTGATGGTTGCCTCACTCGTCTGCATGATTCTGTTCGGCAACAATCGCGGGGTTTTCATCGCTGCCATCTCCTTTCTTGCAATTGGTGATACGGTGGCTGCCATCGTCGGGCTTTCAATAGGAAAAATCCGCATCTTCCGCAAAACGGTTGAAGGTACGCTTGCCGGTCTTGCTGCCTGCATCGGTGTTGCCTATCTCATTTCTATCCTGCCTAATATTGACCTGCCTTTATCAGTTGGTATCATAGGTGCAGTTTCGGCAGCGGTCGTAGAAGCACTGCCCTTTGAAATAAACGATAATGTTGTAATCCCGATGTTTTCGGGAACGGTGATGATGGTAACATTGCAGCTGCTTCGTTGACCGGTATTAAAATGCATGAGAACCTGCTCTAAAAATTAACAGGAGGTAAACAATGAAGAAATTATCAATTCAGGTTGTCCTGCTGATCGGACTGATCATGGCAGCACAACCCGTCCCACCGGCGTTTGACACTCTTTACTTCTACTATGCTGAACGACAGCCGGATCGGGCTTGGGAACTACTCCAACGACTCCACTCCCGTCCCCTCAGCCGTTCTCACCAGTTACTCCTGTCGCTCGAAATCGGCGATTATTTTCTGGACAAGGTTAATGACTACTCCCGAGCGGAATCGGTTTATCAGCAACTGCTTCAGAATTATCCCCGGCACCAGCTGACCCCGGCAATTATCTATCGACTGGCACTTGCCCAGGAACTTCAGGAGAAACATCTTGATGCCGCCAAAAATTATGAACTGGTCGCTACCCGCTATATCAAATCCTCCTACGCCGAGGATGCACTCGATGCTATCGAACGCTGTTTCCGGAAAAACTACCAGGAACGCGTAGCATATGTCAATGGTTACCCGATTACGCGGATTGAGCTGGACGAACGCATCAGCCGCAACCCGTCGGCTTATGAGCGGTTTGAGGCAAAATTGAAACTCCTCGATACAATGATCGACAACCGTCTTCTGTATGAGGCCGCGCTGGAATCCGGTGTCAGCAACGATCCCCAGATTCGCAAAAACCTCCTCGACCTGCGCAACCGGCAGATGTTTCAGGTCTGGTACGATCACCATGTAACCGCCCGTGCAGAACCGAAGGAAAAGGAACTGCGCGCCTATTACCGGAAAAACATCGCCCGTTTCACTCTGCCGGAAAAGGTTCACGCCTTTCAACTGGCAGTAACATCTCGACCGCTGGCGGAATCACTGCGCACCGTGCTTGTCGCCGACACGACGAAATGGGACAGTATTGTCCGTCAGTACTCAGTGCTCCCGGATCGCGAGCGGGCTGGTGATATGGGAATGTTTGCCCGCGGCGTTCAGCCCAAACCGATTGAAGAGGCAGCCTTTCAGCTCAAACCGGGTGCAATCAGCTCCCCGGTAGCTGTCGGCGATACTTACTACCTCGTCCGGGTAACTGCCAGAGAACCTCAGAAGATCCGTCCTTTTGATGAAGTAAAAAACCAGATTGCGGTCGAGATCCGGCAGGAGCGCGCAAACCGAATTTACGAGGATGAGATCACCCGGCTGAAAAAATCCGCATCATTAATTCAGGACACACTTGCAATAGAACAGAACCGTGAAACGCTGGCAGTTGTTAATGGAGTACCGATCACCCGCGCTCAGCTTGATGAGCGCCTAAATGCCATTCCACCCTTTTTCCGTGGACAGTTTGAGACACCGGAGGGAAAACGCCGGATACTGGAACAGCTGATTATCGAAAAACTCCTGCTCAGAGAATGCGAACAGGAAAAAATCTGGTTGAAAAACCGTGTGATTGACTATGTAATCAACCGCCGTGCTGCTCTGTTGATTGACGCCTACCGTCGCCGGGAGACCGCTGAAAAAATCGCCCTGGACTCCGCAACACTGTACAATGAATACAAAAAAACAATTAATGATTTCCGGGAACCGACCCGTGTCCGTTGCCGGGAAATGGTAACTCGCAACCGTACCCGGGCAGAACAGCTCCGACGCTGGGCAATTGCAGGCAGAATACCGGCAATGATCCATGGGATTGCGATCGCTATCAGTGATGAAACAAAGGCAGCAGAACTTGCCGCACTGCTCAGGGCAACCGCCAACTCTGACTCAATCGCCGCCGCCGGTGCCCTTGCCGGCTTTAATGTGCGTCTTCCCCACACTCCAGTGCTGAGTATTGGTGGCAGAGACCTGCCGGATTTAACTCAACCATGCCCGATCGCCGGACCGTTTAACCAGTCGGAACCGGTTGCCTTTGCCTTCGGTGATTTGACAACAGAAGACCGCCTCTATCAGCCGGAGATCATCCGTGTTAAAACCGTCGACGAACTCAAAACCCTGATCAGCAACCAGCCCAAACCTGCATATACTCTTGAAATTGTTGATTCAACCCGACTGGGTACTTATGTCCGCCTGAACAGCCTCTTCCCTTCGGATCTGATGCACAAGCTGTTTCAGCTGTCTGCCGGCGAAGTATACGGACCCGTGGCAATTCCTGGTGGTTATCTTGTTTTCAAAATCACTCGCAAAGACACCACTCAGAAGGTTGAGTTCGCAGATCTGATCCGCCGGTTCTCAGTTGCTGGCAGCAAATGGGGCGGTGGCGAAATATCACTCACCCGGGATGACAAAGCCAGGGATCCGAAAGTCGTCACCGCTGCCTACAGCCTGTCCAGGGGAGCATTCTCACCGGTTATAAAACTTAACGACACAACCTATACCTTCATCCGGATGGAAGAAAAGAAACCGTCCTACATCCGCTCCTTCAGCGAAGTCAGGGGCAAGATCGAAAATCGGATGCGGCGGGAAATGGAAAAACAGCTTTATGACGAGCTGATCAGCCGCCTTCGGGCACAGGCAAAGATCGAAATTCTGATGAAAGAAGAGGACTTTCAAACCGAACCGGCAGAACCGGAGCAGAAATAATCGCAGCCCAAAAATCAAGGGGGCGGTAGAAATGCCGCCCCCTTTTACTTTATTCAGGCCGGCTCAGTGCAGCAGCACCGCCCTGGTGGTAACGGTCCGGTCCGGCGTCTCCAGCCGGCAGAGGTACAGCCCGTTTGCCACTCTCCGGCCCTGCGCATCGGTCAGGTCCCAGTATGCCTGATACCTGCCCGCTGCCAGCTCACCGCTCAGGAGGCTGCGCACCAGCCGCCCGCTCGCATCATAGACGGTCAGCCGGACCCTGCCCCCTGCCGGCAGCTGCCAGGCAAGCCGGGCTCTGCCCCGCACAAGACTGGGGACAACAGTCAGTTCCAGCCGGTTCAGCCCGCCGGTCGAGGATGCCGGCTCCACAATCCCGGTCTGAGGTCCCTCCGGTGTGAACAGAATCGCCCGGCCCGGTGCCAGCGCTGCCGCACCCCGGTGATAGCTGCCGTTATAGAGCACCTGAATGTAGCGGGTTAGCGTCGGGTCCTGTTCCCCCACCGTATTTGAGGTGTAGTTATTGGCGGTGAGATACTGGAACAGAAACTCGCAGTCGCCATCGCTCCGGGTGGTATCATAGAGAATCACCTGAAACCTGTCCCAGGCGTCGCGCGGACTGTAGTAATGCACCGAGTCCCACTCCACGATGAAGCGGTGATTGGCAGCATCGTGATAATACCAGACTCCGCCCCCGGTTGGCGGATAGAGGTCGTCCCAGTTGACCGCAAGCAGTGGCGGCATGCCGGTGTTGGGCAGGGTGGTGTTGGACCAGGTGGTGGCTGTAGAGTAACCCGGTGCAATCC
>JAOABP010000003.1 GCA_026418295.1 Caldifarciminota bacterium
CCGGACTGGACAGCCGGTATGTGAACGAGGGGCAGGCAAACTCAGTTACCAGCGGGATGATTACCGACGGCACGCTCCAGCGTGCGGATGTTGCGTCCGGTTTCAAGGCGCCCTATGCGGATACTGCGGACTATGCCCGTGTGGCGCCGGCGGTGGACAGTGCCCGGATTGCGGGCAACTCCCACCGGCTGCAGGGCCGGGACACCACCTACTTTGCCCGGGCGGTTCATACCCATGCCTATGTGGACAGTGCGGGTGGTGCTGAGCGGATCGCAGGACTTGCCCTCACCGGACTGGACAGCCGGTATGTGAACGAGGGGCAGGCAAATGCGATTACCAGTGGAATGATAACTGACGGCCAGGTTGCAAATGCGGACCTTGCAAACGATGCGGTCAACAGCGCCAAGATTCAGGATGGCACAATTGTTAATGCCGACATTTCGGCAACTGCGGGTATCAGCGATTCCAAAATCGCTGGCACCGGCACAGTTGTTACCAACTTCAATGCCGACCTGCTGGACGGTTACCACGCCTCGGCTTTTCTGACTGCCGCCAGCGACTACGGCAGATACGGAGTTGCGACCGACCTGTATGAAGGGACCTCAACGCTGAGCGCCAGATATATCAATGAGGGGCAGACCGCTGGCGGTGATCTAACCGGAACCTATCCCAGCCCGACGATTGCCAATAATGCCGTCACCTCGGCGAAGATTCAGGATGGCACAGTTACCTCTGCCGATATTGCCGATGGCACAATTTGGGGAGAAGACCTGAGTCAGATGGGCGCTTCCACCGGCCAGGTACTGAAATGGACCGGTTCCAGCTGGGCACCGGGAAACGACAGTATCGGCGGTGACAATGCCTGGGTCCGGGGCACGCCCGACTCGGTGCTCTATACTGTTCGACCGCTGGGTATCGCCCGGGGTGGTGCTTATAATATGCTTTACGGCAGTAACCGCCGTACCCATACCAACCTGGGTTATGCCTGCACAACCGGTGTCAGCGGACAGGCTTACTCCTATTGCACGGTTGGGGGCGGGTATGGCAACCGGACGAGCAATGACTATGCAACAGTTGCCGGTGGTACATTGAATATAGCAAGCGGGCAATCATCTGCTGTCGGCGGGGGCAACTCCAATACCGCAAGCAACCTCTGCACCGCGGTTGCCGGTGGCCAGTCCAATAATGCCAGCGGACCCTGGTCAACGGTCGCCGGCGGGCATTCAAACACTGCCAGCGGCGGCTGTGCCACGGTTAGCGGCGGGACAGATAATACAGCAAACCAGTCCTTCACCACTATTGGAGGAGGTTCAGCCAACTTTGCCGGCGGTCAGTATGCCACTGTTGGTGGCGGCAATGCCGATTCGGCAACCGGCTACATTGCTACGATCAGCGGTGGTTACGGGAACTCGGCTGCGGGCAGCGGTTCCACGGTCGGCGGCGGTTACTGCAATATTGCGAGCCACGATGGTGCCACAGTCGGTGGAGGCTACTTTAACACAGCCGGCAGCGAAAATACCACAATTGCCGGCGGGTTGCGTAATATGGCAACCGGCTACACCGCCACGATCGCAGGCGGTAATATGAACATGGCGAGCGGTTATGCGGCAACGATCCCGGGTGGTTATGCGGATACCGCTGCCGGTAATTACAGCTTTGCCACCAACAATAATTCGTTTGTCCCGGCTTCATACTCCAATTCGGCCGCATTCAACGGCGAGGTCGCCACTGCTTCAAACCAGACCCGGGTCGGTATCCTTTCCAAGGCGTCAGGTTCATTCACCATCGACCATCCCCTTGACCCTTACGGCAAGATCCTCAATCACTACTTCGTTGAGGGACCGGAGATGCTCAATATCTATCGGGGCAGTGTTGTGCTCGACACCTCAGGTAAAGCTGAAGTCCGATTACCCGACTACTTCTCCGCGCTCAACCGCAACCCTCACATCCAGCTGACCGGCGTGGGCACAAGCGATGTGTATGTTGCGGAGGAAGTCCGGGGCAATACCTTTGTCATCGGCGGCAGGCCCGGTACCAAGGTCTTCTGGCAGGTGACGGGTGAACGGCAGGATATCTCCGCAGAAGTAACGAGACGGCTGATGCCGGTGGAGCAGAAAAAGACCGGTGCGCTTGCCGGCAGGATGCTGGATGATGACTTTCTTGCCGGCTGTATGGAGCAGCTGGAACGGGAAGGCAAGGCGGACGGCATCAACTTCCGCACCGCTGCGGGCAGAGCCCGGTATGAGCAGATGAAGAACCCGCCGCGGATCAAACCGGTGCGGTAAACAGACGGAAAATGGCTACTGATCCGGGGCTCTACGGGACTGGAACGCAGAGTAACCGAGCGCCACCAGCTGCTCCTCAGGAATGAAGCGCAGGGCAGCAGAGTTCAGACAGTAGCGCCTGCCGGTCGGAGGCGGACCGTCATCAAAAAGGTGGCCGAGGTGGGATTCAGCATAACGGGACCGGACTTCAATCCTCAGCATATTATTCGTCCGGTCTTCACGGGTTAATATGTTTTCCGCCACCAGCGGCTGATAGAAGCTGGGCCAGCCGGTGCCGGAGTCAAACTTGTGCTCTGAGGAGAAAAGCGGTTCGCCGGAAACCACATCCACATAGATGCCGGACCGCTTCTCATTCCAGTATTCATTTTTGAACGGCGGTTCGGTTCCCTGCTCCTGCGTCACCCGGAACTGCAGCGGAGTGAGAATCTCTTTCAGTGTCTCAGGTGCCGGTTTGCGGTAACCAAGCCAGTAACCGGAACGCTCCGGGAAGAGCCGGAAATAGGGATGCTTCTCCCAGACTCTGTCCACATAAACTGTTCTGCCTGAACTCTGATGATAGGAGTGAAACCGCGCCGGACATTTGCGGTAAAAGTCCTGATGATACTCCTCAGCCGGGAAGAATTCCCCTGCCTGCTGAATCCGGGTGACAATCCGCTGCCGGAAGATCTTCGCCGCCTCCAGGCGCCTGATCCCCTCCGCTGCGAGCTGACGCTGGAGTGAATCTCGATAGAAAATGGCGGTCCGGTACTGGTGACCGCGGTCCGCAAACTGTCCGCCATCATCGGTCGGGTCAATGTTTTTAAAAAACACCTCAAGCAAACGCTCATAGCCAATCTGCTCAGGATCATATTCAATCTGCACCGCCTCATAATGTCCGGTTCTGCCGGAGCATACCTGATCATAACTGGGATTGCGGATTGAACCGCCGGTATAACCCGATGTCACCTGAATCACCCCGGGCAGTGATTCAAACACATACTCCAGACACCAGAAACAGCCACCCGCAAACATCGCAATGCCACTCATTATTCTATTAGACCGGCAGCCTAATTCCTGCGGTTCCCAAAATCAATTTTATCTTGACTTGGGTCGCCTCGTGGTTAATTTTTGAACAAAATATCCTGAGCCAAAGGAGGTAAAATGGAGTTCCACATCTTTGCCCGCGAAGGATGCAAACTGTGCAGTAAGGCACAGCAGGTCCTTGCCCGGCTCGGACTGCCCTATCAGGTGCGCTATGTGGACGGACCGAACGCCACCCCCGAAAATCTCGCCGACTTTGCCTATTACGACTGGACCGACAGCCCGCCGCTGGTGGTGGCAGTAGAGGGGAATCGAGTTCTTGCCCGCTGGGATGGCGAGGCAATCGGCGATGAAACAAAGTCCTGGCATTTGACGCTGGAACGCTGGCTCGCCGAGCAGCGCTCCGCAGCTTAAACACAGCTCAGACTTATTACCCGCCCTAATCCCAGAAGTTTTCCATCAGACTGGGCAGACTGATCACGCCCAGAATTGCCAGCAGACCAAGCACCATCAGCGCCAGTGCTACCACCGCCAGCGAGATGATCATCATGACGCCGTTGATGATGAAGTAGAGTTTCAGTTTGCCGGTAAACTCCTCCAGCGCCTGCTCATCACCCTTTTCGACATACTCACCCGCCTTGTTCGCTGCGCCGTTAAGAATAATTCCCAGCCAGATGGGCAGCCATGCCCAGAAGATGCCAAAAAGCGTCAATGCCTGCAGAATTCCGGCAACAATCTGCACTATTCCCAGGAGCTTGAGCCAGCCTTTCATCCCCTGGATATTGGATTTGATCCGGTCGGCACCGGCAATCGCGCTCACACTCGCTTCCATTTACCTCCTTTTTACCAGCATATAGAATTTCGCCCGCACTGTCAAACTCGGGATTAAAATAAAACGGGGCTCCGAAGAGCCCCGCAGTCTGATTTTGTGCTATTTGCCTATCTCACCAATGACCACAAACTCCACCCGGCGGTTGAGCGCTCTGCCTTCGGGTGTGTCGTTTGGCGCCTTGGGCATACTCTCACCATAACCCTTCGCAATCAACCGGGCCGGATCCACTCCCATTTGCTGGACGAGATAATTGACCACCGCCCAGGCGCGCTGTTCAGAAAGCCGCTGGTTGTATTCATCCGAACCGACATTGTCGGTATGCCCCTGAATCTCCACCCTGATCGTCGGATTTTCCTTCAGGATGTTGTAGGCAGCCTGGAGCGCCTCCTGCGATTCGGGAAATCTGATCGTTGCCTTGTTGAAATCAAAGTAGATTCCCTTGAGCGTGACCGTTGTCCCGACCTTGACGAGTGCAAAGTTGTGGGTCGCCGGTTTCCCCTCCTGGAGCACAACTGCCGCCGATTGATCAATGTAGCCATCAGCGTGGACAGTAACTGAATAGGTGCCGACCGGCGCTTCAATCACATAAACGCCGGTAACCGGCTCATTACTTACCTCGGTAATCGTATTACCAGTTGCCGCATCCCGGAGCGTAACCTTGGCTGCCAGCGGCTTCTCGGTGCCCCGGTCGGTAACTGTACCGGTCAGGACCGACTTGACCGTCAGCGGATTCAGAGTAAATGTCTGGCTGGTAATCTGATTTTCCCGGATCTGGATTGTGACCGTAGACGGGAAATAGCCTTCCGCACTGGCGGTGATTGTATAGGTGCCCACCGGAATGTTGTCCTTGCGGAATGCACCGGTATTCGGATTACTGCTCACCGGTTCAATACCACCTTCAGCAAATGCGATTGTTGCTGCCAGCGGTTTCCCGGTCTTGGCATCAGTAACCGCACCGGCAAGTGTGCCGTAGGTGACAAGCGGATACAGTTCAAACAGCACCGGCTCCTTCGGCTTGGCATCAACATTGACAAAGGTCTCAAGCTGCCGGTAGCCTTCAGCGGTCACCCGCACCTTGAGCACGCCGGTCGGCAGTTTCCTCAGCAGAAACAGCCCGCTCGCATCAACCGCCAGCGGCTTCAGCTTCGGATTGTCCGGAAACTCCACCAGCGCCGCGAGCGGGGCACGGCTCGACGCATCAATCACCTTGCCCGAGAACTCGCCGTAAACCACCGGCGCCCTGCGGAAGAACGGCGTGGCAACATTCAGTCCGAAAATCACCTCATTCGGCACCTGCTCACTCAGACTGAAGGTATAACCGAGTGAAAGCGCCAGCCCCCGGCGGCTGCCAAAGGTAATTCCCGGAGTCAACCGCACCAGTCCGTTCCCGGTATCAAAAATACCGCTCGAATTCGGTCCCTGCCGGGAGGTCAGTTCGGCAAAGAGCGCCAGCCCTTCAGCTGCCAGTTCCAGCCCGGCGCCATAATCGGTCCAGGAACCGGACTTCCCGTAGTTCAGATGTAGATTGGGCAGGGATGATGCCAGATCCTGAAAACGGAAAGTAATCAGACCCGCCCAGCTCAGGGTATCTGCGGTAAATGCGGACTGGTCAATCCAGCTCCGGTTCAGATCCCGGAAGAGAAATGTGTACTTTGCCAGCCCGCCCAGTTTTACCACCGGCAGATAGGGAAAAGACAGCTTGGCACCCGCCTTCAAATCATGCAACCCCATATCATAGGGACGGTCGCCGCTCAGTTCGGGTGCATACTGAAATATCCCCCCCCAGTTGGCAAAAATTTCAGCACCGAAAAACCGGGTAGAAACCGGTGTGTAGTGCAATGCCGGTGCCGGCAGATCGCCAATGTAACCCTTAAAGCTGTTGTTATAGAGCGGATTTCTGCCCACAAGGTGTAGGGCCACATTCAATCCCGCCTCCTCGGTCTGGGCATCCTGAACCCGGAAAAGACCTCTGCCACCGCCAAATCCGGTATAGGCAAAGGCAGGAACCGCTGCTACAATGACAACTAAAATTACCGATAAAAAACGCATCCAACCTCCTTTTTTGGTTTATAAATGACTGCTGCGGTTAAAATCTTTTGCTACTACTGTCCGATTCGGGTCGGATCGTCGTAGAAGTCCGAGACCGAAACCTCCATCTTGTTTGTCGCCTCTATAGGCTTGCCACTGGCATCGTCATAACCGGAGAATTTGAGCGTTGCCTCCAGAACCAGATAATCATATCCTGAAAGATATTCCTCCTTATACCAGGCGGAGAAAAGCTCAAAGGCACCGCTGACAATCTTCTTGCCCGTCGGATCCGACTGCACCACCACCTTGCACGGCACGGTAATGTTGGGCAGGGGCTGATAGAGCTCATCACCACCAAGCCGCTTGAAGGATATGGTGACCTTCTCCACATGTGCCTGATAAGGGGTCCAGGTCGGCAGCCCCGGTCCGATTTCCACATACTGGAATTGCACTCCCACAACATCGACCGGCGTAACTTCAATTTCGGTGATATTGCCCTCCTCATCCCGCTCCTGTCCGTAATCTACCAGATCGGCATAATATGGCGATTCCACGGAAACAACCCGCAATGCATTTTCCCGCTGACAGGCTGGCAGCAGCAGGAGCGCCAGCAGACCGAGCGCAGAAACAAAAATGATTCGACGCAAGGCAGTCCTCCTTTTCATTTTAATTATTTTAGACTCTTGTAAACTGTTGTCAAGCATTGGAACCCCCGGTATTTTCCAAAATCGTTATCCGGAAGCTGACCGGACAGTCCGGACGGAGCATCGCCCGGACCGAGCAGTATTTCTCCTGCGAGAGTTCAACCGCCCGCTGGACTGCTGCCCGGTCAATACCGGTGCCCAAAACAACATATTCCAGTTCGATACCTGTGAATACCCGGGGGTGCTCATCCCGCCTCTCTGCTCTTACATTTATCTCCAGACCACTAAAGTTCACCCGCATCTTCTTCAGCAGTGATACCACATCCATTCCGGTGCATCCGGCAAGAGCAATCAGCAGCAGTTCCATCGGTGTTGCTGCCGTATCCTTCCCGCCATGATCCGGTCCGGTATCCATTACCAGCGCATGACTGGAACCGGAGATGCCTACAAACTGCATCGCTTCAGTCCAGCGCACCTTCGCTTCCATCAATACTCCCTTAATTGTTTTTTGCTCCCTGAAGAATCCACTGCCGGATCACCTCAAGCTTTTCCGGCGCCGGTTTTCTCCCGAATGGATGCCCCTTCTGAAGATACAGAAAGAGGAGACTTGAGTCCGGCTTGCCCGGCACTACATTCGGGACCGAATCGGTGCCCCCTGCCATTACCGCCTCGTAGGAGTCCAGCGCATAATTACCTGCCATATCCTCTTTTGTATGACAATCGCCGGCCAGTTCCCTGAGAATCGGAAGCACATCCCGCTGGAAGGAAACAGCCGGTGCGGGAGAAGGAGATTCATTGACAGTTTCAGGGACCGTGACCGGGATCATCGGTGCCGGACTCTCGGCTGGCACAGTTTCCCGCAGCTGATTTTTGTTCTTTGCCGGGCAGAAGAGAAGAAAGGCGGTGCACGGAAGTAAAACCCGGTAAAGAAACTTCATCAGTGTAAAAATTTACCCGTTTTCAGCCCGGGTGTCAAGCAAAACACTCAGCGACAGAGTACCAGCGGCTTCCGGAATCCGCCCGGTCCGGTAAGCAGATAAACACCTGCCGGTAATGAACGGGCAAACCGGAGCCGGTAAACGCTGTATCCGACAGATGTTATCTCCACCAGTCCACTTGCAACCTTTCCGCCGCTTTGGTCGAATACCGCAATTTCCCCATTACCCGCGGGCAGATACAGATAGCACCACCCCTTGACTGGATTGGGATTAACCCCCTGCTGCAGCACTGCCTGTCGGGCTTCGGCAACGCCAATCCCTCCCCACCAGGCATCAACACTGTAGGGCACCCCGTTCAGCACCTCCAGCCTGCCGGAATAAACCGGAAAACTGTCGTTAATGCAGTTTACGGTTGTAGCACATTCAACCCCAATATACCACCTGCCTCCGGCAGGATACCGGACCGTCATCAATTTACGAGCTCCGGGCGCAGTATCCGCAAAATCACAGCTGGAGCGGAAGGCAAATCCATTCCATTTCAGGTAAAGGTTGAGCTGAAACGAATCCGCCCCCTGAACCAGCACGCAGAGCGATTCCGCCCCTGGCGGCACATCAATCGCAAAATGATGATACTGCCGGTCACCGATCCGGGCAAACTCAGGCGCCTCCATGCCCCGGTCCATGATGCGCAGAACGCCCGGGAGAAGAATCGCCTTCAAGCGCGGTAACCCGACCCCATCAAGTGCATATCTGAGTACCGCCATCATCAGATGGAGTTGTTCACCCTGAGCAAAACCTTCAGGATGGGTCCCGACCACCACCACCCGTCCGCTGGTGTCAGCCCCCTTCCAGGCCCAGCCCGCACACCGGTTGTGCGCCGGATGGCCGAGGGTATCATAACGCAAAAGCACCTCGGTTCCCGCCGGCCAGTCCAGCGACTCATTGGCATAGGGTCCGCCGTTGAGGTACAGCCCGGTGATATAAAAATCGCCACCGAATGAGTCGTAAGCCAGCAGCGGCGACCCCGGTGGAATAAAATTTCCCACCCAGGCACCACCGATACCGGTGTTTCTGGTCCTGCCGGGCCAGAGGTGATAGAAATAGGGTGACACTCCGGAATCCAGATTGGACAGCGAAGCCAGATAGGCACCCGCACAGGCACCGGTGTAACTGCCTCCCGCAGCAAAAAACTGCCGGATACACTGCCGGCCCGATTCACCCAGTGCCCGACTGTGACTTACCACATCCCCGCCGTTGGTGAAAATTGCCCGGAACCGGGGTGCACCATCCGGATAGAGCAGATAGCCGTTTTCGTCCAGTGAACAGCCGGCGATCACCCGCCGCAGCAGCAGCGAATCCTGCGCCGAAACAAATTCCAGACTCAAACCCAGACTTTCCGCCGCATAAAGCCGGGTACGATGGGTGAGACCGGTGCCCCCGTCCATGAAAACATCCTTGTAAAACCCCTCAGCGCTGGTGAACAGCAGAAGACACGTCAGCATCCAGTGCATCAGGACTAAATTAACTGCTGATCATGCTGGTGTCAAGCGTTCAGACTTGCAATCAGCCGGTAATCAATTATTATTGCAGTTATGCCGGAAAGAAAGCGCATCAACATCCTCCGCCAGCTCCTCGAACCGGAAATCATTGAACTCATAAGGCAGAAGAACTGGCATGCGCTTAAGGATGTTCTATCCTTCTGGCCCGCACCGGACATCGCCGACCTGATCTCCTCGCTCAAAGAACCGGATGTCGTCATCCTCTTCCGGCTGCTGCCCAGGCATCTCCAGTCCGAGGTATTTGCGGAATTTGACCCTGATACCCAGCTCACTCTGATCCGCAACCTCACCGACGAACAGGTCAAGGCGCTGATGGCAGAACTGGCGCCGGATGATCGCACCGAGCTGTTTGAGGACCTGCCGCCGGAACTGATTCAGCGCGCCCTCAACCTGCTCTCACCGGAAGACCGGCGCGAGACGCTCATGAGCCTCGGTTTCCCGGAAAACAGCGTCGGCCGGCTTCTGACCCCGGACTATGTGTCTGTCCGCTCCCACTGGACCGTCCGGCAGGCACTGGAACATATCCGCAAAAACGGTGTGGATGCGGAGACCATCAATACCGTCTATGTCGTCGACGAGCAGAACCGGCTGCTCGATGACATCCCATTGCGCAAACTCATCCTGGCCAGTCCGGAGGAAAAGATCGAGGCGCTGATGGACACCCAGGTGATCTCTGCTGAGGCAACGGTCGACCAGGAGGAAGCGGCGAGGATTATGCAGCGCTATGACCTGCTCGCCCTGCCTGTGGTTAACAGCGAAGGTATACTGCTGGGCATTGTTACAATTGACGACATCCTTGACATCGTCCGGGAGGAACAGACCGAAGATATCACCAAAATCTCCGGTATTCATCCGGGTAGAATTGATCTGACCTTCATCACCAAACTGCGGGAGGTCCCGTTACGGCTCCTCTATCGCAGCCGGGTAGTATGGCTCCTTGCCCTGCTGTTCATGGACCTGATTACCGGCGGTATCATTCAGGGATTTTCTGAACTGCTGGCAAGGTATGTGGTGCTCGTCACATTTCTGCCGGTGCTCGTGGACACCGCCGGCAATGCCGGCTCCCAGTCCGCAACCCTGGTGATCCGGGCGCTGGCGGTCGGTACCGTCCGGATGCGTGACTGGATTTATCTGCTGGGCAAAGAAATCCTGCTTGCCGCCGCGCTCGGACTGACCATGGGCTTGGGTATATCCGTTATGGGGGTCATTCGCGGTGGTATCAGAATTGCACCGGTAGTCGTCCTCGCGATGGTAATCAATGTGATTGTCGGAAGTGCGGTGGGCATCAGCCTCCCGTTCATATTTACAAAACTGAAAAGGGACCCGGCAACTGCCAGCACACCCCTGATTACGACTATCGCCGACATCTTCGGCACCGCAATCTATCTTGCAATCGCCTGGCTCCTTTTGGGCAAACCGGCTTAACCCTATATCTTATCCTGGGCAAATTCTGCCCTTATCCCCTCCAAAGCCTCCAGTGCCCGAACTGCCATAAGGTGCCGTCTCCTGGCCGTTACGGCTCTTATGTTCCCCACCGGCAGCAGTCCAAAATTGGCGTTCATCGGCTGAAAATGGGGATTGGGGGTGGTAATATACTTCAGCAGTGCACCCAGCATTGTCATCTCCGGCACAGTAAGTGGGGCTTTCTCCTTAACCAGGCGGACAGCGTTGATGCCGGCAACCAGACCGGTGCCGATCGACTCCACATAACCCTCAACCCCGGCGAGCTGACCCGCAATAAAAAGGTCACGCCTGATTCTCGTCTGCAGTGTTGGCAGGAGGATTTCCGGGCTGTTGAGAAAGGTGTTGCGGTGAATGCTGCCGTAACGCAGAAACTCCGCCCGTTCCAGCCCGGGAATCATGCGGAAGACCCGCTCCTGCTCCGGCCGTCTCAGCCGGGTTTGAAACCCGACCAGATTGTACATCGTGCCGGCACGATTCTCCGGCCGCAGCTG
This sequence comes from Caldifarciminota bacterium, assembly GCA_026418295.1. Classification (GTDB taxonomy): domain Bacteria; phylum Hydrothermota; class Tepidihabitantia; order Tepidihabitantales; family Tepidihabitantaceae; genus JAOABP01. The sequence continues at coordinate 11,262 of JAOABP010000003.1, forward strand.
CACGACCGCAAAAGGCATTCTGCCGGTGCGGGGATCAACCAGACCGACCGGCTTCATCGGTCCGAACGCCAGTGCCAGCCGGTCACGCCGCGCCAGCTCCTCTACCGGCAGACAGCCCTCAAAAAACTGGATCTGCTCAAACTCGTGCGCCGGATAAACTTCAGCCGCCGCCAGTTCCTGCACAAACCGGTCGTACTCCTCTTCGCTTAACGGACAGTTCAGATAATCATCACCCTTGCCGTACCGGGAGGCGGTAAAAATCTTCTGCATATCAAGAGAGTCAGCAGCGACAATCGGTGCAATCGCATCATAGAAGTAAAGCCGGCGGTCGCCGAAGATGTTTATCAGGGATTGCGTCATTCCTTCGGAGGTTAGCGGACCGGTGGCGATGATCGTCACCCCTTCCGGAATTCGTGTAATCTCCTCCCGGATCAGCTCCACACCCAGATTTTGCAGCTCCCTTGCCACCTCCCGGGAGAAAATTTTCCGATCCACCACCAGCGCCTTACCGCCCGGCACCCGGGCGCGCTCAGCACACTCCAGGAGGACCGAGCCTAAAATTTTCAGCTCCGCCTTCAGCAGTCCGTGGGCGTTGGTCGGCTCCTCCGATTTCAGTGAGTTGGAACAGACCAGTTCGGCGACATCTCCGGTCTGATGAGCCGGGGTCATCTTGACCGGTCTCATCTCATACAGCCGGACCCGGACTCCGCGGCGCGCACATTGCAGTGCCGCCTCACAGCCGGCAAGCCCGGCACCGATGATGGTTACCACCATCAGAACAGCCCGCTTACCCGCCGTCCTGCCGGATATTCAACCTGATATTCAAGGTTGATCTCAAACCGTTCTCCGCTCCTGATCTCCGGCTCAAAGATATAAAGACCCCGGGCATCATCCTGCTCGGAATACCGGGGCTCAATTTTCGTCACGGTGACCTTTATTTCCCGCTGCTGGGAGACCGGCACCTGCTCAATAATACGGATTTTCACCGGTTTGGGATGATAGTTCTCTACAACTGTCCGGTAGACAAACTGCACCCGCTCCGCTTTACCGCCCAGGCCGACCCGGGACTTGAATGTCTTTACCAGCTCCCGCCGGACCTTCACCCGCTCATCAACGCCGAAACCCAGCACCACCGACTCCTGTGGCGCCACCGCCGGCAGCTGGATTGAACCGGTAAATTCATCACCAACATAGGTGTTCCCCTCACCGGCAAGCAGGACAAAATCAGTCGAGTTCAGCACCTTTCCGGTAAGAAATACCTGCTCTCTTATCCGCGGCAGGGTGTAGTATTCAAACTCTGCGGGCAGTGAAATCTGAGCCAGGCTCAACTTTCTTGCCTCCTCACCCGATTTCAGACTTACCTTTCCCGGAATCACATACCGCAGTGAAATTCCGGTTTCAACCGGTGTAACTTCAGCCGGTGCCCCTGCTCTCAATTCAGTCTCAGCATCATAATATGCTGCCGCTTCTGCCTGAGCACCTGGTGCCGGCAGCGCCTTTGCCCTGAATGTCTCCTCAATCAGATAAAGATTCCAGGGTTCGGGCTCGGGCGGAGTAATCGCCGCCGATGGTGCAGCAGTGGAAAGTATCACCCGGACATCCTCCCAGTCCTCACCGGTGCGCTGACTGAGCCGGGCGTAATAACTCATACTAACCACACCCTTGCCCGGGTCGGCGCGAAGTTCGTAATACGGGCGCCATTCTGCCGCCCGGGGCAGGACATAGGAGAAGGCTATCCGGTAAGAACCCGGTTCACCTTCGACCGTAAATCGCAGCTCCTTGCGGTTCTCCACCAGCGCCCGCGCCGAATTCAGCTCCTGTCTTGCCGCCTCCAGCCGCTTTTTCAACTCCTCCTGTTCCCGCTGCAGTCTCAGCTGCCGGGTTTTGATCCGGGTCAGTTCATCAGCCAGAAAACCCAGCGCCCCGCGCCAGGATTCCGGCGCCACCCGCCCCTGCTGGAGCTCCTTGGAGATTATTTCCGGTGCACCCAGCTTAACCGAATTCAGAAACTCCTCCTTTGCCTTGAGCACCGCACCTTCATCCTCCATCATCTTCAAACTGTCCTCCAGTAACCGAACCTTCTGCTCCAGACGGCGAACATCGGGTGTCGGCTCTGCCAGATACCCCTTTCTAATCTGAACCTCACCGATCCGCAAACCCGGTGCCCGCACCCGGACTGAATTGTCCAGCAGACCGCCTGGCAGACCGGAAAATATTAGCTCCTCACTGCCGGTAATTTCAACCCGGGCACTCCGAATGACAGTTACCTGATTCGGATAAACTATCACGGTATCAATCCGGGATGTAACAGACATTCCCAAAAGCAGGGAAATCAAAAGTGTCATAAAACCTCCTGATCAGGGCTTGCTCTGCTCAATCGTGCCGCCACCCAGCACCTCATCATCCTGCCAGAACACCACCGCCTGACCTGGTGTCGGTGCCCATTGCGGCTGGTCAAATTTTACATAAACCCGGCCTTCGGGTAAAGGCTCAACCAGAGCAGGACCTCCGGCACCCTGATACCGCACCTTCGCCCAGACCCGGACCGTTCCGGCTGGTGCCCTGCCAGAAATCCAGTTAATATTCTCTGCCCAGACCTGGGTCTGGTAAACCTCTGCCTCGCTACCGAGATAGATTGCATGCTGCCGGGCATCAATTTTCACCACATACCGGCGGTCGCCAAACGCCATTCTCAACCCCTTACGCTGACCGATGGTGAAATTAACAATCCCTTTGTGCTCGCCCAGCAGCCTGCCCGCAGTATCATAGACCGGACCCGGCTGAAAAAGTTCCGGGCGCCTTTTTTTCAGAAAGCCCGCATAATCGTTGTCCGGGATGAAACAGATTTCCTGACTCTCCTCCCGTTCCGCATTGGGCAGACCCAGCTCCCACGCCCGCTGTCGCACCTGCTTTTTTTCATAATCACCCAGCGGCAGGAGCAGACCTGCCAGCTGTTCCTGATTTAAAGTATAAAGGAAATAGGACTGATCCTTGCGCGGGTCAACTCCTTTCAGCAGATGAAAAACACCGGCTTCATCCCGCACAACCCGGCTGTAATGACCCGTGGCAATCAAACCGGCACCAAGCTGGGCAGCCCGGTGGCGCAGAATCTCAAACTTGATCCGCCGGTTACACTCAATACAGGGATTGGGCGTTCTGCCGCTGCTGTATTCGGCGATAAACGGCTCAACCACCATCCGCCGGAATTCAGTTTTCAGATTCAGCACATAGAAGGGAATACCCAGCGCTGCCGCCACCCGCTGGGCATTGAGCGCACCGGCACTGCCACAGCAGAGAGAATCACACTCCGCCAGCAGCAGGTGAACCCCGATCACCTCATACCCCTGCGCCTTCAACAGTGCCGCGGCAACTGCTGAATCAACACCACCCGAAAGAGCCACTACCACCCGCATTGATAAGCCGGCCCGGTTACCGTGATTTTTTCTGTTTAGTGGATTTCAGAACCTCCTGCAGGCGCTGCCACAGCTGACGGTGAGCGGTCTCAGGAACTTCCGGACCGGTCTCAAGATGACAATAATGCACAGTCCGCTTCAAACTCCTCACCAGTCGGGCACACCGATAGCAGGTCTGGATGTGAATCAGCAGCCGCTGACGCTGCTCATCTTCAAGCTCACCGTCAACGAACTGGACCGCCAGTGTCTCAAGTTCGGTGCAATCACAACCCTCTTCAATTTTGGTTTTGTCTCGCTTTCTTCTTCCCATAACACTCCCTTTCCCCGGCGCCCATGAGCTCAGATATATCCTGCCAGTTTCTCCCGGAGTGCCAGACGCGCCCGGTGCAACCTGGACTTCACTGCCGGCACCGAAAGTTTGAGAATCCGGCTCACCTCCTCATTACTCAATCCCTGCAGGTCCCGCAGCACTACCACTTTACGGTATTCCTCGGGCAACTCCCGAACCGCCTGATCCAGTTTTTCGCGCAGCCGTTTCTGGGCAAACGCCTCCTCAGGCGTCTGGGCGGTATCGGGCAGGTCAAATTTCAGATCATCAGTGTCCGGCACCGGTGCGTCCAGTGATACCACCTCCACATTTCCCCGCCGGCGCAACCGGGTCAGACTCACATTGGTCGCAATCCGGTAAAGCCAGGTGTAAAATGAGGACTTGAACTGAAACTTGGGGAGAAACCGGTAGGCACGCAGAAAGGTGTCCTGCAGCGCCTCGGTGGCATCCTGCTCATTGCCGAGCAGCCGATAGGTGATATTGTAAACCTTGCGCTCATAGCGCCGCACCAGCTCCTCAAACGCCTCCATATTACCCTGCTGGACCCGCCGTACCAGTTCCTCGTCAGAAACCGGTAACCCCGGAACCGCAACCTGAAGCCCCTTGGTCTCGGACATGCCTATAAGGATATTGGCATCACCAAAACTGTCAACCGCTAAACTGCTTCCTCAATTGTCCTTTGGCGGCACAATCCGCTGTCCGCGCCACCTGCCGGGCGAATTGTCAAACACCTGCACAATGTGATAGATGACACCGATCGATTTTCGCGGCGATTCACCGTGAAAGTAGTCGTGGATCAGATTGATATACTCCACCACCTGCCTCTCGTATTCACTCAGCTTTGGGTCATCCGGATGCAGCATCTGGGCGATTGCCCGCAGTTCATAGGACTTCGGCAGATCCAGAAAAACAATCGCCACCCCGGGATCGCTCATCTGGTTAAGGAAGGTATGGGTTTCAAAATTGGGCTGGGAATAAAGTTCGAGTGAGGTCTGTTTCGTCAGATCAAAAATCTCCTGCCCGTGCTGATAAAGACTTTCCAGTACCGCCAGCTTCCGTTCAGTGGAATCGTTCCAGGTTTTCTTCAGCAACTGAATCAGCTCCGCCAGCTTCTCCGGTCTGGGCAGCCAGCCCATTCCCTTGACCGCATTATTGATCGTAAAATACGAATCCTGCCGTTTTGCTCCGTGGCTGGCAACAATACCGTTGTGTGGTCCCGCAATCTCGGGCATATTCATACTCCGGTTCTTCATCATCTCCCGGATCTCGGCGAGCTGGGCGAGCCGGCGCTCAAAATTCCACTTGAGAAAATCGGTCGGGAGCTCAACCACCCGGAACTCCTGCCAGCGACCCTCAACCTTCGCCCGGATGAGCCCCTGGTTCAGTTTTGAAACATCAATATTGTCCTGATGAAACCATCCTTTCCAGACCCCCTTTTTCCCGGTGGAGTCTGCCGGATCGGGGACAAACCGGACATCCTGCCAGAAGTTTGCGGCCCCGTGCTCCGGATTCCTGAACTCCGGCTTATTATGATCTGCACTCATGGTCATTCCCGTTATTGTTATTAATAACAGCATTACTCTCATCATCCTGTCCTCCTTCTTTTATTTCGTTCACTCTGCTGACAATCACCGGCAGCTCCGCTCGCCGGTGCCGGTCAAGCAGGCGTAAAACCAGTCCACCTGCCAGCAATCCGGCACCGGCGAATACTACTGCCAGCCAGTCGCTTCTGAGTAAAGACCCAAGTACGACTCCGGTGACCATCAGAATCGCAGGCAGTCCGAAGATCAGAAGCGCAGCCTTTAAGCTCTCCTGCTGCCTGCGCCTGAGCACCACCACTTCACCAATGCGGGCACCAATCTGATTCCGGGCAAGAACCACCCGTTCCTGTTTCCCGGTCCAGTTGCAGATTCCGGCAGCACCACAATGCTCACACCCGCCACTCGGCACTACCACCACCTCTGCCCGGCCGGCTTCAACCTTGATTACCCTGCCCTGCTCCTCAATCACCCTTTCCCCGCTTCTCTCTGTGTCTTCCGGTCCGCAGCAGCTGAACTAAAAACCCCAGGACCCCCAGTCCGAGCCACAGAATCGCTATCAGCGGCATCTCCGCACCGTCTGCCAGCCGGAGCCGGGTCCTGCCGAACAGGGAGAAAAATCCGGCAACCACCCACCAGGAACCGACAAATGCGGTCAGAAACGAAAGCACGGGGCGCTGAATCAGAACCGCCAGCACACCGCCGATGAGCGCACCCGCTATTATCACAAGCAGATGCTGCCAGCCGCTACCCCAGGAAAATATCGCGGTCAGCAGCGCACCGGCAATTGCCCCCAGCAGAAATACGCTCAGCCGGAAAAGCCACACGGTCAGCAGGGCACCGCCAATTCCCAAAACAATGCCCGCAACCGCCACCAACCAGCCGGCCGCTCCGGTTTTTGTGCCCAGAAACCAGCCCAGATAAGCACCCAGACCAAAACCGGAAATTATCAGGGTGAATTTCAGCAGCCGGTAGCCAAAAAAGGTTATTATGAGCCCGAGCAGAACGATTAAAAGACCGGGAATCCACTGGATGTTCATAATTCAGTATAACCCGGCTTCATCGCCGGTCAAAAGGCTTCACGCGCGGTATCGGTCAAATTCCGCAATTGCCGCCTCAGATAACTGGTGATTCCCGAACGCCTGAATCACCGCCAGCGGCAGGGTCAGATGATGAGCACCGGCTAAATACGCCGCTCCTGCCTCATCGGATGTCTTGATACTTGCCGCCACAATCTCCACCGGTCGACCGCTTGCCCGCACCACCTCAAGCATCTCCCGGACCAGCTTCAAACCATCACCCAGCAGTCTCGTTGCCCGGTTCACATACGGAATCACATAACTGCAGCCCGCCTCAATCGCCAAGAGTGTCTGATAGCCACTGAAAACCGCGGTGGCGGCACAGGGAATTTCCGGTGTCAGCTCGGTCACCAGCGCCATATTTTCGGTCGTCATGGGAACCTTGAGCACAATCTTGTCCGGTGCAATCTGATAAAACTCCCGTGCCTCCTGCTCCCGTTCCTCCCTGGTTCTGCCGGTCAGCTGATAGAAAACCGGACCGGGCACCAGCCGGCAGATTTCCGCAATCACCGACTGCGGTTCCTGCCGGACCTTTGCCAGAAGCGCCGGATTGGTGGTGCAGCCCCGGACAAAACCCAGTGCAACCGCCTGCTTTACCTCATTGATATCTGCACTGTCAATAAAAATCATGCTGCCTCCTGTTCCCTTAAAAAACGCTCCACCCGGTCCCGTCTGGGCATTGACGGCTCCGCACCCAGCACCGTGCAGGCAAGCGCTCCGCAGGCATTGGCAAACCGGACACTCTGGTCAATCCCCTTCCCTTCCGCCAGACTGACCGCCAGCCCGGCACGGAAGGCATCACCGGCACCGGTCGAATCCACCGGCTGAACCGGAAATGCCGGAAATTGACGCCGGCCCTGCTGATCAAACACCAGCGCACCCTCTGCGCCCAGCGAAATGACCACTCCGCTCCTGCCCGCTTTAACCTCTGCCTCTGCCCAGAGCTCAACCGGCTGACTCTGGGCAAGCGCCCTCGCCTCAATCTCATTGGGCACAATAAAGTCCACCTCCTCACTGATCAGCACCCCGGCATTGTGAATCGGCGCCGGGTCAAGAAGCACAATTGCACCGGATGCCTTCGCAATCTGTGCTGCCCGCCGGGAGACCGGATAGGGAATCTCAAACTGCAGCATCAGCACATCTGCCGACTCAATCTCCTCCCGCGCCGCCTCCACCTGACTCAGGTCAATCCGCATATTCGCTCTGCCAATCCCGATGATCGCATTCTGACCCGAGTCATCAATAATCGGACAGGCAACCCCGGTTCCGACCTCATCATCCTGAAAAATGAAATCGGCTCTCATCCCCTCCTCAGCCAGCTTCTGAAGGAACAGCCCGGCAAAATAGTCTCTGCCCACCCTGCCCACCATCGTAACCTCCGCACCCAGACGGTGACAGGCGAGCGCCTGATTGAACCCCTTGCCACCCAGAAACAGCCCGAACTCCTTGCCGGGCATGGACTCACCGGGTTGGGGCAGCCGCTCCACCCGGAACACCAGATCGGTCATCAGCGAACCGACAACACAGATTTTCGGTTTTGCCGACTTCATGGAATTGAAATTCTAACCGCCAAAGCCTCAAGCGTCAAAATCTGCCCGTCAGACTCCAAGATTCTGAAAATAGAATATAAAGAAAACCACCGCCCAGATGCAGACCCCGACCATCAGCAGCACCGCAATCAGACCCAAGAGGCCGACAACCGTCCGCATCACCCCGCCCGCACGGATATACATAATCCGGGAAAGCACCGGCTCCGGCTCCTCGGGAGCAAAACCCGCACCCTGCTTGACCGCAGTTACCACCTCATCCGCCCGGCCCAGGATGGTAATCGGCTCCTCAATCACCGGCTGCACCGCACCACACTTCGGGCATTCAGGAAACCGCTCCCGGAACACACCCTCAAACGCCCAGCCGGAGATAAGCACCTTGCCCTCATCTATCACCTCAAGAAAAAACGGCTCGGGCAGCTCAATCCGGACCGGTGCCAGCTCCTCCCGGCACCGCACACACCGCCACTCCCGCCGGATTCGCACCTCAGCCTCCGCACCCTCCCGCACCTCCTCCGGCAGCACCGCCTCAGGGAAAAGGGCAACCAGCTGTCTTGCCCCGCTGCTGTCCGTGCCCAGCCCGACTGTCAGCCAGACCTGACCCAGCACCGGATCATCACTGCTGATCTGCCGGGTCCGGCGCCTTTTCTCCGCACCACTCAGAAGCTCCCTTCTGCGCCTGACCCGCCGTGCCACATCCTGCTCATATTTTCTCCTCGTCTCCTGATAAAGCCGGCGCTGATCCAGAATCTGCTTCAGCTCACCCTCCCTGTCCCGGTTTTTCGGCTCCAGCCAGTCCCAGAAAAGCCTGATGCTGTGCAACGCCCCCCGGTCAAAGAAAAGCACCACCGGCCAGGCAAAGAAGTAAAGCGGCACCCGGATCGCAGTAAAGGCTAAATCCAGAAGCAGCTCATCCGGATTGTGAAACTCACCCCAGACAAAATACAGACTGAGATGATACAACACGGTGATGAAAAAGCCGGTGACAAACCAGGCATACATAATCGGCAGGACAAACCGGACCAGCTGCACGGCAGCTTCATTCATCTCATTCTCCCTTCCGGACAAACCCGCGTCCGCTCCCCCATATTAATCCGGAATCGGAACAAGTCAAAACCCGGACAACCCGACCTTTTTTCACAGCGTTCACCACCCTCAACCCCACGGTCAGGGGAACTGCCCGGGGTATATGGTTTAATGGGGTGCAATTCCGCAGGTCTATGAAAATTTTAAACTTATATTCCTGCTTTACCGGACCGGCATCACTGTTTGACATCACCGGCAGGAAGGTAATTGACCTGCGTCCCGGCGCCAACGATGTCCGCCAGCTGACACCCGGAGTCTATTTTGTCCGGCAGGGATCGGATGCGAACCGGGTCGCTAAAATTATGATTACGAGATAACTCAAACCACTTACTGAAATACCCGCTCGAGCGCTGACCGCTCGATCCAGCCGCCGAGCCCGCCCGGAATCTGAATCAGCACCCATTCGGGCCGGTGCTCAATTATCTTTACCTCAAGCCCGTCATGGACCGCAGCAATCTCCCGGTATTCACTGCCCGGACCGGCACGGACAATCGCCTCCGGCACCACCACGACCGCCAGATTGCGGTCGGTCGCACCGCGCCAGTACCATACCGACCCCAGACCGAATAGAAACAGCACCGTCAGCACCAGCCCGATAATAAGGAGTGCGGACCGGTGCCGGAGAAAATATCCGGCAAGGAAAAGTGCACTCAGAAAGAAAATGAGCGCGGTAATAACTCTGGTAACCGGCGGGTTGAATACTGTAAAAATGGCGCGGACAAACCGTGACCATATCCCTTCCGGATTCGGATTTCTGTCCACCCGGAACTGCCGGGCAAAGTTGAGGTTGAAGTTTATATCCGGGTCGCGGGGTGCCAGCCGCCAGGCACGCAGGTAGTCCGCAATCGCCAGTCCGACCCGGTTTGCCCGGAAATGAGCATTGCCCCGGTTATAGTAAACCGTGGGCGACTGAGCGCCCAGCAGGGTTGAGTCGTAAAGCCGGACCGCCTCATCAAATCTGCCCGCCTCATAAGCTGCATTTGCCCGCTGGAAACAGTCTAAAGCATGATCCGGCTGGGCAAGGAAAATAAGGGCAAAAACGAACCAGCTCATCTGCCACCTGCTGTCTGAAATCTGCTCAGCAGCTGCTCCGCCTTAATCAGCAGTTGCGGCGGGTCACACGTAACCGCCCCGGGTGAAAACCGGGCGATTTCACAGAGGTTGAGCGTATCAAGCAGTTCGGTCACCAGGCCGGCGTCAACCCCGAACCGCCCCAGCTCGGTCTGCAGTTCCGCAGTGGTAAGCGCTCCGGCTTCGATGTTGAACCGGTCGCCAATGAAACCCAGCACCGCCTGCCGCACCAGCCCGTAGAACTCGTTCATCCTGTTTTCCCGCAGCGCCCGCTTTGCCATTTTCAATCGCTGGCGCGCCTGCCGGAACGCCCGGCTCCTGCGGGCATAACCGGTGTCCAGCTGGAGCCGGCGCTGGTGCCGGCCCAGAATCACTCCGGCAATCAGCAGCAGGAACCCCAGCGGGTAAAGGATAACCGCCAGTCCGGCCGCCTGTTCCCATCCTCTTGACCGGACCAGCCGGTCCCGGATGTGCCGGATATCCGAACCGATGACCCGCAGACCGGGGCTGGCGGTCTCCACCGGTCCCGATTTCGCCGGCACATCTGAGGCAACAAACTCCAGTGCCGGTGTCTTTTTAACATAGTAACTGCCGGACTTCGGATCAAAGAAGCCCAGTTCAATCTCCGGAATCCGGTATCGGCCATCGGCTGTCGGTAAAACCGGATAAACAAACCTTCGGGAACCGGAAAGTCGGCCACCAGCATAACTGAAATTATCCTTCGTCTCCGGCGTCAAAATTTTCAAACCCGGCACCGAAGGCAATGCCGGTGCCGTGATCAAACCGAGATTCCCAGTTCCATTGACCGTGATCGTCAGAGTTACCGGTTCACCGCCGGTTGAACGGTCACTGCTCAGACTGGCACTGACCTCAAATGAACCGACCCCGCCGGTAAATGAAGCGGGTTTGCCCGATTCCGGCAGCGGCTTGACGGTAATCTTCAACTGCTCGGATGCAACACTGAACGGTTTTGCCCGGCCAAAGAAAAAACCGCCGGTAACAATCTGACCTTCCAGTTTCATTGGACCGACCCTCAGTTCTCCGGACTGGGTGGGAAACAGTGCGGTCTTTCTCAGCACTGCTGCATAATAGGCTCTGCCCCGGACCGTCCGCTGTTCATATCTCAACTCCTGTGCCTGATAGATGTCATCCGCCCAGAATCCGGTGAGGGCAGGCGTTTCCTTCAGGTTCAGGCGGGCGAGCTCCTGAGCAGTGTAGATAGTCCAGGTGACCGTTACCTGCTCACCCTGATAAACCGATGTCCGGTCAGCGGAAGCCGCAAGAAAAACATCGTCGGCACCTGCCGGCTCGGGCTCAGGCTCCTCGAAAAGGTCAAAAGGACCTGGTGGAAACCGGCTCTGAGGTTGGGTCCGGGGCTGAGAGCGGGTTTTTGACTTCACTACCGTAATCCTGATCGGCTCGGTAGTATATTCAGTATTATCATAGACCATCCGGCACGGTCCGATGGTCAGTTCGCCAAGTTTTCTGGGCACGAGCGTATAGACAAAGCTGATTGCGGTCTGCTGCTGGACCCGGCCATTGATGATGGAAATGCTGGTAGACTGAGACTGGGAAACGCCCAGATTGTCAAATTCAGCCAGTTCCGGCAGTTGCGGTTTGGGCACGCGGCTGATATTCACTCCTGAAACCGTAACCGTCAGCTCAAACGGTTCCCCCAGCCCGACCGTTGTCCGGTCAACACTGGCAGTGAAATTTATTTCTCCCGCATAGACGAGATTAACCAGCAGGATTAATATAAGCAGGTCTGTCCGCCGGAGCTTAACCTCAAACCTTCTCATTTCTACCAGTCCTTCTCCACCTGCCGGTGTGTTTTTGCCCGGCGCGCCTGTTTCTGCGCCTCCCGTTCCTTTTGCTGGACCGCCTGCAGAACCCGCTCCGCCTGCTCACGGTCCATCTGACCGCCGGTCTGAGACCGGGGTTGGGACTGCTGCCGGTCCGGCTGATTCTGACCGGACTGCTGTTGCTGCTGACTTTGCCCGGACTGCTGTTGAGCAGTTGAATCTGACTGGTGACGCTGCTGCTGTCTCAGACAGAATTCAAAATTCTCCTTTGCCTGCCGATCCCGCGGATTGGCGAGCAGGGCAAGTCTGTAGGCGTTCAGCGCCTCATCGAGCCGTCCCAGCCGGTAAAGGGTGTTGCCCAGATTGTAAAATGCCTGCGCCCGTGCCCTGGGGTTTCTGCTGACCGTTGCCAGCGAAAGCTCGGAGACCGCCTCAGAATGCCGGTTAAGCCGGTAATAGGTATTGCCCAGATTGTAATGTATCCCCAGATTATCCGGCTCGAGCACCTCGGCCTGCTGGTAGAATGAGAGCGCCTCCTCGAACCTCTGCCGGTGATAGAAACTGTTACCCCTGCGCACCAGACTCCGGGCATCGGCAGCGGTCAGCACCGATACCGGGAATATCAACAGTAAAAGTCCGAGTCTCCGCTTCATAACCTTCTGAAATCAATTTTCCTTTCCGGCAGTACCAGGGCAAGAAAAAGCATAATCATACCCGCCAGCAGAAATCCCTGATACCGCTCAACATAACCGCTGAACTCGCCACCACCCAGCTCCTCCTTTTCCAGCCGGTCCAGCTCTGCCCGCAATCTTTCGGGTGAAAAACCCTCCAGCCGGAAGAACCGGCCGCCGGTTGCCTGAGCAATCAGAATCAGCTTCCGCTCATCCATCCGGGAGATCACCACATTCCCGCTCGCATCCTTCTTGTATGTCACCCCTCCTGCCTCTGATTCGGGAATCGGCGCCCCCTCGGGCGTGCTGATTGCCACAGGATAAATCCGGACCCCCTGCTCCTTTGCCGCCATAACCGCCTGCTCAGTGTTTCTCCCCAGGTCCTCGCCATCGGTAACCAGAACCAGCGCCTTGGTCGCCGCACCGGGATTAAACAGTTCCCCGGCAACAGTGATCGCCCTGCCGAAATCGGTTCCCGGTACCGGCATCAGTTCCGGGCCGATGATATCCAGAAACAGCTTCGCCGCGTCAAGGTCGGCAGTCAGGGGGCAAAGTGCATAGGCATCGCCGGCAAAGGCAACAATACCGACCGCATTGCCGGCAAGCTCATCAATCAGTGCCGAGAGCTCCGCCTTTGCCCGTGTCAGCCGGCTGGGCTTGACATCCTCAGCGAGCATTGACTTTGAGGCATCAAGTGCAATCACGACCGCAATCCCTCTGCCTTTGAACATCTGCAGGCGCTCACCCCAGCGCGGCCGGGCAAGGGCAACCGCCAGCAGCACCAGCCCCAGCAGAAAAAGCACATTACGTCCCACAACTGCCGGCAGAATACGCTCAGTGTGAAGCCGTTCAATCAGCACCGGCTCGACCGCCAGCCGGAACTGGCGCTGTTGCCGGAAACGGACCAGAAGCCACAACAGCACTAAAACCGCCGGTGCTGACAGAAACCACAGATAACCTGGAAGTGCCCAGTTGATCACACCAGCCTCCGCAAGATAAACATGCTGCTGAGCGAACCGGCAAGCAGACTGATCAGCGCCCATAACATCGGCATCTGCGCCCGCTCCTGATAAACGGTCCAGCGCCGGGTCTTGAAGGTACTTGGCTCGAGCCGGTCAATCTCATCATAAATCCGCTTGAGTGCCTGCGGATCGGTGGCAAGAAAGAACTTTCCCCCGGTAATATCAGCAATCCTCTGCAGGGTCTCAGTATCCAGATCCACCTCAACCTGTACATACCGGCGTCCGAAGATCGGGTCATCGATCGGAAACGGCACCGGACCCTTACTGCCGACGCCGATCGTATAAACCTTGATTCCCAGTGCCGCTGCGGTCTGTGCTGCAGTCAGCGGATCAATGTCGCCGGTGTTGTTCACCCCGTCGGTCAGAAGAATTATTACCTTCTCCTTCGCCTTGGAGTCCTTGAGCCGGGCAACCGCGCTGGCGAGCCCCATGCCGATGGCGGTCCCATCTTCAAGGATACCGAACCGCAGCCGGTCAATGATGTCGGTAACGATCTTATGATCAAGCGTGAGCGGACACTGAGTCAGGCTGGTCGCAGAAAATACCACCAGTCCGATCCGGTCACCCTTTCGCTTGCTGACAAACTCCTTTGCCCGCTCCTTGGCAACACTCAACCGGTCGCCAGGGGCAAAATCCAGCGCCTGCATCGAGCCGGAGATATCCAGACAGAGCACGATATCAATACCGCGGGTTTCCAGCTCCTCAAACTGCCGGCCTTTCTGCGGCCGGGCAAGTGCCACAGTGATGAAAACGAGCGCCAGCGAATAGAGCACCAGCGGCAGCCGGCTGATAATCCGCTCGACGGGTGCCGGCTCAGGCAGAAGCCCGGTGTCGCTGTAGCGGAGCGCCGGCCGCTTTTTCTTCAGCTCCCACCACCACAGCAGCGGGACCAGAGCGAGCAGGGCGAAGTATCCCGGGCTGGCAAAGTGCATCATTTTATTGCCTCCACCGCCGGGCTCGCCGGTTCTGGTGCCGGCCTGGTCAGTTCCACCAGCTCCCGGGCCCGATTGACCACTGAAGCAGGCTCGGCGGGCAGATACTTGGCATACTTCACGAGATCTGCGTCCAGAAAGAAGGTGGCGAATCGCTCGCTGACCGCTACCTTCCGGCTCTTCAGTTCCCGCACAATCTCGGTACTCGTCTGGTCAACTGCCGGAAATTCAAACCGGCGGGTAAGATAACGCTTGACAATTTCCGAAACGGTATAATACAGCCTTTTGACCTGACCGGCACTCAGCCACTCCTCGACCGGCAGCTTTGACAGTGCCTGCAGTGCCTCGTCCCAGGGAGGTAGTTCCGGCTCCAATTCCTCCTGCCGTCGCCGGTACCGCTGCCAGAACCGCCAGCCGGAATAACCCGCAAGACCGGCGCCAATCAGTCCCAATGCAATCCAGAGCGGCAGCAGATTGGGAAAGGTGACCTGCGGCTTCAGATCATTAATATCCTGCATCCGCTCAGAAATCAGGCTCTGGACCCGGAGCGGAACGGAGTCTGAAGCCGCCAGATACATCCGGTTCTGCTGCTGATAACTGACCAGAAACGGTGCCAGCTTCCTTTCTCCGATCACAAAAACAGCCAGTGTCAGGTCATAGACATCAACCGCGGTGTCGCCACGATACTGAATATGATGTTTCTGATCCAGCACCACCACCTCATTCGGAACCGCGGGCAGCGGTGGCGATACCGTAAGCTCACGGGGATGATACACCCGCAACCGCAGCCGGATATGATCACCCACATTCAGCACCCTGGGTTTTTTTATCAGCTGCCACTCCACCCGCACCGGACCGTTTTCGATTAGTTGCGGTCCTGTTGATGCTGAATCTGCCGGCAGCGAATCTGACGAAATCTGCGCCAGAATCAGAAGCAGCGCCAGCACCATCTCAGCGATACCTCCTGGCCCGCTCGACAAAGAACCGGTGCAGCACCGGCGTAAACTCCTCCCCGGTCTGCAGCTGAACCCAGTCCACGCCGAACCGCTGAAACAGCTTCCCCATTGCCTCTCGTCTGCTGTTCATTTGCTCGCTGACATACCGCCGGGTCCGCACACTTGCAGTATTTACCAGTATCTGTCTGCCACTCTCCGCATCCTCAAACTCCAGCACTCCAAGATTAGGCAGATTCCTTTCTGCCAGGTCATTGATGCTGATCACAATCAGATCATGCTTACGGCTTACTATTCCGAGTGATTTCTCGATCCGCTCCGGGTTGAACCCCGGTCCGAGCAGATCCGAAATCAGAAACACAATCGCCCGGCGCTTGAGAATATGCATGACAAAGTTGAGCGCGGTTACCGGTTCAGTTCCCAGTCCTGCCGGCTCGAAATACAGGATGTCCCGGACAAGCCGCAGGACATGAAACCTGCCCTTTGCCGGCGGCACATAGCGCTCGATCCGGTCAGTAAAAAATACGAGCCCGACCTTGTCGTTGTTCCGGATGGCGGAAAATGCAAGGGTGGCACCAACAAGTGCCGCCTGCTCCAGCTTGAACTGCCCTCTGGTCCCGAACCGGTTTGATCCCGAGGCATCCACCAGCAGCATCACCAGCAGTTCCCGCTCCTCAGCAAACTGCTTGACAAACGGCTTGCCAAACCTGGCGGTCAGGCTCCAGTCAATCGTCCGGACATCATCTCCGGGCAGATACTCCCGGACATCCGCAAACTCCACCCCTCTTCCCTTGAAACTGGAACGGTAATCGCCGGCAAAGATCGTATTGACCAGCCTCTTGGTCCTGATCTCAACCTGCCGGATTCTGCTCAGCTCAACCCGCGCAGCCGTCCGGTTCATCGCCCGCAGCCCTCAAATCTTGATTTTCCGGTTTATGGCACCTCCACCCCTTCCAGCACCCGCCGGATGATGTCATCAGTGGTCAGCTCCTCCGCCTCCGCCTCATAGGTCAGGATGATCCGGTGGCGCAGGACATCGTAAGCCAGCTCCTTGATGTCCTCAGGGATGACAAACCCCCGCCGTTTGAGAAATGCCAGCGCCCGTGCCGAACTCAGCAGATAGATTGACGCCCGTGGTGATGCACCGTAGCGGACGAGCGGTGCCAGATCGGCAAGGTTGTGCTCCTTCGGAAAACGGGTGGCAAAGACCAGATTCAGGATGTAATCCTTGAGCTTCTCATCCACATAAATCTTTGTGCACAGCTCCCGGGCGCGGAGAATGGTCGGGATGTCAACCACCGGTTCGGTCTTCGGCTCCGCCCCCTTTGTCATCCGCTCAACAATCTGCTTCTCCTCCTCCTTGGTCGGATAACCAACCTTCAGCTTCAGGAGAAACCGGTCCGCCTGTGCCTCAGGCAGGGGATAGGTTCCCTCCTGCTCAATCGGGTTCTGGGTTGCCAGCACCAGGAACGGCTCATCCAGCCTGAAGGTCTGCTCGCCGATTGTTACCTGCCGTTCCTGCATCGCCTCCAGCAGTGCGCTCTGCACCTTCGGCGGTGCCCGGTTGATCTCATCTGCGAGCACAAAATTGGCAAACACCGGACCCTTGCGCGCAGTAAACTCACCGGTGCGCTGATTGTAAATCTGGGTGCCGATGATATCGGCCGGCAGCAGGTCGGGTGTAAACTGAATCCGCTGGAACCGGGCGCTGATTGCGCCCGCCAGACTCTTGACCGCATAGGTCTTGGCAAGACCCGGCACACCCTCAATCAGAATATGCCCGTTTGCCAAGAGCCCGACCAGCAGCCTTTCTACGAGATACTTCTGACCGACGATAACTTTACCAATCTCCGCTGTCAGCGCCTGGACAAACAGGCTCTCCCGCTCTATCTCCTCGTGAATTCGTCTGATATCATCCTTCAATTCAGCCATAGTCTGCTCCTTTTATAGATATGATAAACCCTGAAAGATACCTTAGATTTATAGACTAATCTTATTTGCCTAAGGTTGCAAGGAAAAACAACCTCAATGTCTATTATATTGAAAACGCTTTCTGCAGTTCTCCTGTCTGGACGGATTTCTTTACTTTTACTTTATAGCCTACACTCTTATTTTCGAAGTATCTTAATATTATATCTACATCTTTGCCGGATAAGCCGGACTTCTTTATATACCTGTATATATCCTCCCATGTAATTCGAACAAAACATCTCCGCGGCTTCTGGTGCGAGCATATAATATGTTTTCCAAAATCTTTTTCGATATCATTTTCCTTTCCATCTCGCACAAGATTCACAAGATAAAAATCAAGGTTATTCTTATTCGCCACCCAAGTTCCTAACAACCAGAACCTCATCAGTTCATATTTCTGATCATGCATTATGGTCTCGAAGTCTGAATGGAAAACCTGCGTGAACCATCTACCACCTCCATTGGTGTATTTCGCTTTTGTTCTGTCAATTTTTTTGGGAATTTCTTTTTTTCCGGAAGGTGTTTTATTCGGACTCGTCAATTTG
The DNA here is from genome assembly GCA_026418295.1 of Caldifarciminota bacterium. GTDB lineage: Bacteria > Hydrothermota > Tepidihabitantia > Tepidihabitantales > Tepidihabitantaceae > JAOABP01. The sequence continues at coordinate 29,220 of JAOABP010000003.1, forward strand.
GCCTCTATGATAATCAGGGTATTATCGTACTTAACGATAATATCAGGCTCAGAACCTCCCCTTGATTCAAACTCCCTTCTTGCGGCTTTGAGCTCCTGCCAAGTGTTGTCCTGTTCCTGGGAATATGACCAATAAATTATTTCGGGCTTTTTTCTCGTTGCCTCTAAATTGGGTATCTTATCTTGCAAGCATGGGACAATCAGATTGTGCCTCTCCAGAAACCGGAAAACATTCCAGGTTACCGCGTCTTCACTTGTGTCCCTGCCGAGCATTATTTGCACCCGCTTCACATTCTTTATTCTCTCAAGTAAATCATTATCCTCGGACCAGAGGAAATTATCCTTTGGATTTTCGTATTCAAAGGTTGTTGGGGAAATGTATATTTTATGTTCCGGGCATTTAAATTCTGGCTTCTTGGCAAAATTTACCCTCTGCCTTTCTACTTTTTGATTGCACCCCTTGACCGGGCATTCCACCTCCTTTGAGGTTATTTTTTTCTGCCTCTTCAGATCAGCCATTCCATACATTGCCTACTTCTTTTAATTAAAAACCCTGCGAAACGCAATATGATATATTAAAATCCAAAGGTTGCAAAAACAGCGTTTTATTCACAATTGAACTAACTTCTGCTCGTAATCTAAGACAACAAATTTCCTGCCCTTTTGCACCACCTTATGCCCCTCCTTTTCCAAGAGTCTCTTTTGCGCCTCTGTTCCGCCCGGATATTTCTCGTTAATCACCCCCCTGTTTTAGTGTCCGCCAGTAAGGAGTAAAATTCCGCTTGCCTTCCCTTATCATTTCCCCTGCGGCGCAGGCAGCAATAGCGGCAAAGATACCGGTGGTAATCGGACAACCGATGGTTGCCTTATGCCTCTTTGCCAGAATTTCCCGAATATAATTGATGGTGATGAGTTTCCCTTTTGGCACCATCCTCATAATCTCATCAACCTCAATCGGCGCTGGAATCACCACCGTGTCACCAACTTTTGTCCCCCATTTACCTGCCATCTTCGGCGTAATTTCAACCACCTTGGGCATACCCCTGCTATCCCTCAGTTCCTCCTGCCAGGACCTCCGCATATTCAGCATTTACCCCAGTCGTGGAGCTACATCGATATTAGCTTTAAGCAATGCCTCAACCGGATGAGTTCCGTTCATAATATCACAGAGCAAGGCAATCGCCAAGTGACTACCTTTTCTGCTGGGAAGAAGAGTAATTCCCTGCTTATTGCAAATGTTATTTAACTCCTCCTGTTTTCTTCCCGGGCGCCCGTTGAAATTCAAGTCCTCCTGCTCTAAAATCCAGTTTAGTGCGTGGAGGATATATTCAAGGGGATATCCAGGCAAACCGGAACACTCATGCTGATATTCAGCGACCACCTGTCTTACATCGTTGCCGGACCAGACTTTAATTATTGCCTCAAGGAGCTTTTTTGCCCGGTCGTGACTGGCGCAAATTTTGCCATATAAGTCAATTGCAAAGTGAGCATGTTTGGGAGTCATCGACCTTGAAGGATGAACCTGAAAAATTACCTTAACCTTGAAATCCCGCTTTGATTTTGAATTATCAGTCTTAATCAGATACCAGCCGTTTGAAAGAGTAATTACTTCTCTAATCCTTTTTCGAAAACGGCCTCTGCCCCAGAATTCACCGACCTTTGGTTCATGTACCATTTATCTCCCCTTTTTCTATTTTTATTTTTTTACATCATAAATCAGCAGGTATTGGTGCACAATTTTAAGCTCTTCGCCATCGGGTTTTGGACTTATATCGCCTTGATTATCACCGACAACAATAACAATCTCCTTTAACCACAACCGCTGATTTTTCTCAAGCAGGCTGATGATGTTTTTTGCCATCGGTTCGATGTAACCCGCAACCCTGACATCTTTCACCTGAATAACCAGATGACCGCCAGATGCTATATGTGGTAATTGCTGTTTAATACCAGTTTCAACTACCTTTATATACCGTTCAACCTCTGCTTGAGATTTAGGTTGCTGAAGTGAATTTGCCTTAATAAACAGTAAACCAAGCTTACCCTTGATCTTCAATACTGAACCTAAGGAGTAACTGGTTTCAGGATTAATATAGACAATAAGTCGGTCTTTTGCTTCGCCATACCGTCTGAATACATTCTCATTCACTCGCTCTTCAAGTTCATCCTGCCGGAAGGACCATACTGTGCTTGTCTCAAGTTCATTAACTTTCTTAGGGCGAAACTTTTTAAACACCCATTCGGTTGAGGTAGTAACAGAACCGACTTCGTACACTACTGTCGGTAAAGACGTTAAAACCATCGGGACCTTCTCGAAAATCGGTAAGTATTCATGCGCAAGAAGCAGAAAGTTATACTGTACACTTTTATCATACCAGAAACCGGTAGTTTTACAGTTGTACTGACGCTTGATCACCAGCTCCTTCAACCTGAATCCGGCCCTCAGGAAAACATCAATTGTCTGAAACCCCAATGGCAGAATGTGTTTTTTTCTTCTCGTATCACCGATTAGAATTGCACATTTGCCACCAAGTTTAAGCACCCGGAAACTTTCCTGAGCAACTTTCTCGATTTCTAAAAGAAACTCAGCGATCCCTAGGTTTGATAGGTCGCCCTCGATCTTTGAACCGTACTTTATAATCCCAGCATAAGGAGGATGAGCACAAATAAGGTCCACACTTCCATCAGGAATCCACCCTAAGTTTCTGGCATCACCAATCCGGACTTCTGGCTCAAAAGCTGACATTTTGCCAGAAAATAAATTTGAGGGCAGGTTGAAATCAAGATGTTGTTTAGTAAGCGAAACACATGCCGGATTGATATCCAGCGCAATACATCTTCTACCAAGAAGTTTAGCTTCCACTGCGGTCGTTCCGCTCCCAGCAAAATAGTCCAGCACCAAATCACCTGGCTTTGAGTATTTCAGAATCACATTTCTAGGTATATAAGGCGACCAGTTGCCTCGGTATTTGCCATTATGAGTTGCCCAATTTCCTCGCTGCTTAAAACTCCAGACTGTTGTTGTTTCCTCCCTGAAATCTTTTGGCTCCCAGCACTTTATTGATTTTTTCGATAGCACTAATCCAGAAATATTCAGCCCATAGGATTCGATAATAATTTTTTCCAGCTGACGCAGGTTAATTCCGAAGCGCTGACCCAGTTCAGCATCCGAAACTCCATCTGTCTTTGCCTGTATAATCAACCTTTTTAACGCCTCATATCCGTGCCTACTAATTATATGCTTACCCAGACCATCGTGGACCGTATTTTGACAAATAGAACATTTCTGCGCTGGCTGTTTATTTTCCCGGTATGCCATAAAGATAGAAAAATACTAATGCATTCCAAGGTTGCTGTCAATCACATATGATTTCAATCTGCTGGTTCCATGACAGCGCGCCGCGCGATGATGTGCGCCTGGCGGAGCGGTTCGGATAGCCGGTATCTGCTTACACAGCGCAGGACGATTCTGCCCGCCATCGCCACGCTGACTCTGTGTCCGGGTGAAACAAAGACCGGCCGGGTGTTAGCCTTTGTCCGCAGAACCAGCCCGACCGCATCGCCGAAGCGGTCCCGGATGAAACTGAACGCCCCTTTCTCTTTTCCCGGCTCCTCATAGGAGCCGAAAAGATGGGATTTGGCACAGCCGATCGCCGGCCTGTCAAGGAGGACACCAAGATGGCTCGCAATTCCCAGCCGCCGCGGATGGGCGATCCCCTGACCGTCAAAGAGAAAAACATCCGGTTCGGTTTTGAGTTTCCTGATCGCCGCCAGCAGGACCGGACCCTCACGGAAGGAGAGAAATCCGGGAACATAGGGAAATTTCACCCTGCCCGCACAAACCACCTGCTCCACAACCGTAAACGATTTCAGGTCAAAAACCACGACCGCAGCCACCAGCCTCTGCCCGTCTTTCTCATACGCCACATCACCACCGGCAACCAGCCTGATCTCGTCCTCATCCTTAAACTTGTCCTCCAGTATCAGCTGCTGTGCCAGCCGGTACTGGATCAGTTCTGCTGACTGGATATCCTTCGGCAGTTCAAACCGTTTCAGAAAAGCCATCAACCGTTAACCCGATACCGCACAACCAGAGGGTACTCCTTGCATTTCCAGTTTACCACGGTAGTCTAAATATACGATGCTTTACACCCTGCTGCAGCTGATCATCCTCTTTTTTGTCATCTTTGACCCGCTTCTGAGCTTTGTTGTCTTTTTCGGCGCCACCGCGGATATGAGCCCGCAGGAAAAGCGCAAAACCGCAGTTCTGGCGGTCAGCGTTGCGCTTGGCATCTCGCTCCTCTGTCTGATCTTTGGCGCGGGCCTGCTGAAGCTTTTCAATACCAACATCAACGACTTCAAGATTGCCGGCGGTATCATCCTCGGCATCCTGGGCATTCAGATGTCACTGGGCCAGGCCGGCTCCGAGCGGGTGATGGGCACGAAGAAATCGGCAAAGGCAATCGCCTCGCTCATCGCCACCCCGCTTCTGACCGGTCCGGCATCAATCACCGCCATCATTATCAGCGTCCACGACTATGGAAGGCTGCTCACCGCCATCGCCATCCTGATTGTCCTTCTGATCACGCTGACAATCTTTCTGCAGGCACCACGCATCACCCGCTTCACCGGCGAGACCGCGCTCCAGGTAGTCTCCACCCTGATGGGACTGATCACCCTCTCCTGGGGCATAATGTTCGTCAAGGAAGGGCTGGGCGTCTGAAACCCCCTACCCTGCGCCAGGTTTCTTACGGCGTTTACCTCAACAGCGTAAACCGCTGCCTTAACTTTATCCCGGAACCGCTCAGTTTCAGAAAATAGACACCGGTATTCAGGTCCCGGAGATCAAAACTCATCCTTGCCGTGCCAGCACTCAGCTCTCCTGTCTGCAGCAGGCGCACCTGTCTGCCTGCCGCATCCAGCAGTTCCAGCCGGAACCGTCCGGTCTGAGGCAATTTCACCTCCAGCTCCAGCCGACTCCGCACCGGATTGCCGAGCAGACGCAGTTCAGTCCGGGCGGACCTGCCCTCCAGTCTTTCAGCAACTCCAACCGGGTTCCAGAAGGCACCGAGCGCCTTGTCAGTGAAGTAATCCGGCAGATAACCGTCAAATGTAATCAGCACCTGGTCCGAGCCGGTGGTAATACCGGAAAGGTAGCGATCATAAGGCTGGTTGATCAGCTCAATCCCCTGCGGATCCAGAACCTGACCGTTCGTATTCACCCGGGCACCGTAGATGTCCTGGTCCTCCTGATTCCGGTAATCCTCCCAGGCAACCAGCCAGAAGGGACTCTGCCACTCCACTCTGAGAGAGTACTGTTCATAATCGGCGGTGGAAATTGCAATCCCCTCCGGATCCAGCACCTCGCCATCAGTGCTCACCCGGGCTGCGTAAACATCATAACCACCGCCCCGGCTGTCAGTCCACGCGACAAAGTAGCCACCATTGCCGGAAACCACATCCGGAAATAACTGATAATCTTCCGCAGTGCAGACTGGAATGCCATCCGGGTCCAGCACTTCACCCGAAGGCGTCACCCGGGCAGCGTAGATGTCCGCATAACCAATACTGTCCCGTACATCCTGCCAGACAACCAGCAGTGTATCACTGCCGCTGCTCACCGCCGGATAAGTTTGCCAGCCGGTGAAACCGGCAATGGTCAGAGTTCCCAGCACATTGCCGTCCGGTGTCACCCGCACCCCATAGATGTCATGCTTATCTTCAACCCAGTCGTGAAGCTCATAGACTACCAGATAATTTTCCCCGTTGAAACCCGGCTGTGGATAATTCTTGTCATACTCATCAACTACAACCGGTATCCCATCCGGATCCAGCACTTCACCCGAAGGTGTCACCCGGGCACCATAAATGTCTTGGTAGCCGTTCCGCACATCAACCCAGGTTACAAAGTAATTTGTGCCGTCAAAGGCAACCGCAGGCGTATACTGATAGGACCAGCCGGTGGCGATCGGGATGCCGTCCGGATCAAGAACCTGCCCCTGAGGTGTCACCCGCGCGCCGTAAATATCCCCATCATATCCATTCCGGTAATCCTGCCAGACCACCAGATAATTGTTGCCGTCAAAGGCAGCCACCGGTGCATACTGGGTCGGGCTGATAATTCCCCAGGAAACCAGAATACCATCCGGTTCAAGCACCTGTCCACTTGTGGTGACCCGCGCGCCGTAGATGTCCGGTGCCTGCTCATTCCGGTAATCAGACCAGACCGCAAGATATCTGCCACCGCCGAAAACCACCGCCGGCAGCACCTGGTCGTATTCGGGCTCTGCCGAAACCGGAATACCGGCGCTGTCCAGCACCACACCACCAGTGCTCACCCGGGTACCATAGATATCCGCCTGCCAGCCGGAACGGTAGTCCAGCCAGACCACAAAATAGTTCGTGCCGTCAAAAGCCGGTGCCGGATAACTGCTCAGATTATCACTCATCCTGATTCCCTGAGGATCCAGCACAGTTCCGCCCGGTGTCACCCGCGCACCATAAACCCGGTAATCCTCAAGCGCCTCCCGGTCATCAAACCAGACCACAAAATAGTTCGTGCCGTCGAATGACACTCGGGGCAGAGCCTGATCATTATCTTCCGCCGAAATGACAAAACCGAGGCTGTCCAGCACCACACCGCTTGGGCTCATCCGGGCACCATAAACATCATAATAGTAATCACCATCCCGGTCATCACAAAAGACGAACAGATAATTGGTGCCGTCAAATGCGAGCCCGCGATAGATGATCTGGTCATAGGGCTGAATATTAACCGGAATACCATCCGGGTCCAGCACCTGACCATCAGTGGTCACCCGTGCCGCATAAATGTCCGACTCCCAGTTCCCGTTGCGCAGGTCATTCCAGGCAACCAGATAGTTCGTGCCGTCAAAGATAACCGAAGGAATCGACTGAATTTCCGGTGCCGTCGAGATGGGGATTCCGTCCGGATCCAGCACCTCTCCTGCCGGCGTCACCCGCGCGCCGTAAATATCCGCATCCCCGTTCCGCCAGTCCACCCAGATCACCAGATAGTTGGTGCCGTCAAATGTCACTGCCGGGTACTCTCCTCCCCAGGAACCGTAAGATATCTGGATCGGCATCGTGTCAATTATCACCCCGTCGGACCGGATGCGGACACCGGAAATCTCGCCCTGGTCATAATCCATCCAGACAACAAAAAAGTTATTGCCGTCAGAGGCGACATCGGCAAAATCCTCCTCGCCTGGTCTCGGACCCAGAACCAGAGTAGTATCAAAAGGAAACTCCTGAAGCTCAAATCCCGTTTTCCGGTTCGGACCCGATCTTTTTACTGCTGATTGTGGTGCTCTTTTAAGAAACCCTTTTTCCTTCCAGAACCGGGCAAAACTTCTGACCGCCTTTCGCCTTTGTACTCCCTGAAAACCAACATGCGGGACAACCCGGTTCTGAAACGGCGCCACAACTGCGCCCCAGCCCAGACTCATGCTGATCAGCAGGGTAAAAAGGATTCGCTTCATTAGTCACCTCCGGTACTCAATATACCCCGACTGCCACTTCTGTCAATGCTGAATTTCGCTAAAAATTTAATTAATTTTTCAGCCTTCAACTTATTAGTTGAAAATCTACATCGCTCCGAACACTGATTAACAAAATCCCGGTTTCCATCGGTATCGGCTTGACTTGGGTTCGGGTTTGACCTATGCTCATCTGATGAAGTTGCTGCTGATCACTCTTAGTCTTGCAGTCCCGGCTGGTGCCATCCTTTACCACATTGACAGTCCGGTGCCGATATCTCTAACTCACGGCGAATACTATGCCGGACTGCGCCTCTGGGGCGAGGGCGGCGTTCTCGCCCGGTTCGGAGTCGGTCTGTTTGACCGGCTGACCATGGGCATGTCCTACAGCGCCAACCACATCATCGGTGGCAGTACGCCGGAGTTATCAAGGCCAAGACCGGAACTCTTCGCCCGGGTGGCAATTTTCCGGGAGGCAGGCTATGTGCCGGACCTGACACTCGGGTTTGAAAGCCAGGGCTACGACTACTGTCACAATGAGGAATTCACCGTCCGCGAGAAAGGGGCATATCTGGCGGTCGGTAAGACTGTTGAAATCAGTCGGACATATGCCGAACTGGGCATCAACTGGTGGCGCGGATTTAACGGCTTTCTGGTCCTGAACCAGCTGCTGCCCGGTAATGTTGAGCTCATTGCTGAATATGACCCGGCGCTGAACACCCTGGAACCGGACCGCCCCTGGCGTGGTGGCTGGCTCAATTTCGGCATCGCCTGGACCTTTCAGGAACGGGTTCGTTTGGGGCTGGCACTGCGGGACCTGCTCGGAAACAATGACGCTACCCGGCGTAACCGGGTATTTGACCTCTCCATCAACGAGCATTTCTAAGGAGGAAAAATGGACACCAAGGAGTTTCTGAAAACGATTGAAGGTTTTGAACGGTTGGAAGACAGCGAACTGGAACGGTTTGCCCGGCTCGGCAAGCTGAAATCGGTCCGTGCCGGCGAACCGGTTGATGTTCAGGGTCAGCCGGCAGACCGGTTTTACATTCTTGTCTCCGGAAGGCTGGCGGTCATTCTCACCCTTGACTTCGGTGTTGCCCAGCAGACCTATCAGATTATGACGCTGGGACCGGGACAGATGTTTGCCTGGTCCGGACTGGTTGGCAACCAGCACTACACCGCCGGCTCCCGGGCACTGACCGACTGCACCTTTCTGGAATTTGAGGTCGCGGAACTGGAAAGACTTTTTGATCAGGACCCTCGGCTCGGGTATGTGCTCATGCGGCTCGTTGCCCGGACGATTGCTTCGCGCCTGCGCCACATCCAGCTGCAGCTTGCCCAGCAGTTTGCCCTCCGGGAATCAACCGAGTGAAAAAAAACTCTGCCGGCTTCATTATTGCCATTGACGGTCCTGCAGGTTCCGGCAAGTCTACCACCGCCCGGCTCGTTGCCCAGCGGCTGGGTTTCTTCCATCTTGATACCGGTGCGATGTACCGGGCAATCACACTGAAAATCATCGAGGCAGGAATCCGGCTCACCAACCGCCGCCAGCTCCAGCAACTGCTGGACAGCACCCAGCTGAACCTGAAATGGGAAAATGACCGGCTGCGGGTCCTGCTGGATAAACGGGATGTTACTGAAGCTATCCGCCAGCCAGCGGTGAGTGCACTCGTCTCACCGGTGTCCGCGATCCGCTCTGTGCGGGAAAAACTGGTTGCCGAACAGCGCCGGCTGGCAGCAGGCAGAAATGTCGTCTGCGAAGGCCGGGACATCGGGAGTGTGGTCTTCCCGCATGCCCAGCTCAAGATCTATCTTGACTGTGATCTGAAAGAGCGGGCGCGGCGCCGGCTGGCAGAACTGAAGGGAAAGGCAAATCTGGAACAGGTACGGAAAAATCTCGCCGAGCGCGACCGGATTGACTCCCACCGGCGGCACAGTCCGCTGCGCCGGGCCCGGGATGCAATTCTCATTGACACCACCCACCTCACAATTGAAGAACAGGTGGCGCTCGTCTGCGCCCTTGCCCGGCGCCGGCTGGCAGACCCGGACTGAAATGAAACTCCGCTGGCGGCTCGCCTGGAGTCTCACCTACCCGCTTGCCCGGCTGCTGCTGCGTCTCCGGGTTTCAGGCCGGGAACACCTCCGCGCGGTAAAGGATCGCGGTGTAATAATTGCCGCTAATCACACCTCCAACTTCGATCCGCTCATACTCGGCTGGGCTGCCGCCCGGGAGATCTTCTTTCTCGCCAAGGAGGAACTCTTCCGTTACCGCCCTTTTGCCTGGCTCATCCAAAGCTGGAATGCCATTCCGGTCCGGCGGGGCGGAATGGACCTTACCGCACTCCGGCGCTGCTCGCAACTCCTCCGGCACCGCCAGACCCTGGTGCTGTTTCCTGAAGGTACCCGCAGTCGCAGTGGCAAACTGGGCAGTTTCAGACCCGGAGTGGCAATGCTGGCGGTCCGGAACTCGGTGCCGGTTATCCCCTGTTACATTGCTGGAGTTGACAAGTCCTTCATTTCCTGGTGCGTGGACCGGGACTTTGTCCGGCAGGGACTGCGCCCCTGTCCTCAGCAGTGTGTACCGATCACGGTGCGGTTCGGTCCACCCGTAATGCCCGAAGGATTTGCCAACAACCGGACCGGTTATGAACAGCTCACCCGGGAAATCCAGTCCCGGGTCGAAACTCTGGCAGGCTGAAATGCCCCGCATCCTGATCGCCCGGCCGACCGGTTTCTGCTTCGGTGTCGAGCGGGCACTGCGGCTGGCAAGAAATGCATTAAGAAAATATCCCAGAGTCTGGACCTATGGCGAACTGGTTCATAACCCTGATGTCCTGCGCGAACTCCAGAACGAGGGCATAAGAATCGCTGCCCGCATCAGTGCGGTCCGGGATGGTGCCATCATCATCCGCGCCCATGGCTGTCCGCCGGAAGTGCTGACGCAATGCCGGGCTCGGGGACTGGAAATCATCGACGCCACCTGCCCCTATGTGCGCCGGGTTCAGCAGGTAGCGCGCCGGCTGGCAGCGGAAGGCTATCAGGTGGTGGTCGTGGGAGAACGCAACCATCCCGAGGTCCGGGCGATCCTTGCCGCTGCCGCTCCGCGGGCACTCGTCTATTCACCTGCCCGCCGGTTCCGGAAAACTGAGAAGATCGGTGTTGTTGCCCAGACGACCATTGGCCGGGACCGGCTCAAGGCAGCAGTTGCCAACCTGCTTGATTTTGGTTATACTGAAATCCGGGTCTTCAACACCATCTGTGCTGAAGTGACCGCCCGGCAGGCGGCAGCGGTCCGGCTTGCCAAGCGGGTCGAGGCGGTAATAGTGGTTGGCGGCAGAAACAGCGCCAATACCACCCGCCTGGCGGAGATTATCCAGCCGCACTGCCGCCGGGTTGTGCATATCACCGGCCCGGCAGAAATCGATCCTGCTGAGTGGCAGGGGTTCTGCCGGATCGGGATTGCTGCGGGTGCGTCAACTCCGGCAAAGGTGGTGGCAGAAGTTGCCCGAATTTTAAGAATGTCAGGAGGACGAAAAGATGAATAATTACCAGTCAAACCCGGCTCCGGATACCGGAGAAACCAACTCGCTTTACGACACCTCTTTCCCCAGTTATCGTGAGGGAGAAATTGTCACCGGCACGATCATCAAGCGGGTGCAGAATGCGGTGCTGGTGGACATCGGTCTGAAGGCGGAGGGAATTCTGCCGCTCGAGGAGTTCCGCAATCCCGATGAGGCGGTTGAAGGCAGAAAGATTCAGGTCTACATTGACGCTTTGGAAAACAAGGACGGATTCCCGGTCCTTTCCAAGAAAAAGGCCGACTTCCAGCTCGCCTGGGAGATCATCAAACAGAAGTCCGAAAGCGGTGAACCGGTGAAGGCGGTTGTGCTGCGCCGGGTCAAGGGCGGTCTCGCAGTGGATGTGTTCGGGCTCGACGCCTTTCTGCCCGGCTCGCAGGTTGACCTCCGGCCCGTTCCCAATCTCGACGCCCTGGTTAACCAGGAACTGGAGGTCAAAATTCTCTCCGTGAACTGGCACAAGAAGAATATCGTCGTTTCCCGCCGGGCACTGCTGGAGGAACGGCAGGAGGCGCTGCGCCGGGAACTCCTGCAGCGGATCCAGGTTGGCGACATCATTGAAGGAACGGTCAAGACCGTAACTGAGTTCGGTGCCTTCATTGACATCGGCGGTGTTGACGCCCTGCTTCACATCTCCGATCTTGCCTGGGTCAAGGTGGTTCATCCCAGTGAGGTGGTGCAGCCGGGCGAAAAACTGAAGGTCAAGGTCCTTTCCGCGGACACCAATACCGGCCGGATTACCGTCGGCCTGAAGCAGCTGACCCCGCACCCCTGGGAAAAGGTGGAGGAGAAGTATCCGATCGGCTCCCGCGTCCGGGGCCGGGTCACCACGCTTGCCGAATACGGTGCATTTGTGGAACTGGAGAAGGGAATCGAGGGACTGATTCATATCTCGGAAATGTCCTGGACCAAATCCATCCACCACCCGGCACAGCTGCTCTCGGTTGACCAGGAGGTGGAAGCGGTGGTGCTGAATATCGACAAGGAGAACCGCCGCATCTCTCTGGGGTTGAAGCAGACTCAGCCTGACCCCTGGTCGCTGATTGATGAACGCTACAAGGTCGGACAGCGGGTCACCGGCAAGGTCAAGTCGCTCAAGGATTTCGGGGCATTTGTCGAACTGGAGGAGGGAATTGAGGGGCTGATTCATAATCAGGACATCTCCTGGACCAAGCGCATCAAACACCCGCGCGAGGAGCTGCGCAAGGGCCAGGTCGTGGAAACAATCATTCTGGAAATTGACAAGGAAAACCGGAAGATCTCCCTGGGATTAAAGCAGACTCAGGAGGACCCGTTCTACAAACTCAGCCAGGAGCTGAAGGAGGGGGACATTGTCCGGGCGCGGATTGTGGACATCCCGAAACCCGGACTGGTGGTCGCCCTGAACTATGGAATCGAAGGGTTTGTGCCCTTGAGTCAGCTCGCCCGGGGTGGCGGGAAGAAGGTCCGGGAAAACTACCAGATCGGCGAGGAGCTGGAACTTAAGGTACTGAGAATTGACCTCAACAACCGGCGCGTCGCTCTGAGCGAGAAGGCGCTCCAGCCCAAGCCGGAAGAAAAAGAGGAAGAGGAACTGCCGCCGGAACGGCCCTCAGACCGGTTTACACTTGAAGACCACCTCCGGGACTTCAAGGACTTTTAACCACCCGTGACCGCTGTGCCCTTTGCCACTGAACCGGGGCGCACCGCCTGTATCGCCACGGTCGGCTGCCGGCTCAATCAGGCGGAAAGCGACCTGCTGCGCGGCTGGCTGCAGACTCAGGGCTTCCGGCTCGTCAATGACCCCGGAGCGATTCCCGATCTCTGCTTTGTCAATACCTGCGCGGTAACCGCCAATGCGGAGAGAAGCTCGCTGGCGCTCATCCGTTCGGTCTGCAGTCTCAACCCGAAACCCCGGGTGATTGTGTTCGGCTGTCTGCCGGCACGGGCACCCGAACTCCTGAAAAACATTCCCGGAGTTGACGAAATCTGGACCGCGGAGGAGAAAAAAAGCCGGCTGAAAGACATTCTGCCGGCACCGGTCCGGAGCCGTGCCCTGCTCAAGGTTCAGGACGGTTGCGACCGGACCTGCTCCTTCTGCGTGGTCCGCCAGCTGCGCGGCACTCCGGCAGCCGTGTCTCCGGAAAAGGTACTCAGCCAGTTTCAGCATCTGCGCCAGTCCGGGTATCAGGAGATTGTCCTCACCGGACTGAACCTCGGCCGGTATGAAAGCGGAGACTGGAACCTTGCCCGGCTGCTCCGGCTGCTCCTGGCTCAACCGGGCCGGTTCCGGCTCCGGCTCGCCTCAATTGAACCGGACCTGTTCACCGATGAGCTGCTGACGGTGATCGCCGATCCCCGCATCTGCAGCCACTTTCACATCCCGCTTCAGAGCGGTGATGACCGGCTGCTCGGGAAAATGGACCGGCGTTACCGGACCGCCGATTATGCCCGGCTCATTAATAAAATCCTTCAGGTGAAACCCGATGCCTGCATCGGAGCGGATGTGATCGTCGGGTATCCGGGTGAGGACGAACCTTCGTTTACGCGCACGATGAACTTCCTGGCCGCCATTCCGCTCCATTACCTGCATGTCTTTCCCTATTCACCCCGGCCCGGAACTCCGGCATTTGAACTCGGCGATCCGGTCCCGAAACCGGTGAAACAGCACCGGGTGCAGCTCCTCCGTCAGTGGTCACACAACCGGCGTCAGGCATATGCCCGCCGGTTTATCAGCACGGTCCGGGAGGCGGTGCTCGAACCCGACGGCCGGGCGCTCACGGACAATTATCTCCGGCTTACCTGTGAGCCGCTCCCGGCTGGAATACCTGCAGGCAGACTGGTCCGGCTCGTGCTGAAACCGGCTGAAGACCGGCTGGCAGGAACAGTAATTGATGCCGGTTCCAGCTAACGACAGCAGAAGAAGTATGATTTAAACAGGGAGGAACGGCTATGAACGCCAAGGGACTGATTCTGTTCCGGGCACTTCTGCTCCTGCTGGCACTCACCGCACTTGCCGGTGCCCGGGAGTACAAGATCGGCTACATTGACTCCGACCGGCTCCTTGCCCGCTATGAGGCGGCAAGCGAAGCAAAAAAACAGCTGAATGATGCCATTGCCAAATTTCAGGCCAAGGCAGAATCGCTGCGGACCGAATACGAGCAGGCAAGGGAGGAGTACGAATCCCAGCAGCTTACCCTTTCTGAAGAAGGCAAACGGGCAAAACTGGCTGAAGTGGAATCAAGAAAAAAAAGGTATGACAGCTACCTGAATGAGATTTACGGTCCCGGGGGGAAAATAGAGCAGAAAAATCAGGAACTGCTGGCACCGATCGTCACCCGAATCGACTCGGCGGTGCGCAAGGTCGCCCAGATTGAAGGGTTTGCCCTGGTTCTGGATGCCACCAAGGCGGGGATTGTCTACGGTGAAACCGGACTGGATCTGACTGAACTGGTCCTGGAGGAGCTCAACCGGGAGTATGCCCCGCTGCCTGCCACGATTGCGGGGAAGAAAATCTTTGTCATCGCTCCGATCTACGAAGCCAGTGACGAAGCCCAGCGGGAACGGCTCGGCACCCGCATCCGGCAGTTTGCCGGCGCCCTGCTCAAGGATAAAACGCAGGTGGAGATCATCCCGGACGCCAAGGTTGATCAGACGGTCCAGAACCGGGGTTATGCGGGCATGCAGATCACCCAGGACCAGGCGCTGGATGTTGCCCGGACGCTGAATGCCGACTACTGCATCTTCGGGGAATGTTCAAAACGGGAGCGGAAAATCCAGTTCAAACTCTCACTCCTTGAGGTGAGCACCGGCGCGCTTCTGCGCACCCAGGAGAGCGAAGCCGACCGGATTGAGGCACTCCGGGAAAAGGTAAGTGGAGTCATCCAGATTCTTTATTCCGCTCTCACACCCTAAGTGCACCCTGAAGCGCACCCGCACTGCTGGATTGACCCGCAGGCAGAAGTTGACCCGAGTGCTGTCATCAGCCCTTTGGTTTACATTGACGCCGGAGTTGAGATCTGTGCCGGCTGTTTCATCGGTCCGAATGTCACCATCCTCGGCAGAACGGTGATCGGCAGAAATGTCCGGATCGGACCGGGCACGGTCATCGGCTGGCACGGGTTCGGGTATGAACAGCGCAACGGCAGATACCACCTTCTCGAGCATGAGGGTGAGGTGATCATTGAGGATGAGGTTGAGATCGGACCGCTGGTATCAATCGCCCGGGCAAAGACCGGCAGACAGACCCGGATCGGCAGGGGCACCAAAATTGATGCCCTGGTCCACATCGGCCACAATGTCCGGATCGGTAAAAACTGCATCATCACCGCCCAGTGCGGTATCGCCGGCAGTGCCCGCCTGGAGGATGGGGTAATTATTGCCGGCCAGTCCGGAATCAGCGATCACATCACCATCGGCGCCCACAGCGTCATCTATGCCAAATCCGCGGTCTTCCGCTCTCTGCCGCCGGGCAGTCACTACTGGGGAATTCCGGCCCGGCCGCTTAGGCAGATGCAGCGCTTCTGGGCGCGGCTCTGGCGCCAGTTTGGAGAAAACCGGTGACGATCAGAAAAAAATTCACCATCTGCGGATGGACCCGTCCGGGTCTGCCGGTGCGGATGGAGTTCAGTCCTGCACCAGCCGGCACCGGCATTGTCCTTAATTCTGAACTCCGGGCAGACATCCGGCACGCCCGGGTGAAAAATCATACCACCGTTCTGATCCGCAACCGCTGCCGGGTCTCACTGGTTGAGCACCTCCTTGCCGCCTGCGCTGGAATGGGCATCACCGACCTCCAGCTTACCATTGACCGTGACGAACTGCCCTTTAATGACGGCAGCAGTCTGCTTTTTGCCCGGCAACTGAAGAATGCCGGCATTACCGGCAGAACCGAGCCCTTTTATCTTGCCACACCGGTTGCGGTTGCCGGCACAAGAAGCCTGATCATCGCCCTGCCCGCTCCGCACCTGAAGATCAGCTGTCTCATTGACTATCCCCAGACCGGTCCCCAGTTCTTCTCAACGGTCATCACTCCGGAACGGTTTCTCCGGGAGATCGCACCTGCCCGGACCTTCGGACCGGCGGACCCGGCACTGAAACCGCTCCTTGACCGCCTGCCCTTCCGGGTGAAGATGGTTGACGGCTGGCTCTTTCCGGCAGAACCCCGCTTCCGTGCCGAACCCTGCCGGCACAAGATTCTTGACCTGCTTGGTGATCTGGCGCTCTTCGGCAGACCACTGCGGGCAGAGCTCTTTGCCTACAACCCGGGTCACCGGCTCAACCTGAAACTGGTCCGGCAACTAAGAAAGGAGGCAGTTTGAGCACAACAGTTGATGTCAGACAGTACCTTCCCCATCGGGAGCCGTTTCTCTTTATTGACCGGGTGATCCGGTTTGACCGCGAGGAGATTGAATGCGCCCGGACCGTCCGGCAGGAGGAGTTCTACTTTCGGGGCCACTTTCCCGGCAATCCGGTTCTGCCCGGTGTCCTGATGGTGGAGGCGATCGCCCAGGCGGGCATCCTGCTCGTCCTGCTCCAGCAGCCTGAACTTAAAGGAAAAACCCCGCTCTTTGCCGGCATTGAGCAGGTGCGGTTTCGGCGCATCGTCCGGCCCGGTGAGGAACTGCGGATCATCGCCCGGCTCGTCTCGGCAAAGGCCGGGGTGTTCAAGTTTGAAGGCAGGGTTCTGGTCGGTGAAGAACTGGCATGCAGTGCCACGGTAACCGGTGCGGTCCGCTGATCCATCCGACCGCCATCATCAGCCCTCAGGCGCAGCTTGCGCCCGATTGTGAAATCGGACCCTTCTGCGTCCTTGAGGGCAGGGTGACGGTCGGCGCCCGCACCCGGCTCAAAACCGGCGTCGTCATCGGTGCCGAACCGATGGACCGGAAGTATCAGGGCGAGCCGACCGCGGTCAATATTGGCACCGACAACATCATCTTTGAATATGCAACCGTGCACCGGGCAACCGGT
This sequence comes from Caldifarciminota bacterium, assembly GCA_026418295.1. Lineage (GTDB taxonomy): Bacteria > Hydrothermota > Tepidihabitantia > Tepidihabitantales > Tepidihabitantaceae > JAOABP01. The sequence continues at coordinate 46,248 of JAOABP010000003.1, forward strand.
CCGGACAACGCCACCAGTATCGGCGACCGCAACTTCATCATGAGCTATGTCCATATCGCCCACAACTGCCGGATCGGCTCCGACTGTGTCCTGACCAGCGGGGTCCTGCTCGGCGGCTATGTGGAAATTGAGGATGGTGCCAACATCGGCGGCAGGACCGGTGTCCACCAGTTCTGCCGGATCGGAAAACTGGCGATGGTCGGCGCCCACTCCTATGTCAACCAGGACATCCCGCCCTTTGCCCTTGCTGCCGGCAACCCCTGCCGGATACTGGACATCAACCGCACCGGTCTGGAGCGCGCCGGCTTCAGCCCGGAAAAGATCACCATCATCAGGGACGCCTTCCGGCTCATCTTCCGCTCCGGTCTGCTTCCTGACACCGCCCTTGCCCGGATTGAGGTGGAACTTTTATCCGGACCCGCAGAGGCGGAAATCCGGCACCTGCTGGAATTCTGCCGGAATTCAAAACGGGGGATTCTGCTCAAAAGCTCACCTGAACAGGAGGGACAATGAATTACCAGCAGGCGCTTGAGTTTCTGGATGCACTCGTCAACTACGAGCGCAAACCCCGACCGCGCGACCGGTTCAAGCTCGATGCGATCCGCAGACTGCTTGAGCTTGCCGGCAACCCGCAGGACCGGCTCAAGAATGTCATTCTCATCGCCGGCACCAAAGGCAAGGGCTCGGTCGCCTATATGATTGAGGCGGGCCTGCGCGCCTGCGGACTCAAAACCGGGCTTTTTGTCTCCCCCCATCTCCTCTCGGTCCGGGAACGGATTCAGCTCCAGGGCAGCTGGATTAACCGGGCGGAGTTTGCCCGGCTGATGACCAGATTCCGTCCGCTTGTGGCAAAACAGCCGGTCTCCTACTTTGAACTGCTGACCGCAGCCGCCTTTGACCTCTTTGCCCGGCGCGGGCTGGACTATCCGGTGATTGAGGTCGGGCTTGGCGGCCGGCTGGACGCCACCAACCTCAGCCATCCCGAAATCTCGGTCATCACCCGCATCGGCTATGACCACCTCAAGGTCCTCGGCAACACGCTTACAAAGATCGCCCGGGAAAAGGCGGGCATCATGCGCCCGGACCGGCCGGTCATCGTCGCCCCGCAAATGCCCGAGGCAAAAAAAGAACTGCTGGCGCAGGCGGAAAAGACCGGCGCCCGGACTGTGCCTGTGGAGGCGCATGCCCGCTACTGGGATGACACCGCTGACCTCAACGGCACCGCCTTCTCCGCCTTCACCGAACTGGGTGCGGGCAGAATCCGGCTCCGGCTCCTGGGCCGACACCAGATTGAAAACTGCCTGACCGCGCTCACCACCCTCGGTATCCTTGCCCGCAACGACCCGAGGATCAGATTTGAACCGGTCCTTCAGGGGCTGAGCGAACTGGTTATTCCCGGCAGGTGCCAGCTTGTGGAACAGAACCCGCCCCTGCTTGTTGACACCTGCCACAACCCCGAATCCGGGCAGGCGCTTGCCCGGGTCCTTCACGACTGCTTCCGGGAAAAGGTGATTCTGGTCTACGGCTCGCTCCGCAACAAACTGGTCAAGAGGACCCTGGAACCGCTTGCCCCCTATGTTGACTATGCGATTGCGGTTGCGCCCGAATCACCCCGCGCCCTTGCCCCTGCCCACCTCAAGGCGATCTTCACCCGGCTCAAGGTTCCTGCCGAGACCGCCCCTGACATTCCGACTGCCCTTGCCCGTGCCCGCGAGCTGGCGATCGGCAGAATGCCGATTGTCGTTGCCGGCTCCTTCTACCTCGCCGGCGCGGTGCTGGCACATCTGGAGCAGGTGAAACCCGAAAGCTGAGAAGCCCGTCATTTCCTTGACAATCTGATTAATTAAGCCAGTCTTATACCGATGGTGCGGTGCGGAATTTGCATTTTTGCTGTCTGTATTCTTGCCCGGCCCGGTCCGGCAATTGAGTGGGACAGTCTGGTCCGGCTCACGAGCCATCCGGCGGTGCAGGTACCCGGACTGAGCTATCAGAGAAGTATTGCGGTTGACCCGCAGGGAAATATCTTTGTCTTCTGGCTGGACAGCCGTGCCGGTTTCCGGCAGATCTGGTACCGCGGTTATGAGGCAGGAAGCGGAATCTGGCTGCCCGAGTCCCAGCTCACCCGGATGGAGATCAACCTCAACCTGCCCACCGCCGGTGCCGACCCTGCGGGCAATATCCATCTCCTCTGGCACATTGACGCCCAGAGCTATCCCCAGCTCCGCGGAATCTGGTATCAGCGGTTTGACGCCGCCACCAGCCGGTGGCTTGCCGAGACCCTGCCCGTTTTTGCACCCCAGCCCTACAATCTCAAATATCCGGCGGTTGCGGTCCAGCCGGTTACCGGTGCGCTGCATATCGTCTATTACGGCAACCCGGATACCGGCGGTGTTCCACAGGTGTTTCACAAGGAGTATCAGCCCGGCACCGGCTGGCTGCCGGCAGAACAGATTACCTCCTTTCCTGCGGATCACCGGGATGCGTCAGTAGCGGTGGACAGCGCGGGCAATCTGTGTGTGGTCTGGCTGGGAATGGATCTCGGCAGTTCCAGTAATCAGGTGCTGTGCCGGCGCCGGATTGACGGGGTCTGGCAGGAGCCTGAGCAGGTGTCAGAGCTTGCCGGCGGTCTTGCCCAGTATTCACCCGCGGTTACCGCCGGCGGTAACAACTGCTGGCATGTCGTCTGGCAGGGGAGTGATGCAAACTATCCCTATTATCTGATCTGCTACCGCTGCCGGAACCCGCAGGGCTGGAGTGAAATCACCGCTGTTAGCGGTTATGTCCAGTTTAATCAGGAATCACCATCAATCGCCCATCTCTTTAACAACCGGTGCGCTGCGGTCTGGTGTGGAAAAACCGCCGGCTCACCGGACCGCAAACAGCTGATCTTTGCCCTCCAGGAGTCTGCGGGTGTCTGGACCGGACCACAGCAGCTTACCGGTCTGACGACCCACGAGGTAAAACAGCCGGCGCTCGTTACTCAGAACCGCATCCTGCACATTCTCTTCGCTGGGGACAGCGCCGGCAACACCGACCTGTTTTACCTTGGCGGCAGACTGCCCGCCACCGGTGTCAGCCAGCCCGACCGCCAGCCACCGGTCCGGATCGTTAACATCGGTGACTGCCCTGTCCTTACCGGTTTCACCCCTGCCGGCACCCGGGTCCGGATCAACCGCACCGGTGTCTATCTCATCCCGGACCATCGCTTTCGTTTTCAGAAACTGGTGGTTTTAAGTGGCGGTAACTGAATCCCGGGTCCGGGTTTTAACGCTGGTTGCCACGAGCATCAGCTCATTTGTCACCCCGTTTATGAGCTCATCAATCAACATCGCTCTGCCCGCCATCGGCAAGGACCTCGGCCTGGATGCGATCACCCTGGGCTGGCTGCCCACCGCCGCACTTTTAAGCTCGGCAATTCTGCTCCTCCCCTTCGGCCGGCTTGCCGACATCTATCACCGGCGGATGATCTTCAATCTCGGTCTGGGTACCTATACCCTCGCCTCGCTCGGTGCTGCGCTCGCCCCTTCGGGCACACTGCTGCTGATCTGCCGGCTCCTGCAGGGCATTGCGGGTGCAATGATATTCGCCACCGGTATTGCCATCCTCACCGCGGTCTATCCGCGGGAGAGGCGGGGCTGGGCGCTGGGCATCAACACCGCAGTTACCTATCTCGGCCTTTCGCTCGGACCGTTTCTCGGCGGTATCATCACCCGTTATCTGGGCTGGCGCATGGTGTTCGGCATCAATCTGCCCTTCAGCCTTGCCGCCCTGCTGATGAGCCCGGCAATTCCCGGCTCCGCACCAACCCGGGTTCAAGCCTTTGATCTCACCGGTTCAATCATCTATGCCGCCGGTATCCTGGGACTGCTTTTCGGTCTGACCCGGATTCCGGACCGCACCGCCATTATTCTGACCATCGCCGGCATCATCTGCCTGCTGGCATTCCTTTTCTGGGAAAGGCGGACCACCAGCCCGCTCCTCAACCTTCAGCTGTTGCGCACCAGCCGGACCTTCACCTTCTCCAATCTTGCCGCACTCATCAATTATGCTGCAACCGCTGCGGTCGGATTTCTGCTCAGCCTCTATCTCCAGTATCTCCGGCAGATTGATGTCCAGACCGCAGGGCTGATTCTGGTCTGCCAGCCGGTGGTCATGGCGCTTTTTTCGCCCCTGACCGGCAGGCTTGCCGACCGGCACGAACCCCGGCTCCTCGCCTCTGTGGGTATGGGGCTGACCACGCTCGGACTCGGGCTTTTTGCCCTGCTCAGTCCGGACACACCGCTCTGGTTTATAATCTCCGCACTGCTCCTTCTCGGATTCGGCTTTGCCCTGTTCTCCGCACCCAACACCAGTGCGGTCATGGGTGCACTCGCTCCGGCTGATTACAGTATCGGCTCTGCCATTCTTGCCACCATGCGCCTGCTCGGTCAGAGCCTCTCTCTGGGTCTGGCGATGATGCTTTTGGGTATCTTTGTCGGTCCGGTCCGACTCCAGCCCGGCAGTGCCCCGGGACTTCTGCCCGCGCTCCGGCTGGGTTTTGTCATCTTCAGTCTGCTCTGTTTTCTGGGAATTTTTGCCTCGCTCGCCCGGGGCAGGCAGGAAGACCGCAGAACTGCTAACGCCGCCTGAACCGCAGCCGGGCGGTCAGGACCCGCTCCCCCTGGAAAAACCAGGCGGCAAGGAGGACCAGAATCACCGCAAACAGCCCGGTATAAACGATACCGAAAATAATCAGCCGGTAGTTGCCGAAGATGAGCGCCTGCGGAACAAGAAAGGGATAGGAAAAGGGAATCGCCAGAATCAGAATCTTTAACGGCAGGGACAGGGTATTGATGTCGAACATCAGCACAAAGAAATAGGGGATCAGGCAGAGCATCATCAGCGGGGTGATGTTTGCCTGCGCGCTCTTGGCATCCTCGGAGAAAACCGCCAGCAGGGTCGCCAGTGCGAGCGCCGCCATGATCGCCAGAAACAGGGTAATCCCGAGCAGGACCACCCCTTCAGTTGTCAGACTCAGCCCCAGCCCGCTGACCCCGGCTCCGGCTGACGGCACCCCGGTCCTGCCTTCAGCAAAGCCGGTGGTGTAATACCCCATCGCCAGCATGAAGACCGCGGAAATGACCACAGCGGCAATCGCCGCCCCGAGCATCTTGCCCGCAACGATCAGCACCCGGCTCACCGGCACAGTCAGCAGCGTCTCCAGGGTCTTGTTCTCCTTCTCCTGCCCGATTGAGGCGGCAATCATCTGGCTCGCATAGATGATGACCAGCAGCAGAATGATCGGCACCAGAAAGGTCTGACCGAGCAGAAGCCCCTGCACCGCCTCCGGACTGCCCGGCGCCACCCTGCCCCTGAGCACCACATACTCCGCCTTCTGCAGGGGATGCTGGATTGCCTCCGGCGTCAGCCCGCCTGCCAGCCGTGCGATCTGCTGGCGGGCAAGCACCGAATCCAGCCGGGCAAGCGCGCTCTTCACCTTTGCCCCGCGCATCGTCTGCCCGAAGGAGAACCCGCGCAGGGGTGTGTAGACCTCAAGCTCAACCGGTTCAAACCGCTCCAGCCGGACATCTGCACTCTCCGGCACCCGGACAAGCGCCACCCAGTTCCCGCCGTTCTGCATCAGCGCTGAATCCAGCGGACCGGAAAACCGGTGTGCGGTCAACCCGCTCTGTCCGAGCAGCCGGACAATCAGATCGGACACCGGACCCGAATCAGCACTGACCACCAGCACCGGCTGGGGTGATTCCGCCCGCTTCCGCTCCCCGCGCAGCATCCTGCCGATAAAGAGAAACAGCACCAGCACCGCCAGAAACGGCACGAGCATCCGCACCGTCAGAAGCTCCCGCATCTCCTTCCAGACGAGCGTGCCCAGAAACCTCATCCTGCCGCCCTGAGAAAAACCTGCTCCAGATTTTCCGCCCGGAACTCCGCCTTCAGTTCCGCGGGTGAGCCGGTGGCGATCAGTCTGCCCTGCCGGATGATACCCACCCGGTCGGAAAGAAACTCCACCTCCAGCATGTTGTGCGAGGAGAGGAGCACGGTCGTGCCGGAGCGGGCGAAATCCCGGATGATTTTCCGGACCTCGGTCGCATTCTCCACATCCAGACCTGAGGTCGGCTCATCCAGAATCGCCAGTTTCGGCGCGGTCATCAGCGCCCGGGCAAGAAGCAGTTTTCTCGCCATCCCCTTGGAATAGGTCCGCACCCGGTCTTTAATCCTTGTTCCCAGCCCGGCAATCTCCATCCCCCGCTCCACAAGCCGGTCCCGCTCCACCGTGTCACCGGAATAGAAGGTTGCCATGAACCGCAGATACTCCAGCCCGGAGAGGTTTTTGTATGCCCCGGCATCCTCCGGCAGATAGGAGATCAGCCTCCGGACCGCACCCGCCTCCCGGATTACATCATGACCGAAAACCTCAACCGTCCCGGAGCTGGGCAGGAGCAGGGTAGCGACGACCCGCAGGGTGGTGGTCTTGCCCGAGCCGTTCGGTCCGATCAGCCCGAAGATCTCGCCGGGCCGGACCGTGAAGGAAAGGTTGTCAACTGCGGTCAGCACGCCGAACCGGCGCACCAGACTCCGCACTTCAACCGCCGACTCCATTCCCAAGTTTAACAATTAAAACCCGCACCGGCAAGTTGTGCCGGTAAAACCCGAGCTCAATTTAACCGGTCAATATGACCTGCCGGTGTTCAGTATCCGGGCGCCCGTTTTCATTCCCTGCCGCGATTTCCCTCATTCCAATCCCTCTCTTTCCGTCATTCCTCGACCCCGCCCTGCAGTGCTGCGTTCGAAATGACCGGATAGAAAGGGCAACGGACCATTTCTCCGAAAATTGACACAGACCTTTCTGAAAATATGATATTCCAGCTGTGAATTCTGATTTCCAGCCGCTGAGCAAGGGCATGGTCAGCGCGCTGGAGCGAGGTATTGACCGCACCGGCGAGGTGAGGCCGGGCAAAAAAGACTGAGAACCGAAAATTTAATAAAGGGGTATCAACATGAAAAATATTAAGGAGAGCGTTGATGCGGTGATTGAAGGAGCAATGATTGAAATTCTTGCCCGGACAATCCAGCACAATCCCGATAACGCCTATGCTTATGACATCCGCGGACTCGCCTATGCCCAAAAGTGTGAATTGGACAAGTCAATCCAGGACTTCTCAAAGGCAATCCACATTAATCCCGATTTCGCCGAAACCTATTTCTACCGCGGACTCACCTATGACAAAAAGGGCGAACTGGACAGAGCAATCCAGGACCTCTCAAAGGCAATCCAGCTCAAACCCGATTACGCTGAAGCCTGTTTCTACCGCGGGCTCGCCTATGCCAGAAAGGGTGAGCTGGAGAAGGCAATCCAGGACTTCTCACAGGCAATCCAGCTCAAACCCGATTTCGCTGAAGCCTATTTCTATCGGGGATTCATCTATTTAATAACAGGGAAGCTGGGTGAGGCAATTGAGGATTACTCCCGGGTAATCCAGCTTAAACCCGATGACTTCGATACCTATTACCTCCGCGGAACCGCCTGTGCCAGAAAGGGCGAGCTGAACCAGGCGATCCGGGACTTCTCAGAGGCAATCCAGCTTAAACCCGATTTCGCCGAAACCTATTGCAAGCGGGGAGATGTCTATTTCACAAAAGGGGAGCTGGAGCTGGCAATTGCGGACTTCTCCCGGGCAATCCAGCTTGATCCCGGGTTCACCCAGCCATATTACAGCCGTGGAGATGTCTATGTCCAAAAGGGGGAGCTGGAGCTGGCAATCCTGGACTACTCAAAGGCAATCCAGCTTAAACCCGATTTCGCCGAAACCTATTGCAAGCGGGGAAGCGTCTATTTCACAAAAGGGGAGCTGGGGCAGGCGATTGCGGACTTCTCCCGGGCAATCCAGCTTGATCCCGATTCAGCAGAAGCCTATTACATCCGGGGACTCGCTTACGCCAGAAAGGGAGCTGATGCCCAGGCAGTCCGGGACTGGCAGAAGGCTATGGAGCTTGAGCCGGAGCTGCTGCCCGAGGAGATAATCAGGAAGATTGAGCGGTTTCAGCGGTCAGGAGAATAAAACCCGTCTGCCCTCACCCGATTTCCCGCCTGAGCGCCGCTGCCAGCCGGTCAAGCAGCTGCGGGTCCAGACCGCGCCGGGTCCATTTGTAGCGCCGGATCTCAATCTCGGTTGCGAGGTCCCGGTTCTGCCGGGTGCGATACAGCTTTTCCAGCTCCAGGGCAAAGGAGTAATACAGCCGGCGGACAGCCGGCGCCACCCCTGCCTTTCCGGCAAGCTCACAGACCAGCCGGTAAATCCGGTCCGCCTTCAGGGCATAAAGATAGTAGTTTGCCACCATCCCGGACCTCTGCCGGGCAAAATGCAGGGCGATATGGTCCGGGTCCTGCCGGCGCAGGTAGTTGAACACCTGCTGTTCAACCCGGCTGATACCGGGGGTGTTGTGCTTTTTCATACATTCCTCCTTTCACTCTCCATACAGTTAGAGCCTGAAACCTGCCCGGATTTCACACCAGACCACCACCGTTTATCCAAGTTATATTTTGTCATATAGTTACAGAATTGCACCCGTTAAACCCCTGCCCTGCCCGCAGTTCCCCCCACCGCCTGCAGGAGTCTTTGTGCTCCGGTTAACCCCTGCTGGAAGAGCCGTCCCGGCATAACTTTCCGGCTGACCTGTTTGACATTCCCCCTTTTCTCCGCTATGATTTAGCCAAGGGCGATTAGCTCAGTTGGCGAGAGCGCCTCCCTTACAAGGAGGAGGTCACCTGTTCAATTCAGGTATCGCCCATTTTCTGTTTTTGGGCAGAAAACTGAAACCTTTTGAATTTCTCTGCTGTCTAATGAAAAGAGGGGGTCGGGATGGGAGTGCGAGGTGTTTGAAAAGGCATAATTTACAATATCAGGTGCAAATTCTAAAAAGGAGGAGTGATGAAGATTAAACCGTTGCAGGATCGAATCCTGGTTGAACGGGTTGAAGAGGAAGTAAAGAAGGGCGGGATTATCATCCCGGATACCGCCAAGGAGAAACCGCAGCAGGGTAAGGTGATTGCGGTCGGACCGGGCCGAATCGACGACAAGGGCAACCGGATTCCGATGGAGGTGAAGAAGGGTGACTACATCCTGTTCGGCAAGTATTCCGGGAACGAGATCCGGATTGGTGATGAGGAGTATCTGATCATGCGCGAGGACGATGTCCTGGCGATCATTGAAAAGGAAAACAAATAAGGAGGAGCGAAAATGCCAGCAAAGCAGTTGAAATTTGAAGAGGATGCCCGAAGGGCGATTCTGCGCGGTGCGGAACAGCTTGCCCATGCGGTCAAGGTGACCCTTGGTCCGCGCGGCCACAATGTCCTGATTGACAAGAAGTGGGGTGCGCCGACCGTGACCAAGGACGGCGTTACCGTTGCCAAGGAGATTGAGCTTGAGGACAAGTTTGAAAACATGGGCGCCCAGATGATCAAGGAGGTGGCGTCCAAGACTTCAGACATTGCCGGCGACGGCACCACCACCGCCACGGTTCTTGCCGAGGCGATCTACCGCGAGGGTCTGAAGAATGTTACCGCCGGTGCCAATGCGATGGCGCTGAAGCGGGGCATTGACAAGGCGGTAGAGGCGGCGGTTGCCGAACTCAAGCGCATCTCCAAGAAGACCTCAGGCCGCGAGGAGATCGAGCAGGTTGCCACCATCTCCGCCAATAACGACAAGGAGATCGGCAAGCTGATTGCCGATGCGATGGAGAAGGTGGGCAAGGAGGGCGTGATCACGGTTGAGGAGGCGAAGTCGGTCGAAACCACGCTTGAGGTCGTCGAGGGTATGCAGTTTGACCGCGGCTACCTCTCGCCCTACTTTGCGCTTGAACCGGGCACCACCTCACCCCAGAACCAGAAGATGGAGGCGATCCTTGAGGATGCCTTTGTCCTGCTCTATGAGAAGAAGATCTCCTCAATGCGCGACCTCCTGCCGATCCTGGAGAAGGTTGCCCAGCGGGGCAAGCCGATCCTGGTGATTGCGGAAGAGGTTGAGGGTGAGGCGCTGGCGGGCCTGGTGGTCAACCACATCAAGGGCACGCTCCGCTGCTGTGCGGTCAAGGCACCGGGCTACGGTGACCGGCGCCGGGCGATGATGGAGGATATCGCCATCCTCACCGGTGGCAGACTGATCTCCGAGGACCTGGGTATCAAGCTGGAGAATGTCCAGATTTCCGATCTCGGCATCGCCAAGCGGGTGGTGATCGACAAGGAGAACACGACGATCGTTGAGGGTGCGGGCAAGAAGGCGGACATTCAGGCACGGATTGAGCAGATCCGCAAGCAGATTGAGGAGACCAAGTCCGACTATGACCGGGAGAAACTGCAGGAACGGCTGGCGAAGCTCGCCGGCGGTGTGGCGGTGATCAATGTCGGTGCTGCCACTGAGGTGGAGATGAAGAACAAGAAGGCGCTGGTGGAGGACGCACTGCACGCCACCCGGGCTGCGGTGGAAGAGGGTGTGGTCCCGGGCGGTGGCGTGGCACTGGTGCGCTGCATCCCGGCGCTGGAGAAACTGAAGGTTGAGGGCGATGAGCAGATTGGCGTCAACATCGTCAAGCGGGCGCTGGAGGAGCCGATCCGTCAGCTCGCCCAGAACGCCGGAGTTGACGGCTCGATCGTGTTCAACCGGGTCAAGGAGGAGAAGGGCAGTTTCGGCTTCAACTGCGAGACCCTGGAATACGGCGACATGTTCGAGATGGGCATCATCGACCCGACCAAGGTCACCCGGGTTGCGCTCCAGAATGCTGCAAGCGTTGCCGGACTGATGATCACCACCGAGTGCGCGATCACCGAACTGCCGGAAAAGGAAAAGACCCCGCCGACTCCGGGCGGCTACGGCGGTGAGTATTAATCACACCTCCGGACCGGAGCGCCCCTTTGCGGGCGCTCCGGTCTTTAAGAGGGTGAAAGGAAGCGCCTGATATGCCAACCTACGAATATCACTGCAAGCGGTGCGGACACCGCTTCAGCCAGTTTCAGCGCATCACCGAACCGCCGGTGAAGAAATGCCCCAAGTGCGGGAAAAACGGCGGGGTGGAACGGCTGATCTCCGGCGGCTCGGGCCTGATCTTCAAGGGTTCAGGCTTTTACATCACCGATTACGCCCGCAAGTCCGAAACCGGGAAAAAGAGCGACAAATCCGGTCCCGAAACTTCAGGCAAAAAGGAAGAAAAAAAGGACTAACCGCCCTGTGTCTCTCTGCGGGAAAAAAATTTCTCGGAAAATACTATAAGTTAATGATTAATCTGGAGATAGAATATTAAAATTCTGCTTAAAATCCTGCTTGACAAAGGGTTTGAAGCCGTTATAATATAGTTACAGAGATATCGCTCTTTGATAATTCGGATGTAACCCAAGCGTGCTCGGGTTGTGCCAATCAATTCCTTACAAGCTTTTCGCTTGAAGGGTTTGATCCTGGCCCAGGACTAGCGCTGGCGGTGTGTCTTAGACATGCAAGTCGAGCGGAGCACAGTGTGGTAGCAATACCGTGCTGTGCTTAGCGGCGAACGGGTGAGTAATACAAGGGTAACCATCCCCAGGGAGGAGCATAACTCGCCGAAAGGCGGGCTAATTCTCCATACGCTGTCAGGGAGGCATCTTCCTGACAGGAAAGGTGCCGCAAGGTGCCGCCCCGGGACGGGCCCTTGGCCTATCAGCTTGATGGCGGGGTAAAAGCCCACCATGGCTGAGACGGGTAGCTGGCGTGAGAGCGTGACCAGCCACAGGGGAACTGCGACACGGTCCCCACTCCTACGGGAGGCAGCAGTCTAGAAATTTGGGCAATGGGCGAAAGCCTGACCCAGCGACACCGCGTGGAGGATGAAGTCCTTCGGGATGTAAACTCCTGTCAGGGGGAACGAAGCCCCTTGACAACAAGGGGTGACGGTACCCCCAGAGGAAGCCCCGGCTAACTACGTGCCAGCAGCCGCGGTAATACGTAGGGGGCAAGCGCTGTCCGGATTCACTGGGTGTAAAGGGTGTGTAGGCGGGCTGGCGTGTCGATGGTGAAAGCCCTCCGCTCAACGGAGGAACTGCTGTCGAAACTACCAGCCTTGAGGACGGGAGAGGGAGCCGGAACTTCCGGTGTAGCGGTAAAATGCGTGGATATCGGAAGGAACGCCGATGGCGAAGGCAGGCTCCTGGAACGTTCCTGACGCTGAAACACGAAAGCTAGGGGAGCAAACAGGATTAGATACCCTGGTAGTCCTAGCCGTAAACGATGCACACTGGGCGTGCCCGGTTTCGGGCGTGCCGCAGCTAACGCGTTAAGTGTGCCACCTGGGGACTACGGCCGCAAGGTTGAAACTCAAAGGAATTGACGGGGACCCGCACAAGCGGTGGAGGATGTGGTTTAATTCGATGCTACGCGAAGAACCTTACCTGGGTTTGACATGCCGGTGGTAGTGACCCGAAAGGGAAGCGACCCGGGATTTTCCCGGGAGCCGGCACAGGTGCTGCATGGCTGTCGTCAGCTCGTGCCGTGAGGTGTATGGTTAAGTCCCACAACGAGCGCAACCCCTGCCCTTAGTTGCCAACCCGCGAGGGTGCACTCTAAGGGGACTGCCTCCGTTAAGGAGGAGGAAGGTGGGGATGACGTCAAGTCAGCATGGCCTTTATGCCCAGGGCTACACACGTCCTACAGTGGCCGTTACAATGGGTTGCGACGTCGCGAGGCGGAGCTAATCCCATAAAAGCGGCCATGGTTCGGATTGCAGGCTGCAACTCGCCTGCATGAAGATGGAATCGCTAGTAATCGCAGATCAGCATGCTGCGGTGAATACGTTCCCGGGTCTTGTACACACCGCCCGTCACGCCATGGGAGCCGGCAATACCTGAAGTCCCTCTTTACGAGGGCCCAAGGTAGGGCTGGTGACTGGGGCGAAGTCGTAACAAGGTAGCCGTACGGGAACGTGCGGCTGGATCACCTCCTTTCTACGAGTTTCGCACAACCCGGGCACGCTTATGATGTTACATCCGCTGCCGATCTTTGAAAAGTGAAGGCCGGGGGTGGGGCCTTCATCTTTTTTATTGGGGGTTCTGAATTACCTTATGACGCTCGCACCAGGAACACCAGCTGCCGCTCAATCCCGGTAAAAGGCAGGCGCACCGTCTCAACCCGGTCCAGCTTCAGCCTCAGTCGCGCCAGGAGCCGGAAGTTCCTTTTCAGTTCCGCCTCCCAGCCCGCCGATTTGTAAAGAATCATAATTCCTCCGGGCTTGAGATGGCGGATTGAATGACGCAGGGTCAGCTTCAGCTCTCCGGTCAGCCGGCTTAAAATCACATCGCAGTCCAGCGGTGGCAGGCTCTCAGCACGGGCACAGAGCAGCCGGATATTTTTGAGTTCCAGTCCGGCGGTCACCTGCGCCAGAAACCGGCACTTCTTCTGCACCGATTCGATCAGAAAAACGGTCAGGTCGGGCCGGACAACCGCCAGCGGAATCCCGGGCAGTCCGGCACCGGTGCCGATATCGGCGCAGACCCGAGCCCCGGAAATGAACCGGGAAACCGCCAGGGAGTCAATGATGTGATAGCTGAAGATCCGGCTCGTGTCCTTGCGGGAAATCAGGTTGATCCTTTCATTTTCCGCTGTGAGTTCAGCCTGATACCGCACCAGCAGGCTGAACTGTTCTCCACTGAGATTCACCCCCAACTGCCGGCAGGCAGCGGCAAAGGTCTGATACTCAGGCGGCCGGAGAAGTGGTGATTCCGGCGATTGAGCGGATGTCACTGAACCTTGTCCGGCGGTTCGCCGATGTAAACATCAGTTTCCAGATAGTCGTTGAATTCAGTCCACCGCACCCCGGGATTTTTTTCAATTGCGGAGCGGAAGATCGCCAGCCGGGAATCCAGATAGTCCAGAAAGAAGACCAGAAAGGCTTCGGGAAACTTCGGAGTCTTGGGCGCGCCGAATTCATGCTCGCCATGATGGGCAAGTATGATATGCAGAACCTGCTTTTCCAGCTCGGACGGAAAGCCCGCAATCGTGCGGATTTTGTCTGCCACCAGCTGATATCCGAGCACAATATGACCGAGGAGCTTGCCCTCGTCGGTATGTTCAATCGCCTGCCCGGCGGTGTATTCACGGACCTTCCCGATGTCGTGCAGGATACAGCCGGTGAGGATCAAATCCCGGTCAATTTCCGGATAGACCCCGGGCAGATGGACCGCCAGCCGGCACATCATCACCGTATGTTCCAGGAGCCCGCCGAGCCAGGCATGGTGCACCCGGACCGCTGCCGGTGCCTGGGCAAACTGCTCCACAAAACGGGCATCATCAAAAAATGCCTTAAGCAGCTGCTGGAGCCAGGGGTTCTGAATCTGGGCGATATAACCCCTGAGTTCGCTCATCAGCTCAGCGGGATTGAACCTGGACACCGGAATGAAATCCGCCTTTGAGACCTGAACCGGCTCCACCGGATAGACCGCACTGACCGTCAGTTGCAGTTTCCCCTGGTAGTCGCCGACCCGGCCCTGAACATGGCAGAAACTGCCCTCGGCGATGTAGGTAATTCCGTCCTCAATCTTGTCCCACATGATCGCGGACATGGCACCGGTCCGGTCCCGGATTTCAAAGGTCAGAAACTGCCCGCCATCCCGGCGGTCCTTGATGTCGCGGCGCGAGCACCAGAACACATCGTTGACAAGCGTCCCCGGTTTCAGATCCTTGACAAACTGACGCTTCATCGGAAAGTTACAGACTGAACCCGAGGCTCAGCCGGTGCGAAAAACCGAGGACCCCCATCGGCAGGAATGAATAATCAACCTGATAGCGGTCATACCGGATTCCGAGTCCGGCAGCAAAGCCGGCAAGCAGTCCGCCCAGTGTGCCGTCATTCCAGTCGCTCCCGCGGGAATCATAGCCGGCACGGAGAATAATGTTACTGCCTGCCCAGCCTTCCACCCCGCAGCCGAAGCGGAAGCGGTCGGTGCTTGATTTGTGAACACCGACCCCGAGGCTGAGTGCCGGCACCGGCTGCCAGGCGGCACCGAGCGCAATATCAAACGGAAGCGGATCCCGGTAATCACCGAAGGGCTTGATCTGCAGTCCGAGGTTCCTTACCCCGGCACCGATTGACAGATGGTAATCCGGCAGACGGTACACCGCCCCGGCATCACCCGCAACCCCGACAGTGAAAAAGGTATCAATACTCCCGTAGAGCCCGTTCAGGGACAGACCGATATCAATTCGATCCGCAACGGTCTGCGCCCCGGCAATCTTCAGACTGGCAAACGAGACGCCGAATGTCCCCAGCTCCTCCCCCTGCTCATTGGTCCGCTTCATCGTCCCGGAGTTCAGATAGTAGAAACCGGCACCGAAACCGCGCCCCTGGGCAACGAGCTGGCGGTAGGCAGCCGAACCTGCATTCACCCCTGCCGGGTAGTTGATGTAGCTGAACTGCGCCTCCGGTGCGGTGCTGGCTAAGAGTTGCGCCGGGTTGTAATAAAATGCAAATGCACCGCTTCCCGCTGCCGGATGAAAACTGCCGACGACCGCTTCCCGGGCAGTCGGCGCAATGAGCAGAAAATCAAAGGTTGCCGTTCCCGTTGCCGGGGACGCACTGATCAACCCGAGCATAATGAGAATAACCATCATTAAAGGTTAAACCGGATCACCGCTGATGTCAAGTTAAGCCCGACCGCACGCCGGCAGGAAAAGCTTACTGTTATTGACTCACCTTCATAGCGGATTATATTTATAATCTTGTGACTCTGTTTTCGGATTCAATCACTCGTCGGTACCGGACCGGCACGCTCCGCTGGAGCGAGAACACTGCCTATTCATTCGGCATCGGCAGGATGAAGGCACGCGAGCCGCTCTTTTTTGACCGCAGTTTCTATAAACGGCTGATATCAGTTCCCACCGCACAGGATTTCCTCCGAGAACTTTCCGAAACCCGTTATGCCGAATTCATCGACCGGGACGGGTTGAACAACCCGGCTCAGATCTTTTCCCGGGCAGAGGAGACCGCTCTGCATTTCACCCTCGAATATGTCCCGGAGGAGTGGCTGCGGACAGTTCTGGTCCTGCCGTCAGCGGTCATGCGGATGAAGGTGAGCCTGAAACGACAGCTGGGGGGAGACGAAACACACATTACCCCACCGGACTCATTTGTGCGGCTGGCGCTGCCGCGGTGGGTAGAAAGCTGGCTTGCGACCCACGGCCGCACCGCACTGGAGCAGGCAGAACGTAAGGGGAATCCGGGATTTGTTGACCTCTATCTTGACCAGCAAGAGATTGAACTGGCACTGAACTGCTGCCGGAACCGGGATTTTGCCTGGCATTATTACCGGCTGGCTGCGGATCTGCTGAATCTGAAGATACTGCTGCGGTTGCGGTTGATGCCGGAGGTGCCGGAAAAACCCTCCTCGCTGCTGGTGCAGGGAGGCGGTCTGCCATTGGCAGAACTGACGGCACTGGTCGGCGCGGGAGATGAGGTATGGAGTCAGCGGTTCCGGGGAACAGTTTTTGAGGAACTGGTCCAGCGGGGGCTGGAGGTAAAGATAAACCGAGGGTGGTTTGCCGTCGTGGAGCAAAGAGCCCGGCGTCTTCTGGTGGAATTTGCAAATCGAGCGCGCTATGTGGCACTCGGGTATGAACCGGTATTTCGTTTCTACCGGCTGTGGGAGAATGAAATTACGAATCTCCGGCTGATTTACGGTGCGAAGGTAACAGGATTACCCGCCACCGTGACTGAGGAGCTGGTTGTTCATGCCGAGTGAGATTTCCCGGATCGCCGTCGTGGGCCCGGAGGATGTGGTGATGGGAATGGGAGCGGCGGGTGTGGATGTTTTTGCGGTGCAGGAGGGGGATGCGCGCAGCAGAGTGGAAGAGCTGGTCCGGGCCGGTTACCAGGTGATTTTCTACACCGATAACCTGGCAGGCGCACTGAAGGATGTGGTTAAAAGGTTTTCGCAGGATGCCCTGCCGTGCATAGTGGCACTGCCGTTCTCCGGATTGAAGGATGAATTCGATCCCCTGGTCAGAGCAGTTGCCCGGGCGGTGGGCGCCAACCTGCTCGGTCCGGACAAAGGACGGACCGGCGGCGCCGGGGAGGACATTCCGAAGGAGGAAAAGGTATGAGTGAAAACCAGGAAATCAAGGAAAAGCGGACGCAGTCGGAAGTCGGGATGATCGTCAAGGTATCAGGACCGCTGGTGGTCGCAAAGGGCATGGCGGGCTCGAAGATGTTTGACATGGTGCGGGTTTCGGAGCAGAGACTGCTGGGAGAAATAATCGGGCTCGCCGGTGATGAAGCGGCGATTCAGGTTTATGAAGAGACTGCGGGTATCGGACCGGGAGAACCGGTTTTCCCGAGCCATGAACCGCTCTCAGTGGAACTGGGTCCGGGGCTGATCGAAAGTATTTATGACGGCGTGCAGCGCCCGCTGGATGTCGTGCGGAGCGTTGCCGGTGATTTTATCAGCCGGGGTGTGGAAGTCCCGGGTCTGAACCGGGACCGAAAATGGTATTTCAAGCCGATCGTCAAAGCGGGGGATGAGGTTGAGCCGGGAGATGTGATCGGCGAAGTTGAGGAAACCACGCTGATCAGGCATCGCATCATGGTGCCGCCGGGTGTGGGCGGAGAACTGGTGGAGATCCGGGAAGGGGAGTGGACAATTAACGATACAATTGCGGTCCTGCGGACACGGGACCGGACAGTGAATCTGACTATGATGCAGCGCTGGCCGGTACGGGTCCCCAGACCGGTAAAGGAACGGCTGGCACCGAATATGCCGCTTCTGACCGGTCAGCGGGTAATTGACAGTTTCTTTCCGGTGGCAAAGGGCGGTACTGCATGTGTACCAGGACCGTTCGGTTCCGGTAAGACCGTGATTCAGCATCAGCTGGCGAAGTGGGCGGATGCGGAGGTGGTCATTTTTGTCGGCTGCGGCGAGCGGGGGAATGAGATGACTGATGTTCTCCTCGAGTTCCCCAAACTTGAAGACCCGAGAAGCGGGGAACCGCTTATGAAGCGGACGGTCCTGATCGCCAACACCTCCAATATGCCGGTAGCGGCGCGGGAGGCTTCGGTTTACACTGCGGTCACGATTGGCGAGTATTTCCGGGATATGGGCTATGCGGTAGCGCTGCAGGCAGATTCAACCTCCCGCTGGGCAGAGGCGATGCGCGAAATCTCAGGCCGGCTGGAGGAGATGCCGGGGGAAGAGGGTTATCCGGCATATCTGGCAGGAAGGATTGCGGAATTTTATGAACGGGCAGGCCGGGTCCGGTGTCTCGGAAGATATCAGGGCAGGGAGCAGGAGGGAAGTCTGACCGTTATCGGCTCGGTCTCGCCGCCGGGTGGCGATCTTAATGACCCGGTTGTCCAGGCAACGCTGCGGGTAGTGAAGGTCTTCTGGTCGCTCGAGGACAAGCTGGCGTTTGCCCGCCATTTTCCCGCAATCTCCTGGCTCCGCTCCTATTCGCTGTATGCGGAATCGCTTGCTCCGGTAATGGACCGGCTGGCGGGTGCTGGTTATGGGGCGAACTGCCGGGAGGCACTCGCAATATTGCAGCGGGAGGCGGAACTGGAGGAGGTGGTGCGGCTGGTGGGCAAGGATACGCTGGGCGGAAACGAACGGCTGATTCTTGAGGTCGCCCGGTCAATCCGGGAAGATTTTCTCCATCAGAATGCGTTTGATCCGGTAGACAGTTTCAGTTCCCTGAAAAAACAGGCGCTGATCCTGGAAATGATTCTCCGGTTTTATCACGGTGCCCGGCAGGCGCTGGAACGGGGCGATGACATTAACCGGATTGAAAAACTGCCGGTCCGGGAAAAGATCGCCCGGATGAAATTCCTGGAAGAATCGGAGCTGGAGAACCGCTTTAAGGAAATTGAAGCGGAGCTCGAAGCGGAGCTGAAGGGGGCGGCATGATTAAAGAGTACCGAAGTGTGAGTTCGGTCTCCGGACCTCTGCTCGTTGTTGAAGGGGTAAGCGGGGTAAAGTATGCCGAGCTGGTGGAAATCAGACTGCCATCAGGGGAAAGACGCCGCGGCCAGGTTCTGGAGGTGAACCGCGACCGGGCGCTGGTGCAGGTATTTGAAGGAACAAGAGGAATTGATGTGCCGAAAGCCGGCGTGCGGTTTCTGGGCAGGGGTATTGAACTGGCGGTTTCCGAGGAAATGCTGGGACGGGTTTTTGACGGCCTGGGTGCGCCGCGCGATGGTGGACCACCAATCATCCCGAAACAGCGGCTTGATATCAACGGCGCTCCCATTAACCCCTGTGCCCGCGAGTACCCGAATGAGTTTATTCAAACCGGCATCTCGGCGATCGACGGACTGAATACCCTCGTGCGCGGTCAGAAACTGCCGATTTTCTCCGGCACCGGTCTGCCCCATAACCGGCTGGCAGCCCAGATCGCCCGTCAGGCAAAGGTGCTGGGAAAAGAGGAAAGGTTTGCGGTTGTGTTTGCCGCCATGGGCATCACCTTTGAGGAGGCGCAGTTCTTCATTGACGACTTTACCCGCTCCGGTGCGTTGTCCAGAACAGTGCTGTTTCTGAATCTCGCCGATGAACCGGCAATCGAACGGATTGCCACACCCCGGACCGCTCTCACCTGCGCCGAATATCTGGCATTTGAGCTGGGGATGCATGTTCTCGTGATTCTCACCGATATGACCAATTACTGTGAGGCGCTGCGGGAAATTTCTGCCGCCCGGAAGGAGGTGCCGGGCCGGCGGGGGTATCCGGGTTATCTTTACACTGATCTGGCATCGATTTATGAGCGCTGCGGCCGGATCAAGGACCGGACCGGCTCAATTACGATGATCCCGATTCTCACCATGCCCGAGGATGACAAGACCCATCCGATCCCCGATTTAACCGGTTATATCACTGAGGGACAGATCATCCTTTCCCGGGCAATGCACCTGAAGAACATTGCGCCCCCGATCGACGTCCTGCCTTCCCTCTCCCGGCTGAAGGATAAGGGAATCGGTGCCGGCAAGACACGTGAGGATCATGCGGATCTGTTTAATCAGCTTTACGCCTGCTATGCCCGGGGCAAGGAGGCGGAAGAACTGCAGGTAATTCTGGGCGAAGCGGCGCTGACCGAGCTGGACCGGTTGTATATCGATTTTGCCCGGACTTTTGAACGGCGCTATATCGCCCAGGGGGAGTACGAAAACCGCTCAATTGAGACGACACTGAATCTTGGCTGGGAGCTTCTGTCGGTGTTCCCGAAGTCAGAACTCAAGCGGGTCCGGCCGGCACTGCTGGAAAAGTACTACCCGAAGTAGCCGGCACCCTGTCTGTGTCTCCGACTAATTTTTATTGACAACCCCGCTGGGCATCATACTATTTGGACGGGAGTCTTGGTTGATGCCTGAACGGAAGAAAAAAAGATCCCGGGGACTGGTCTTCAAAAACATCAGCATCCAGCCCGGCGATATTATCATCACTCTGGATCTGGCGGGCCGGATTGTTGAGGTGAACGAGGAGACACACCAGACACTGGGGCTGAGCAGGGAGGAACTGCTGGGCATGCCCTGGAGCGGTCTGTTTCCGGATTCGGGTCTGAATATAAGAACGGTACTTGCAGGCCGGGATTTTGCTAATGGCTTTGAATTCATCCGGAAGGACGGCAGACGAATGAGCCTCTATTTCTTTGCCACTGTCGGGCTGGATGAATCAGGCACCCCCGCCGGGATCGTCTGTATCGGCCGGGATGTGACACCTTTCTGGCAGCCTACTGAGAAGGCACTGCAGGCGGAAAGAAAGTATCAGACGGTATTACGGCTCTCAACCGATGCCATCATTGTGGTTTCAACCCGGGGAGAAATCCTCGAAGCAAACAATGCCGCAGGCCAGCTTACCGGTCTCCCTGTTGAACGGTTGCTCAACCAGCTCGTAGATCAGTTTGTCCTCCCTGAGGAACGGCGTTCACTCGCCCTTTTCGGACGCAGGTTGCTGAGAAAGGGCAGAGGGGAAACGGCAATCAGAATTCATGATCAGCAAGGACAGGAAAAAATTTTGAGTGTCAGGGCTGAAGTACTGCCGGACTCAACCGAGCAGAAAATTTATGCCCTGTGCCGGGACATTACCGCTGAACATCAGTTGCGCGCCGAAATCAGCCGGAGTGAATCTCTGGTGGCTCAGTTGTTTGATGCTGAATCCGCTGCCATTTTTCTGGAAAAGATGGACGGAACGGTTGTCAGGGTTAACCGGTCCGCCACGAGACTCCTCAGTTTGCCGGCATCGGAAATCACCGGGCGCCGCCTGCGGGACATCGTCCCGCAAGATGTAGCAGCAGTACTGCCCCAGATGCGTGCCGCCATTCTTGAGAAAAGAGCGTTTCAGGCGGAAATTGCCACCCGGCGCCGCGACGGCCGGCCGCTCTGGCTGCTTTTGAGCAACGCCCTGGTGGAACTTGAGGAGGAAACTCTGATCCTTACGATCGCTCGTGATATCACCGAAGAAAAGCAGGCGATGCTGGAACTGCGGGAGAACGAAGCCCGGCTCCGGCTGCTGCTCAACCAGATCCCGGCGCTGATCTGGACCACCGACACCCGGCTCATCTGCACCTCGGCAATCGGCTCCGGCATTCGCGGCCTGCCCGCTCGACCCGGCACACTGGTCGGGGAAAAAATCACCACCCTGCTGAACATCAAACCGGAAGTTGAACTCCAGCTCCAGCGGGCACTGGCGGGCGAATCGGTGCAGTTTGAATTTATCCAGGGTGAACACTTTTATCGCGCCCGGGTGGAACCACTGCGCGGGCTGGACGGCGAACTGCTGGGCACTGTTGGTCTGGCACATGATGTTACCGATTACCGGACAATTGAACACCGGCTCAAGGAAAGCCTGAATAACTATCAGACCCTGATTGACATCGCTCCGATAACAATTGCAGTTCATCAGCAGGGCAGAATTGTCATGATCAACCGCACCGGTGCCAGAATGCTCGGCTATGACGACCCGGCAGAACTGGTCGGGAAGAGCGTGATGGAGTTTGTCCATCCGGATGACTGGCCGGCAGCAGTCAACCGGATCCGCACCGCCCTCGAAAAAGGGACGAGCAACCCGCCAATTAGGGAAAGGCTCAGACGCCGGGATGGCAGTTACATTTTAGCTGAGGTTCGGAACGCACCCCTCAGCTGGCAGGGTCAACCGGCAGTCATGGTGGTCGCTCAGGACTTAAGCGAACGGGAAAAACTCAGCCGTCAGGTCCAGGAGGTGCTCTCGCACACCCGGGCAATCCTGGAATATTCACCCCATGGCATCGCTGCCGAGCACGAGGGCAGAATTGTTTACGCCAATCCGAAATTTGCCGAGCTGTTCGGCTATGAGCTCAATGAAGTGATCGGCAAACCGGTAGTGGAGCTGGTCGCCGAACCGGAGCGGGAACGGATTTCAGGGTATCTCCAGGCGCGGAAAGAGGGCAAACCGGCACCCAATGAGTATCAGTTTGACGGGCTGATGCGGAATGGCACGATTCGCCGCCTCCAGATCAAGGTCTCCACCTATCGCATCAATGAACAGCTGATTGTCCTTGGCTTTGTCTTCCCTGCTGACAAAAGACCCGTATAACCGCTGAAACCCAGCCGCATTTTAGCCAAACCATCCGCAATCAGAAACCGATACCCTGCCGGGAACTGCCGCCCCGGTTGCCGGCTACTCAAACCGGCACCACTTCATAACTGTCGGCTTAGCTTTAACTTGCCAAAAAAGGCTATTGTGAGCCGGCTTAAAAATGTGAAATCTGCCACTCCGCATGACTCTAATTTATTGGGGAAATCAGAACTTTGCCGGCTCAAACAGCTCTCCTCTTGACTTTTGACTGTAACAGGCTATTTATTTACTGTGAGCCGGTACCTGCTGGTTTTCCTGGTGCTTTTAACCTCCCTTGCCGGTATCTGCGACCGGCTGCCCGAGCGTCAATGGGAACGGGGTGCATTTGAGCCGATCGGCGGCAAACCCTACGAACTGCCTGCCGGACTCGAGCTCCGGTATATTACCGGTGCTGATTCGGAAATCCCGAGCTCACTTCTGCCCCTTGAGCTTTCGGTTCTTAATAACACCACCCGGCGCATCCCGGTCCTCATGCCGGCAGGTCTGGTCTTTTCGCCCAACAGCCCGGAGTATCAGTATATGATGCTTTTACAGCAGTTTTCCTTCTCGGTGCCGCCGGATCAGGAAACAACCGTTCTTTTACCGACCTATTGTGCGAACGAAAACCTGGACGAACCGGATGATGAGTCCTTTTACGAAATTGCGATTCAGGTCTGGGAGCGGGAGCTGAATGAACTTTTTGAACTCCTGAAAGACAAGCACCTTGATTACGAAGAGGCGGTAGAGCTGGCACAGGAGGCTTTGTTTGAAATCACCGATGGCGAAGGGCTTACGGACTCAACCCGGCTTAAACTTCAGAACCTCCCCTGAAGAAAGTATGTCCGCAACCACCGCTCCATCCCGCCGGCTGATTCTGGTTTTCATCCTGCTGCTTACTGCCTGCGACGAACTCCTGATACCGACCGACTTTGAACCCACCGGCAGCCCCTTCAGCCTCAACCCCGGAATTACACTCATCGCCATCGCTGGTGACCGGCAGCATTTCAGTCCGAATGGACTCTATTCGCTGGCACTGGTTGCCCGGGCGAACAACTCTGCCTATGCGTCTGACACTCTGCCCGGCGGTCTGCTCTTTACCTCAAGCAAAAACTCCACTCAGCACATGATTATCCTTAAGGACCATCCGGTCACCTTCAGCACCAATAACACCACGGTCGTGCTCGGCGTCTTCTGCTGTAACCGGCGCCGGCTCATTCCGGCAGAAACCGATACCTTCATGCTCGGACCCCTCACCGACAACCCGGGACTGCGGCAGCTGGCAGAACTGGTGCGGCACAAACGCATCAGCGAAAACCTGGGTATGGTTCAGCGGGCGGTCTGGATGGTTACCGACTCCACCGGATTGAATCAGGCGTATATTGACTCAATCAGCGCCCTGCCGGACGAATAACATCACTCCCATTCAATTGTTGCCGGCGGTTTGGATGAAATATCATAGACCACCCGGTTAACACCACGGACCTCATTAGTGATCCGGCGGGCGACACGGGCAAGGAGTTCCTCAGGCAACCGTGCCCAGTCTGCGGTCATGGCATCACTGGAAACCACCGCCCGCAATGCCACCACATGCTCATAGGTCCGGCGGTCACCCATCACTCCAACTGAACGCACCGGCAAAAGCACTGCCAGCGCCTGCCAGACCTGATGATACCAGCCCGACCTCTTCAGCTCACTGATAAATATATGATCCGCCTGCCGTAACATCTCCAGCCGCTCTGGAGTCACAGCGCCGACGATCCTCACCGCCAGACCGGGCCCGGGAAAGGGATGCCGGTTGAGAATAGAACCCGGAATCTTCAGCGCCCGTCCCAGCTTCCGCACCTCATCCTTGAACAGCTCCTTGAGCGGTTCAATCAGCTCAAACCTGAGGTCCTTGGGCAGTCCGCCGACATTATGATGAGTCTTGATCGTAGCTGAAGGACCACCGGTGGCAGACCGGGATTCAATCAGGTCCGGGTACAGCGTCCCCTGAGCAAGAAACCGGATTCCGCCTGCCTGTTCTGCCACCGCCTCGAAAACCCGTATAAACTCCCGGCCAATAATCCGGCGCTTTTGTTCCGGATCAACTACACCCTCCAGACTGCTCAGAAACCGATTGCGGGCATCTACCGTTCTCACGGGCAGAAGCTGTTTAAGCAGGCCGGGTACTGCCTCCTCCTCTCCCTGACGCAGCAGTCCATTGTCGACAAACACCGCAATCAGCCGGCGGCCGAGCACCCGGTAGAGCAGAACCGCCATTACCGTTGAATCCACGCCGCCCGAAACCGCACACAACACCCGCTCCCGTCCTACCTGTTCCCGGATCGACACACTCTGTTCCTGAATAAAATTCTTCATCGTCCAGTTGCGACGGCACCCGCAGATTTTAAAAAGGAAATTTGCTAGGATATCTTTCCCCAGCGGTGTATGCTCAACTTCGGGATGAAACTGCACCCCGTAAATCTGCCGGCTTTCATCCGCCATCGCTGCCACTGCGCCCGAACTGGTATCACCCAGCGCTGTGAAACCATCGGGCAGCCGGCGCACCGAGTCCCCATGGCTCATCCAGACCGGAAAACTGCCAGGCAGACCTTCAAACAGTGGCGACCGCCGGTTCCGGACAAACCGGCTGTGCCCGTATTCCCGCAGCTCGGACCCGATCCTCCCACCGAGCATCTGGGCAATCAACTGCATACCATAGCAGATACCCAGAACGGGAACTCCCAGGCGGAAGACTCCAGGATCCGGCTTAGGTGCCTCTTGGTCTCGCACGCTTGCCGGGCCGCCGGAAAGAATGATCCCGCACGCTCCTCTTGCTAAAATTTCAGCGGGTGCGATATTGAATGGCACGATCTCAGCATAGACCTCAAGCTCCCTCACCCGCCGACAGATCAGCTGTGTGTACTGGGAACCAAAATCGAGAATTAAAATCCGGTCCAATTACTTCACCGTTCCTGCTGCGGGCAGAGTATCCGACAGCAGCAGTTCACACACTCCGCTGGCACTGCCGTAAAGCATGATACACTTCCGGTAGAGATCGTTAGCAGTCGTCTTCGTCCGCGCCTGACGCCACTGCTCCACTGCCAGCCTCAGCTCCCGGATTTTATCCTCAAGCACCGCCAGCTCCCGCTGTCGTATCACCCGCTCATTGATGGGCGCAGTGGCGATCCGGCTGCGCACCCCTTTTGCCCGCCGTTCCAGTTCTTCAATCCGGCCAAGATAAGCCTGGATCGAATCGGTACCCGCCTCAAAATCGGGCAGGACATCCACCTGCCGGCGCCGAGCCTGCGCAAAATTAAAAATCAGATATCCAAGCAGGACCCCGCCCAGCAGCACCAGAACCAGAAAAAAACCTTTCATAACCACCTCCTCTTGTCGGACCTATGCCGACTGTTTCCTTACCACGATATTCACCAGCCGGTCCGGGACATAAATAAACCTGTCCACCTCCTGTCCCTGGATTTGACTCATAACTGCCGGGCTGGCAAAAACAGCATCCCGAACCTCAGCCCCGGAACTCCCCCGCTTCACCATAACCCTTGCCCGCAGCTTACCATTAACCTGCACCGGAATTTCTATCATATCAAATACCAGAAACCGCTCATCAAATACCGGCATCCGCTCGTTGAAAATCGAGCCCCGCTCCGGGTAGAACTGATGCCACAGCTCCTCAGCAAGGTGTGGGGCAAAAGGTGCCAGCAGGTAGATAAACCGCTTAAGGGCAAAACCGAAAACCGGTGATTTGCGGTTGGGAAAACTGATCAGCCGGTTGAGAAACTCCATCAGCGCACTGATTGCGGTGTTAAATTGAAACCCCTCCGCATCCTTGAGCACCTTCTGATGGGTCTGATTCAGATAAATATACAGCTCCCGCTCCGCATCAGAAAAACCAGCTGGGTCCACCGCCCCGGGAATTGCAGCCGGATCAACCGCCTTTGACTCCAGACACTCCTCGTACAACCGCCACACCCGGGCAAGAAACCGCTTTACCCCGGTCACCAGCTCATTCGTCCACTCCATCGGCTTCTCCGGCGGCGCCGCAAAAAGCACCGCCAGCCGGGCACAGTCCGCACCGTGCTCCTCAACAAACGGCCCGACCCACACCCCATGCTTCTTGGAGGAAGACATCGTTTTACCATCAAGCGAAACCATCCCCTGCGTCCTCAGTACCCGGCACGGTTCCCGTACCGAAACCATCCCCATATCCGCCAGCACCCGGGTAAAAAACCGGAAGAAGATCAGATGACCGCACGCATGCTCAATCCCGCCAATATACTCATCGATCGGCAGCCACCTGTCCGCATTCTCCCGGGCAAACGGCAGCCGGTCATTATGGGGATCGGTATAGCGCAGGTGGTACCAGGAGGAGTCAACAAAGGTGTCCATTGTATCCGGATCCCGCTTTGCCGGACCCTTGCATTTCGGGCAGGTGGTATTGATAAACTCCTCCACCCCGGCAAGCACCGACTTCCCCTTGGGTTTGTAATCCTTCACCTCCGGTGGCAGAAGTACCGGCAGCTGTTCATCCGGCACCGGCACAATCCCGCACCGTTCGCAGTGAATCATCGGAATCGGTGTTCCCCAGTAACGCTGTCGGGAAATCAGCCAGTCTTTGAGCCGGTACTGCACCTTCCGCCTTCCCAGCCCCTGCCGCTCCAGATACTCAATCACCCGCTCAATTCCCTCCTCAGACCACAGTCCGTCAAACTGCCCGGAATTCACCATAACACCCGGTTCGGTATAGGCGGCACTCATGTTCGCCGGATCCAGGCTTCCTCCCCGCGGCTGAATCACCACCTTAATCGGCAACCCGTACTTACGCGCAAACTCAAAATCCCGCTGATCATGTGCCGGCACCGCCATCACCATCCCGGTACCGTAGCCTGCCAGCACAAAATCGGCAATGTATACCGGCACCTTTTCCCGGGTCAGCGGGTTAATGGCAAACCTGCCGGTAAAAACCCCCGTTTTCTGCCGGTCCGCGGCGATGCGCACAAACTCCGGCTCCAGAAGCACCCGCTCACAGAACTCCCGCACCGCTCCTTCCTGTGCTGTCCCCTTCGCAATTGTCTCCGCCAGCGGTGCGTCCGGGGCCAGCGCCAGAAAAGTCACGCCGTAAAGCGTATCCGGCCTGGTGGTAAATACCGGAATCTTCGTGCCATCTTCCAGTTCGAAATCCACCTCCACCCCTTCGGAGCGCCCAATCCAGTTCCGCTGCATCGTCCGGACACTCTCCGGCCAGCCGGTCAGCTCGTCAATGCCCTTCAGCAGCTCCTCGGCATACTGGGTAATCCGGAAAAACCACTGGGTCAGTTTCTTCTTCTCAATCGGCGTCGCACAGCTTGAACGGTAACACCGCCCCTCAACCACCTGCTCATTTGCCAGAACGGTCTGACACCGCGGACACCAGTTGACATACGCCTCTTTCCGGTATGCCAGTCCCCGCTCATAAAACCGGATAAACAGCCACTGATTCCAGCGGTAATACTCGGGCAGACAGGTTGTCACCTCCCGGTCCCAGTCATAGCCGATCCCCAGAAGCTTCAGATTCCGTTTGCACAGATTAATCGAATCAAAGGTCCACACCCATGGCGGAATGTTATGCTCAATTGCCGCATTCTCTGCCGGCAGTCCGAACGCATCCCAGCCGAACGGGTGCAGAACATCATAACCCTGCATCTTGCGCAGCCGGCAGATACAGTCGCCGATCGTATAATTCCGCGCATGACCCATATGCATATCGCCGGAGGGATAAAGAAACATCACCAGCACATAATACTTGTTCTTTGGATCGGAACTGGTCTTAAAAACGCCTTTCTCCTCCCAGAACAACTGCCAGCGCTTTTCAATCTTGCGTGCCGGATAATCACCAGCCATAACCTTTTCACCTCCTGAAAACAAAATTTATTTCCATCCTGTTCACCGTGATCCTCTGATTGCCCGGGTCTGCCTTATCCGGGCCCCGCAGCATCTCACCGTCCACAGATCCAGCATGGCAAAAACCTCCCGGTTCCCGAGCAGCAGACCGAGATCAACCCGGAAAAGCTCCTCCAGTGCCCGGTCAATCTCCTCCAGCTGCCACTTGTGCGGCGCATTCCGGGAGCACCGCCAGAGGCGCACCGGCGCCATTTCTCCCCGCTTCACCGCCAGCAGATCAAGCAGTGCCGGCGCCAGCCAGCCGATGATCTTCTTCGGCTCCTCACCCAGCGCCTCCAGCCGGCGCAGGGTGCTCAGCGCCTCGGCGGGCCGCCGATCCAGACACTGCCAGACATAATCCCGCAATTCAAACACCCGGGTGGAACTGGCATACTGGCGGACACAGTCAACTGTAACCTTTACCCGGCTCCCCGATTCTCCTGCAGGATTAAGGGCGGTTTTCAGCTTCTCAATCTCACCCTTCAGCATCACCGGGTCCTCACCCGCAATCTCAATCAGCATCATGCTCGCCTCCCGCTCCAGCTCCAGCCCCAGCCCTTTTGCCCAGCACTCAACCTGAGTCAGAAGCGAATCGGCATGTGCCCCTTCCGCGGCAATCACCCACTGCGTCAGCCCGGCTTCACTGAACATCCGGCGCAGCTCTCGGATTTTACTCTGCTCACCACTGCCGACTACGACCACCGTTACGAAATCCGGCACCGCCTTTAACCCCGCACAGAACTCCTCAAGCAATCTGTTCCCTAACAGCTCCAGATGCCGGATCACCACCAGCCGGCGCCGGGCGGCAAGCGGTGGCTGATTCAGCCGCTGCAGAAACATCGGCAGCGACATTCCTTCGGACCGGCCCAGCTCACCGGCATTCACGCTGTCATAATCAAAAGCCTCCAGCCCGGGAGCCAGCAGCCTCTTTTTAAGCTCCGCAACTACCTCATCACTTACTGTCAGATCCGCCCCCAGAAAAATATAAACCGGCCGCACCCGGCCCTGTCTGATTTCGTCTAAAACTCCTGCCGGCATAACCACCAATTTTAATTCAATTTCGGCGGTGGTCAACCTCCTGCCACTGGCGGTTATACTTTTTCTCCAGCTCCCGGAACTGCTCAAGCATCAGTCGATTGATGCGTTCAATTTCTCGCTTCAGCTCGACATAGCTCACTGTCCCCTGACACCGGGGGAATATCGGCTCGCCGACCGCCAGAATGATATTCCGGTTCAGCAGATTCCCCACTACCGAAAAGAACCCCTCCCAGGCCTCATTCAGCCACGGTTTGGAATGGGGAACCGGACCTTTCTTCAGACCGCTTACATAAACGGGCAGAACCGGAACACCGGCACGCACCGCCAGCCAGGCGGTGCCGTTATAAACCTTCTCAATTCGTCCCTGCCGATTCAGCTCCCCTTCCGGATAGATGCCGATTGTCTTCCCCTGTTTCAGCAACTGGATACTCCGGCGCAGGCTTGCCACATTATCCTTAACGCCATCCTTATTCACAGGCATGGTGTCACACAGATTCCGCATCCAGAATCCGACAAAACGTGACCGGAACCACCTTGCCCAGGCAAGAAAGAAAATCCTCGTCTTCAGCCCGATCTGAATCACAATTGAATCGGCACCGGTCAGATGATTTGCCGCCACGATCAGCCCGCTGCGCATCGGCAAAGCAATCTTGTCCCGGCCGAAGACCTGTACCCGGATCAGAAGCCCGTAAATTTTCAGTAACAGGTCCTTAACTTTGTACCACAGCCAGCGGCTCAACTCCATAACTGCCCGGAGAGATTTTAGAAAAAATTTCCGGATCTGTCAATGACTACTCATACCGCAGCGCCTGAATCGG
Source organism: Caldifarciminota bacterium (assembly GCA_026418295.1). GTDB lineage: Bacteria > Hydrothermota > Tepidihabitantia > Tepidihabitantales > Tepidihabitantaceae > JAOABP01. The sequence goes on from JAOABP010000003.1 coordinate 76,608, forward strand.
ATCCAGCCTTGCGGCCCGCGAAGCCGGATAGATACCGAAAAAGATTCCCACCACGGCGGAAAACCCGAACCCGAGCACAATCGTCCATACCGGCGCGGCGGCACGCAGATGCACGGTCAGCTCCACGACCTTCGCAATTCCCAGCCCGAGCGCAATGCCAATCGCACCGCCGGTCAGGGCGAGCAGTACCGACTCAAAAAGGAACTGATAAAGAATATCACCGGTTGTTGCGCCCAGCGCCTTGCGCAGTCCGATCTCCCGGGTCCGCTCGGCCACCGCCACCAGCATGATATTCATTATGCCGATACCGCCCACCAGCAGGGAAATTGCCGCCACCGCAATCATCACGATAAATGCCACCCGCGTGATATTCCGGTAGATTGTGCGCAGCGTCTCCTGAGTGTTAATTCCGAAATCATCGGGCTGGTCATATTTCAAACCGTGACGCCGGCGCATCAGCTCCCGTACCTGATCAATCACCCGCTCCAGTGCCACTCCCGGCTTCGGCACAATCATGATACTCAGCGCATGAGCAAACTCCCCCCATCCGGGCTGGGCGCGAAAACTCTTTTCAAAAGTAGCTAAAGGTACGAAGATTACATTGTCCTGTGTCTGCCCCAGAAAACTGCCCTTCCGGGTCAGCGTGCCAATTACCGTAAATTTCTTCCCCTCAATCAGCAGTTCCTTACCGATCGGCTCCTCATCTGGAAAGAGATTATCAACCACATAACCGCCGATTACACACACCGCCCGCTTCCGCATGCTGTCATCAGCACTGATAAACCGCCCCGACTCGATTCCGTAATTGGCAACCTCGGCGTAAACCGGAGTCACCCCTGACAGCTCCAGATTGGTCGCCTTCCGGTTCCGGTAATTCAGCCGGGAGATCATCCGGCTCCGCAGCGGTGCCACCACCGCCACGCCGGACAGCCGGCCGATTGCCACCGCATCCTCAAGGGTCAAATCGGGCCGGCGGGAAACCTCATCCCAGTCAATCTGCCCCACACCCCAGGACACCTTCTGCAGATAGATGACATTTGACCCCAGCGAGGAGATCTGCCGCTCCACCTCATAGTTCATCCCCTGAATCAGCGAAACAATCGCAATCACCGTCATTACGCCGATAATAATTCCCAGGGTGGTCAGAAAGGACCGCAGCCGGTTCGCCTGAAATGTCCCCAGTGCCAGCTTGACAATCTCCCAGAACCGCATCAACACCTCACCCTGAACGCCGGGACTCATCGGCAACAATCTCGCCATCCCGCAGCCGGACAATCCGCCGGCAGTGCTCCGCAATCCCCGGATCATGGGTCACAATGACCACAGTCTTCCCCTCCTCTGCCAGCCGGTCAAAAAGCCTCATGATCTCCGCACCGGTCCGGGAATCCAGATTACCCGTCGGCTCATCAGCAAGGATTACCTCGGGCTCATTTGCCAGCGCACGGGCGATTGCCACCCGCTGCATCTCGCCGCCGGAAAGCTCATTTGGCTTGTGGCGCAACCGGTCACCCAGACCGACCAGTTCCAGCAGTTCGGTTGCGCGGTTAATCCGTGCCCGGCGTCCCACTCCGGCATAAAGCATCGGCAGTTCCACATTGGCGAGTGCGGAGAGCCTGGGCAGGAGATTAAAACTCTGAAACACAAACCCGAATGCCCGGTTCCTCAGCCGTGCCAGCTCCCGGTCATTAAACCGGGCGGTATCCGTGCCGTCAAAGAAATAGCTTCCCGCATCCGGGGTATCCAGACACCCCAGGATATGCATCAGGGTTGATTTCCCTGAACCGGATGGTCCCATCAGCGCCACATACTCACCCCGGCTGATCTCCAGACTGATTCCGTTCAGCGCCCGCACCACCGTTTTCCCCAGAGAATAGGACTTGAAAATGTCCTTCAGCCGGATGAGCACCAGCCTCCCCCAACCTCCGAGTTGTCACTGCTCATTCTTATCCGCAACCGGCTCCGGTTTGACCCGGGCGCCGTCCTCAAGCCGGCTCAGCACCTTGTAAGGTCCGACGATCACCTCATCACCAGCATTCAAACCCTCAACGACCTCCACCTCGGTATCAGACGCCTGACCCGTCTTCACTGCTGTCAGCACCGCCTTCCCATTACGCACCACAAACACCGTCTCGCCCTCCCGATTCCCAATCCGGCGCCTGCCGACCGCCTGCACCGGCACCACCAGGACCGAATCGCGCTGGGCGGTCGTAATCTCCGCATGCACGGTCATTCCCGGCTTCAGCTGGGGCACCGCACTGTCCAGCGTAACCTCCACTTCGAAATTAACTGCATTTCCTTCGGTACCGAGCAGACTGACGACGGGCATATATCCAACCCTGGTCACCACACCGGTAAAACTGGTGTCTGGCAGCGCATCTACCCGGACCTGCGCCGCCTGGCCCGGCTCAATCCGCACCACATCGGTCTCATCCACCTTGACCAGCGCCTGCATCCGGGAGAGGTCCGCCAGTACCAGAAGAACGGTTCCCGGTGCATTCATCGTCCCGATTACGACCGTCTCCCCCTCCTTGATATTCAGCTGGACCACCCGGCCGGAAATCGGCGCACAGATTACCGTCTTGTCAAACTGATCCCGTGCCTGCTGAAACTGGGCCTGGGCAACCTCATATGCGGTTTTGGACGCCTCAAACTCTTCCCGGGCAACCAGCCCCCTGGCATACAGACTCTCCATCCGCCGGTGACGGGACTGTGCCTGTTCAAACTGGGCACGGGCAATCTCCAGCTGCGCCTCGATACTCTGCCGGTCCAGCTCCACCAGCGTATCACCGCGATGCACCCAGTCCCCCTCCGCCACCCGCAACCGCTTCACCACCCCCATTACCTGAGCCTGCAGATTCACCTGGGCTGCCGCCCGCAGTTCGCCGGTCCCGCTGACCACCGAAACGATTGTCCCGTATTTTACCTTCTTCACCTCGCAGCTCACACCGCCTTCCTGGCGGGAACGGTTAAGCACGAACAGCACCAGCAGCAGGGCGAACCCGCCGACTGTGATCAGCACAATTTTCAGACCCTTACTCATATTCCGCCTCCTGTCTCAATTGCCGACCTGCTCGCCGGTCCGGCTCAAACCCATCAGATACCCCAGCTGTGCTGACTGGAGATATACATCACACAATGCTCCCACAGCACCCGCCTCTGCCTGTGCCAGCCCGGCCTCCACCTCCAGCAGATCACTCAGTCCGAGCGCACCCAGCTGGAACCGGGAACGGGCAAGCTCGTAAAGCTCACGGTGCAGCCGGAGATTATCCACTGCCTGCCGGTACCGCTGCCGGGCTTCCTGATAACCGGCAATTGCGCTCTCCGTGGCACTGCGCAGCTCCAGCCGGGCACGGACCAGTGCCGCCCGGCTGCGCCGGGCTGAAATCAGCGCCTCGCCCGCATTCAGCACAAAGCCGGCAATATCTGCCACCGGCAGCGAAATTGCAATCCCGTCATTTTTCACCGCGCCCTCCTGCCACTGCCGGTAACCTGCGGGCGGAACTGTATCGACATAACGGAAACTGCGGAACAGACTCACCGCCGGCAGCACCCGCAAGAACGCCGCAACCAGATTCAGCACAGCTATACGATTCAACTCCCGGCTCATTCTGACTCCGGGATTATTGCGCTCAATCTGCCTTCGTATCTGTTCGGGCTCGATCTCCGGGACTGCGGTATCCAGTTCCTCGGTTGGCACGATTATCTGTCCGGGCCTGAGCCCGACCGCTGAAGCCAGCGCATTCATTGCCTCAGTATAACCCTTCCGGGCAGTCAGCCGGCTGACTTCGGACTGCTGATAAAATGCCTGACTGCGCAAAAGCTCAATCCGGGACACCTGCCCCAGCCGGAATTTCTCCTCAACCAGCCGGTAAACCGCCTCAGCCTGAGTACATGCCTTCTCCGCAGCTGCCAGCGCGCTCCGGGCGCGGATCAGATTCAGATAACCGCCGGTCACATTCAGAACCAGACCGGCAGACTGCTCCCGTGCCGATTCCGAATGGTAACCGGCGTTCATGATCCCGCTGATTACTCCGCTGAATACCGTCGGGTCAAAAACCGCCTGACTGAATGCAATCTCACCCTCCCAGACCCGGCCTGATTCGCTGTGCAACTTCGAGATACTGACCGAACCCTTGGGCACAATTCCGGCTACCCCTCGGCCCGCTGCCAGCACCCCTGCCTTACGCTCCAGTTTAGCCTCCACTGCCAGCGGACTGTTTCTGAGTGCCAGCGCCAGTGTCCGCTCCAGGTTCAGATACAGCGTCTCCGCCGGCAGAAGCGTCGAAACTGCCAGCGCGGCCAGAAAACCTGCTGTCAATATCATTGGAGCCTATTCCGGCAGCGCCAGCCCGCCGGAAATGGTGGCAAGGAGCGCCAGAATCACAATGTAAACCAGCCAGATGCCGAAAACCGCAAACCAGGACCGCCGTCCCGGCAGGTTGAAAACAACCTTCATTCCCAGCCCGATCAGCACCAGCTCCCACACAGTAAAGATATCAACCGCGGACAAAAGTGCCCGGACAAACACCGGACCCGCGGGCAGAAAAAGGCTCAAACTGGTATTGACTGCCAGCCTGCCGGTAGCAAACATCAAAAGCCCGTGCACCAGTGCGCCCGCAATCCGCACCAGCGCCGCATTGGCAGTCACCGCCAGCATCCGGCCAAAACTGGTGGTTCCGCCCAGCAGCGGCATAACCAGATTCAGGAGTGCGGTAAAAATCAACAGCTGAATCAGCGACCACACCACCGCGGGCAGACTGCGCACCAGAAACCGCAGAAACAGCGCCAGCCAGGAGGAACGCTCATACGCCTCCACCTCCTGCCGTGATGTCTCCTCGATCCGCTCCAGTGCCGGACCCCGCTGATCCGAAGGCATCCTTCCCTTTTCCACCTGTTCATCAATATACCTCTTCACCCGCTCCATCCGGGATTCAATTGAATCGGTCAGCACCCGCCGCGGCAGGAGGGAAGTGCTCAGTGTGCCGATCAGTAACGGCACCAGCAGAGCGAGCACCAGCGGCAGAGACCATTCGGGTTTAGCGGTGAGCTCCCGGAACCTTACTGCCGGTGCCCAGAAAAGCTTCAGCATCTATTACCTCCCCTTCCGGACTGTGACCCTGCCCCGGTGCCGGGCATCACCCCGATACTGAGGCCAGGTTGAGTTCGCCGGTGGTGCATCGCCGTAAAATGCGTAAAGCCCGCCATCCCACGAGCCGACATAAACCGTTCCATCCTGTCCGATTGCCGGTGAAGAGCTGTAGTAGAGCTCCTTATCACCGCCGGCAACCTCGGCGGTAAAGAATATCCTGCCCTCCCGGGTAAATGCGTAAAGCACCCCGTCATCGGAAAGCAGATAAACTGTCCCCTGCGCGCTGACCGCCGGTGTCGCACAGATACCATCACCGGTCTCATACACCACCCGGATCGTTTTTCCCGGCTCCTTCACACACAGATAGTATCCATCGGTGCCGAGATACATCCTGCCTTCAGAGTCAAACACCACCTCGGTCCGGATCTCATCCTCATCCGGCACCGGTGCCCGCCACGACATCCTGCCATCCCTTCCCAGACAGTAGACATAACCGTCGAAACTCCCGCAATACACCAGCCCCTGCCCGTCCACCACCGGTCCGGCAAAGAAATAGGCATTATCCGGTGTGCCGAACGCCCAGCGCCGCTTTCCCTTCGGAGTAAAGCAGTAAATCGAATCGGCGCTCACATAGATATTGCCATCCGGTCCGATCGTCGGCGCCCCTGCCGCCTCATCACCGAGTTGCACCTGCCAGCGGATTCTGCCCTTCGGGTCCACACTCACCAGCCTGCCCTTGTCCGTGGTCAGGTAGAGGTTCCGGTCCTGTCCGACTGCGGGCGGAGCCCACAGCTCATCACCCAGCGGCACCGACCATTTAAGTCTGCCCAGTGTATCCAGGCAGTAGAGGCAGGAGTCCAGCGCCGGCACATAAACCAGCCCCTGCTCCACCGTTGCACCTGCATAAACCGGCTGCCGGGCCTGAAAGGTCCAGCGCAGCTCGCCTGCGGAGTTGAAGGAATAAACTGTGCCTGACTCATCTCCGATATAAACATTACCGTTCTCATCCAGTGCCGGTGCACCGACCACCGGCTCCAGCGTCGGTGCAAACCACTTCAGAAGTGAGGGCACCACCTCCACCGGTATCTGCCGGCTCCAGTCTGAAGCGATCCCCAGGCGGTCGCGGAGCATCACCCGCACGCGGTAAATACCGGGCTGGCGATAGCGGTGATAACGGTAAACCTCGGTGCGCGAATTCACCGGTTCGGTCCAGTCCAGGGTCTCACCATCGCCCCAGTCAATCCGGTACTGGACCGGCAGGCTGACATCCTCCGGCGGCAGAACCGCCAGTTCCAGCTCCTGTGTTGTGTCCACCCGCATCGGGCACACCAGCGAATCTGGTGGCAGAACGGTCAAAATTAAAATCAGGCTCAAACTGCTCATATCACAATCTTAAGTCTGCAGGGCTGATTGTCAACAACATGGGACCGCTGCCCGATCAACGCTCCCGCTCCAGGACCTGTCTGATTTTAACAATATCGGCAGCAATCTGTGTCCGCAGTGCTGACACATCAGGAAATTTCTGTTCCGGCCGGATGCGCTCAGACAGTCGCACAGTCACGGCTGTCCCGGCAGCCACCTCGCCCTGAAAATCCAAAAGATGCACCTCCACGACCCTGCGCGTCCCCCCGAATGTCGGCTTGAACCCGATGTTCACCGCCCCCAGGAAATTTCTGCCCCCGAACTCGGCATAGCCGGCATAGACACCCTCTGCGGGCAGCAGCTTGTCCGCACTCACCGGCTCAACATTAACCGTTGGGAAACCCAGTTTTCTGCCGGTGCCGGTCCCGTGCACCACCCGGCCCAGAATTCCGTAGCGCCTGCCCAGCAGTTCGTTGGCAAGCCGGATATGGCCCAGCACCAGATGCTCCCGGATTCTGGTGGAGCGGACCGGAGCACCCAGATGGACCACCTCGGGAATGATCTTCAGCGGAATTGAATACTGAGCCAGAATTTGTTCCAGCAGTCGGACATCGCCCCGGGCATTCTGGCCAAACCGGTGGTCAGCACCGATCACCACACCGACCGGTTTCAGTGGTTTGACAATCTCCTCCAGCACAAACTCCTCAGGTGCAAGGTTACGCAACCGCTGGTTAAAACCGATCACATGCACATAATCAACCCCAAGTTCTGCCAGCACCAGCTTTTTCTCCTCGAGCGGGGTCAGCAGATAGGGAAACTCCGGATGCAGCAGCTGTGCCGGATGGGGCTCAAAGGTCACCAGCCCGGAAAGGGCATTCCGGCTCTGCGCCTCCTCCTGCACCGCCCGGATGATCGCCTGATGGCCGAGATGGACACCGTCAAACCCGCCGATGGTCAGAATCAGCCGTCCCCTGCTATCCGGCATAGATAATCCGCTCCGGCACGAGAACACCGCACCTCAGGCGCACCAGCGCGAGAAAATCCCGTTCCCGGTTGACCGCCACCAGCAGCCCGGCATCAGCCGGTATTGCCTCATTCCAGACCGGCCGTTTTCCCTCTGCCAGCTCAATTGCGGTATCCCGGCTCACCTCTAATTTGGGCAGATGACTGAGCGCCTGCTCAACCGGCACAAGCAGACGGGCGAGCTCAGCACCACCTGCCAGCACCTGTTCCAGATTCAGCCCGTCCTTCAGCATGAAATTGCCGACCCTGGTCCGCACGAGCCGGGAAAGGGTTGCTGCCGACCCCAGCGCCCGGCCGATATCCCGTGCCAGCGCCCGGACATAGGTTCCGGAAGAAACCCGGACTGAAAGCCGGGCAACCGGCGGCTCCCAGCCCGCAAGCCGGATATCATACACCTGCACCCGGCGTGCCCCTTTTTCCACCGGCATACCTGCCCGCGCCCGGCGGTAAAGCGGAACCCCCTCCTGCTTCAGCGCGGAATAGCGGGGTGGCACCTGCCAGATTTCTCCCAGAAAGTTGCCATTCAGAAACTGACTCAGCTCCGCAGCACTGATATCGGGCACCACTGCCTGCCGTAGCACTCTGCCGGTGATATCATCCGTGTCGGTCTCAATCCCGAAGGTAATCTCCGCCTCATACTCCTTGTCCAGCGCCATCAGCAAACGGCTGATCTTCGTTGCCTCATTCACCAGCACCAGCAGCACTCCGGATGCCATCGGATCCAGGGTCCCGGCATGACCGATCCGCTTCGGCTCAAGAACCGGCTTCAACCGCCTGATCACATCATATGAGGAGATTCCGGCCGGCTTATTGATGTTCAGCACCCCGCGCACGCCAATTCTATCCTGACCGGCTATTTATTTTCCTCACCTTCCGGCTCCAGCCCCTCCATCTCATCCAGCAGCCGGTTGATCCGCTGCTCCTGCGCCAGCACCTCATCCAGCGCAAAATGCAGTTCGGGCAGAAACTTCATCTTCAGACGCCGGCTCAGCTGATAACGGATAAAACCCCGGGCATGCTCCAGGTGCGCAAGCGAGCGCTGCCGCTGCGCATCATCACCCATCACCGAAAAATAGACCGTGGCATTCCGCAGATCCCTTGACAGTGAACATCTGGTGACAGTGACAAACCCCACACCCGGGTCCGAGATCTGCTTCAGGATAATCTCCGCAACAATATCCCGGATCGCATCCGCCACCCTGCGCTCCCGATACCGCATAATTTTATGCTAAACCTTCCGGCACAAAGGTCAACCTTCAACCTGCCACTGCTCATTCACCCACAGTCCGATCACCCTTACCCCCAGACCCCAGGACTCCACCCGCCTGATCGCCCGCTCCAGCTGACGGCGCTGGGTCTTCTCATCAACCGGATTGCCCGCACAGTCATGGTGGGCGATGATGGCAACCACACTCGAGCCGTGCCGTTCAACCGAGATCTTCACCCGGCGCCGGATCGAACCCAGAAGCACCCGGTTTCTGCCCTCGGCAAGAATTTTCACCGGACCGGCCTCAGTGATATTATCCACATAATCGGCACCGGTATCCGCCTTCAGCCAGGCGATCACCGGCAACTGCACCCTGCCATCCATACAGTTAATTGCGGTCACAAACTGTGATCCTGCCACACGCTCCTCCTTTAAAGGCTGTAAAAACAGTATACCGGTAACTCTGCAATGTCAAAAACGGACACAGATTCAACCACACCCGAACCGGCACCAGACCCGAAAAGCCCGCAACCTTTCACCCGCACCAGCAGTAAGGGGAACTGCCCCCCAGACAAAACAAAAAGGGGTCCAATTCCCCAACACATTGAAATTTTGTATCTTATAAAAACGGACCACACCCGGCATGGGTGCACTTGTTTAAGTTATTAAAATAAAATGCCTTACGGTGTCAGGCGGAAGCGGTCGCGCGGGAAAAGGCTTGCCTCCCGGACATTGGCAAGTCCCAGAAACTGCTGGGTCAGCCTTTCTGCACCGATCGCCAGTCCGCCGTGCGGTGGCACCGCATATTTGAAGATCTCAAGATAAAACTCAAAGCTTTCCGGGTTCAGCCCGAACCGCCGGATGTTCTCCACCAGCAGGTTGTAATCGTGAATCCGCTGGGAGCCGGTGGTCACCTCCAGACCCCGGAACAGCAGGTCAAAGCCGAAGGTATACTCCGGATCATCCGGATCCCAGAGGGTATAGAAAGGCCGGGTCCGGCGCGGATAATGGGTAATAAATATGAACTCCGAATTGTGGACCTTCTGGGCATAGTCACACAGCTGCCGTTCCGCCTCCGGGTCGAGGTCATGCATTTTGCTCACATCCCGGTTGTAATCCCGCCTTAGAACCTCAAGCGCATCCCGGAAATGGAGATAGGGGATGGAGCTGATCTCGGGCAGCCGGGCTTCAAGCAGCTTCAGCTCCTCCGCACAGTTTTCTCCCAGATTTTTTACCAGCTCCTTGAGCAACCGCTCCTCAAGCCGGGTCACATCCAGAAATGAGTCAATGAACCCCATCTCGTAATCGAGCGACAGATACTCATTAATATGCCTTGAGGTGGCATGGTCCTCTGCCCGGTAGACAAAACCGACCTCAAAAACCCGCTCATAACCCGCACCGACCAGCATCTGCTTGTAAAACTGCGGACTCTGGGCAAGATAGGCCTTCTGCTCAAAATACTGGATCGGAAACAGTGCGGTCCCGCCCTCAGTGCCGGCGGCGATGATCTTGGAGGTGTGCACCTCCAGAAACCCCTCCCGGCGCAGAAACTCCTGAAAGGTCCGCACGATCTCCGCCTGAACCCGGAAGACCGCGCCGATCTCGGGGTTGCGCAGGGCAAACGCCCGGTGGTCCAGAATCATATCCAGCTTCAGGTTCAGCTTCTTCTTTGACCGGCTGACCTCAAACGGCAGGGGTGCCACCGGTGCGACCAGCACCCGGATTGACTCCAGCTCCAGCTCACAACCCTGACGCGCCTGCGGCTCGGGCTTCACCCGGCCCACCAGCTCAACAATTGACTCCCGCTCAATCCGGTCCAGGCCGAACCGCTCCGGTTCACCGGTCACCGCCTGGGTTACACCGCTGCGGTCGCGCAAAAGCACAAAGGAGATTTTGCCCAGCTGGCGGATGTGATGCACCCAGCCCAGAAGCCGGACCCGCTCGCCGATATGCTGGGGCAGATCCCGTGCCAGTGTCCGTTCCATACCCTTCAATTTACCGATACCGGCGCCGGAGTCAAGAAACAGAGCGGGTATCAGTGTTTGACCCGGACCGGATTCCGCCTATCATACAGCGATGTGCCGGCTTCTCTCACTGGGAATAGTTGCCATCTGCTCCCTGAACAGCGGATTACCTGTTCAGCCCGGCCCGGATGAACTGATCAAGGGGATGACGCTGCTCCGGACCTCTGCCCGGTATTCCTACGACTCCCCTGCTGCCGAAACTGCCCTGGTGCGGATGAGGTTCAGCACCGGAATCAACTGGGTGGTGATTCAGCCGGTCTGGTGGATGAATGACACCGGCAGAAGCGGAATCTTACCGCTGCCGGACAGCTCACCGTCTGACCGCGAAATCAGCCATATCATCCGCCTTGCCCGCAGCCTCGGCATCAGGGTCTTTCTCAAGCCGGAGCTGCGCTGCCGGTCCGGGGTCAGCCCGCTTTTTCACAACCCGCACGATACCCTCTGGTTTTCCGCCTATCGCCGGTTCATTCTCCATTATGCGGAAATCGGACTCAGAACCGGCTGTGAACTTTTCGCCATCGGCACCGGACTGGACCGGACCACAGACGAAACCTGGGAAAGGGCTGAATGGCACCGGACAATCGCCCAGGTCCGGAAAGTTTTCAGAAAAACCGCCCGCCCTCCAGCCCTGACCTATGCTGCGGACTGGCGCACCTGGCGCCAGATTCCGTTCTGGCAGTCTCTTGATTATATCGGCATCAACGCCTTCTTCCCCCTGACTGCCGAGGAGCCGCCCTTTCCGCCGCCTGAATTTCCGCCGGGTTCGGTTGACGGGCTCGCCTGGTTCTGGAAGCACAAATATCTTCCCGAGATTGAAAACTTCCTCAGCGGTCTTGACCAGCCCCGTCCGGTGCTGTTTACCGAAATCGGCTACCGGAGTATTGACCGCTGTTACCGGCAACCGGAAAATGATACCCTGAGCGGAAACTATGACCCGGTTGCCCAGCGCAACTCCTATATCGCCGCCTACCATGCGCTGGCGGGCAGACCCTGGTTTGCCGGCTGGTGCTTTTATGCCTGGCAGACCGACACCGGTGATGGTGGTGCGGGCAACACCGGCTATACCCCGCACCGCAAAAAGGCGCAGGAGGTAATGAGAAAATTCAACGCCTGCCTTGCCACCCACCGGGGGTTCTGTTTTCCCACCACCTATGATTCAACCTATTTTTACTCCCGGACCTTTCCGGCGCTGGACTCACTGGCGGAGATCGGTGCCAACTGGGTGGCAGTAAACTCCCGCTGGCTGATGCGGGACACCGGACCGGGCTGGAGCTATCTGAAACCGCTCTCTGGTGAATCACCTGCCGACAGTTCAGTCAGGCTGGTCATTGATTACGCCCATGCCCGCGGTCTGAATGTGGCGCTCAGCTGTTATCTTGCCTGCTCCACCCGGACATGGTGCGGTCGGCATAACCCCCGGGCTGATACCGCCTGGTTCCGGGCAGAATCGGTTTATGCCACCCATTGTGCAAGACTGGCAGAGGAAAAGGGGGTGGAGATGCTTACCATCGGTCTGGAAATCAATCAGACCCTGGACTCGCCCGAAGAGGCACAGCTCTGGCGCACGAAGGTCATCCCGGCGGTGCGCGCCTGCTATTCCGGACCGCTCGCCTACGGTGCCTCCTGGAGTCCGGTGGATGATTATTTCTGGGACGGGATTGACATCTGTGGCATCCATCCCTACTTTCCGCTTGTGGAGACAACAGCCTACCCGGGCCGGTATCCGGCTGATACCGCAATCACCCAGCAGCCGGACCTGGAGCAGATCTGGCGGATGAGCCCGCGCTCCTGGGAGCGGTTGCGGCTCGTGCATTTAAACGAGCTTTATCAGCGGATTCACCGGCCGATCCTGTTCACCGAGATCGGCTACCGCAGTCTGGACAGTGCCGCTCTGGGCACTCCGGACACCTCCCATGCCTGGTGTTTTGCCCGCCACCGGCTTACCACCAGAAGGCTGAATGCGGTCTGCTTTCCGGTTGACACGATGAACGGTTATATCGCCGGTGATTCAGGTATCATTCTCAAAACAACCGACAGCGGCAGAAACTGGAGCTTATGCCCCTCCGGCACAAACAGGACAGTTTATGCGCTCAGCTTTCCGGCACGGGATACCGGTTATGCAGTGGGCGATTCGGGGGTAATCCTGAAGACAAATGACGGCTTTGCCCGGATTCAACCGCTCCGGACCGGCACAAACACAACCTTCTATTCGGTCTGTTTTCCGGCTGATACCCGCACCGGCTATGCCGTCGGAGACAACGGCACAATCCTGAAAACCACCGATGGCGGTATAAGCTGGGAAAGAAAATTCTGCCTTTTATCCTCAGGCGAAACCCTCCAGCTGCAGCTGCGCGCAATCGATTTTGCCGGCAGACAGACCGGTTATATTGCAGGCGAACAGGGGACGATTCTCAAGACCACTGACGGTGGCAACTCCTGGCGCCGGCTGAACAGTCCGGTAACGGTCCGGCTCAATGGCATAGACTTTCTGACTCCGGATACCGGCTTCATCGTCGGCGATCAGAGCACCCTGATTTGGACCACCGATGGTGGTGCCCGCTGGCAGGTTGAGCGGTTCCGGACCGGCTCCTGGGATCTGCTCTCGGTTTCGGTTCCGGAATATGACTCCGCCCGGTTTGCCTGCGGGACCGGCGGGCTGATTCTCCGTGCCGGCTCTGCCTGGCAGTTTAACGGCAGTGTCCAGTACTCCAATGTTTATCTGCCCCTGCGCTCAATTCAGGTCCGGCTGGTGAACCGGCAGGGATATTATGACCTCGTCGGCTTTGCGGCTGGCGACTCGGGCACGATCCTTAAAACCTCAACCGGCGGCAGGATGCGGGTGGACTTCAATGAGCAGGCAAACTGCTATGAGGCTGCGTTCCGGGCGTTCTGGCGCAACCCGGAGAGACCTGAGCCCCTGCCCTGGTTTTACGGCTTCCACTTCTGGAAATGGGAAACCGACCCGGCACCGATGGACATTGAGCATGAACTGGTGATTGACGACTATACCCCGCAGGGTAAAAGGGCGGCGCAGATTGTCCGCCACTGGTTCAGCCGGTAATCACCCTCCCCGCCGCTCCCGCACCAGATAGATCATCGGCAGGGAAACGAGCGTGACCACCCCCTTGAGGATCACATTTGCCCAGAAGATGCTCAGCACAACCGCAAACGGCATCCTGCCGATGAAGGCAAGGGAGCAGAACAGCGCCGAATCAAGCGGCACGCTGACACTGTTGGAGACCAGCACCCGCAGCCACTGGTGCCGCCGTCCCATCCGGTTGACCCAGAGCTGATAGACTTCACCGTCAACCAGCTCTGAAGCCACCTCCGCAATGATTGAGGCAATCACAATCCGCCACACCGGTGACAGCACCATCCCGAACTCCAGCTGAGATCCGACCTGCAGATCCGGCGGCAGCCGGGCAACCAGCCAGAACAGCCCGGCCATCACGAGATTAATCACACCGGCAGCGACAATCACCTGCCGCGCCACCCTGATCCCGGCGGTCTTGTGCACCAGATCCCGCAGGGTAAAGGTGAAGGGGTAGATGAGCGTGCCGGCATCAATGCTGAAGCCGAGAAGATAGACAATCCGCAGGCTGGCGATGTCGGAAAGGATCTGGGCCGCAATATAGGCCGCGGTCACGAGCGCCACACCGGCAAGCGCCCGCTCAGCCCGGAACTGAATCTCGGCGGTCTGCGTCAACCGGTTAAATTAAATGCCGGACAGCAGATGTCAACCTCTTTCAGCCCTTTGACATTATCGCCAGCTCCGCTATCCTGAATATGATGAACATCATTTCGCCGGAGGAAGGTCTGAGCGGTGAACTGATTCCGGTGACACCGGAGCGGGCGCTCACCCCGAGCCAGATTGTTGCCGAACTGGACCGCTACATCATCGGTCAGGAGAAGGCGAAGAAGGCGGTGGCGATCGCCCTGCGCAACCGCTGGCGCCGGAGCCGGATTCCGGACCGGCTGCGGGATGAGATCCTGCCCAACAACATCATCCTGATCGGACCGACCGGTGTCGGCAAGACCGAGATCGCCCGGCGCCTCGCCCGGCTCGCTCAGGCACCGTTTGTCAAGGTTGAAGCCTCCAAGTTCACCGAGGTCGGCTATGTCGGCCGGGATGTGGACTCGATGATCCGGGACCTGATGGAGATCGGGGTCAATATGGTCAAGGCGGAGAAGACCCGGCAGGTGCAGGCACGGGCTGAGGCGCTTGCCGAGGAGAAACTGCTGAAACTGCTTCTCGGTGAGGAGGGGTTCCGCTCCGCGGAGGCCCGGCACCGGCTCCGGGAAAAACTGCGCGCCGGTGAGCTGGACAGCCAGCTGGTGGAGATCAGAACCACCAGCCAGCAGTTTCCCTTTCCTGATGCCCTTGCCCAGCTCGGTGGTGAGGAGATCCTGATTCAGTTGCAGGACATCCTCGGCCCGGCGATGCCCAGACAGACCAAACGGCGCAAGCTGACCGTTGCCGAAGCCCGGCGGGTGCTGACTCAGGAGGAGGCGCAGAAGCTGATTGACATGGAGGAGGTGATCAGCGAGGCCAAGACCCGGGTGGAGCAGACCGGGATTGTGTTCATTGATGAGATTGACAAGGTGGTCAGCGCCACCCCATCCCAGAGCGGTCCGGATGTGTCGCGCGAAGGGGTCCAGCGTGACCTTTTGCCGGTGGTGGAGGGGTCAAGCGTTCTGACCAAATACGGCATGGTCCGGACCGACCACATCCTCTTCATCGCTGCCGGCGCCTTTCACAAGGTCAAGCCCGCGGATATGATTCCGGAACTGCAGGGCAGGTTTCCGATCCGGGTGGAACTTTCACCCCTGACCGCCCGGGACTTTGTCCGGATCCTGACCGAACCGGAAAACGCCCTGATCAAGCAGTACACCGCCCTGCTGGCAACCGAAGGGGTGAAGCTGACCTTCACCCGCGAGGCGATCCGCAGAATCGCCGAGATCGCCTTTCAGGTGAACTCCGAGACCGAAAACATCGGTGCCCGGCGCCTGCACACGGTGATGACCACCCTGCTTGAGGACATCCTCTTTGCCCTGCCGGACCGAAAAACCGAAAGGGTGCGCATCACCGCCGGCTATGTTGAGCGCAAGCTCAAGGACATAGTTGCCAACCGGGACCTGAGCCGGTATATTTTATAATTATGAAAAAAGACCTGACCTCAATTGCCGATTTAAGTAAACAGGAGATTCTTGATCTGCTGCACGAAGCGGGTGCACTCAAGGCGGAAATCAGCCGTCAGGGGGTTGTCCCCCTCGCCCGGGGGAAGATGGGTGTCCTCATCTTTGAAAAGCCCAGCCTGCGTACCCGGGTCACCTTTGAGCGGGCGCTCCATCAGCTCGGGGCAACCAGCACCTATCTCAGCCCGTCGGATGTGGGCCTGGGGGTACGGGAGAGCGTCCCGGATGTCGCCCGCAACCTGTCCCGCTGGGTGAACTGCATCATCGCCCGGGTGTTTGAGCATGAGAAGATCACCCAGCTCGCTGAAAATGCCACCATTCCGGTGATCAATGCTCTCAGTGATCTCGAACATCCCTGCCAGATCCTGGCGGATCTGCTGACGATTGTTGACCACCGCGGCTCACTGGAGGGTGTTACTGTCGCCTGGACCGGGGACGGCAACAATGTCTGCCACTCGCTGATGCTCGCCGCCGCCACGGTCGGCTTCAACCTCAATGTTGCCACACCCAAGGGATTTGAACCCGCACCTGCCATCACCGAGCAGACAAGAAAACTTTCTGAAAAGAGCGGGGCGAAAATCCGTCTGACCTATGACCCGTGTGAAGCGGTTGCAGAGGCTGATTTCATCTACACCGATGTCTGGGCATCAATGGGGCAGGAGAATGAAGCGGAACAGCGGCGCCAGATCTTCAGGCCCTATCAGGTGAACCGCCAGCTCCTTTCCCGGGCAAAGCCCGAAACCAAGGTCCTGCACTGTCTGCCGGCACACCGGGGCGAGGAGATCACCGACGAGGTTCTGGACGGACCGCAGTCGGTTGTGCTGGATCAGGCGGAAAACCGGCTCCACATCCAGCGGGCAATTCTCGCCCGGCTGCTGAGAAATGGCTGAGCCGGAAATCCTGATTGTCGGTGCCGGTCCTGCCGGACTGACCGCCGGCATCTATTCTGCCCGCGCCGGCCATACCACCCTCATTCTGGAGAAGGAGCTGGTCGGCGGCCAGATGAACAAGACCGCCACGGTCGAGAACTATCCCGGCTTTGCCCAGCCGGTTAATACACTCGAACTGGTCCAGAACATGGATGCCCAGGCGCGCCGGTTCGGCTGTCAGATCGAAACTGGTGAAGCAACCGGTCTGAAACTCAACGGCAATCAGATTGAGCTGGAAACTTCGATCGGTGTTATTCGCACCCGGACACTCATCATCTGCGCCGGCACCGAACCCCGGAAACTGGGACTGGAGAATGAGACTGAACTCACCGGCAGGGGCATATCCTACTGCGCGATCTGTGACGGACCGCTCTACCGGGACCGGGAGGTGGCGGTGGTCGGCGGAGGAGACTCGGCGCTGGAAGAGGCGGACTACCTGACCCGCTTCTGCTCCCGGGTGCATCTGATTCACCGCCGGGACCAGTTCCGGGCAGCAAGGATTGTTGAGGAACGGGTCCGCAGTAATCCGAAAATTGTGCTCCACCTTTCCCGGGTGGTGAGCCGGATTCACGGCACCCGCCAGCTTGAGGGGCTGACCCTGACCGACCTCAAGACCGGCACGAGCATTGAACTGCCGGTTGCCGGGCTGTTCATCTATGTCGGACTGATCCCCGGCACCGGCTGGTGTCGGAGTGTGGTTCCGCTCGATGAAGCGGGTTTCATCCTCACCGATGAAAAAATGCAGACCGCTGTTCCGGGCATCTTTGCTGCCGGTGACATCCGGAAGAAATCCGTCCGGCAGATTGCCACCGCGGTCGGCGACGGTGCCATCGCCGCCCAGTCCGCCCACGAATTTCTGACCCTGAGCCGGTAACTTCACCTCCCCTTTGACTTGCCGTTAGGGTTTCTTATCATTGGGCAATGCGCATCGTCGGGTTTGTTCCAACCTCAATGATTGACTGGGACGGAAAGATCACGGCGGTTCTGTTTATCGGCGGTTGCAATTTTCACTGTCCGTTCTGTCATAATGGTCCGGTCGCTGATGATGACCCGGCACTGCCCTCCCTCCCGCCTGAGGAAATCATGATTAACCTCGAAAACCGGCTGGGCTGGCTGGACGGTGTCGTCATTACCGGCGGCGAACCGCTGATGCATCCGGAGATCTTTGAACTCTGCGCCACCCTCAAACGGCTGAATCTGAAGATCAAACTGGACACCAACGGCTCCTTTCCCTATCCGCTCAAACGGGCACTGGCGCTCGGACTGGTCGATGCGGTAGCCATGGACATCAAGGCACCCCTGCATGAGGAACGCTATGCTGAAGCCGCCGGCAGAAACCTGCCCAGCCTTGCCCACCTCCGGCGCACGATCCGGCTCCTGATTGAATCGGGAATTGAGTATGAATTCCGGCTCACGCTGGTGCCCGGATTGATCAACCCCGAGGACATCCCGCAGATCGGTATCGCCCTGCGTTCGGCAAGAACCGCGGTTCTTCAGCAGTTTGTGCCGGAAAACGCCCGCGCCGCCGGATACCGCCAGAAACAGCCCTATTCTCTCGCTCAGGCGGAGGAGATGCGCTCCGAGCTGGCAAAATTTGTCAGCGATGTCAGGCTCCGGGGCAGATTTGTCTGAAACCGGATCCCGAACACCTCCTCAAATCCGCTGATTACCGCCTTATCCACCTGATTCCTGCTCACTGCCCGGCCCAGTTCAATTTCCATTGAGGTCATAACCCGGCTGCTCATACCGCAGGGGTTGATCAGCTGAAATCCGCTCAGGTCTCCTCCCATGTTTAAGGCAAACCCGTGAAAAGTAACCCTCTCCTGAACCGCTATCCCGATGGAGGCAATCTTTTTCTCACCTGCCCACACACCGACAAACTTCGGTCTGATCTCCGCCTCAATCCCGAACATACCCAGCGCCCGAATCAGCGCCGCCTCCACCAGCTCGACAAACCGGCGCACCCCCAGGAGTCCGCTTTCCAGTTTAAAAATCGGATAGCCGAGCAGCTGTCCCGGACCATGATAGGTAATGTCCCCGCCCCGCTCAACCTGATACACCCTGATTCCCCGGTGCTCAAGTTCGGATTCACTTACGAGCAGGTTGCGCCGGTCCGCCCTCCTGCCAACCGTAATTACCGGCGGATGCTCACAGAGGATCAGACTGTCCTCAATCTCATTTTTAACCCGCAGTTCCCAGACCAGCCGCTGCAGCGCCACCCCGGCTTCGTAATCAATTCTTCCCAGCTTAATCAGATAAGCGGTACGCATCTCCTTCTTCGCATCAGCCCACGCGGACCCCATCCGGATGGAGCTTAACGGTTCAGAATGTGCACCGCCCGGCTGAGGAGTGCCTCGCCTGCCTCAAACACAAGTTCGCTCATCGTGGGATGGGGGTGAATCACCCGGCCCAGCTCGGCGGCGGTCAGACCCAGTTCCACCGCCACCGTCACCTCGGCAATCAGCACATCCGCCTGAGGCGCCAGAATACTGGCTCCCAGTATTCTGCCGGTCTTCTCATCAGCAACCATTTTACACATTCCTTCTGCCCGGCCGAGCGTAAGCGACCTGCCGACCGCACTTGCCGGCACCCGGCTCACCCGCACCTTCAGTCCCTGCCGCTCTGCCTCCGCCGGTGTCAGCCCGACACTGGCAAACTCCGGATCAGTATAAACCACCATGGGCACCGCCCGTGCTCGGACCGGCTTCCGGGCTCCTGCCAGAATCTCCGCAAGCAGAATCCCCTCATACATCGCCTTGTGGGCAAGCAGCGGACCGCCCCGGACATCGCCGATCGCATATATTCCTTCAATACCGGTCTGGAGGTGATTATCGGTCCGGATAAACCCCCGTTCATCCAGCTCAAGACCCAGCCGTTCCAGTCCGATATCCCCGCTCAGAGGTCTTCTGCCCACCGCCACCAGAATCCGTTCCCCTGCCAGTCCCGCGCCGTTCTCCCAGCAGACCCTGGAGACACCACCTTCAGCCTCAGCACAGCTCAATCCCTTGACACCGAGCCGGAACTCAATCCCTTCACGCTCCATCTGCCGCTGGAGCATCACCGCCAGCTCCCGGTCCGTTCCGGGCAGAATCTGATCACATACCTCCAGCACCGTCACCTTCACTCCGAACCGGCTAAAGATTGTAGCAAACTCCAGTCCGACCGCACCGGCACCGACAATTATCATGCTCTTCGGCAGTTCCACGAGACTGAGCGCACTGTTGGAGTCGATGATATTCCGGTGATTAACCTCCAGCCCGGCCAGGACCGCCGGCTCCGAACCGGTAGCGATGACAATCCGTTCAGCGGTAATTTCCAGCCCGTCCTCGGTGCCGACCTCAACCGTCCTTTCGTCCTTCAGCAGTGCTGTCCCCCGCACCAGTTCCACACCGTTACTCTTCAAGAGAAATTCAATCCCCCGTGCCAGCCGTTCAACAATCCGGTTCTTCCACGAACCCAGACTTACGAGGTCGATCCGGGGTGGGTCAAAATTGATACCCATCGTCCGTGCTTCTGCGGCATTACGAATTACACCTGCCGCATGCAGCAGTGCCTTTACCGGAATACAGCCCCGATTGAGACACACCCCGCCAACCCGTGACCGCTCAACTACCACGACCTTCTTCCCCTGCTGTGCTAACCGTATTGCCGCCACATAGCCGGCAGGACCGGCACCGACAATCACTACATCCGCCCGGCGGTGATTCACCACAGCGTCCCCTTGATCAACTCTGATGCAATTACCAGCCGCTGAATCTGGTTTGTCCCTTCATAAATCTGGGTAATCTTCGCATCCCGCATCATCTTCTCCACCGGATAATCCTTCATATAACCGTAACCACCCAGAATCTGCACCGCATCGGTCGTGACCCGCATGGCGGTATCAGAAGCCATCACCTTTGCCATCGCTGCCAGCCCGGAGATATTCTTGACCCCGGCATCCGCCGCCCGGGCCGCCTCGTAAACCAGCGCCCGTGACGCCTCGATCTGGATTGCCATGTCCGCCAGCATCATCTGCACCGCCTGGAAGGAAACAATCGGCTGGTCAAACTGGATCCTGGTCTTGGCATACTCCAGTGCCTCATCCAGGGCACCCTGGGCAATTCCCAGCGCCTGTGCTCCGACCCCGGGCCGGGTCCGGTCAAAGGTGCGCATCGTATGGATAAACCCCAGCCCTTCCCTGCCCCCGAGCAGATTTTCTGCCGGGATGCGACAGTCCTGGAATACCAGTTCCGCTGTCTTGGAACACCGGATCCCCATCTTGTCTTCAATTTTCCCGAATGTAAATCCGGGCGTGCCATCCTCAACAATAAAGGCAGAAAGCCCCCGCGCACCCCGGCTGGGGTCGGTCGAGGCAATAACCGTGTAAATCTTGGCAACACTGCCGTTGGTGATGAACTGCTTGGTCCCGTTCAGCACATAGTAATCCCCCTCCCGCCGGGCACGCGTCTTGACATTGCTCGCATCCGAACCCGCCTGTGCCTCGGTAATGGCAAACGCCGCCAGTTCGCCGGCAGCCAGCCGGGGGAGATACTTCCTCTTCTGCTCTTCGGTTCCGGCAAGAATAATCGGGAAAGTCCCCAGTCCGCACGCCGCATAACACAGCGCCACCGCACCATCAATTCTTGACAGCTCCTCCACCACCAGACACATCTCCAGTATCCCGCCACCGAATCCGCCGTATTCCTCCGGGATATAGATCCCCATCAGTCCCAGCTCTGCCATCTCCCGCATCAGCTGATGGGGAAACTCGCCGGTGCGGTCCAGTTCCGCCCGAACCGGCTTGATTTTCTCCACCGCAAATTTCCTTGCTAACTCCTTGATTTCCTTCTGGGTCTCAGTGAAAAAATACTCCATCAGTTTACTCCTTTCTGCAGTTTTTTTCTGATGTCCCGGGCAACCCTCAACACCCCGGCCTTCATCAAAAGTGCAATCTGCCGGTAAAAAATAATATCCTGGCCCATCGGATCCGGAATTTCAACCTCCTGATCTGGATATCCGGCCAGAAACTTCACCTTGTGCACCGCTTCCGGTGCCAGCCGGGAAATCCAGTCACTGTGCCGGCGCTCCATTACCAGAATCAGATCTGCCCATTCTAATAGACCCGGATCTACGGTTTTGGCCCGGTGACCCCCGAGCTCCAACCCCATCTCTGCTGCTACCTGCTGAGCAGACGGTGATGCCGAGCCCCCCGTGACCGCTGCAGTACCTGCAGACTCAACCCGGACCGGAAAACCGGCAAGCTCATGGCGGAGCATTGCCGCTGCCAGCGGACTGCGGCAGGAGTTACCCGTACAGACTACCAGAATATTCAAAAATTCCGGCACCGCCTGCTGCTCACACATTTTTAAATTCTATCCCTCGGAAATATGCCGGAGACCCCGGAACCCGATATCATGCCGGTATTGCATCCCCGGAAAATGAATCCGTCCGACCCCGTAATACGCCCGCTGCCGGGCTTCAGGCAAGCTCCGCCCGAGACCGGTGACCGCCAGTACCCGGCCACCACTTGTCACGAGCCGGCCGTTCTCCATTCTGGTACCCGCATGAAAGACCAGGAGGTTTTCTCCATCCTCAACCTCACCCGAGATCGGCAGCCCCTTCTCATAACTGCCCGGGTAACCCTTGCTGGCGAGTACGACGCACAGCGCCCACCGGTCCGCAGGAGGAATGTCCGCGTCCTGACCACTCAGTCCCCCCTCAGCACACTGCCGGCATACCTCGGCAAAATCACCCTCAAACAGCGGCAGAATCGCCTGCGCCTCCGGGTCTCCAAGCCGGCAGTTGAACTCCAGAACCTTGGGTCCGTCATCAGTCAGCATCAATCCCGCATATATTGCCCCCCGGTAATCAATACCCTCCTGAGCAAAACACTTCAGCAGGGGCTCAAACACCCTCTCGACAATCTGCCGGAAAACTTCTTCTGTTACCACCGGAACCGGCGCATAAGCACCCATCCCACCGGTATTCGGCCCCTCATCATTATCAAGCAGGCGCTTGTGATCTTGAGAAGGGATCATAAACCGCACCCGCTTGCCATCGCACAGTCCGATAATTGAAACCTCTTCCCCGGTAAGATACTCCTCGATCACAACCGTTCTTCCCGCCGCTCCCAGCCGGTCCTCGCGCATATACCCCGAAAGCACCTGCTGTGCCTGCTCAAAACTTCGGGCAATCTCTACCCCTTTACCTCCAGCCAGTCCGCTCGCCTTGATCACAACCGGCAGTCTCCTGCCGGTGAGAAACCGGATTGCCCGTTCATAATCGTCAAACACCTCAAACTGTGCCGTGGGAATCCGGTAACGGAGCATCAGCCGTTTGGCAAACGATTTATCCCCCTCCAGCTGTGCTGCCGCTGACTTCGGACCGAAAACTTTCAAACCCTGCTTCTCGAGCTCATCGGCCAGACCGGCGACCAGCGGCGCCTCGGGTCCGACAATCGTCAGATCAATTTTCTGTCGCCGGGCGAAATTCACAAGCGCCGGGATATTCAACGGTTCAATATCTACACATTCTGCCAGCCGGGCAATTCCCGCGTTTCCCGGTGCGCAATAGACCCGATGCCCGTACCGGCTCACTGCCCAGACAATCGCATGTTCACGTCCGCCACTGCCAACTACCAGAATTTTCATAATATCTTTTTCAATTTAACGCTGATACCCCAAATGTCAAACCCTTTCATAAATATTATATTAATATACTCTTGAGTATCACCTCATTTAGGCCCTTTATAAAAAGGCAGGGGCGTAAGGAATACGCCCCTGCGGTGATTCACCCTGATTTTAGCGTCGCCACTGACTGCCGAACCTGCCGGTATGACGTGCATCGTGCCGGAACATCGGCCAGTCGCTAGGCATCAGCGTTCCCTGCGGTCTGCCGGCGATGGCATAAATGCCGCCGTTTTCTGTGGTAATGTAAATAATCCCGTAGCGGTCGATCACTGGTGAGGGTAAAATATCAACCAGCAAACGCCGGGGATGTGGTTTGACACTCCCACCCCGGAGAACGGTCCGGGAGAGCATCGTCTCCCACTGCACCACTCCTGAACCCGCATTAACCGCCACCAGTTTCTCGGTTACCGAATCGACCGGTGAGAGAATATACACCAGACCGTCAGCAGTCAGGGCGGGAGAACCGGTAAGTGAAGCATTCGCCTGCACGAGACAGCGCCATTCCAAGCCGCCACTTGCATTGACCTTGTAAAGATAACCGTTATTACATCCGAAATAGATATTACCGCTCTGATCGATTACCGGCGAGGAGAGGATGTCGTTCATCGTATCGCCGACATGGTACCGCCACGAAAATCCGCCGCTGGCGGAAAGTGCAATCAGGTCCCCCTGATCAGTCCCGAAATAGATATTACCCTGGTTGTCAACCGCAGGTGAGGAGGTAATACTCGCATCCGCAAAATAGCGCCACGACAGCGCCCCATCGGCAGTCAGACAGTACACATAACCGGAGTCGTCAAACACTACCACCCGGCCATCAGGCATCACCGCCGGCGAAGAGTACACCTCCTCACTCAACGGATAACTCCAGACGACCGAACATCCCGTGCCATTATCCTGGAGTTTGTAAATCTGCTTTCCGATCCCGGCAACATAGATGAAATTTCCGTCCAGCGCTACTGAGGCGTTAACCGGCTCACTGCCCAGCGTCTCGGGAAAAGTCCATTTCAGATTGCCGCTGGCGCTGAATGCCATCAGCTTCCCATTCTCATTTCCGATATAGACCGTGCCATCGGTGCCCACTGCCGGCGATGCACAGAACTCCTCCCAGGTTCCATCACCAGTCTGGATGAAAAGCGTCTCTGCCTGATAGGCGTCAAAGGCAAAAATCCGGGCATCGGTTCCTCCCACTATCACCGCTGATCTCATTTCTCTCCCGGTATTGACCGCGCCCAAGGCGGGGGAGGAAACAAATTCATCAATCATCACCTGCCAGAGAACATTCCCCTCATTTACCACCTCAAAAATCTTGGGCGCTGAAGTATCGGAATCCAGCCCCAGTGAATCCTGTGCCACCGCACGTACATAATAGGTTCCCGGCTGGCTGAAACGGATGGAATCCATTCCCCAGTGACCGCTCGGTCCCAGTGGCGTCCAGCCGGAAACCGTGCCGTCGCTGAAGATAAACCGGTAGCGCACCTTGTCACCCTGCGGGTCCGCGGCGCTGGCATAGAACCGGTAATAGGGACCGTTTGCCACTCCCCGTGCCGGACCCCTGACCACCGGCAGATAGGGGGCGGTGTTCTCCTGCATTGCATAAAACTGCTTTGCCGGTGAAGTATCGGACATCAGCCCGTCTTGGTCCCATGCAACACATCTGATATTCTTGACTCCGCGGTAAAAATATCTCACCGAATCAACCACCGTATCACCCGAACCAACCAGCGGACTCACCAGTCCGGTCTGCCCCTCATCCCAGAGAAATTTGATCTTCACTGAATCCCCGTCCGGATCAACCGCAACCGCCCTGAATACCTGCCACTCACCAACCCAGCCTGAATCCGGTCCCACTGGAGCCCCGACAACCGGAGCCCGGTTTGCCCCGACCCTTACTTCCACCTGCAGCGTATCTGACCACTCCGGACTGAAATCACCTTTTTCATCCTTTGCCCGCACCCGCACCGCATAAACCCCTTCACTGCTCCAGCTGTGGCTGACAAAAACTGTATCACCTGACCGTTTCAATCCCGTGGTGTCGGCGCTGCCGTCTGCCCAGTCCCAGATGTACAATACCCGGTCCTTGTTCGGGTCTGTTGCCACACTGCGATAAACACCGCTATCACCGGGGCTGAGAACCACCGGACCCGCCGGCTTTGAGGGAATTGATGGCGGCTTGTTCCGGCAGCCAGCGCCGGCGATAATCATTCCCGCCAGCAAGATAATTACTCCCGGTTTTTTAAACATATTACCTCCTTTTCTCTCGCTTGCTGATAATTATCCATCTCCTTTAATCTCCACAAAAATTTCACGCCGGATGCGCTCAAGGTAACTTCTCAGCCGGCGGCTGAACTCCTGCTGGTAGAGATAGTCGCGGATTTCATCCTGCATCTCTCCAAGCGTCAGCAGTCGCTCCGGCTGCTTGTCAATTACCCTGATAATGTGAAATCCGTGCTCAGAAAGAACCGGCTCACTGATATCACCGGCATTCAGCTGCGCCAAAACCCGGTCAAACGGCGGCATCAACCCCTCAAGAAAAAACTCACCCAGATACCCGCCCTCTTTTGATGTTTCCGGATCATCAGAGTAAATCCGTGCCAGGGAATCAAATGGCACCCCGCTCAATGCATAACCGCGAACTGTATTGGCTCTCCTGCGGGCACGAACCGTGTCCGCCCGGGTTAACGGCACCCTGAAGAATATCCCCCGAAATCGCACCTGCCCGCCCCGAACCGCCTCCTTCTGTAAAATCCAGTAACCGGCTCTTCCCCGGACTGGAGGAGACAGCTGTCCCTCTTTTAACTGTGTTAACACCAGCTGAAACTCCGGCGCCAGTTCGCTCAAATTGCGCCACCCCCAGTCTCCACCCCGGTCCCGAGTTACCGCATCTTCGCTGAAAGAACGGGCAAGTGTTGCAAAGTCACCCCCGCGGGCAAGCAGCTCCAGCACCTCCCAGGCATGCGTGCGCACAGCACCCTCAACCGAATCCGAAGGCTTGATCATAATCAGAATATGAGCCAGCTTTACCCTGCCGGGAACGCGGGCAATGGAATCCCGGTGCTCGTTGTAAAATCGTTCCACCTCGGTCGGAGAAATGTAAATCTGGGTAAGCCCGGCCTTCTCCAGGAGACGCCGGGAAAGCAGATTGCGCCGGACCTCCTCAGTAATCCGCTCCTTCAGCCGGCGCTCGGTCACCCCTTCCGCCTCCAGCGCCGCCTGATAATCAGCCTCGCTCTCAAACCGCTCTTTTAGTGCGTTCAACTGCTCGTTAACCGTCTGCAACAGCTCCTCACGACTGACCTCAATTGACTCCCGCTGTGCCTGCTGCGAAAGTAAAGCCTCATCAATCAGCCGGTTCAGTGCCTCTGCCCGCACTGCTGAATCAGGTGAAATGGTATCGCCGGTCATCAGACGGAAGTAAACCGCCAGCTCCTGAACTTCACTCTCCAGGATCGGTCTGTCCCCGACAACCGCAGCGATCCGGTCCGCCGTTCCCCCTGCTGCCAGCCCGACGAGTACGACAAATATCCAGCCCGCTATTTTATAACTGCTGACGGCTTTTCTCTTCACAGCATCGTCCCGGTGTCTAACAGATTTTCCGACTAACGACCGTACTCCTCCGGCTTCAGTACCACCTTCGCCCGCGACCGCAGGCTGGTCAGCAGACTGTCAAGGACCTGCCGCCGCCGCTGTTCCTTGAGCCCTTCGGAAATATACATCTGGATCATCTCGTTCATGGTGGGATTCTCGTTTAATGTCTTTTTCTCCACCACCTTGACAATCTGATAACCCATCTGGGTCGTCAGGACGGGCGAAATTTCGCCCGGCTTCAGACTGAAAACCTTTTCCTCGTCGGTCAGACTCCAGCCCAGCGATAACGCTACACCTCTGGTCGGATAACCGGGAACATTGATCACCGAGGTGTCCATTGATCTTTCCCGTGCCAGCCTTACAAAATCAGCCCCCGCTTTCAGCTCCGCAAGGGTCTGCTCTGCATAGCCGGACTCCGGCAGTACCATCAGCTGCATCTTCAACCCGGTTCCGAATTCACTCTTGTGCTGTTGAAAGTATTCCAGTACTTCGCCGGGGGCCGGCTCGGCACTCTCGGCGATCTGCCCTGCCAGTTCCGATGCCAGATACATCCTCTCCATCCAGGCAAGACCGGAGAGCACCTTCTCATCCTTCAGCATCCCGCGCCGCACCGCCTCCTGCGCCAGAAGCGAGACGGTGACCATCCGGTCGAGAATTTTCGGCAGGTTCTGCTGGTTAACTTCGGCACGCAACTGTTCCGCCGCATAGTCGACCTGGGGCACAGTCAGCCGATCGTTGTTAACCGTTCCCACAACCTTGCCTTTGGGCTGTTCCAGCCCTGCCGGTGCCTGATTACACCCCAGCGTAAAGATAAAAACCCCTGCCAGCAGGTATTTACCCGAGATCTTCATTCTTTTTTCTCCTTTTCTGATTTCAGGCGGCGAATCACCGCCTTTATTTTCTTTTCGTCGACCTTTATCCGGCTTCGGGAGCGCAACTCCTGCCGATACTCCTGCCACCGGCGTTCCTGCCGTTCCAAAAAGAGATTGTTCCGAATCAGTGGCGCCACCGCATCCAGCTCTCCCGGATACCGGTCCCGGTGGGCTTCATAAAACTGCTGCACCTCTTCATCACTTACGGTAATTCTGCTGGTAATCACCCGGCTGTAGAGTGATTCATATAGCAGCTTCCGACGCAGCCGGTTCAACTGGTCCGCTACTCTGGGCGCACGATCCAGACCGCGATTTAAGCCATCTTCGAACATCAGATCATCCTCAATCGCCCTTTTAATCGCATAGGTCCGCACCGCAGTATCCAGACCGGCGGGAAACTGCCGGGCAATATGGAGCAACCTTCCCACTTTCACATACTTGCTCGAATCCCGCACCGCCACCCAGATCTCCTTCTCAGCTTCGGTGATCGAGTCAACCGGCTTGTGAAAAACCCGCAGCCCTGCCGGATTATATATCAACCGCTGCCGTAATCGCTGAACATACTCGTTTGCCGCCTGCCGGCGCCGGGATATCTTGATCTGCTCTGCCAGCTGCTGCTTCGACTCATTAAAAGGAGGGGGTGGAGGTGCAACCGGCCGACGGTCCAACAGCTGGACAATCTGATAACTCGAATCAAAAAGTACCGGTCTGGTCCACTCCCCGGTTTTTAACCCCAGGACCGCACTGCGCAACGGCTCTTCAATGAAATACTCCTGGATATACCCCAGATCGCCGCCGCGTCCTCGACTGGGATGAATTGAGTATTTGACCGCCAGCGATTCGAAACTGGCGCCGGCATTCAGCGCCTGATAAATCTGTTCTGCGGTATCCGGACTCCGGACCGCAATCACCCGGCAGTGCACCTCATAACTCAGCAGATCATAAACCCGGCGCAGTTCCTGTTCGGTAACCGGCCTGGCCTTCTCCTCAATATCCGCAAACAGCTCATAAATCACCAGCCCCTTCTTCTCCAGTTCCAGCGGAAAGGCAACTACCGAATCAAGCCCCAGCCGCTCTGCCTCCTGAACCATCAGCTCGTTATCGATCAACCCCTCCAGCGCCTGATAGACGGCAGCTGATTCGTTTCCGGGTTCATACGATTTGGGAATTACCGCCATCAGTTGCTCAACGCTGATCGGTACATCATTAACCGATGCAACTGCCGGATTCTTACCGCCCCGGCAGACGCAGAACTGAATCACCACTGCCAGTATCATTACACTCCGTATCCCCATGACCATCAGTGATCTAAAACTTTCCATCCTCCCGGACCTTTAAACCTGCCCTCTCTTTAAATTCAACTACTTTCTCTGGTAGGGCTCTGAACAAACCCGGATAAGGATACATTCCTCGCACTGGAATAACATTATTCTCCCCGGTTGCAAAGTCAACCCCGCACCCCATCCGGTCAATCCAGCACAACAACCTTCAACCGCTCCTCCTGCTGACAAAACACCGCCCGGACATAGTAAACGCCGTTCGGAACCGCCAACCATACCGTTTGCATCCGCTCGTATCCATTTCCCTCCCTGCTGAAAAACCAAATGCGCCTGCCCCCACAGTCAAATATCTCAATAATATCCGGTGCCCCGCCGAAACATTCCAGCCGTATCCCTTTTCGGCTCGGATTGCAAATTATCCCAACCCTCTCCTGATTAACCTTCACTTCTCCCGCCAACTCCTCAACCCCGACCTGACTCACATAGCAACTGTCAAGAATCCAGTTATCTGGGTCCGGTGTAATTCCAACCGGCTCCCGTAACATCCTGAATCTCGCAGTGTAAATCGAATCCTGAATATCCGCCAGCACCCGGATGCTTTCTCCAAGGCAGTTAATCTGTATGGGAAACGGTATTACAAACACCTGCCGGGAATTGGTATCATTCTGTTGAACCACCCTCACTGCCACATCCCATGAATCTCCGGACCGCTCCTTGCTCCAGAAGAGTCGGAACTTCGGATATCCGCGATCATAAACCCACTCTTCAAAAAACTGTCCCAGGTTTCTGCCCGTCTCCTGTTCTACTATCTGCCGGAAATTTTCAGTCGTCGCAGTTCCATAACGGAATGAATCGGCGTAGACCCGCAATGCCCGGAAAAGCTCTCCAGGCTGTTCCCACGCGGTGTCTCCACAGACAAACTGCAACATCCTCAATACCCAGGAGCCCTTGCAGTAAATGATACCGTAATTGTAAATTTCACTCCAGGGTGGATTATAGATCGGGAAGTCCCGGCTTCGATGCTGAGTGAAATACTGCCGGGCCTTGCCGGCAATGTAATTCTGAAAATAACCTCTGCCATTCAGGTGTCCCATATAAAGACACTCCGCCCAGGAAGCAAACCCTTCATTCAGCCACACATCCGCATATTCCTGATGGGTCACCATATCACCCCACCACATATGGGAGAGTTCATGACAGATGATCGCCTCGCCCCCGCCTCCGATGTAACTGGCATGAATCATCACCTGCGTCTGATGTTCCATCCCGCCCCACGGAAACCCGTAATAACCCGGGACGAGCCCGAACCGCTCAAACGGATATTTACCAAACCGGTCTGGTGCGGAAAAGTATCGCATCATATCCGGCACGAGCCGATAGCCGGTCCGGGTCGCAGCCGAATCCCTGGGCCACATGAAATAAATAAGCGGCACAGTATCACCATTGAGGGTAGTAACGACCGTATCCCAGCGGGCAAACCTTGATGCTGAAAATGTCATCAGATAGGTTGCAATCGGATAGGGATGCCGCCACCACCAGACCCTTTTGCCGCCCGGCACGACCGTTACTGAATCCAGCATTCCGTTTGCACACCCCTGAAATGTATCCGGAAGGATAAGGTTAATCGCACAGCCCCGCTCCGCCTTGTCTGCTGGCCAGTCCCAGCAGGCAAACCAGTAATGATTATCCCGCGGACAGCCGCAGGTCATCGCATGGGCATGCAGAACCGCAGGCGGCTGGGCAAAGAAAAATCCGATCTGGGGAGCGGTCGGCTCCCGGTGAAAAAAGATATCAACAACGGTCGAATCACCGCCGGGCAGGGGTTGTGCAAGACCGATCCGCAGGTACCCCGGTGGAGTATCAAACTGCACCGCCCTTCCGTTATGAATTACTGAATCACATACCAGCCCGGCAAAATCAAGCGTAAAACTGTCCAGCAGGCTGACATTACTCTTTATTGCCACCTGCTCGTGACAGCGGTAACCCGCATCGCTCATCCTCAGCTCAATATCCAGCCGGTAATGACGTACATCAAACGAATGAGACGAATCGGCAGCAGCCGTAACCAGTGCCTGCCGCGGAACCGGATGCCAAAACACCGGTTCCATATCTACAACCGGCTCAAGCAGTGCCGTGGAGATCAAAATTGCTGAAAACCACATGCTCAACTCCTAGTTGTTCAAACTATACTCAAATCAGCAACGGATTGCAAATCCACCTGCTCTCGTAAACTGAACTTGCCTGCTGCAAATGATCAACTAATATAATAGGGTGAAGACGCTGTCTGCCATCGCCTTACTTGTCTTGATTCAATCTCAAGCCCCTGCCTCATTTCTGAAATCCCCCTACCTTCAGAATCTCACCGATTCATCGGTCGTCATCTGCTGGGAACAGGTGGAGGCGAGTGCAGGACGCGTTGATTACGGACTCACCCCGAAGCTTGAGTTTACCAGCTGGGACAGCGGTAGTGTTTGTCTGCACATGGTTTATCTTTCTCAACTTTGTCCTGATACGGTTTACTATTATCGGGTAATCACCCAAACCGACACCTCGCCGGTCTGCAGATTCCGCACACTCTCGCCCAGCCGGCAGACAATGCGGCTGCTGGTCTATGGCGACTCCCGCACCGACAGCACCGCGCACCAAGCGGTAATTAACCGCATGCTCACCCTTAATCCGTTACCCGCGATCCTGCTGAGCACCGGTGATCTGACCGAAAACGGCTCCGACTCCTGTTATCAGCTTTTCTTTAATATTACTGCGGACCTTCTCTGCCGGACTTGCCTCTTTCCGGTTTTGGGAAATCACGACATCCGGAACATTGACAACTACTTTCGTTTTTTTGTTCTCCCCGGCAACGAACGCTACTACTCCTTCCGTTACGGTATCTGTATCTTCATCATGCTTGACAACTATTCGGAGATCCAGCCCGGCAGTGCTCAATATGAGTGGCTGATGCAGACACTCCAGAGCGCTCAGCATGACCCGAGTATCCGGCATAAATTCATCGTTTTTCACGAACCCCCCTTTACGACCAATCAGGCACATCCGGGCAACGAACAAATTCAGCGTTACCTCTGCCCGCTGTTTGAGCAGTTTCAGGTAACCGCGACATTTTCCGGTCATATCCACGCCTATGAGCACTCACTGGTAAATGGCATCCATTATTTTACTGCTGGCGGTGGCGGGGCGCCGCTCCACACTCAATGGTATGAACCGGCACCCTGGACAGTCTACCGGGAGGCGGTATATCAGTTCATGGTCGTGGATGTCAATGGTGATACTGTAATTACCTGTGGGGTCAGAGCTGATGGCACCGGATTTGATACCACGCTGATTCCCCGGCGTCAGGGAATTAATTCCGCTGATATTGCAAATTACCTCCAGCCGGAATTGCAGGTGTCCAGTCCGGGTGCCAGGGGTATCAGAATAAACTTTGTATCAGTCACCCCGGCAACAATCGCAATTTATGATCTGCTGGGTCGCAAAAAGGCGGAATTTAACTATCGCTCAGCCCCGTCCGGACTGCATACGATTACCTGGCACGCACCTGCCCCGGGTTGTTATTTCCTGATATTGAAAACGTCCAATCAGACCCGATACCGGCGTCTGACTGTCTTCTGATCCGGCACTCCGTTACTCGCCCAGTAGTCGCTGAGCAATCTGGAGCGCATTGGTCGCCGCCCCCTTGCGCAGATTGTCGGTGCAGATCCAGAGATTTAAATCATATTCGGTTGCACCCTGCCGCACCCGGCTGACATACACATCATTTTTACCTCTGCACTCCGCCGGTGTCGCCAGTTCACTGTCCGCCTTCAGCACGACACCAGGAGCTTTGTTCAGAATATTCCTTGCCTCTGCCGGTTCAACCCGGCGATCAAAACGGCAGGTTACCGCCAATGAATGCCCGACCGCAACCGGTACCCGCACACAGGTTGAATTGACTTTCAATTCCGGCAGACCCAGAATCTTTCTGCTCTCGAGCACGGTCTTCTTCTCCTCACTGCTCACCCCGTGCTCGTCGATACTGCCGATTACGGGAATGACATTGTCGGCAATCTGGCTGATAAACGGACTCCCGCCGGTATCCGGCTTCTGCCTCAGGGCAATAAACTCGGTCTCATAGAAAAACTGCTCCAGTGCTGCCCGGCCCGCTCCGGATACCGACTGGTATGTAGCAAGAAAAACCTCCTTCAATCCGAACTGCTGGTGCAGGGGATACAATGCCACTACCAGTGGGATCGTGGTGCAGTTCGGGTTCGCAATGATATTCTTATGTCCCTTTAACGCCTCCGGATTCACCTCCGGCACAACCAGCGGCACTTCAGGCGCAAGCCGGAACTCGCTTGATTTATCAATCACCGGACAGAACCTTGCCACTTCCGGCACGAACTCCCGGGCAAGTTCATTCTCCAGGCAGAAAAAGGCGAGCTCCAGACCTTCAAACCCCTCAGCCGTAACCTCCCTGACCTCAATCTCCCGGTCGCGGAACCGGATTCTGGTCCCGGCACTCCGCTTTGAGGCAAAAAGGCGCAGATCGGTAATTTCGTAATCGGAAGCCTCAAGCAGCCGAAGCAGGGTTTCGCCTACCAGACCGGTAGCACCCGCAATACCGATCTTCTTCATTAATATTACAATAAATTCCCTGCCTCCTTTTGTCAATTCTGAACGCAGTTCCGCCATCCGAGTGTTTTGACTTCATCTGTGCCGGAATCTAAAATAACCGGTGCGCCCTGCAGTTCCACTGCGCCAGCTGGCGCTGGTATTCCTCAAAATCGGTACCTTCGGTTTCGGCGGCGGTGCCGGAATGCTGGCGCTGATCCGCCAGGAGGTTGTAGAAAAACGGCGCTGGCTTGATGACACGGAGCTGGCAACTGCGGTGGCAATGGGGCAGATGCTGCCGGGCCCGTTTGTCTCCAATTATGCTGAATACATCGGCTATCGTCTTGCCGGAATACCGGGCATGATAGTCAGCACCCTCGGTCTGCTTTTCCCGGGCTTTGTACTCATACTGCTCTTGGGTATTGCCTATTACCGTTATGGCAGCCTGCCGCTCATTCAGAAAGCCTTCACCGGAATTCAGCCCGTTGTTACCGGTATCCTCGCCTGGGCAACATGGACAATCGGACGCACCAATGTCCGCAGCTGGCGTTCAGCACTGCTTGCCCTGATCTCGGCGCTCGCCCTGCTCCTCGGCGGCGACATTCTCCTGGTGGTCCTCGGCTGTGGTCTTCTGGCAATTCTCACTACAAAAAAACCGGCTCGTTCATCCCGGACCCTGCTCCTGCTGCCCCTGCCGTATCTCATCACCGGCAGTCAGACACGCCCGGCGCTGCCCCAACTTTTCCGTCAGGCAGGTGAACTGGCACTCGTATTCTTCAAGATGGGCACGGTCATCTTCGGGGGCGGCTTTGCTGCCATTCCCTTTCTCCAGCACGAAGTGGTAGAACTGCGCGGCTGGCTCACTACCCGCGAGTTCATTGATGCGGTGGCACTGGGACAGATGACACCCGGTCCTGTGGCGCTCATGGCAACCTTCATCGGCTACCGCGTCCTTGGAATTCCGGGCGCCCTGATCGCCACGCTCGGCACATTTCTCCCTTCCGCCCTGATGCTCTTCGGTCTGATTAAAGGTTACGATAAAATCAGAAACAATCCGCTGGTCCGCTCATTTCTTGCCGGGGTTCTCCCGGCAGTTGTCGGCATGCTTTTTGCTTCAACTGTTTTTATTGCCCGCAGCTCCTTCACCGGATTAATTTCTGTGATAACCGCCCTGCTCACCCTTTTGCTTCTGCTCCGCTTCTCAGTTCTCCAGCCGGTCTGGCTGATTATTGGCGGGGCACTGCTCGGTCTAATTTCCCCTTGATTTATCCCGGATAATAGTCTAAAATACATCGATGACCGTATCCCTCTTGTCTGTCTTTTTTTTAACACTCGCCGGCAACACAAATCTGCGGCTGATCGAATCCGACACCCGCCACCTTGTGCTCGAATTCGAGCCGGAAACCGTGCTCGTCTCATCGGACCGCAGCGGAGTGACAGTGCCGGGTACCCTTCCCGTCGTAAAACCCGGCGAGCCCGATGTGCCGGGGTTGAAAATTTTACTCGGCTGTCCTCAAACCGGGGCAATCCGGCTCAGCACCGAGATTGAAAACCTGCAGGAATTTTCCGATGTAACCGTTCCGCCCGCACCTGCACTCAGCGAAAAACAGGTAGCGCCCTCCGCGGTCTTCACTCAGAACCGGTTCTTTCCTGAAAACTGGGCAGAAATTGAAACGGTGGAAACCATCCGCAACATCCGCGTCGCCCGGCTCCGCCTCAACCCGCTCCGCTTCAACCCCGTTCAGAAGAAACTCCGCACCGCCCGGCTCCGCGTAATCATCAGCTTCACCGACCCGCCAAAAGACAATTATGCGCCGGACCCGCTCGATTCTCTCCTGAGCACAACTCTGATCAACGGCTCTCAGGCAATAAACTGGAAACTGCCGTTTGCCCCTGACTCAGTAAACTTTTTTACCCGTTTCAGTCAGTGGTACCGGGTCCGGACCGAAACCACCGGCATCTACCGCCTCACCTACACCCAGCTCAGAAATGCCGGCATCGAACCGGCAACCATTGACCCCCGCACCATTCACCTCTTCACACTCGGACCCCATCCGCTTAACGGTCCCTATCCGGATACCATGATTGAACTCCCGATACTGGTGCCGGGCGAAACCGATGGCAGATTTGACCCGCAGGACTATATCCTCTTCTATGCTCAGTCGCCGTCATGGTGGAACGACTCGCTGACCCGCTGGCGGGAAAATTACTACACCCGCTATCAGACCTTCTGGCTCACCTGGGGTGGCGATACCGGCAGGAGAATGCAGGCGACTGCGGTCGGAGCGGAAGCACCGGTTAATCGTGCCCGCACCCGGCTCCGGCTGGAACAGGACCTGCTCTGTCCGGCACGGGGCGGTCTGCTCTGGCTCTGGGAGCGGTATACAACCGCCGGCGAACCGTATCACTGTCAGCTCATCCTCCCCAACCGGGATACAATCAAAAGTCTCGCTGTCCGCTTTTATGGCAAGAGTGAACAGCCGACCGCATATCCGGCGGTCATCCGCCTTAACGGTGAACTGCTTGATACCGTGGCAATTATTGCCCAGAGCCGCGGCTGTCCGCCCAACACCTATGTGTTTGAAAGTCTGCCCGGTCCTGCCGCCGCCTCCAGCCGGACCATTGACACCCTGACGGTAGAACTCCTCAGTGCCGGCGATGTCTATCTTGACTACATTGAAGTCGATTACATCACCCGGCTTGAGCTCAGCGCCCAGAATCCGGAACTCACATTTTACACCACCGCCCCTGCCCAGCTCAGTATCACCGGCGTCGATCCGGCAACAGTTGTCCTTGACATCACCGACCCCTGGCAACCCCGGCACTTCACCGGCATCACCGGTAATACCGCTTCCCTGCTCCTCACCGCTCCCTTCAACCGCATCTTTGCGGTCCGCTCCACTGCCTTCCGTTCACCTCAGCTCCGGCGTCGCAACCCCGGTAACCTCCGTCTTCCGGAAGAAACCGCTGACTATTACATTATTGCGCCGGACGAATTTCTGTCCCCTGCCCGGCTCCTTGCCGATTACCGCAGCGGGAAAATACCCGGCCTTGCCAACGGCCGGGCACGGGCGGTTGCCCTCACCCAGATTTACGATGACTACGCCTTCGGAATGGAGGAACCGGGGGCAATCAAGGCATTCCTGCGGGCAAAGCGTCCCGCCTACGGCCTGCTCCTCGGCGATGCCACCTATGACTACAGGGACAATCTCAAACTCAACCCGCCGCCCGGTGTGCCCGCCTATGAGATCGGCTTTGACCTTGATTACGAAGTTTACAACGAATATGTCCGGGCGCTCGATGCCTGGTATGCCGACTTTGACGGCGAAGGGTCGGGTCCGGACATGATCCTCGCCCGTTTCACCGCCCGCACCCCGCAGCAGGTCCGCCAGTTTCTGGAAAAGCTCCGCCGTTATGAAACTCAGCAGCCTGATCTCTGGACCCGGCGCTGCCTCCTGCTGGCGGATGACGAGTTTCTCGGCGATGTTACCAAACCCGAATCATTCACCCACCTCTACAACTGTGAAAACATCGCCGCCCTCATCGGCGAACAGCTGGACATCGAAAAACTTTACCTCACGGAATACAAACTTGAAGGTCCCAATTCCAAACCCCGTGCCGGTGCTGAACTCATCCGCCTGCTGAACCAGGGGACCCTGCTCTGGTGCTATTTCGGTCATGGTGCCGGCTTCCAGCTGGCACACGAGCGGGTTTTCCATATTGACGATGTCCCCAGGGTCAGCAACGCCACCCGTCTGCCGGTCGCCTTCTTCGGCTCCTGCGGAGTCGGCAGATTTGAAGACACCCGCTACGAATCAATTGCTGAGGAACTGGTGCGCAGTGCTGAAGGCTGTATCGCCACGATGGGTGCATCAAAGGCAACCTATTCCGGCGGTAATGAGAGCTTTGCCCGCATCTTCCTCGCCAAACTGCTGGAAAATCCGGCTCAGCCCATCGGCGCCGCCTTCTATCCTGCCTGGCTCACCTACAACCTTTATATCCTCTTCGGTGACCCGACCCTGCGCATCCGCCTGCCCGCTGCCACCGGCACCATTGCGGTTAATCCGGAAACCCTGAACCCCGGCGCTCCGGTCAGCTGGTCCTCCGCTCCGGCAATGAGCGGATGGTTTGCCCTCCGCGCCACCGAAGCCTGGCGCCACCGTTTCTACCATTCGACGGTCGGCATCGCCAGCTATGATCTGCCCGCTCAGGAAATCTTCCGGCTGACCGCAAGATTCCGGGATTCAGTTACCGGCACATTTATCGTCCCCCGGCTTGATTTTCCGGACACGGTGGTCGTGGAAAACGGCTGGTACGCCCGGCTGCGCAACACCTGCCGGCTCACCGGTCTGGTCTGGAACGACACAACCCTCAGGGCGCTGATCTCCGACGACTCCCTCTACCTGAGCCCGGACCCGGTCCAGGTTGCCGATTCCCA
Source organism: Caldifarciminota bacterium (assembly GCA_026418295.1). Lineage (GTDB taxonomy): Bacteria > Hydrothermota > Tepidihabitantia > Tepidihabitantales > Tepidihabitantaceae > JAOABP01. Next base: position 114,889 of record JAOABP010000003.1, read on the forward strand.
GCCACCCGAGGTCTTACTCTTTGCCGACAATAACCTGCTCCGCCCCGGTGACACGACCCGGGTGCCGCGCCGCTTCCGCCTCAGCGGCAGGCTCACCGATCCGGCAGGGCTCCTTTTAATTCCGAATCTGGAAAAAAGCCTCAGCCTGTTTGTCAACGACCGCACACGCCGGGTGGAACTTGCCGACCTGTTCCGCTACGACGATCAGCGGGGCAACTCCGGCACCTTCACCCTGCCGGTTGAACTGGACCAGCCGCTGGACTCGCTTGTCCTGACCGCCACCGACAACTGCCTCAACACCCGCACTGCGGTCTATTTTCTGAAAACCGATCTCAGGGAAGAGCTCCGGCTCGACTCCTGCCTTGTCTACCCCAATCCGGTAGCGCGCCGGGGATACTTCACCTTCATCCTCTCCCGGCCCGCGACCGTAACGGTTAAAATCTACACCATCGCCGGCAGACTGGTGCGCATTCTCGGTCCGTTAGAATGCCCCTTCGGTTACAACCAGATTGAATGGGACGGGCTGGACCGCGATGGCAGTCCGCTTGCCAACGGCATCTATCTCTACAAGATTGACGCCCGGGCTGGTGACCTTTCCGGTGCCACGCTCCAGATCCGCTCCACCAGCTACCGGGACAAATTCATCGTCCGCAACTAACCTTCTGCCGGATAATACCTTGCCGCTCTGCCCCTGCCCTTCAGCACCAGCCGCCCCTTCTTCACCAGTCCGGCAAGCACATAACCCGCCTGATGAGGGGAAACCCGCAGCAGGGTGCGGACAATCTCATTGGTGACAAACCGCTCCTCAGCCCGACCCGGCAGTTCCTGCAGATAGTTCAGAATTGCGGTCTCCGCATAAGCCAGCTCTGCCCGGTGAAACGGCAGATAACTCAGCGAACGGCGCAGCTGGGCATATACCATCTTGGACAGCCGGTAAACCCGGCCCTTCTTCTCCCCGAACTGCTCCAGCAGTCCGCGGTTCACCATTGAATTCAGCACCTCATACGCCTCCCGCTCGGACCGGCAGATAATCCGGCGCGCCTCCGAGGCATCCACCTCCCGGTTCCGCTTCAGCCAGTTCAGAATCAGCAGGTCCGGCAGTCTCAGCTCCCTGCCCTCCTGCTGACAGCGGACGACAAACCGGGCAAAGGTCTCATCCAGCCTGCCCTCAGCGCGGTCGGAACGGACGGTCACCCGCACGAAGTCTGCGCCCGCCTCATAATTGGGCGGTTCCTTCCCGTATGACAAAAGAACCTGAAACATCCGCTTTACCCCCATCCCCGCCCGCTCCACCAGCCCGATCCGCTGGAGCACCTGTGCCAAGAGCGGGTTCCGGCTGATCGGCTCATGGCCCACGATATTTTCTGCGGACACATCGGACACAAACCCGCCCGGCGATGAGATCTCCAGCCGGTCCGGATACAGCCGGACATAGACCGGGCTCAGGATTGAATAATCACGATGGGTAAATGCGTTCAGCAGCGCCTCCCGGCAGACCTCAACCGGATAGTCGGGAATTTCAAAGTGGAACAGCCCGATCTTCAAGGTGTAAATCCGGTTGTGGGGCTCAATCGCCTGCCACAGTTCATCAATCAGTGCCAGAAGCGGCTTTCCGGACTCAACCCGGCGCTCGTATTCCACATCATTCTTCATCTGCAGGAAGATCACACCATGGCCCGGCACCAGCCGGCGCAGCTCCTCCTCCCGGCCGCAGAGCAGCAGCCCGGCAACGGTCAGTTTCCCTTCCGGACCGACCGCTCCGATGCGGGCCAGCAGTTCCTCCGGACTCTGAGCGCACTCCTGCGCCCGGGCGTTGACAATCCGGCGCAGCCGTTCAACCTCAATCGGGTCCACCGCCTCAATACCGCATTCCAGCACCCTGGCGGTAAAATCCTCTGCTGTCACCATATCAACTCCAGAACCCCTTTGATTCCCGCACCAGCTTCAGCTTCAGTGCCTTCCACCAGCTCGTCCGCTCCTGATACCAGCGCACCGTCTGCATCAGCCCGGTCTCAAAATCAACCTTCGGCTCCCAGCCCAGCTGCCGGATCTTGTTCGTATCCAGCGCATACCGGAAATCATGGCCCGGGCGGTCGGCCACAAACTCAATCTCGCCCTCACCCTTACCCAGCAGTGCCGCAATCCGGCGCACCACATCAATGTTTCTCCGTTCCGCACCCGCACCCACATTGTAGACCTCGCCCGGCACACCCCGCAGGAGCACCAGCTCAATCGCCCGCACCGTATCCTCAACATAGATCCAGTCCCGCCAATTCTCCCCCTGACCGTAGACCGGCACCTTCCTGCCCTCAAGCAGATTGGTTATTGCCAGCGGAATCAGCTTCTCCGGATACTGATATGGTCCGTAATTATTCGAGGGCCGGATGATATTGACCGGCACACCCCAGGTGCGGAATGCTGCCAGCACCAGCAGGTCCGCTGCCGCCTTGGAGGCGGAATAGGGGGAACGGGGCTGAAGCGGTGAGTCCTCGGTCCAGCGTCCCTCAGCGCCCAGTGAACCGTAAACCTCATCTGTGGAAATCTGAATAAACCGGCTCAACCGCTTTTCCCGGCAGACATCCACAAGCACCTGCGTGCCGACGACATTGGTCCGGATAAAAACCGCCGGCTCAACAATTGAGCGGTCAACATGGGTCTCAGCGGCAAAATTAATGACCGCACTGCAGCCCCGGACTGCGGTATGCACCGTCTGCGGCTCCTCAATCCGGCCGTGAATGAACTTGTAACGGAGTTCACCCGCCACCTCGGCAAGGTTTGCCGGATTGCCCGCATAGGTCAGCGCATCCAGATTCACCACCTCCCAGTCCGGATGGGCTTTGAGAATATAACGGATAAAATTGGAGCCGATAAATCCGCACCCGCCAGTTACCAGAATCTTCATCCTTTTCTCCTTTCAGATCCGGAACGGACTGTCCGTGCATCCCTCATAACGAACCTCATCCACCTCTTCACCACCACCGGCACCCCGGTAAAGCCGGTCCGGAAAATTCAGCACCCTGCCCGCAACCCTGCCGACATTTTTGTATCCGTGCACCACTCCGGGCGGTACCAGCAGTATTCCCGGACTGGTTTCCCCCAGCCTCAGCTCAATCCGCCTGCCCGCAGTCGCCGAGCCCGCACGGTTGTCCCAGAGCACCACCAGAAAATCGGACGGACCGGCAAAGACGAAAAGGTCGGTCTGAAACCGGTGCTCATGCGGACCGCGCACCACGCCCGGCAGGGTCTCGGAAACATAACCCATCACCGGCTGATGCATTGGTCCGGAACCGCTGTCAAACCAGTCCTGCCGGAACACCTCTGCCAGCCAGCCCCGGCTGTCGGAATGCACCACCAGCCCTGCCAGCCACACCCCTGAAATCTCCAGCTCCTGAAACCGGGGTCTCACAGCTCCACCTCGCTTGCATCGGAAAGCAGCAGTTTCAGACTGCCGCCGGACTGACCACCGGCTCGGACCCGCACCTCCCTGCCCAGCAGGCTCTCGCTCATCCTCCGCACCCCGGAGATCACACACCTTTCCAGAATCACCGAATGCTCAATCTCGGAACCGGAAATCTCACACCCGGCACTGACCGAAACAAAAGGACCGATACGGGAGTTATCAATCCGGCACCCTGCGCCGATGACCACCGGACCCGAGAGCTCGCAGTTGCTGAGCCGGGCGCCCGCCTCAATCCGCACCGGACCGGTGATCCGGCAGTTGTCAACCGTACCTGCCACCACCTGCTGTTTGAAGCTTGCCAGCACCTGCCGGTTCGCCGCCAGCAGATCATCCTTCTTGCCGGTATCCAGCCACCAGCCGGGAAGCACAATCGGCAGCACCCTTCTGCCCTGCTCAATCAGCCCCTGAATCGCCTCGGTGATCTCCAGCTCCCCGCGTGCGGAAAACTTGAGCTGTTCAATCACCTGATGAATCACCGGGGAGAAGATATAAACTCCGACCAGCGCCAGACTGGAGGGCGGCTCTGCCGGCTTCTCCACCAGCCGGACCACCGCTCCGTTCTTCAGCTCTGCCACTCCGAACCGCCGCGGGTCGCTGACCTCCTTGAGCATGATCACCGCATCCGCACCGCCGGACGAAAAAAGTGTCAGCCCCGGTTCAAGCCCGTCCTGAAGCAGATTGTCGCCCAGATACATCACAAACGGCTCTGTGCCTAAAAAATCCCGGCTCACCTTTACCGCATGTGCCAGCCCGAGCGGCTCCTCCTGCCGGATATAGGTCACCTGAAAGTTCCAGCGCCGGCCATCACCGACAAACTCCTGAATCTGCGCCCCGGTCTCAGGTGAAACCACAATCCCGACCTCCTCCAGCCCGGCAACCATCAGATGTTCAAGCACATAGGAAAGAATCGGCCGGTTTGCCACCGGCACCAGCTGTTTGGGAATCGTCCAGGTCAGGGGCCGCAGCCTTGTCCCCCTGCCACCGCAAAGTACCAGCGCCCGCATTCCTATAATTATCCACCCGCTGTCAATGACTGTCAAGCAAAACTCCCGAAACAGCCTCAATCTACACCTGCTTGACATTCCCAAGTCAAAATACTATAATTAGTTATGCCGATCAGAGAATTTATCTGCTGCTCCTGTGGTCATCAGTTTGAGGAGCTGATTCTGAGCGCGCACGATGAAAAGAACCTCGTCTGTCCCAGCTGCGGCAGTTGCGAACTCAACCGCTGTTTTTCGGTGTTCGGTGTCTCCGGAGCAGAGAAAAAGGTTAAAACCACCGGCTCGAGCTGCAGCCGCTGCTCCAGTCACAACTGCAGCTCCTGCGGTTAAGGAGGAAAATTATGACGATTAAAAAGGCGGATCTGGTTGAAACGATTGCCCGACAGATGGCACCCGCGGTTACCAAGCGGGATGTTGCCCGGATTGTCCAACTGTTCATCGATGAACTCTGCCGGGCACTCCAGGAGGGCAACCGGGTGGAAATTCGCGGGTTCGGCGTGCTGGCAACCAAAGTGCGTAAACCCAAGCTCGCCCGCAACCCCAAAACCAAGGCACCGGTACCCGTGCCCCCGCGCCGGGTGCCGGTATTCAAGGCTTCGCGCCTGCTTAAAGCCAGTCTGGGCCAGGTTCAGCAATAAAAGGAGCGGAAATAATGCCCTGTGGCAGAAAACGGAAACTGCGCAAGGTCAAACGGCACAAGTTCAAGAAAAGACGCAAGGCACTGCGCCACAAGAAGAAAATCCGGTAATTTTGGGCGCTAATCTGGGCTGAAACTGTTTTCTGTCCGGCTTGGGACCGGGCTGAAAGCCCTAATTGCAATCGGTTCGGGCATTGACTTGACCAGTCTGCACAATAAACTGAAAAGTGCAGGATGAATTCCAACGGGAAAAACGCGCCCGAATCGGCGCAGAACAGTGCGGCCGTTGTTGCCCTGGAACTGCTCTTTCTCCTGCTCATCATCGCCATCCTGCGCCTAATCTTCTCCCCGAACTCAACCGGCGCCACCACCGTCCTGATGATCTGGCTTCTGCTTACCCTTGCCTCCTATCTGGTCGGCGAATTTGAGTCTGCCACCCGCATCAACTACGGACTGACCACCCGCACTCAGGCGGCATTCGCCCTCACCTTCGTTACCTACGGCCTCGTCCACCAGCTCTGGTCCTGGTGCGAAGAACTCACGATCGCCTTCTGGCTCGCCTTCTGGACCTACCTCACCTTCATCGCCCCGCTTGTCGGCATCCTGATCCGCCGGATGTTTCCCCAGCAGGTCCTCTTTGTCACCGACTTCAATCAGGACAAAAGGCAACTGCTCCGTTGGTGGGGTTTTGACTGTGCGGAAACAATTCCGATTGACGCCCTTTCCGAATGGCTTCACCAGAACGCGGAACCGGTTGGCAGGGTCAGCCGGCTTCCGCTCATCGTGATTGACACCACCGACCTGCGCACCGAGCAGCTGGTTTCCACCCTTGCCCCCTGCTACTTCATCGACTTCATCGGGGTCCGCTCCTTCCGGATGTCCGCCTACCTACTCGGACCCCATCCCCGGCTCCTCGGGCCCTTTGCCCACGAGGGCATCAACCGACGGCTCAAACGCCTGATTGACATCTTCATCTCCGCAACCGCCCTGCTCGTGCTCTCTCCGCTCATGCTCCTGGTCGCCCTACTGATCAAACTCACCAGCCCCGGTCCGGTCTTCTATCGCCACCGCCGGCTCGGCAGAAATATGCGTCCGTTTGGGGTACTCAAATTCCGGACTATGTTTGTTGATGCCGACCGCCGGCTCGAGGAGATCCTCAGAACCGACCCGGAAAAGCGGGCGGAGTTTGAAAAGACCTTCAAGCTCAAAAACGACCCCCGGGTCACCTCAATCGGCAGATTCCTGCGTCGCACCTCGCTCGATGAACTGCCCCAGCTTCTCAATGTCCTTGCCGGGCAGATGTCGCTCGTCGGACCCAGGCCGATCGTGGAAAAGGAGATCCAGTACTATCAGGACTACTCCCTGCTCCTTTTCCGCGTCCCACCGGGCCTGACCGGCCTCTGGCAGGTCTCGGGCAGAACCGATACCACCTACGACGAACGGGTAAGACTGGACACCCGCTATGTCCGGGAATGGACCATCTGGGGCGATCTGCTCATCATCCTCAGAACCGTCCCGGCGGTGCTTGCCCGCAAAGGTGCCTACTGAAACTGGTCCGGCTTGACTTCTCCTGTCCGCTGGTAAATAATTATCCCGCAAAACCCTATGATCCTGGAACCGCCTGACCTGCTTGCCCTGCGCCTTGCTGAAACCCGGCACTACCTGTTTGACCATCCGGACCTCAGAAATGCCGGCTTCACCATCCAAGCCTACCGTGCTCGGCTTGACCGTCTCGCCAGCGCCGGCATCCTCCGCTCCTTCCACCTGACCTTGGTTGTCCCGCCCCTTGCCGGCGGCAACTGGGCATGGGCTGCCCTGCTTGGCAGAGCAGAAGCACCTTACGACACCGCCCATCAGCTTACCAGCCGGCTTCCCTTTATTACCGAAATCCTTTTCAACGCCTGCTTCCCGGCAAACATCGGACCCAACCTTGCCCTGCTCTTCTTCTCCCGGGACCTGGAAAATGAAACCCGCTTCATCCAGAACCTTGCCGGTCTGCGGGAACTTGAGGTGTTCAAAATCCGGGAATACTCCTATCCGGTTTCCTTGCCCCTGTCGGGCGAGGAAAAGGCCTTCATCCGGTTTCTGATCCGGAACCCGGATGCGGATGCCCAGACCATCTCTACCCACTTTGGCCAGAACGAAAACTGGGTCCGGGCAAAACTGGACCGGCTCCTCTGGACCGAGGAAAACCACTTCGGCATCTTCCGGATCCAGCCGGCAATTGACTGGTCAAAAGCGGAAAACTTCGGCCATTTCCACTTCCTTTTGGAAACCGGGCACCGGCCTGAGGAGATTGCCCGGCTAACCGCAGAAAACGGCTTCCAGCTGGTGATGTCCGGCAGACCGCTCGGAGGCAGATACCTGACCCTGGAGGCGGATGTCTGGGGCATGCCCGAACTGATCAACCGGATCGACCTGCTGGAACGGCTTAACGGGGTCCGGGTTGTCGCAATCGTCTACAACCAGGAGGTCCTAATAAACACCACCTGGGTTGAAAAACTCCTCGGCACCTGAGACCCAACCGTAGGGGGGACCGTCCCCCCCAGGATAACGCCACGACGGGTCCTTAGTCGTAACTATCAGCAAAAATTAAACTTAAAAACAGAATTTCATCCGGGTGTTACCCCCTAACCATACTCTAACTGGCAGGAAACCCGGGACTGGATCGCGAGGATCCGCAAACCGAAAACTCACCTACAGAAAACCCCGGATTACCAACCTCACCGCCAGAACCGCATACCATTTTAACCCTATATTTTTACGACATCCTATTAAAATACCACATAACAGCCAATAAACCGCCTGTCCCCAGTTTCAATCCTTGTTTTATTGGAAGTCCCATCACAACGCCCTTTTCAGCTAAATAAACCAGCAACACTAACAATTGTTTCAATCCTTGTTTTATTGGAAGTCCCATCACAACCATTTCTTGGTTATTAGATGTTATCAAAATATATTGTTTCAATCCTTGTTTTATTGGAAGTCCCATCACAACTCACATATGAATTATACATAATTTTCATTCTTCTGTGTTTCAATCCTTGTTTTATTGGAAGTCCCATCACAACTCTTATCCGAAAACTCATATGAAAATAAAACAGTTGTTTCAATCCTTGTTTTATTGGAAGTCCCATCACAACCTGTCGACGGCTTTTAATCCAGACTTGAAGTAGCGCCGTTTCAATCCTTGTTTTATTGGAAGTCCCATCACAACCGATTTCAGGCAAGCGAGCGTCAAGTTTCCGTAGAGTTTCAATCCTTGTTTTATTGGAAGTCCCATCACAACGGAGGATTTTTGGAACGAAATACATAAAAAACTATTGTTTCAATCCTTGTTTTATTGGAAGTCCCATCACAACTACATACCACCGGTTAACTACCAGCCGATCTCTTTGTTTCAATCCTTGTTTTATTGGAAGTCCCATCACAACAAAACCTTGGAAATATCGGTTTAGGACGCAGATTGTCGTTTCAATCCTTGTTTTATTGGAAGTCCCATCACAACAATCGTCAATACTCTCCTGATGCAAACTATGTTTAGTTTCAATCCTTGTTTTATTGGAAGTCCCATCACAACGAAGCAGATTTTTGGCAATTGCCGCAATCAATGCCGTTTCAATCCTTGTTTTATTGGAAGTCCCATCACAACCACCGATTTCTTGGACACACGCAGTTATTTTGCCTTTGTTTCAATCCTTGTTTTATTGGAAGTCCCATCACAACGCATAACTATTATCGATACGCAAGAGATTGAAAAGTTTCAATCCTTGTTTTATTGGAAGTCCCATCACAACCCGCAGGTTGGTGGCACTGTGGTTCGGGCGGGGACGAGGTTTCAATCCTTGTTTTATTGGAAGTCCCATCACAACAATCCGGTTGCAAACTTGCGGCCAAAACCTATTTTTCGTTTCAATCCTTGTTTTATTGGAAGTCCCATCACAACCCCTCCCCCTTTGGAAGAACCTTTGCCCGAAATCGTGTTTCAATCCTTGTTTTATTGGAAGTCCCATCACAACCAATCCTTTGTCTCGGATTACAAAAGGATATATCCTAGTTTCAATCCTTGTTTTATTGGAAGTCCCATCACAACTGGGCGTAGGCATTGCCCCGGTTGTTGTAGGCCTGTTTCAATCCTTGTTTTATTGGAAGTCCCATCACAACCTCCAGGGCCTTGGTGAGATCTGCTATAGCTCGGTCAGTTTCAATCCTTGTTTTATTGGAAGTCCCATCACAACTTAGAGAGAGTTGGGATAGCAGGCGGCAGTAATATGTTTCAATCCTTGTTTTATTGGAAGTCCCATCACAACAAAACTGACGGGAAAATGAAGGGACGAAAATATGGAAGTTTCAATCCTTGTTTTATTGGAAGTCCCATCACAACGTCACCCCTGTTGGCGTAGGCAATCCCCCGGTTGTAAGTTTCAATCCTTGTTTTATTGGAAGTCCCATCACAACTTTCTCAATTTGATCATTCTTAACTATTCTTGATCTAGTTTCAATCCTTGTTTTATTGGAAGTCCCATCACAACCAGTAATAAAAGAAGTAAAAAAAGCAATGGCAGAGTATGTTTCAATCCTTGTTTTATTGGAAGTCCCATCACAACTTTGTTACCTTTCTTTTTAGTCTCTCACATATCGAGTTTCAATCCTTGTTTTATTGGAAGTCCCATCACAACTAGAAGATGCTTCTACAAAATTGTCCAAATTTGTGTTTCAATCCTTGTTTTATTGGAAGTCCCATCACAACCTTTTAAGCAATGCAAAAAAAGTTAATTTTTGCTAGTTTCAATCCTTGTTTTATTGGAAGTCCCATCACAACCTCTGTTTTTGTCGGTAGAAACGATTCCAGTTTAAGTTTCAATCCTTGTTTTATTGGAAGTCCCATCACAACTTCCAATCGCGGGCAAAAAGCACAAGCTGCATTTTTGGTTTCAATCCTTGTTTTATTGGAAGTCCCATCACAACAGCGAGGGAGCTTGCCCAAAAGCTCGGAGTTTCCCGGTTTCAATCCTTGTTTTATTGGAAGTCCCATCACAACATGCTCGAAGATATCGGAGTATCAAGGTACATTCCTAGTTTCAATCCTTGTTTTATTGGAAGTCCCATCACAACCTTCCGGGCAAAGGTTCTTCCAAAGGAGGAGGGTGAAGTTTCAATCCTTGTTTTATTGGAAGTCCCATCACAACACGAAAGAGCTTCCCGTCTTTCAGAAAATAAAACCGAGTTTCAATCCTTGTTTTATTGGAAGTCCCATCACAACACCGCCTGCATCACGGCGACGACCCAAGAAAACGAAGGTTTCAATCCTTGTTTTATTGGAAGTCCCATCACAACTCCACTTTTTTTGTATCTTATTGAGTTTCAAGCTTGTTGTCAAATTTTTCTTTGGCTCTTTTTTCCCTTTTTTTGCCGCTGAATCGGCTTTTTTTGCCGATTTTTGACAGTTTATGCAGAGTTTTGTGTTCATAAACGATTTTAGATCAAAAGGTTGCCACCACATCCCCTTATACACAAATATTTCTGTAACAGCAGTCCACACATTGGGCAGAATATCTGGTTCCTGAAGGGTATTCACCGGTCTTAATTATCCGAAAAATTTCCTCGATAATTCGGCTGATATAGTCATAGTCCTGTGGTTTGTAAATAACCTCGCACAGTTTAGCACCAGTGCGCACATAACAGATATATCCTCGCCGCACCGGCTTGCTGTAGATCTCGCTTATCAGCATACCGTAAAGAACCGACTGATAGCGGTGGGTCTTAAAAATCCATTCCCGGTATTGGGTGTATTTGTAGTCTAGAGGTGCCATACTGCCATCCGCAAGGGTAAGCACCTCATCTACCACCCCGCGCACCCGAATCTTGGGAGAAGCCAGATACACATTTAACTCCTTCTTTACGCAACCAATCCTCTTGCGCAAATATTCAGGATTGCGCTTTTCCCGCTGGTTATGCAGCTGTCGGCCTTTCATCACAATGTAGCGCTGTTCCTCTTTCTGGGGAATCTTTAAGCAATGCATAAAATAGGTGTAACGGGGGCAGAATATATGCTCAATAATCTCGGAGGGCGTAAGCATGGGCGTAGTTTCGGTATCCGCAAAGAGGCAACCAGATTCAAACCGGTCACTCATAAAAACAGCGCCTTCACCTCGTCGTTTACCAAGTCTGGATCAAAAGCCTTGCCCAAAAGCCGGACTTTGCGAAAATCCTCGTCACACATCGGAAAGATAAACACCGAATCGGTCTCGTGGTCTATAATGTCTTCACAGATGACTCTGAGCTCCTCAATCTGGGTGCGGTTCAGTCTACCCAGAAAGGCGCTTTTCTGTACTCGATAAAGCCCTTTATTCTTACAAGCACGAGCGATGAGTGAGCGTGTCTTATTAACGCTAATGTCATAAACAATCCAGACCAGGCTACTCTGACTCATCTTCCCGCTCCAATAAACGGTTGGCAATCCGGTGGCAGTCAAACTGAATAATCTCCTGGCGCTTGATGTTTCTACCCGAATAACGCACCGGCTCATCCAGAAAGCGGGTAAAGGCCTCGATCAGCACCGCTCTGCCCTCCTTGTTCAGCAGAATGCCGTTGTGCAGCCGGTCAAAGTACTCCTTTAAAACCTTTCTTGCTGCAAACAGGTTAACCACCACCTCCTCTGCCCAGACCCGGTAGTTCTCAATAATGTCAAAGACCAGCGACTTTTTATTATAGTTGTCGGTGTGAAGGATACCGACAAATGGATCAAGCCCGGCTATGACACAGGCCCGCTCCACCCGGCCATATAAAATTCCATAGGCATAGTTTAAAAGGGCGTTGAATTCGTCCTTTGCCGGATTGCGCGATCTGCCCTCAAATTTGAACTGCTCGGGCATGAGGAAGGAGAGCGCCTCAAAATAGATCCTGCCCGCACTGCCCTCAATCCCCATGATTGTACCCCGACGCTCCTCAACTGTGCCGGTGATGCCCTCAAGACTCTGACGGCAGGTTCGCAGTTTTTCAATATAGCTGGTGATCTCGGCCGATTTCCGGGTGCGAGTGGCGCGGAGCCGTTCCAGCAGCTTAAGCTGGTTGTCCAGTTTTTGTTTTACCCAGGAAAGCGCCAGTTCCAAGCCGGCATCGGTATTGGCAATCTCAATTTGCCGACGCCGAATTTCGGTTGTGCTGCCAAACCGGCTGTGCCAGATGCGGGCAAAAGGCTCGCCGTCTTCCCGGATAAAGACCACATCAATATTATTGTCAATTGCCAGTTTCAGGGCATCGGTGGTGACAGTAGCAGAGGTGGCGATAAGTATTGAACTCACTTTTTTAGCTGAAATTTCCACCACCCGGTCTTCGGTTTTGACCCGAAAGAGCTCGCCGTTTTTCTGTAAAAATGCGCCCCAGCTATTTATCACCAGGTTCATCCTGCACCCGCCCAACTGTGCCAAACCCCCTTGACACCGATTTTCCCAGCCCCAGATATTCCGGAATATCAAAGTTGACCCGGAAGTTGCCCAGAAAGCCGAGCATCGGCGTGCCTTTCAAGGTGGTGCGCGTTTCGAAAAATCTCTCTATTTCTACTTGCAACGGTGCCGTGACGGTATACCCCAGCCCCTTGGACATTGCAAGGATATTCCCGATCAAAATCTTCTCAAGCAATACCCGCCTTTTTGCCCGGCTTCCAAATCTCTGGTAAAGTTCATAGTTCCTTTCGTTGAGCGCCAGCCAGGGTGTTAGAAAGGTGTAACCGCGCCGGCTATCGGTGATTCCCAAAGGCTCAGTCCGGAAAATCAGATTTTTTTCAACAAGGTGATACCGCTGGGTGCCGATTTCTATATCCTCAATTTCGACAAACAAGTCCTGCAATATCTTCGCCCCGTCGTTAACCCCCACGACCAGCGGCATCTTATGAATTATCTTGTATTGAATCAGGGGAAACCGATACAGCAAAATATGCTCTCCGTGCTGGTGAAAGATGCTGTAATTGGAAAACCGGCGGGCAAAAAAACCCCTTATTTTATCCGGAGTGGCAACTATCGGCCGGTCAGAGCTGAATTGAAAAATCAGAACCTTTATCTTCAACTTCTAACTTCTCAATTTTTGTTCATTTTTTAACGATCGCCGAAGCTCTGGCAATCACATATCCGACCCCATCAATCATATAAACTTCGGCTTTCGGAACCCTGACCTTAACCGATGATGGCTTCAACACTCCGCACTCCTCTCGCACCGGAACCAGAAAACCCACAAGGGGAAAATCTTTGTCTCGTAGCTTCTTACAATTTTTATGCATCCAGAGAAGCCGACAATTCCCATCTATTATCTCGGTATCAGGTGTGTATGGCACCGGAAACTCAGTTTCAATTTCTTCCGCTACAACAGCCCGGGCAGCCAGATTGCTTATCCTGCCGTCAATAAAGGCCGCCGATTCGCTATCCCCACAGGTGATGGGCGTGGATTGAAGAGCGCGGGCAATTTCTTCAGACAAACCGTGATTGCTGAAGACAGCGGCTATCTGTATTTTGTGAGTAAACGCAAACTGTCTTCCCAGGGCATTAGTAAATTTCCACGGGAAATTTGATCCCCATTGCGTTATCGCAGAAGTAGTGTAGCTTTTAATTATACAAGGGCTAAGAAGCCTGGAGCCAGCCCAAAGTAAATTGGCTTCGTCATCAATGATGCTCAGATAATCCAATGGGTGCTTGTCGTTTTTGTATCTCTGTAAAGCATTGGCAAGCATTCCAATGACCGCCGAAGGGGGAAGAATCGGATATGTGAGAGAACACTGCCAGGTATAGGGCAGACGGATGGAATAAAGAGAGTTCAGTCTTATCTCAAATACCAGCGCCTGTACCATCGCTCTTTACCATATTCGCCAACTCTTCAAATATTTCGTCTATTTTCTCTTTCTTTTCAACCCCGTCCGGATACTTTTTATTGCCTGAATATAAAAATATCTTACTTCTCTCGGCTGCGGGCATCAGTCCTGCCGTTTTGGCGATATAGTCTGAATACATTGGTGACACCGGAAAAGGCAGGGGACCTTCCTCTGAACAGACAACAAGGACCTCTGTCGGAGTGCAATGAGGTAGCGCATGGGAAAGACTCGCTCCTATTTGCCCGGATAGCATTAAACGATACGCCTCAAGGGCGGCTTTTATCCGGTTTATTCTTTGACCGCTTTTAACCACATCCCGTTGGTATTTGTTCGCATTGCCCTCTAGAGCTAGATCTACCCGCCCAATTCTTTCCACATCCAGGGCAGAAACGAACGCGTAAATTCCTGAGGCATACGATTTGCTGAAAATCATTTGGCTGGCATTTTCCTCAGCCTCAGACCTTTGTTGCGATACCCGCGAATGTATTACCTGTTTAACCGTTGACGCTACACCTAAAACCGGCATCAGCCAGGAGAACATTGCCCGGGAACTGCGGCGCGCCGAGATTCCTTGCTCATCGGCTTTGGATTTGGTCTGGTTCCTCTTTTTAGATTTGTCTTTTCCATCATTGTCGGGAGCTTCGTTTTCTGAAGAGTTATCACCTTCTCCTAATTCATCCCTCGCTTCACTCTTTCCCTGTTTCTTTGCAATCAGATAGCCATGGATATCGCATATCCCGCAACTTTCGATGATTTTTGATTCTTTTTCAGAAATCTGCTGAAGTTTGTTGGAACTAATCTTAGCCGGTCTGATTGGTTCTCCTGCTTTGCAGCCGTCACATAAGCTTACATTATATACACCATTTAATATCAAACTCCTCATTGCTTCATAATGCCAGTGCTTAAGCATTCTGCCTGAAACCGCAGGCGCCTCTTGCTTTTCACCAGCCTCGTTGAGAAATTCGATCATTCTTATATCCATCACATTGCCTGCCACCGCCTCGTTGTTGAGGTCATGGACATTTAACTGCAGCTTTACAGCAAAGGTTACAAACTTGAGCATTCTAAACCTCCTTGATATTTTCAACCGTTTCTTCAGTTTTATCTTTAAACGAAAATGCCAGTATCGCCAGCGCCAATTTTGTGCTTTCAAAATCCTCTTCGGCTAATCTAAACAACTCCTGTATATCCTTTTCTCTGGGCACGTGAATATTTTCTCCCTGGGTCTTTCTTAACCAACCCTCCCTCATCATCTTGCTTAGGGTGGTTTCAAAGTCCCTCGCGTCCCTCTTTGCGTTTCTGATATTATCGACATACCAGTACTTACTTTGACGGACGAAGTATCTCAAAGTGTTTACAACGCTGCGCAGCGCTGGATTTGTGATAATATCATGCCGAATCATTCCCACCTCCTTTAAAAGATATTTTGCTGTTTCTGGGTATAAGAGATTTACCTTATTCCCCCATTTAAATGAGGTCTCCTGCGCATACAGACGGACAAATCTCCCGACCAGTGTGGCGTCGAGATGGTAAATCAGGCTGTTTAACGCCTGTAATGCTCCATAAGCCTCATTTTTGAAAAGGATCTCCAACACCGCAATGTTATAGGGTGTCGCCTGGATAAAATTTAAGTAGTTATTTATCGGTATTAAAAAAACCCCGTCAACATGGTATCCCTGTTGACGGCTTAACACCGCAATAAATAATTCAAAATCATTTAGGATGTCGGCCGCTGATGGAAGTTTGGAAAGAAATAATAAAGGAATCAGCACCTGGGGAATTTCCCAGTTAAACCACATCTTTCGAATCCGATGCTGTAATGAAAAAATCTGCAGTAATTTTTCCCCCTCGACTTTATTTTGGGGAATCGGCAAAACCACCACATCCCGTGTTTTAATTTTAAAGATAAAAGAAGCAAACCAGGTGCCGAGCAGGGATAAAAGCGCACACTGGATGCAAATTTTTTTGGGATTTGTCGGTCTCCTGGGAACACCCCCTGTTACGGTATCTGTATTGATGACATCCCGGCCATGATGATAAGAGGTAAATGCTGTAAACCCAATAATATTTCCGGTGCCATTAAATTCGTGCTGGCAGATGTTTTCATTTTTCATATTTTGTTTATGCAAGACCGGTTTCCTTGTTAGCGAGAGCAGCTTGTAATTCTCCTCTTTGAGTAATTTGAGTAATCTTTCGGCGCTTCTACTGGTGATTCCCGGAGAGTTATTGAGAATCTGGTTAGACGAAACCAGCCTCCGACAAAAAAGATTGAAGGTCTTTTCAACTTTGTCCCGGTTGCTCTCATTACTCTCATCCACATTAAAGTCAATCGCGTAAAAACCCCCTTCATCTTTAATAGACACACTCTCGCACCCAAAAGCCTCAATTCCTATCCGTGCCAAGCCATACGCGATTTTTGTTTCCAAATCCAAAAACCCCGTAGCCGGTGTGTATAGGGTTAACATTTCTTAGCCAGAATGGTGCCAATCCGCACTTACCTCTACTTTGCCAGCACCACGACTTTTCTGTCCGCCAAGTAATTGGATATCTTTAATCGCTGGAATTAAGATATCGTTCACGAGTATATTTTTTCTATCAGGAGCGGACTCATCCCAACTTTCCAACCATTTATCTATGATTCTTGATTTCTGTTTGGTTTCGATTGCGAGCTTGTTATCTATGATTCTTGATCCCTGTTTGGTTTCGATTGCGAGCTTGCGCGGTTGTCCAAATTCAAACCCTTGGGGTGTCTTTAAGATTATCTCGATTTCGCCCTTAAATTTTGTTCCGGGTTTCACCTGCTCGCCATCAACCTTTGCCTTGGATGCTGCGGTATTGGTTTTTCTGTCAATTCTGATATTGGTCTGGTCGATAATCCAGTCCCCTTCTTCAGGATAAAAATTAGGTATGATTAAAAACCCCATCAATCCTGTACATCCTAAAAAATAACACACCGGACAGACACCCAGTTCACCCTCTTGCGACCCAGAATCGCTGACCTGGACATTACAGGCTGATTTGCGATAACCGAACAAACATCTCTCTTGTATAGTTGGATTTGGTGCGGGAATACAGGGTTTTAGCGAATCTGGTTTTCCCGGGTGGAATTTTTTGAGGAATTCATCCTGGTTTTTGATAAAAAGCTGTTCCAGTTTATATCTTAATGCGCCCTTAAAACTGGTAGCCGGAATAACCGGGGTCTGGTCTACTTTAAAAACCGCCCCCTTCTTTTCTGAAAGAGGAGATGGAGCAGCTCCGATATGGAGAAACGATTTTTCCTTTACCTTTATTACTAGCGAGATTTTAGATATCACCAGGTTCTCTTCACGAGAAGGGGTTAAACCTTCATTTTTATTTTGTATGTTCATCTGACACCTCCCTGAATATTGTTAATGATTCAAGTTTTCGGACAAAATATGCGATCTCTAACGGCGAGAGATTGGCGTTGTATAACTCCTTTACATAATTAAGGACCCTTTCTAATGCCCGCCTCTTATGCGAATCTTTTTCCCTTTTTATCTTGTCGCAAAAGTACAGTTCAGCTGTCTTTTGAGAATAGCGCTCTATTACTTTCCCATAATCATCCATATTGGGCAGGTTGCATTTTACACCTTCGAAGCAGTCAAGATACTCCAACATTTGTCTGAATATTTCAGGACATTTTTCCACTAAACCTAAAAGTCGCTCGCATAATGGGTGATTTTTTTCTTCAATGCGATTCTTGATATCTTGAATTTTGTTTTGATTTAAAGCCTCTCTTAGCTTGCTCCATTCGTCTTTATTGAAAATTTTTTGTTCGACATAGAAAATTTCCTGATCATTTAACACCCTGCGGAAGATTTTATCAAATTCACTCGTCATAAAATGTGACCTCCTTTAAAAAAACCTCTGGTGCCTTTACCAGACTCCCTTCAAATAACGCCCTTCTATAAGTACCTGATGTTAAATTCTGCGGGCAGAATAAATAACCGTAAACAGGGGCGAGGGGCTTAATCCCAAGTTCACAGGCCCCCGCTTCCAGAACCCGCACCTTTAAGATGCCCTGCCTGATCTCCGAGTCAACCTCTGCTGCCTTTTTAACCGTCGCCTTACCAAACCCCTTGGTTTTAAGAGCGCCGAAGAAAAGCTCGAGCTGCTCAAAATGTGCGTGCCCATCCAGATTCTTCGGGGAGAGATAAATTTCCGCTTTTATTTTATCAGAACCAGCCGGATATAAGCAGGAGGCGATTAAAGGCATCCTGGCCGTTTCAAGATATTTATCCTTTACACAATATGTGAAATCCCTTTTCTCATATGTGCCTTCGAGCAAAAACCCTGCGCCGATAACATCAATCCCCAGCGCATATTTAAACGCACCCGCAACCGTGCTCGAAGGTATGGTCTCAATACAAGGGCGGTAAATACCGCCCTTCACCCTTTCGCCAATTATTATCGTATCAATATCAAGTTCCAGCTTTATCAGTCTTAGTCTCATCATCCGACTCCTCAACAATTCTAAAAAAATTAAGCATCTTTCGGGGAGTGGTCTTGAATCGGCAATAAAACCCGTAAATGTCGGGATAAGAATTGCGGTTGTTAAGGATCTCAACCATAATGTTAATATTCGATCGCAATTCATCGTATAATCCAGCCAGCTTATAAAGAAAATGGGAAGCGGGGGTTTTCGCACCTGAGAGTTTATTCAGCAGCCACTCAACCTCATCTTTTGTATAGCTGTCCTCAAAAATATCATGGCTTCTAATATTTAAAAACCCGCCGGGGTGTCGGAAATATCGCCAGTGCTCTCGGATCGGATACTTGATCGGCGCAACACTCAAAGACAAGGAGATGGGCGATTCGGAATCACGGGCACAGTCAGGAAAATAGCTGGTGTGAGTTTTTAAAAACACCAATATGATTTTCCTGATCAACTCGCCCGAATATCTACAAACCCCGAGCTCGTCATACTCGGGAATCGGCTGTAGCAACTCCTGCCCCAACTCCCGCCCCAAGCAACGCCAAAACATAGTCAGCATTTCGGCATAGTCCTTAACAAAATCAGAATGACACCCGAGCGAACGAAACGCCTCTTTAAATTGATCTCCATTTCCAGCAGCATTGCTATTTACATATTCTCCAAATGCCTTTTGCAACCAGGACTCCAGTTTCCTGTGATTAAGATCAAATTTAAACCAGACCACTTTTGAATCCTGCCATTTTTCTGGATAGTTAAAGGTCTGCCCTGATTCCCTGATCTGATAACATTGGTCACAAATCCACTCTCTGATGTCCCCCTTTTGGCGCTCTTTAGCCTCCCGCGCCTGACAGATATCACAGATCGGTGGCGAAATTTCTTCTGACATATCGGGCATTAAGACCCTCTTTAAAAATTTGATATTTCTGCCATTAAGCGGTTCAAGTTCTTCTTGGGATTCCCTTCTATCTCTTATGATTTTGCCAAGATTAGACCTCAAAATTCCCAGATCGGCGCTTGTTTCCTCGCACTCAATAAAGAAACCGCCATTTGTAAAATCGCTAAACATCTCCTTGAGATCCATACTCAACGGAAGAAAAAGGGCTAAAAATTCGTCGTTATAAAACATTACATAGTCGCCATAATTCTCCACAAACTCATTAACAAGGTTTTTTCGTTTCACTAGCAGGTTAATATCCTGAAGCCTGACTAAAGAATTGCGAAATTTAAGCTCACATTTGACAAAACGCGCTTGCCATTTGCCCCGGGCTACATCCTCCCCGGTTCCTCTCGTGCGATTCCCACCTTCCGCGGCTTTAACGGTAGTAACCGGTTCTCCTCCATCCAGGGTTAACGAGATTCCACCATTGTTATTACTGATGCTACAATGTTTTTTTAATACCCGATAAATCTTGCCGACCAATTGGCAGTGGGTATATAGAGAAGTGATATTCCTGGGAATGCTCTTATCTTCTGGGGTAAGCAAAAGGTTTTCTTTATACTTTGATAAAAATTCATTAGCAGAAGCTGTTTTTTCAATATCTTCAAATATTTTTTTAAGGTCAGCAGACGATTTAAATGCCGCCCAGGTTTTCCCTTCGCTCTCTTTTTTATTTTTATTATAAAATTCTGCATTCCATAATTTCCAGATCACTCCTGGTCTACCACCCTTTAAGGGCGGCACTGCCCTTGAGATAGATGCCGCGAGATGGTCAGCAATAATAAGAAAGAAGAGGTCTGATCTGTACTCAAGGGGTATTTCTTCCCAATCGTTTATATCCCTGCTCTCGCCATAATCCTCATAATGATGATACTGACCCCACCAGGAAGGTGAAGACGGCTTAGCGATTTTATTGCGATCGAAGTCAAAATTGCAAAAGGTATGACCCTTAATTTGATCATTAATTTGATCTTCAATTTGATCTTTGTCAAGAAGCTTTCCGATATCGTGTAATTCGGCTATAAAGACTCGCTCCTCCATTTAACCGCCTCTTTGTTTTATCTGGTTAACATAATTATTTATCTGATTAACCATCAACCATCCACCGTCACCAGCTTTATTAGCCTGGGAAGTTTGATTTCTCTCTCTTTCGGTAGCCGCAGCAATATCACACAGTTTGAGAATGTGGTGTGCTAATGACGCCTGTATTCGTCTCTGATGTTGGTCAAGCAATCCACACCCTTTAGCCCAGACCCTGAGCCCCCTCGCCATCTCTTTCAAGTCATTAACAGTTATAGTCTCGACATCCCTGGGAAATAAATCGGTATTTAGGTCATTAACCTTTTCGTCCCAAACTATTCTACCCTGGCTATCTGCAATGCCATTAATTATCGCCTGAACATCTGGCCGCTCAATATTATCCCCGAGCAAACCCCGGTCTGAATGGTGAATTGCTACGGCAAAACTTAGCGGATGCCTAATATCTTCCCGCAGCACCTTCCAGATATAAACCGCACCCAGCGTCGCATGTGGAGGTAGTTTTTTATTCGTTCCGAGTCTTTCCTGCCATTTTTTGGTAAGTTTACCGAGGTCGTGAAACAATATCATCTTTTCAAAACACTTTTTTAAACGGTCCTCATCTAATGAGGTATTAAAAACCCTTCTGATGGCAAAAACAAAAACCGGGAAAATAATCTTGAATTTCTCTTTGCATTTCAAAATGTGGTCTGAATAGTACTCTGGATTTGGAGCGCTATATAATAAAACTGGCATTATCGGGCTTAATCCCTATATCGCGATCATAGTATCGGCTGTCAATAATATAAGTCCTGAAAGGCACTGCTTGCGCCCTTCCACCCTGCATCGGCACGAGCGCCTGTTTTTGATAATCATACTCCCATATACCCTCCACGTTATTATTCAGAGCCGAAAAAATTTTTATATCAACCGTGATTGTTTTAGCGGTTATTTCAATTGAATTTAGCATTTCCCGAAGTCTCTCCTCGCGCCTTCTTCCACTCGGAATATCCAACACCACTAAATTTACCGGCTTGCTTTCTCTTAATTGAATATTCGCCGGTTCGGTATCAGCGTATAAGACGCATTCATATAGGTCAATTAATGTATCACTGGCTTCATAATCGTCAGCCTGATAATCGAGAGTTTCGTTAACAAATGAACACACTTGACCAAAATTTCTAAGATCGAAGTCCGGATTGCATCTTAACCATTTCTTGGCTTCATCTAAATGCTTCTTTTCATACGGCAAATGCCCTTCATCTTCTACTGGGAATATAATCATTTCCCCATCTTCGCCATTATACCGCGCACATCTACCGGCCCGTTGGACCAGCGAGTCCGCCGGTGCCAATTCAGTCAGCAGTAGTTGTGCCGAAAAATCAACACCCGCCTCCAACACCTGGGTGGAAACCACAACCCCTGAGCCCGCCTGCATTTTGACCTCTCCATTCTCCTTATGAGGAATTAAAGACAGCGCCTGCATCTCGCGCTGCTCTCGATCTTCCTTTGTAAAACGGGAATGGAGCAATGCTATCTGTTCATTTCTGTACCCGAGAGTTGATTTGAGTTCTTCGTAAATTTCTTGTGCCCTTTTAACTTGATTGACAACGATAAGGGTTTTTTGGGTTTTAATCCTTTCAAGAATGTCATCCGGAATATTTAAGCTGTTCTTTGAATACAGGGGCTCATCCTTTAAGGTGATTTTCAGGTTTCCCCCAGTTGACCTAATTTCTTTTTTACTAAGATCTATTTTTTTATCTTCTTTAAGACCAATATGTTGAAACAGGCTTCGTTCCAGACTCACAGGCATAGTTGCGGTCATCACAACGAAGGGCACATTGCTTGTATACAATATTTCTAGCAAAGCCCGCATGATTGAAAATGTAAATTCATCGCGGTACATATGGGCTTCATCAAAAACCACCAAAGACGAGGCGATAGAACCCGCTGGTATATCAAGGTGATGCCCCACCTGCCTGCTTGACCGCGCAAAGCCGTAAAGGAACTGGTCAAGCGTGGTCACAACTACGTCAGCAATAAAGAAGGGGGCATTAGAAATATCGCCGTGCTGGACCTTGACTGAAATCGATAACCCGAGTTCCTTAATATAGGCTCTTAACCGTTGGGCAATGCTGTTTACAAGAACCCGCGTGGGCAAAACATAAATTAGCCTCGGTGCGATATTAAACCTATTTTCAATGAACTGGGCAAGAAAGGGAGCGATAACCCCTTCGGTCTTTCCCGAACCCGTGGGCGCTCGCACCAACAATGGAAATTTGTTGTTTCTAATTAACTCCCAGAGTTTGCGCTGGTGTGGATAAGCATCGGCTATTTTTAGATATTTTTTATAGAAATCACTAATTTCTGGCTTTCTAGGGCTCGGCATTTTATTAATTAATATAAAATTTTAACATTGCTGTCAAGAAATCCCATGCAGCTTACCTTGACCGATTTTTCTGATTTTATATTATAACATTATGAATTCAAATGAAGCGATTTTACACGGCCTGAAGGAGGCAATGATCGCCGAGCGGACCGGGATTGAGTTCTACCGAACTGCTGCCGAACGCACCCAAGATGATCAGGGGCGAGCGGTCTTTCTGCGCCTGGCCGCCGATGAACAGAAGCATCTGGAGTATCTGCGCCAGCACTATCAGCAGTTGACCGGGCTGGGCACAGCGGTTGCTGCGCTGGAGCTGCCCGAACCCGGGATCGACGGCAACAGTCCGATCTTCTCGCCCGAGCTGAAGGCGCGGATTAATCAGGCACACTGGGAGATGACCGCCCTTTCGGTCGGCCTGGCGCTGGAGCAGGCGTCAATCGCCCGTTATCGGCAGCTGGCAGCAGAAGCAAAGCAGACGGAGCTGCGCCGGTTTTTTGAGTCGCTGGTGCGCTGGGAGGAGAGCCACGCCGCTACCTTGCAGCATCAGTTTAATCTGCTGCGCGAGGATTACTGGCGGGAAGCCGGGTTTGTCCCGTTTTAACGGCTTTTGGGTGCGCGGGCAAAGTCGGAGATCAGCCTGTTGAGCCGGCGTTCAATCTCGGCGATCTCGGCCTGAATTTCGCTCCGGCGGGCAGAACTGACACCGGCGCCGAGCTCAGCGACCCGAGAGTTCATCGTCCCGAGCTCGCGCTGGATCTGACTCATCAGGCTCTGCTGTTCAGGGGTCGGCTTGTCGCCCAGGACCTGCGAGCGGACCTTTTCGTAGCGGACTCGGACCCGTTCCACCCGTTCCCGGAGTCGTGCCAGCTCCTCATCACCGGTCCGGACCCTCTGGCTGTCTGCAGTCCGTTCCCGGCGGAGCGAATCCTGAATCTGGACTGCCGGGCGGATTCGCACCGGTTTTCTGCTCGCAGTCTGATTCCTTTTACCGCCCAAAAGCACGCCCAGCACCCCGGCAAGGGCGATAATGAACAGAACCCCTGCAAAGATGATGATCCGCGGATCAATTCCGGCACCGCGGTGCAGGCGCCGGACCCGGAGTTTCTCGCCACAGGCAAAGCAGCGTTCCTGTCCGGGCTGGACCGGTTCACCGCAGTGCGGACAGCGCATATTACACCCCGGCGTCCGGCTGAAAGTTTCCCATCCGGTCCGGATTGACCTCTTCCAGAATCATGCTCGTCCTGTGGCTGTGGTATATGGGCAGCGGTTTGTGGGCAGCTGCTTTTCTGATTCTGTTTCTGATCACCAGACCGCCGATACCTAAGCCGAAGAGCAGACAGCAGAACAGGATAATCCGCAGATTGACCGGATTTGCCAGATACCGGAACCGGCGGAACCGGAGATCCGCATCACAGGCAAAACAGCGGATCTGTTTCGGATGAATCGGTTCGCCGCAGTCCGGACAGCGCATCTTCAGCTCCGGAACAGGCGGTCAAGGTCCAGCTGGGCAAGCACAACCGGCACGCCGATGCCGAGCCGTTCCAGAACTTCAGGATGGACCTCACCGCCGGACCCGACCCGCTCACCTGCTGCCGATATTATGATCGCCGACCTTCCGGGAATAAAGGGCATCCGGTCTTCGGGGGCAAAGCCGAGCTCCCAGTCCAGCTCCCGGCCGAGCGCCTCCAGGATCTGACGCAGTTCTGCAAAGCCGGTTTTGGCATCAGCGATGCCCAGCGCCAGCTGACGCCGGCTCCGGGCAGAGGTCTCAGCCTGCGGGTCGAGTTCAAATGCGTCGCCGATTTCAAAGATCTTCTGGGGATAAGGCTGGGTTGAGTTGAGGCTCATGGTCTCCATGATACCTGCAAGGAGATGCCGGCGGAGAATCCGCTGTTCAACACTGATCGGGTTTTCCAGAATCACCGTTCTGCCATCGTCCGGGATTCCCAGTTTTTCAAACTGCGCCTCCGGGCTGGAGAGGTTGAGGCTCATGATTTCAATGAACCCCAGTCCGGTCATGACCCGGCGCACCAGGACACAGAACTCCTCCAGTCGGGAGGGCTGGCTTGAGGTCACGGTGGGCAGGATTTCGGGTTTGAGCCGGTGATAACCATAGGCGATCGCCACATCCTCAATCAGGTCCCGGGTGTGCATGACATCGCTCCGGTAGGCAGGCACCAGTACCCGGATTCTGCGGTCCGGCAGCGGCTCAGCACCATAGCGCATCCGTCTGAGGAGCTGAACCGTTTCTGAGATGTCAGGGTTGATGCCGATGATCTGCCGGACCTCAGCCGGGTCGAGGCACATCGGCTCCGGGCTCATGTCCGGCGTCTGCCAGATTTTGCCGTCCGGATACTCCACTCTGACTCTTTCCACCCTGCCACCGAGATCCGCAAACACCGCCGCAATCACGCTCAGGGTCCGGCTGACTGCGCCGGATTCTGGTCCGGTAACATCAATGAAAATGTCGGTAGTCTGCGGAGTTACCTTTGTTTCCTCGCTGTTGATAATCGGCGGCATGGAGAGCACCCGGTTTCGGGAGTCGGCAAGCAGGGGATAGGCAGGCAGACCTTCAAGCAGGTGCCGGTAAGCCTGACCCTTGGGATGGGTATCAAGAATTTCCTGCGGAGTCTGAGGCTTGTCTCCGCCCAGCGGAACAAATCTGAGCCCGTCCGGTTTGACCGGCTGGTAGATAATATCGGGTGTGACGGTGTTCAGGTCGTAGATGCCGATCGATGCCCGGCGCCGGTCCCGTCCCAGGCCCCAGTGCAGATTTTCCTGCAGATCCATGATTACACCCACCAGCTCGTCACTGAACCGGAGTCCGCGCACTACCGCCGTTGCAATGAAGGGCCGGATCGCCTCCAGACCGGGCTGAACCCGGACCCGGACCGCCGAGTCGGGGAACCGGTACTCTGCCAGTCCGGTCTCAATCTCGAGATAACCCTTCAGTGCCCGTGCCAGTCCGCAGACATCAAACAGATCCGGTCTTGCCGGCAGGAGGTTAATCCGGAGCATTCCGGTCTGGCTGTCAATTCCTTCAACATCACAGCCCAGTTCTGCCAGCACCCGGATTAGCTCCTCATCGGCAAGCGGTCTGCCCACCAGCCGGCGCAGCAGTGCGGGTGCAATTGTCACTACCGGCACAGCTTTGCCTCCCGGAGCCAGCCGATGTCCGCCCAGTATAGCTTTCTGATGTCGGAAACTCCGAACCGGAGCATTGCCAGCCGTTCCAGCCC
Source organism: Caldifarciminota bacterium (assembly GCA_026418295.1). Classification (GTDB taxonomy): domain Bacteria; phylum Hydrothermota; class Tepidihabitantia; order Tepidihabitantales; family Tepidihabitantaceae; genus JAOABP01. Next base: position 140,882 of record JAOABP010000003.1, read on the forward strand.
CAGACCCCAGGCAAGCACCGTTGCCCGGCAGCCCAGGGGTATCGTCACCTCAGGCCGGAAAACACCCGCACCACCCATCTCCACCCAGCCGAGCCGGCCGAGGTTGGCAAACACCTCAACACTCGGCTCGGTATAGGGGAAGTATGAAGGCCGGAACCGGACCTCACTTGCCCCCATCTTGCGGTAGAACTCTGCCAGCGTGCCGAACAGCGTCACCAGGCTTGCCCGCTCGTCAATGATGATGCCGTCGATCTGGATGAACTCGGGCAGATGGGTGGCATCCATATTCTCCCGGCGGAACACCCTGCCGATACAGAACACCTTGCGCGGAGGACTGGGATTCTGCGCCAGCGCCCGGATGGTTGCGGCGGTGGTGTGCGTGCGCAAGAGCAGCCGTTCCGCGGCTGCAGTCTGCCAGCGATACTGCCAGCCCCGCGAGCCAGTCTCACCACCATTTTCATGGGTCTGCGCCACCCGTGCCACCAGCTCCGGGTCCGGCAGTCTGCCGGTTCTCGGCACCGCAAGATAGAATGTGTCCTGCATCTCCCGAGCCGGATGGTCCTGAGGCTGAAACAGGGCATCAAAGTCCCAGAATGCGGTTTCAACCACCGGTGAGGCGGTCTCCTCAAAACCCATCTCCAGAAACGCCCGCCGCGCCTCGCTGATAATCCGGCCCAGCGGATGCTCCTTGCCCGGATAAACCTCCTTTGCCGGCAGGCTCACATCATAGCGCCGGAACCGGACCTGGCGCCATCTCCCGCTCGTAATCAGCTCCGGTGTCAGCTGGGTGACCTCAGCGGTCAGACCACCGGTCTCCGCCTGTCTCTGTGCCGCACTGATGCCCGCTTCGGTCAGTTTCAGCACCCGCTCCACCCGCTGCCGGATCCGCACCAGCTCCTCCCTGCCCCTCAGCAGTTTCACCCCAGTTTCAACATCCACGCCTGCCAGCCGTTTCTTCAGCTCCGGCACAGTTACCCGTTCCTGCACCTGTTCCAGCACCAGCTCATCCGGCTCCCGGGCACCGGCAAGCGCCTGTCTGCCCTTCTCGGTCAGAACCAGCCGGTCCCGCTCCCGGGAGAACCAGCCCTTCCTGGTCAGCCACTTCACCTCAGCCCGGACATCATCCTTTGCCAACAGCACCGGCAGGCGGCTCAGCTCAACCGCAGATTCTCCGCCCAGCCGCTCCAGTGCGCTCCGTTCCGGCAGTTTTTTGCTCCACTGCAGACCCGGGCTCAGCTCCTCAAATGTGCGCTCAATGATCTCCACCAGCCCGGACTCTTTTAACTTCACCGCCGCCGCCATCACGAGCGACTGGTCGGTTTTCAGCCGGCTTACCAGCTCATTGACTGTCAACCGGTTTTCCGGTGCCTCAAGCAGGGCCCGCAGCAGTCCGGATTCAAGGTTCATTTCTTCAGCTGCAGCCGGGCAAGGATCAGCTCTTCCAGGTCCGGCCTGGACTTCTCCTGGAGCCGGTACCGGACCCGGATCACCGGTTTGTTCGTCCGGATCAGCCGGCTCAGATCAATCGGCGTCCCGCTCACCACCACATCACATTCCGCCCGGTTGATCGCCTCCTCCAGCTCCTTCAGCTGTTCCGGCGAATAGCCCATCGCCGGCAGAACCCGGTCCAGATGCCGGCTGCGCTCCAGCTCCTTTGCCAGCGTTCCCCGCGCATAGGGTTTGGGATCAATGATCTCCCGGGCGCCAAACCGCTCCGCCGCAATCCTGCCCGCACCATAGGGCATCTCACCATGGGTCACGGTCGGACCATCCTCAATCACCAGCACCCGCCGGTCCCGGATCTTCTCCGGCTCGTCAACGCTCAGCGGTGAATCGGCATGCACGATCACCGCCTGCGGATTGACCTGCCGGATCTGCTGCATCAGACTGGCGATCGCCTCGGGTGTTGCGGAATCCTCCTTGTTGATCACGACCACATCCGCCTGGCGCAGATTCACCTCACCGGGATGATAGGCAAGGGTGTGCTCCTGGCGGAGCGGATCAGCGAGCACGATCAAGAGGTCCGGCACATAGAACGAGATCTCATTATTACCGCCGTCCCAGACAATGACATCCGCCTCCTTCTCCGCCTGCCGGAGAATCTCCTGATAGTCACACCCCGCGTAGATCACCATCCCCTGCTCAATATAGGGCTCATACTCCTCCCGCTCCTCAATCGTCACCCCGGCGCGGTCCAGATCCTGATAGGTTGCAAATCTCTGCCAGATCTGCTTTTCCAGCTCGCCGTAGGGCATCGGCTCCCGGATCGCCACCACCCGCAAGCCATGATTTTTAAGAATCTCATAAACCCGTCTTGAGGTCTGGGACTTGCCACAGCCGGTCCGGACCGCACACACCGCCACCACCGGTTTGTTCGCCCTGATCTGAAGCAGGCGCGGGGGCAGAAGTCCGAACCGGGCACCCGCAACCAGCGCCTCTGACGCCCGGTGCATCACAAACTCATGCTTCACATCCGAATAGGCAAAATAGACCTCATCCACCTTCAGCTTTCTTATCAGCTCTGCCAGCTCATGCTCATAATAGGTGGGAATCCCGTCCGGATAAAGCCTGCCTGCCAAGACCGGCGGATATTTGCGCAGTTTACCGACCGTCCCCAGATTCTGCTCCGCTGCCATCGTGAACCCCACCACCTCATACTCCTCATTGTCCCGGAAGAACATGTTGAAGAGGTGGTAGTCCATTCCCGCAGCGCCCATGATAATTACCCGTTTGCGCATCAGAACCTCTCAGTCATTGATTTTGCCTGCAGGAACAGCAGCAGATAGTCCCGTCCGCCCGCCTTGGAGTCAGTCCCGGACATGTTGAACCCGCCAAACGGCTGGACATCCACCAGCGCACCGGTGCACTTCCGGTTGAAATACAGATTACCGACATGGAACTCCCGCTTTGCCCGCATGATCTTTTCCCGGTTCCTCGTATACAGCGCGCCGGTCAGCCCGTATTCGGTGCCATTGGCGATCTCAAGTGCATCGGTGAAATTGCGCGCCTTGATCACCGCCAGCACCGGTCCGAAGATCTCCTCCTGGGCAATCCGGGCATTCCGTTTGACATCAGCAAAGATTGTCGGCTGAATGAAGTAGCCCTGCCGGTCATCACCTCTGCCTCCGCACACCAGCCTGCCCTCCTTCTTACCTGCCTGAATATAACCCATAATGCTCTTGAACGCCCGCTCATTGATCACCGGACCCATCCAGTTCTCCTGCTCCTCAACCGGTCCGACCTTAATTTTCTTCACCCGCGCCACCAGCATCTCCAGAAACTCATCGTAGATCTTCGCATCCAGCACCAGCCGGGAACAGGCAGAACACTTCTGCCCCTGAAAACCGTAGGCAGAAACGGTCACCCCTTCCACTGCGCTCTGCAGATCAGCCTCTGAGTCCACAATGATACAGTCCTTTCCACCCATCTCCGCCACCACCCGCTTGATCCAGATCTGACCCGGTGAGATTTTGCCTGCCCTTTCAATGATTCCCAGCCCGACATCCTTGGAGCCGGTAAAGGAGATGAATCTGGTCTTCGGGTGCTCAACCAGATAATTGCCCACCGTGCCCCCAGGACCGGTAATGAAATTGACCACACCTTCAGGGAGTCCAGCCTCCTCCAGACACTCCATAAACAGGCTGGCAATCAGCGGTGCATCTGATGACGGCTTCAAGACCACCGTATTCCCGCTCACCGCCGCTGCGGTAGTCATACCTGCCATGATCGCACACGGAAAATTCCAGGGCGGAATTATCACCCCGACCCCGAGCGGAATATACCGCACCTCCTGAATCTCACCCGGATACGGCGTCACACCGCACGGCTGGTCATACCGGATCGCCTCCCGGCTGTAAAACTCAAGAAAATCAACCGCTTCCGCAAAGTCTGCATCCGCCTCAATCCAGTTCTTACCCACCTCCAGCACCATCGCCGCATCAAACTCAAACCGCCGCTGGCGCATAATCCTTGCCGCACGCAGAAAGATTGATGCCCGCTCAATCGCCGGCACAAACCGCCAGCTCTCAAACGCCTCCCAGGCAGCCTTGAGTGCCGCCTCCGCCTCCTTTACGGTTGCCTGCTGAAATGTGCCGAGCGGACTTTTGTCCGACGGGTTAAAGGACTGAAACTTCTCTTTGGTCTTAACCCTTTTACCGCCGATGATCAGCTCATACTCCCGGTCACCTTGCTCCTTCAGCCGGGAGATCGCCTGCTTCATCCGCTCAATATTTTCCGGCTTGGAAAAATCCAGATACTGCTCATTGGCAAATGGTGTCAGCATAACTCCTCCTGATTGTTTTCATAACACCTGCTGATTACTACTTTTTTTCAAAGACTGGCGACCGTCTTCCAGCCATTTAAAATAAAATACCCCTTCCTCCCTCAAAAGTCAAATTTACCCCTGCACTGCCCTGAAAAAGAAAACCGCCCGGAACCTGCTGTCCGGGCGGCAAAACTGCAACCGCTACCTACCTGCTGATCACCAGCTTACCTGTTCCCATAAACCCTAGACCCCGCACCTGAAGATAATAAACTCCCGGCGCCAGCCGTCCCGGACCGAACTCCGCCCTGCCCGCAATAAACCTGCATCCACCACGTCGCACAACTCTGCCCGCAGGATCAAACACCACCAGCTCCGCCTCACCACTGCCTGCACCCGGCACCTGAATCCGGACCCGGCGCTGAGAAACCAGCCCGGCTTCCACCCGCAGAACCGCACCTGTCTTCACTGCGCCCGGACTCATTCCTCCGCTCCGGAGCTCCCCTGGTGGCAGGGCATAGCGCCAGAACTCCAGGGTCTTATTCCCCTTAAACGCATAAAACGCATCACCACCATAGACGATATCTGCGCCCGCCTTCACCCGCTTCTTCTTGCCGGTTGACCCCTGCGACGGCATCGTATCAATCTCCACCCAGCTGTCGCCCGCAATATCATAACGCCAGAACTCGCAGGTCCCCGAACCCTTCAGCGCGTAGATACTCCCGTTAAAATAGGCGCCACAACCGCCATCCTTCAGCTTCGTACTGCGCCCGCTCCTCCCCTGAAACGGCATCCCTCTCAGCCGATTCAGAGTATCCCACTGACCCGCACCGATATCATACCGCCACAGCTCATTATACTTCGCCCGGCAGGCATAGATACTCCCCGCATTATCATACACGATAAACGAACCCTTATCCCACTTCGGCTTACCCGCTGGCGGTGCCGGCTCCAGCTCCTCCCAGATTCCGGTGCTGATCCGGAACCGGTAAAACTCATTCTTATAACCCTTCAGCAGATAGATACACTCATCCGCCTCAACGAAGACCATATCGCCCCCGCCCTTCACCGCCTTCCCGCTCACCCCGGCGGGAATGTCCTCAAGCTGAACCCAACCGCTGTCCGCACTGAACCGCCAGAACTCCCGGGTATTATTCCCCCGCACCAGATAAACATTACCCTGATTATCACTTGCCAGCCGGGCGCCCTTCCCGGGCAACTTTCCGTTCGGTCCCGTAGGAATCACCGCCAGCGTCACCCAGCTCCCCAGATTCGGCTGATAGAAATAGAAATCTCCGCTCCGATTCCCCTTAATCGCATAAATCCGGTTCTCCGCCTCACAGAAGGTCAGCGCCCCGCCATCCTTCACCTGCCTCCCCGAGGGTCCGCTCGGCACCGGGCTCATCTCCATCCAGCCATAAGGACCGGCGGTAATCTGAAACTCCGCCTGAACCACATTATTATTAAGATTCTGATCAAACGCCCGGCAGGTGGAACAGCGCACGACATAACTGCCAAGCGGATGGGGCTTCAGCCATTCCGCAAAGGTGACCAGAGTGGACTCACCCGGGCCCAGACCGCTCACAGACACGCTGTCCAGGTAAAAACGGGAACCGCCCGCCCGGTAGATTGCGCAGAACGCCTTCAGGTCGGTCGGTGCACTCCCCCGGTTTGCCACCACCGCCTGGGGCTGGATTACAGTGGCGGTATCAACTGTGCCGGTCGGAAAGAGAACCCGCAGTGCTGCCACATCCGGCTGAATGTATTTAATGACCACCGCATCATTGCCGGACAGCGAACCGCCGTAACTCACTCCACCCACAAACACATTTCCCCAGGCGTCAAGCCTGAGCCCGTAGCCGTAATCAATTCCATTTCCCGGTCCGGCGTAGGTTGCCTCCCAGCGCAGATTACCATCCGGGTTGTAGGAAATTGTCAGGAAGTCGTAGTTGGAGCCCCGGGCAACCGCACCGGTGACATACACATTACCCCGGCTGTCAAGGGCAATCGCCCGGCCGTATTCACTGTTGTTACCGGTGTCATACCGGCGCACCCAGACCTGCTGTCCCAGGTTGTTATACTTGATCGTCGTCACATCGTAAACCGTATTCAGTCCGGTGCTGTAGCCGGTTACATACACATCACCGTTTTGGTCCGCAATCACCCCATAGGCATAATCATAGTCGTTGCCGTCGCCGTTGTAACGGGCAACCCAATCCCGGGTGCCCGAGGGTGAATACTTGATCGTCAGATAGTCATAATCTGCGGTGCCGGTCCCCAGACTGTAGCCGGCAACATAACAGTTCCCCAGCCGGTCGGTGCAGACCGCCAACGCCAGGTCAGCCCCGCTGGCTTCGCCATTATAACGATCAAGCCACTGCTGGACACCGTTGGTGTTGTATTTGATTGTCAGCATGTCATTACCCGCCTGCGTATAGCCGGTTACATACACATTGCCGTTGAGATCGGTGGCGATCGCCTGCGCCCGCTCACTGCTGGCACCCGCATAGCGGACAACCCACTGCCTCACCCCACCCGAGGTGTATTTGATCGTGCAGAAATCGTCATAGGTGGTTGAACTGTAGCTGTAACCGGTAACATAAATATTTCCGCTTGAATCCATCGCAATCCCGTAGGCAATATCGCTGGAACTGCCCGGTCCGTCATAGCGGTCGCTCCAGCGGAGGTTGCCGTCCGGGTCATAACTCAGGGTTATGTAATCGGAGCTCGTAAGGCTGTCGGCTGAGTAACCGCAGACATAGATGTTGCCGTTCCGATCCACCACAACCCCGCTCGCCAAATCGTTGAGCCCGCGCCAGTCATAACGCCGGACCCAGCTCAGCGTGCCATCGGGCGTATACTTCACAACCAGAATGTCCTGAGCGGTCATCTCGCCGATGGCATAGCCGGCGCCGATCACATTTCCCCACCGGTCAGTAGCCACCGCAGAAATTAAATCATTATAATTCCCCACCCCGGTCCAGCGCCGGACCCAGCCGGTGTCAACCTGAGCCCGACCGGTGGCAGACAGAAAAAGTATCAAAAACAGCACAAACCGCACACCTGACCTGATTACCCCCTCACGCCCGGTAAAGAGTCCTGCCCTGTCTGTGCCTGTTACCTTCTGCCGAGCCATTCCGCCTCCTTTAGTATTTGAAACAATCTTCTCGGGAAACTCGGATGTAACCACCACTGCCCGCGCTCCACTTATCTTATCAAAAATTCTGCTGTTTGTCAATGGAAATCATCGGGTGTCCCGGGCTGCTCCAGCAGGAGTGAATCCGGATGATTCACAAACTCCCGGAGGAGTTTGAACTTCTGGAGATTGGCGATCACAATCAGCCCCAGTGCAACCAGCAGCACCAGCTGGAAAAGCCAGACCAGCAAGCTCAGCCGGCTCCGCGCCCGTTCCTGCCGCTCCAGGCGCCGGAACGCCGCAAGAATCTGCCGCGCCTTTTCCTCGTCCGGATCAGGCAGTGGCTGGTTCACACTCAATCATATTTTGACCGGAATTAGTTGTCAAGCAGGATTTTTCCTGTTATAGTGTCTAATTACTGTGAAAGCCAGTCAAAAAGGAGCTCGTGATATGAAAATTAAGCCCGCATTTTTTCTCCTCATGCTGCTCAGCCCGGTCTGGTCTCTGCTTACTGCCCAGCCGGCACCGGACCATTCGGTCCGGGGAACATCCGCAATAACCGGACAGATCTGGAATCCGCAGGACAGCGCTCCGGTCGAATATGCCAATGTTGTCCTTTACCGCCAGCGCGACTCCTCGCTGGTAAACGGCACGGTCACCGACGCACAGGGCAGATTCACCCTCACCCAGCTCCCTCCGGGCAGATACTACCTTGAGGTCTCATTCATCGGCTTCCGCACCAACCGGGTGCGCAACATCCAGCTTGCCCCCGACGCCCGGCTCGACCTCGGCAGAATTCCGCTTGAACCCGCGGTCATCTCCATGCCCGGAGTCGAGGCGACCGCGGAAAAGCCGAAAATGGAATTCCGGATCGACCGTAAAGTCATCAATGTCGCCCAGAACCCGGCGCTCCAGACCGGCACCGCGGTTGATGCGCTCGAAAACGCCCCCTCGGTCAAGGTTGATCTTGAGGGCAATGTCAGCCTGCGCGGACTCTCCAGCTTCACCGTCCTCATTGACGGCAGACCCTCACCGCTTGAAGGCAGCGAGGCGCTCCGCCAGATTCCGGCAAGTACCATCGACCGGATCGAAATCGTCACCAACCCCTCCGCAAAATACGACCCGGAAGGCAGAGCGGGCATCATCAATGTCATCCTCAAGAAACAGCGCCCCTCCGGCATCTCCGGCATTCTCAACCTCAACGCCGGCACCTCGGCTCAGCTCGGCTCCAGCCTGCTCTTGAGCCTGCGCACCGGCACCAGCACCTTCTTTATCAACCCCAACTTCAACCAGGGCGGATTTCCCGGCACCCGGGAGATGTCCAGCTGGGTTCGCACCCCGGCGGGTGACACCGCCTGGCGCTCCTCCGACGGCACGATGCTCTTCCAGCACCGCTTCTACGGCTTGCGCGCCGGTGCGGACCTTCAGCTCACCACTGCGGACTGGCTCAGCCTCTCGGGCTACTTCGGCGGCAACGGGAACCGGCGCGGACAGCAGGCAGACTATTATGAATGGAAAACACCGGACACCACTGCTGAAACCCTGAACTACCGCGGCGCCACCAGCTCCACCGGCACCGGCAACATCTTCTCTGCCAGCCTGGATGCGGGCCATAACTTCGGCAAAAAGGGGCACGACCTCCAGCTCCACGCCACCCTGCGCGGCAGAGCCAGCACCGACTCCACCCTCACCGAAGAGTCGCTTGCGGGCAGAATCCGCTCCGGCAGAATGACCCGGGAGACCCATCAGGGCATTCCGCTTGACCTCAAACTGGACTATGCCCTGCCCCTGCGGGAAAAGGACAAATTTGAGGCGGGCTACCAGCTCCGGCTCCGCCTCGGACCGGACCAGAACACCACTACCGCCACCTTTGACACCGCCACCGCCCGCTATCAGGAGAACACACTTTACCGCCAGAGTTCAGTCCAGCGCGACCGGGTCCATGCTCTTTACTCCACCTATTCCGCCAGCTGGCAGGGCTTCGGTGCCATGCTCGGCATCCGGGCGGAATACTCAGGCAGAACCGTAAAGATCAACGACAGCACCTTCACCCCGCTCAACCGCTGGGACTTCTTCCCCAGCCTGCACCTCTCCTACAGTTTTCCGCAGGAACAGCAGATAATGGCAAGCTACACCCGCCGGATCGACCGGCCGGGCGGCTGGGACCTCTCGCCCTTCCTCACCTGGATGGACCCCAGAAATGTCCGACAGGGCAACCCCGCGCTCAAACCCGAATACCTTGACTCCTATGAAGCCGGGTTCGTCCTCCCATTTGGCGCCAGCCGGCTCTCAGTTGACGGCTATTACCGGGTCACCCACAATGTCATTGAACGCTTCCAGTCCATCTACCAGCAGGACATCATCCTCCACACGGTAAAAAACATCGGCACCGACCAGGCGCTCGGCTTGGAAATGAACCTGGATCTCTCTCCTTTCCGCTTCTGGAACATCAGCCTCACCGGCGACCTCTATGATTACCGGCTCAAAGGCATGCTCGACACCACACCCATCACCCGCACCAGCTTCAACTGGGAGGCAGGACTCACCACCGACCTGACCCTGCCCACCGCCACCCGGCTCCAGCTCCAGGCGCGCTACGAAAGCCCCAGCACCACCCTGCAGGGCAAAGAAGGAGGACGCATCTGGACCGGTGTCTCTGCCCGCCAGATGCTGTTCAACCGTCAGCTCTTTATCAACCTCTCGGTCCGCGACCTGCTTGCCTCCAGCTGGCACGAAAACGAGACGAAAACGGACAACTTCTACACCTGGTCCCGCTTCGGCAGAAAAGGACCGCAGATTTCACTCGGCCTGACCTGGAACTTCAACAACTACAAACCTGAGCGCCGGCGGCTGACTACTGGCGAAGAAGAGGAAGACACCACCACCCCGATCTTTGAATATTAAAAACAACGGCGCCCGGTTTCCTTCCGGACGCCGTCAGGAGGTACGATGGTTTGCAACCGAGCCTGCTCTGCGGTCTGCAACCGCCCGCTAATTTTAGAGAAAAAGGCTTAAAATAGTATTAAAAAACCCTTTTTTGTCAATGAGAAAAAACCGGTTTTTTAATCATTGAAAAAAATTAACTTACACAGACACCCCACAAAAACAGAGCCCGGTCCGGTTTCCCTGTAATTACAGGTCATTGATTTGCGATATCTTAGCCGATTACACCCCCCGGGACCGGTCTTAACCAGCTGGTCTGGCGCTGACAGCCACCATCAGCTTAAATATTATCAAATACGGGAGTTAAATAACCAAAACGCCGGCAGTTCCGCCATCGCCAGATCTCCAGTTGCCCCAATTTCAACCTCCAACCAAAACATTATAAACCCGATGGTAGGGGGAACTGCGGGGAGGGCAGGGTTTCATGGGGTATAAAGATGTAATATATTGAAAAACAGAGAGATAGATAAAAAGTGTTTTCAACCGGTTGCACTGAAATTCTGCTGTCGGTTCATAGTGTCCGGTTTCTTGCTGCCTCTTAAAATTCACTTAAGGCAACCCAGTCAACCTGCCCAGTACGCTTGGTATTGACATTTTTATGCCCGGTGTCATAAATTTTGTCCGCCTTTCTGCCCTGAAGTTTCACTCTGGTGAACAAAAACAATTTGCCTTTTCTGTTTGCACAGTTAAAATTATTCAAACTACCGAAAGGAGTCGTTATGGCTCGGTCAATAAAGGTCCTTTTAATCCTTGTCACTTTTGTCAATGCCGGTGAATTTCTGGCACTGGTTCCGGATGTCAAGCCCGAACTGCTCAAGGATCAGTTCAAGGTTGTGGGCATGACCAACAGCGGGGTGCTGGTCATCGGCACCGAAGAACAGCAGCAGACAGTCTCTGCCCTTAACGGCAGGGTGCTCGACTGGGAACCGGAGGAGAAGCTATACTTCCGGGTTCACCTCTTTGACCCGGCAACCCTCGGGGAGCTTGCCGCCATCAGCCGGATTCTTGATTTTGACGGCGAGGAGTATCTGGTCTCGGTCGCACCGGAAAATGTCTCCGCACTCCGCTCCCTGCGGGCGATGGTTGCCCGGCTCAGCCTCCAGCCCTGGGTGTTCAGACCGGTCCGCTTTGACCCTCCGCCAGTCCTTTCTGACCCGCTGATTGAGCAGATTGTTGCCGCAGTCTCGCCGGACTCGGTGCTCTCCTATGTCCGCCGGCTCCAGCGCTATCGCACCCGTTACTCAACCTCTGACTCCTGCCGGGCGGCTGCGGAGTGGATCCGGCAGAGGTTTCTCTCCTTCGGCTGTGATTCGGTCTATTTTCAGTATCACACCTCAGGCCATGCGCCCAATGTGATCGGGGTCCGGTTCGGCACTCAGGGGCAGCGCAACCCCTATGCGATCATCTGCGGCCATTTTGACTCCTATGCCGCCACCAATGCGCCCGGTGCGGATGACAACGCCTCCGGCACCGCAGCGGTGCTCGAGGCGGCGCGGGTAACTCAGGGTTATCAGTTCACCCGGGACCTGCGCTTCATCGCCTTTTCCGGTGAGGAGTTCGGGCTCTATGGCAGTGAGTATTATGCGGCACAGGCACGGGCACAGGGCGACTCAATCCTCGGCGTGCTCAACTTTGACATGATCGGCTATGTGGACGCTGCACCCGAGAATCTGGATGTGATGGGTAAAGTCAATAACCCGCCCTGCGAGCCGTTTGTTGACTGGTTCACTGCGGTTGCGGACACCTATGCCCTCCTGCCGGTCTACAAGCGGATGGTCAGTGACAACCAGAACTCGGACCACGGACCGTTCTGGAACAACGGCTATCTCGCCTTCTGCGGGATTGAGGACTTCTGGCCTGTCAACCCCTATTATCACACTCCGGGCGACTCAATCGGTGCGGGTTACAACAATAACGACTTCTGCACTCAGGTAACAAAGGCTGGTGTTGCCGGACTTGCCATTCTGGGCCAGCCGGTGCCGGCAAACCGGCCCCTGCTCGGACTTCTGCGTGTGCAGGTCAGTGACTTCGGCGGCAACAACTTTCCGGACCCGGGTGAGAGTGTGGCGGTCTATTTCACTCTGAAGAATTTCGGCATGGTTACCGCCCACACTGTCTATGCCCGGCTTGGCACCTCCGACACCCTGATCACCATCACCACCGATTCCAGCTGGTTCGGTGACATTGCCGGCAGTGAAACCGCAACCACCAGCCTGCCCTGCCGGCTGCTGATTTCTCCCCAAACCCCGCGCGAGCATCTGGCAGCCTTTCAGCTGACGATTGTGGCTCAGGAAAGCATCTTTCAGACCGGCTTCAACCTCCAGATCGGCCAGTATCTGGTGACCGACCCGATTCCGGACGGACCGCGCTGGCCCCCGCGCTACTGGGCTTATGATGACATTGACACCGGCTATGCCCGGCATCCGGAGTTCAGCTGGGTGGAGATCAATACCACCGGCAACCGGATTGAATTCGGCCATAATGACAGCGTGCGGGTAATCCCTCTGCCTGCAGATTTCGGACCGCTCCGCTTCTATGGTCAGAGCTATGACTCCCTCTCCATCTCTGCGGACGGCTGGCTTGTGCCCGGATTCTACCGCACCCCGAACTACCAGAACCAGCCTCTGCCTTCAAGCGGAGCACCGCCCCGGGTGATTGCGGTCAACTGGGATGACCTCTATCCCGGCTACAACAGCACCGGCTATGTCTACTGGCTCTTTGACCAGCCCAGCCACCGCCTGATTGTTGAATACGACAGCGTCCCTTATTACACCCCGCGCACCCTGCGTGACAAGTTTCAGGTCATCATCTATGATACCACGGTCACCACCCCGACCGGTGATAATGAAATTATCTTCCAGTATCTGACCGCCAACGGCTACTCAAGCTCCACGGTCGGTATTCAGGACGGAACGCGCCAGATCGGGATTCAGTGCCTTTACAACGGCGGTTATGCCCATGGTGCCGCACCGGTTGCACCGGGCAGGGCGATCCGGTTTACCACAATTGAACCCGCAACCGGCATTGCCGAAGGACGAACCCGCCTGCCCGCACGCACGCTCACAGTCAGTCCCAATCCCGCACGGCTCTATGCCCAGATCCGGCTCAACACCACCGGCACCACCCGCCTTGCCCTCTATGACCGTTCCGGCAGACTGGTGCGCAGTCTGCAGACCGAAGCAGGCGAAAACTCAGTCCGGCTTGACTGCCGCAACCTCCAGCCCGGGGTCTACTTTCTGCAGGCGGGCAACGGCAGTTATCAGGAGAAACTGCTGATTATCCGCTGATATGAGTTAAGCTAACGGCTGACCACGATCCGCGCATAAACCGTTCTCCTGCCGGTTTCGGCGATTACCAGGTAACACCCGGCATTGAGACCGGCAATATCCACCACTGCACCCGGTTTCAGCCTGCTTAAGCTCAGCACCCGCCTGCCTGCGGCATCATAAAACCGCAGGCACCGGACCGGCAGTGCGGTCAGCAGTTTTGCCTGCTGACGCACCGGGCTGGCAAATACCGCCTCTGCAGGTTCAAATCCGACTCCTGCCTCTTTAACACCGGTACTCAAATCCATCCGGTAGCCGGAGCCGTTCTGTGTGCCCGCAAGCAGCATCAGCCCGGGTGCGCGCACAAACTCCAGTGCGGTCAGTCGCAGTGAACCCAGACCCTGATTCATCGGTTCCCAGTCCAGACCCCGGTTGCGGGAAATCCAGCAGCCGGAATCACCCGCAGCAAAAACCGTATCCGGAGCTTGAGGATGAATCCGGACCGACCGGACAGCTGAACCGGAAAACAGCCGCTCCCAGCTGACACCGCGGTCAGTGCTCAGGTAAACCCCGTTCCGCGTTCCTGCATAAACCCGGTCCGGGTCCAGCGGGTCAACCGCCAGCGCAAAAATGGTCTCCGGCGGTGCGCTGGGCGTCTGTCTCCAGCTGAACCCGCCATCAGTTGAAATGTAAACCGCACCCGCACCCAGCACCTCACCACCGGCATAGACAATATCTGTTGCTGATGGTGAGACTGCCAGAGAGTAGCAGAATCCGGAGTTGACACCGGAGAGGTTGCATCTGGTCCAGCCCGTCCCGCCATCGGTTGAATAGGAAACCACAAATGACCAGTTGGTCTGGGTTGAAGGTCCTCTGCCGCCGGTCAGAATCCGGTCCGGGTCAGAGGGATGAACCACACAGCAACCACCATCATCATAATAGGAGTCAACCTCTGTCCAGACGGACCCGCCGTCTGTGCTCTTGTAGAGCTGTGAGGTCCCTCAGCCCTTGCCTTCAAGCGCATACAGGATGTCAGCACCCGCGCCTGGTGCCACCCCGATTCCGCAGATGTTTCCGCAGTCCAGAAACTCCGGACACCGCTCCCAGCTGGTCCCGCCATCATCCGACCGGTAAACCCCGTTCTCGTAAAACTCAAGATACACCCGGCTGGAGTCTGTCGGGCTGACACTGATGGTGGAGATATGGGCAAAGCGCATTCCGGTATGCCGCTCTGACCAGTGCGCCCCGGCGTCAGTGGAACGGAAGACACCGCGGTTGCAATAGATATAAGCCAGGTCCCGGACCTGCGGATCGACAATCAGTCCGCCGCTCTTTGCCAAGACCATCCCCGGCTCTGCCGGATTCCAGGTGACACCGGTGTCACTGGAAACAAAAACCCGCTCAGTAAAAAGCACGGTGTCATAACTGACCGCATATGCCCGGCTGGTATCAGTCCCGGGGAAAACAACAATCCGGGTCCGGCTCAGACCGACCGGAGTCCACTGAAATCCGCCATCGGTTGTCCGGTAAATTCCGGCTGATGTGCCAGCCAGAAGCAGCTCACTGTTTCCCGGGCTGACCGCTATTCGGTATACCGCTGCCAGCGGTGCCACCCCGGTATATCTCGGCTCCCAGCTGAATCCGCCGTCACCAGAACGGTAAATCCTTCCCGCAACACACCCTGCCCAGACCACATCCCGCACCGCGGGATCAAATGTAATACCCTGCACCGGCCGGTTGTTTGCGGTTGAATCAACAATTACCCTTGTCCAGGTTGCACCATAATCGGTGGAAATCTGAACTACGGGCAGGTAGTTGCCGTTAACCACATCATAACCGCCAACCAGAATTCTGCCCGCATGATGCGGGTCCGGTTTCAGGGTATTGTTCAGTCCCGGCAGTGTCCCCATCCGCCAGCTCGCACCGCAATCGGTGGAAATGAGGACATAACCCGACCCGGCAAGCGCATAAACCCGGTCCCGGACAAACGGATCAAACTCCAGCGCGGATGCTGAAATCTGGTCAAATCTGCCCTGCACCTGCCAGGATGCCCCGCGGTCAGAGGAAAAGTAGACCTGCGGTGTGTCCGGATAGGTGTAGGAAATCGCCAGCAGCCGGTCCGGATTCTGCGGATCAACCGCCAGCGCCTGGACATTACCGCCGTCCGGACCGACCGATACCCACTGCGCCGAACCGCTTATTACCAGTCCGGCAAAAAACAGAACTGTCCAACATCTCATAATCTGCTCCCTTTCTGCACTCCGGAAAAGTTTAATCCCTGCCCGATTGTTGTCAACACACCAGCAGCTGACTGTTCCTGGCGGGCATATTGATTTGAAACCGGTTTAACATATAATTGCCGGGAGTGATGAACCGCAGACACCTGCTTTTAACATTGCTTATTACCGCCAGCCTGCAGGCGCAGGCTCTGGAAAAAACCGTTCTTCTGCCCGATTCCCTGGGCGGGATTGTCAACCCCCGCTGCTGTGCCTTCAACCCGTTGAATAACCGGTTTTATGTTGCCGGGCAGGATGGTGAGGCAACAGTTGTCATTGACGGCGCCAGCGGTGAGAAAATCGCCCGGATCCCGACCGGTTATTTTTCTCTGGCAATGTGCCATCATCCCGGGGTAAACAAAATCTATGTCGCCAATTATTATTCCAGCTCCCTGACAATAATTGACGGCACGACCAGTCAACTTGTCAAACAGCTTGATGTCGGCTGGGGCGGTTATGCCCTCACCGCCAGTCCGCTCACCAGCCTCGTCTATCTTGCCAATTATATCAGTAACCAAGTGCTGGTGATTGACGGTGCCGGCGACACAGTGATTACCACGGTTGCTGTAGGCTCAAGACCGTCAGCACTGGCGGTCAACACTCACAGCAACCTGATTTATGTGGCAAATGAGCTTTCCGCTTCGGTCTCGGTAATTGACGGGCAGAACCACCAGCTGGTGACAACCGTGCCGGTGGGCACCAACCCCCGCAATCTGTGCTATAATCCGGCTGCCAACCGGGTTTACGCCGCCAATGCCATCAGCAACGATGTCACCGTAATCGATGGTGCGACCCATCAGGTGCGGGCAACCATTCCAGTCGGCAGAACACCCCGGTATCTGCTGTTCAACCCTGATGCCAACCGCATCTACTGCAGTCACGACAGCGGCATTACCGTAATCGACGGCACAGGTGATTCGGTTATCAGAACAGTCTTCACCGGCGGCATGCCGGCGGTGATGGTCTATGACCCGCTTGACCACCGTATCTTCGCCGCTGAGCCGGCAGGTAACCGGGTTGTTGTGCTTGATGCCCGCACCGATTCAGTTGCCGCCTTTGTTGCCTGTGGCACCCGTCCCTGGACCCTGGACTTCAACCCGGCTGAAAAACTGGTGTACACGGTCAACTGGCGCAGCAACGATATCACTGTAATTGACGCCGTAACTCTTGCTGTGGTCAAAACCGTCCGCCTCGGCGCCTGGCCCATTCATCTGACCCGGGCAGGCAACAGGGTTTATACAGCAAATCAGTGGAGCAACTATGTCTCCGCAATTGACATCGCTACCCTGAGTCCGGTTGCAGAAATTCCGGTTGCCGGCTGTCCCTGGCGCCTGTGTCCGAATGGAGACAGCACCAGGGTTTACGCTGCCAGCCGGGACAGCGGATTGATTGCGGTGATCGCTGTTGATGAGGACAGCATTGTCAAACAGGTAAAAACCGGCAATCGCCCGGAGGCGCTCCTTTATCTGCCTGCCGAAAGCTCACTCTATATCGCCAATTACAGCTCAGGCACGGTAAACATTTTCTCAGAAACCGGAGACAGTATCATCGCCACTATTGCGGTCGGCAGCGGACCGAAATCGCTCTGCACCAGTCCGGAACAGGACCGTATCTACTGCGCCTGTGCCGGCTCCGGCACCATTGCGGTCATCGACACCCGGTCCCGCTCCCTCATCAAAACTGTTCCCGTCAACCCCTGGCCCTCATTTCTGCTGGTCAACCCTGCTCATCACCGGATTTACTGTGCCCACAGCACCGGCAACACCGTCACAGTAATTGACACCCGCACCGATTCGGTGATTAAAACCATAACCGTCGGCACTCAGCCTGCCGGCCTGGTTCAGGACCGGACCGGCAGCCGGGTTTACTGCGTGAACTCCGGTTCCGCTTCAGTGACTGTGATTGATGCCGGCACTGATTCGGTAATCACCACCATCAGCGTGGGTGCAATGCCAATTAATCTGAGTTATAATCCGGCGGACCATCATCTCTACTGCACCAACTCCTATGATGACAATGTCACCGTGATTGACTGCGCCACCAGTCAGGTCCTGACCACGATTCCGGCCGGTATTGCACCCGCTTTTGGCCTCTGGATTCCTGAGGGCAACCGCACCCTGATTGCCAACAGTGAGGGCGCCTCAATCACAGTCATCGCCGGCAATGTGGGAATCAGCCGGGAGTCCCCGCCGGGCAGGCGCCTGATTTCAATTACCCCCAACCCGTTCCGTGCTCAGACCACGATCCGTTTTAACCCGGGTCAGCCGGTACCGGCAACCACTCTGCACATCTACAATTCGGCGGGCAGGCTCGTCCGCACTCTCAAACCCCGGGCTGACAACCTGACTTTCGTCTGGGATGGAACCGGAGATTCCGGCACAAAACTGCCTGCCGGTGTCTACATCGCCGAATTTCTGAACCAGCAGGCAGGGTTCCTTCTTCTTCATTAAACCTCATCATAAAGCAATCTTCAATTCCTGAACATCTGCCAGCCTAACAGTGCCACCAGCGTCAGTGTCAGAGCGATTTGATACCAGAGCCAGACCGGCAGAGCGGAGAGCATCGCCCCGACCCGGTGCCAGTTCCAGAAGTCGTTTGCCAGCACAAACACCAGTGCCAGCGTACCGAGCGGGCGCCAGTTGAGATCCCGGACTGAGCTCCAAGAGGTCAGGCCCCGGACCGGAAAGAGCAGACTGCCCGCAACCAGCACCACCGCACTCACACCCACCACCGGAATTACCGGCAGAAAGCCGAGGTCGGGCAGAACTTTGAAGTGATAAAGCACCACCAGCGTCTCACCAGCCACAATTGACAGCATCCCTGCCCATGGATTTGCCTTCTGCCAGTAGGCACCGGCAACTGTCACCGGGAAAAGGACCGCCAGACCGGTAAAGGTCTCGGTCGCAATCTCCAGGATCGTTGCCGGCGGTTTCAGGGCAAGAAGCCAGCCGGCAAGCGCCAGGAGGATAATCACCGCCATCCGTGCCCGATTCCCGGTCTCCGGGGTTTTACCCAGAAGCTGCCTGCCATCCCGGAGCACCATTGAGGACAGGGTCAGGAGCTGGGAGTCCATCGTTGACATCAGGGCGGACAGCCCGACTATGGTCAGCAGACCGGAAAAAACCGGACTTAAGGTCCGGCTGACCAGCAGGGGCAGGACCTGGTCAGTTTCAGCTCCGCTCAAATTGGGCAGAACCGAATGTGCCAGCACGCCCAGTGCCACCGGAAAGAAGAAGAGCACCCCGGTAACCAGCGGGTAGAGCTGAGCACTGCGCAGGAGCGCCCGGTCACTGCCCGCAGCCAGAAACCGCTGAAACAGCTGGGGAAACATCGGATCACACAGAAACCAGAGCGCCAGATAGGAAAACCAGATCTTCGGAGTAAAGAAACCGCCCCCTCCAGGCCGGGAGAAAAGTTCAGGCAGTTCTGAAACCAGTTTACCGCTCACCCGTTCAAAACCGCCCAGCGCTGAAATCAGGGCAAAAAACAGCACCCCGGCACCGAGAAGCATCAGCAGCCCCTGAAACAGGTCGGTCAGCACATCCCCGCGCAGACCTGCCACCAGCACATACACCAGACCGACGAGCACCACAAGCCCGGCGCCGGCAAAATAGGGAATCCCGAACAGCGCCTGCAGCATATAGCCCGCACCCAGCGGCTGAAGCGCCAGATAGGGCAGGGTGAAAATTACCATCACCAGCAGATAGGCAGAATACAGTCCGCGATGGCGGAACCGGTGCCAGATCAGCTCCGGTGGTGTGATTGCGCCGGTCTCCTTTCCTGCCCGGCGCGCCGGAATGCCCAGCAGGATAAAGGTCAGCGCCATGAATCCGGTGCCAAACGCCATGATCGGATACCAGGCGTAGCCGAACCGGTAGCCCGCACCCGCAAAGCCGAATACCGTAAAGGCGGAGAAGTTGGTCGCCGCCAGCGTTACCAAAAGCATCAGCGGGCCGAGCGTCCGCGAGGCAAGATAGAAGTCCTCAGCGCCAGGCTTTGCCTTCTGCCGTGCCCGCAGGGCAAGCATTAAAAGAATTACCAGATACCCAGCGAAAATTACCACTGTCATCAGCCTTCCTTTCCGGCTCAAAATCAAAAAGCCATCCCGGGCTGGCCGGGATGGCTTGCGCCTGACATAACCAGCGGGTTAATATATCAATGCCGGTTCAAGATGTCAACAGTTTGACTCCCGGAAATTAACCCTGCAGCAGGGTCCGGATGAACTGATCGCCGTGCAGTTCACCCAGGATGCCGGCTCTTGCCGAAACCTCATCAAACCGGTCAACCGTATCCGGACTCAGGTGCGGATGGTAAATCGCCACCGGCACCGGTCCGTGAACATGGTTGCCTTTTGTCACCGGTGTAAGATGGTCGGGGAGGACCGCAACCGCCACCGAAAGCCCCTGCTCTTCAATCCCCTTCATCACCCGCGCCACGAGCCGGGCGTCAAAACGCTCAATCGCCTCAATCTTCTGCCTGACATCCCGGCTGTGGCCCGCCTCATCCGGCGCCTCCAGATGGACAAAGACAAAGTCGTGATCAGCCAGTGCCCCAAGCGCCGCATCCGCCTTGCCCTCATAATTGGTGTCCAGCAGCCCGGTCGCACCCGGCACCTCAATCACATCAAACCCGGCATAGACTCCAAGCCCCTTGATCAGGTCAACTGCGGCAATGACCGCACCCTTGAGTCCGTAAAGCTCCTGATAGGTGGGCATCTGCGGTTTTCTCCCCGGTGACCAGAACCAGATTGAGTTTGCCGGGTCCTTACCCTGCAGGGTGCGGTTGAGGTTGACCGCCTGACCGGGCAGAATCTCCCAGGATTTGAGAATCAGCTCCCGGAGGGTCCGGGCGGTATCCTCTCCTGCCGGTGATTTTGCCCGGGGCAGAAGCGCAAGCGCCTCCTCACCCACATGGTCATGGGGCGGAAAGCACTCCAGCTCCGGCGAGCCGTTTTTCAGCACGCACAGGTGGCGGTAGGTGAAGCCGGGATAGAACCTGATTTCGGGTGTTGCCAGCTGGCGGTTGAGCTCCTCAATCAGCAGCCGTGCCTCCTCAGTTGAGATATGGCCCGCAGAATGATTCTTGATTCTGCCGTCCCGGATACAGAGCAGGTTACAGCGCAGGGCAACATCCTCCGGCTCAAGCCTTACCCCCAGACTTGCCGCCTCAATCACCCCCCGGCCCTGATAGTAGCGCTTCGGGTCATAGCCGAGCACGGAGAGGTTTGCCACCTCAGAGCCGGGCGGCATGTCCGGCTCAACGGTAACAAAGGTGCCGTTTCTGCCCAGCCGGGCGAGCCGGTCAATCACCGGTTTTCGTGCCACCTGGAGCGGAGTCTTGCCATCAAGTTCAGGCAGGGGATAGTCAGCCATACCATCGCCGAGAAAAATCAGGTATTTCATTTCAGCCGGCTCTGCAGAAACTCCCTGAACCACCGGTAATCTGCCGGTCCGGTCTCGTAATACTCCGGCCTGGTGTCCAGGCCGGCAAGGCTGGGCGGCAGCTCGGGCTCAATCCCCAGAAGCGACCTGATCTCCTCGGGAAATTTGGCCGGATGGGCGGTCTCAATTGAGACCACCGGCTCAGCCGGTGACGCTTCCAGATACCGTTCCAGCCCGAACCAGCCGACCGCACCATGGGGCTCAAGCAGGGTGTGGTAACGCTGCCAGGTGTCAACAATCGTCTGCCGGGTCTGCTCGTCGGTAACACTGGTGGCAAACATCTCCCGACGCATCGCCGCAAAGTCCGGCTCCTTTTTCACATTCCCCTGCTCATCCATCACCCCGCCGTAAAGCGCCACCAGGCGGGGCAGGTTGGAGGGATGGCCCACATTCATTGCATTGGAGATGCACTTGCGCGATGGGACAATCTTTTCATATCTGCCGGTGGCAAGAAACCTGGGAAATTCATCATTCTCGTTGGTGGCGATCACAAACTTCTGTGCCGGCAGTCCCATCCGCCAGGCAAGCATGCCTGCACACATGTTGCCGAAGTTGCCTGAAGGCACCGAAACCACCAGCCTTTCGCCCTTCTCCGTAAGCCGGCAGGCGGCATAGAAGTAGTAAACCGACTGGGGCAGGAGCCGGCCGATGTTGATTGAGTTGGCTGAGGAGAAACGGATGTGACCAAGCTTGGGGTCGGTAAACGCCTGCTTGACCAGCGCCTGGCAGTCATCAAACTTGCCATCAATACCGATCGTGGTGACATTACCGCCAAGGGTGGTCATCTGCCGGCGCTGCCGGTCCGAGACCTCGGCAAGCGGAAACAGCACCAACATCCGGATCCGGTCCACATTATGAAATGCTGATGCCACCGCACTGCCGGTATCGCCCGAGGTGGCGGTCAGGATTACCAGTTCACCGCCTTCAGTCTTGAGGATGTGCCGCAGGAGCCGTGCCATCATCCGGGCAGCAAAGTCCTTGAACGAGGCGGTCGGACCCCGGTCCAGCCGGAGCAGATAGCGCCGGCCGGTCACCCGCTCGAGCGGCACCGGATAGTCATAGCACTCATAGCAGATTCTAAGCAGCTCATCATCGGTGAGCAGCCCGCGGGTCCAGCGCCGCATCACCGCAAACGCCACCTCCGGATAGGACTTTTCCCGCCAGGAGTAAATCTCCTCTGGCGGAATCACCGGGATATTCTCCGGCATGTAAAGCCCTTTATCCGGAGCCTGTCCGGTCAAAAGCGCCTGACGCAGATCAACCGCCGGTGCCTGCAGGTTCGTGGAGTAGAACCTCATCTAAACCCCGCTTAACGCCTGCTCGAGGTCGGCAATCACATCCGCCGGGTCCTCAGCCCCGACCGAAAGCCGGATCAGGTCCGGCGGAATGCATGCCATCTCCCGGCACTCCTCACCCTGCAGCAGATGGGTCGAAATGGCGGGGATGGTCGCCACTGTCTTGATTCTGCCGAGATCGGTTGCACGGTAGATGAGCCGGAAACGGTCAAACACCTGACGGGTCTTTTCCGGACCGCCTTTGACCCGGAATGCAAGCAGATGGGTATACCGGTTTTCATCACTGTCTGCCAGTTTCAGGTATCTCTTTGCCACGGAATGCAGCGGGTGACTTTCAAGCCCCAGATAGCTGACCTCAAGCACCTTCGGGTGCGCCGCAAGAAATCGCGCCACCGTCAGCGCATTCCGGCTCAGGAGGTCTACCCGGTGGCGCAGATCCCGCAGGTCGTTCAGGGTCATCAGCGCCTGAAACGGATGCAGGCATCCGCCCTGATCCCGCTGGGGATAGCGCTTGAGATAGAGGGCAAAATCGGCTTTCATTTCCTCGTTCGGAATACTGGTAACAATCGGCTGGCGGGCAATGACCGCGCCCGCCATTCCCATCCCGGATGAACTCATCACCTTGGTGGCGGAGTGAATGACAATATCCGCACCAATAGTCAAAGGCCGGAGCAGTGCCGGCGAGGCAATCGTCGAATCAACCACCATCGGAATGCCGTATTCATGCGCCAGTTCAATCACCGGCTTCAAATCAAAGAACTGAAGACCGGGATTGGAAGGGGTTTCGGCATAGAGAAACCGGGTATTCCTGTCAATCCTCTTCCGCCATTCATTCACATCCTCGGGCTTGAGCACCCAGCGGACCTCAATCCCCCGCTCCTGAAACTTCCGGACATTGAACTGCTGAAAGGTCCCGCCGTAAATCTGGCACTGGGAGACAAAGTTCGGCGGCTCGTCGCCGAGCCGGACCAGCAGAGTATCGGTGACATTCTCAATTGCCGCCATCCCTGAGGAGTAGACACAGCAGCCCGCTCTGATGTCCGAACCGTAGGTCTCAAGCAACGCCAGCGTATCCTCAAGATAGCCCAGAGTCGGGTTGTGAATCCGGGTATAACACCAGGTGGGAATCTGGTAGCTGAGCGCCGCCTCCAGCTCATCTGAATCCCGGTATGCCTGAGCCGATGCCAGAAACAGCGGTTCAATGATCGCCCCCTGATTTTTTGTAATCGCCTCCTCCATCGTGTAGAGCCCGTGCACCGCCAGCGTATCAAACTTCATCCTCTTTGCCCGCCTCCAGCGTGCCTCCCGCTCGGCAAGCATTGCCTGCGCCTCTTTCAGATAACGGTCCAGTCTGCCCGGAACCGAACTGTTCATAATCTTACTCCTCCCGGTTTCTCATAGCATATCCTGGAATCGGATGCAGTCAATTTTGAGCTGTGAATATCCTTCGCTGGGTTGACATCGGAGACCCCCACCGCTAAAATAAGCAGCAATCATGCTCGGCAAGTATACATTCAGGAAACTTGCCTTTATCGGCACCTATGTCCCGCGCCGCTGCGGAATTGCCACTTTCACCGCTGATCTGGTGGAGGCAATTGCCGCGGAGGCACCGGAGCTGGACTGCCTGGTTGCGGCGATCAACGACATACCTGAAGGGTATCCCTATCCGGAGCGGGTCCGGTTTGAGGTTGCCCAGAACAACCAGGACTACTACCGCCAGCTCGCCGAATATCTGAACATGACCCGGGTTGACCTTACCTGCCTGCAGCATGAATACGGCATCTTCGGCGGTCCGGCAGGCAGTTACATCCTGACCGCACTCCGGCGCCTGCGGATGCCGATTGTCACTACCCTGCATACCGTCCTCACCGAACCGGATGAACATCAGCGCCAGGTGCTCGAGGAAATCTGCCGGCTCTCGGAACGGCTGGTGGTAATGAGTGAACGGGCGATCCGGTTTCTGGAGGAAATCTACGGAGTGCCGGCGGAAAAGATTGATCTGATCCATCACGGCATTCCGGATATGCCGTTTGTCGACCCGAACTATTACAAGGACCTGTTCGGCGTCGAGGGCAGGCGGGTGATTCTGACCTTCGGTCTGCTTTCACCAAACAAGGGAATTGAGTATATGATTGACGCCCTGCCCGCTATTGTCCAGCGCTTTCCGGATGTGGTCTACATCGTGCTGGGCATCACCCATCCCAATGTCCGTCGGGAGCAGGGGGAGGAATACCGGCTCAGCCTGCAGCGCCGTGCCCGCGAGCTGGGAGTGGACAGTCATGTCATCTTCCACAACCGTTATGTCACTCTTGAAGAACTGTGCCGGTTTCTCGGAGCGGCGGATATCTATGTTACCCCTTATCTCAATCCCCAGCAGATTGTCTCCGGTACCCTTGCCTATTCGCTCGGGGTTGGCAAGGCGGTCGTCTCCACCCCCTACTGGTATGCTGAAGAACTGCTCGCGGAAGAACGGGGCAGACTTGTTCCCTTCCGGGACAGCGGTGCACTTGCCAACACCATCATCCAGCTGTTCGAGCAGGAGAGCGAGCGGCATGCGATGCGCAAGCGGGCTTATGCCTTCGGCCGCAGGATGGTCTGGAAAGAGGTGGCACGTGCCTATCTGGATACATTCCAGCGGGCATCATCAGAACGCCGCCGTGGTCCGGCGGTGCTCTATCCTCCTGCTGCTTCCAGTGATCCGCTGGATATTGACCTGCCGGATCTGAACCTGAATCACCTCCTGACCCTGACCGATGACACCGGCATCCTCCAGCATGCCCGGCGCACTGTCCCCAACCTCAATGAGGGTTACACCACCGACGACAACGCCCGGGCACTGCTCGTTGCCCTGCGTGCCCGGGAACTGGAATCAGACAAACTGCTGCTCTCCCGGCTCATCCGACGCTATCTTGCCTTTGTCGATTTTGCCTTTAACCGCCAGAACGGCCGGTTCCGCAACTTTCTCTCCTATGACCGGCACTGGCTTGAAGAGTATGGTTCTGAAGACAGTCACGGCCGGGCGCTCTGGGCGCTGGGTTATGCGGTTAATCTGGCACCGGAGGAGGGAATACTTGCTCTGGCGATGAATCTCTTTGCTGCCGGCCTGCCGGCAGTGGAGCTGTTCACCAGCCCGCGTGCCTGGGCATATACAATACTTGGAATCTGTGCCTATGCTCGACGCTTCCCGGGCGACAGTAACGCCCGGCGTTTCCGGGAACTGCTTGCGGAACGGCTGTTCCAGCTTTATCAGGCAAACGCCTCCGCCGACTGGCGCTGGTTTGAGCCGGTCCTGTCCTATGCGAACGCCCGGCTCAGTGAGGCGCTGATCGCCGCCGGCCGGGAGCTGGGCCGGCAGGAGCTCATCGATGCCGGACTGAAATCGCTCGAATGGCTGATTCAGGTCCAGACCTCAGAGCACAATCATTTTATTCCCATCGCCCACACCGGCTGGCGCCGCGGGGGCACACGCGCCCGGTTTGACCAGCAACCGATTGAAGCCCACTGTATGATTGAAGCCTGCTATCAGGCATATCTGGTAACACATGAACGGCGCTGGCGCGAGGAGATGCGCCGGGCATTTGAATGGTTTCTGGGCCGGAATGACCTCGGTCTGCCGGTCTATGATTATACTACCGGTGGCTGTCATGACGGCCTGCACCCGGATGGCGTCAATGGTAATGAGGGCGCGGAGGCAACTCTCTCGTTTATTGCCTCGCTGCTCACAATCCGCAGCGCCCAGTCTCCCACCGACAACCGATGAACGGTGATCATCAACCACTGCTCCGGCGGGTGGCAAACAACCCCATCCTTGCGCCCCGTGACTGGCCTTATCCTGTAAATTCAGTTTTCAATCCGGGTGCGGTGCTGCTTCCTGACGGGACCACACTGCTTCTCTGCCGGGTTGAGGATCGCTGCGGCATCTCCCATTTCTGTATTGCCCGATCCCGAAACGGCGTTGATAACTGGGAAATTGAACCTGCACCCGTGCTGACACCCGATCCGGTAAACTATCCTGAGGAGGTGTGGGGGATTGAAGACCCCCGAATCACATTTGTTCCGGAACTTAATAAATATGCTGTTGCCTATACCGCTTACTCCCGGGCCGGTCCGGCAGTTGCACTTGCCCTCACTGCAGATTTTGCCCGGTTTGAACGGCTGGGTGTGGTGATGCCGCCGGCAGATAAGGATGCGGCGCTAATGCCCAAGCGGTTCAACGGTTACTGGCTGATGATTCACCGTCCGATCACATCGCTTGGTGCCCATATCTACATCTCCCGCTCTCCGGACCTGATTCACTGGGGCAGACATCATCTGGTCCTGCCGGCACGGCAGGGCGCTTGGTGGGATGCCAGCCGGGTTGGCCTCGCCTCCCCGCCGCTGGAAACCCCGCATGGCTGGCTGATGTTTTATCACGGGGTCAAGGACACACCCGGTGGCTGCATTTATCGAGTGGGTCTGGCACTTTTGGATTTAAACGAACCCTGGCGCTGCGTCCGGCGCAGCACCGAGTGGATTTTCGGACCCGTAATGGAATACGAACGCGTGGGTGATGTTGCCAGTGTCGTCTTTCCGTGTGGGAGCATTCTCGAACCGGATGGCGAAACCATCCGGGTATATTATGGTGCTGCTGATACCACGATCTGTCTCGCCTATACCCGGTTGAGCCAGCTTTTGGACTGGCTGGAGGAACACAGCGTGTCCAGTTGTGATATTCCCGGCGAAAGCATAATCACCTGACCGCGGAAGTTGACGCGGGTGTAACAGCGGGTATGATTTAAATATGCGTTGGAGCGCAGGCTCGGTGCTTCTGCTGTTGCTGACCATCGGTTCTGCTGCCCAGCTGCCCGTGCTGACCCGAACGGAATCACTGCCCGCACCGGTAGTCCATGCTCACTCATTTGAACTGCTTGCTAACAGCCGTTATTCGGTCCATTCCGGTTTTGATGGCACGCTGCCGGTTCAGGTGCTGGCCAATGTGCTGTGGGCGATGAGCCGGGTGCCGTATTCCGGCGCCTATCGGGAGTTTTATGTTGCCACCGCTGACAATGTCTACCGCTATGATCCCGATACCCGGACACTTTCAATTCATCTTGCCGGCGACCACCGCTACAACTCGGGTTCCGCCTATGAGATCGGAGTTGCCACCCCGCGCCATGAGGACGCCGGAATGTCAATTCAGGCAGGTCTACTTGCAGCAATTGCCTTCTGGACCGATACCGGCGAAGTGGTCTGCTGTCCGATGAAATGGGCAACCGATTATGCCAACAGCAACTGGCAGCCCGCCCATCCGATTCTGATGGTTAATGTTCTGGGCCGGGCGCCGGCACGCGGAGTTGATTCAACCCTGGTTGCGATCTCCTCCGATTCCAGTCTGCCCGCACCCCTGGTGAATGGTATTGATACTTTTGAAATTCTGCTTGCCGAACTGGCACCCGATTCTCAGTTTACCGGCATTCCCCCCTCACTGGAGACGGTATCTCAACTGCTCTGGGCAGCCTATGGTGTCACCCCGCATCGCACCTCGAACAACCGGCAGGGACTGACCGTGCCCAGTGCCATTGCCGGCTACTTCCTTACTGGTAAAATCTATCTGGTCACCGGGGATGGTGTCAGCCGCTACTGGAACCGGCTCCCGCCGGGAAATAACCTTGCCACCCGGGACCACCGGCTTGAACCCCTGCTTTCCGGTGACTGGCGGCCTGCGCTGCGCAGCGCCTCGAACCGTATTCCGTCAACTGCTCCGCTCTATCTGATCATCTGTGTTGACGACACCTCAACCTATCGCACAATGCAGGAAGCCGGTTTTGCCGTCTTTAATCTGCTGATGCAGACCCGGGCGCTGGGGATCAACGGCTACGCCACAATGCCGCTGACCCTCACAGAACGGAGTGCTGTCCGTAACGCGCTGATGCTGCCCGCAAACGAATTTCCTGTTGCGGTGTTTGCCGCCGGCGAAGCTGCGACCGGAATCCGGGAGCGTTCCGGCGGCGAAAATGTGCTCCGGATTGTCCGGGCACAGCCGGCAGTGCGCCGGGGCTCACTCCGGATTGAATATCTCCTGCGTCGGGCAGGCTTGGTCCGGGCTGAGGTGTTTGATCTTGCAGGCAGACCAGTCAAGGTCTTGCTGGAACAGCAGCAGTCTGCCGGCTACCATTCGCTGGTCTGGGACGGAACTGATAGCCATCATCAGCCCGTCCGCCGTGGAACCTATCTGATTACACTTACCACCGGCAACGTCACCGTCCGGCACAAGGTCACCTGGTCAAGATAGAGTTATCAATTGACATCTGGCAGTAAATTTAATAGAATATACCGGATTTAGCAGAGAATTTTAAATTTTCAGGAGGATATTTATGTCCGGACATTCGAAATGGGCAACAATTAAGCACAAGAAAAGTAAGCTGGACGCAGCGCGGGGAAGAGCATTCTCCAAGCTCATCCGTGAAATCACTACCGCTGCCCGGATGGGAGGCGGTGATATTGAAGCCAATCCCAGACTGCGCACCGCTGTTGAGGCGGCACGGGCGATCAATATGCCGGCGGAAAACATTGAACGGGCAATCAAGCGCGGAACCGGCGAACTGCCCGGAGTTTTTTATGAAGAGGTTTTTTATGAGGGTTATGCACCGGGCGGAGTTGCCCTGTTGGTGCGTGCCCTGACCGACAATAAGAACCGGACCACTGCTGAAGTGCGCCATGTGTTTGACAAATACGGCGGCTCCATGGGCGCAGCGGGCTGTGTTGCTTGGCAGTTCAAACCCAAGGGAATTATTGTAATTGACCGCTCAAAAACCGACGAGGATACGGTACTGAGCGCAGCAATGGAGGCGGGCGCTGACGATGTCCAGAGCGACGCCACAAACTTTACCGTAATCACACCGGTAGAGAGTTTTGAGGCGGTAAAGCGCCAGCTGAAGTCGGCGGGAGTGGAATGGGATCGGGCTGAGCTCACCCAGATTGCGACGAACACCGTGCCGGTCTCGGAGTCGGACGCACCCAAGGTGCTGAAACTGATTGAGATGCTGGAGGAGCTGGAAGAAGTCCAGCAGGTTTATGCCAACTTCGATATCCCGGACGAGGTGCTCGAAAAGCTCAGCTCGTCCGGAACCTGAACCAATCCAGGGCAGAATCCTCGGTATTGACCCGGGTCTGAGTGCCACCGGTTTTGGAATTATTGACCCGGATGGCGTAATCGTTGCCCAGGGGGTAATTACAACTTCACCCCAAGACACCATTGCCACCCGGCTGCTGGTGCTCAATCAGACAATCTCTCGGATTATCCACAGATATCAGCCGGTCTGCTGTGCGATTGAAACCCTTTTTTTTAAAGGAGGCGGGGCACGCAGTGTCATTCTCTCCGCCCAGTCCCGTGGTGCCATCCTGACCGCCCTGGCAAAAAACCGGATCCCGGTTTATGAACTGACCCCGGCAACGATCAAACTGGCAGTTACCGGTTCAGGTCGGGCATCCAAAAGCCAGTTGAATTATATGATCCGGAAACTGCTCCGGACTAACGGCCGACTGCCTGAACACGCCGCCGATGCCCTCGCAGTCGCCTGGTGCCTGAAATCCAGACTTGGTCGATGATCAGCCGGCTCAAGGGGATAATCGCAATCAAACAGCCCACCATGATTGTTCTTGATGTTAACGGTATCGGCTTTGAACTCCATGTTCCGCTTTCCACCTCCAGCCGGCTGCCGAACCAGGGGGCATATGCACAGCTGTTTGTGTTTATGGATGTTACTCGCGCCGGCATTGAACTTTTTGGATTTGATACGGAGGAACAACTTGCGGTATTTCGTCAGCTCACCTCAGTGAAAGGGGTCGGACCCAAAGCAGCACTAAATCTGCTTTCCCGTTTTGAGCCGGCTGAAATCCTGGCTGCAATCCGCCGCCAGGACATCCAGCTGCTGCGCTCAGTTCCGGGAATTGGTGAAAAAAAGGCTTCAGAACTAATTATGAAACTGTCCAGCTCTCGACCCGAGACACCTGAACAGCACCAGCTGACACCAGATGTCTTTGAGCAGGCGGTCAATGCGCTTGAATCTCTGGGGTTGAAACGGAAGGAGGCGCTGCAGCGGTTGAAACGGCTCCATATCACCCCTGAAACCACCTTGCCCGAACTGTTAAAACAGGCGCTTGCCCACCAAGATTGATATGCGTCATCAAGGTCTCGAACGCATCTCCTCTCCCCGGCGGCTGAACGGCGAGGAATGCCTGGATGAAACCCTCAGACCCAGGTTTCTTGATGAGTTTATTGGCCAGACAAAGATCAAGGATAACCTCCGGGTCTTTATTGAGGCGGCAAAAATGCGTTCCGAACCGCTGGAGCATGTTCTCCTGTCCGGCCCGCCCGGTCTGGGGAAAACGACGCTTGCCCACATCTTGGCAAATGAAATGGGCGGTCAGATCCGCTGCTCTGCCGGTCCGATTCTTGAACGTCCAGCTGACCTGGCGGGCATTCTGACCTGCCTGAACCGGGGGGATGTATTCTTTATTGACGAAATCCACCGGACTAACAAAGCGGTTGAGGAGTTCCTCTACCCGGCACTGGAGGAGTTTGCAATTGATGTTCTTCTGGATAAAGGTCCGGGCGCCCGGTCCGAACGCATTGATTTGTCGCCATTTACGCTGGTGGGTGCCACCACCCGCACCGGACTGCTGACCGCACCGCTCCGTTCCCGCTTTGGCATCATCTTGCGGCTGGACTATTATCCACCTGAGGAGCTTTACCAGATTATCCGGCGGAGTGCCCGGATTTTGAAAATTGAAATCGATGAGGACGGTGCATGGGAAATTGCCAACCGCGCCCGCGGCACACCGCGGATTGCCAACAGACTCCTGCGCCGGGTCCGGGACTTTGCTCAGGTGAAAGGCAAAGAACTGATAGACCGGGAGATCGCCCGCTATGCATTGGAACAGCTGGATGTTGATCACCGTGGCTTGGATGAAATGGACAAAAGGCTTCTTTTGACAATAATCGAGAAGTTCGATGGCGGACCGGTAGGTATCGGCTCACTCGCAGTTGCAGTAAGCGAAGACCCGGGCACAATCGAGGAGGTCTATGAGCCTTACCTGGTGCAGCAGGGGTTTATTCAGCGCACACCCAGAGGCAGAATTGCGACAAAACTTGCCTATCAACATCTGAATCGCACACCGCCAAAACCGGAACAACCCCACCTCCTTTAGCCGACTCTGTAATTAAATAATTTAAAATCAATAAGTTATAATGACGGCGAATTTCTTGACATACATGCCTGCTGCCGGGATAATTAATAACTGAATGAAAATGTCCAAGTGGTTTGTTTTTACTGTTTTTTTATTCTCCGGGTGTCTGGGCCCTCAGGTAAACACTGCCCCGGTATCCGGAACCTGGCGGCCGCCACCAGCATGGTTGTATTCTGGAATTGAAGGGAAAACAGGCACAGCCCGCTATCTGGGCAGGTTCAAAGTTACTTATTACTGGGTAGTTGAAGAGTCGGACTATCCCAAGAGCCGGTCCACACCGCTTTACACCATTGATGGAAAACTGCTGGGCAGATTTTCCTCGGCGTTTGTCAAAGATTTTAAAACCGAGTCTGCTGCCCGGCTCCGGGATGGGAGGTGTATCAGCTATCTCAAAGGCTCGGGCCGGGTTAAAGTTGTTGACCGCTTTCTTGGCCATGGCGGATTTACACTGACGGAGCTGAAATCTATTGCAGTTGATCCCGAAATCATACCTCTGGGTTCAAAACTGTATATTCCACAATTTGAAGGGGTTAGTGTTAACGGCCGGCAGTTAAACGGCGTGTTTTATGCCCACGACATTGGCGGTGCGGTCAAAGGCAAACATATTGATGTGTTTATCGGGAAAAGGGAGTATATGAATTTTTTAAGCTCAGCGGGGGTTAAAAGTTCCGGTTTTGTCGACATCTACCTCCTTGAGTAAAACTGAATCAGATTCCAAGATAAGTCCGGAGGCATTACGCTCACTCAGCATCAGCGCCACCACCCCCTGCCGCCATTCATAATAAAGTTCAGCCAGGGTTCTCGTCTGAATCCTGTTTTCCGCCATCCACGCCAGCAGGTCAGCAAAACTATCCACCGGCCATTCAGTGAACAATCTGGGCTTGGGGACAACACGGTGCAGGAGTAGAACCGCAACCGGGTTGTTCCGAATGTGGTTTTTTACCGCACCCAGTGCGGTCCCGCGCCGCAGCTCAAACTCAGGAATCCGGTAAGGGTCCACCCAGAAGTTGATCACCCCGGGACGAACCGCTCTTGCCAGTCGGTAGCCGGCCCGACGCACCATTCGCACCGTCCGAAGGTCCATGTCACCATATGGATAAACAAATGTAATCACCGGCACGCCAAAAAGTGACTCAAGAACCTCTTTTGAGCGATAAATTTCCCTCCAGGCACTGACGCTGTCCAGCCGGGTCAGCCAGGGGTGAGAAAGGGTGTGGCTGGCAATTTCAATTCCCGCTGAATCAAGCATCTCCCGGACCTGCTGATAACTCAGAAATGTCGCCGGATTGCCATACCGTCCTCCGGGACCGGCAAGGTAATCTGTGATCAGCCCGATGGTGGCGGTCATTTTATGTTTTCTGAGCAGGGGATAGACATAATCATAAACCGAACGATAACCATCATCAATAGTAAAAACGACGATATGCCGGCTCAGATCCGGCTCCCCACTCGAGAGGCTCAACAATAGAGAAAAGAGCAGCAATGGCATCTTACAGTTTAGACATCGTAACCTGTTCGCAGCGGTCCATATAAAATGTGACCCTGCTCATTGATAATACACCAACCTGCTCTCCTGTCAAAAATGTAAGCCCGGATCCCCAGGGACTTGCATGGACGTTTTAGCATTAAGTTATTATTTATCCGAACATTGTGCCAATAAATCAAAAGGACCTTCCTCTTCCCCCCGGGCAGTTCCGGTAACCATACCCACTATCCACCGGCCAGCTCTGTTCACAATACATCATTTTAGAGCCCTTTTTCCCGGTCCTCATGTCGGTTATAACTACCGGCTCTTCCCATAACTCTCCGAACCGTCACCCTTTCGGGCTACTGCGGGGGTTAAACCTGATATTGCATATTTTGACAGTCTGCCGATAATTGGCACACTATAAATCATGCGGGTTGCAATCGCCCAGTTGAACCCGGTAGTGGGTGACATCGCCGGCAATATCCGCCAGCTGGAGACAGCACTCAAGCAGGCCTGCAGTCAGCAGGCGGATCTGTTAGTCCTGCCTGAACTCTTCATCACCGGATATCCGCCCAAGGATCTGCTGGAGTTGCCCTGGTTTGTCCAGAAGGCGGAACTGGCACTTAAAGATGTCGCCCGGCTTTCGCATCATTACAGGTGTGCGATTCTGGTCGGCGGAGTCATCAGAAGTCAGCGCTCGACCGGCAGAGGAATTTACAACTGTGCCCTCGGCTTTCATCAGGGAGAACAGGTCTTCTGCCAGCCCAAACTCCTGCTCCCGTTCTATGACGTGTTTGATGAAACGCGGTACTTTGATCCAGGTTCGGAGGTTGCGCTCTGGAATTTTGGTGACGAACGGCTGGGAATCTCCATCTGCGAGGATGCCTGGAACCTGCCCCAGCTTCAGCCCAAGTACCGCTACCAGCTGGACCCTGTTGCTGAACAGGCCCGACTGGGTGCAACCCTGCTGCTCAATATTGCCGCCTCACCCTTCTGGCTGGGCAAACCGGCACTTCGTCTGGCAATGCTCAAGCACCACTGCACACGCCACCACCTGCCGTTTATCTTTGTCAATCAGGTTGGAGCCAATGATGAACTGATCTTTGACGGTAACAGCCTTATTGTAGATGCCGACGGCAACATCAGAGCAAATCTCAAGCCGTTTCAGGAACAGATCTTCATCTTTGATACCCGCGCTCTGCCGCCAGCTCGACCTGCAGCAGCAGACAAGGCGGAGGATTTGGAATCGGTATATCAGGCGCTTGTCCTGGGTATTCGTGACTACTTCCGGAAGTGCGGATTTCAAAAGGCGGTAATCGGTCTGTCCGGCGGTATTGACTCGGCGGTTACCGCCTGCCTTGCAGTTGCGGCGCTCGGTCCGGAAAATGTCCTCGGCGTAACCATGCCTTCCGAGTTTTCCTCGCAAGGCAGTGTAGATGACTCCCGACTTCTTGCCGCAAACCTCGGGATTGAACTTCTCACCATCCCCATCACACCACTCTTCCGTCAGTTTCTCACATGCCTGAAACCGGTATTCGGCGACCGCCCTTGGGATGAAACCGAAGAAAACATTCAGGCACGGCTGCGGGGTAACATCCTGATGGCACTTGCCAACAAGTTTAATGCGCTTGTCCTTGCCACTGGTAACAAGAGCGAACTGGCGGTCGGTTATTGTACTCTATATGGTGACCTCAGCGGCAGCCTGGCAGTAATCGGGGATCTCCCGAAGACCATGGTCTATAAACTTGCCCGCCATATCAACCGGTCTCAAGAAATTATTCCCCAAGCGATCATTACGAAAATCCCCTCGGCAGAACTCCGGCCCAATCAGAAGGATGAAGACACTCTGCCTCCTTACCCCTTACTTGACCAGATTCTGGAACTCCATATTGAAGCCGGGCAGTCAGCCGATGAAATTATCGCTCAGGGTCTGCCACCAGAAACGGTCCGCTGGGTTGTTCGTCAGGTTGCCAGAATGGAATACAAGCGCCGACAGGCGCCGCTGGTACTTCGGGTCACCAGCCGGGCCTTCGGTACTGGCCGGCGATTCCCGATTGCTGCCCGCTATCAGGACTGAAATTCCCAGTTTTCCGGACTTCTCATTCCAGCCGGGCCTTCAGCTCCTGCAGCTCCCGGAGACCCGGCATCAGCCGTAACGCCTGCCGTACATAAACCAGCGCCTCCGCTCTGTTACCGCGATTGATCATCAGTACCGCCAAATTGTAAAGCGCAGGCACGCAGTCCGGGTCCAGTTCCAGCGCCCGGCGGTAGTAAAGTTCAGCCGGCGCCGTGTCTCCCAGTGCCACCAGCAGACTGCCCAGGCGATTGACCAGCAGCGCCCGGCTTTTGGCTGTGAGTGTACTCGTGTCCGCCGACTGTAAACTGTAAAGCCCGTTGATTACCAGACGCGCGCTGTCACGCCATGACGGTTCAACCGCCAGGAGCCGGTTAAACAGTCTGCCCGCCTCCGGCGTCCTGCCCCCAATTCCGGCAGCAAGCGCCTGACCCAGCAGCGATGGCGCCAGAGTGGAATCAATTGCCAGTGCCTGCTCGAACCGCACGCGGGCGCTGTCAAATCTTCCGGCAAAGAGATATCCGTAGCCGAAGTTGTTATGCACCCGGGCAGAACCGGGTTCCAGTTCTTCGGCAAGACGCAAATGATGAAACATCCGGCGCAGGTCACCCTTTCGCGCATAAAGCCCGGCGATGTTTATATGTGCTTCAACCAGCCCCTGATCCAGAATGATCGCCCGGTTCAGCAGCCGGATTGCGGAATCGGGATTTGACGGACTCAGCACCCGCGCCAGTCCCAT
Organism: Caldifarciminota bacterium; assembly: GCA_026418295.1. Taxonomy (GTDB): domain Bacteria; phylum Hydrothermota; class Tepidihabitantia; order Tepidihabitantales; family Tepidihabitantaceae; genus JAOABP01. The sequence goes on from JAOABP010000003.1 coordinate 177,009, forward strand.
GTAGGCGCTCGGGGCTCCTGGTGCCTCCCGGACCATCACTGAAAACAGACTGAGCTCATTTTCCCAGACCGGCATTCGCCGAAAACTGTCATATCCGAACAGCACGGCGGTCAGCATCAGCAGCACTCCCGCAGCCTGCCGGGTGCGGTTGAGCGACCAGAGCAGCCGGGAGAGAATCACAATCACCAGTCCAACCAGACCTGCGGAGGCGGGATATAGGAGCCTTTCTGCTGCCTGTGGTCCGAGCGGAATGATATTGCTTACTGGCAGGAGAAGTAGAAATGTCCAGGCATAATTCCAGAGCGCCAGCCGGAATCTCGGTCTGAGCGCCGCCAGTGGTACCGAAAAAAGAAATATCAGTGCATAAAGGAAATAAGACTGGGGTTTCAGAAATGCGGGGTTTATCGGAATTTTCGCATGGTGATCAAACGGCCAGAAGAACATCCGAATGTAATAGCCGAAGGTATTGATCGCGTTAGTAAGATCGACCGGGAAAAAGCCGGCTGGCATCGGTAGTGCTTGACGGAATACAATCCACCGCATGACCAGATATGCCGCTGCCGCGAGAAAAACACCCAGTACCATCAGATAAAACCCACGCAGTGGCCGCACCTGAATGAGAAGCGGCGTCAACAGCACCAGCACCGGAAACATGATTCCGGTCTCCTTGCTTAACACCCCGAAAAGAAAAAGCGGCGGCACCAGCCACCACCAGCGCCGGTCCCGCTTCCGGAACGAACGCAGAAGGGCAAAGCCGGCACCCGCAATAAATACGGTCAGCAGCAGATCGGTTCTGCCGGAAATAAAGGCGATCGACTCCACATGAGCCGGATGAGTTGCGAACAGCAACCCGGCAATACCGGCCCAGACTCCGGAATGCAGCAGTTCCCAAACGATCAGCGCAACAAGCACGGTTGATATTGCTGCCAGGACTACATTTACCAGATGAAAATATGCCGGGTTCAGACCGGCAAACTTCAGGTCCAGCCAGAAACTGAGTGTGGTCAGTGGGCGGTAATAAACCAGATGCCGGTTCCACTCCGCCACCTCGGTTCCGCTCCAGAAGGGCCGGGTGAAAATTCCCCAGGGTCCGGCTTTGGTCAACAGGCGGTTCTCGACAATCAGCAGCCGGTCGTCCCAGACAAACTGATATTTCAGGGTCTGGAGATACAGTACCACCTGAATCATCGCCAGTGCTGCCAGAATCAGGGTCAGCCCGGACCGGGTGCGGAGTCGCTCAGCAATCTGTTGACCGTTCATTAATTCAAAGTTTCTAAAACCTGCGCACTCTGTCAACTAAAATAAATGCAGGTCTTGCTTTTGACAACCGCCCACTGCCGGATATAATAGCCATATCAGGCGACTGAATCTGGCACTGATCCCTCTGATTCTGCTCATCTCCTGTCTTTGCCGCCAGGCAGGCAGAACAGTTCTTCAACCCATTGCCCGGTTCGCACCACCACCGGTGGTTGATGGCGAAACTGTCGTTTACGAATGGATCAACCTGAGAGGCAACTCCGAGCCTTTAGGTACCCGGCTGATGAAAGTCAGCCGGGTAAACCTCGAAATCCCGTGCTTCCGGCTTTATACCGTCGACCGATTTCCTGCTCCAGATTCCCGACTGGCAAACCGCTACCGGACCGAATCGACTGTAGTCACCTTCAACCGTGCAGACCTCACACCTCTCAGCTCGCTCATCTATCCGGCAGAAAATGATACCCTGCTGTTTATTACCACGCTCTACCAGGAGCGAAACGCCCGGATCATCACTCGTACTTCTGACGGCGACATTGAAAACCGTCTGCCCACCGGTGCCCTGACCTATGATTTCTTCCAGCTGCCGTTCCTCTGCCGGAGCTTAAAAATCATCAGCACTGAAATACCGCTCCACATTCTCGTGATCACTCCGTTAACTGTTCCTCCGGGCGGGATGTCAACTATTGCTGAGCTGAGTTTTGCTGGCACTGATACTGTAGGCATTCCCGCCGGCTCATTCGAATGTGAGAAAATCCTGGTCCACCAGCCATACCTTGACGAAATTTACTGGATTGAAAAAACCGGCGCCCGGAGAATTATACTTTACAAGAACCTGACAACCGGCAGGGGCCTGAGGCTGACCACCTCCACTGTCAACCCTTAACAGCGGTCGCATCGCCAACAGATTGAAAAACAAACACTTACAGCGCTAACCCTTAACCGGATTTAAAAATGTCGCATTAGTGCAGAATTTGACTTAACTCTGTAACATATTGACAATTAGTAACTTGTGTGTAAACTTCTGCGTTGGCATGCAGGGTGCTATATAATTATAACGGGTTACATCCGAGAGCGGATGTAATAAGAAGGAGGGAGTTTGGGGGTTGCGTTAGTTCGGTTTGTAACGCAGGCGGGCTGATGTAGGCCCCATAATTTACCACCCCAGCAGTCCTCTCCAAAAATCGGGCCTGTCTAAAAGAAAGGCTCGCGCCTATCCACCTTAAGTCTCTGACTGCTTGCTGCCTGCATCAGCCCGCCCCCAAATAAACCCTGAGGGTGGAAATTTGCGGCTACCGCCGGTTGCCTCCTTAAAAAGATCCGGGGCTTGACACGATGTCAAGCCCCGGTTTTCGTCTCTGCCCGTTATTCGATGCGGATCACTTTTTCCGTCTGGCCGTTAACCATCAGGAAGAATATACCCCGTTCCGGCACCCTGGGCACCCAGTGCCAGTTTCCCGAAATCCCGGCATCGGGGATATCCACCTGCTCCATTAGTCTGCCACTCGAATTATAAACCCGCATTTCCAGTGATCCGGGCTGATCCTGAATATAACTGATGGTTAGATTACGGCTGAACACCTTCGGTCGCACCTGAATCCGGAGCCGGGACAAACCGTCCAGTTTGGACTCCTGCATTCCGACCTGCGGCTCATACCAGTTGAATGCGGTATCGGATGCAGCACTCATCTGGGCCACCGTTCTGCCGCCAACAATGATGAAGGCAACGATCTGACTGTCTCCGGGGAGAATCGTAAACGGCCCGCAGGAAACCAGAGCATGCCAGTTCCCCATGTTTGTCCCGGATACAGCACGCTGGGTACCATCGAGAAAGTCCATCTTTTCCCTTTTGGTGAAACCGTCCTGAATATAAGTCTGATGAAAGATGCTGTTGGCAAAGCCGGACACCTCTGGTGGATAAATCGGGCGGACACCAAGCGTCAGCGTTTCCGGCTGTGCCCGGACATAGGCAAGGTTACGGATGGTATCCACCCCGGGGTAATCCACCGAATCGTTCTGGTTCCAGAACGCGGTCCGGAAATCGCATGCAACACCAGTCCAGAGGTTGGCAATTGGCATCGTATCGTTATTGTGAATCCGGTATTCGAGCACCATGAAATCCTTATGCTGGGCCCGCGCGCTCACAAATGAACGCTGAGTGACAGTTATTCCCTTCGGCTGGGGATGACGGGCATCGGAAAATACCGCAACGAACTCCTGATCACCGAACTCCGGCGGCAGCACCGGCCGGATCGAATCCACGATTGCAAAGTCCTGTGCCGTCACCTGCCAGGGTGTGCCATAATAATTGTCTGCCACCCAGAAGGTATCCGGGTATCTGATACCTAACAGCAGTGCACCATGCATCATTGCTGATGAGGACCAGGGGTGATTTTTCGGATAAATAAACCCCAGCCCTTCACCCCGCCAGCTGGTGGTACCGATACCACCGTTCGCACACACCGCAGCAACAAAATCTGCAGTATCATGGACCGCCCAGACCCCGGAGCGGGCATGGGGCATACCGACAACGACCTCCAGCTGTGAGGTAAAGGTTACCGAATCGGCAGCAACTGTCAGTTCAAGCTCAACCTGCTGCCCATGGGGGCAGTTCGGGCTTACCCGCAGCCGGAAAGGTTCGCCTGATGCGGTATCACCCGGAAGGGTCGCCGGATAGCTGCTCACCGAATCTATTAAAGTTATGAAGGGCGAATAAACATGCAGAATTGCGGTCGCACTTCCTGCTGCCTGATTGCCCTCGTTCGCAATTGTAATATGCACATTTACTTCATCCCCCGGGTCCAATCGCCCGTTTTCGTCGTCAACCCGGTGGTAGCGATACACAAGCAGTGGCTTGGCGCTGCCGCTCCTTACTGCCAGCGTTTTCTCCGCGGGTGCACCGTCCTGTGCAGTCACACCCAATGTCAGGCTCCAGGTATCTCCAACCTGATTAAGCACTACCTGCGCCCGGCCATTTCTATCGGTAATGCCGCGCCCTACCAGTTGGTCACCATGAAGTATCGCCACCCTGGCACCGGTCGCCGGCTGCCCGTCAGCATACCGCACACCAACAGCGAGCACCTGAGGTTCTGCCTGAATCGTATCCGGGCAGGAAACGAGCAGACCTTTGGGTGTGGTGCGCCACAACAGCATTGTCGGATCCCCCTGCAGCGTCCACTCATAGACTGACCAGCGATAGGTCATCTGACTGAAAGCGGCGTTCCGGAAGAAATCCTTGGCTAACGCATACGCCCTTCCCTGGTTGAAGCCCCGGAGGTAATTGTTGTAAAACTCCATGCACAGATTCTCCGAAGGACCCATATTCGGCGGTGCGCCCCAGCCGTAGCGGGCGTTCAGACAGGTAGATACCGCACCGCCGGCAGTAGCATTGATAAACTGCTCGCCCAGTCCGTCCTGCTGATCAAAATTCCCGCAGTCACATGCCATTGAGTTGACAATAACCGGCATGGTCGTATTGGTCAGTGAGCTGAGGTTGCTGGTGGAAAACGTTGAACCGAATGCACTCACCGAACCGTGTCCCGCAAAATGAAACAGATGCCGGCCGGCGTTGATGCTCGCCACACACTGGGACGGACTCATATTGTATACCGAGTCCACGGTCCAGGCTCCGATTCCCGACAGGGCAAGGGCAATATTTCTGTTCACAATCCGGCCGTAATAATCAATATTTGACCACAGCGCCTCAAACGGCAAAAGTACTTTCCGGAGATAGGTTGTGTCCGGATGACGCTCATAGAGCGTATCCTTGCGCAGAAAATTGGCAAGGTGGCTGGCGTCATCAAGTGGCAGCCGGCCCACCACGATATCGGAAAATAAATCCACAGAATCCGGATTGTAACTGGTATAGGAATACTCACCAAACTGCCCGTTGTTGTTAAAATCCCAGGTCCCGTCCAGGTCCGAATAGTAAAGGTCGGCAGGAACGTTGTATGGTGAATAGGGCAGATAACCGGTCCGGCAGGGTACATGCTGGACATCCCCGGCTAAAACGACATATTTGAGCCCGCGGGAAACAAACAGCTCCTTGAGCAGATTGCGGATCTTCTCGGGATTGTCCCGACCGGGATACCGGACATAAATTGACTCTGTAGCAAATACCTCGGTAAAGTAACCCTTGCGTTGGAGATAGCTGGCAAAACTGCTTACCGCAGGCATTAAGGTGCTGGAGGTGATCACCGCCACATCCAGCTCCGGACCGTCAGATTCTGCTGTTGCCGGCGCAAACCTTTCGATATCCTCGTGATTAACAACAAGCCGGGCAACATCTTCCCGCATAAGCGTCAGCTGACCGGGGCTGAGATGTGCAACCGGAACAGATCCGGCTTCATACTCAACCGTCAGCACCGCCTGCTGTGCCAGCCGCAGTCTGCCTGATACCGGGTGATATGCAAACGGACAGAAAAGAAATCCGGCAAGCCGGAACCCGGCTTTGGAGCCGGGAGGAACCGCCTGAACCATCTCTGCCGGGTAAGCCAGATCGGAACGGTAAATTTCAGCGCTGGGCGCTACAAACGGAACCGAGTTAAACCGGGATAGCGGTCTCATCGGCTGCACCGGATAGAGCTTCAAACCTGCGCCGAGCTCCTGCCACTCCACCACCTTGATGCGAATTGACCTCAGCCGGGCATCAGGCGGAATCAGTATATTCCCTGACAGCACTGGCAATAGCGGTTCTCCGGGCTCATCCGTTGCCAGCACAACCGTTCCCTCAGGAGCAGCAGTCAGCCGGACCACCGTCCAGCTGTCCTGCTGACTCAGTATTACCGCTGCCGGGTCAATGTTCAGGCTGATGCTTAGTTCAGCCGCGCCGGCAAATGCGGCAAGCAGTATTATTGTCATGAATATATTTTTCACCACGCCTCCTTTGTCAACTGGTAACCGCTCTGTTGTCCCACACCTCCTGCCACACCCGGAAAAAGTTCAGCCCCAAAATTTTTCTGACATCCGGTTCTGTATAGCCCAATTGCAGCAGTCTGCGGGTAATTTCTGGCAGTTTGCCCGCATTTTCCAGACCTTTAAGCCTACCGGAAAACCCGTCGAAGTCCGAACCCAGTCCGATGACCCCGGGTCCGAACTTCTGGACAACATAATCGATCGAATGGATAACATTGTTAATTGATGCCCGGCCCGGGTCCGGGCAGAGAAATGCCGGCAAAAAAACCTGACCCATCATCCCGCCCTGCTGTGCCAGCGCGCTCAGCTGATCGTTCTTCAGGTTACGGTTGTGACGGCGGAGTGCATAGACCCCGGAATGGGAAGCGATAACCGGTGCCGAACTCAGCTCCAGCGCCTGATAGAAGCTGGCTTCTGCTGCATGGGACAGGTCAATTATCATCCCCAGCCGGTTCATGATTCGGACCGCTTCTCTGCCCTGCGGGGAAAGCCCGTTATGCGGCCGGTTTTTATCCCAGCTTGCATCTGCCAGTTCATTTGAATTGCACCAGGTGAGGGTCAGTACTCGCACCCCGGCTCGGAAGAACCGGTAAATCCGGTCCAGATTCCCTTCAAGCGCATGCCCCCCTTCAACTCCGATCACCACCGCAATCCTGCCCTGATCGACAAGCCGTTTCAGACCGCGGGGCGAGAGCGCCAACCCCAGTCGGTCCGGGTGCTGGTGACATAATTTCCGGATTGCCACCGCGGCGTGCAGGACAAAAGATTCATACTCTCCAGCTTTGATCTTTTTCGGGTCCGGAAAGATGGCAAAAACCTGCACCTTGACACCACCGGCTTCCAGTTTCGGCAGGTCAATATGACCTCTGGTTTTGCGGATAATATCCCGCCGGCCACTGATGTGGTCTAAAATTGAATCACAGTGCAGATCAACAACCAGTGCCTGACGGTGGAGAGACCGGAAGTTAATCTTCGCCTTCCTCCTCAAGACCGGAAAACCGCCGCTGATACCGCTGCCAGGCTTCATCCTGAATCCGCTCCATCTCCTGCGCGGCAGCCTCCGCCTCCTCAATCTTTCCGAGCATCAGCAGGGCATCGGTGAGCACTCCATAGGCTTCCTGGTCGTAGCGGTTGAACTCAACCGCCCTTTTTGCTGCTGCTGCCGCCGACTGATATTCACCAATTTGATAATAAAGTCTGGCAAGCTCGGACCAGAGCGGTCCGGCTTCGGGGTCATCGGGAACTGACTTCTCAAGCCGGTTGAGCGCCTCTGCAGGCTGACCGGTCTCCTCGTAGGCGCGACAGAGCCGGAGTAAAATTTCCAGGTCCTCCGGATGCTCCCTGTGCAGCCGCTCGAGCAGTGGTAATGCCTCATTAAACATCCGGAACTGCTCAAAGAACTGACTCATGAGTTCAGGCTCATGAGCGAACCGTATCCGGATCTGCTGATAAACATCAAGGGCGGCATCAATTTCGCCCAGCCGCCGGTAACAGTCCAGAAGAAAGAAATAGGCTGCCGGCTGTTCCGGTTCTTCGGCAATTGCCTGCAGAAACTCCTGCACCGCCTCGGTCAGCAGTCCGTCCGCATAGAAATCTCTTCCGAGATGCTGGTGGGGATTTTCCACGCTCGGGTCAAGCTGTTTCGCATACTGATACTCGGCAAAGGCGGAAAGGTACTCGCCGCTCAGGGCATAACTGATGCCCAGCGAGATTCGGGCACGGATGTTGTCGGGCGAACGCTCCAGTACCCGGCGGTAAAGTTCTGCACACTTCTCCTCCTGCCCCATCTGTTCGCACAAAATGGCCAGTCCAATACCGAGGTCAATGTCATCAGGCAGCGCCTGCAGTGCCAGGTCAAAAAGATGTTCTGCCCTTTCATAATTGGCATAGAACATTGCGCGTACCGCATCACAGCCCAGGGCATAAGGATGCCGTGCCCCATGCCGGTGCACCGCACCACACACCTCCTCAACTGTCTCCTCATCACTCAGATTGGCAGCACACAGCACTGCCAGGTATGCGGCACGCAGGTTGTCGGGCTGAGTCTCAAGAACCTCCAGCAGCAGTGCCAGCGCCGTCTCGTCATCATCCCGGTAAAACGCATTGAGCGCTTCCTCCCAGAGCTGACTTTCTGCCGTTACCTCCTGGCGGTTTCGTGACAGATATGGATTATTGGACGGGTTGGGCATAGTAATATTATAAATTCGATTGCAGATAATGCAATAACAACCAGTAATCCCAACTGTCTCCGCCAAATCGGCCGGCTCAAGCTGTCGGCGTACCGCACCGCACCTGCTGGAAGAGTGGGAAATCCGGGATCAACCGGTGCCTGCCGACCTTCCCCTTGACGATTACTGAAAAATAAAAATCAGCCTGAGAATAACCCGATATTAAAACTCATGGCTGCGCCTTTGTCGATCCGGTCCGGTCCTCTTCTGACACCCGCTCCTGACGGGCGAGCTGGACAAGCTCCGGCGCCCGGTGCGCTGACTTCTCCGCCTGGCGTCTGGTGGCTTCAAAGAATACTACCCAGGCAAGCACGGAAAAGACAATCAGACTGCCGGTCAAAAGCGGCCGCCGGGGCAGGACGATCACAATAAAGTCATAAAGCCCGTGGGCTGCAACCGCCAGCAGAAAACCGACTAATCCCAAGCGATTGGCATCTCCTGCCGAGCGGGCAAACTTCGCCTCACCCAGAAAGAATCCCATCAAAACCCCGTAAAATGCATGACTCGGTACCGCCATGAACGCCCTCATAATGCCGATGCGCAGTCCGCCCAGCATCCCCGGACTGAAGACATAAAGAATGTTTTCCAGCGTAGCGAAACCAAGGGCAACCGCGGTGGAATACATAATACCGTCATAGGGCTCGTCAAACTCCGGCCGGTGGTAGCAGTAGAAACGCACAACAAAGAACTTCCACCCCTCTTCGACGAGTCCGATAATTAAAAAGGTACCCAGGAATATCTGCATGATACCCGCACCCGGACTCAGCCAGCCGCTCAGCCGCTGCAGAAATGACGAGCTGGCAGAGGCGGGCAGGGTTACAAATGCCCCCAGGACAAAGGCAAGAAAGATGGGCCAGAGCGGTTCCTTCTTATAGCGGTCACGGAAGTAGAAGAAAAGCAGCAGGGCGATCCCGGGTACAATTGCCAGCAGCAGCAGCCAGAAGCTCACAGATAATTTTCCTGTGCCATCAGATAAAGTCAACGGGCTGCCGCCCTGGCGATAAATCCCGGAGGCTTGAGCACGCCGGTAAAAATCAGCCCGACAATTACCGCCGTCCAGCCGAGCGCGGTCAATACCTGCACCAGCCAGGCACGGTGCCGGTGCGGTGCGGGAGGAATTTCCTGCCCGCTGCCCGATCTCAGCCGGACAGCAATGTTCCAGCCGGCCCGCTGGATGAGATACAGCCCCAGAAGATTGGTGAACCAGTAACCAGCCACCATCCCGGGGGCAAAAAGCCGGCGCTGGAACAGACTCATCCCGGCACCGAAGAGATAGGCAATCGGCAGATTGATAAAAAGGTCGTTCCACCAGGAAAGGGGCGACAGAAGATACCCGATAATCAGCATCAGCATCTGCGCGCCCAGTTTGCGCTGCGTTCCGGTGTTTCCCATAATTTTATTTTAACTTATCCTCCATCCGAGGCAAAAAACACCGGCCGAAAACTGAATTCAAGCTCCGCTCTTGACATTTTAAAAATATCAGTTATGCTCATCTATGCACATCCTTTTTATCAACTGGCGCTGCCCTCGAAATCCGCTCGCCGGCGGTGCTGAAATCTACCTTTATGAAGTCTGCCGGCGCCTGGTACGCCGGGGACATCAGATTACGGTGCTTGCCGAAAAGTACCCCGGAGCCGCGTCGGCTGATGAACTGGAGGGTATCCGGATTATCCGTCTGGGGGGGAAATGGACTTTCAACTGGACCGTCTACCGCCGACTTCCTTCCATTCTGCGGGAAGGCGCATTCGATCTGGTTGTCGACGACCTGAACAAAATCCCCTTTTACTCCCCCTGGCTTACTGACAAACCGGTTCTCGTGCTACTGATGCACCTCTTCCGGAAGAGCATCTTTCATGAGGTGCCGGCGCCGCTCGCCGCCTATATCTACCTTGCGGAAAGTCTGATCCCGCTTGCCTACCGGCACTGCCCGTTTGCGGTAATCTCGGAAAGTTCGCGTCAGGATGTCATCCGGCTCGGCATCCCGCCGGAGCAAATTACCGTAGCCCCGCCGGGAACCGATTTTGAACGCTTCCGCCCGCTGCCGGATACTAAGCGTGAACCGGTAATTCTGCATGTCGGCCGGCTGAAAAAATACAAGTCAACCGATCACCTGCTCTACGCAGCACAGTGTCTGAAACAAAAGGGCCTCCATTTCCGGGTCGTAATCGTTGGCGATGGCGATGACCGGCCCCGCCTGGAAGCACTTGCCCGGAAACTGCAAATTACCGACCGGGTCCTTTTCACCGGATTTGTCAGCGAGGCGGAGAAAATCAGCTGGTACCAGCGCAGCGCCGTGCTGGCAGAAAACTCGATCAAAGAAGGCTGGGGGCTGATTGTTATGGAAGCCAATGCCTGCGGCACACCGGTAGTTGTTGCCCGTTCACCCGGACTGGTTGACTCCTCCCGTGACGGGGTCAACGGCCTGTTTTATGAATATGGCAATATCAACGAGCTGACAGCAAAGCTCGAACTGGTTTTAACCGACGCTGACCTGCGCCAACGTCTGAGCAGGCAGGCGGTTGAATGGTCGCATCAGTGGACATGGGACGGCACGGCGGATAAAATTAATGATTTAATTGAACGGACAGTCTATGGCAGACAGCACACATCCTAATCCGGGTCCGCCCGCACTGCTCTGTGACAATGTTGTCAAGCTGTTCCGGCGCGGGCGCGGACTGAAAAAAAAGGTGGTCCGGGCACTGGACGGTGCGAGCCTGACCATCCCGCAGGGTGAGCTGTTCGGACTGCTGGGACCGAACGGTGCCGGCAAAACGACCCTCGTGCGCTGCATTGCCACCCTCCTGATTCCGGATTCGGGCACAATCCGGCTCTTCGGCCATGATGTGTTTACCGACTCGCTTTTCTGCCGGCAGCGTATCGGACTGCTCACCTCGGGCGAACGCACCCTTTACTGGAAACTTTCTGCCCGGGATAACCTCCGCTTCTTTGCCGCCCTCTACGGACTTCACGGCAGGGACCGGGACCGGCGGATTGACTATCTGCTGGAGCTGCTCGGCCTGCGCGAAGTTGCCAACGAACGGCTTGAGCGCTACTCCTCGGGCATGAAACAGAAGGTCAGTCTGGCACGGGCACTGCTTCATGACCCCGACATCCTGCTCCTGGATGAACCCACCCTCGGTCTTGACCCCCAGTTCGGCCGGTTCATCCGCCAGTTCATCAAGGAGGAGCTCAACCGCAAACAGGGCAAGACCATTCTGCTCACCACCCATTATATGGATGAGGCGGATGAGCTGTGCGACCGGATCGCCTTCATCAACCGGGGTAAAATCGTGGCAACCAGAACACCCGCAGAATTCAAAAGGGAGATACCCCACAAGGAAATTCTCGAGGTGCGCTGTCTCGGTCAGCCCGACACAACCGGCCTGAAGCACCTTGACGGCATCGAACAGGTACAGGCGGATTTCCGCGACGGCATCACCACCCTCCGGCTGGTGATGCCCAAGGCTGAGAAGGTGCTGAGTGAGGTCATTGAACTGCTCCGGCCTCAGGTGCGGCTTTTGGGAATTGATGTCAAGGAGCCGACGCTGGAGGATGTTTTCATCTATATGACCGGCACATCCCTCGGTGCCGACACCAAGGAGGAAATTCAGTAGATGCCGGACCGCGGAATTAAGACGGAACTGCGGGCAATCGGTGCCGAGTTTGTCAAAACGATGCGGATCTGGTTCTCATATCCGATCATGCTGGTCTTCTGGGCGGTGTTCCCGCTCCTCTGGGTTCTCCCCTATATCTTTCAGGGCCGGGCACTCGTCGGCAGTGGCACAAGCGAAGCCTTCCGCCAGCTCACCGGTTCCGGGAACTACCTGGCGTTTGTCCTGATCGGAGCGATGATCTCCACCTTTGTCTTCTCCGCCCTCTGGGGTGTCGGTAACTCACTCCGCGAAGAGACCTACTGGGGGACGATGGAGTACATCATCGCCTCACCTACCCATCCGCTGGTAATTCTCATCGGCAAGACACTCGCCGAATGGACCTGGTCAACGGTCATGGTCCTGTTTCAAGCCCTGATCATTGCGCTGTTCTTCGGGGTTCAGTTTACACTGGCGAAGATTCTACCGGTCCTGCTCCTCGTGATTCTGCTGATGATCGGCTTCTACGGCTTTGCGATTGCCTTTGCCGGCTTCACGCTGCTGATTAAAGAGGTTCACGGCTGGGTTCATACGCTCGAATGGATATTTTTTCTCTTCTCGCCCATCCGCTATCCGGTACAGGTCAACCCGATCACTGCAGCGGTCTCCACTCTGATCCCGCTCACCTGGGCGCTGATTGCCATCCGCGGAATCATTCTGCTCAACCGGACAGAGGTAAATCTGTACCAGACGGTTCTTGTCCTCACCCTGATGGACATCGTCCTTCTGACCGCCGGCTACTTTCTGTTCATCTATCTGGAGCGCAAGACCCGGCGCGACGGCACCGTCGGGATGCATTAACGGCTATGAACCGGCTGCGCATCTGGTGGTCAAAACTGCGTCACTATGCCGGTGCGGTCTGGGCGGAAAACATCAAGGAGTGGAAACTGGAACTCACTTACAAAGCCGATTTTGCCCGCGGACTGATTGATCCGGTGGTTTATCTTTTACCTTACCTGCTTTACGGTGTGGCACTGGTCGGGGGCAGAAGCTCGGAAAACCTCCAGCGTCTGGTCGGAACATCGGATATCATCACCTTCATCACCCTGGGTTATGTCTTCATCGGTTTTCTGAACATGGCGCTCTGGGCAATGGGGTTCAGTCTGCGCAAGGAACAGTTCTACGGCACCCTAGAGTCGGTGTTTGCCGCACCGGTTCCCCGCTGGGTCTTCACCATGGGCATGTCCCTCCATTCCATCCTCCACCAGCTGCTGATGATTGCGGTCCAGATAGTATTCATTCTGGCGGTCTTCAGCATCCGGATCAACCCGCTCGGACTGCTGCCGACACTGCTGGTAATTGCACTGATGCTCGTTGCCCTTTACGGCATCGGCATGTTCATGGCCAGCTTCACCCTGATCTTCAAGCAGGGGTGGCTCGTCAGTGAGGCGCTCTCCAGCATTCTGATGATTCTGACTCCGATCGCCTACCCGCTGGCGGTCCTGCCGGCATTCATGCAGCAGGCGGCGCTTTTCGTTCCCACCACCTACGGCATCCTCACCGCCCGCCATTTTCTCATGGGCGAAAAGATCAGCTTTACGCTCAATGATGCCCTGCTCCGGCTGGCACTTCTCTCACTCCTCTGGGTGGCGTTCGGTCTGCTGGTGTTTGCCCTGATTGAACGTCAGACCCGGCGCGCCGGCACGCTGAGCCATTACTGAGAGCTTGCGGATGCGTCCGCCGGTCGGTATCACCCTTGGCGATCCCGCAGGGATTGGCCCGGAAATAATCATCAAGGCGCTCCAGCGGATCCCCCACCGCAATCTCCTGCTGATCGGACCGGATGAAGTCCTGAAACGGGAATCGGAGCAATTAAAGGTTCCGCTCCCTCCGGTTGCGCTTTATGACACCGGACCGGTAGGCGATTATCAGTACGGCCAGGTGCAAAAAAACTGTGGTGTTGCGGCACTGCAGGCGCTGGAGGCGGGTGCGGCACTGCTGAAGCAGAACCGTATTTCCGCGCTCGTGACTGCGCCGGTTTCCAAAACTGCACTCCGGCTTGCCGGATTCCGCTTTCCGGGCCAGACCGAATTCCTTGCCCACCGGTTGCATGCCCGACGCTATGCCATGCTTGCCTGGTCACCGCAATTCCGGGTGATCTTTGTCACAATTCATTTGCCACTTGCCCGTGTCGCCCGGCAGATTACCTCGGCGCGGGTGCGGGAAAAAATTATCCTGCTGAATGAATATCTTCAGCTGGAAGGATTTGAGCAGCCGGTAATCGGCGTACTCGCACTCAACCCCCATGCCGACGAGTTTTCGCTGGGTGAGGAAAGGCGCATCCGTCAGGCAATAATTCAGGCACGGCGGAAAAACATCCGGGCTGAAGGACCGCTCCCCGCCGACTCCATCTTTGTCAATCTTGACCGGTTTCACGGATTTGTGGCGATGTATCACGATCAGGCAATGATTCCCGCAAAGCTGCTCGCCCGGGGTGCGGGGGTCAATGTGACACTCGGGCTGAGCAGAATCCGCACCTCTCCCCTGCACGGCGTGGCATTCGATATCGCCGGACAGCATCGGGCTGACCCCGGCTCAATGCTCACTGCCATCCGGCTGGCGCTGAAACTGAGCGCCCGGCTTTAGGTCCGGCTTCAGAATTTCCCGGAATTACAGAACGGCCTGCACAAATAAGAAATGTGAGGTGAAGACGGCCAGGGCTGGTTTCAGGCGAGGCTTTTTGGTGGGATTGGAATGCGAGGGCATTCCTATGGGCTTTTTGAGGAGGTTGAGATGCCGTTCCGTCGCCTGAAACAACCGCCTCCACCTCACCAGATTTACTTTAACAAATTTTTTACATTTGTCAAATAATTTTTTGAGTTTACTTGCAACATCCTGTTCTCACTACACCGGTCCGGTCCTGATTAACCTGCAGTTCAATCTCCCGGTCCGGCAGAAAACGGTTGAGCAGCCAGATGTTGGTCTCCAGATGGCCGGTAACCCGGCTCGTCGTGAAGGTGAAGGGCACATTCCGCAGCAGCAGAAAAATCAGGCACTGGTCCGCAAGGTGGGGATCAAGGGCACAGCCGGTCTGCTCGTGGGCAGCAAACTGCTCATAAACCTCGTCTGCCACCGCCTCAGCCGGCTTTCCCTTTCTGCCCAGCGCCGAAAAACCGACGGTAATCCGTTCGTATTCCGCCTCCAGATACAGATAGGTCCCGGGACCGTCTGCCGGCACCTCCCGCACCTCCGCCTCAAAGGCTGTATTTTTCAACCGCATGCCCAGCCGTTTAAGCTGACGCTCGGCGATGCTTACCGGCAGCCGGCTTACTGCCGAGACAATCCTTATCCCTTTCCGCCTGCCCGGTTCAGCAAGCACAATGCGGTCTGTGCCCGGCGGTTGCGCCGGCATGGTCCTGAGCAGAACCTCACCACCCCCTGCCGGATAAAATCCGGCCCGGCACAGCCGGGCTTCAGCCCGGTACCCCAGATTTCGGATAAATGGAATTACCACCTGCGCAAGGTATTCATAAACCGGGCTGAACGGAACATGGGTTCCACCCCGCAAAGTTGCCGTGCAGGGCTGGGAAGCAAAAAACATTATTGGCATAACTGTCTGGGCAACCAGGGTTACCGCGCCGGCGCTCCCTGTTTCGCCGGCAACATCCACGACCAGATTTCCCGCCTTAATTGGGCCGGGCTCGAAATCCAGCTCGGTTGAGCCGAGCACGCCGCCCCGGACCCGGGCGTTACACAGCCCGGCTGCCGCCCGGACTGAAGCGAGGTGCTGAGGCATCAATCCGGGCCTGGGGCGCCGTGCCCGGATATTTCTGATGCTGAAACCCCTGCCCAGAATTGCACTCAGGGCGAGTGCGGTCCGCAAAATCTGGCCACCGCCGGAACCGTAACTGCCGTCAATCTCGAGCATGGCGCTTAAGGATGCTTAACATCTGCCTTGCATTCGCCAGCATGTGCTGATCGTTATTGAAGAACACATAAACCGCATTGGGTGCTGCAGCCTTAATCCGTCCGGCGATCTCCCTCAGCTCCGCTGGGGTGTAGTTGTGCTGATACCATCCGGTTCGACCGTGCAGACGCAGATAAACCGCTCCGCTGGTGCAGAATATTGTCGGCGGCAGCATGCCTGACTCCGGTGCGTCAACTGAGACCAGGGTAATCCTCAGCTCCTGTGCCCATTTTCCGGTTTCAACGGTATACCAGGCGGGATTGCGGAACTCCAGCGCCAGCCGGCTGCCGAGACCGGCCTTCCGGATAAATTCCTCAATCCGGGTTCTTGATCGCGGGGTGAGCGCCGGCGGTAACTGAAACAGGTAGAAATCGATCTGCCGGTCCAGCGGTGCAAAAAGGTCGGCAAAGCGGTGCCAGACCTCAAGGGCTGCAGCATGGAACTGATGGACATGGGTCACCAGCCGGCTGACCTTGACCGCCCAGCGCAATGACGCGCCCTTTTTTACCCAGGATTTGATCTGATTGGGAAATGGAAAACGGTAAAAGGAGGCATTCAGCTCCACCGCATTCAGCCCCGAATTTGCCTCATACCAGTCAAGTGTGCGTTCAGGGTTCCAGCTGTAAAACCAGCCTGATGTGCCCACCCGGATCTGCACAGCCAATTTTAAATCGGTTATCTGCAAGTGTCAAGCCATGAAATTCAGGATTGCGTCAATATTTGTTTTCTTGACAGATTGACCGGTTTGGGTAATATATTGCCATCATACCCGTGTAAACTGCACAAAAACAAAGGAGTTATGCTATGTTGAAGAAAAAGGCAAAAAAGACCGTCAAAAGGGTGGCAAAAAAACCGGCGGCCAAAAAGGCGCCGAAGAAAACTGCCGCCCGGAAAAAACCGGCCCGTAAGTTAGACCTCCTTGACCAGAAACGGGCCGACCTCGCCGGTCCGGGTGTCGGCACCTATGAAGAGGTGGAAAAGATTCTGCCGACCGACTACCGGCCGCTGCTGCCGCCGCTGCAGCGGATGGATGCCCTGTTTGCGGTCAAGGAGTATATCGAGAAAAACCTGTGCCGCGAGCTCAATCTGCATATGGTGCAGGTGCCGCTGATTGTGGAACGGGAGTCCGGGGTTAATGATTACCTGGACCGCGACGGCTCGCGCACTCCGGTTGAGTTCCCCTGCGGCCTCGGCATCTCTCCGCGCATCAACGCCCAGATCGTCCAGGCTGCCACCAAATGGAAGCGGCTCGCTCTTGCCCAGTTCGGCTGCAAGGTTGGCGAAGGGATCTGCACGGACATGCGGGCAGTCCGCAAGGACTACTTCCTTGATCACGACCACTCCTCCTATGTTGACCAGTGGGACTGGGAGAAGGTAATCACCGCGGAAGACCGCAACCTTGACTATCTGAAGGATACCGTAAGAAAAATCTGGAAGGTGATTGTCGGTGCTGCTCACCTGGTGCAGGAAAAATTTCCGGCACTGCGCACTGATAAGTATCCGCCGATTCCTGAGGAGCTGATGTTTATCCACGCGGAGGAAATCCTTGAGCGCTATCCGGACCTCCCCCGTAAACAGCGGGAGACCCGACTGCTCCAGGAGGTTGCGCCGGCAGTATTCATCATCGGCATCGGCTATCCGCTCAAGGACGGTCTGCCGCATGAAATGCGCGCTGCCGATTACGATGACTGGATCACCGACACATCCCACTGGACCGGCAAGGAAACCCACGGACTGAACGGCGACATCCTCGTCTGGAATCCGGTTACCCGGCGCCGGCATGAGCTGACCTCGATGGGCATCAGGGTAACCAAGGAGACGCTGGTCAAGCAGCTGAAAATGGCAGGACAGGAACACTTCCTGAAACTGCCCTATCACCAGGCGATTATGAACGACCGGGTACCCCTCTCAATCGGTGGCGGTATCGGTCAGTCGCGCACCTATATGTATCTCCTGCGCACCGCATCGCTGGGCGAGGTTTCGGTTACCGTCTGGCCCAAGGTGCTCAAGGAGATGTGCGCCAAGCGCAACATCATCTTCCTCGAATAAACCGCTTTTAAAAAGAACCAGCCGGCACGATGTGCCGGCTTTTTCTATATAAAATAAAAATTGGTGAGGGTCACGGTAGGTCCAGTTACGCGGCAATTCTGTTGACCGAGCCGTTGTAGTGTACCGGGCCTACGTGCCCTCAATAATTAGACTACCAAAAATTTTCTAAGTTTCAAGTAAATTCAACCGGTTATTATCAGCCTGGAAAAGCGGCGGAAGCGACCCGTAGTAATCTCAAGATTGTAAACCCCGGGCTTTAACGGTTTCAGCTCCAGCCGGTGAATGCCGCAATCCAGTTGACCGCAGTCCATTGCCTGAACGACCCGGCCTGCGGGGTCAATAAGCCGGAACTTAACCGACGCCGGTCCGCCAAGCCTGACCACCAGCCCTGCCCGTCCGGAAGCCACGGTAGAGGCGACATCACATACCGGCGGCACATCGCCCCGGGCCAGCTCGTTGACCCCGACGCCGTTCCGGGTGCGGACCAGCATGGAATCAACGGTAATATTGCCGGCAACATCAGCCGCCCGCACAATCACCCAGTAGCCGGCATCACCGAGCAGGGCGGTTGACCACCTGCCGGCGATGTCCGTTGCTTCGATAACCGAATCACCGTCGGTGTTGGTAATGATAAAATAGTACTGGCGTGAGGAATAATCACCCCGGGAACGGCAGACATTATCAGTTTTATAGACAACATTAACCAGTGCGCCGTCCAGCAGATTGGAAAACTGTACCGATAAAGTCCAGGGGACAACTACCAGCCCGTCCTCGCGGCGGATCATGTATTCAATCTGATAAGGTGCCAGCCGGTCCCAGATCTGACTCCCAGAGGAAAATCCGGTGCGGTCAAAAATCCGGGCAATGATATCCACATCACCATTGAGTGAATCCGGGTGAAGATACCGGTTGTTCTGGTTGTCCCGGCAGAAGGCAAAGCGCCAGCCGGCACGGGCGTTTTCAAATACCGGCGGCTCAAGATCAGTATTGGGGTTCAAATCCAGCAGCGGGTTCTTGACAAACCACCAGGTCGGGCTGGGAAACCGCTGCCAGGTTGCTCCGGTGTCAGAAATCCGTGCAAAGTGAATGTGGTCAAAAGAGGAATCAACCGGCCAGGCAACCAGATAACCGATAACCTCTCCGGTCGCAACCGGATCACCAAGGTTCTTGTGATAGCGGTCCGGGTCAATATGAGCATAAAGCCAGCCCTCTGCCCTGCCGGTAAAGGTCAGGGGTGAATCGCAGACCGCAATCCGGTAATGCAGTTCCGCCTGAATTGTGCCCCAGGCCTTGACCCAGCCGGGTGCCACTGCCCGCACCTCAACCCCTGAGGTGTCCGGTGTTAAGATGTCAATCCCGTTATGAAAATAGGCGCCACTGCCGTAATCCTGGAACTCGCCCCAGTTATTGCCCAGCGGATGCACCTGATTATCCGGTGGCACGGGCCATAATACAGCAAAACAGAACAGAACTAACTGAGTCATAATAATAAAATTATACAAAAACTGGGTACAGGTGTCAACAAAAAACACAGTTATTTAATATATTTTTTTAAATAGATATCCCCTAATAATTATACAACAGGTTTATTTTATTTTTATAACTGCTGTTTATGTTGCTGTGGTGGATTTCGGGCTTGGCGGATTAAACAAAATTGTTTCATACGATTAGCGAAATTTTGTTATGTGGATTATATGGGAGTAGTAATGTGCTCAGCTGTTTATAAACGGCTGACCGTCTGTTTTTCAACCGGGCTGTCCACCGGTTTTTCCCCAGAAGGGTTTACCTGCTCAGTTCACGGCAGAGTTTATCAAGGGTTGAGGCAAATGCGGGGTCGCGGTTTTTCAGCTCGGTTATTTTGTCCAGGGCGTGCATTACGGTCGTGTGGTCCTTCCCGCCGATGAGGAACCCGATGTCTTTAAGTGAAAGGTTCAGAAGATGGCGCAGCAGATACATTGCGGTCTGCCGGGCAAGCGCCACCCGCTTGGTGCGGATCGGGCTCTTGATATCTGCTACCGGCACATGAAAATGTTCTGCGACTGCATTCATGATCCGCTGGGCGTCAAGCGGCTGTTCGGGCAGGACCAGATCCTTAAGTGCCTCATCGGCAAGCTTGGTGTCCAGTGTTCTGCCGGTCAGTGAATGGAGCGCGATCAGGCGCACAAGCGTCGCCTCAAGCGTGCGGATATTGGAGCGGACCCGGGCAGCGATATAAACCGCAATTTCCTCCGGCAGATCAAAATTCTCCAGTTTTGCCTTCTGGAGCAGGATTGCCACCCGGGTTTCCAGATCAGGCGGCTGGATATCAACCACCAGCCCGCTGCCGAGCCGGGAAATCAGACGCTCCTGAAGCGTCGGGATGTCTTTGGGCGGACGGTCACTGGTAAATACAACCTGACTGCCCGCATCCTGAAGCGCATTAAAGGTATAAAAGATTTCTTCCTGGAGGCTTTCCTTGCCCACGAGGTAGTGGATGTCGTCAAGCAGCAGGAGGTCGAGCCCGCGGTATTTGTTCTTGAACTCCACCCGTGTGTTTTTCCCGATCGCCTGAATCAGCTCCAGAAACAGGGCTTCGGCAGGTGTATAGCAGAACCTGAGGCCGGGGTAGATTGTCAGCGCGGCGTTGCCGATTGCCTGCAGCAGATGGGTCTTGCCCAGCCCGACCCCGCCGTAAATAAACAGCGGGTTATATGCCCGCCCCAGGTTCTGGGCAACATTTTTTGCGGCGGCGCAGGCAAGACGGTTGCCCTCGCCCACGATGAAGGTGTCAAAGGTGTATCGCGCCCGCAGCCGGTTTGGCGGGGTCTGGATTGGTGATGCCAGCTGCTCCGGCACCTTTGCCGGCGGTTCAGATACCGTTTGGCCAGTAACCACAAATTCAACCCTGAGGCTCCTGCCCGTAATCTCCTTTAATGCCAGGAGCAGGTCAGAAAGGTAATGATGCTGAAGCCAGTCGCAGAAAAAGCTGTTGGGCACGCCGACCCGGACAACTCCGTCAGTGCACTCAACAAGGGTTGTCGGTTTCAGCCATGCGTCAAACGCCTCGGGCGCAACCCTTGATTTCAGCAAATCAAGAACCGAACCCCAGATGGTTTCAACCCCTGCACCCATAGACAGAAAAACCACAAATTTTCTTCATATTTATCCACACATTTATCCACACAGTTGCACCTTGTAAGGTGCGGAGATAAAATAACATAGACAGCAAGCACGCAGAGTTTCCACAGCAATCCGCCAGTTTTACTTCAGATTAGTAAATATACTATCTCTGCTCCTGCTGGTGTCAAGAATTTTAACGCCGGAATTGATAAAAATTTTTGAAAAATTCAATCCAGCGCTACCGCCTGACCCAGGGCAATGCCGCCATCATTTAAGGGAAACTCCTGGTTGTGATATACCCTGAATCCGGAACCGCGCAGCCTGCGCACCAGCTCCAGCCGCAAGAGCCGGTTTTGAAAACTGCCGCCGGAAAGGCAGATCGTATTTATCTGATTCAGCTCCGCCAGCCGGATGAGTGCCTGATGAAATGCGCCGACCAGCGTCTGATGGAACCACAAAGACACCTTTCCTGCCGGAACCCGCGAGCAAATGAGCTGAAAGACCGTTCTAATTAAAGGGCGGGGGTCAAGCAGCAGCATCTCCTCATCAGTACTGAGCAGCTCAACTTCTGCCAGTTTTAATTCCGATGCAGTGCCTGCACTTAGCGCCTCGTTCTCCAGGGCAATTGCCGGCTCACCTTCAAATGTTGCCCGCCGGCAGACGCCGGTTATTGCTGCCACCGCATCAAACAGGCGCCCAAGACTTGAGGTTATAACCGGTGCAGGTGCATAAGCCGCTGAAACAGGCAGTCCCAGCCTCCGGAGCGCGCCCGGTTCAATTCCGGACTGAAGGAGATAGCTCACCGCCACCTGAACCGGGTCAGCCAGATAACCGGCGCTGGCACCATGACGCAAATAGGCAAGATGGCCCAGCCTTTTCCAGGTCCGGTCCGGGTTGATCAGCAGAAACTCACATCCCCAGATTGCCCGGTCCAGCCCGTAACCGGTGCCATCAGCTGCCAGACCGAGCACCGGACCACGCAGTCCGTGTTCTGCCATTACCGAAAGGATGTGGGCATAATGATGCTGGACCCGTTTAAGCGGGAGCTGAAATTTCCTGCTCAGGGTTTCTGCCAGCCGGACCGAGCTGTAATCCGGATGCAGGTCGCAGACCACTCTTGCCGGTTTGATCCCGGTCCAGTCGGTCAGCCGTTGTAGTGCGGCAAGAAAGAAACGCTCCGCTGCGGCAGTTTCCAGTTCACCGATGTGAGGTCCGGCAAACACCCTTCCCCCGGCAGCGAGGGCAAAACAGTTTTTGCTGTCCGCCCCAACCGCCAGTGTGGGATGTTTCACGTGAAACACCCTGCTCAGATGTAACGGCCTGGGGGTATACCCTCGCGACCGGCGAACCATAATTGCATTGGCAGTTTCAGCCTGAATTACTGAATCGTCACACCGGTTGGCAATCTCCCGGTTGTGCGTGAGCACATAGTCAAAAAGACCGCTGCGATTGAAAAGTTCCTCTTCGGATGCCGCAATGGGTTCATCACTGACATTGGCACTGGTCATGATCAGAACCGGAGGTTTAACCTGATACTTTTTCAATGATTTAAAGATCAGCAGATGAAGCGGGGTATAGGGCAGAAGGATGCCGTAGGCAGGGTTATGAGGGGCAATCAGTGGTGCGAGCCGGGCTTTGGCGGGTTTGCGCTTTGGTAGAAGCACAATTGGCGCTGCCGGGGAACGAAGAAGTCTGCCCGCACCAGCCGGGAGATGGCAGATGTTTCTTACTGCAGTCAGGCTTTCCACCATTAAGGCGAACGGTTTCTGGTCTCTCCCCTTCAGCCGGCGCAGACGCCGGACCGCAAGGTCGTTTCGGGCATCACAGCACAGATGGAATCCGCCTAACCCTTTTACTGCCAATATCTTACCGCCAAGAATCAGGCGGGCAGCCTTATCAATCGGGTCGCAGGAGATCGGTCTCCCCTTTTTGTTCAGGAGTTGAACCGCTGGTCCGCACCTGGGGCAGGCGATCGGTTCCGCATGGAAGCGGCGGTTTGCAGGAGACAGATACTCCTTCTGACACTCCTCACACATCCGGAATTTACGCATGGTGGTGCGCTCGCGGTCATAGGGAAGCTGAAGTATTATAGTGTATCTGGGACCGCACTGGGTGCAGTTGATGAATGGATAGAGGTAACGGCGGTTGTGCGGGTCGGTGAGTTCGCGCCTGCAGGCGGAACAGGTTGCCAGGTCAGGCAGAACCTCGACCCCGGGTTTTGCCGGGCTGGTCGGGCTGGGAATGATGTCAAACCCTGAACAGGGCGGTTTCCTGACGGTCCGGACCCGGATTTCGGAGATGAGTGCCAGCCGGGGCGGATGCTTTTGAAGGTGGGCGAGCAGGCGGTTTGCGCCCCTTCCCTGAGCAAGGATGGTTACACCGGCGCGGGTGTTGGTGACCGTTCCCCTTATGCCGAGCCTTTTTGCCAGGCGGTAGATATAGGGGCGGAATCCGATGCCCTGAACCTGGCCGGTTACGGTTATTTCCAGAGTGGTGCGGAGTTGATCGCCGATAGTGCCTACTGGGTTTTATCCTGAGGTTCCAGCAGTTCCGGCTCCTCTTCAGTCAATTCGTAGATGTTTTTGTCATCCTTCTTTTTAATCAGGAACCCGAGAAGGAGGACATTCCCGGAGAACCAGACCGAGATGCCGTATGCCAGAACCATCAGCGCAATGCCGTAGATACAGATACTGAAGAGCAGCGCACCCAGATATATTCCCCAGCCCGGGCTTTCCCAGAAGAGGGGGCTGAGATAGCTGTTAAGTCCGTACAGAGCTGTTTCCCATACAACCATCTTGTGGAGGGGAGCAAACACACCCCATTGCGGGACCGAGATCTGAAAGATGAAGCCGGTGCCGTTGAGCATTTCACTCAGGGTTTCGCCCATAAATGCTGAAAGAATGAGCGTGCCGATCCGGACTGCGAGGCTGGACGCCAGCCCCAGAAGCAGGGAGCCGAGTTTGCTCAAAAAGGCGATCACCGCGGTGAACCAGAAGAGGCGTGCCGGCTGTTCGTTGATACAGGAGAACACCTCAAACAGGGTGTCAAATGTGTCGTTTCCCAGCGCCCCGACAATAGCCGGTCCCAGAAACAGGGTCCAGATAAGAACAATCAGCAGATATACAATAAAAAGGGAGGCGAAGAAGGCGGGGATTGCAAAGATGCCGACAATCACCGGACCGATGTAAGGTATTGATCCTAAAGCACTTAATATCAGACCCGCAATTACCAGGATCAGAATGAAGGCGATGATGAGCAGGGGGCTGCCGAGAATTGCCCCAAGGTTCTGGAGTGCGAATCTGAAGGCTTCGCCCGCTTCAAAAAATTCATTCCCGCGGAGCTGTTCGTAGGTAACCTTGGCGACCGCACTGCCGGTAACGAGCATTACGATCAGAAACCAGATGACACCCAAGGCATAAATCAGCCAGGAGACCCAGGGGAAGGGGAGGTTGGGCGCAGGAAAGGGGAGAAGCCGGTAGGTCTCCCAGATTGACACCCAGTCGTTACCCGCGACCAGGTGGGCAAGGTAGGTAAGGATTGTATAGCCGGCAAAACCGAATAGAAGACCCAGCATGGTCATACCGACCTTCTTGGCGGAGAAACCCAGGCGCAATGCCCGGAAGATGTCTTTATAGTTAAAATGTAATGCCCCCATCTTCAACTCCTCTCTTTTTATTTAAGCCACTGCCGTAAAATCCAGAAAAGAAAAAACAAAAGCCCGCCCCAGAGCAGCCAGAAGAGCCAGCGGAGTGGAAACGAATAACGGCGCTCGGGAAACAGGCGGCGGCGAAATCTGAGCATCAGGTTTTATTTTCCACATCGTCAGTTATTTGTCAAGGGCTGACGAGCAGGCGGCAGGCGGTGCGGGTGCCGGAACGGAAGAAGTAGATTCCGGGCGGGACCGGACCGCTGCGCTCGCTGGAGCCATCCCAGACCGGACCTGAGCCGGCTGTTACCAGCGCGCCCCGGGCATCATAGATTGACCAGCGTTGACCGGCAGCGCGCACCGGCAGATAAAATGGCGGCCGGCCGAGCAGGGCAGGGCGGGCGGTCAGCAGGGATGACCGGTCACCCGATTCGGTGTTTCCGGTCGGCTCCATTGCGCCGGCAAGCTTGGCAATGGTGGCAACCGCCGCCTTCACCGCCTCGGTTGCCATCAGCCAGTTGTTCGTGCCGCAGTCCACATAATAAAGCGGGCCGATCGTGTCACCAATCGTATGATACATCGGGGTGAAGTCGTGCTCAATCCCGCAAAGGGCAACATAACCCCGCTGCCAGAAGGAATGATGGTCCGAATATGGGGCAGAGCTGACAAGCCGGCGCACCGGCTTGAGCGCGGTATAGGTGCGGGCACTGGCGATAAACGAGTCCACGAGCCAGGCGCAGGCCGGGCTCTGGGTCTTGCCGATTACCTCAAGGGAGTCCAGGTTCTGCCGGCCGTAGGAGATCATGTCAAAGTTGAGCGCCGCCTTGATTGAGTCCCCGCGCCGGGCAGCCCGGCGGCAGAAGCTGTCCGAGCCGACAAGCCCCTGCTCCTCACCGGTGAAGCCGATGAAATAGACCGAATAGGCAAAGCTGATGTCCTGAAATACCCGCGCCGCCTCAATCACCGCCGCAGTGCCCGAGGCGTTGTCATCCGAACCCGGGCAGTGTTCCGGTGCATAGTCGGAGGTGTTGTCAATATGTCCGCAGATCACATAGATCGGCCTGGGGTTGATGCGCCCCAGCTTGACGCCGATGACATTCGGGGCGTAACTGGTGCGGTAGGTCTCAAGCGCGGTGGAGTCACAGCCGTAACCGGCAAGTTTTTCCCGCATCCATTCGACCGCGGAACGGCAGGATTCGGTTGTGGAGTAGCGGGTGTAGAAGTCCTGCAGGCGCCGGATATGGGCAAGCACCGAATCCGGGTTCACCCGCTCAACCAGCGCGGTAATCAGACTTTCCGAGACCGTAACCGGTGCGGGCAGCGGACCTGCCGGCTGAGGGTTCAACGGTTCAAGCGGCAGATGGCACAGCTCGACCGGCAGGCGGTTGAGGCCGATAAGTGCCGTTTCATCGGTTACCAGCAGCACACCGGCTGGTGTTTCACCGGCAATCTGACCGAAACGGGCAAGCTCCCGGCGGTCAAATCCGGCCGGGGTCTTGACATAAAACAGCTGTCTGTCTGCGGGCAGGTTCAGCACCGAAAACGAACCCGGCAGGGAGTCAAGCGCGGGCAGTCGGGCTTCCTCCACTTTTATCAGCAGGCAGTTGTCCAGCTCGGCAACCACCGGGAACTGTGCCGCAACGATTGCGGTTAAATCGGACGCACTCTGCGGATACCACTGAACCACCAGCTCACCAGCGCCAAGCGGCAGGATGATTACGGTCATGAAAATTGAAACGGTCAAGACTTTTCTCACTTTTTGCTCCTGTTTTGATTATATAAATAGCTTAATTACTGCCCTCAGGATGTCAACGAGAAAACAGGGTCAGATTAGGTTTATAACTCGGGTGTCTATACCAGTCAGTCATCGTATCCCGGGATAATCAGATGCGCAGGTGCTTGAAAAAAGATTGAATAATCTGAACAGCGAAAACGGGCAATATTCAGACTGAAGCAGACTCGATGACCACGGACAGCAGAGCAGTTCTGCATATATTTAGATCCCACAGAGACGACAGAATTCACACCTGTTTTATTCCCCTGTCATAACTTATTATTTATCAATGTCTTATGTTTATATACCCCTTTTCAGCCCGCTCCGGGGGCAGTTCCCCTTACCGTGGGGTAAGATGCTGAATGCGGGCAGGATGCTGTTAACTAACGCAGAATCAGGAGCTTGCGCCAGCGGTCCCCTTCGGATAGAAAGTAAACCCCGGGTTTCCGGCTGGAACCGGTCAGGTTTACCCTTCTGCCGGCAGGATCAAGAACCAGGCTGGTGGTTAAGGCCGGTTTTGTGGTCCGGGGTCGGGACACAAGCGGTGGTACCAGCCGGCAGAAGTACAGACCGCGGGCGGTTGTGCCCGCTCCATAATGACTGAACAGTGCGCCTGAGCCGAGCGCCCTGGGACGGGCACCAAAAACCGCTGGATTAGCCCGCGAATCGTTAATTTTCAGGGGTGAGCTGAGCAGCTGGGGCGCATAACTGCGGGCATACCGGTGGTAAATTACCGTCGGGTCATTTTCACCGCGGGCACCCGCATTGTAAAGCAGGTTGAGGGTGGTGCTGGTGGCGGTGAGGCTGGGCCACCATTCATCAATAAAGGGCTCACCGAGGTTAACCGGTACCGAAAAGGTGCTGCCACCGTCAGTTGAGCAGGTGATGAGCAGGTCCAGCATCTCAGTATCGCGCCGGGCAACAGTCCAGGCAATCCAGACCGGCGCCCGCCACGGGGGGGTGGTTTCAGCCTGGACCACCGCGGGCGTAAAGCATTGTTCGCCTGCAGCATAAAGCACCTGAAGCGGCTCCCAGCGGGCGGGCGCACCAAAGTGCCGGTTCCGGGTGTAATGAAGCTGGCGATTGTCAATTGCATAGCACCAGGCGCAGTGGAGAGTGCCGGCAGCGAAGTAAAGGCACGGTTGAGAGCAGTTGTAAAAATCCTGAGGTGATTCCCAGGTGCTGCCCAGATCCAGCGAGCGGGTGAACCGGCCATTGGGTCCGGTCCGGTGTTCCCGGACATAGAGGCAGTAGAGATAGGGACGGCTGTTATTGTCAACCGCCACGGTGAACCGGTCAATCGTGTCCGGCCCGACCGCTACCGGCAGCCAGTCCCGGCTGGTGAAATCGGGTGCGGTCCGCACCAGCCACAGATCTCCGCCTGCATTTGTTGTCAGTAAAAATATGAAGATTTTTGCCGTGTCCGGTCTGGCGATCAGGAGTTCTGCCTGACTGACCGGAGCCGGCAGAGGCATTGTCAGCGTCGGCTCCCAGGAGCCGCCGCGATCAGATGAGCGGTAGATTTTCAGAATTGAGTCCGGAGTGACAAGGAGTGCATAGATGTTGCCGGCATAATCCTGAGCACCGGCAAGCACCTGCAGGTAGGAGGTGTCGATTGCAACCTCGTCCTGAGCCTGAGCATATGACCGCTGATGGTCTGCCAAGGGCTGCGGTGAGGTGGAAGCTGTTCCTGCACTGGTCAGACCAGGACCGGAAATCAGCCCGGTTAAAAGAAAAATCGCAGTAAAAATCGGCATATCACAAATAAATTATCGGCAGGCGGGCGGAAAGTCAATTTAAGTCAGGCAAAAATTGAAAAATTCGGCAGTGCAGATTTTCTTGAGCGGTAGTTTTCTGCAGATATAATTATTAAAAATACTTATGAGCAGCCGGCGACAGCGTCCAGTTGTGCTTGTTGTCTATGACACACCGGGCAGGTTTCAAGCCCTGTTGGATTATGCCCGCCAGTTTGACAACGGCAGGCTGGCGCAGGAGTTTGAGTTTGTGTATTGCGACTGTCTGGAGGCGATCAGAAGATGGTACCGGCAGAATGCGGGGGTTCATGTTGCCGGTATCGTGCTCGGGGTTGATTTCTCCGAGGTGGACAGCGAGCAGAAGCTGGCGGTTTTCCCGCTGGGGTTGCGCCCTGCCGGTCTGGCAATGGATGTCCGCCGGCTTCAGGGTTTTATCATCTATTACCATCTGCGCCATCTCAATCTTGAGCAGATCGCACCGGTAATCTTTCACCTGAGCGCTGAACTGCTGCAGTCGCCGGAGCGGTATATTGATATCTGTCATGTTCCCGGGATGGGTGAGTGTCATTTCACCGGTCCGGCGGGTGAGGAGTGTCAGGAGCTGGCAGTACTGAAGAAGCTGGATCTGTGTGCGCTCAGACCGCTGACTGAGGAAAAACGATTATACTGGCGGGAGACTCACCATATGGTGGTCGGCAGGTCCCGGCGGATGGCTGCGCTCGTCCGGGAAATTGAGCGCTCCGCACCAACCGACAGCATCGTTTTGGTGATCGGTCCGCCCGGCACCGGCAAGGAGCTTGTCGCCCAGGCGATTCACCGTCTGAGTTACCGTTATTCCGAGCGGGTGCCGGAGCGAAGGGATGTGCTGACGGTGCAGATGACGACGATGGACAAGAACCTGTGCATTGATGAGCTTTTCGGACACGAGCCCGGCGCCTTCACCGATGCCCGGACCCCGCGTGCCGGAATCTTTGAAACCGCCCGCGGCTCCACCGTGTTTCTGGATGAGATCGGAGAAATTGATCATGAGCTGCAGAAGAAGCTGCTCCGGGTGATTGAGTATCACCGGATCAAGCGGCTGGGGAGTTCAGTGGAGAAGGAGGTTGATGTCCGGATCATCACCGCAACGAACCGGACAATTGAGGAGCTGCAGCAGCGGTTCAGAAGTGACTTCTACACCCGGCTGGTTCATCACTGTATTGCGGTGCCCTCGGTTGCCGAGCGCTGGTCCGGGGAAAAGCCGCAGACGGTTGAGGATGATATTGGCGAGTTCTTCGACTTCTTTATAAATGAACGGAACAAAAATCCCTATGTCCGGCAGAAGCTGCAGCCGGACCTGACTGCGGTGCGGTTTCTCAGTCAGATTGTGCTCCAGCATATCTCCGGAGAAAGACCGCTCTTTGCTGCGGGCAATGTCCGGACACTGCGGGCAATTATCAATCAGGCGTATGACCGGGCACAGTATGAAAACTCGCGCATAATCGGCGTTGGACATATTGCCACCGCCATTGCCCAGTTTCAGGCACATGTGACCCCGTCTGCACCCGGGCTTAAATCCGGCACCCTGGCCAGCATTGAGCATGTTCTCGGTTCGCTCAAACTGGCAGAACTGGAGAAGCGGGCAATCCAGGAGGCGCTCATAAAATGCAACGGCAACCAGAGCCGGGCAGCAGCACTTCTGGGAATCCATCGCGACACCCTGAGAAAGAAAATCAGAGAATACGGCATAAGTTAACCGATTTTGCTGAAAAAATAAGCAGCGGCAGGCGTTTTATTAGGCAGGGCAAAAATGGGCTGTTTTTATAACCATTTAAAATCAAATAGCTTAGTAGAATATTTATATTGGCACTGAATTTGCATACATTGATAATAGCCTTTTGACCGAGCCTGAAACGGGATTACAGGGGGTTCGCGCTCTGAGTTTCGGCTGGATTCTGCAGTCGGAACAGATAAATTGGGCGGTGTACCAGTTCCCACGGTGCATCGCCCTTTTTCGTTTTGCCGGTTTACCGCCGGTAAAGTTGACATTAATTTATATTTTTTTATCCTGTGTATGCTGATATGAAGGCGTTTCTCAAAGAGGTGCTTGCCGGACTGGCGGTGGATTACGCCGATATCCGGGTTGAGGAAAGTGAAACCACCAGGATTGTCTACCGCGGCCGGGAGCTTGAGGACATTGGCACCAGTTTTGAGCGGGGCGGATGTCTGCGGGTATTTTATCAGGGGAACTGGGTGATTGCCAGCTTTAATACCGTGGACGAGTCGCTGAAGGAGCTGGCAGATGAGCTGGCGATTCAGGCAGCAGAACTGCCACCGCGGGATGGCGGTCTGATTCATCTGCCGCCACTTGACGAGATTATCCGCATGCCCCGGCATGAGGACCCGAGGACGGTCCCGCTTGCGGAAAAGCAGCAGCTGATTCACGATTACAACCGGCTGCTTTTGGAGCCGAAGCAGATCATAAGCACGGTGTCGTCATACCTTGACAGCCACCGGACCGTTTACTGGTATTCGAGCGAGGACCGTTACATTGAGCAGGAGTTTGTGCGCACCGGTTTTTCCTGTCAGGCGATTGCCCGGGACGGAGTCAACATTCAGCAGTATGGAGAGTCCTTTGGCCGTGCCGCCGGGTTTGAGTCGCTCCGGGGCAAGGAAAGTATGGTTGAGCGGGTGGCAAGAATTGCGATTGACCTGCTGAAGGCGGAGCCGGTGAGTGCCGGGACATATACGGTGATCATTGATCCGCTGCTCGGCGGGATATTTGCCCATGAGGCGTTCGGCCATCTGAGTGAGGCGGATCACATCGCCGAGAATGAACGGCTGAAACAGCTGATGCGGATCGGAACCCGGTACGGGGTTGAAGAGCTGACAATCGTTGATGACCCGACCCTGCCGGGCGAAAACGGCAGTTACCGGTATGACGATGAGGGTGTGCCGGCTCAGCGCACCGAACTGATCAAGAACGGGGTGATTGCCAGTCATTTGCACAGCCGCCATACCGCCTATCTGATGGGCGAAGGTGCAACCGGTAATGCCCGGGCGATCAGTTACCGCTTTGCCCCGATTGTGCGGATGAGTAATACCTACATTGTGCCCCAGAACCGGCGGTTTGATGAGATGCTGGCTGAGGTCAAAGACGGGCTTTATGTCGTTGGCAGCCGGGGTGGAATGACCGAGCTGGAGACTTTCACCTTTTCCTCCCAGTATGCTTACCGGATTGAAAATGGCAGGCTGACGAAGATGGTCCGGGATGCGACACTTGCCGGCAATGTGTTTGAGACCCTGAGGAACATTGATGCCATCGGTAATGACCTGATGATTCACGGCGGGCTCGGTGGTTGCGGTAAGGATGGGCAGTCGCCCCTGCCGGTCACGACCGGTGCCCCGCACATCAGAATCAGGAATGTGGTAATCGGTGGGCGCTAAGTTAATCAGCAGGAGGGTGAGATGAGACTGGAACTCCTGGAGCTGGCAGCCAGCCGGGTGGAGCAGGCGGATGTGTATGAGAGTGAGGTTGACCTGACCGAAGTGGTTTTCCGGCAGGGTAAATTTTTCGCTCAGGAGACCAAGTTGACCCATGGTCTGGGGTTGCGGGTGATTAAAAATGGCAGGGTGGGTTTTGCCGCCAGCACCAATCCCCAGCGTCTGGAGGAACAGGTCCGGGCGGCGATCGATGCCGCTGCTTTCGGGCAGACCGCCCGTTTTGACCTGCCGGGTCCGGCTGAGCCGCCCGCGGTTCAGACCTTTGATAACCGCACCCTGCTCGTCAACATCCAGAAGATGCGGGAGTGGGGTGGTGATCTGATTGAGGCGCTGAATTCCCGGATGCCCGAACTCAAGGTTGATCTGAATTTCAGTCGCTGTTATCGCGAGATCGGGGTGGCAAACACGCGCGGGGTTGACCTCAGTTTTGAGCGGGTGGAGCTGGAGCTGTCGGTTGCCGGACTGCTGGTTCAGGACGGTATTTTCTGGGTTTATGATTATGTTAATCTTTCCGGCGGGCAGGGCTTTCCGCTCGAACAGGTGGCAGAGCGCGTGGTAAATCTTGCCCGGCTGGGCAAGCAGAAGGCGACGCTCAAAAGCGGAGATTATCCGGTGGTGGTCATGCCGTTTGCGCTGCCCCAGCTGCTTCTGCCGCTGCTGATCGCGGTCAACGGTAAAAACCGGCAGAAAGGCACTTCGCCCCTGATCAACCGGGAAAATCAGCCGGTGCTGAGTCCGAAGATTACGCTCGCGGACAATCGTCTCCGGCCCTTCGGGACTGCCTCTGAACCCTTTGATGGTGAGGGGCTGCCGGCGGTCAGGAATGTCCTGTTCGAGCGTGGGATATTCAAGGGTTTTGTCTACGACCTGGCAACCGCAGCCGCCTGCGGCACAAACTCAACCGGTTCGGCGGTGCGGAGCTATTCCAGCCTGCCTGTGCCCGGGCTGAGTAATATTGAAATTGAACCCGGCACTGCCGAGCTGGAGGAGGTGATCAAGGACATACCCGCCGGCATTCTCGTCTACGGCTTTCTGGGCGGCGGGATGTCCAATCTGCTTGCCGGTGAAGTGGCACTGAATGTCAGCTGCGGCTACAAGATTGAGAAAGGCAATATCACCGGCAGACTCAAGGATGTAAGTGTTGCCGGCAATGTTTATGACCTGTTTCAGCGGGTGGAGGCGGTGGGGGCAGCACAGCGGGACCTGGGTGATTATTATCTCCCGTTTATAAAATTTTCCAGTTTCCGGGTGGCATGTAGGGAGTAAAGGGGGCAGTATGCCAAAAGCAAGGCGTGCAAAGAGAGAAGGCAGGACCAAGGTGCTGACCGATTTCCACCGGCTGGAGCTGAAGCCAAAAGACCTGCGGTGGTGCTGTCCGGATGACTATCTGAAATTCAGGACCACCGAAGATCTCAAGATCTCCAGGGAAATTGTCGGGCAGGAGCGGGCACTGGCGGCACTCAGCCTTGGGCTGGAGATCGAAGCGTCGGGCTATAACATCTTTGTGACCGGTCCGGCCGGCTCAGGACGCACAAGCACGGTCCAGAGGCTGCTGGAAACGGCGCGGCCGGTCAAGACGCTCACCGACAAGTGTTTTGTGAACAATTTTCAGAATCCGGATGAGCCCCGTTTACTGCTGTTGCCCGCGGGTGAAGGCCGGCAGCTGCGCCAGGAGATGGATGAGCTGGTTGCCTATCTGGTGAAGAACATCCCACGTCAGTTTGAGGGGGAGGCATATCAGAATTCGCGGCAGGAGATCATCGACCGCTTCAAGGAGCAGGGGGCGGCACGGGTCCGGGATTTTGAGAAGAAGGTGGCAAGCGAGGGGTTTGCACTTGTGCAGACACCGCCGGTGGGCCGGCCGGAGCTGGCACCGATTGTTGACAAACAGCCGGTAAGTGTCGATGTCCTTGACCGGCTGGTGGAGGAGGGCAAGCTGACCCCGGAGCGGGCGAATGAATTGAAGAACCGGCATCGGGAACTGACCGCGGAACTGATGGCGATCTTCAAGGAGTTGCGGGAGTATGAGCGGCAGGCACGGGAACATCTTGCCGAACTGGACAAGCAGATGGTGAGTCCGCTCCTGGAAGAGCGGCTGGCGGAAATCCGTGAGCACCACCAGGACCCGAAGGTTGCCAACTACCTGGATGAGGTGCGGACCGCGGTGCTCGCCGATATCGATCTGTTCCGTCAGCGCGGTGGCGAATCCGAAGCCGGACCGCCAGCCGGCATTGACCCGTATCTGAAATACCGGGTGAATGTGCTCGTTGATAACTCGGAGCAGAAGACTGCGCCCGTGGTCTTTGAGACCAACCCCAGTTATCGCAATCTCTTCGGTTCGATTGAGCGGATCTGGGACCGGTCCGGGCAGTGGCGGACGGATTTTACCCATATTAAAGCCGGTTCACTGGTGCGGGCGGACGGCGGTTTCCTGGTCGTCAATGCGCTCGATCTCCTGCTCGAGCCCGGGGTGTGGCCCAATCTTAAGCGGACACTGCGCAACCGGCAGCTGGAGATTTCTGCCTATGACCCGTTTGTCTCGCTGTTCGGAACGACCGCGCTCAAACCGGAACCGATTCCTCTGGATCTGAAGGTAATCATGATCGGTGAACCCTGGATTTACAACCTGCTGGCAGCTTATGATGAGGAGTTCGGCAAGGTGTTCAAGGTCCGGGCGGACTTTGACTGGGAGATGGATCTGAACCGGAGTTCGGCAGCTGAATACAGTCAGGTCATCAGGGCGCTGTGTGAAAAGGAGAATCTCCGGCCCTTTGACCGGTCCGCAGTTGCGAGGGTGATTGAGTATGGCGCACGGCTGGCAGGGCGCAGGGATAAGGTGACCACCCGGTTCAATATTATCGCCGATGTGCTCAAGGAGGCAAACTACTGGGCAGGCAAGGCACAGTCCCGGGTGGTGAAGGCAGAGCATGTGCGGACCGCAATAGAAAAACGCCGGGAGCGGGTCCGGCTGATCGAAGAGAAACTGCAGGAGAGTATCCGCAAAGGGCTTCTGTTTATTGATGTCAGAGGGAAGGTTCAGGGGCAGGTGAATGGACTGGCAGTCTACGATCTGATCGAGCATTCGTTTGCAATCCCGGTCCGCATTACCGCCAAGGTCGGTGTGGGCACCGCCGGGATCATCAGTGTTGAGCGGGAGGCGGAGCTGTCCGGTCCGATCCACGACAAAGGGCTTTATATCATCACCGGTTATCTGCGGAACAAGTATGCGGCGGATATGCCCCTGGTGCTTTCAGCATCGATCACATTTGAGCAGTCTTACGGTGGAATTGACGGTGACAGCGCCTCTTCGACCGAGCTTTATGCCCTGCTTTCCGAGCTTGCCGGACTGCCCCTGCGTCAGGATCTGGCAGTGACCGGTTCAGTGAACCAGAAGGGTGAGATTCAGCCGATCGGCGGGGTTAATGAGAAGATCGAGGGGTTTTTTGATATCTGCCGGCAGAAGGGTTTAACCGGTTCTCAGGGG
The DNA here is from genome assembly GCA_026418295.1 of Caldifarciminota bacterium. Taxonomy (GTDB): domain Bacteria; phylum Hydrothermota; class Tepidihabitantia; order Tepidihabitantales; family Tepidihabitantaceae; genus JAOABP01. The sequence goes on from JAOABP010000003.1 coordinate 212,251, forward strand.
GTGCTGATTCCGAAGGCAAACCTGGGGGACCTGATGCTGAGGGAGGATGTGGTTGAGGCGGTAAGCAAGGGCCGGTTTCACATCTATGCGATTGAGACGATCGACCAGGGAATTGAGCTGCTTACCGGCGTGCCGGCAGGGAGTCCCGGACGCAATGGCGATTACCCGCCGGAGACGGTTAATGGCCGGGTGAAGGCACGTTTAAGGGAGCTGGCGGAGCTCTTCCGGCGGTTTCGAGCCGAAGACACGAAAGTCCGCGGGCCGCGCCAGTCCGCCGGAGACGACAAACTTTAATCCTTCTTCAATACTGAGCGGTGTTTCCGTAATATCGGTTTCCGGAACGATTGCCAGCCAGCCGCTGGTAGGATTGGGTGCGGTCGGGAAAAAGACCAGAAATGCCCGGCGGCCGTCGGCAAGTTCCACCGGTTCTTCACCCGTGAGGAAACCGAGTGCCAGCAGCCCTTTCCGGGGATACTCTACCAGCACCGTCTTGCGCAGTGATGACCGTTTGATAAAGACCGCATCGGTAAGCTGGCGGGCTGATGTATAAACCGAGCTGGCGAACGGCAGCTGGCGGAAGAAGCGGTCCAGCCAGGTCAAAAAGTGCCGGCCAAGATAGCCCGAGGTCAGGGCGCCGAGCAGAGTTATTGCGCCAATGAGCACCAGAAAACCGATAAGGGTTAAAAGGACCGAGGGCAGCTGCTGAAGCCAGCGCAGGTGGCGCAGGAGCGGCTGGAGGATGCTGCCGAGATGGGAGATGATGAACCAGAGGACAAAGACAGTCAGCCCCACCGGCAGTATTGCTGCCAGCCCGGTGATAAAGTAGCGGCGCAGCCGTGAGAGCATATTCAGGCTGTGCTAATCAGCCGCCGGGGTGCTGATGCGCAGATAGGCGAGGGTTTCATTCAGCGCTTTGAGGAAGCGCCGGTTTTCCGGCTCCCGGCCCACCGAAACCCGCAGGGCGGTAGGAAATCCGTACTCCTTGACCGTGCGGGTTATTACCCCTTTGCGCTGGAGGATGTCAAATATGAGCGAGGAGTCAACCGTAAAGTTGACAAAGACAAAGTTGGCGTAACTTTCAAGATAAAACAGCTTGAGCCGTTTGAACTCCCGGTAAAACATCGCCTTCCCCGCTTCGTTCACCTGCCGGCTGCGTTTCACATGCCGGGTGTCGCTCAGGGCGGCGATGGCGGCAACCTGAGCGGCGCGATTGGCATTGAACGGCAGCCGGACCTTCATCAGCGTCTGGATGATCTCAGGCCTTGCAAATCCATAACCGATGCGCAGACCGGCAAGGCCGTAGATCTTTGAGAAGGTGCGCAGGACGAGAATGTTGTAGTTCTGATTGTAAAAGTCCAGTCCCCGCGGGTAGTCACGGCTCGTGATGTATTCAGCGTAGGCTTCGTCGAGGACAACCAGGACATGTTCCGGTAGCTGCGCCATGAATTCGGCAAGCTCCTTGCGGTTGACGATGGTGCCCAGCGGGTTAATTGGATTATCAAGATAGATGAGCTTGGTCTTCGGTGTGATGCTGGCCAGAATCCGCTCGAGGTCGTGCCGGTACTCCCGGGTGGGAATCTGAATGATGTTGGCGTTCATAATTGTGCCGGCAATCCGGGCGGAAATGAACGAGCCGGCGCTGATGATCATCTCGTCGCCCGGGTCAAGATAGGCGAGACAGGCAAGATAAATCAGATCCACCGAGCCATTGCCGACAATGATCGAATCATAATCAACCCGGTAGAGTTCACTCAGGTGTTGTCGCAGATAGTAGCAGGTATCTTCCGGATAATAATGAAGCTGGGGCAGCGCCTTGCGCAGGGCGGCAAGTGCTTTGGGCGATGGGCCAAGCGGATTTTCATTGGAAGCAAGTTTAATCACCGGTCCTTTGAGCTTGAGTTCCCGCACCACCTCTTCAACCGGTTTGCCCGGCTTGTAGGGAACGACCCGCTCCAGATTCGGCCGGGGTAAAGGCAACGCCATTTATTCCTCCTTTTTTCCCTCTTTAATACTTTGCGGGGTGCGTTTCATAAAGGCGAAAAGCACACCCCCGATCAGGGCAAAAAACAGATCCAGCGCCAGAAAAAGCAGAGCAGTGGACAATGCCTGTTCCGGGCTCAGGCGGTTGGGAAGCCAGGGAGGGGTGAAGAAGAGGACAAAGGCAGCCTCCCGCACCCCCAGCCCGCCGATCGCCGGAATATTAACGACGATGTTGAGCACCGGGATGAAAATAAAGTAATAGACGGGCGGGACACCGGCACCGACGGCACGGGCGGTAAAAAACCAGGCAAGGGAAAGCGCTGCCTGGACACCGATGCCCGAGAGAAAACTGATGACCAGTGCCCAGGGCTGATGGCGGTAGTTTTTAACCGCCTGGTAAGTCCGTTCAACCAGTCCGCTCAGCCGCACGAGTGCGGCAAATTTTCTGCCCAGAGAATTCAGCAGGTGATGCACGGAAAGGTAGACGCGGTCGTTGAAAAAAAGCAGGGTTACCGCCACAAGGAGCAGGAGGATGGCAGAAAGCAGCAGGACAACACCAAAGCCGGTAAACCTGCCTGCCCCCAGGCTCAGTGCCGATGCCTGACGTAAGGATATAACTGCACCCATTATTATGGCAAGGAAAGTCAGACTCTGAAAGCCGAGCAGCCGGTCCAGCAGGGTGGCGGAAAATGCCTGGGGTCCCATGCCCGGTCTGGTGGTATAGGCGATGCGCATAACATCACCCCCGATTGAGGTGGGCAGGAGTTTGCAGAAGAACAGTCCCAGGGTGAATACCCGGGCAAGGTACCAGGTGGTAAAGTAAAGCCGCTGTGCCTGGAGCAGAACCTGCCAGCGCCAGGCAGATATGAGAATAAACAGGAGGTAAATCAGGCCGGCGAGAAGGAGAAAGCGCCAGTCTGCCTCCTGGAGGGTGGAAATAGAGGCACCAAGCTGGTGCCGGAACAGATAACCCAGGAGTCCCAGCAGACCGAATGAAACAAGAAAGCGGATGATGTTCTGGAACCGGTGCTTCACCCCGCACGCTCTTCGGTGTCCGGTGGGGTTCGACGGTCCCCGGACTGTCGGAGCTGATGCTCAATATTTTCCAGCCGGTCGTTGACCGAGGCGATGGATTCACCCAGAAAGCCGGCAGCAAAGAAGAGCAGCCCGGAAAGCACAAACAGAATTACCAGATAAAGGAGGGGACGGAACCCGTGACCAACAAGACGCAGTGCGATCGCCAGTATACCGGTGATAAATCCGAGAAAAAGGGAGACAAATCCCAAGGTGCCAAAATAAAGCATCGGTTTGCGCATGAATGAAACCTGAAACGCAACCGCCAGCAGGTCAAGAAATCCAATTACGATCCGCCACGGACTGGAGTACTTCGGTTTACCCGCATATCTGGGTCTGAGCTCAACCGGCACTTCAGCGATTGCGAAGCCCCGCACGGCAGCGAGGGGGACGATGTAACGGTGCCAATCCTTGCGCAGGTTCATACCCGCCAGTACTTCCCGGCGGAAGGTCTTGAGCGCATTGATGTCGTGCACCTTGAGTCCGAAAAGCTTGCGGGCAAGGAAATTGTAGATCCGCGATACGGTTTTCTTCTCATATCGGCCAATCTTTCTGCCGGTTACCAGGTCATAGCCCTTTTTCAGCATCTCGACCTGGAGTTTGATATCATCGGGTGAAAACTGAAGATCGGCATCAAAGATGGAAATAAATTGACCCCGCGCCCGGGCGAATCCGGCAAGTACCGCACCGGTCTTGCCCTGATTTTTCGCCAGACGGACAACCGAAAGAAACGGATAACGCGCCCGGGCAGCATCGGCGATCGCAAAGGTTGTATCGGTCGAACCATCATCAACCAGAATTACCTCATAATTTTCATCCAGCTTTTCTGCCAGTTCAGCAAGAAGCGGTTCGATGTTTTCCGCCTCATTATAAGCAGGCACAATTACCGATACGAGCGGGTTTTTGGAAAACCCCATTTTATTGAATATACCGGATTTTTAATGATTGTCAAGAGATGCGTTGGCGCCGACAGGCCGGCGGTCCGGAGAAAAAACAGGTTCGTTAAGTGTAAGCTATTGATTTTCTGTAAATTGTAAAACGATACCCGATGGCGGAGATTGTTGATTTGAGAGCCGGTTGCGGTTAGTATAGGGGTAAAACGGGATGATAAACATCGCTCTGTTTGCGGTTTTGATATTTAGCCGGATTGTGATTACTGAAGTCATGTCCAATCCTGCGGGTGCGGACGGTGCTCAATATCCAGAGGACCGTAATGAGTTTGTTGAGATTTATAATGCGGGGAATCGGGCGGTTGACCTTTTTAATTACCGGATTTCTGATGGTGATGCCGAGGATGTTATCCGGGCGTGGACCGATTCCTTAATTCTGATCCCGCATCCTAATGTGCTCATCGGCTCCACCTGGCTGAAGCCCGGCGGCTACGCGGTAATCCTGGATCCGGAATATACCGATCCGGAGGGGCAGGGCGGTTTTATTCAGCCCTATCATTTTGCCGACTCCGCGCTAATTCTCACCGTAGGCAATACTACGATCGGCAATGGTTTGGCGGGCAACGACCCGGTTTCCATATACGGGTATGATGACACCAGCAGTTTTGGCACACCGGCCAATCCCAATGACGGCTTTCCCTCCAACCCGGGTGACGGTTATTCCTGGGAACGGATTGATATCAACGGGCCGGATGAGCCGGATAACTGGGCAATCTGTCCGGACAGCGCGGGTTGTACTCCCGGCGGGCAGAATGCGGTTGCCATGCGGGTGGATGTGGCGCTGACAAAACTTGAGATTCTGGATGCCAGTATTCCTGGTGCCGGAGAGGCTTTTCATCTTGGCGCCGGTGTGCGTAATCAGGGGTATGTGAGCAGTCCACCCGGGAGTTTGCAACTCCTTTATTATCCGAATGATCCGATTCAGGAGATAATACTGCCGGTAATGAGTCCGCGGCAGGAGTCTCTGTTTGTATTTGAAATCGAAATGCCCCCGGTGCCTAAGGAGATTTGGGCAAGGGCGGTGGTGCCGGGTGACAGGGATACCACAAACAACCTTGCCCGGATTACGGTTAATCCGAAAATGGGCACCGCATTGTTGATTCTGCAGAGCCCCAGTTTCAGCCCGGATGGTGACGGTTTTGAGGACAGTCTCTTAATCAGATACCGGCTGCCTGAGCGGGGCGGGCGTTTGCGGGTTCGGATATTTACCCTGGGTGCCAGTATCGTCAGGACCCTGGTCGATACTAAGACAGTTCCCGAAAGTCTGGGCTTAATGTACTGGGATGGCCGGCAGGATAATGGCCAGCCGGCACCTGCCGGAATTTATCTGGTTGTCCTTGATTATTACCGGGGTAATGCGCGGTTGCGGTCAAAACTGCCGGTTGTGCTGATCAGAAAGCAGGATCAGCGGAACTTCGGGGTGAGAATGTAATCTGCCGGGTTCACCCACCTGCCATTGACCATAATTCCATAATGCAGGTGGTTGCCGGTTGCCAGTCCGGTGGCGCCAACAGTAGCGATTACCTCACCCCGTTTTACCATTTTTCCCGGACTGACCCGGACCGTCTGGCAATGGGCATAAAAGGTGCGGATTCCCCAGCCGTGATCAATTTCCACGGTTCGGCCATAACCGGCGCGCCAGCCGGAGGAGATAACCCTGCCGTCAGCGGTGGCAACAATCGGTGTGCCCCGGGGTGCGACAATGTCCATCCCCTCGTGAAACTCGTATCTGCCGGAAAACGGGTCCTTCCGGTTGCCGAAGCCGGAGGTAACCCAGCCCTGAACGGGCCAGATGGAGGGCAGATGGCGTATCCGGTCCTGCTGGGTGGATACCGCCCGGTCAATCTCCAGAAGCGACTGACGGGCAAAATTTGCCCGCCTTAAAAGCTCATCAACCTCCGGGGCGACAGTTGCCGGCTGATAACCGCCTACCCCCATTTTCCGGACATCAGCGGGCACAAGCTGAAGGTTGACCGCAGAGCGGAACCGGTTGTCCATCTGCTCGGTAAAGGCAAGAAACTGGCGGAAACTGTCCACGGCCGCAGTATAGGCAGCCAGTTTCTGGTTCAGGATGTTGTTTTCTGCAATCAGCCGGTTAAGCAGACCCCGCTGGGTAAAACGGGTGATGATAAACCTGGTTACCGCCCCACTGAAAAATAAAAAGCCAAAGATTACCGCCACGGTAATATATATATAGTGGAGGGGAATGGAAAGGCTCAATGCCTTGTTCCGGCGGGTCAGGGTAACCAGAACCTGAAGCCTTTCCACAATAGCAGATTAACAATTTGAAATCCGGAGTCAAGTTTTTTTAGGAGTTTATTTTGACCGGGGTGGAATAGATGGTAAAATTAATAAGTTGGCAAATTTTAAGGAGGTAATGTGAAGTTGATTCTGTGTAGCGCCCTGAGCATGTTCGTGGCGCTGTCATCGCTTTTTGCCCGCACCCCGGACCATTACAGTATGGGTCCGGTACACCGGTTTGAACCGGCCGCAGGCGATGAGCAAAACTATATTAGTTTCAGCAACGGGTATGTGATTGATACCCGCTATGGGGAGCCGGCAGTGCCGGCTGAACTGCGTGCCACACCACCGGCAGACGGGCCGGCTTATCATATTATTCAATTCCGGGGCCCGGTCCGGCGGATCTGGCTTGAACAGCTGGAACGGCTGGGAATAAGGACCATCGGCTATCTGCCCAATTATGCCACCGTGGCAAAACTGAGTTCTAAGGAGCGCCAGGTGCTTTCAGGGCTGGAGTTTGTTAACTGGATCGGACTTTTCCATCCCGCATACAAGATCCAGGCCGGACTCCTGGACCATTCCGGCACTGCTGACATTGCGATTCTGGTAACACCAGGGGAAAAACCGGAACCGGTGGTGGAGCTGATTACTAATGCAGGCGGCAGGGTGGCTGTGGTCAGCACCAGTCCGTTCGGCACCGTAATTCAGGGTACGGTGACCAGCTGGACGATTTCCGCTCTTGCCCGTCTGCCTGAGGTGTTCTGGGTTCAGGAATGGACCGAGCCCGCAACCGCGAATAACAACTGCCAGTGGGTACTCCAGTCCGGCTGGCGTGCAACTGCGCCACCGGACACCTCGCTGGCTGCCAGACCGGCATGGCGCAATGGGGTCCGGGGGCAGGGTGTGATCCTGTCTACCACTGATACCGGGCTTAACCTCGGGCATGACATGTTCCGGGATCCGGCAATGAGCATCACCCCGCCCGGTGTCTGGCCCGAACACCGGAAGGTTGTTGCCTATAAACGTTACGGCACCGCAGATGTGACTGAGGGGCAGTATCATGGTTCCCATGTAAACGGCACGGTCGCCGGCGATGACTCGGTTACCGGTGGCACCAGCTTTTATGACGGGATGTCCATCAAGGGCAGGCTTTACTTTGTTGATCTGACAAACGGCACCAGCTTTGTCCTTGGCACCGATCTCTGGAGTCTGTGGGATACGGTCTATTTTGGCCGGGGACTGCCCGATTCCCTCAGACCCATAAGACAGCATTCCGGCTCCTGGGGATGGTCAAATTCCAGCGGTACATATCTGCTGCAGGATGCCTCAACTGATGCCTTTGCTTGGGCTTACAAGGACTTCCTGAATATCATGGCTGCGGGTAATGAGTATTCAACCCGCCGGATCCGGAACCCGGGCATTGCCAAGAATGTGCTTACAGTAGGAGCGACCCAGAACGGGACCGCTGCCAATGCGATCGCCAGCTTTTCCAGTCGCGGTCCGACCCAGGATGGCAGGCTCAAGCCGACCGTGATGGCACCGGGCGAAGATGTGTATTCCGCAACAAGAACCGGCACTAACACCTACCAGTCGATGGACGGCACCTCAATGGCGACACCCGCAGCTTCGGGGACAATCGGGCTTTTGCGCTGTTATCTTCAGGAGGGTTATTATCCGACCGGTGAGCCGGTGCCCGAAAACCGGCTGAGCTACATTTCCGCCGCCCTTTTACGCTCAATGGCGATTGCCTCCTGCGATCCGAACATCGGCTCCTACACACCACCGGACAACAACATCGGCTGGGGCAGGATTGACGCCGATTCGGTACTTTACTTTGCCGGCGATACCCGCAAACTGCTGCTTAAGGACGACACCGCCGGACTGGCGACCGGTGAGTACAAGGAGGAGCAGTTTGTGGTAAATTCATCAATTCCATTGCGGGTGGCGCTGGTCTGGACCGACACGGCTGCTGCCCCGAATGCCAACCCGACCCTGGTAAACAACCTGGATCTGGAGCTGGTCTCACCGACCGGGGTTTCCTATCATGGCAATAAATACTCAGGAGGTCAGTCGGTACCCAATCCTACCGGCTGGGACTCGGTTAATGTTGAGGAGTGCTGCCGGGTGAATGCCCCGGACTCCGGGCTCTGGACCATCCGGGTCTATGCCCGCAATGTGGCAACTGCTGCCCGACAGCCCTTTGCTTGGACGATAACCGGCGATGTCAGCACACCCCAGACGGTAATTCACGATGCCGGGGTCAGAATGATTCTTGCACCGGTGGGGGTGCTCGACTCGGGCACGACTGTCACCCCGCAGGCGCTCGTGGTCAATGTCGGGCCCCAGGCGGAAAGTGTGGCGGTCCGGTTTGAGATCATCCCCGGTTATGCTGATACCCAGGCGCTGGTAATCAATGCCGGCGGTATGGAAACGCTCAGCTTTAACCCCTGGCAGGCGCTTGCGATCGGGACATTTGTTGTCCGGTGCTCAACCATGCTTGCCGGTGACATCAACCCCGGAAACGACCTCCAGGTTGACTCATTTGAGGTGGTGCCGGTTACCGGTGTCAGTGAAGGCAGGAGCGTGCCCGCACGGCTGACGCTGGGAGCCATTCAGCCCAATCCGTTCTCCGGTGCAACCATGGTCCGCTACGGTCTGCCCAGAGCGGCGCGGGTGCAGATTCAGATCTTCTCAGTAACCGGTGAGCTGGTCCGGACTCTTGAGAGCGGCGAGAAACCGGCTGGCTATCATACCGCAATCTGGGACGGCACCGATGATCATAACCGCAGTCTGGGTTATGGCGTATTCTATCTCCGGCTGAGTTCGGGGACGGTATCGCTGGCAGAAAAGCTGATCCGGACAAGATAAGCTGAGTTACGCAATCCGGGCGGAAGGCTGACGGTCTTCCGCCCTTTTTTTTTCAGTCCGGATAACCGCGGGGATGTTTCTGGTGCCACTCCCAGGCGTCGCGCAGCATATCTTCAAGGGTTAACTGCGGTTGCCAGCCGAGTTCAGTGCGGATCTTCCGGGCAGAGGCAACCAGGACCGGCACATCTCCCGGCCTCCGGGGGGCAATTTCATATTTTATCTCTCTTCCTGTTACCTTCTCCGCAGTGGCAAAAACCTCCCGGACACTGTAACCCCTTTCTGAACCCAGATTGTAGACGAGGTTGCGTTCACCAAGCGCCTGCAGGGCGAGCAGATGGGCGCGGGCAAGATCATAAACATGGATATAGTCCCGGATACAGGTCCCGTCCGGAGTGGGGTAGTCCTCGCCGTAAATTCTGAAGGTTTCACCCGGATTCAGAACTGAGCGCAGAATCCTCGGAATCAGATGGGTCTCAGGCCGGTGGTCCTCTCCCAGCCCGGCATAGGCGCCCGCAACATTGAAATACCGGAGCGTGCAGTAGCGCAGATTGCCCGCCCGGGAATAGGCTTCAAGCAGCTGTTCAAAAATCATCTTTGATGCGCCATAGGGGTTTGCCGGGTTCCGGGGCATCTCCTCGGTGAGGGGAACAGTTTCCGGCACACCGTAAACTGCAGCGGTGGAGGAGAAGATGAATCTGTTTACCCGGTAACGCAGGCACGAGTTCAGCAGATTGATCCCGCAGGCAACATTGGTATAGAAATAGAGATCCGGCTGGCGCATCGACTCCTCGACCTCAATCCTGCCGGCAAAGTGCATGACCGCATCCGGCTTCTCCTGCATGATGACACGGTCCAGTGCTGCCGCATCGCCGAGATCGGCAATTACGAGCCGGGCAGAAGGAGTGACCGCAGACCGGTGTCCATGAGCAAGGTTGTCAATTACAACGACCTCATAACCGGCATCCACCAGCAGCCGGGTACAGACACTGCCGATATAGCCGGCACCGCCGGTTACCAGCACCTTCATTGCCTCAAATATATCAACTGAAATTGCCAAGGCAAATATAGCCGGAATGTCCTGATACCGGTTTGGAATAAACAACCGGAAATGGTGTTGATAGATAAAAAGGAAGGCACAATGTGCCCGAAACCCCTTGCTGACTATCTCCAAAAGACAAGGAAACAGCAGGCACCCTGCTTAATGATCATTATCGCCAACACCATATTTACCATTATCATCATCACCCTCCCCCATACTGCCGGGAGGGCAGGGGCTTAATTTAATATATCAAATTGATAAACAGTGACTTAACATCATTGCACCCATATTAGGCATAAGCCAATGTATAATTATAAATAGATATCACAAGAATTACAGTTTATCCGGTTTTGCTAGCTCTGGCTATATCGGTTTGGTTTTGGGGATAAAATGAAAAGTGGTTGTTAGTGGTGCAGGTTTGTCGCAGTAATTTCTGGACTTGTGGTGGAGAAAATGTATAATAATTATCAAGAAAGGAGCATTATGAAACGATGGTCAGTATCGGTACTGATTATATCCGTTCTGCTGTTGATCGGCTGTGATATCTTCGGGACAAAGGAGGATTATTATCCGCTTACCGTTGGGAACAGCTGGAGCTATCGCGGTCATGCCAGGGTTCTGACCGCTACTGATGATCAGCCAGATACCGTGCAGACAATGACGATCCAGGTGGTGGCGACAGGAAAGGACAATCTCAATTCAGGGGAAGAAGTGATTGAGCTGGTGAATACAACCAGTGTCCATATGTATTTCCCGTTTGAGTCCACTTATACTGTGATTGAGACCACCTATGAGCGTGAGGCGGGCAGTTTTGTGCTGAGCTACGAGAGCAAAACCGACTCAGCGCCGGACACAACGCTGGTCCTGCCGTTAACAAAAGATAAGACATGGCGGGTGAATGAATTTACCGTCGTCAAGGTGCTGCAGCAGGAGGATGTGAGTGTGCCGGCAGGTACCTATCGGAGCGCCTGGAAAGTTGAGCAGACGGTTAACACCGGGACTCAGACCTTTACCCAGCACTGGTGGTATGCAAACAATGTCGGTCCGGTTAAGGCACACTGGCAGGAGTCCTACGGGACCGCGGCTTACGAATTCAATCTGGAACTGACCGGGGCAACAATCAAGTAATTGTCAAACAGGTAACAGCAGCGGGCAGCGTTACGCTGTCCGCTTTTATTTAATTACCATTCAAAAGGCTACTGAATCTGTCCCCGGATTTCGCCCTCAGGATAACTGCCGGATGAAATATTGACGAAGATCTTACCCATGCTCATGGCGAAAATCAGCGTCTCAATTTTGTGTCCGGCAAGCGGTCCCTGCAGGTCCGCATCGGTGAGTGTCGTCTGGGAGAGGACACCATTATAGATACCCCGTTTGAGCGAGCGGGTGACCGGCAGGACCGCAACCTTCATATCCGGCTGGGCAGGTTCGCCCGGTTTGCCGAGATAAAGCGCCACCTGAAGCAGTCCGTCATTATAAAGGTTGTTTACTGTCACCTTGCATTTGAGTTCGGTGTTATCACGGTTCGGAGTAAAAACCGCATCACCAGTGGCACTGCTGGTTGTTGGGGGGACCGCCTGATTACCGGTCAGCTGGGCAGAGTAGCTGGCTTCAGCCTGAACTGCCAGAAACAGAATTGCCAGCAGGCAAAATACTAATGAACTGGCCCTCAGCATCTGAACCTCCTTTTTTGATTCTTAACTGCTTCTCTGAACAGATAGTACCCCTTCACCGGACATTGTCAAGGAAAATCTGTCAGTTGTGGTTGACCGGAGATTTAATCGGGTTATCCTGTTGGGCAGACGGCTTAAAAAGGAGGTCATATGAAACCGGCGGTTTGCTGGCTGGCAGCAGGGCTGTTGTGCATTTCCTGTTCGGTTCCGGTTTATGATCGTGCTGAAATTACCCCCGGGCCCTCGTTTCTGCTGGGTGCCGGAGTCGGGACGGGCATCGCCCCTTCCGGCTATCCGGTGGTGTGGGACCCGCCTCTGGGGCTGCCCTATCTGGATTACTATCTTGACGGAATTGTGACCGCCCGGTTCGGTTATGGTTTTAACCGCCGGCTCGGGCTGGTGCTTCAGGGCTCACTGGGCTATGGCAACTGGCTCTTCGGTCCACCCAATGCGCCCTATGAGTCGCTGGCACGCAAACCGCTGATTTATGATGTCAATCTGGGGCTGAAGGTCAGAACCGGCAGAAGGGCGGCGCTGGTGCCGAGTATCGGTACCGGGCTGTTTGATCTGAATTTGCTTTATGACTTCAGCCGATTTTACTCTGCAAACTTCGGAATCGGACTGCGGGGGCTGGGTGCAGGATTGACCGGTACAATTTATTTTTCTCGGCAGTGGCGGTTGCAGATCGGCGGCCGGGTGAACCTGCCCTGGGGATTCTGGAGTCAGCCCGGGGTGAGTATTGGTGCCGGTCTGCAGTATCAGCCCAGGACGGGCAGGGCAAATCGTTGACAAATGGCGGAACCGGGTTTATAGTTAATCAGCAGTAAAATCCTAAAAGGAGGTCTTAATGGCGGTAACGATATTTTGCGCAGTTATAATTGCGCTCAGCCCTGCCGGGACCGGTGGACAGCTGCCGCCGGTCTGGGGCGGAGGCGGTCCGGATTCATTCGGGTACCGGTATCTGGATTCAGATACCACCTGCCCGGGTGCGCCGGTTTACAACTGGATTGAAATCAAGGGTGTGGGTACGCGGGTGACCGGTCTGGGAGATGACAATGTGGTCGGACCGTTTGAGATCGGTTTTGAGTTCCCCTATTACTGGTACCGGGTTGACAAGGTTTATATCGGCTCCAACGGGTATATCGCCTTCCACGACAATGCGCTGAATGCCTCGCCTTTCCAGCGGATTCCGAGCCCGACCCGTTCCAACAACACCCTGGCAGCACTGATGAGTGATATTGACTGCTCGGCTTCGGGTTCACCGAACGGCTCGGTCTGGGTCTGGACCAGCCCGGATAACGACACTTTTATCGTGGAATATGACAGTGTCCGGTTCTGGAATACGGGCGGGAATAACACCTTCCAGATCATTCTTTCGAAGCCGGACTCCTCAATCACCTTCCAGTACAAGGAGCAGTCGGGCGCGCCGTATAACGGCTGGGTGCCGGATGCCAATCAGTGCGGAATTGAGAATGTGTCGGGCAGAATCGGACTGAACTATCTCTCCGGCAACATTCCGCCCGGCAACATGTATCATCCCGGGCTGGCGGTCCGGTTCTTCCCGCCGGAGTCCACCACACTGCAGGTTCACGATGCCGCGGTGCGCAATGCGATGAATGACCGCTCCGGCGGCATGTTTGCGGTCAACGGTCAGCCGATTACCTTCTGGGGTGTGATTCAGAACACCGGCAATCAGGCTGAATCCCAGTTCCGGGCGGTAGCACGGGTGCGGAACCAGGCGGGTTCGGTGATGTTTATCGACTCCACAAATGTCCGGGCGCTCAACCCGTCCGAAACCGACTCGGTGGTATTTCCCCGCACCTGGACACCGTCGAGTAACGGCGTTTATACAATCCAGGTGATTTCCAAACTGCCGGGCGATGCGGTGCCGGTGAACGATACCGTGACGATTGAACTGCGGGTGGTGACCCTGCCGACGACACTGACCTATGACCGGGGCACACCGACCAATTCAATGTACTGGAACGGTCCGGGCGGATTCGGCAACCGTTTTGTCCCGCCGGTCTATCCCTGCTCCATCTCCAGTGCCCGGGTTTATATGCAGGCGACCACCAGCACGCCGGTGGCAATCGGAATTTACGATGACAACGGTCCGGGCGGCAGTCCGGGTGATACGCTCTATATCGCTACGGTCAATGTGCTCAATGCTGACTGGTATACGATCAACCCGCCGAGCCCGATTGTGATCACCGATGGCGCCTTCTTTGTCGGTGCCACCTCGGAAGTTACCGGTTCGCCTTCATTCGGCATGGATTCGGTGCCACCACTCTCCTATCAGGGCTGGGAATATACCGGGGTCTGGGCACCTTCGCGCGATGCGTCAATGCGGGACATCATGGCAAATGCCACCGTTTCCGGACGGGTCGGGGTGATGGAACTGACACCGGAGCCGGTCCGGATGCCGGCGCGGCTGGAGGTTACACCCAATCCGGGTAACGGTCTGCTGCAGCTGACGCTGAGTGAAAGAAGCGGGGCGCAGGTTGAGGTCTTTGATGCCACGGGAAAGCTGGTGAGCACGGTAACCCTGAAGGATGGAACCGGAAGGCTGGATGTGCGCAGTCTGGCAGGCGGCATCTACTTTGCCCGGGTGGTGAACAACGGTTCATCGGTTGCCAAGGTGATTGTGTCCAGATAGACACAGGCATCTGTATGGCGGGGGCAGAGTTCTGCCCCCGTTTTTTATTTTTGCGGCTGAGTGAGGCGCACCAGCAGAGGGAATGTCCGGTGCGGATAGTGATGCGATACGAGCGCTGCCACAAGCTCAGTGAGTGTATTGTCCGGACCGGGAACCGCAAGCCGGGAAATTCCGACCGCCGGGGTATGGAGCAGTGTTCTCAGCAGTTGAAGCTGTTCGGGACCGATGGTCAGGGCGGAGGGCCGGAACTGCTGACTGCAGCGGATACAGACCAGATCTCCGGTTTCCGGGTTAAACACCACTGGAGGGGAAAGTTCCTGACCGCACCGGCTGCAGCGGACCAGTTCGGGCCGGTAGCCGAGGAATGCCAGCGCCTTGAGCAGAAAAGAGAGCACCAAGAGACGGATGGTGCCGGGATCAAGTTCCGCCGGTTGCGCCAGCTGTTCAAGATAGGTTAAAAGCAGGGCAAAAACCCGTTCCTCAGGATGGCGGGGCGGCAGGGTGCGTAAGAGGAATTCAGCAATGACACTCGCCTCAACCAGGAGTTCATATTCGGTGTTCAGGCTGGAAAACAGATTGAGCAGATCAGCATCGGTTAAAATATACAGTTCACCAGCGCGGGGTGGGATAAGCAGGGCAGAGCAGTGGGCGAACATGCCGGTAACGGCACCAAGCCTGCTCCTGGGCCGGCGTGCACCCTTGGCAAGGGCAGAAACCAGTCCCAGCTCGCGGGTGAACAGGGAGAGAATGAGGGAGGTGTTGCGCCAGGGGCGGGAGTGGAGACAGACCGCTTCAGTGGTTATCGGTGCGGTCATTTTCAGTCTTCGGAGCGGATTTCTCCCACCAGCTCCTCAACCAGGTCCTCGAGGGTAACAATGCCGACTGCGTTTCCAGAAGGGGAGTCGATGACCGCCAGGTGTTCACCCTGGCGCTGCATCATCCGGAGCACCTCGAGCGCCCGGGTTTCCGGTGTTACCCTGAGCACCGGCCGGATGCGCAGTGCCCCCGGCTCGAGCAGGTCCTTGACAACAATTACACCAATGATGTTTTCCGGCCGGTCCTGATAGACCGGAATCCGGGTATAGCCGTAATGGCGGAGCAGTTCGAGCAGGACCGGACGGTCAGCCGCAGCCGGGACCGATTTTACCTGCTCCAGGGGAATAGCCGATTCACTGACCGCCATCCGGGCAAACTGAAACAGCCGGGCGGTCATCCGGCGCAGGTGCGGACCGCTGTCCGGTCTGCCGGGCAGGACTGTCAGGTAATCCTCACGGGTGAGGCTGAGCCGCTGAATTTTCGGCAGAACCCGTGCCAGTAGTGCAATTACCGGCAGGAAAAGTAACCGGGTGAAGTTCAGCAGGAATGCGGTCAGGCGCAGCCAGCGGGTAGGAACCGCCTGAGCCAGGGACTTGGGCAGGTAGTCTCCCAAAAGCAGTGTAAGGGCAAGCACCAGCCCGATGGCGAGCGGAGTGAAGGCAGGACCGAGTTCCCGGACAAAGTAATGTTCAAACAGCTGGGTGGCAAATACGCCGGTGAGATTGGTGCCGATCAGTGTTGTAATAATGGAAAGGGAAAGCCGGTCAATGGCGCTGAGGGCATCAGCAGCACCCCGGACCTTTCTTCTTGACCAGTGCAGCAGACGGACCCAGTTTGCCCGGTAGAGGGCGGTCTCGGTTCCGGCGTAATAACCGGTTAAGATAATCAGAATAAAGCCGAGCAGCAGGTCCATTACCGCTCCAGTTTCCGGATGAGTACTTTTTCCAGCCGGTGTTCGGATAATTCGGTGACTTTTATTTCAAGATTGCCGATGCGGAGCGTGTCGCCGGCCTTTGCCAGCCTGCCGAGCCGGTCGTAAATCAGGGCGGCAAGCCGGTCAAACTCAAATCCGGTAAAGGCATCGTCAAAAAGCCGGTTCAGGGTTGCCAGGTCAATCTCACCGTCGACAACATACTCATTTTCCGCAACCCTGCGGTAGGGAAGTTCCTCAGCCCGGTCAAATTCGTCGCTGATTTCACCGAAAATCGCCTCAAGGATATCTTCGAGCGTAACCATGCCCGCAGTCTGGCCAAATTCGTCAATGACGATGGCGATGTGAGAGTTCTTGCGCCGGAGCTCATCGAGCAGCGGAGCAAGCCGTTTCACTTCCGGGACAAAGTAGGGCGGGCGGGTGATATTTTTGACCGGCAGTCCGGGGTCAGGGGCGGTTAAAAGTTCCTTGGCATAGACTACCCCGGTAATCCTTTCCAGTGTCCCCGAATAAACGGGCAGCCGGGAAAACCCGGACTGCCGGCAGACATCAAGGGCCGCGGCAATGGCTGCATCCTCCGGCACCGCAACCATATCCTGGCGCGGGGTCATCACCTCCGAAACGGTGCGCCGGTCAAGCTGAATCAGGTTACGCAGAATTTCCTCTTCCCCCGGAAGCAGTACCCCCTGTTCCCGACCGAAGGTGATCATGGTCTGCAGTTCCGGTTCGCTCAGCTGGGTGGTTTCTTCCGGGAGCAGACGGGTAAAGGCATTGATTTTATTCAGCACCCGGGTTACCGGAGAAAGCAGCTGCTGGAGTGCGGATATGAAGGGGCTAAAGGCGCGGGCAAACGCATCCGGGTAGCGCGTTGCCAGAATTTTAGGGGTGATTTCGCCAAACAGCAGCAGTATTACCGTCATCAGGATACCACCGGCAGGAAGCACAATTGCCGGAGCAAGCCGGAACCGGCTGCTGAACTGGAGCAGCAGCAGGGTGAAAATGGCGGTGGCGCTGATGTTCACCAGCAGGTTGCCGAAGAGCAGGGTGCCGAGCAGTCTTCCCGGTTCCGCAAGCAGCCGGCTGAGCTGCCGATGTTCCCGGACCCGCCACTGGGGCAGTGAGAAGAAGGCGGCTTCAGAGCCGGAGAAGATGAAGGAGAGGATGAGGAGAACAATGGTGGCGGGGATTTGCCAGAACATTGGGCTCAGCTCCGGTTTTCCGGTTGCGGTTGCGTGGAGGACATCTTTGCAGAGTAAATTCAGGGCAGGCGGTTCATCTCCCGATGGGAGAAACCGGCAAGATGAAGCAGACCGTGGCGCACCAGTTGCAGGAGTTCGGTATGGAGTCTGATACCGGCAGCCTTTGCCTGCAACCGTGCCTGTTCCCGGGAGATGTAGATTTCTCCCACTACCCACCCGCACCCGGGTCCGGTACGGACCTGCGTTAAGGGGAAGGACAGGACATCGGTCGGCCGGTTGCGACCCAGAAAGCGGCGGTTGAGTTCGGTGATTTTCCGGTTGCTGACAAAGATGATATTAATCTCGCCCGGGGGCAGACGGGGGGTAATGACCGGCTGCAGCCGGTGCAGAAGCCGGCTGATTTCCTGTTTCAGCCGGCGGTCCCGGGTGCCGAAGATACAGAGCTGGAGTTTATTTCTGCGATTCGGACTGCCCATTATCCCCCTTGTTTTCGTAGGCGTGAATGATTCTTGAAACCAGCGGCGGGCGGACAACATCGCTTTTGTCAAAGTGAACGATACAGATGCCCGGAATGCCGGCAAGCAGTTTTTCCGCCTCAACCAGGCCGGACCGGTATTTTTCTGAAAGGTCAATCTGAGTGATGTCGCCGGTGATGATCGCCTTGGAGTTCCAGCCCAGCCGGGTAAGAAACATCTTCATCTGAGTGGAGGTGGTGTTCTGGGCTTCGTCCAGGATGATGTAGGCATCCGAGAGGGTCCGGCCGCGCATGAAGGCGAGCGGAGCAACTTCGATTACCTCCTGCTCAATCAGCCGCTGGGTGCGCTCAAGCGGCAGCATGTCAAACAGGGCATCGTAAAGCGGGCGCAGGTAAGGGTCGATTTTCTCCTTGAAGGTGCCGGGCAGATAACCAAGCGATTCCCCGGCTTCAACCGCCGGACGGGTCAGGATTATCCTGCTGGCACGGCCGGCAATCAGGGCGTGGACCGCAACTGCAACCGCAAGGTAGGTTTTTCCGGTTCCGGCCGGTCCGATGGCAAACACGATGTCGTTATCACTGATGGCTTCAAGATAGCGGCGCTGGTTGGCACTCTTGGGCACAATCGTCTTGCGCGGGGTGTGAATCACCGTCATATCTGCCGGCGCAATGGGCGGTTTTTCCAGCACCGGACTGGAGGTTTCGTTTAGTGTGCCCTTTTCCTCCCGGAGGCGCCTGATTTCCGCCTCAATAAGTTCCGGAGTAATCCGCTCTCCCCGGCGGCACCGGGCAATGAGCCGGTCAAACAGCTGCTGAAGTTCAGTTTTCTCAGCACGGGGACCGGAAAGGCGGAGCAGTCCGTCGCGGTAGACAATATAGGTCCGGTAATAGCGGGCAATGGTGGTGAGGTTCATGTCGGCGGGACCAAGCAGTTCCACCTGGTCCACATCTTCAGCAGGAATAAGGTATCGCAACCGGTATCATTTTAACCCGGGGTGATAAGGATGTCAAATGAGCGGTAAAATGTTTTTTGACGAGAACCCCGGGGTTGTTATAATTCTGAGAGAAAGGAGGCAGAATTGACCGTTGCCGAGGCAATAGAAAAGAGAAGGGCTTACCGTTCGCTGGTTCCGGTAGAGATTAATGAGGCGCTGATCCGGGATCTGACCCGGCACGCCCAGCTGGCACCGACCTGTTTTAACAGCCAGCCGGCACGGTTTGTATTTGTTTATGAGCCGCAGCAGCTGGAACGGTTAAAAGAGGTTTTCAGTCCGGGAAATGAGTGGTGTTATGCAGCCTCAATGGTGGTGGCGGTGTTCAGCAAAAAGGAGCTGGACTGTGTTATCCGTGACCGGGAGTATTACCTGTTTGATACCGGGATGCAGGTGGCATTCCTTATTCTGCGCGCAACCGAGCTGGGACTGGTGGCACACCCGATCGCCGGTTACAGTCCGAAAAAGGTCCGGGAAATCCTGGGTATTCCGGAGGAGTATAATGTGATCACCCTCATCATCATCGGCTTGCATGCCTCCGAACTGAGTCCGGCGCTCACGGAAAAGCAGATCGCAGCGGAAAGACAGCGGCCGGAACGGCTGCCCATGGAACAGGTGATGTTTCTCAACCGTTACCTAGCTGGAAAGGAGGGGTGATGAAAAGGCTGCGCCAGCTGCATGTTGTCACCGGAATGATTTTTGCCCCCCTTCTCGCCATTACCGGAATCACCGGCGTTCTGATTCTCATCTTTGACCGGTTCTGGGAGCTGCTCCCGGTTCACTCCTGGTTCCGGTGGGGTGGGATTTGTATCGGGTTGGGCCTGATACTGCTGATCATTACCGGAGCGGCGATCAGGATTAAAGGTGTTATTGACAGCAGAAAGCGGAAGTTTCCACGCGGGCGATTTTAACGCAAGAATAAATAATTCAAATAATTAGAAATCAATTAATCTGCCGATCTTAGTGATTTAGTTCTAAGTACAATTTTCTCTAATAGTTATCAGAATTAAATCAAATTAGAAATATTTTTGCTTTTTAGGGGTGAAATTTACTATTTATATATAGAGAGAAAAGTGCTGAAAAGGAGGTTTTGTGGAGCAGTATAATGTTGAGTATCTTGAGACCTCAAGAGGTCTGCTTGCATCCCTGATCAATTCGCAGCCGGCACCTTTGCGGTCAATTTCGAGGCGGATGATGGGCTGGCTGCTGGCGGGTTGGGAGCCTGAGCCGGAGCATCTCCATTCGCAGCGGCATAAAAGGCAGGGTAGGCGAGAAGGTTTTGGGGGCAGAATGGCGGATGAGGAATCTGAGCGCTTATTCAAGGATATGATACCAAAAGAGTCGAGAGAGGGTTTGGAGGGCAGAATGGCGGAGGCGGAATCTGAGTCTCCTGGTCCGGCAAAATTCCAGCGCCGGCTGGAGGAGATCGTTCAGCGGGCGCAGAGGAACGGTTATCAAATTCCGCTTGAGGTGCTGTGTGCGGAGTATGGTCTTTCCCGGCCGGAGAAGCTGGCCCTGCTGCTTCTTTTTTTTGCCCGGCTGAGCGGCGAGGCCGTTTCCGGTACGGACCTGCTGATGGCGGTGGGCGGCGGGTTCCGGGATCTGATTGCGAATCTGACCCTCCTGAGTCCTGAGGGCAGGCTGATTACCAACCGGCTGATCAAGCCGTGCCAGAAATTTTTCTGGACGCTTGATTGCGATCCGCTGACTGCGGAGTATGGAATCACCGAGGAGGCTTTCTGGCGGATCTGCGGACAGCACAATCCGTGGCAGGAAAAAAAGGAGGAGAGGGTTTCAGCGCGTCGGGATGAGATGCGGCTGATCTGGATCAAGGAGCCGGAGGTCAGCCTTGAGCAGCTGGTACTGCCCCGGACGCACCTCCGCCGGATTGAGGATGCACTCTGGCAGTTTGAGCACCTTGCGGAGGCGCTTCAGAATTACGGGGTCGACCGTGCAATCCCCTACGGCCGGGCGACAACCATGCTCTTCTACGGACCGCCCGGAACGGGCAAGACCGCAACCGCCGAGGCGATCGCCCGGCGGTTGAAAAGACCGCTGGGTTATGTGCGGTATGACCAGCTTTACAGTAAATGGTTTGGTGAATCGGAAAAAAATGTCCGGATGGTATTTGAGGAGGCGAGGAAGGCGGGGTGTGTGCTGGTTTTTGATGAGGCGGACGCCTGCTTCGGCCGGCGGCTGGATGAAAGCCACTCTTCCGACCGCGGGCACAACCTGATGACCAATATCCTGATGCAGGAGCTGGAGCGTTATGAAGGGCTGATGATCCTGACTACCAATCGCGACTTTGCGCTCGATCCCGCATTTGAGCGCCGGCTCCTGCTCCGGCTGAAGTTTGAACTCCCGGATGTAGCTGCACGGGAACGAATCTGGCAGAAGTTTCTTGCCGGCTGTCCCAAACTTGCCCCTGATGTCTCATTTGCCCAGCTGGCAGTCCGTTTTGCCCTGTCCGGAGGCAAAATCAAGAATGTGGTGCTGAAGGCGGTAACCGCAGCTGCCCGGGAGCAGCGTCCGATTACGATGGCGGACTTGGAATCGGCAGCCGGCGAGGAGATCGGAAAACAGGAATCAATGCCCATCGGTTTTTAGGCGCTGGTGCGGGTAACGGAGATGACATCCCGGATTGGAGGGGATGTTCCACTTGTTGACATCGCAAACGGTTTGGTTATGGTATAGAATAAAAAGAAGAGGAGTATATGGCTTTAAGCAAGGAAAAGAAGCAGAAGCTGGTAACCACCTTCCGGTTGCACGAACGGGATACCGGTTCACCAGAGGTACAGATTGCAATTCTGACCGAACGGATTAATCAGCTGACCGAGCATCTCAAGGTGCACAAGAAGGACAAGCATTCCCGGCGGGGGCTGATCAAGCTGGTGAATGAACGGCGCCGGCATCTGCAGTATCTGGCAAAGCATCATCAGGACCGCTACGAGAAAATAGTTGCCAGTCTCGGATTGCGGGGTTAGGTTTATGCACCGCGTCGAGACCGAGGTCTGCGGCAGGACCCTGTCTTTGGAGTTTGGCCGTGTTGCCCGCCAGGCAGATGGCGGAATTTTGGCCCGTTACGGTGATTCGGTGGTGCTGGCAAGTGCGGTTTATAACAAGCAGCCACTTGAGACCTATCAGGATTTCTTCCCGCTGGTAGTGGATTACCGGGAGCTGGCTTATGCTGCCGGCAAGATTCCGGGTGGATTTTTCAAGCGGGAGGGGAAGCCGCGCGACAAGGAAACGCTGACCTGCCGGCTGATTGACCGTCCGATCCGTCCGCTGTTCCCGGATGACTTCCGGAATGAAACGCAGATTATCGCTTACCTCCTGTCCACTGATATGGAGAATGAAAGTGAATTTCTGAGTCTGATTGCGGCATCAGCAGCGCTGACCGTTTCTGAGATTCCGTTTCTGGGCCCGATTGGTGCCTGCCGGGTAGGGAAGATTAACGGCCAGCTGGTGTGTAATCCTCCGATGAGCCAGCTGGATGAGGCGGAAATGTCAATGCTGTTTGTCGGGATTGAAGGCGATCTGATCATGACCATTGCCGGACAGGCGCGCGAGGTAACGATCAGTGATATTGACCGGGCATGTGAGCTGGCATTGCCCGTGATCCGGCAGACGATCGAACTGCAGAAGGAGCTGCAGGCAGCGGTGGGCAAGCCGAAGGTCAGGCCGGCAGCACCGATGATGAGTGACGAGCTCCGGGCAGCGGTGCAGGAGCTGGCGGCGGAACGGGCACGGGCAACCAATGACATCAAGGACAAGCGCAGCCGGAGTCAGGCACGCCAGGAGCTGGCTAAAGAGGTGGTGGAGAAACTGAGTGAAAAGTTCCCGGATGCGGAGCTGGCGATCCAGGCGGTCCTGGAGGAAATCATTGCCGCTGATGTGCGCCACCGTATTCTGGACAAGAGCGAGCGGCTCGATGGCCGGGCGCTGGATGAGCTCCGGCCGATTGAATGTGCGGTCGGCGTTCTGCCCCGAGCACACGGCTCGGCGCTGTTCACCCGGGGACAGACGCAGTCGCTGGCAACCACGACTCTGGGGACAAAGTCGGATGAGCAGATCATTGATGATGTCGAGCTGGCGATGGAGGAGAAGAAGTCTTTCATGCTTCATTACAACTTTCCACCGTTTTCGGTTGGTGAGGTGCGGATGCTGCGCGGTCCCGGGCGCCGGGAGATCGGGCACGGCGATCTGGCAGAGCGGGCATTGCAGGCGGTGGTACCGAAGGAAGAGGAGTTTCCATACACGATCAGGATTGTGTCGGATATTCTCGAATCCAACGGCAGTTCTTCAATGGCATCGGTCTGTTCGGGATCGCTGTCAATGATGGATGCGGGGGTGCCGGTCAAGGCGGCAGTCGCCGGTATTGCCATGGGGCTGGTGAAGGAGGATGGCCGGTACCGGATTCTGACTGATATCATCGGTGACGAGGACCATTATGGTGACATGGATTTCAAGGTGGCGGGCACCAGTGCCGGCATAACTGCCATTCAGCTGGATCTGAAGCTCCGCGGTGTGCCCTATTCCATTCTGCATGAGGCGCTGGAACAGGCGACCCGGGCGCGGCTGAAGGTGCTGGAGGTGATGAACGCCTGCATTGACAGGCCGCGGCCGGAAATCTCCAAGTATGCGCCGAGAATTGTTTCGTTTGTTATTGACAAGGACAAGATCGGCACCGTGATCGGACCGGGCGGTAAGACCATCCGGAAGATCATTGACCAGACGAATACCACTATTGATATCGAGGATGACGGGACGGTTACCATCGCCGCTACCAATCCGGATAATCTGAGAAGGGCGAAGGAGTGGATTGAATCGCTCGTGGCAGAGGTGGAGGTGGGCAAGATTTACCAGGGAACGGTGACGAGGATCATGAACTTCGGGGCGTTTGTGGAGATCCTGCCCGGTAAGGAGGGAATGATTCACATTTCCCAGCTGGGACCGGAGCGGTACCGTCAGGTGACCGATGCGGTGAAGGTCGGCGACAAGGTATGGGTAAAAGTGGTGGAGATTGACGAGCAGGGGAGGATAAATCTGTCCCGGAAAAAGGCAATGGAGGAACGGGGAGAAATTCCGGTCTCAGATGATACGGGAAGAAGCGACCGGCGCCCCCGGCCTGGGAGGGCACAACAGCAGACCCGGACCGGCAGTTCCCGGGGTCAGTCACATCAGCACCGGCCCAGGCATTAACGGGTGGGAAGAGGGATAATTGACCGGACAGTGGTAAAGTGAAGTGGAAAGATGAAGTGGGGTGAGACGGGAATTCCGGAGATTCATGCCACCCGGTTGCCGGGTGGCATGTTTGTTATTACCGAAAAACTTCCCCATTTCCATTCAGTGACACTGGGGTTTGCCTATCGTGTCGGGGCACGGGATGATCCGCCCGGCCGGGAAGGGATCGCCCACCTGATTGAGCATATGATCTTCAAGGGAACAGGTGAGCTGGATGCCAAAAAGATTAATATCATTGCTGAATCCCATGGTGCTGAGTTGAACGGATTTACCGACAAGGAGGGGACCTGCTTCTATGCCCGGTTCCCCCGGGATCAGAGCAGGGTAATTGTAAGACTGATGCGGCAGATTCTTGCCTTACCCGCCTTTGCCGAACCGGAGCTTATCAAGGAGAAAGAGGTGGTCCGGGAGGAAATCAGAGCGGGGGAGGAGGATCCTGAGTCCTGTGCGTTGAACCTGCTGTTTACCGCCCTTTTCGGAGTCGGTCCGCTGGGGCGGCCGGCTATAGGCACTCTTGATTCCATTGACCCGATTTCAGGCAGGGACCTGAGTGAGTTCTACCGGACTAATTACTGTGCCGATAACGGGGTTGTAGTCGCGGTGGGGGCGGTTGATCATACGGAGCTGGTGGCGTTGCTTTCCGAATTTGGCAATCAGAAATGCGGTCAGTCGGTGCGGCTGCCCAGTCTGCCCGGACAGCGGAACTTTCTTGTCCGCCACCGGCCGGATATTTCTCAGGTCCATTTATGTCTGGCGGTCCCGGTGTTCTCCTATGCGGATCCCAGACGCTATGCCCTTTCGGTTCTGAATACCGCACTTGGAGGGGGTGTTTCATCCCGGCTGTTTCAGCGGCTGCGGGAGGAGGAGGGGCTGGTTTATTCAGTGGGCAGTTTTATCGAGCTTTACCAGGATACCGGGCTGCTGGCAGTGTATTTTTCTGTCGAACAGCAGAAACTGGCACGGTGTGTCGGGGTGCTGAAGGATGAACTGCACCGGTTGAGAACGGAGAAGATTACCCGCGAGGAGTTTGAACGGGCGCTGGTTATGACCCGGAGTGCGGTGCTTTTGGGAATGGAAAGTCCGATTAACCGGATGTTCCGGTTGAGCCGTGCCTATCTGATCCTGGGGCGGGTTCAGACCTGGGAGGAGATCATCGATGCATATAATCAGGTGACCTGGGAACAGGTCAACAACCTGATTGAGGAGCTGATAATTGAGGAACGGTTTTATGGCAGTGCAGTTGGTCCGATACCGGAAGCAGAGATGAAGAAGATTATATTCTGAGCAAAGGAGAGGCAAAGTATGATAAACCCAGAACAGGAGTTACGGTTGTCAGTACGTGCCCAGCTCATGCCGGCTTCACCAATCCGGCGTCTGGTCCCGTATGCTGAACAGGCGAAAGCCCGGGGAATCAAGGTTTATCATCTGAACATCGGACAGCCGGATATTGAGACCCCGGTTCAAATTATCAATGGCTACCGGCAGATTGATATTAAAGTTCTCGAGTACGGTCATTCTGCCGGATTGAAGAGTTATATCAGGACGCTGGTTGACTATTACCACCGGGCGGGAATTGCGGTTGAAGAAGGGAATATTCTGGTGACCACCGGCGGCAGTGAGGCAATTGCATTTGCTTTGCAGGCGGTATGCGATCCCGGCGATGAGGTTCTGGTGCCAGAGCCGTTCTACACCAACTATCTCGGGTTCGCAATAATGGCGGGAGTGAAGATTGTGCCGATTACGACCTTCCGGACCAGCGGTTTTGCTCTCCCCGGAAAGGATGAAATTGTCCGGCTGATCACCCCCAGGACCCGGGCGATTCTCTTTTCCAACCCCGGTAATCCGACCGGGGCAGTATATACAGAACCGGAGATGATGCTCTTGAAGGAACTGGCGCTCGAATATAATCTGTTTCTGATCGGCGATGAAGTCTACCGTGAATTTGTCTATGAAGAGGTCAAGCCGGTAAGTGTGCTGAGCCTGCAGGGGGTGGAGGACCGGACGGTAATGGTTGATTCCATTTCCAAGCGATACAGCGCCTGTGGCGCCCGGATTGGCTGTGTAGTTTCAAGAAACCGCGATTTCATGACCGCGATGCTGAAATTCGGACAGGCACGACTCTGTCCGCCAACGATCGATCAGCTGGCGGCACAGGAGGCGGCAAAGATTCCGCCGGCGTATTTTGAGCAGGTACGTAATGAGTACCGGCGCCGGCGCGATGTGCTCTGCGCCGAGCTGGCGAAGATTCCCGGGGTTGAATTTACGACACCCCGGGGTGCATTTTATCTTATTGCCGGACTGCCGGTGGATGATGCCGAACGGTTTGCCATCTTCATGCTGGAGCGGTTTCATGTGAACAATGAAACGGTAATGGTAGCGCCGGGGAACGGGTTTTACGCCACACCCGGACTGGGCAGAAATGAGGTGCGTATTGCCTATGTGCTGGAGTGTGAGGCTCTGGTCCGGGCGGTAGCAATTCTGAAGGCCGGGCTTGCAGCCTATCAGCAGGGGGGATAAAATAGAGTGGTGACAGCTCAGGAGACCGGCGTAAAGGTTTGATATGCGGATTTGCATGGTATCGGATAATTATTACCCGTATATCGGGGGAATCGCGGAACATATCCATCATCTCGCGGTTGAACTCCGACGCCGGGGGCATACGGTGAAAATTCTCACTACCCGGGTGGGGGGGAAGAGTCTTGCCTGTCTGGACAAAGTGCCGGATGAGGATCAGGTTTTCCGGGTGGGACGCGGGCTGGTGATCCGTTCCAATAAATCCTTTGCCCGGGTGCCGGTGGCATTCCGTCCCTTTGCCCGGGTGAAGCGTTTTTTTGAGCAGGAGCGGTTTGATGTGATTCATCTCCACGGCTCACTGGCGCCGACCCTACCGCTGGTGGCGCTGCGGGTCTCCCGGGCGATCAATGTTTTTACCTTTCATGCCAGCCATGACAAGAGCATCGGTTATGCGCTGTGCCGTTCGCTGCTGCTGCCCTATTTCCGGGCAATTCATGGATTGATCGCAGTCTCAACAGCAGCCCGGGATTCAACTGCCAAATATTTCCCGGGTAATTACCGGATTATTCCCAATGGTGTTGATGTGGATTTTTTCAAGCCTGATGTCGAGCCGATTCCGGAGCTCAATAACGGCCGGCCGAAGATACTTTTCTTAGGAAGATTTGAACCCCGGAAGGGACTGAAGTATCTGCTGATGGCACTGCCGAAGATTGTTCGGGAGGTTCCGGATGTCCAGCTGGTTGTGGTCGGAACCGGTCTTTTCGGTTATGCCTACAAGGATTATCTGGACAAAGAGGTTGAGTCTCATGTTTACTGGGCGGGGCTGATTCCCGGTGAGCTCCGGCCGAGATATTACCGGACCTGTGATGTGTTCTGTTCTCCGGCAATCGGCTATGAAAGTTTCGGAATTGTGCTTTTGGAGGCGATGGCAACCGCAAGGCCGGTGGTGGCATCTGACATTACCGGTTACCGGACGGTGATGACCGACGGGCGGGAAGGGTTTCTGGTTCCGCCACGCGATCCGGATGCGATTGCCCGGGCGATTATAAAACTGCTCAAGGAACCGGAGCGGGCGCGGGAGTTGGGCGAGAATGGGAGAAAACGGGCGCAGGAGTTTTCCTGGGCAAATATCGCTTTACAGGTGGAGAGCTTTTATCAGGAGCTGGTTGACCGTTATCCGGTGCCGAGAGTCCATTTAAAAAGTGCCCAGTTCAAATAAGATCGAAGCGGGGATTTCACCAGAAGCGGTGCTGGACCCGAAGCGCCGGAGTCAGCTGGTGCCGGTACTGAGAATCCCGGAGTTTGTGATCTTTGCGGTTTCTCAGGCGTTTTCGCTCTTTGGTGACAAGCTTGACTACATGGCGCTTTTGGCGATGATTGCCTTTTTTTCCAGCCGGTTCGGCTGGGACAGTGCCCGGGCAATTTCCTATCTTTCGGTCGTGGTGGCACTGCCTGTGGTGTTGTTCGGACCGCTCGCGGGCGTTCTTGTTGACCGCTGGGACCGAAGAAAGGTGATGATCGTTTGCGATTCATTCCGCACCGTGCTGGTACTGCTGATTCCATTTCTGGCACTGCTGACCGGGCAGTTTCTGCTCGTTTATTTTCTCGCATTTCTCGTTTTTCTGTTCGGGCTTTTTTTTAATACCGCCCGGATGGCAATCATTCCCAATCTTGTCGGGCAGGACAAGGTACTGGGCGCAAACTCCTTTCTCAACATCATCGGCCGGGTGGCAACCTTTGCCGGCATGGTGCTTGGCGGTCTGATTGTCGACTGGTCGGGCTGGCTGCGGCTGGGGATCAGGCCGGCCTGGACCGCAGGTTTCTATATTGACGCACTCACCTATTTTGTTTCGGTCCTGGCGCTGCTTTTTATCTTCAAGCGGCTGGCAGCCGGTGAGAAAAGGACTGATTTGCACCCGGCTGAGGTGGAGCTTTTTATCAAGCAGCAGTCGAAAATGATTCAGAGTGTAAAGGAGCTGTTTGCGGTAGTGAGGAATCAGCCGGCGGTGCTTTTTGTCTATTGCTCAATTGTGCTGATGGTGATTCTGGGAGCAGCGGTGGTGGTGCTGTATGTGCCGGTGATCCAGTCGAGCCGGGAACTGGGAGGTGTTGGCCTGGGGACAAAAGGGGTAGGTTATGTGGCCGCCATCGGTTCGGTCGGATTACTGGTTTCGTCGCTGGTGTTTGGGGCGTTCGGACACCGGGTGAAAAAGCACAAGGTGATGCTTTTGTGTTTTCTGGTAATGGGACTGGTGGCAGCGGGGTTGGCAATATCCAGGACTTTTGCGCCGGTGGCGCCGCTGGTCTTTATTGCCGGGCTGGCTCTTTCACCGGTGTATATTGGGATGGATACCCTGCTTCATGAGTCGGTGGGTGAGGAGGTGCGGGGGAGGATATTTTCAACCCGGGACTGGCTGCTGCATATGCTTTTTGCGCTCGCCGCCCTGATTATCGGTCAGCTGACCAATTTCTTTTCCAGCCGGCGGTTGCTGCTGGGATTCGGAATTCTGGTAGTTCTGGGGAGTATTGCCGGATTCCTTCTCACCCGGCGAAGAGAGATCGGATAAAGAGAAAGGAGGAGTTGTAATGTTTGATCCCAGAGTTGAGAAACTGGCGCAGGTGCTGATTCATTACAGCCTGCAGCTGAAGAAAGATGAGTGGCTGGTGATGATCGGACCGGCCAACGCTGATGAGTTATACAAGGCAGCACTGGTTGAGGCGCTCAAGGCGGGGGCTTATGTCACGATGCGGGTCGGGATCGCCGATGCGGCATACCTTTTCTACCGTTATGCCAGTGAAAAACAGCTGAGTTTTGTCAGTCCGACCGAAAAATTGGAGGTGGAAAAGGCGGATGCCCTGCTCTATGTCTGGAGCGGCTGGAACACAAAGGAGTTTACCAGTATCGATCCCAAACGGCTGGCAGTTGCCCAGCGTGCCCGCAAGCCGCTTTTTGAAACCCGGCTCCGGCGGGAAGCGGCGGGAAAACTGCGCTGGGTCGGCACGCTCTATCCGACACCCTCCTCAGCTCAGGATGCGGAGATGGCACTGATTGAGTACCAGGAGTTTGTCTACGGTGCGGGCAAGCTGGACCGGCGGGATCCGATCCGGGAATGGCAGGAGGTTTCCCGGCGTCAAGCCCGGCTGATCCGGAAGCTGAACCGGTTCAAGACCATCCGGATTGTCGGGGAGGATACGGATATTACCTTCGGGGTCCGGGGCAGAAAATGGATCAACTGTGACGGCCGGGTGAACTTTCCGGACGGCGAGGTTTTTACCGGACCGGAAGAGGACAAAACCGAAGGGAAGATTCGTTTTCATTTCCCGGCAGTCTATATGGGCAAGGAGGTAGTCGGTGTGCAGCTGGTTTTTGAAAAGGGCCGGGTGGTTGAGGCGAAGGCAGAGAAGGGGGAGGATCTGCTGAAGGCGATGCTTGCGACCGATGAAGGAGCGGGGCGAGTCGGTGAGCTGGCATTCGGCACCAACTACTCAATTCAGCGGTTCACAAAGAACACACTTTTTGATGAGAAGATCGGCGGCACGATCCATATGGCACTGGGTGCATCGCTGCCCGAATCGGGCGGGAAAAACAAATCGGCAATTCACTGGGATATGATCTGTGATACCCGGCGGCAGGGTTACGCGGTATATGGTGATGGGAGGCTGATTATGAAAGAGGGGAGGTTGGTGATATGAAATATCAGGCACAGCTGGAGGAGATTAAGACCCTGCTTCGCTCCAGTCAGCGCAGTGAGGATGCTCAAGCCCGGGTGGTGATGGCGCTGAAGAAACACTTCCCGCAGTTCAGCTGGGTGGGCATTTTCCAACTGGTTGGCAAGGAACTGGTGCTGGGGCCCTTTCAGGGGAAATTTCCCTCCGGTTATGAGAAGATTCCGGTGGGCAGAGGGATCTGCGGCACGGTCGCGGTGACCATGCGGACCGAAGTGGTGCCGGATGTCAGTGCTGATGCCCGGTATCTGACCTGCTTTGCCGAGACGCGTTCCGAACTGGTGGTGCCGATTATCAGGGAGGAAAAGCTGTGGGGCGAAATTACGATTGATGCCGGCGTGGCAAATGCATTTACCCGGGACGAGATTGAACTGGTGGAAAAGGTGGCGAAACTGCTGGCAGAGCATGTGTAACTAGGCGGTGAAAAATCAAGGGGGGCGGCATTTCTGCCGCCCCCCTTTTACTTTAATCAGGCCGGCTCAGTGCAGCAGCACCGCCCTGGTGGTAACGGTCCGGTCCGGCGTCTCCAGCCGGCAGAGGTACAGC
>JAOABP010000004.1 GCA_026418295.1 Caldifarciminota bacterium
GATCTGGACCGTCTGGTCATCAGAGAGGGTCAGCCGGGTGCCCAGCCCTCTGATCTCCACCCAGCTGAACTGCGGGTGCCTGAGGTACATCGTGTCCACATCATCATATGCCCAGTAGCTGACCGCGGTGCCGCCGGTGTCCGGAATCGGATCGCAGGAGCGGATCTCGCCGACCATGATGGTAAAGGGAATCACCCGGGAGTAACCCCCCTGAGCCGAGACATACAGGGTGCAGGAGACCCTGGTCTCCGGCGGGATCACCAGCGTCTGCACCCGGAACGGGTCCGCCAGGTTGCTCTGGCTGCTGTCGGGCAGGATCAGCCCGAAGCCGGCAAGCGAGTCCTCAACCAGCAGTCTCGGATCCCCGGACCGCAGCAGGGCGTTGACATTACTGGCTCTGCCCAGTCCGGTGTTGCGCAGGGTGAGAAGCAGCTCCGCCCGCTCCTGCGGGTCCAGCCGGCCGTTGCGGTTACCGCCAGCCGCAGTGTCAATCACGCTCAAGCCCGCATACTCCAGGCGCGGTGCGCCCGCCCGCAGGGTGATGAATGAATTCCAGACCGAGTCGTTTGCATCCCGGCAGACCAGCGTGAACCGGATGACATGGCCATTGGTGCAGGCCGGGGCAACCGCAAACTGGAAGCCGTCCGGACCGGTGAACGCCGAGTCATGTGCCGGGACAGTGCCGAAATCCTTCACCGAGTCCAGGATCGTGATGAAGGGATCGGCAATCCGGATTCTGCCCGTGACCGAGCCTGCTCCCACCTCACCGTAGTTCTTTACCCAGGTCGGCAGATTGATAATCTCACCCGGGTTGATGATGCCATCACCATTGCCGCTGGCAGAATCGTTAACAAATGAACGCAGATGCATCACATACGGACTGTTCGGCGCCCTGGCAATAATGTTTGCTTCATAAGGCACAAAACCCTGACCCGTTACCACCAGGGAAAACTCGCCCGGTGTCACAGCATTAATTGACAGAGTAACATTACCACCCGGGTCGGTATAGCCATAGACATAAAACTCGCCCGGCTTCCAGGCGCAGACCAGTGCATCTTTGACCGGAGTGCCGTTTTTCATCACTGTGACCGGTAACTCATACTGACCCAATGGCACTGCCGGCGGATAGACTACGTCCGCATTCACCAACGGACCGGTCCAAACCGTTAACGCCGGGTCCCCAAGCCAGAGATACATCCGGGCATTGTCCGTGCCATTCTGAGATGCATAAAACTTCTGAATATAGGCGTCGGCATTGCAGAGCATCCAGCCTAAATCATAAGCCGGGGTCGTATAGTTGCGGACGCCGGGGATAACAATGGTGAAAGTATCGCCAAGACAGCGGAAAAGTGTCGAGTCCCAAGCGTGATTAGGAATCGTATAGGATGCTTCAGTTGCGCCCAGCGATGCCACCGCGCCACCCGGATATTTCCTCATCCAGGCTTCTCCCAGACATGTTCCGACCGAAAGCACATGATTCAGACAGCAGCAGTTGATAACAACTGGAGTCCGGTCGCCATTATTCAGCGCATTAATATGGCTGGTTGTCCAGGATTGGGATGATGTATCCCATGAAGACCAGTCGGTTTCCGAGCCGTGTCCGCGATAATTGATCACCACCCGGCCATCATTGATATCAGCAGTGACCATCGCATTGGTTCCTCCCGCTCCCCCCATAATCGTATCGAAGTTGTAACGGTAAAGCGGATAAGGAAAGTTGTAAATTCCACGGGTGCAGGCTGAATATTTCTGCGGATACTGCTCACTGTGTGCTGCCAGTCCTGCTTTGGCGGTCCAGTCACCGGCAGGCGGACTCTTCTCAAACATCAGTGTCTTCCGGATCTGGTTATCAAGATCACCAACATCTGAAGGGCTGAAACGTCCGACACCAAGCTCAAAGTAGTCATCACCGCCGGATGACGGCTGGAGGTCGGCGTACCACATATCGGAAAAGCCGACACCGGGATAGGCATAGCCGGGCACTTCGTTATATTCACCGACCAGCAGAACCCAGCGGAGGACAGGCGGTGTATTACGGTTGTATTCTGCCCGGATCGAATCCTTGATCTCGGTAGCGGTCCAGGAGGATTTGGCAATCACCCGGGTTTCAATCCCCCGTTTCTGATGCCAGTTCACAAGCGAATCCAGCCAGCTGCCGGTGTAATTTGAGTGCGCAATCACCAGATAACGAACACCCGGGCTGTCAATCCAGTCAACATCAAGGTTGTACCGTCCCGGATTGTCAATCAGGGTACGCAGCATCGGCAGCGCCCACGGCTCAATCTGATGGCGCTGGAAGACCCCGTAATGATTTATCCTGATAACAAGTTTGCGGGCGACATAAAGCTCCCGGCGGGCAGGGTTGTAGCGCACCGGATTGATCTCCACCGTAGCAAATGGCAGTCCGCGCCAGCTGCTCTGCAGTTTCAACCGGGCAACCGCCTCGGGATAAACCAGATCCTGCTGGTAAAAATTGTAATCCACAGTCCAATCCGGTGTATCCAGATCGGTCAGCGGTTTCTGTGCCGGATACACCAGAACATTGTTCACCGTCTCAAACTCAGTTACAATTACCTCCAGGTCCGCTATCGCCTGATCTGGAAGAGCGATGTTGCGGATGATAACCGGCAGCTGAGGTCTGCCCACCTCTCCTGTCTGTGCCGGTTCACCGGGAATCTGCACCACTGTCCAGATCTGCCCCGATATCAGCTCCCTGCTCATATCCAGTCCGGGAAGCCCGATTTCGATTATCGTCGCCTGATCACCATCAGCTCTTATCGCCACTTCCGCCGGTGCCGGCTTCTGACTCGTAATCGGCAGCCAGCTGCCGAACCCGGCACTTACTGATAAAAGCAGCGCTATCAACATGTTGTTTATCACTCCGCCTCCTTTTTATTTCTGATACTGCTTCTCGCCGAAAACCTCTCCGGTAAATACATAGAGTTCGGCATTTTTATCCCGGTAGGCATCAGGGGGCAATCCTGCCTTGCGACAGGTCCATTCAAGAAACTGTTTTCTATCCCACCCCTGTTCCACCGGCACCTGCGGCAGCAGCAGTCCGGAATAAAAACCCCTTCTGATCACCAGCCCGTGGCTGCCCACTATTACCGACTCGGGATCGTAAATCCGCTGTAATGGTGAAAGTACTGTAATTTCTATATCAATATCCTTCAGCTCCTCCGGCCGGACGGGCGGAAACCGCGGATCCTCAGTTGCTGCACTGATCGCCATATCCCTGGTCGCCAGATAAAGCGGTTTGACCGGTTCCACATAGCCGATACAGCCCCGAAGTTCGCCCTGCTTGTGCAGGGTAACAAATACTCCGCGCTTCTCCTTTAATCGCTCGCTTACCGGTGTAAATTCCGGAATTCTGCCATACCGGACATATTCCTCAATTGTCCGGCGGGCAATCTCAAGCAGATTTTTTTTCTCTTCACGGCTCAACGCCGTGTCGGCATTCGATTCCGCTGCTGAACCTCCCGCATCCTGAACAAACGCAACCGCACTGTAACCGACACAATAACCACCACGCTCACCGAGCACATCGCTGGAATTGGTCTGATGCAGAAGAACCGCCCGGCTGGCACCAAGCTCCCGGGCCGCGATCATCAGTGTCACAATCGGAAATCCCCCGCAGGCTAACGGCTTCTGATCCTGATAGGATCGCACCAGTGCCGCATAGAAACTCCGGGGATCCAGCTTCAGCATCAGCTCAACAGTCAGCGAATCGGTCGCCTTTGCCTCAGAATAGGAATACCCGTGATAGAGGTCAGAGGAGGCAAGCAGCAACACATCTTTACCCCTGACTGCCCGGGCAATACCCTTCCCCGCAGCCTCGCACTGTTCATAGGTCGGAAAAAGCAGCATGATCGGCACAATCCTGAAATTTTTCAGCACTCGCTGGAGAAACGGCAGCTGGACTTCAAGCGAATGCTCCTGAGCATGGACCGCCGGCAGTTCAGCAAAATATTGATCCTGTCTGATAATTGATTTTGCCAGCCCCTCATCAACCTCCACCATACCCAGGGGCGTCTCCCATTTTCCACTTGCGTAGACAGCGGCACGGTCAAAATCGGCGCGATGGCTCGTGCCCAGCATCACCACCGTCACCGAATCCATGCCGGCAAGCAGCTTGAAGGCATGGGCAGCAGTCAGTCCGGAATAGTCTATCCCGGCATGGGGCACCTGAATTCCGATTATCCGGCCCGCAGGGGCTGGCGGATTTGCCTGCCCCAGCAGACGGTCAATCTTCCCTGCCAGCTGCTGGGGATCGGCCGGATAAAACTGTCCCGCAACTGCTGATTTACGCACCATCCTGTCCTCCTTCGGCGCTGCACATAGAACAGCGAGCAGCACCAGCCATATGGTTATCAAACGGTTCATTCTAATTTTCTGACCATTTACCGCACCGGTCACCATAACGGTCTATCACTTCAGCACCACGGAGCGTCTCCACGACCTCGCACCGGTTCGGACAGCCGTCGCACTCAAACACCCGGGTTGCAAACTCGGTCCGAGCGACCTCAAATCCGGCAAAACGGCTCGCCTGACCGCGGGTTGCTTCAGCTGCAAGGATTGCAGCACCAATTGCCCCCATCACGAGGAAATACTCGGGCACAGTAATTTCCTGCCCCAGTGCCCGCTCAAACGCTGCCCTGACCCCGACATTAGCTGCCACACCTCCCTGAAAGAGAATTCTGGGTCTGATCTCCTTCCCTTTGGCAACCGTATTAAGATAATTGCGCACAATCGCATCACACAGACCGGCAATAATGTCATCGGTCGGCACACCCAGCTGTGCCTTGTGAATCATGTCCGACTCGGCGAACACAGTGCACCGACCCGCGATACTCACCCGGTTTTTCGCCCGTAAAGCCCGGGCGCCGAACTCTTCAATCGGGATCTGGAGCCGGGCTGCCTGATGGTCAAGAAAACTGCCGGTGCCGGCAGCACAGACCGTATTCATGGCAAAATCAACCGGAATTCCATCCCGGAGAATGATAATCTTGGAATCCTGTCCGCCAATCTCCAGCACCGTCTGGACATCCGGGTAATAAGTCCCTGCTGCCACCGCATGAGCGATGATCTCATTCTTGACTATATCCGCCTGAATCATCACCCCGGCAAGCCTCCGTGCCGAACCGGTAGTCCCCGCACCCAGAATCCGCAACCGGGAATCAACTTCACTTCCCAGCTCCTTCAGAAGTTGGCGGATTGAACCGATCGGATTCCCCTGTGTGCGCAAGTACCGATAGGCAATCACCCGGTAGTCCCGGTCGATTACCACTCCTTTAGTGGAGATGGAGCCGACATCAATTCCCAGAAACCCTTCGTGCATACTTCCGCCTCCGCAGCAGTTCCACAAACGCCTCCAGTCTTGTTACCAGGCCGGTGGTTGAGGTATGCTCATCAAACGAAAGATAAAGCAGCGGCACCCCGCTCTGCTCCGATATCCGCTGCAGTGCCTCAAGGGCGATATTCTCCGGCATGCAGGTAAACGGGAATACCTGCACAATTCCGTCCACGCCCTGCATCACAAACTGACGTGCCTCCCCCACGGTCCGGATCGCCTCACCGCCCGGACACTCGGCAAGATACGGCCTTGCCAGTCTTCTTGACCGGCGATACCCGGCATCGATATGCAACAGATACCGCAGATGGTTATAAAGACAGCGCTCAAAAACAACCTCGGCTCCGAGTCGTGCCAGTTCCTTCTCAATCTCCTGATTTGCCCGCTGATCCACGGTGTAAAAAATCTCGCCTACCAGCCCGATCCGGATATCTGCCCTTTTACCATTAATGCCGAAAAGGCGCACCATTTCCCTTCTTGCCCGCTTCATCTCAGAAATTGTCCGCGCCCGGTCAATCAGACTCATAACCGGACCCTTTACCTGCTCCGCCCCGGCAAAATCAACCGCCCGCTTGCGATTGAGCAGGCGCCGGAAATCCCGGGTTAGAGCACTCTTTACCAGCAGCCGGCAGACCGCCCGCATCACGCGCAACGGTGAAACACCAAACAGCTCCGGTATCAGTTTGAATATGAACCCGGATGCCGAATACTGACTTACCGGCACCAGCCGGAAATCCTGTTTTATCTGCCGCAACGCCTGTTCCTGAAGAAAATGATAATAGCCGAACCGGCACTTGCGAGCACCGGCAGCCATCAGAAGGGTATCAGCACCCCGCTCCAGCGCCTCGGCGAAGTTGCCCAGAGTAATTTTGAACGGCATACACACCAGCTCCGGCGCCAGCTTCACACCGATTTCTACCGTCCTTTTGGAAGTCGGCGGTGGCAGCACCACCTCGGCTCCGAGTTCCTCAATAAACCCCTTCAGCGCCAGGGTATCAAAGCCGAAGTGAGGAATCCCGACCTTCATCAGACCTTCAGCATCCTGCCGCTACCCCGGATCTGCTCAAACACCGCCGGTTCAGCAGCTCAACGAACGCCTCTACCCTGGTCACCAGACCGGCAATGCCGGTATGCTCATCAATGACCAGCAGGAGAAACGGCACTCCCTGCCTTTGTGCCCGGCTGCGCATGAACTCTGCAACCAGGGAATCAGGACCGCAGCCCATGGATACGACCATGCAGAACCCGTCAACCCGGCCCAGCAGGTATTCGAACGCATTATACAGCTCCCGCTCATAAACCCAGCGGATATTGTGAGCAAAACCGGACCGGTTCAGCAACACCCTTCCCGGCAGTGACTCTTTGGTTATGACTTCATAACCATTCTGCCGGAAGGTCCTGATAATTGCCCCGGCGATAAACTCATCGTTCAGATTGTAAAAATGGCCGATCAGTGCTACGGTCCGCCTGCCGGCTGCCGGCAGGTTATCCTCATTTCTCCCCCGCTTTCCTCTTTCCGACCGGACCGCCCGACGCCACCCCTGCCATACCCGAACCGGATTGGCACAGACTGCCAGCCCGGCAGTCAGATGTGCCCGGGTGAAGTTTCCCTTGATACTGGGAGCGATCAGACGCACCTTTTCCCCCAGAAGCATCCGGGCAACATCGACGATGCCGATCATCTTCGGACAGGCATAAAGTCCGTCATAAAGCCAGTCCAGACGGGGAAAGAAAATTGCATCAACACGCTCCTTCAGATAAAGGAGATGTCCGGCAACTATCTTGATTGGCAGACAAACCTCACCTGAAACACACTTCAGCCCCTGTTCCAGAATCACTTCATCGGTTTTGGGGCTGAGCACCACCTCCACCCCCAGGTTACGCAGATAATTTTCCCACAGCGAGCCGTAACGGTAATAAAGCAGTGCCCGAGGTATGCCGACTTTCATCAATTCATTTTAATCCGGTTGACCATCAAGTCAATAACCAGAACTGTCCACCCCGATACCACCACTCCCGCCCGCCACCCGCCCACATAGACAGACCTGTACCCATTCACCGTCAGACCAGCCACCAATTCAACCCCCTGTAACCCCGACCGAGACAAATCCAATGTTGCCCCCGGATGCCCCATCTGAACTCCACCGGGGACAAACCCGATCGACACCCGTCATCCGAACCCATCATCTGCACCAGAGGCTGCCCCGGGCTAGCCCCCACCACCGAAGCCCTGCAGAATAACTCTCAGAAAATCAATGAGTTATTAAAAGCACGGAATAGAATCTGTGCACAACTTTACACACATAACCGGTACTTTTTGCCGTTAATTCTCTTCGCAGTAATAAGTTCGGTCCGAAAGATCTCGACTGGACAATTGACATCACGATTGATAATTTTAAAATAATAGCATTGTGAAACAGCTGCAGAAGAGAAAAAAGGGCTTTATAGCCCGCAATCCATGGCTGTGGACCGGAATCGGAATTGTAGTAATAATAGCCCTGCTGTTCCTTGCCCGGACACTTTCCCAGCCGCCGCCGCAAAAGACAGATACCAGCAGGGTTGCGCTGAAAAAGCAGAACCTTGATGCCTATACCCTGATGGCGGGCACGATCCAGTTTGATACTGCCCTGTTTACCCCGCTGGCACCGGATTTACGCCGGCAGATGCAGCAACTGCTGAGAATGGTCTCGAATCGGGAACTGGCTGATGTCATTGCCCGGCTGAACCGGATGCGCCGTCATTCCGCCTATGAATCCGGGGTAATCCGGTTGTTGACTGGTGTCTGCTATTACGAACTGGGGCAGGCTGAATCTGCGCTCAACGCCTTCCGGTCCGGGGTGAAGCTGCTTGATACGCTGTCAACTCCGGATGAATATCACCGGCGGCTTATCGCCCGGCTGGGATTTAACTGCGGCTATCTGTTTCAGTTTTATTCCTATCCGGAAAGTGCCCGGCACTACTATACCCTGAGCCAGCGTGCGCTCAGTTCACTGGCAGAACCGGACCGTCAGTTTGCTGGCAGCCTTCTGAACAATCTGGGTCTCACCCTGGAAACCATTGGTGATACTGTCAACGCACAGCGGTCTTATCTTCAGGCACTGAATTACCTGGATACGACCGGCACGACGCCGGAAGCAGCCCGCCTGCAGAAAAATCTCCGCCGCAATTTCAGAGCATCTCGCGCGGGTCAACATCAATCCTGACCCGGATCCGGGGATGTCTCAGTTTTCTCCGGTCAATCACCTTCGCCGGCATCAGGTTGGCAGGCAGTTTTACAATCAACCGGAACTGCGGATTACCTTGTCGTCGCTGCAGCAACTTCACCGGTCCAAGCAGTTCGATCCCCGGCAAGACGCTCAGCTCCGAGACCATTTTATTCACCCAGTTCACCACCGTCTTTTCCTCACCTGAAAATTCAACCGCCACCAGCCGTTTATATGGAGGG
The DNA here is from genome assembly GCA_026418295.1 of Caldifarciminota bacterium. Lineage (GTDB taxonomy): Bacteria > Hydrothermota > Tepidihabitantia > Tepidihabitantales > Tepidihabitantaceae > JAOABP01. Next base: position 8,796 of record JAOABP010000004.1, read on the forward strand.
AAACCTGCTTCTGCCCGCAGTTTCAACTCCTGATCTAAAAAACTGCTGACTTTCCCCTGCAGGGCAAGCTCCAGCAGCGGATCTTCAGGCCGGGTTGTCTGGATGATCAAACGGGAAGGCTTCCGGGACAATAATGACACGAGCAAACTGAAAGCCCGTTCCCGGGAACGGAAGTCCGGAATTGTGAATTCGGTGTCAAAATTGAGAAAAACAACCAGTCCCGGCACCCGCAACCGGTCCGAGCGTAACACTGTACGGGTGCCGACCAGTACCGGAGCAAATCCGGTCGCTCCGGCATCTGCAGCTGCAAGCTGGACATCCTGAGCACCGCCGGTGACACTCTGACACTCTATGCCCAGCCGTTTCAATTCTCGAACGACCATATCCACGCCGGGCGCCCGGTAATTGAAATTCATTCCCTGACACACAGCACACCGCTCCGGTGCCTCATCTTCCGCACCGCACACCCGGCATCTGACTCTGCCCGCACCAGAGAGAATATAGGGGCTCTGACATCGGGAACACTTCAGCACCGTGCCGCAATCTGCACACTCAACATAACGGCTTAAACCCCGGCGGTTAATATAACAGAGGGCAATCTGCTGCTGTTTAAGTGCATTCCGGAGATCGCGGAGCGCACGGGGAGAAACAAGCTCCCGACGGTGCTGACGCATGTCGACCACAAAAACATTTGTCCGGTCAATGCGGAAATTAACCCGGTCGAGCAAATGATATTTGCCCCGGCGTAAATTCCACCAGGTTTCAACAGACGGCGGCGACGCAAAAACCAGGACCGGACAGGAAGCAAAACGGGCACGGGCAACTGCCACATCCCGGGCATGATAGCAGGGCACCCGTTCCTCCTTGAAGGACTCGGCATTCTCATCAACCAGTATCACCCCTGACAGTCTCCGGACCGGCAACCAGACCGCAGAACGCATACCGACAACCACATGGTTGGTGCGGACAATTGCCTGCCAGGCTGCCTTCTGCTGTTTTTTCCCCATCTGATGGTGATATTCAATTACCCGCTCACCCCAGACACGCCGAAGCAGAGGTAGAAATTCCGTCCGGTACGCTTCCGGCATCAGGATAATGACCGAACCGTTACTGAACGCGCGCCGGATAAAGTCAAAAAGCAGTTTCTGAAATTCTGACCGCTGAGCAGTGACCCAGACTCCGAAATTGCCGGCATTAAACGCCTGCTCCAGTTCTGATGGCAGACTGTTAAAACCGTTTTCTGCTGCACCAATCTCAGCAGTGACAGCTTCCGCCTTACCGGAAACGATCTGGGGCAGAACCAGTTCCAGCACCTCACCCAGATGGCATACATAGTAATCAGCAGCCCAGCGCAGCAGTCGCAGAAGATCCGGTGTGATAAACTGACTTGCGACAACATCGATTACGGGCTGGATTTCCTCCGGTGAAATTTCAGTGTCCGCACGAACACGCAGAACCGCACCGGTCACTGTTTTTCTGCGCAGTGGAACCCGCACAATGTCGCCGGGATGAAGTTCCCCCGGCTCCTCCGGAGCAAAACGATAGGTGAGCTCATCCAGCGGGGTACGGGGAACCACCACATCGGCAAACATCAACCTTTCAGCCATGGGTCAGAAGTGGGCGTTCAAAAGCGCAGTTTAAACCGGTACCGGAGTGAATAACGACCGTCCATTGAACGCTCCGCCACCAGTTCATTCCGCCGGTTAAGATAATACTCAATCCGGAATGCCGGTTGAAAGTCATCTGCAAAACTCTGGGTATATGACACATACAGATTACGAGTCACATACTTGCCCACAGTAACCCGTGCCGCTTCACTGCCCCCGAGTCCGGTTTCCAGTTCCAGATAATCGAGACTGATATAATCCCGGACCCGTTTTGAAACCTGGGTCTGGAAATAACCCAACACCCGCTCAGCAAGCAGTCGGGAAAGCAGTTCCTTCTGCTCCATTGCCGAGAGTTCATCCATGGTCACATTAAGACTCAGATAGGTGATAATCTGCGTCTCATCCCATACCGGCGGTTCAGCAGAAAAGGCAAACACCGGTTCCTGGAGACTGCCGGTAACCCTAAGCCTCAGCCTTTCCGGTCCGTTGGTGTGCCGGCCCGACACCGGCAATTCAGCGGTAAGGTCAAGCTGCGGATTGAAGCTGCTGACATTATCAAAAAGGAGTCTGCCTTCAGTAAGCTGCAGTGTATGATCCAGGTAATAAATTCTCCCCTGACGGCTGACCATCTCGCCTGAATAAAGTACATCCTCTCCGATCTTGCGCACGGTCAGATCCACGCCCAGCTCGATGTCCGCCTGAGGGTTGCGAAGCCAGAGCCCCCGTTCCCCGCGTACCCGGATGTCATAATTGATATCACTGCCACCATTTCCGCCCGCCCCCGGCTGTCCCCCAAAACCGATCGTCGCCAGTGCATCATCAATCCTTGCTTCACCACTGATCAAAGCCAGCTCCCCCTCACGCCAGGAGACGGTGATATCGCCACTGCCAATCGCATAGACCGCGGGAATCGGAACCGCCGACACGCCGGTAAAATGAGTCTGATACCGCAGCGACTCAACCTGAAGGGCGGGATTCAGCTGAACAAAACCCTCGGCAGTCAGCACCCCGCGCGTAGTTACGCCGCTCAGCTTTTCGAGTACGATCCGGTCTTTTTGAAAACTCAGCTCGGCTTGAATCCGCTCCGCCCTGGCGGCAACCGATGGAACAATCAAAACCCCGTCATTTACCCGGGCTCTTCCTGATAGATTCAGCATTCCCGGTTCCCAGTCTGCCTGAACCAGCGCATAGATTCTCCCTTCGGGAATTTCTACATAGGGTCGGGTAACCTTCAGAATCCAGTTTCCCGGATCCGCAAGAACTACAGTCAGATCCGCTTGCCGGATGCTGAGTACAGGCTGCCATTCATAACGAAGCACCCCTTTAATTTCACTTGTATCAATATGATGTACAAACTTAATATAATCAATATCAACATTGTTTCTGAAAATGGCAAGCCGGCTTTTTAGAAAGTTGAAATCAAGTTCTGCAGCCGGTAATTTCAGCCCATCCACCTTCAGATCAACGGTGAGCGAATCGCTGCCGGCAACACTGATATCTGCGCTACCGCTCACATCCAGCTTCAAGCCCGCAAGTGTCGCCAGGTTCTTGAGATTCAGCTGATGTCCGATCAAATAAAGGTGCGAAATTGAACCGGCGGTCAGCTCCAGTTCAAATTCAGTCTCCCCCCCGGCAATTGATAACCTTACACCATTAACCGCCAGCGTATCTCTGTGTAGAGCAACCTCGCAGGAATCAATCAATGAAACGGTATCCCCTCTGATAACCAGATTCATGTCTCTGATAACTGCAGACAATCCACTGCTCTCCAGGCTGACATCCCCCAGCATTCTCAACTGGGTTGAATCCTCTTCAAACTGAAGATCGAATTCCGGTCCGGTCCAGACGAACTGCGCCCAGTTCCACTCCCGTCCTGCCAGCTTCACCCCTTCGCCACCGACTGCTAATCGACCGGAAACCTGTTCACCGAGCCTTAAGCCAACGCCTCCCCCACGACCGCTCAGATCTGCCTGAATCAGGCCGGTGGTCACTTCAAACCCGTTGGCACCAAAACCGGCAACCCGCACCAGACCGGAAAACCCCCAGCTGTCACCAGCAAGTGTCATTCTCAATCTGCCGTCTGCCCTGCCGCTCAGACCAACTTTCAGAAATTTGCCCGCTATCTTGAGATCAAACCCGGACATCTCACATTGAGCAAGCAGCATCCCCTTTTTGGCTCTGCCGACAAAATTGAACCTGCCTGCCGGTCCGTCAATGAACAGCTCCCTTAACTCTACCGCCTGATGCTCATAATTGATCACTGCCGCCAGCGTTTCAACCCCGAGTTCGGAAGCACTCCCATTCAATCTGATTACCAGCGAATCACTACCCTTCCCCGCATCCGGCATCTTCAGCATTTGACCAAGTGAATTCAACCTGCCATAGGCATCAAGCCGGGCACTTAACCCGAACTCCGGTAAAGAATGCATGAAACGGTTTACGGGCACACTCTCCATCACAATTGCCGCCCGGAATAAAAAGTTGCTCAGGTTAAACCTGCCGTTGACCACTACTGCCCCCAGTTCCGGACTGCCTCCGCTGATTTTCAATTCCAGCAGTGAATCAGCCAGGGTACAGGCACCGGTAAGCCGGGGCAGCTTCAGCTCATTTTGTTCCAGATCCGCAACCCAGCCATTTAGCTCCACCCGCCGCTCACCACCGGTTTTGTGAACACTTCCCCTTAACTGAGCCTGTCCGGGAATTTTCAAGATTTCCTGAAGACTGACCCCCAGTTCTGCCCGGTCTATCACAACTGCTCCGGTGGCCAGATTCACATATCCGTCAGCGGTGAACCGGGAATGAGCCGTCAAAATCTCCAGATTCCTGACTGTCAGCGAATCGTTAACCAGCGTAATCAGAGCTCCGGTCCGTGCAACTGAAATTTTTTCCTTTGTCAGCCGGAAATGAACCGAATCCACCTTCATCACCAGGCGTGTGCCGTTAGCATCCAGCCCCAGAACGAACCCGGCTGAATCGATACGCAGCTGCCTGTCATACCACACCCGGCAATTGTGAATCTGGAGACGATGCACAGCAATATTCGGCAAGTGTATTGGCTTGAATTGTGATGTTCCGCCGCCCGTGTCGCCTGCGGCAATCCGGATGTCCGGATTAATTATGTCCACTTCCTTGAGAACAATACGGCGCTGAAGCAGTGAACGCAGATCATACCTTACTTTCACCAGCTCAAAGGAATAAGTATCGGACCGGATCATTACTTTCAAATTTCTGATTCCGGGCGAAGAAAATATATCTCCCTCAATGCCTTCGTAAACCACGAAGCCATTGATTGATCTGCTCAACCCGGCTACGGTTCGGCGTATGACCAGTCGTGCCAGCTGCTGACGCAGCATAAAACCTGTAATCAGCACCACCACCACCGCGCCGAGAAAATAAATGACTATCCTCCTGAGAATCCTCATAGCCGGTTAGAATGTATGCAGAATTCCGATGTAAAACCTGCCCCGATCTCCTGCCGGTGCCCGAATCAGCCGTTTGCCCCAGTCAAACCGGACAGGACCGACTGGCGTTTTAATTCTGATGCCGGCACCGGCACCAAACTCCAGTCCTCTTAACTGCAGGTCATTCTGATCAGCAACCTGCCCGCAGTCCAGAAAACCGACGACACCAACCCAGCGAAGGATGTAAGGTGTGCGCAGTTCAAAATTGCCATTGATGACCACCGGGCCATAACGACCACCAGCCGCTGTATCCGGTCCCAGCGCCCGTTCCGGGTACCCACGCAGGCTGCTGCTGCCTCCCAGTGAAAACTCCTCATAATAAGGCACACGGAAAAGCCGGCCGTAGGGCATAACTCTTCCCCCGGCAACTCGCAGTGCAATTACAAACTGGTTCACGCTCTGATACCACCGGCTGTCCAGCCGTATCCGGATGAAATCATTATCTCCCCGGAACGGACCGCCTGCCACCTCAAACAGTGGCTGGAGATAAATACCCTGATGCGGTTCCAGAAAATCATTCCGCGTATCGTAAATCAGATTCAGTGCCAGCGAATTGGTAACACCCCGGACGGTATCAGCTACAAACCTCAACCGGTTAAATATTCCCAGATGCAGTGGGGGCAGTAAATCCCTTCCCATCCCGGTTTCAATTCCATAATCACGGAGTCTTGAGGAATCCAGTTGCTCATAATAGAAAAAGGGATGGGTCTGAAAATCAACCCGCTGAAAAAACAGGTAGGGAATACGATAGTTCCCGTCAGCATTGATCCGATGACTTCCGGCAAAATCAGGGCTGTAACTGATTCCGGCCGATAGACGCTGGCCACGGTTTAAAAAATTGTTGTGTTCCCAGTCAAAGGAAAAGAGCAGCCGGTTGGGCGGGGTCTCAAAACCGAAACCGAAACCCACCCCCTGCTGTTCCTGTTCCACCACATCAAAACGGATGTTAACACTTTCTACGGGGGGCTCGCTGAGATTGATCATACCCGTCAAAGTATCCCGCCGGTAAATATAGTACAATGCGCGGGTAAAAAGCCGGGTCGCATAGAGCCGGCGCTTTGCCAACTCCAGCCGCGACCGGGAAAACTTTTCGCCCGGTTTAATCTCCAGCACCTGCAGAATCGTCTGTGTCCTGACTCGCTGATTTCCGCGAATATACACAGACCGAACATAGCACAACGGTCCCTCAACTATTTCATATCGCACCGTGATCAGAGTGTCATGGTAGTCCAGACTCTCATCAACCTGAACGAACGGATAGCCCTGATTAAGATAGAACTCACGCAGTGCCTGTAGGCCGCTGGCGATTTTATCGGCGGTAAAGAATTCGCGCTCGCTGAATGGGATTACCCTTCTCAATCTTTCAGCGGAAAACCGCTGATTTCCATTAATCACAATTGTACTAATCCGGCTCCTGGGACCTTCATTAATCCTGAATGTTATCACTCTTTGGCCGTTAGCGCCGGAAATCATTTTTTCGACGCGCACATTCATGAACCCCTGCGACCGGTAAAACCACTCCAGGCTCCGACTGTCCTGATCCAGCAGCGCTTCTGATACCGGCATACCCTTCCGGACCTGAACAATTGCCAGCAGCATCCGTGCGCCAAAGGCCCGGTTTCCCTCAAAGCGGATCGATCCTGCCTCCATTCCGGTAACCACCCCAAGAATGACCGGCAATGCAACAACCGAAATCATATTGAATTTACCGCCGTCTTTTCATCCGCTGAGAAAAACGGCGAATCAGCTTTTCCAGTTCCACTGCCCAGAACACCGCGGTACTGACTAAAAGTAACAGAATCAGCTGTCCTGCAGGTAGAGCCCTGGTTGCGAAAACCCGCTGGGCAAACGGAATGTAGAGTAATCCCAGTTGTAACAACAGGGTGAGGATAAAAGTTCCCAGCAGTGTGCGGTTACTCATCAACCCGAGACTGAAGAGTGAATCCCGCTGGGACCGCAGTGCAAAAGACTGAAAGAGCTGACTCATCGTCAGAACCGTAAATATCACTGTCCGCCAGTTTTCACTGCCAGTTCGCCACATAACCCAGCCTGTCAGAAGCGAAACCAGCCCGAGCAGGATTCCGGACCAGAGAATATTGATCGCCAGCCCATGGGCAAAGATACTTTCCTGCAGCGGGCGCGGTGGCCGGCGCATGACATCCCGCTCCGGACCTTCAATTCCCAGTGCCAGCCCGGGAAGACCGTCAGTAACCAGATTGACCCAGAGGATCTGCAACGGCGTCAGCGGCAGCGGCATACCAAGAAGCGGTGCCAGAAGCATCACGATAATTTCTCCGGTATTGGAAGCAAAGGTATAGCGGATGAACTTGCGGATGTTGTCATAAATCGTCCTGCCTTCCTGAACTGCGGCGACAATAGTAGCAAAGTTGTCATCAAGGAGCACCATATCGGCCGCCTCTTTTGCCACATCAGTGCCCGTAATACCCATTGCCACTCCGATATCCGCCTTTTTCAGGGCCGGGGCATCATTGACCCCATCACCGGTCATCGCCACAACCTGATTGAGACTCTGCAATGCCAGGACAATATTTAATTTGTGCTCCGGTGCTACCCGGGCAAAGATACTGGTCCGGGCAACGAGCGGTCTGAGTTCCTCCGGCGATTTTTCTGCCAGATCGCTACCAGTCACATAATTGAACTCCTCATCCGTGCTTCCAATGCCGATATCATTGGCGATATACCTGGCGGTCAGCGGATGATCACCAGTTATCATTACCGGACGGATACCGGCCTGCCGGCACAGCCTGACTGCATCCCGCACCTCCGGCCGCGCAGGATCAATCATTCCGATCATGCCGATAAAACACAGACCGTTTTCTATCCCTTCACCACACTTCACATCCTCACCCGGTTTCAGAGGGCGGAAAGCAACCCCCAGTACCCTCATCCCCTTTTCGCTCAGCCGGTTCTGAGCAGCGGTGATCCGCTGCCGCCACTCCTGGTTTAAAGGCTTGAACTCCAAATCCGATAGAACCGAACTGGAAACATCAAGCAGCAGATCAACCGCTCCTTTGGTGAAGATTAAATCCGTTTGTTTCGGGTTCAACTGCTGAAGCGTCTCCAAGAGCAACCCTTCGTTGCCGTTAGACTGAATCTCCTGCACCTTCAGCCGGTGAAGTGTGCTCATTCTCTTTCGTTCTGAAGAAAACGGCACTTCGCCAATTCTGGGCAGAAGCTGTTGAAGAGAACGCTGATGGATGCCCAACTTGATTCCCGCCAGCAGTAACGCAGTCTCGGTGGGATCCCCCAGCAGCCGGACATCATCCCCCTGGATTTCCAGCACCGCATCATTACACAACACCGCCCCGGCACTGAGCAGGAGTAACGCCTTTCCCGCTGAGTCGGGCCTGATAACTATTCTACCCTCCTGTTCGATTGGCAGATTAAGCTGGTCACCGGCAACATCCAGAATTGTGACCGTCATTTTGTTCTGAGTCAATGTCCCGGTTTTATCCGAACAGATAACTGTAACCGAACCCAGTGTCTCAACTGCATTTAACCGGCGAATCAGAGCATTGCGATTAAGCATCCTTCTCGCCCCGAGTGTCAATGCGATCGTCACTACTGCCGGTAACCCTTCCGGAACCGCGGCGACTGCCATGCTTACCGCTACAAGAAACATCGTCCGCCAGTCACCCCCGCGCAGCACTCCGATCACAAAAATTATCCCGACAATAACCAGCACTGCCACCGCCAGTTCTCTGCTTAGACGTTCCAGCCGTTTCTGAAGAGGAGTCGGTTCCCGCTTCACCGTCTGCAGAATAGCAGCTATCTTACCCAGTTCTGTATTCATTCCCGTTTCGGTCACAACCATCAAACCTCTGCCGGCGACTACTGCGGTACCCATATAAACCATATTCCGGCGTTCAGCTATCGGTATCTCACCGTTTGATTCGAATGTACAACCGGAGTCCTTATCGACCGGTTCTGATTCACCGGTCAGCGCCGCCTCGGAAACCTTGAGGTTGACCGCTTCAAGCAGCCGCCCATCAGCCGGAATATGCCCTCCTGCGTCCAGAAATACAATGTCACCGGGAACCAGCTCCTGGGAATAAATTTCTTCTACATGTCCGCCCCGCCGTACCCGCACCTTCGGCACTGCCAGCTGTTTCAGCGCCTGCATTGTCTTCTCTGCCCGGTACTCTTGAATAAACCCCAGCACAGCATTCAGCAGCACAATTGCCGCAATTGCTGCGGCATCAATAAATTCCTTCAGGAAAACTGAAACCCCACACGCCCCCACCAGCATCAATATCAGCACCGAAGTAAACTGGGACAGAAATATGGCAACCGGGCTTCTGCCCTCCAGTTCCCGAATTTCGTTTTTGCCAAACCGGATGAGCCGCTGGCGTGCCTCTGCCGGATCCAGCCCCCGATTCGGATCTACCTTTAACTCCATTAACACCTGAGGAATCGATTTCCAGTGCCAGCTTTTCATGCTGATAAAATCCGGGTTAATTTCTGAATATCAATTTATGGAGCTGATTTATTTGCCCCCTGATTCTTCGCCGCCATCCGAGGATTTCTCCTTCAGTACATCAGTAATCATCGCCAGCGCACTCAGCATACCACTTGCCTCATATGGAACAAACATCTTGGTTGCTCTGCCTTCCGCCATCTTTGACAGCGTCTCAAGATACTTGATGGTAATCAGATCCCGGGTCGGGTTACCGCGGTGGATTGCACTATACACGCGTTCAATTGCCTGTGCCTCGCCCTCAGCTACTGTCGTCAGTTTATAACGCTCAGCGTTTGCAACCCGTTCAATTGCTGCTGCCTGACCTTCGGCTTCCAGTATCTTTGCCTGTTTCTCGCCTTCCGCCTTGAGAATCGCCGCCTGCCGTACACCCTCAGCCTCAAGCACCAGCGCCCGCCGGTCACGCTCCGCCTTCATCTGCCGGTGCATCGCCTCAGTCACATCTGCCGGTGGTTCGATCCGCTGAAGTTCAACCCGTGTAACCTTCGCACCCCATTTGTCGGTTGCTTCATCAAGCACATCCCGCAATTTGGCATTTATTCGTTCGCGCGAAGTGAGTGACTCATCAAGTGTGAGGTCGCCAATAACATTGCGCAGATTGGTCTGCGCCAGCTTGATCGTTGCCAGTCGGAAATTGGCAACATTGTAAAGAACTTTTACCGGGTCAGTTACCTCGTAATAGACAATCGCATCTACGGTAACAGTCGCGTTATCCTTGGTAATGACTTCCTGAGGTGGTACATCAACTACCTGTTCCCGCATATCCACCTTGATCAGACGCTCCAAAAATGGAATTATAAAATTCAGGCCCGGATGAACCAGGCGCTGATATTTACCCAGCCGTTCCACCGCTCCCCGCTGATAGGGCCGGACAATTTTCAATCCCAGTAATGCCCAAATGAACAGAAATATTGCTGCCACAACGACAAAACCCATCGTTTACTCCTTGTTTATTGGTTCAACAATCAGCCGGGTTCCATCCACCTTCCGGACCCGGATCCTACTGCCGGCAGCAATCCTTACTTCCGACTCTGCCAGCCACTCCTCACCGCTGATCTTTACCCTGCCGTAATTCGGCGGCGCAATCTCTTGAACCACTACGCCTGTTGCAGACTGGTAACGGAGCGCGCCCACCGGCTCCGGTTCCGGGTGCGTAATCTTTCTGCCAATCCACTGGGCAAGAAAAACACCCAGCCCGGAAAACAATAAAAATGCGGCATAATGAACATAGGGATTGTGAATGAAAAACGCAATTATACCCGTAAGCAGAGCGCCGACCCCAAACCAGATAATTACCAGACCAGGAACAAACATTTCCAGTGCCGCCAAGACGAGAGCGAGTACGATCCACACTCCCGGTTTTATCACCGGCATATTATCCTCCTTGAACAGTTTGCCTCTGGCTAATATTGGTACCTGGATTACAAAAGTCAAGCCGAAAGCCAGAAGCAGCCCTGCCGTCAGCTGCATCGGAGGAATATTATGGGGTACTGTTACCTGCCGGATAGCGCAAAGCGGAATTACAGCTTACCTGAACTGAACTCAGCAGTCGACAGCTGCAACCGAACCAGCGGAGTATAAACCGGACCGGAAGGATGAAGTTCGCTCTGATAAATAATCAGCTCAGATACCCGCCATTCTGAACTGACAAAGGAGACACTGTTAATGAACTGAACGTTAACCGGCACTCGCATCCGCCCAAGGGTAAGATGAGGGCTAAAGGGTCTCCGCTCGGGTACAAATCCGATTCTCATCAGTGTCTGAACAACTTCCCTCTGAAGCGCGATTACCCTGTCTGCACCGGTTCCCACCCCCGCCCAGATTACTCGCGCCCGGTTCACACTCGGAAAGGCACCTAAACCCGCCAGCTGGCATGAAAATTCAGGGAAACCGGCTATCGATTGTTTTAATCTGGATTCGGCGTTTTGGACGAACTCGGAAGTTACCTCGCCCAGAAAAGCTAATGTGATATGCATCTGCTCCGGTTTCACCCATTTCACTGAAAATTCTGTTTTAACCTCCAGATCTTTCACCAGCCGAGCAAGCTCCCCTCTTACAGACACTGAAGTATCGACAGCAACAAAACTCCTGATTTTTTCACTCATTATGATAAAATGCCTTGATAGCTGCAAAAGTCAAACGAACTGCCTATCGGCATTTGCAGAACCCAAACCACCGCAGCCTCCGATTCCTTTGTCCGGAAATTTATATCTGATCAGTTTGAAAAATTTCCATGTCGGGCTGGGTAACAGCGTATGGATTATCCAAAGGAAAATTTGTTTCCGGTTACAGGGAAATTTTCTGCGGGCTCTGATCTGATTTCTGGATAAACTAAAACCCGCCCTTGCCCCGGCGATGACTGATTTGAAATGAAGCAGATTCTTAGATATATGGCGCATGATCCATAGTTTACAGAGCAACCAGTTGTAGGGAAACGTAAAGTACTTATTAAAAACAAGAACCCCGTTCCGAACATAATAAGTTGTAACAAGAGGAGAAGAAAACTGACGCCGGCGCCGGCGGTGCAGGGTGATAAAATCGGGTTTGTAGACGATAGTTGAACCGGCGAGCAAGAACTGAAGTGTAAGGTCCGCTTCCTCAAATCCCCAGAAAAAATCCTCCGGATAACCGCTGATTTGCCTGAGGGCTGAGCTCCTGAAGATCGTCCCGCTACCATGGATAAAATGCCCCCGGAATCCCTGGTTCGCATCTCCGCCCCATGCAAATACTTCCCAGTCTTGGGTCTCACAGGACTGGTCATAGAAATTTACCACCCGCGTGCACAGGACATCAATTTCATTTCCTGAAGTTTCAAGAAATTCCACGATATTTTTAATCGTCGCCGAATCTGCCGGCTGAGAGTCGTCATCATATTGAAAAACATATTTACCCCGGGCATTCTTGAGAAATAGGTTGCGGGCACCGACTCCGATGTTCTTCTCGGTCCGGTATACTATAAGTTCTCTGCAACCTCCAAATTCCCGCTGGAGCATCTCCTGAGTGTCATCAGAAGAATGATTATCAACAACAATGATCTCCCTGTTCGGATAACCGTCCCTGAGCAGACAGTCAAGCGTGGTCCTCAATTCCCGGGACCGGTTATAGGTTAATATTCCGATGGAAATTAGTGGAAATTCCGGCACTGCGAACCCCTGACCCCGGTACATCTGGTGCACTGCATTTGCGTAGTATATTAAGGAACGCCCTTGCAGGGCATGATTTTCCCCCGCTGTGGTCTGAAGTGCAGAGTCACGCTACAATCTGATCAGAACGCGCCTTAATTGATCAATGGCAGTCCAGGCAGCACGCTGCTTTATTAATTCCCTTGTCCCCGAAAACATATACTGCTGAATCCGCTGTTTCTTGCCAGCCAGCACGCCAATATACACCAGCCCCACTGGTTTTGCTTTCGTCCCCCCTCCCGGACCTGCAATACCAGAAACTGCAACTGCGCAATCGGCACCTGTAATCCGGACTGTCCCTTTAAGCATTTCATTGACTGTCTCCCGACTGACCGCACCATGCCTTTCCAGGGTTGTTTTACTCACCCCTAGGAGATTCTCCTTAATATCATTGGCATAGGCAATTACCCCTCCCAAGAAATAATCAGATGAGCCGGGAACGCTGGTGATCAGATCACCTACTAAGCCACCGGTGCAGGATTCAGCAGTTGCAACCGTGAACCGATTTTTGCGCAGCAGGTCTCCGACAATTTCAGCCAAACTCTTCTCGGCAACAGCATAAACATTATCTCCCAGTAATTCAACTGCCAAACTGACACACCTCTTTACATTAAACTCATCCGGCCCGCTAAAAACCAAATCCAGACCGGAAACCGACGGGTAATAACCAATGCGAACGCAGGGAAACTTTTTCAATTTTTTTTCAAGTCGCGGGGCCCACTGGGATTCAATCAACCCGGAAGTCCGAACCAAGGCAGTATGTATCTTTTGGTACGTAACAATTTTATTATTTTTAAGATAATCTATAATTCCGTTATCCAACAGCACTTTCATTTCCTGAGGGACTCCAGGGAGCAGAATAATAATACTGCCTTGATGCTCGATCGCCATTCCGGGAACCATGCCGATCGGATTGAGGAAAACCTTGGCTCCCTGCGGTATATAAGCCTGTCTCTCTGCAAGCCGGGGCATCTTGATTTTCTTCTTTTCAAATATCCGCTGAATTCTGGTTCTGACAGTGCTGTTTACGCTCATTGAACGGTTAATCAACCCGCATACTGCTGCAAGCGTCCGGTCATCATCTGTCGGTCCCAGTCCGCCGGTAATAAATATCAATCTGACCCTGATCAGCGATTCTGCCAGCGCCAGCCGGATATCTTTCTCCTCATCGCCAACCCTGACTACCCGTTTAACTGTGATGCCGAGCTCTGCCAAACGTCGGGCAATAAAAGCCGAATTTGTATCTACTACACTTCCCCTCAGCAGTTCGTCACCAACTACTATCAGTTCACATTCCATTTCACCCTCTTAAAGGCGGCAAAATGAACAGCAGCAGTCTCAAAACTAAATTGGCACAGATACCTGCCAGGACATCATCCATCATTACTCCCCAGCCACCTTTTAATCGCTGAACTTTATCTATAAATGGAAGCTTTAAAATATCAAAACCGCGCCAGAGAATGAAACCGGCTGCCAGCCCAAGTATCGATACAGGATTGCCCAAAAAAGTGATGAAGGTTCCTTCAACCTCATCTATCGTTACCCGGGATGGATCCTTTCCCCAGACCTGTTCAAGATCACCCGCAACCCATACCCCAAGAAAGAAGACAGCTATGATAACCAGAATCGACAAAAGCGGCAACCGCGCCAGCCAGTAGGCAGGCACGAGTGCAAAAAAGCTTGTTACTGTGGCCGGAGCAAAGGGAAAATAGCCGGTAAAAAACCCTGAGCCGAGCAAAGACTGAATCTGAAATTTGAAACCCCTCAATTGAAGTTGAGTTTACAAGTTCTAACGCCGACGCCGTGTCGGAAACCGCTGCTCAGCTTCCACTACCAGATTGGCAACGATGAAGATCGAAGAGTAGGTTCCGAAAATAATACCTACGGTCATCACAAAGGCGAAGTCCCGAATCTCTGCCGTAGCAAGAATCAGCAGAGCAATGGTAACAAACAGAGTGGTCAGACCGGTAATAACCGTACGGTTGAGTGTCTGATTGATTGCAAGATTAGCTACCTCGGCAAAACTTTCCTTGCGGATTTTCCTCGTATCCTCTCGAATCCGATCGGAAATCACGATTGAGTCATTAACGGAATAACCGATGACGGTAAGTATCGCCGCAATCAGCGTCGTGGTAATTTCCTTGTCGAAAAGCGAACAGAAACCGAGAACAATCAGAGTATCATGAATCAGAGCGAGAACTGCACCGGTTCCAAATCTGAAATCAAACCGGAAACTTACGTAAATAAGAATACCGATAATACCGATCAGAATTGCCAAAAGCACTTTGCTCTGCAGTTCCTTGGAAATACGGGGCCCGACTGCCTCGTCACGTACAATCTCAAATGTAATGTTGGGAAAAGAAACAGCAAACTGCTGGCGCAAACGTGTTGAAAATCCTGATTCGTCACCGGTTTTATCCTTGGGTTTGACCCGAATCAGAAAATCTCCGGTTTCAGTCTCCTGTATTGAAGCTCCTGTCTCCCCCATCGCTGCCAGAGCGGACCTAACCGCATCAATTCGCACCGGCTGGGAGAAATGAACCTGCACCAGACCGCCACCGGTAAAATCAACTCCGTAACGGAATCCCTTGAACACAATTAAAAGGACGCTCGCCAGCACAAGCAGCAGAGAAATTATAAAGAAGATTTTGCGATTATTAACGAACTGTATGTTAGTATTACCGATAAGTTTCATATTTTTAAATCCTCAGGGTTTTGACTTCAAAACGGGAAAGAAACAGATCGAAGATAAATCTGGTAAGGAAAACTGCGGTCATAACGTTGATAATCAGACCAACTGCAAGCGTAATGGCAAACCCCCGGACCGGACCCGATCCAATGAAATACAGCGCAATCGCAGTTATTATAGTCGTAGCATTGGCATCAATGATCGTCACCAGTGCCCGTTGGTATCCGGTATCAACTGCCGCCATCGGTGTCTTCCCCGATTTTGACTCTTCGCGGATCCGTTCAAACACAAGCACATTCGCATCCACCGCCATTCCAATCGTCAGCGCAATACCGGCAAGACCGGGAAGAGTCAAGGTCGCTCGAAGTGCTGCCAGTACCGCCAGCAGCAGAAAGATATTGATAAACAGTGCTAAATCAGCAAGGATTCCCCCCGCTCCATAGTAAACCAGCATAAAAAGAAGCACCGCAATCGCACCGACCGCACTGGCAATCAGACCCCGCCGGATGGCATCAGCTCCAAGGGAGGCACCAATCGAACGTTCTTCAACAACTACTACCGGTGCCGGCAGTGCACCGGAGTTCAGAACAATTGACAGATCCTTAGCCTTGTCACCACGACGGTCATTCATGGTTATCTGCCCCCGGCCATTCGGAATGCGCTCCTGAATACGGGGAGCAGAACGCACAACCCCGTCCAGTACTATTGCCAGTCTGCGACCAACATTCCGACCCGTTACTTGGGCAAATTTGGCAGCACCCTCCCGATCAAGCTCAAAATTGACCACCCAGGTATTCGCCCGTTCAAGATCGGCACCCTGATAGATTGCCGGTTCAGCTCGACGCAACCGTGTACCTACCAGCTCGGGCTCACTCTTCAAGAGGTACACCCGAACTACCTTCCCATACTCCTCGGCTTCTACCGGACCAAAGCGGAATTCATAACCCTGGGGCCAGAATTCTCTGCCCTGCAATAATAGACGGGAAAAAGCAGCAGTATCATCAGCAGCGATCATTAAATCCAGTTCATCACCTTCACTCTTTATGTAACTCAACAGCGAACCGGGTGCCCCTCTTTCTGACGCTGTGTCCGACTCAACCAGACTCACGGTATCTGCCACAGGGCTAATCAAACCCGCTGCCTGAAGCTTTTCATCAATTACTTTTAAGGCATCGTAGACTTTAGCCTTCTCCTCAACCAGCTGAAATGTCAGGTGCGCCGGCTGTTTGATGATATTTAATGCCCGCTCGCGGTCCACCCCGGGAAGTTGAACCAGGATTCTGCCTTTATCGGTTTTCTGAATCGTGGGTTCAAAAACACCAAACTGATCGATTCGATTTCTGATGACTTCCAGTGCCAGATCCGGCGCTCTTCTTGCCTCCTCTTCGCTCAGCTGACTGCGGTCAATATCCAGAACTACATGCATTCCTCCAACCAGGTCCAGCCCCAGATGAATAATCCTTTTTTCATAAAGAGCAGCCTTGTGCCGGTTAAATTCGACAATCTCGGTGAGAACTACCAGACTGTCCGCTCTGTTTGCTGCCTGTGCCAGTTTTTCCTTGAGGAGGCGTTCTTGTCGGGGAAGAAGAATGTATAACTGGAAACTGGGCCAGAGCAGGAAGCCGGCAATGATTATAATCACCAGCCAGACTGCAAGCTTTATTCTTGCACCTCTCAAGTCCGCACCTCCTGAATAATCCTTTTCATTTCAAACACTGCTTCTTTTAAACCCACAAAAACCGCCCGGGCGATGATAGCAAAACCGATGGAGAACCCCTGAGCAATATTCTCCTCAAGTATCGGAACAACATTGGAATAATTCAGTCCATGGCCGACATGAACAGTCAGTCCCGAAGTTCGCGCCGCCTCTGCAGCAATTTTCAGACGCCTGAGCTGCAAATCCCGTCGTCCCAAGTCCTTGCTGTAAAGGTCGGTATTCAATTCCACGACTTGAGCTCCAATCTCTGCTGCGCTCTTGATTTGATCCGGATCGGGTTCAACGAATATGCACACCCTGACACCCGACCTTTTCAGAGATGCAACTATCCGCTGCAGGGCTCTTTTCTGCTTTATGACATCAAGTCCCTTTGTTGTAGTAATTTCAGTCACCACCTCCGGCACGAGCGTCACCTGAGCAGGCTTTATCCTTCGAAGAAAGTTAACCGTTGATGTTACTGGGGCAGCTTCAACCGTCAATTCGGTTTTGATTGTCTGACGCAGAAGTCTGACATCGCGGAAATTAATATGCCGCTGATCCTGACGCAAATGAACAGTAATGCCATCCGCCCCTCCCAGCTCAGCGAGCGTTGCCGCCTGAACCGGATCGGGGAAATTTTCGCGCCGCGCTTGGCGTAATGTGGCGATATGATCGATATTAACCGACAGTAGACGCATTATGCGATTTTAGACAAGAAATTTAATACTGTCAAATTAAATCAGCCGGCATTAATCTGCCCTTCTTTCGGTTCTTAGCCAGTTATATTTAACCCGTTTCCCGAAAAAGTACTGCCAGTAACCGACAATTAGTGCCCAGTTAACCCAGATATAATACTGCGGCAGTAGAAACTTCCTCAAGTTCCCTTTTACATATGGAACCAGCGGTGTAGTCAGATATGTAAGCAGCTGCAGAATCAGCAAAATCCGGAAAAAGGGTATCGTTATTTTAATCGCTGATGCAATTAAAATTGACAGCAGAATGAATGGAACGAACCACCGGAGGTATTTATGCGAAAATAACACCCAGGCAACAGCTCCATATTTGGGTAATAAAATTCTGCTGTACCGGAAGATCTGCTGGACATTACCGCGATTCATTCGCGCCTTGCGAGTGAATTCGATCTCTGGAGGTTCAACTTTGGTCCAGACAACGGATTTTGGCTCATACACTGACTTGTATCCCTGAAGGAAAACAAATATCCCCAGCACATAGTCATCGTTGATAATATCATGCGGTAGCGGTCGAACCAAAGAACGACGGACAAACATTGCGTATCCGGATATACCGACCGTGCAGCCAATCATTCCCTCTAGTTCCTTTAATTTGTTTTCATACCGATCCCAGATACTTTCTGCAATATTGCCCTCTTTGTTACGGCGGACATAGGCAGTTGCCACCATCCCCACTTTCGGATCCCGAAACCGCGCGACGCCCGCCTTTAACGCCTGGGGTTCAAGAAGAACATCGGCATCCGTAAAAAGGATAATTTCCCCTGATGCTTTTTCTGCGAGCATGTTAATGACCGCACTTTTTCCAACCCGTTCATTCACGGTAATCAGTCTGATTCGACTATCGCTTTCAGCAAAGCTTTGTACAATTTCATTTGTTCGATCCGTAACGGCATCGGTACCGACAAGTACCTCCAGTTTATCAGCCGGATAATCAAGTTCCTGGCAATTACGCAACTTGGTACCGATCGTCAGCTCTTCATTCCAGGCGGCGATTGCAATCGTTACCCTGGGAAACTCCAGATATTGGGGCAAATCAACTTTTTTATCCTTACGGCGAATCTTCACAATCAAAAAAAGAATCAGTGGAAAGATAAACCAGTGATACACAAATAAAATCAAGGGTGTCCAGAAAAATAAAATGGCTATCAGGTCAAACATCATTCCTCCTTAAAACAGAAATCCGCCAAAACCTTCTGATATAACGCGAGATGTTTTTCCGCTGTTTTCTCCCAAGTAAACTGATTAACCCAGGTGCGTCCCCGGATTATCATCTCACTGCGCAACTGCTCCGATGTCAGAAGCTGCCGCAACTTAATCTCAAGAAGGTTGGAGTCACTGGGGGGGAACAGCAGAGCCGCATTACCAGCCGCCTCGGGTATTGAAGAGGCATCAGATGCCACCACCGGACAGCCGCAGGCCATCGCCTCCAAAACCGGCATGCCGAAGCCCTCATACCAAGATGGATACACCAAACACTGAGCTAAATTATACAAGCCCACGAGTAAATCATCGGCAACGTAACCAAGATAATGAACCTGGTCACCGATACCAAGATTTATGGCGTACTGGCGTATTTTTTCTGCTCCTAATCCCTCTTTTCCTGCCAGAACGACCCCATCAGTCAAACCTTCTGCCATCAGCGTTCGGGCAGCACGGAAAAGTGCCTCGAGGTTTTTCCGATGTTCAATTACACCGACACTGAGCAAAAAACGCTGGGGCAGATTGAATCGGGTACGGATACCTGTAAGGAATCCGGAATCACGGCACGGCTGGAACTTGGAATCAACCCCGTGGTAGATAACAGCAATCTTCTCCTCCGGCACATGCATTAAGGATACAAGATCATTTTTGGTCGCATCAGACACCGCGATCACCATGGCTGAACGCCTCACTGCGTTCCGTACCTGATAAATCATATAACGGCGGTAAATCCGGGTATACGCCTGCGGCGCTTTAAGAAATGCCAGATCATGAACAGTAGTTACACAGGGGCAGTTTGCATTTAACGGAACAACAAAGTTCGGTCCGTGAAACAGCGCGACTTTTCGGTGATTCAAATAGCGGGAAACAAGCAAATTGAGCCATAACGGCGAATACAACTGTGCCAGTCTACCATCTTCGCGATAAAATCTGCCTATTGCGACATACTCGCAGTTGGATGGAATTTCGCCTGACCGAACCGGCCTGTCTCCCAGCAGAAGATACGTAAACTCTGAGTTTAAAGCACTGAGATGATAAATCAGTTCCGAAATGTAATTGCCGATACCAGTTTTCGGACGCAAAAGTTTACGCACATCCAGCGCAACTGTCTTTCTGAGTTTCATTTTTCTTTTCAATATAGGAGCATTTCACTTCAAGTCAAGGATACGAAAAGGCGAACTTGAATTGGTAAACCCAAATGCTATTTTAAAGACTATGAATCTGCTCGTTGATGCCTCATTTCATACGGGTATCAGAGTAGGAATTGCCCGCTATATCGAATGCCTGGTACGGGAATTAAGTTTTCTTTGCAATGTCACGGTCCTTACATCAGTACCCGATTTGTTTTCTAATGTAAAATGTACTACGATTTCAATTCCAGCATGGACCCGAAGTCACCGTGGCAGGCTGCTGTGGCAATTTACCAGGCTGAGAAATTACTGTACAAAAGCTTATGATCTGCTTTTCTGCCCAACTCCGGTTGCACCACCATTCTGTTCAATCCCGGTCATATCAGTCGTCCATGATCTAACGCCTCTTATTGCCCACCAACTTCACGGCTCGAAATATAAAGCGAGCTTTCTGATCGCCCTCAAAAGTCTTGTATGGGCAGATTATATAGTTGCTGATTCTCATTATACAAAACAACAGATTATCAAAAGAGGCATGTTTCCAGCTGAAAAAATAAAAGTGATTTATCTGGGACCTGGAATCGTTGAATCTTTCGGAAATTGTGACCTGGGGCTCGAATTTGAACCTTACATTCTGTATGTCGGGGGCCATATCCCAAATAAAAATGTTCCCCGACTGATTACAGCCTTTTCCCAAATTAACCATTCCGCTCACACCAAATTGGTGCTCGTTGGCTGGGGCACACCGGAACAAATCGGCTCAACACTTGCCACCATTGACGGAACAGGCATCCGGAACCGCGTCATCCTGATGCCCGAAATATCTGACCAGGAATTATCAAGTCTGTATCACCACTGTTCTCTGTTTGTTTTCCCTTCACTCTGTGAAGGGTTCGGTCTGCCGGTTCTGGAAGCAATGTACCACGGTGCCCCGATCGCCTGCAGTTACTCCTCCAGTTTACCGGAAATTGCTGCCAATGGCGCTCTCTACTTTGATCCGACACGAACAAAAAGCATCTGTAACACGATAGAATTACTCCTCAGCAATCAAACCCTGCGCCATCAATTAAGCAGCGCAGCCCGGAAACGAGCTCAATTATTCTCCTGGAAGAACGCTGCCCGGGAATTATTACAGTTAGCCGAAAAAGTCGTTCACACCCGGCGTCGAGTTAGAAGCCAGTCGCCGCAGCGCCATCGCCATTCCAAACCACATCCCGATTACCATGAAGGTACTGCTGAGTGAGTCAAAAAAGCTGTGAGCAGCAAAGGCAATCAGTGCCGCGGTCACCCCGAGCGCGGTATATTGGAACTGATTCTCCACCTTTCCTGCCAGACGGTCGGTTCGTACAATAGTGCCGAACAATAAAACAACAAACAACAAAAATCCAACTAATCCCAAGTCGGCCATCATTT
The DNA here is from genome assembly GCA_026418295.1 of Caldifarciminota bacterium. Taxonomy (GTDB): domain Bacteria; phylum Hydrothermota; class Tepidihabitantia; order Tepidihabitantales; family Tepidihabitantaceae; genus JAOABP01. The sequence continues at coordinate 30,424 of JAOABP010000004.1, forward strand.
CCAGGTAGAGGTTATGGGTGCTGAAGTACACCTTGGGATCGGCAAACCTGGGGTAACCATAAATATACTTGATAAAACGAAAGTTCTCCCAACCAACACCAAACAGCCAGTTCTTCCGGGCAACCAGCAAACCGAAATTCCATAATATCAGACGAGCAATAAAAGCCGGGTCATTCAAATTCGTTCCTTCAAGCCTGCTGATGAACAGACTCCGGAAAAAGCTGAACACAATTACAAATACTCCTCCCGCTCCAGTTATAGCTCCGAGAACAGGTGACCGTGTCTTTAATAACAGATAGAGAAGTGCAATTCCCATGCCAAACCAGGCGCCGCGTGAACGGGTAAACACCAGACCGATCAACAGAATGACGACAACAAAACCGAGGTACAAACGGTGTAAAAAACGCCGTTCACCCAACACGATGCCCAGCAATGCTGACGCCAGGGTGGCGATCAGCATCCCCAGCGCATTCAGATCAAGAATCCCGAACGGCACGGAGAGCTTTTTTCCTCCGAAGGTATCAACGAATCCGGCTGAGTATCTCACTAAAAGCGGAAGCAGAACTACACACACTGCCACACCAGTGGCGATCGCGTTTATCAGCTCTTTCACCTTCAGTACATCCTGAGGTACAACTGCAAAAAAGTACCCCAGAATAAATGCCTCCAAAATCAGTACATTGCAGATAATGAAAAAACGTTCGGTCGGGCCCCGGATAATCGCAATAATAAAGGAAATTATTATCCACCCCAGAAGACCAAGCCCAACAAAACGCTCCGGTGGTAATAGATGCCCCCATCTTCTCTCCGGAGTATTTAACTTTCCCCAAGAAGTGAATCGTAAAAGAATCAGCAAACCGATTATCGATGGGAAAAATATAAATTGGTGGTAATCGTTAGGAATCAGCTGACAGACAGCCAAAGGCGCAACTATCGACGCCGCGAGCAGCAGAAACTGCGCCTTATGGAATAGCAACATCAAAAAAACAATCTGAAAGGGTGCCATATAAAAGAGCCAGGCAAACTCTTTGTTTCCGGTGGAAAAGAAATACAGAAACCCGGCCAAACAGAGAGACTGCACTGCTACCAGAGGCAGCAATGACCTGAAATCGAATTGCTTACGGGATACAGAGAAGTTCATCTCAATCGATTGAAAAATGATTTGAAGATTTCTAGATCTGCACCCCTAATTTCACGGAATACAAACAGTAGTATGATGTATATGCAAAGTCCCGTAGAAAGTCCCAGCAGTATATGCACTCGTGCGACGACTGCTGCTGCTGCACCAGCGGGGAACAATGAAATAACCACTCGCAGCAGACTCTTCCCCACTAAACTCAGCCCCGCCCGGTAGCGATCAAGTATTTGCCAGATGACAAGGTAAAAAAATCCGCTGGTGAATTCAGCAGCAACAATCGCAATCGCTGTACCCGTTGGGCCCAACCGGCGAATCAGAATTAGATTAAAGAGTACATTGATCACCAGCGCAGATGCGGTTTGTACTGTCATCCAGCGTGCGCGCTGCGTCGCCATAAAATAATTGCTGAATACCGATGTGAAACCAGTAACAAAAGCCCACCATACCAGAATCCGCAAAACCAACCCTGCTGACTGATAGTTAGTGCCGTAAATAAAAATAATTAACTGCTCTGCCAGAATCATCCCTAAAATAGCAACGGGCAAAAGCATCACAATTATCCATCTTAGAGCACGTGTCAATAACTGTTTCAACCTGGCAGTATCAGTTAAAAATGTACTGGAGAAAACGGGATAGAGAGCACTGGAAAACGAAATCCCGAGGAAGTTCAATCCCGCTACCAGTCGGAATGCCGCGTTATAAACCCCAACTGCTTTATCGCCCGCGAGCTTGGCGAGCAAAGTCGACCCGTTCCAGTAATAAAAGAGCACAAATATGACACTGACGCCAATCGGCAATCCTTCGCGTAACAGTTCACGCCATTTTTTAAAATTGAAACTCAGACTTATTGGGATAAATTTGCGCATAAGGATAACTAATCCCGTAACAGTAGCAACCAGCCCTGCGCCGGCATATAACCAGGCGTAATGTGCCGAAACCGGCGGAAACCTGCTGAGGATCAGTACGCCGGTCAAAAGTATCAACCCCTGAATTACACGAATCAATGCCGTAAATTCCATCCGCTGAAACCCCTGAAAAATATTACAAAAATAGGCTACAAACGCAGTCTCAAGCACAAAGAGACTGCAGATATATACGATTGTCCGATTCTCCTGCGGATATCCTAAAATATTGACTGACACCCCGATCAGTATCATTACCAGAAATGCTATTACCAGCTTCATCGCCATTGCATTGCTTACCAATTCATCAACCGACCGCTGGTTCCGGGCAATTTCGCGTGCTGCTACCGCACCCAATCCCAGATCGGTAAGTGCCGAAAACATAGTTGCATACGCAAAGCCGAAGGAAAGTGTCCCGTATCGTTCCACCCCGAGATGCCGAGCGGCAAGCACATAGAAAAAGAACATTAAAACTTTATTGGCAATATCTGCAATCGACAAAAAAAGGGTATTTAATGCTATTCGGCTATAACCAGACTCCGTCACTTTTTAGCTATACCGGCGGAGGGGCTTTATGCGCAATAACCCGGCGAGTGCAGACTTGAACTCTTGCCTCAAATTATGCCATTTTTCGTATTCTGCAGGTTTGGCATTCTGGAGAAATTGAAAATATTCATTAGCAAAGGCATAGAGCACACTTAAACCAAAACTGAAAAGAAATGCTGCAATTACCAGTACCCCTCGTCGCGGAAAACTATGACGCTGTGGAGGAACTGCATAATCAAGAACCGTTAACGTTGGTGCGTCCCGCGCCTCCAGCACCTTGGCATATTCATATTGCTGGTAAAGCATGGCATAGGTTTCTTCTTGAATCCGATAATCACGATAGCGACGGGCAAACTCCGCACCGACTGAGGGCAGGTGACTGAAGTCAACAGCAAATCCGACTCCAAATCCCTGGCGTCCTCCACCTTGCTCAAGTCTCTGCAACTGATCTAAAAATGCATTAACTTCGCGCTGCAGATTGAGAAAATAGGGATTATCAGGACTGGCGATATCCCGCACGGCATCAAGCTCCGCCTGTTTCAGATATGCCTGTGATTTCAGACGGGCATAAGCATCAATTGCCGCCCGGGTTTCTTCGTCGACCGCTACAACTTTATGTGTGACCTGGAACGCGGTTAATGATTCCTGAGCCGCTGCAAGGGTCTTCTGAACATCCTGGAGCCTTTTTTCTAGAAACAGGCGCATGTTTCGACCTCTGCTGATATTGGAGGTTCTAAGAAAATGATCCAGTTCGTTGATATAGCAATTCGCCACTTTGGCTGCCAGCTGCGGGGTTTTCGCCTCAACCGCAATCCGCACAATACCTTCATCAGTCACACTCACTCTGGTCATTCGCGCCAACTGTTTGCGGGTCTTCTCGGTATTCACGGGGTTAATTCTGTAGTAATAAGCAACACTGCAAATTTCTGCAACCCGGTCCATCACCGTGCGACTGGTCAGTATTCCGGCCATAATCTCTGAAGCACCGGTGGCACTTCCGAACGCTCCAAGTCGCAGTCTGGAAAGTCCTCCTCCTACCCCCCCACCCAATATACTGGTCAGTCCAAACAGATCTCCTTCCTCATTCGGAGGCAAAAGTTGCGCCACCGCCGTATAGCGTCGCGGTAGAATGTAACTAACTGCGAGTACGAGAAGAGTTACTACTAACGTATTTATTATAATCAAACGCCGCCACTGCAGGAGAACGCTGAGATATGTTGCTATTCTGCTCACCTTCAGAGTTTAGAAGAATTGCACCCAGTGTCAATCGATGCCAACCATTTGAGGAGAATCTTCCTTATCCGCATTGCCGCCTTGCCGTCTCCAAATACCGCACATCGTCGAACCATATGACGGTAGGTGTTGATGTCGTTAAGCAGACATTCAGTTACCTTCACAATCTGCCCGGGTTCTACTCCCGCCAATACCGCTGTGCCGTATTCAAGTGCTTCAACACGTTCGGTCTTTTCTCTTAAAATCACTACTGGTTTTCCCAGCATCGGTGCCTCTTCCTGAATACCACCCGAATCGGTAAGGATTAAATATGCCTGCTTCATCAGGGCAAGGAAATCCGGATATTCAAGGGGCTCAATCAGCCGGATCTGCTTTTCCTTGCCTAACATATTGTTGATTGTCTTGCTGACGTGGGGGTTGGGATGAACGGGAATGACCATCTGGACGTCCGGGTATCTGCGGACTATTGTCGCCATCGCCTGGCAAATTCCCTTAAGCGGTGTTCCGAAGCTTTCCCGACGATGTAAAGTTACCAGTAGCAACCGGATATTTTTTGTCCGACAAGCTGAAATCCGCCTCTTGCTCAGAATCTCTTTAACAGCATCAATAACTGTATTCCCGGTTACATAAATTCTGCTTTGATCGACACCTTCCGCAATCAGATTTTCCCGTGCCCGAGGTGTCGGAGCGAAGTGAATGTCCGCAATCGCCGAAATGCAACGGCGGTTAATCTCCTCCGGAAATGGAGCATACTTGTCATAGGTCCGCAACCCCGCTTCAATATGCCCTAGGGGAATCCGCTGATAGTAGCCGGCGAGTGCGGAAGCGAAAGCGCTGGATGCATCACCCTGGACCAGCAGCATATCCGGCCTTTCCTGCTTCAATAACGGCTCCAACCCTCTTAGAGTTTTAATCACCACATCCGACAACGATTGCCGTTTTGTCATAATATTCAAATCATAATCCGGCACAATCTTGAAAATGTTCAGCACTTGGTCGAGCATCTGCCGGTGCTGCGCTGTAACCACCACAATCGTATGAAACTTATCACGACACCGCTGCAGTTCCTTTATTACCGGCGCAACCTTGATTGCTTCCGGTCTGGTCCCGAATGAAATCACAACCTTGAACCGCGACATCAATGTGCCTCCCCCCAGCTTCTGCCCACGCCAATATCGACCTTCAATGGAACTTTAAGCTGCCAGGCATTCTCCATCTCCGATCGCACCATATCCCTTACCGACGAACACTTTTCCTCCTCCACCTCCAGCAACAATTCATCGTGAATCTGAAGTATCATTCCTCCACGCACACCCATCTCCTGCAACCGCTGGTCTATTCTGATCATCGCCGATTTCATAATATCGGCAGCTGAACCCTGCATCGGGGCATTCAACGCCATACGCAATGCCATCTCTACCTGCTGCCGAATCTCACTGCTGATTCCGGGAATGGGCCTCATTCTGCCTGAAATCGTGCGCACATACCCGTCACGTTTTGCCTCCTCGATTAGCCGCTCGCGCCACCGGGCGACCCCGGGAAATTTCAAAAAATATTCCTCCATAAAAACCCTTGCCTGTTCCCGGGGAATATCCATTCGGGCAGCAAGACCCCAGTCACCCATACCGTAGATAAGACCGTAATTTACCATCTTGGCGATCCTCCGATGCTCAGGCGTAATCTGTTCAGGCGGTATATTTAGAATGGCTGAAGCGGTAGCCACATGAATGTCTTCGCCATTCTGGAAAGCCGCAATCAGATGTTCATCCTCGCTGAAATGAGCCAAGACCCTGAGTTCAATCTGAGAGTAATCAGCCGATATCAATACCATACCCTGATCCGCGATAAAGCCGTTCCTTATCTTTTCCCCCAGTTCACCCCGTATAGGAATATTCTGAAGATTTGGCTCGGAACTCGACAGCCTCCCGGTACTGGTTCCCCACTGATTAAAACGAGTATGAAGGCGATGGGAAACCGGGTCGGCCATTGAAGGTAGGGGCGCCAGGTAGGTAGTACATAATTTCTCCAGTTCGCGGTAACGCAATATTTCAGGAACAATCGGATGCTCACTTACCAGACTGGCCAATACTTCAGAACTGGTTGAAAAGCCGGTCTTGGTCTTTTTCCCTGTCGGCAGCTTCAGATGTTGGAACAATATCTCCCTCAACTGTTTCGGGGAACTGATATTGAACTGTCTCCCGGCAAGCTGCCAGATCTTACTTTCAATCGCACGGAGTTGTCCCCGTAGGTCCTTCTCCAAACTCCGGAAAAATTCCACGTCGATTTTAACTCCGCGCTCTTCCATCTGCGCTAGAATCGGAACCAACGGCATTTCTAACCTATCATATACCGAACTCAGACTCCGAGCCAGCAATTCGGGTATTAACGAATGGTAAACTCTGACTGCCCAGCCTGCCTGCTCAGATGGCATTCGGACTTCAACACTCTGGTGTAATATCTGCCCGATAATATCAGCCGGGTTGAATCGTTTTCGATTCGGATCGATCAACCATGCCCCGATACAATTATCAAAGAAAGGAGGGACGATTTTTAACCGGTGCGGACGCAGAATTTTAATCAACTCTTTGAAATCAAATCCTGCCTTGATGATAGAAGCTGACTGAAGAATCTGCTCGATAATCTCCCGGCGCTCAACAGGAATCAGCACAACCTTCTCCCCGGAAACCGACACCCATAAACCACGCTCCGGCTCCCATGCGATCCCTGCTACTCCTGTTTTCTGCAACTCTCCGACAAACTGTTCTGCAGTGCGGTCCAATACCGTATTCACAACTTCAATCTGGGGAGGTACTGCCTCATCGGTCTCCCTGAGCAATGAACTGAACTCCAGTTCCTGATAAAGTTGAACAAGTCGATTCTTATCCGGCTTTCCCGGGATTAAACTCTCAAGCTCCACTTCAATCCCGGCTGCGGTGTCAATTTTCGCCAGCCGGCGGGATAGTAAGGCAAGATCCAGATAAGGCTGCAACCTTGCTTCCCTTTGTAACGCCACTTCCAGACTTCCATGTTTAAGCAGAATTGACTGAGCCCGTTTGGGGCCGATCCCGGGCACACCAGGGATATTATCGACTGCATCGCCTGCCAGAGCAAGGTAATCCGGTACCTGCTCCGGGAAGATACCCAACTTATCCTTGACATCATCTACACCATAATATTTCTCCCGATAAGGATCATAGACTGAAACCGTCCGGCTCACCAGTTGCAAAAGGTCCTTGTCCGAGCTGACGATCACCACTTCCAGCCCTTTCTCTGCACCCAGACGGGCAAATGTACCAATGACATCATCAGCCTCGTATCCCGGAATTTCAAAAATTTTCACACCCCATGCCTGCACCAGTGCTTTGGCATAGGGAACGGAATGAATCAGTTCTGCCGGTACCTTTGGTCGCTGTGCCTTGTATTCACTGTAAAGCTCATCCCGGAATGTCCTCCCGGGAGCATCAAATACTACCGCGCAGTAATCCGGTTTCAATTCCCTCAGCACCTTCCGTAATGTATTGGCAAAACCAAAAATTCCGGAAGTATTCATCCCCCGGGAATTGCGCAGCGGATTTCTGATAAAAGCAAAAAAACTGCGGTAAAGCACCGAATGCGCATCCACCAGCACCAGTCTGCTCATCGGCAAATTCTATCACATACATCACGGTTTGCAAGAATTAAAATAAGACGCCAGGACGCAACCCTTGACTGCCAGCAGGATTTCAATGATAATTGTTAATGCAACCGGCTGTAATTCTTATGCAAGGGTAGGCAATATGACTTCTGCTATCTCAAAACTTGAGAACCGCTGCGAATCTTTGCGACAGCGATGCGCCGAACTCGAAAAAATGCTCGCAGATCCCAACCTGCTCAATGACCGTAGCCAGTTGCAGAAATTAACCCGAGAACACCGGCAACTGTGTGCGATACTAAAGCGCTATGAAAGTTATCAGCGGCTGACGAAAGAACTGCAAGAAGCCGAAGACCTGTTAAAAGGTGCAACCGAACACGAAATCCGGGACCTTGTGGAAACTGAAATTCAGACCATTCAGACCCGACTGCGAGAGATTGTACTCGAACTGGAATGGCTCACTCAACCCCGCCCTCCTGAATGGGATAAGGGCTGTGTGGTGGAAATTCGGGCCGCCGCCGGTGGTGAAGAGGCTGCTCTCTTTGCAGCTGATCTGTTCCGCATGTATAGCCGTTTCGCCGAACGCCACAATCTGCAGATTGAAGTACTAACATCGCGCCCCAGCGATCTCAACGGCTTTCGGGAGGTGATCTTCGCTGTAGAAGGAGAAACACCATTCCGATATTTCCGTTTTGAAAGTGGTGTTCACCGCGTCCAGCGGATTCCGAAAACCGAAGCATCAGGCCGTATTCACACCTCAACCGTCACAGTGGCTGTTCTGCCTGAACAGGAAGAATCGGAATTGAAAATTAATCCTGACGATATCAAAATGGAAACATTCCGAGCTGGAGGACACGGTGGCCAGAATGTAAACAAAGTAAGTTCAGCAGTCCGACTAACTCATCTCCCAACCGGTATTACTGTTGTCTGCCAGGACGAACGTTCTCAGGCCCGCAATCGTGCAAAAGCAATGAAAGTGCTTTTAGCTCGCTTGGGGGAAATTAAGCGCCAGGAAGAAGCCCAAAAAACAACCGAAACCCGGCGTAAACAAATTGGCACGGGCGAACGGAGTGAAAAAATCCGGACCTATAACTTTCCCCAGAACCGGGTTACTGACCACCGGATTAACTTCTCGCTCTACAATCTTGAAGCCGTACTCGATGGTGAATTGGACCCTCTGCTGGCTGCATTGGAGAAAGCTGAGGCTGAATTATGAAAATTGCGCTTCGTGCCCTGCACCGCCATCTACCTGCTCAACTCGTCCGCCGTGCCTGCCGCTTCATCCCCCGCGATGATGCCGAATATCTAGCCATGAGTTTCTTCTCTCTTAAGAGAAGTGAAATCTATCTGTCTCAAAAACCCGTCTCGCCGGAAATCACACGCAATTTCTGGACACTGGTAAAAAGAGCTGCCCGAGGTGAACCACTGCAGTACCTCACCAATTCCGCACCCTTTTTGAATCTCGATCTTTATGTTGATCCTCGAGTATTCATCCCCCGCCCTGAAACTGAAGAACTGGCACTCCGGGTACAGCAGCTGATCCAGGATCCTGAAGTCATTGTGGATTACGGTACCGGCTCGGGCTGCCTGGCGATCGCCCTTGCCCAAATGTTTCCCGCAGCCCGAATATTCGGGATCGATATCTCCGCTCCTGCCCTTGCCGTTGCCCGTCTCAATATCCGGCGCTACCGCCTTGAAAAGAGAATCCACCTGATTCAAGCACCGGCTTTGGATGTACCACATTTGGAATTCCTTAAGGACAACATTGACCTGCTGATTTCTAACCCGCCTTATGTACCGGAAAATCGTATCCCTGTTCTTGAACCCCGGGTTCGAAACTATGAACCCATCATCGCCCTCGATGGTGGTCCCGAGGGCACAACGGTAATTAGAATGCTCCTCCAATCCGCCCCTGTATATCTTCGCAAGAACGGACTCTTGGCCCTGGAAATTGACGAAACTCAAGACAGTTTTGTCACCAAGATGCTTCCGGCAGCCCGTATTGAAACTGATCTTGCCGGTAAAATTCGCTATGCCTTCTGGCGTAAAGGAGGATTATGAAAATCGGCATGGTTGTTAACTGGAACAAACCCTTGGCAGATAACTTCATTCCCGAACTAATTGCCGATCTCGGCCGTAAGAAAATCGGCGTTACATTCATTGATCCCCCCCCACCGAAGTTGAAAATTGCCGGTGTTGACCGGAGCCGTAAAATTGATGATGTTGACCTGATCTTGGCCCTGGGCGGGGACGGCACACTGCTCCGAGCAGTCAGACTTGCTGGGCGAAAAGGCAAACCGATTATGGGGGTCAATTTGGGCAGCCTTGGATTTCTCGCTGAATTTTCCCCCAGTGAGGCACGAAGCGGAATTTCCGCTTTCCTTAATGGCAATTGTCTTATCGAGCAGCGGATGCTCATTCAGGTGAAGTACGATCACCGGTCTTCATTTGCGTTCAATGATTGCGCAATTAACATGGGAAAATCCGGAAGAGTAATTGAAATCGCAGTAGAATACGGTACCACATTTGTAAACAAATTTGCCGGTGACGGCCTCATTATTGCGACACCGACCGGCTCAACCGCCTATTCGCTGGCTGCTGGAGGACCGGTTGTCTATCCCACTCTTTCGGCACTCGTGCTGACCCCGATCTGCCCGCATGCCCTTGCTGCCCGCCCGGTCGTTCTGCCGGTAGAACAGCCGGTCCGGCTCCGGCTTACGGGCAAATCACTGGATGCAATTCTGAACTTGGACGGTCAGGTGCGATGGCGGATAGCACCAGAAAAACCGGTCATAATCTCCCGGGCAAATTTCACAGTTCCCTTGGTAGTACACAGGGAAAAGAGTTACTTTGAAATTCTGCGCAGCAAGCTGAACTGGACCGGTTTCCGGCAGATTTGAATGAGCACTTCCCCTGATCATCACTCCGTTAATAATCATGCCAAAATTATCACCATTCCTAATATTTTAAGTATTTCCCGTTTACTGTTTCTGCCACTGATACTTTTCTTTCTACTGCAGCACGAATCAATTCTGGCAATTATAACCATGCTTGTATCATGGTCCACCGACGCACTGGACGGTTTTCTGGCACGGCGCCTGAATCAGGTTTCTGACACAGGAAAAGTCCTAGATCACCTTGTTGACAAAATCTGGATTGCTGCGGTCCTGGTTACACTGGTTTATTTGAGCGATCTGCCGTTCTACCTTGCTGTTTCGGTAATCATCCGCGATCTGCTTATCCTGACGGGCAGTTTCATACTGATGAAATTCCGCGGAAAACTGGTGTCCTCCGACGCCGTCGGAAAACTGACCGGCCTCGCCTTCGCTCTCCTGATTCTTTATTACACCTTGAGCATAAATAACCGGTTGGCCGGCGTGTACAGTTTTATCTCCGCCTTGGGAAAATATAAATATTTAGTCAATGTCACCGTGCTCGTTCTCATTATCATCTCTTTCCTCAATTATCTCGTATTATTCCTCCGGATCATGCTTAAACTGCGTTTCCCCGGAGATTAGTTAAATCGAAAAGAAACTTTAAACGGTTCTGCGAGAAAGCCGGCGACAGGCTTCGTCAAAATAACGCAGAACTCTTGTCATTTCCGCTTTAGTAACCGGTGCCATATGGCCGATCCGCACAATTTTACCCCGCAACTCGGCCTGCCCATTGGAAAGAAGCACTTTCCGGACCTGCTTGCAGTAATCAACAATTTTTGTTCCATCCATCCCTTCGGGCATCCGGATAACGGTTAATGCATTGGAAGGACGCTGAGGAAACAGTGTATACCCCCTTTTCTCGAGCTCCCTGCGGACAAAAGAAGCCAGCTCTGCCTTCTCCTGCCAGATTTTCTTAATTCCCCGCCGCGTCATCCGTGTCAGAGCTATATCCAGAGCATAAAAGAGTGAAATTGCCGGGGTCCATGGTGTCTGTCCCTTCTCGGCAAATTTCTTGTACTGCCTTAAATCGAAGTAATAACGGCTGTTTTTACATTTTTCCACCTGCGCCCACGCCTTCTCGCTCAGGGCGATGAAGGCAAGTCCTGGTGGACAAGCGAAACCCTTCTGTGATCCGCCGATTACCACATCCACATGCCAGGCATCCATCTGCAATTCATCAACCCCCAGTCCGGCGATTGCATCCACAATTAAAATTCGATTCAGGCGGTAGCAGATTTCTCCAAATGCCCTGATGTCGTTAGTGACCCCGGTGGAGGTTTCGGTCATGGTCGCAAATACACACTTGGTAGCGTCATTACTTTTCAATTTGCGTTCGAGCTCCTCGGGTGGAATCGCCTCCCCATAAGGCCGTGCCAGCTCATCAACATATGCACCGAAACGGAGATTAATCTCCCGCCAGCGCTCGCCAAATTTACCGGCGTGGGTGACAATCACGCGATCTCCCGGACTGACCAGATTGGCGACTGCTGCCTCCATTGCTCCGGTCCCGGACGATGTCAGGACATAAACCGGCTGATTGGTCACAAAGATTTGTTGTAACCTCTTGACCACCGCCGACAGCAGCTTTCCGAAAAGTTCCTCGCGGTGATACACCAGTTCCCGATCCAGTGCCTTCAGGTAGGCCCTGGGAACCGCAACCGGTCCCGGAGTCCAGAGTTTATATTGGGGTTTAATCACCATATAAAGTCTCCTTTGTTTTTTTAACCGCACAGAATTCTCCGCACATCGTGCACGCCCCTTTGGTGCGCGAAGGTTGAATTGAATAAATCCCTCGCGCCCGATCGGGGTCGATACTGGAGTTAATCATCGCATCCCAGTTAAGTTCCTTCCGGAAACGGGAAATCCGGTGATCCCACTCGATGGCACCGGGATGCTTCCGCGCAATGTCCGCTGCATGCGCTGCAATCCGGGCAGCGATTACTCCTTCCCGCACATCTTCGACATCTGGCAACCCAAGATGCTCTGATGGTGTGACATAACAGAGAAAATCCGCACCGTACCAGGCAGCAAGCGCTCCACCGATTGCCCCGTTAATGTGATCATAACCGCAGGCAACATCGGTAACAAGTGGTCCCAGCACATAAAATGGTGCCCGGTCGCAAATTACTTTCTCCAGTCGGATATTTGCTTCAATCTGGTCGAGCGGAATATGTCCCGGCCCCTCAACCATGACTGATACACCGGCAGCACGCGCCCGTTGGACCAGCTCACCAATAGTTACCAGTTCGCGGATTTGAGCCTCATCGGTAGCGTCTGCCAGCGCTCCGGGACGCAGTCCATCTCCCAAAGACAGGGTGGCGGAGTAATCTTTCGCCAGATCCAGCAGTTCATCATAATATTCATACAGCGGATTTTCCCGCCCCTGATAGCACATCCACTCAACCATCATCACGCCACCACGGCTGACAATTCCGCATAACCGGGGGCGATCACGGAGTGTCGCGATATTTTTACTCGTCACTCCGCAGTGCACGGTAATGAAATCAACCCCGTCCTCCAGATGTCTTTCAATCACCCGGAAGATATCCCTTACCCGGGCTTCCCGGAAGCTCCGCCGGCGCTTTCTCATCTCCAATGCAACCTGATAGATCGGCACTGTTCCCACGGGTACCGTGGAATTCCTCAGCACCTCCTTGCGGATAACATCTACCTCTCCGCCCACCGACAGATCCATAACCGTATCTGCACCGGCAGCAATTGCCACTCGCAGTTTTTCCAGCTCCAGTTCCACATCCACCCGGTCCGGCGATGTACCGATATTAGCATTCACTTTGACCCGAGTTTTCTCTCCAACTGCCAAAGGTCTGATGCGCCGCCGCCGGTTTTTAAGCAGAATAACCCGCCCGGTTCGAATCAGATTTTTCAGTTCCCGCGGTGTCAAACCCTCACTCTTTGCAACCTCGTTAATGATCTCTTCCTTCAATTTGCAACTCCTCCAATGCCATGGTTTTTTCATTCCCGTTATCATAACGGACTCTTAAACGCCGGGTCAAAGCATTAACTTCCACAACCACCCCCTCCCCATCCGATGTCTGAATACGATCACCAATATGAGGACAACTGGCGATCAAATCCTGATAAACATCCTCCTCATAACTCAAACAGCAGAGCAGCTTCCCGCACAAACCGGATATTTTGTTTGGTTCGACAAACAGATGCTGCTGCCGCGCCATACGCAGAGTAATCGGTTTCAGCTCCCGCAGAAACTGCTGACAGCAGACTACCCGTCCGCAGACACCCAGTCCACCGATGAGTCTGGTGTGGTCCCGGATTCCGATCTGCTTGATCGCCACGCGGGTATTGAGGGCGGATGCGACCGCTTTATGAAGCATGCGGAAATTCAGCTTCTCGTCGGCAACGAAATAAAAACAGATCTTCTTCCGATCCAGACGCCAGTGTGCGCCGACAACCTGCATCTTCAGGTTATATTCATCACGCAGCCGTAAAAACAGCTCCAGCGCCTGACGGGTCTTCGCCTCCAGCTCGGTTTTCACTCTCATATCCTCCTCAGTTGCCCTTCTTATCACAGTTCCCTCTGCCGTATACATACCAGCAGCTCTCTGGGCTACAATCCGCCCCAGATCTTCCCCCTCTTCATCAGCCACAATCACCCATTCACCCGGATGGAAACTGCCATCAGGTGTAGCTGCACACCAGTTTCTCTTAAAAAGATTAAACTGCACCAAAACCATTTTCGGGCTCTGCTTATCCACCTGGCACTTATTCTCTGTTGCCATTATTAGTCTCCAGTTACACGGTATCGCCACCTGTGCCGCTCATCACATATTCTGACACTAATGATACTGATCCTGCTCCTCGGTTGTCAGCAGATGCTCCAGTCCGGTCTTGGGTTCATCCGGACTGTTCGTCCATGCCAGACGATAATTGCCATCACCGTGGATATCAATAAAAATGAAAGTAAGTCCGAGCTGATAGTAAAACCAGTACTCTCGTGGTTTAACCTCCATTTCCATCGTTTTGCGTTCAATTGCATCAGGCTCCCCATACTTTACATATATCCTTCCCCGGTCGGTTTTGATCCCCGGTGTTCGGGCAGTAGCAAACCTCCCCTCTACGGTCTCCATACGCCGGACAAACTCGCTCAGATTATGCCGGGACCAGAACCAGGCGAGGTATGCCTCACGCCCTTCGGGAGATAAACGGTTATAATACTCCAGCTCCCGGGGAGTTGCGATATACTGCAGCTCCTGATAATACCTCTGCTCCCGCGGTGTCAGCTGGAGATGATAACCCTCAACTCTCGGCTGACTGGCAACCGTTTCTACCAGATCGAACATCACCCTGTTTTGAACCGAAAACGGATGATCTACCACCTTAACCACCAGTTCATACGAACCCGCATTAAGACTGTCAATGTTAATTTCCAGTGCTGTCGCACTGCGACTGCCCGCCTTGGTGCGTTCGATCGGTGCCGAACGGACTATAGTATCCCCACCCTCCCCACTGACCATATAATAGCGCAACTCGTAACTCTTGGTCTGGGGATTAAGACCGTAGGCTTCAAAATAGGCATAAAACTTCTGAGTGCGACCGCTAACAAACCGGCGTCCCGGATTGGGTATCACTGCCAACGCCTGGGTCAGTGAATCTGTTAAGAGTGCATTCCCCAGCTGAATCGAACTGAGCATCAGCTGATCTCCAAATTGCGGAACAGTAATGGTATCGGTAACAGTTCCAGAATGTAAGGAATCAGCAACTGATGTCCGGACCTCATAACTACCGGCAGGGACAATGACACTGAACTGATCAACAAATACCCGCTGATTAGCAATTGCCTCTTGGAAACTTCTCAATCGAGCCCTTTTGATCAAAGTCCCCGATTCCGAAAACTGACGGTTGATACCGTTAATTGAAAACTCAATCCGGAACGGTGCCAGCAGCAGACTATCTCCGGACTGAAAATTCAGCTCCCGGAAACCGATACCGTAATAAAATTCTATGCGGACCGAATCGGCAGTGTGACGAAAGACCGCCCAGTCAAAGTCAAAATGCAGTGTATCCCCGAACGCCGCCAAAAACAGTACCATGTTTACCATTGCTATCATCACTGCCTCCACAAGACAAATTCACCAGAACCGAAACGGTCAACAAAAGTAAAAGTGAGATTGCGTTGATAATAGTACCATACTTCCTCAGCGGGACGGTCTATTTCAAACGGCCGGGACTCAACCTGATCCGGAGGCCCGTAGAGCACATAAATCCTTCCCCGGTCACTCCGGTACCCCAAATCCCCCCGGCTGAAGTTCTGCTCACAGTATTCAATCCGGCTAAAATACTCCTGCTCTCGCTCATTGATCGTGGTTGAGGGATTGGGGTCTTTATCCTGCCAGAATTCCTTCCATGCGGACTGACGATTTACCCGCACCGTCCGCTTCAACCTGCGAATCTCATCACGAGAGGCAATATAGATCAGCTGTTCAACTCTGGCATTCCATAGACTGTCATCGTAGTAAAATGGCAGTTTAACCTCGAAATCTGTTTCTCCAGCCCCGTTACCGCTCAAAAGCCTGACTTCAGCAGTATATATCCCGCTGCCCCAAAAACCGGAATCGATTACCGGCAACCGTAACTCGGCAGTCATCCGGTCCGCATTCCGGGTCACACCTGCCCGCACTCCAGTCAACACCATTTTACCCTTTTTAACCAGCCAGAGCACACTGTCCTCCCAAGAACCGACGGAATTGCTGGCAGACACAAATTCTGCCCAAATTTCAATCGTATCGTCCAACCCGTAAATCCGGCTTGGGTTCGGCCGGCCTGATTTAAACAACCGTAAATGTACCCCACGTCCGTCCCCCTCAGGAATGAACCGGCTCATCGACTGTCGCTCACTCAAACGGTCATACACACTCACCCGGACTGAGGACGTCCCGCGGGGCAGAGAAAATCGAACCGCTCCACTGATGATCGAATCGGGATCCACCGTTACGGAATAATCTGCTGCCTGCACCTCATGTTCCCAGACATCTGCCGCCATCACCCGGCTGGACCGGTCCAACGCTTCCATTGTTATGCGGTAACGGGCAGTAAAACCGCTCTCGTTTCTTACAAACGTAAGCCCGGAATAGGGAATTTCATAAAAAAAATCCATTACCCGCAAGCCACCTGTATCCTCATAAACAGCATAATCAGCATTAATCTTGATATTTCCTTGGAAAATCGGCAGTACAACGCCCGATATCAGTATCCACGGCAGGAATAAAGCAATCATCGTCCAGTCTTAAATTTTATCCCTAAGATCTTTAAAAGTCAAGGAGTTTATCCTGCTATTCAGCCTCTGTTAACCGTAGCCGGTTTCAATCCCTTCATTTCCCTCTTTAATTGACATTCAGCTGAATCACAATATTATAACACTGTGGCTATTTTGCTCCTCGAAATTGGAACAGAAGAACTTCCGCCCGGTGTGGTGGAAAACGCTACATTTGAACTCCGGCAGCGGTTGCTCAACCTCTTGAGTGAAAATAAACTCCCGGTAGGAAACGACCAGCTCTTCTGGACCCCCAGACGTTTAGCGGTGAAAATATACGACCTGGCACTTACAAAACCGGCTGTTGAAGTTGAAATACAGGGACCCCCGAAAAAAGCCGCCTTTGATACTAACGGGAACCCCACAAAAACCGCCACCGGATTCGCCCGCAGCCACGGCAGATCAGTTAAAGACCTCTATGTGAAAATAACCGATCGCGGGGAATATGTATTTCTGAAAAAAATTCTCCCCCCGGTTCCCACCGAGGCAATACTCGGGCGGGAACTTCCTTCCCTCATCAGCACCTTACCATTTCCTAAAACCATGCGCTGGGATGATACCGGGATTCGCTTTTCCCGGCCGATCCGCTGGATCTTATGTCTGCTGGACTCCTCTCCCATCCGGTTTACCCTCGGTAACACTATTGCAGACCGCTACACTTTCGGCCATCGCAACTTTACATCCGAACCTCTGCTGGTAACAACCCCCCAGGATTATGAACAGCTGCTCCTTGAGCACAAGGTGATCGCCGACCCGAAACGGCGGGCAGCGTTCATTCAAGAACGTCTCCAAGCCCTCGCCCGTTCGGTAAACGGTCAGATAGTGGAAGACAAAGATCTGCTTGAAGAAACGCTTAACATCACCGAATACCCCGAGCCGCTGCTCGGCACCTTCGATGCTGAATTTCTCGAACTCCCCCGCCCGGTACTTATTACCGCTCTGCGCATGCATCAACGCTGTTTCTCGGTAGAAAATACCCAGGGCAACCTGCTTCCCTATTTCATCGCGGTACTCAACACCCCGGACTGCAACACCGGGCTTGTCCGCCGCTGGTACGAACAGGCAATTGAATCCCGGCTCAGAGACGCCCGTTTCTTTGTAGACGCGGACCTGAAAACCGGGTTGGAACCGCTTGTGGAGCAAGAAAAAAATGTCACCTGGATTGAAGGTCTGGGCAGCTACTACGATAAGACCATTCGGCTGGTGCAGATCTGCCACCATCTTGCGGAAACCACTGGCATTCCTGCACCGGAAAAGCTGGATCGTGCTGCCTACCTCTGCAAGGCCGACCTGTTAACCAATTTGGTCCGGGAAAAGGAGTTTACTGCGCTTCAGGGAATTGTCGGTTCCATCTATGCCCGGCTTTTGGGTGAAGACCCGGTTGTTGCCCAGGCGATCGGCGAACATTACCTTCCCAAGACCGCTGACGATCCTCTGCCTCGCTCTATCCCCGGTGCACTTCTCAGCATTGCCGACAAAATCGACAACATCTGCGCCACCTATCTTACCGGGAACATCCCGACCGGTTCCGAAGACCCATTCGGCGTCCGGCGTCAGGCGACGGGCATACTGCGCATCATTCTCCTTCACCACCTGCCGGTAGCAATTGACCGCCTGATTGAAACCACTCTGAACTTCTTCGCAGCAATAAAAACTCCACAAGTTGTGCAGCTGATTCTTGCCCTTTTCCAAGAAAGACTTAACGCCTTATTAATCGAAAATGGCATCCCGTACGATGTTGCCAATGCGGTTCTCAGCACTGTCTGGCATACTCCAGCAGAAGCGCTGGCACGGGCACACAGCCTCGTGGAATTCAGCCACTCCCCGGATTTTGAGAAACTGATTACCGGACAGAAAAGAGTCGTTAATATCCTGCGCGGTCAGACAGTTGCCGGACTCCCGGATCCGGACCTCCTGACCGAACCGGCCGAGAAGGAACTGTTCAATCAGGCAAAGACTATCGAGCCCAAGCTCAACCAGTTAATCGAACAGCAGCACTATCACGCCGCCCTAGAGCTGCTGCTGAACCTGCGTCCGGCAATTGACCGGTTGTTCGATGATGTACTCATTATGTGCCCGGATGAAAAACTCCGCACCAACCGCCTGAAACTCCTCCATTATCTCCGGTCGCTCTTTACCCGAATTGCCGACCTTTCAGAAATTGTGCTTGAGGGCACAAAACCCACCTGAAACTTGGCAAACACCTTTAAAACTTCCCGCTTGATATTCACATTAACCTTTATTCTCTTTTTTTCGCTCTGCCACTGCGGAACAAAAAAACAGCAGGAGACGCCCGAGGGAAAAAAGGAAACGGTTCCCGGCCGTGCGACGGTGAAAATCTCCATCAGGAACCAGCAACTCACCGCCGAAATTGCCCGGACACTGGAAGAAAAGACCCTAGGTCTGATGTTTCGCCATTACCTTGCACCAGATTCAGGAATGCTCTTTATATTTCATCATGATGAGACCCTCCGGTTCTGGATGAAAAACTGTTACATTCCCCTGTCAATTGCCTTTATTGACTCTGCAGGAATTATCACCGATATAATGGAGATGGCACCCCTGGATACCGTTACCCGCTACACATCCTCAAGGCCAGCCCGTTATGCTCTTGAGACTGTCGCCGGCTGGTTTGCCTCTCACGGCATCAGACCCGGCGACACTGTCCGCATTACAGACAGCTTCCAGATTCACAGCCAGTGGTAATCAATATGTGCAGAAATTCGCATATATACTCAACTTGCCATATTTATTTAACATATTGTAACAATTATACTTGAATACATAGCTCATAATCTTTCTCGACCTTTGGGGCATACCCCGGGTTCCCCCGGTGTTTATATAACAGCAGATAATCGCTCCTTGACTCTCTCCTGCCTTATGCTAATCTTTAGCCGATGCCAAGCGGCCGGAATTTGAACCTGCCCGTTATCCTATTTCTCGGAATCCTGTTAGCCGGTTGTGCCTATTTTAATACCTTCTATAATGCCCAGCAGTATTTCCGGGAAGGTATGAGGCTGAAATCCGAAGGAAACGCAGGTCAGGCACAGTCCAAATTTGACCGTTCAATTGAAAAATCAGCGCTGGTGATCAACCGTTATCCCCGTTCCCGTTGGGTTGATGATGCTCTCTATCTGATCGGCCGGGCTTATTTTGAAAAAGGTGAGTATGCGCGGGCTGTAAAATCATTTGAGCAGCTGGAACTTGTATTTCCAAGCTCAAGATATGTACCCGAGGCAAAACTCTATCACGCGATCGCCCTAATTCGCAACAATCAGCCAGGTGCAGGCAGAATGCTTCTCGAAATAGTAAAACAACGCTATCCGAGGCTGAAGGCAACTGCGAGTTACCATGCGGCAGTTTATGAAGTTGAGCAGGGGGATGTCAAGGAAGGCATCGACTCACTACTGAAGTTCATCAGAAAATTTCCGAAATCTCAGCATTATCTCTCGGCACTCCGTCTGCTGGCAGATGCATGCCAGCAGACGGGTCGTTACGCTGAGGCGGTTGAATGGTATCAGCGGTATCAGTTACAGGAATCCAACCCCCGGAAACGAACTGAAGCTGCAGTCCGGCTCGCCCAATGCCTGTTTCTGGACAAAAAATACGCTGATGCGCTCAAAGCAGCCCGGGAGTTCCAAGGGCGATATTCGGATCTGGACGAAGAACTGAATCTGATAATAGGCAAGGCTCTCTCTGCTCTGGGGCGGGATGAGGAAGCAGTCGCTGTCCTGGTTAACATCTCAAGCAGCAACACCAGGGGTGCAGAGGCAGCATTTCTCTTGGGCAAGTATTACGAACAGCGTCGGGAATTTGTCCGTGCCCGCGCATATTATGATACTGCCCGGCTGCGCCGGGCTGATTCTGACTGGGGTGTTATGGCTACCAAACGCGCCGCACTTCTGCAGGCAATTACCTCGGAAACCACCAGCGTCAGCCCCTCGGCAACCGCCCTCTTTCTCTTGGCAGAAATTCACAACCTGAACCTGGCAGAATATGATTCGGCAATGACGATCTACCAGCGCGTTGCCGATTCCTTTCCTCAGACCGAACTCGCACCCAAAGCCCTGCTGGCGAAGGCTTGGATCCTCCTCAGGGTAAAACAGGACTCTGCAAATGCGGTACCGGTACTGAACCGTATCATCACCAGTTATCCGAAAACCGAATATGCTCGGGCAGCCCAGGAATGGCTGGCAAAGATTACTTTAAAAATTCAGCAGTGACGACCGTTAAAGCAAAGCAGAGAAATATTTCAAGATGAACCCCGCTACCTCTATATCCGCCAGCATAATCAGAAAGACCAAACTCACCTCAGAAATATTTTCTTTATGGGTTAAACCGGAAAATACCGAATCCAATCCTGCCCCGGGCCAATTTTATGGAATAAAACCGCCTGATAACGCGGACCTGCTTCTGCGCCGGCCGATTTCTGTCGCCGACACAAAAAACGACAGACTCCGATTCATAATCCGGGTTACCGGCAAGGGAACCGCTGCTCTTTCCCGACTCCCGGCCGGTACTAAAATTGACATCTTGGGACCACTGGGCAGACCGGCACCGCTTGTTTACAATAAAAATGTTCTACTCTGCGGTGGCGGGGTAGGCATCGCACCACTTTTTTATCTTGCCCGAATCCTCGCCCCCAGTAACCGGATCACAACGATCATTGGCGTTCGTCGGGCAGAGGATCTGATACTGGTAAATGACTTTCGTACGCTTGGTGCCCGGGTGCTGATCTCCACTGAAGACGGGAAAAAAGGCATAAAAGGGATACTGACCGACTTGGTTCCCCGAATTCTGGACAAAATGGCCGAACCGGTAATCTACGCCTGCGGTCCGCGGGAAATGCTTAAAAAAATTGATGAAATTGCTGGCAATCTGCCCGTCTGGGGGTTTCTGGAGGAACGGATGGGCTGTGGAACCGGTATCTGTTACTGCTGTGGTATCAGAAAGAAGACCGGTGGTTATCTGCGTATCTGCCGGGAGGGCCCCGTAGTGAACCTGAAAGAGGTTGATCTGTGAATCTGGAGGTAATGCTCGCCGGAGTAAAATTCCGCAACCCGGTCATCGCCGCCTCGGGAACATTCGGCTTTGGTCTCGAATACCGGCAGATTGCCCAAAAACTTGGCGGTATTGTCACCAAGGCAATAACACTTGAACCTCGGGCCGGTAACCCCATGCCCCGAATCGCCGAGGTCTGTGGAGGGATTGTCAATTCTGTCGGGCTGGAAAACCCGGGTATTCAGCGCTTCAAGACCGAAATTCTTCCCCGTCTCCGGAATTTGAAATCCCGGCTGATTGTCAATATTGCAGGCTCTAAAACTGATGAGTTCGTTCAGATTGCAGAGATGCTGGAAGAAGATCAGATTACCGCTTTGGAACTTAACCTTTCCTGTCCTAATGTCAGGGAGGGCGGTGTTCTTCTGGGGCAGAATCCCAAGCTGGTCAAAAACCTTACATCTGCAGTGCGCAAACGTACCCGTAAACTGCTGATAGTAAAACTTACAGCCAATTTCGTCGATCCGGCTGTGACTGCCCGCGCCGCCGAGGACAGCGGTGCTGATGCGGTTACCGTCATTAATACCCTGTTCGGTCTGGTGCTGGATGAAAATGGCCAGCCGCTGCTGGGTGGCAGAACTGGGGGCCTCTCCGGTCCGGCAATCAAACCGTTCGCCCTGTTCTGCGTTGATCGGGTTGCAGCAGCAGTTAAAATTCCAGTAATTGGCTGCGGCGGAATTATGAACGGCCAGGATGCATACGAATTTCTCTGTGCTGGAGCAAAAATGGTGCAGGTTGGCACCGCAAATTTGATCACCCCCGATCGCAGCTGGAAAATTGTCCGCGAGCTTGCAGTTATCTGCCGCTTGAAAAAATCGGTTCAATTCAAAAAAGTCAGGAAAGCGAGGTGTAAAAAATGACCCGACTGATTCTGGCACTAAATGTTGAGGAAGCTGATGAAGCACGAAAATTACTCGAACTGTTCGGCACCCGTATTGACCTCTATAAAATCGGCATTGATCTCTGGGTAAAATGCGGGCCGGAACTCGTCCGCGAATTCATCGCCGCTGGTGCCGGTGTATTTCTGGACTTGAAATTCTCTGACATTCCTTCTGTAGTAGAAAAGGCGGTAAGCGCGGCAACTGAACTTGGTGTTCAGATGCTGACTGTGCACGCCATGGGCGGAGCGGAAATGATGCTTGCCGCTACCCGTGCTGCCCGAATAACTGCCGAACAGATCGGTAGGCAGAAACCGCTGGTGGTTGCGGTCACAGTTCTGACCAGCCTCGACCGCACTGCGCTCACTCAAATTACCGGATTTTCCCAGGAGGTGGAAAACCGGGTTCTGGCTCTGGCAGAACTTGCCCAGAGTGTAGGCTGTGATGGAGTCGTAGCTTCTCCGAGAGAAATCCGCCCGCTGAAAAAAAGGTGTGGTCCGAAATTCGTTGTCGTCACCCCGGGAATTCGGCTGAAAAAAGAACCGGATGATGACCAGCTCCGCTTCCTTACTCCTCAGGAAGCAGCGCAGGCTGGCGCTGACTACATTGTGGTTGGCAGACCGATTTACCAGGCAGCCGACCCTTTGACAGCCCTGGAACAGATCAGAGCCCAAATCGGGAGGTAAAAATGAAGGACGACCTGGGTGCAATTCTGCGAAGGTATGGCGTCCTTCGAACCGGCCACTTTCTTTTGACATCCGGACTGCATTCAGACCGGTATTTTGAAAAATTCCGCATCCTCGAACAACCCAGGCTTTGTGAACTGTTTGCACGGTTAATTGCGGATCATTATCGCCCAGCCGGAGCCACAATCGTCTGCGGACCGACTACCGGTGGTGCAATCATTGCCTATGAAGTTGCCCGCCAGCTTGATACCCGCTGTATCATCGCTGAAAAATCGGAGACCGGCAGAAAAATCGGCCGGGGTTTTGTCATCACTCCCGCTGATCAGATTCTTGTTGTCGATGATGTTTTGACTACTGGAGGCTCAATTAGAGATACAATCGCCGCGTTACAGGCAACTGGTGCGGGCATTGTCGGCATTGGGGTATTTATCAACCGCAGTCATGGAGTTTCACTGCCTTATCCACTTTTCAGTGCCTACTCAGAACCACTCAGCACCTACGAACCCCAGCAATGTCCGCTCTGCCATGCCGGTTTACCGCTGGAAATCCCGGGCAGATCGGATAAAATTGAGCAGATTTAACTTGACAGAGAAACGGATATATTGTAAATTTATCCTAAATCAGTCGTCATAATGCAATTATAAGTGTGCAGTTTATTAACCAAGAGTAAAGGAGGAACAGATGAAAACAGCACTGAAACTCACTACCCTGCTGTTAGGTATCTTCCTCATTCTGGCTGTCGGCGGCTGTCCTAAAAAATGTGTAAAGCCGGTCGCTGAGGAACCGGTCGTTGTCGAACAGCCGAAAGAGGAATCAGTAGTTGAAACAGCACCAAAAGTTACTCTGAACCTGCAGACGATTTACTTTGACTTTGACAAATCAGAAATCCGGCCTGGTGATGCTCAGATTCTCCAGCGGAATGCTGATCAGATCAAACAGGCAGTCAATCAGGGACAGAAATTTACCGTTACGATTGAGGGGCACTGCTGTCCGATCGGAACTTCAGAATATAACATGGCGCTGGGTCAGCGCCGGGCAGAAGCAGCCAAGGCATATCTGGTGAAACTGGGTGTTGACGGCTCAATCCTCAACACCATCAGTTACGGTGAAGAACGGCTGGTTACAACAGATGAGGCTCAATATCATCTTAACCGGCGGTGTGAGTTCAAGGTTTCAGAAAAGTAACGCTGATAAAATGCTTGATGACAGCCAGTAGGTCTTTTTATCCTGCCGTTATCTCACTGGCGGCATCGGGCCTGCTGGCTGTCATGTGTTTTCCCGGTTGCGCTCTGCAACGTGAGTATGTCCGCCGTGGTCTGCTGCTGGATTCAATTAATCTCCAGCTCCAACGTATTGAACAACAACAACAACTGCAGTACAAGGAACTTATCCAGTCCCGGGCTGAGGTACTGACGCTGATTGAACAACTGGAGAACCGGATCGGAGAAGTGGATGCTGAACTGGGAGATATTGAGGACCGGATTGAAAGAATTGGCCGGCGGTTAGGCGCCTGGCAGGGCACTCTGCTTGCTGATAGTCTCAACTCTCAACCCGCAATCACCAAGGCGGACAGCTCAGTAGCCCGCCTCGACCCGGACGTGATTTACAACACAGCATATCTTGATTTCACCCGGACTAACTATCAGGTAGCGATTACCGGCTTCCGCCGATTCATCCAACTCTTTCCCTCGAGTGATCTTGCCGACAATGCCCAGTACTGGATTGGCGAATGCTTCTACTCCTTAAATCAGTTAGATAGTGCGTTAACAGAATTTAACCGGGTCCGGGAAAAATATCCTGATGGTAACAAGGTGCCGGCTGCGCTTTATAAGATGGGACTGATCTATCAGCTTCTTGGTAAAGGTGCGCTGGCAAAAGCTAAATTTGAAGAAATCGTTTCCGGATTTCCTGACAGTCCGGAGGCAAAACTGGCGCAGGAGCGCCTGAAAAACTGGCGCTGATCACTACCTGATGGCAGGCCAGAGTTTTTTTGCCCCGTTTCTCAATGCCGGTCTATTTGCCCTGATCATCCTCATCATTCTCTTTCTGATGTCGATCATTTCGTGGGCGATATTCTTCCGCAAAATCCGTCAATTCCGCCGGGCACGTTCCCAAACTCGTGCCTTACTGGAGAATTTCAACATCCGTCGTGAATTAACCAACCTTTCCGAGCTCTCAAAACTCTTCCCGGCATCGCCGCTCGTTCCACTCCTGACTGCAGCCATTGAAGAATGGCAGGTGCTCAAGAATGAATTTTTCAACCACAACCGTGAAGATAATCTGAATCTGCTTGTACCAAACATTACCGAAGCAATGGAACGGGCAGCTTCCCGAACCCTTGAACAGCTTGAAAGTTCATTGCCATTTCTGGCAATCACCACCATGGTAGCACCTTTTCTCGGTCTGTTGGGCACAGTCCAGGGAGTATTGAGAACATTCCTTTCGCTTCGAGGCGCTCAACTCCCAACTCTGCAATTAATCGCACCGGGTATATCGGACGCACTGGTGACAACGGTAATGGGACTTTTGGTAGCAATACCAGCTGCGCTGTTTTACAACTATTTTGTCGGACAGGCAAGAAATCTGGAGGGCGAAATGGACCGGTTTATATCTGAACTAACGGGGATTTTCCGCCTTGAGGCCTGCCGTGTATCTTCACTTGAAAATCAAGATACCGATGCAAAATAAACTCACCCGACGACCTCGTCTTAAATTTCTTGCTGAAATGAACATTACTTCTCTGGCTGATGTCAGTTTTACTCTGATGATCATCTTCCTGATCGCTGGTGTATCAACTGCGCTCAGCCGACAGCAGGGCATCGACCTCGAACTTCCCCGGACTTCTCACCCTCAACCCCAGTCACAAGCAGGGCTGGTAATTTCTGTAAAAGCTGACGGGCAAATTTTCATCAACACCAAATCAGTCTCCCTTGCCAGTTTCGGCAAGGCGCTGGCAGCCACACTTGCCCAGAACGAATATCACCAGGTTTATCTTCACGCTGACCGTCGCGTTGACTATGGTACGATAATGGAAATTCTCGGTATCATCCGGGAACAGGGAATCTCGAACATCGGCCTTACTGCGCTGCCAAAATAAGCCATTCAGCCTGATGAAACGTGAGTTATTAATATCCTTTGCCGGTCATATTGGAATCCTGATCTTCATCGGCATAGCGAGTGGCTTCCGGCAGCAACGCCGTGATTCACTCCGACCTTCAATAATTACAGTTCAAATCCTGCGCGGTCACGAACCGGCAACCGGAAAATCTGAGCCGGCAACGCAACTTCTGCAAACGTCTCCCAAACCGGTGACATCAAAAAAGACGCCGGGAAAACCGAAAAATACCTCTCCCCCGAAAACCGAAGTAATCCGAGGCGCCGGACTCGGTGCTAGGATTGAAGGAGCATCCGCCCTCGGATACAATTTTTATCTTCAGCAGATGCTGGAACGAATTGCCAGCAACTGGCAGGACCCTTATTCAGGCAATGCAAGAAATATCAAAACAACCGTGGCCTTTGTCATTGAACGCAGCGGACTTATTTCTGATATAAAAATTGAAAATGGCTCGGGCGATCCATTATTTGACGAGTCCTGTCTCCGGGCGGTGATAATCACAAAGAAATTGCCACCGCTTCCTGACGAATTCACTGCCCCCCGGCTCAAGATTCATCTGGAATTTGAACGATAGAAAATGTATTAATGAAAGGAGTCAAAATATGATCGGCATAATAATTGCAATCATCGCAGGATTGCTCATTCTTTTAGTAATTGGCAGCTACAATCTGCTGGTAAGCAGTCGGAACCGGGTCAAAAACGGCTGGCATCAGATTGATGTCCAGCTGAAACGCCGGATTGATCTCATCCCCAACCTTGTGGAAACAGTCAAAGCTTACGCTGCCCACGAGCGCGAGGTTTTTGAAAAAATTGCCGAGGCCCGAAATCAAGCAATCAACGCCCGCGGTCCCGGAGAGGCTGCCCGCGCAGACAGCCAGCTGACCTCTACACTGAAAACTCTCTTTGCGCTGGTCGAAAATTATCCGGACCTCAAAGCGAATCAGAACTTTATGCGGCTCCAGGAAGAACTCACTCATACTGAAAACAAAATTGCCTTTGCCCGTCAGTTCTACAATGATGTCGTCCTAGACTACAACAACCGCGTTCAAATGTTCCCTACTAACATCATTGCCGCACTCTTCCGTTTTCAGCCTGCGGAATTTTATGAAATTCCTGAAACCGAAAGGGAAGTTCCCAAAGTTAGTTTCTGAAATATCTGATGACCGGCCACTTCCATCTCTATCAGCTGATTAGCCGAAACAAACTTAAGTCAGCGATATTCATCATTGCATTAAGTGTTCTACTTGGACTTGCTGGTTATACACTGGGATATCTGCTGAACTGGGGTATTGAAGCTTACATCCTGATGGGTATCTTTATTATCTTTTACAATCTGCTCCTGTATTACACATCCGACAAACTTGCGCTGGCAGTAAATCGTGCCCGGCCCGCTTCGGCGGACGAATATTATGAGTTACACAACGTTGTTGAAGAGGTCGCACTGGCGGCCGGTATCCCCAAACCCCGCGTCTATGTCGTCGACGACGAAGCACCCAATGCCTTTGCCACCGGCCGTAACCCGGAAAATGCGTCAGTCGCAGTCACAACCGGACTGCTGCAACTAATGAACCGTGAAGAGCTTCAGGGAGTAATAGCTCATGAAGTCGCCCACATTCGCAACTATGATATTCTGCTGATGACTATTGTTGCCATAATGGGAGGACTGCTGATTCTTTTCCGCGATATCATATTTCGCTGGGGGGTGTTTGCTGGAACTGGCCGGCGCCGTGACGACTCACGACGGAGTAGCGGTCAACTGGGCCTAATCCTCCTGCTTGTCGGCGTGGTACTGGCTCTAATCTCCCCGATACTGATTGCCCTACTACGGGCAGCTGTTTCCCGTGAACGGGAATACCTCGCCGATGCCACCGGTGCCTATATCGTGCGTAACCCCTACGGCTTGGCTAATGCACTCCGCAAAATCGGCGGTTGGACAGGCAGACTGAAAATTGCATCTGACGCTACAGCTCACATGTTTACTGCGAATCCCTTCGGCAAAGACCGCAATGCGAAAAACAATCTCTTCGCCACACACCCGCCCTTGGAAGAAAGAATTAGCAGACTGGAACAGTTAACTTTTTAACCGCTATCAATAAAGATCCGGCCCTGCAAAAATCAGACCGAACGATTTGTTGAAGCAACCGCAGACTGCTGACTAAACTGGAGAGTTCCCGACAACCTTAAACGATCCTGCCCCAGCAGCCTTACCAGTTCCTTTATAAGCTTATCTTCAATTCGCACCGAATACTCCTTGAGGCGCAACTTGCGCTTGGTTCCGTCAGTATTGGTAATAATAAGATAAACCGGGATTCTACCAGGATACTGTTTTAGCGCAACTTTGACTTCTGCGGTTTTTGACTGAGTCAATTCCTCAATCGGCAACTCAATAAACAGTCCCGAGATCAAATCGCGGGCTTGTGAAAATTCAATAAATCCGGTCGCCCAGAGTTGAACCATTCCCGCTTTATCACCAGATTTTCCTTCACCTGATGGAGAACCGGCGCGTGGTTTTATCCGCCCCTGGACAATCACCAGCTTATCCTTTACTAACAATTCTCGGTACTTCTCCAACAGATCGGAAAAAACCATTACCTCCAACGATGAGTTAAAATCCTCAATTGTTAATACCAGATAATCGCGATTGCGCTTATCTTTTCGACTTCTTCTATCAGTAATGATACCGCCGATCGCTACGAGCTCGTTTTCTCCTCGTACTCCGACCTCCTCAATCGGCAGCAAATTCAACGCCTGATACTCCAGTTGATACTTTCGCAACGGATGGGAGGAAAAATAAAAGCCGAATGCTTCCTTCTCCCATGAGAGAACGTTTACGTCGTCATCTTCCTCAAATGTCAATTCCTTCCCTGCACAATCTGCACTGTCGACCGCAGTTTCAAATAAATTGAACTGCCTGTCCAAATAAAATAGCTTTTCCGAAGCTGCTTTGCTAATTTCCTTATCAATGCTATTCAAAAGTTTGGCTCGGCTGGCTTCAAAACAGTTGAAAGCCCCAGCCTTGATTAGTGCTTCAATCGCCTTCCGGTTCACTCTGCCTCGTAATCGAATAAGGAAATCCAGCAGGTTTTTAAAATGCCCGCGTTCACTGCGCTCCCGGACAATTGCTTCTGCAGCACCGACCCCCACATTTTTTAAACCGGCCAGCCCGTAACGAACATTATTGCCTTCCACGGTAAAATTGACATCGCTCGCATTAATATCTGGTGGTAAAATTTTTATACCCATTCGTCTGGCTTCGGTAACAAAACTGGCAAGTTTATCAAAATTACCCAACTCACTAGTCAGAGTAGCAGCAATAAACTCTACCGGATAATTGGCTTTAAGATAGGCAGTAAGGTAAGAAAGATAGGCATAGCCGGCTGCATGTGACTTGTTAAAACCATACCCGGCAAATTTCTCGAGTAGTTCAAAAATTTTCGCTGCCTTTTCCCGGGGAATTCCGGCATGTCTCCAGCACCCGTTGATAAATGTCTCCCGTTGTGCTGCCATTTCCTCCGGTTTCTTCTTTCCCATGGCCCTACGGAGTACATCTGCCTGTGCCAGCGTATAGCCGGCAAGAACCTGAGCCGCCTGCATCACCTGTTCCTGATAAATCATTATTCCGAAAGTTTCCTTGCACACTGGTTCCAGGAGCGGATGATCATACTCGATCGGAACAAAACCATTTTTCCGGGCAACATATTTCGGAATCAGATCCATCGGCCCCGGACGGTAAAGAGCGATAAGTGCAATAATATGCTCCAGACGCTCCGGTCGCGTCTTCTTACAAAGATCCCTCATCCCGGCACTTTCCAGCTGAAAAACGCCAACTGTTGCCCCCTGTTGCAGCAGTTCATAGGTTGCCCGGTCCTCATAACTTACATTCCGGATCGAAAATTCATTTACTCGCTGTTTTATCAGTTTTTCTGCTTCATCGATAACGGTCAATGTACGTAACCCCAGGACATCCATCTTCAATAACCCGATGTCATCGAGCGTATACATATCATACTGGGTACATACATCTGCACCGGGGGCTTTGTATAGGGGAACGAGCTCCAACAGTGGACGGGGAGTAATAACAACCGCTGAGGCATGTACCGAGGCATGACGGTTTAATCCTTCAATTTTCTTGGCGATATTCCAAAGTTCCTGATACACCGGTTGGGAACGGATAATCATTGCCAATTCCGTCACCTCTCGCTCCGCATTTTCCAAATCCATTCCTGGCGGAATTAATTTGGCAATCTGATCCGCCTCAGCAATCGAGATATCCAATACCCGGGCAACATCCCTGACTGCCTGTCGCGCTTGCATAGTTCCAAAAGTAATGATTTGTGCCACTGAATCGTTACCATACCGGTTACGAATGTATTCAATCACTTCTCCCCGTCGTGCATCTGCAAAATCAACATCAACATCTGGGAGGGTAATTCTCTCCGGAGATAGAAACCGTTCAAACAGAAGCCCATAGCGTATCGGATCAATCTCAGTGACCCCCAGACAATACAGCACCAGTGACCCACCGGCTGAACCGCGCCCGGGACCAACTGGAATACCCTGATTGCGGGCATATTCAATAATATCCCGGACAATAAGAAAGTACCCGGCAAATCCCATCTTCTGAATAACCGACAGCTCGTACTCAAGCCGGTCTGTATGTTCCCGCGTTACTTTGGAATACCGTTTTTTCAATCCTTCGTGAGCAAGATATCTGAGGTATTCAAACTCATCACGGTAAGGCATGGGCGGTTTGAAAGCAGGCAGATGAAATCTGCGACTTTCAATATCCAGGACCAGTTCACAACGCTCAGCAACCATACGGGTATTCTTAACTGCTGAAGGTAATTCCTGAAAGAGTTTTTCCATCTCCGCTCCTGACCGGAGATAGTAACCACTGGCATTTAAACGTAGCCGATCCTTGTCTTTTAGGCGCTTCCCGGTCTGAATGCACAACAAAACATCCTGAGCCCGGGCATCATCGGATTTTAAATAATGACAGTCATTGGTTGCAACAAGAGGAATATCCAGCGCCTTTGCCAATTCAGCAACATGAGGCAGAATTTTTTCCTGTTCTGGTAAACCAGTCCGCATTACCTCAAGATAGAAATTTTCTGATCCAAATATCTCCTGATAGGTCGCAGCTGACGCCATTGCTGTCTGCAGATCGTCGTGCAGGATATACCAGTTCACCTCACCTTTCAAGCACCCGGACAGTGCAATCAGACCTTCATGATATCTGCTTAAGAGCTCTTTATCAACCCGCGGTTTGTAATAAAATCCTTCCAGATAACCCAGAGAAACGAGTTTAATTAAATTGTGATATCCTGTTTCATTTTTGCACAGAAGAGTAAGGTGAAAGCTGGCTTCGGGAATATCACTCCTGATTTCCCGCTCGCGACGATCCCGAGGGGCAACATACACTTCAGCACCGATTATCGGCTTTAAACCGACATTCCGTGCCGCCTTGTAGAATTTAACCGCCCCAAACATATTGCCATGATCAGTTAAAGCCAGTGCCGTCATCCCCATTTCCTTTGCTCGCAGTACCAGCTCTTCAATCTTAGAGGCTCCATCAAGAAGGCTGTATTCAGAATGGACGTGGAGATGAATAAAATCGGCGCCTTGTATTTTAGGGGGCATATTATATTTATATATCCAACTTCTCTCCAAGTGTCAAACATAACACCCGCACACTGTCCTGAAGACTTATGTAAACAGCGAAAGCTCCCCCTCTGACTTGCTGACCAGCAATCAGCACCTGATCAGCTATTAATTGTCTACCGGAGGATATATTTGATTTGCCAGATTACCAAGCCTGGTTACGATAAAAATAACTTGACAGAAAGTAAAATTGCGTTATAGTTATCATAGATTGCTGGGTTACAACGATTATCAAAGAGATTTCTGTATGGGGAGCAGAAAAATAATATAGAGAGAGGAGGAACTATGCGTGGTCCTTACCTTCTCCGTCCCCTGCAGGTAGATATCTCTGTACCGGATAAAATCGGGGGCGTATATTGTCTGTCCAAAAATTCCAAAAAAATTGAAATAGTTGCCCGGGCAGAACGTAACTTGCGTGACGCAATCAAGGCACACTGGAAAGAATACGAATTTTTCTGGTATGAACCGGCACTGACGCCCCGAGAGGCTTACTTAAATCAGTGCTACACCTATCACCGGTTTTGTGAAAATGGCAACGGCGGCCACGAACACCCGAAACCTCCGGAGAAAGTTGAAATCAAGTGCCCGGTTTGCGGTGTGTAATTGGGGATTATAAATTTAATCAAGAATCTTGTTCTGAAGGAATACGTTATCTATAATTGGACTGGTGACACCGAAATAAACTTGTAATTTTGCGAAATTTACTCTACTGGTACTTACCCCTAAATTCAACCTCAATGGTAAATAATGGGCTAAAACCAGATCGGTTCCGATCTCCAACCCCGCTCCGATATCCCAGTTAACAGTATGAGAGGAAAATTTGTTGCTGACAACGCCACCTTCACTGAAAACCGCCGCATTCAGATTGCTCAAAAATAATGGTGCCAAGCCCAATCCCCTCTCTACCCACAAGATCGGAAACCGGCCTTCAAGGCCACAAATAATTGCGCCTGCACCAGTCATCTGTGAACATCCGCGTAATCTTAACAAACCGGCTTTATTTCCGATTTCAAACGCTGAACCCCACGATGTATCACCGGCTGCTACCGCACCAGCAAAATGCATCTTCAGACTCCAGTTTCCAGACCTACTTCCCAGATATTCATTCCAGACCAGCACAAATCTTACCAGATTACCGGATGAAAGCAATAAACTTGAACGAAAATCAGCCAAGATTCCTATATTTCTTCCCCTTGCCGGCGCCACATTATAACGGAATATCTGAGCATTGCTGAAATTATAAAATCCGTCAAAAATCATGCTCATCTCGTGCTCGCGCTTAAACCTTAAACCCATGCCGAAATTTTGCTGGCATTGTTGCCTGACCAGCGGCAAACTGACACCCAATCTTGCTTGTTGCAAACTTGACATTAATTTGCTACTTAATTCGAAAATCGGGCGGTACCGATGGAGTTCATACACAAAACCCAGCAGCGGTGATCTTTGATGAATTTGGTAACCGGCAAAGCAGTAATAACGGTGAAACTGCAGTACATCCCAGCCGAATGTACCGGCTCCTATTGACCATCCATCACTGTATTGAAGCATCGGCAACCAGAATTTGGGCAACACTGAAGGTAAAGGAGAATAATAAAAAAGCTCATACGTATCCGTTTTAAAGCTGTAATTTGCATCAGGATAAGTGTCCGCATAGCTAACTGCTCTCTGCCACTGCTGTGGACTTATATCGGCGACACCAAGTTCCTCCCCCTTCTCGGTCAGAAGAGTAAATGCAACTTTACGGTTATCAGGTGAAATGGACGATTCAAAAACACCAGTCAGTACATTGGTGCACCGATAAAGCTCATTGGTCTCAACCGCATATGCATAAAGATTATAAGTTCCACTGCGATCTGATATGAAATATAAGTACTTACCTGTACGTGACCACCAGGGATTAATATCATTTGCCCGGTCGCGAGTTATCGGTAGCATCCAGCCGGTTTTCAAATCCAAGATTTCAATATCCGAGTACCCACCAGTGCGCCACACATTCACAGCCACCAGTCCGCCTCCGGGAGAAAAGCGCGGTGTCCGGAAATACTCCTGGTTATCAAGTTCTGCAACCACCGTCTGCTCGCCTGTTCGGTAATTGATAACCTTGAGCCGGCTCACGCCATCACAATTACTCACATAGACAAGATGAGTTGAATCCGGTGCAAAATCAGGATCAAATGCACGTTCCCCCTTTGTCAATCGAACCACAGCTGGACGCCTTAACGCGTAAACAAAAATATCACCCTGAAGGTACCCGCTCCCTTCCTCAATTAGCTCTGAAAAGGCAAGATGTTCCCCGTCCGGTGAAACACTCAAATTGCCCAAAATCCGCCCCTCCCTGACAGTCCTTACTGTCATTGTTCCGAGCTCGAGTTCCCTGATCGCCGTCGTATTAACTGTGTTTGCAGAGAGGAAATAAATACTTTTCCCGGAATGCGACCAGACTGGAGAAGAGACATGAGTTTCTCCACAATTAATTCGTGTTATGGATGTCAAACTTTCTCGGTAAATCTCTGTTTTCAACGACTCAGCCTGTTGAATCAACCATTGTCTCCAATTACTCCAGAGTGAACTGGTAAATTTCCCGAAAACCTTTTTCATTGATCTATCTTCAAGAAATGGCAGACAAAATGAATTTTTATAATTGAACTTCTCCCAGATGGAATCTCCATGTATTCTGGCTAAAAAGGACACAAAGCTGCTGCCGTAAAGATATGGTGCCAGTGCTGAGGGATACTGCTGAAGCTGATAATTGCTGCACTGGTCGAGATGAAGCAGACGCTTCTTCCATACAGCTTCGTTCAATATCGAGCGCCATTCAACGCTCCGTAATCTTCCTATGGTGCTGAATCGGGTTTCGTTGTAAACTGCGTAGCCCTCAAGAAGCCAGGCCGGAAGTAGA
Organism: Caldifarciminota bacterium; assembly: GCA_026418295.1. Taxonomy (GTDB): domain Bacteria; phylum Hydrothermota; class Tepidihabitantia; order Tepidihabitantales; family Tepidihabitantaceae; genus JAOABP01. The sequence continues at coordinate 65,396 of JAOABP010000004.1, forward strand.
GCATTGGGCAAGATAATTCTGCCGAAAATGCGACGCAGGATGCGAAGCGATCCATGACATTGATCCATCTGACATAGATGAGAAAATTCGTGGAGAATAAGAGTCCTCAACCAGTCGTCATCGTTATTTCTTGCATCACGCGGAAAAAATGGCAGTATGACAATTGTGTTTGCAGGAAAAGGCGTAGCATAACCATTATAACAATCATAATAATCCGCGATGACAATTTGTACCCGCCCTTCAGGAATTCTAACACCATTATCCTTAAGTGTCTGTCTGACGTTTTCGGCTACTGAGGCCACTTTTCGCACCATTTCCATCCGTTCGTAGCCGGGAATACCATGGGCAGGGAAATGGATTGCAAAATGCTCTGATTCTAACGTAAACCAGTTAAACCCCGGATCAAACTGAACATTGCTCAGGCTGCAGAATAAAGTGAAGATCCAGCAAAAAAAATTCATCGGGCAACCAATCTCTTCAGCAGAACAGTAGCAAAACAGCCCGGCGGCAAATCAAAGGCGAGTCGAATTTTATATTTATCAGGGTATAACTCATCAGTCTGTGGCTGATCTATTTTGAGTTTATCGGGCTTGAATACTGCCGGGCGCTTCCAGGATTTAAAATACAATCCCTTGATGCGGAATTTCAATTTCAGCATTTTGAGTTCCAAGCCCTCCTTTTCCAGCACCGAGTTAACAATACGCTCCACCCTTTCACTCTCATATTCTGCATGGGGACCGGGTGTGGGTATTGAAAGCTGTCCGAGGTATTTTGCATCCTGTGTGCTCAAGTTCCCGAAAAACGCCATTACCCCCAGGTTATATCGAACCCGGAAACGGACTACACCCATTTCCTCCAGCAGTAATCGTAGAACCTCATTCCACAACCAGGACTGGTAGGCATTGATAAAAAGTTCAAGGAGTGTTTTGGGTAACAATTTTATCGCACCTTCAAAGTCTCGCGGTCGCTGCAAAAGGTGCTTCACTGCTTTCTTCCCTTCAAAAGGGACGATTTCAAGGCATTTCTGCCAGTTGCCCCAGTTTAGCGCCAGCTCCTGTTTGACTTTTCGCGTCCGGGAGTCATCACTGGCAGATGGCGTGGCAAGAAAAAGTTTCAACGCCCCGTTGTAATGGCCATCGATTAATTTCCGGGCAATAAACCCGGCATGATGCCGGGCCGACCCGAACCGCTGTTCATCATAATAGTTAGCCACTCCGTAACATTCAACCGCAGGCAATGATTGCTCAATTGTTTTAACCTCATCTGCATTCAGACAGCGAACCGTAATCTGAAATCGATTTGCCATCAATCGCTCCGGAGTTACTGGCTCATCCGCCATACCTATGCGGATCAATCGGTAATTTGATGATGTAATCTGTTCGGGTCCATTGCCGGGCAGAGATAGATACTGAATTGAAAACGAGTAACGGTCCTTGAGCCCGGCACGAGATAAACCATTTAATTGATAACGAACCTGGATATCGCGGATGACATCGAGCGTGTTCCAGAACCTTTTTTCCAGCCGGTAGATAGAATATCTACCTCGGTTCTTGATTTTCATACGGACAATTTCCTCCACGCAAAAATCATCCGGATGACATTTTATTTTCATGCCCTGACACTGCGTAGAACCATAATCATTCCAATGATTACAAAAATTGCGCCGGCGACCAGATTGACCCATTTTGTCGGTACAACTTTAGTCAAATTTGCCCCAAGAATTGCTGCCAGAAATGAAGATACGGTCAGCGCCAGTACACTTCCGAGGAAAACCGGCCAGAAGCTTCGGAATCCGCTTGCAAAAGAGAATGTCGCCAGCTGAGTCTTATCTCCCAGTTCTGCAAGAAAAATTGTTATGAACGTTACACTAAAACATTTCCAGTCCACTTTATCCTCCCTTTGCGACCGCCGAAACTTCTTCTGCTTTTCCAATTGGCTGGACATTCAAATCGGACGCTATCCTTTTTACCAGCCCGCTGAGAATCTTTCCTGGTCCGACCTCCCAGAAAAACTGGCACCCCAACTCCCGGGCACTGTAGATGGTATCAATCCAGCGAACTGGAGAAACCAGCTGGCGGGCAAGGTTACGCCGGATTTCATCTGCCGAGTACGCGGGTCTGCCAGTAACATTCATAATCACCGGAAACTTGGGATCTGCCAGCTCAAATTGCCCGAGATAGGCAGCAAACTCGCTTGCTGATTCCTCAAGCAATGGTGAATGAAATGCTCCGGATACCGGCAGCGGCACCACTTTTAACGCACCTTTTTCCCTTGCTGCGCTCATTGCCAATTGTACTGCTTCCGGTTCGCCGGAAATGACGGTCTGTTTCGGCTCATTGTAATTTGCGGGCACGACCACCCCTGTCACCTCCCTACATATCTGTTCAACTACACTGCTTTCAATACCGATGATTGCCGCCATCATACCCGGCCTTTTTTCACCTTCTCTAAACATCAATTCAGCCCGCCTCTTAACCAGCTTCAAAACTGCTTCAAATTCAAGGCAACCGGCAGCATAAAGAGCCGAATACTCCCCCAGAGAATGCCCGGCAGCGAGAATCGGTGTAATGGCATCCTTCAAAACTGCCAGAACTGCCATTGAATGCACAAGAATGGCAGGTTGAGTATACCGTGTCTGACGGAGCTCTTCCTCCGGTCCTTCAAATGATATCCTCCTGATAGGAATCTCAAGTACCTCTTCAGCCCGTTCGTATACCACCCGCGCCGCCGCAAAATTATTATAAAGATCCTTGCCCATGCCGACATACTGCGACCCCTGACCGGGGAATAAAAACCCCACATGATTATTCATCATTGCCTCCTTTTGAACATTACTCTGGGATAATAAAAGTTATTTTCTCTCAGTCAAGCTGACCTCAACGATTTTATCGTCAACAGTGTCAGATAATATGAATTTCTATCCGGGAATGTTTTGGTTGAGTGCCGGGAATAAACCGGGGCACAACCTTTAACCCATCGGAAGGGAAAACTACTCTTCGCCGAATTTCGGTTTCTAATACCCGGCAGCGATCGGCGGAAAGCTGTTCCTTCTCACTGTAAACATAAACTACAGTTTCCTTTCTAAACCGTTCCTTAATCAGATTGGCAACTTCATCCAGGCGGGCGTTCGCATCGGAAGTAAATTCTGCGCCATTGGGAATGAAAAGCATATCGGCAGCAATGGAAACAATCCACTCGTTTTTCTCCTGCCACACGACCGCATTTATCTTCTGTGGCTCACAACTAATGCGCGTCTGATTACCATGCGCATCATAGGCACTGAAGGTAAAACTGTAGACATCTCCGGTTGCTATTGGCTCACCTGCATCATTCCTTCCGTCCCAAATAATTACTGCCGGAGGTATCCCCTTTCCCTGAACCCGACGTACTCTCTCCCCCAGTGAATTGGCGATTTCCAGTTCCCATGATGCTACGCGTTTTTCAAATTTGGGCAGGAAAACCAGAATGTCACCCTGAACCAGTGTCCTTTCTACAGGCACACGGAGAAAGGACGATTTAATGAAATGCTGAGGAATGGTAAGCGAATCAATTGCCTGCAACAGCCCGTCGTCAAATATATAGCTCCCCGGCGCCAGCAGGTCATTAAGCGGCGCCCACGGATCAAGCTGTGGAGGAAAAAACAGTTTCTGATCGCTTATTTTCATTTCCGCTTCGCCGGTGATGAGTTCCTCTCCTAATGCATGTTCAGCAGGTGGTTTCTGCTGCGAACTGTCCGGACTTTGCGCAAAAAGCAACAATACAAATACCAGATTCATATATTATTAAGACAGCTGGAAAACAAAAGTAATGTCTCCCCACTGCTCTTCTGCCTTGACGCCTGTTCCAAGAGGTGCAAATTCCCAGCAGCGCACCGCATCTACCACTACCTGATCAAGCTCGGGATAACCGGAACTGGAGAGTACTTGAGGGATCCCCTTAACCTGTCCATTGGGCAGAACCCAGATACGCACGGTCACCGTCCCGCTGATATGCTGATCGAGCGCCCATTTCGGATACTTGGGTTTCACTTTCTTGATAATCTCCCGTTGCGAAATCGGACCCGCGATCTGAAAACTCGTCCCGCGCGACACCGGAACCTGAACGGTGGACTGAACCTGCTCAGGTGGTGGCGGCAGGGCACTGCGTGCCCTTGCAGCCACCGGACGGTGTTCAATACTCAGCTGCGGTTGCGGCTGTTGAGGAACCCCTGGTATCCCTCTCAGCCCCATACCGGCCCCGCTGCCACTGCCGCTACCGCGGGAAAGCGAAATGGGTGCCTGAGCCAGGATCTCTTCGGTAGTCTGAGCAGCTCCCTTTCCCCCGATTCTAATCACATCCATCTCACCATCGCGCGCGAGTTCATAACGGTCCAGCTCAATCCGTGCCTGCGATTCCGACCGCTCCAGTGTTGAACTTAAATCCAGCGGTGCCACCTCCTCAGATGCTACGCCCGTACCATAGGTGGGGACTGCGACGTCCCCGGCATCTTGTCCTCCGCCACCGGCAGGTAACGGATTCTGACTGAGCACCCTGGCGACTTCCGGCCGGTAGGTTACATCCATAAAAGTCACCTCCTGCAAATCCCACTCCGCCTCCCCGGAAGTACGATAGCGGGAAAGCAGCAACAGCAGAGAAATATGGACTATCGTCGATATTACAAGCGCAATCTCAAAAGCACGTAAAGACCGTTCCCGATCCATCATTTATCCACCCTGATTGATCTTTTTTGTTGCACAGGCAATCCGCAAAGCGCCTGCCTGCCGGGCGCAGGCAAGTATATCCAGCACCGATGAATGGAGACACTGCTTATCTGCCCGGATAACGACCAGAATATAGGGGTCACGGGCAATTTCACTGGCGATACCATCCTTGAGTTCCTCAAGGTCGGCAACCGGTTGATCATTGAGAAACAACTGCCCCTGAGCAGTCAGGGTTATCGTCACATCATTTTCAGTCTTGCGTTCCGCAGTGTGAGTCTGAGGAACATCCACCGGCGTCGAATTATGAGTCAACACCATTGGTGCAACTACCATCATTACCAGCACCAGGATCAGACCGACACATGCCATTGGAAGAATGTCAATATTAGGTGCTTCCTTCATCTTACCCTCCTCGTCCGCAGCAATGCAAGATCAGCAGCCCCGGCCTGCTTGGCTAAATCCAAGATCCGCATCACCTGTTCATACCTCACTCCCTCTTCTGCTGCCACAACCACCCGGCGTTCCACACTCCGTTGCAGCAATTTGGGCAAAAGTTCACTCAGGTTGTCAAAACTCACCTGGGCTTCGTTCAACAGAATCTTGCCTTCTTTTGTAATGTAGATATTTGCCTTGATATCCGACCCCGGCTCATTGGCACCAGCCCTGGCTGCGCTTGGAGCAGAAACAAAAATTCCCGACTCAAAAAACAGTGGCATTGAAACCATGAAGGCAATTACCAGGGACAGTGCAACATCAACCAGCGAATTCAGAATCAATCCGCTGGGGCGGGGACGCTCAAGGCTTCTCCGGCGCATACTCAGAACTTCCAAGCTTTATCCTCGGCAGCTGACGGCTGAGACTGGGGCAAAACGACCTGAGATGGTGCATTTGCCTCTGGTGGAACTCCCGGACCACCTTGCAGCTTGTAGCGCTGAAGCATCACTACGAGCCGTTCCGCAGTGCTTTCAAGGGACATAGCCAGATCCGCCGCTTTTTTGGAAAAGTAATTGTAAAAAAACAGCACCGGAATTCCGATTAGTAGGCCGAACGCTGTGGTCAACAATGCCTCTGCGATACCCTTGGACACGACTGCCGGACCGCCAGAACCGGTTGCTGCTATATTACTGAAGGCACCAATCAGACCGGTAACCGTTCCCAGCAATCCCAGAAGCGTAGCTGCATTTGCCAGCGTCCCCATACCCCCAAGCAGTCGCTCGTATTTTATCCTTTCTTCCAGAATCAGACTGTAAAGCAAATCAGAAAGTTCGTCAGCATTCAAAGTGAGGTTGTCCAGCGCAACGGCAAATAGTCTGCCAAGCGGATTTTTCAGATTCCGGCTCCAGTTCAGGGCAGCCTCAACACCTGACCGCCCCAGTATCTGCCGGAGTTCTAGCAAACCTTTTGCCGTATTAAATCGATTTCTGGTAAAATACCAGAACCGTTCGATTATCAGTGCCAGTGCTACAATCGATGCCAGAAGTAAAATCACCATTACCGCACTGCTTCTGAAAATTGAAATCAGACTCTGTCCCATGATCATGGTTGTCTTCCTCCTGTCTGCCTGTTAAAATGATTACCACTCATCACTGTTCCCCCCTTTCGGGCTGCGACATTTCTCCACTCTGCTCCCCGGCACCCAGCCGCTGGCGGCAAATCTCCGCATTCTTCCGGGCGCTCTCAGCATACTCGGAATCTGCAGCAGATCGGGTGATTTCCTCAAATGCTGCCAGTGCCTGTTTGTATTCGCCGGCGTTGAAATAGGCAATGCCGAGATTAAAAAGTGCACCCCAGCGCTGGTCATGCTCCGGAAAATAATCAAGAAACTTCCGGTATGCCTGTGCCGCCTCCTTCCAGCGCTTGGATTGTGCATAGGCCTCTGCGGTTAGCAGCTGGGCATCAGCAGCAACCGCGGAATTGGGAAAATTAACCACGGTCTTCTGAAGCTCAACGATCGCTTCCTCATATTTCCCCTGTTCGTACATTTCCCGTCCCCGGTTATACTGAGCCTCTGCTGCCATCTCCGACTGCGGGAATCTCCGGATAAACTCATTCATTACGCTGGAATCCTCCTGACCCGCGAGATAATAACTCATTTCCAGACTCCTGCGCACACCCGGTGCCTGCTGATCTGACGGATAAAGATCGAGGAATTTCTGATATTCCCGGATGGCATCGTGATACTGACGGCGGTTATAATAACACTGAGCGATCAATGCCTGTGAAGCTGGCGCAAAGTCCGAAAACGGATAACGCTGGATCACAAAATTAAACGCTGCGAGTGCCTTGTCATATTCAAGCGCCTTGAAATAGGTGTCCCCGGCACGAAACGCCGCCTCAGCCACCTTGGGATTATTCTCGGGAAATTTATTCATCAGATTGGTCCAGGCATCAACCGCCTGTCCGTAATATTTCAGCAGGTAATAGCAGTAGCCGGAATAGAAGTACCCCGGAACAGCTGCCAGCGGATTCTCAGGAAATGTATTGATCAGCGCCTCAAACACATCAAGTGCTTTAAGATACTCCTTCTGATTGAAAAGACAGTAACCGTACCCAAGATAGGCACTGATGGTAAACAGGGTATCGGTCAACCGGGCATTCAATACCCCCTTGAAACCTTCAATCGCCTCATCCAGCCTCCCTAAATGATACAGTGCATATGCTCGTCCGAGCCGGGCGTAGGGTGCAACATCTCCTCCCTGCTGATGATTATAAGCTGCTTGATAAAACCTGTCTGCCTCACTATATTTTTCAGTATAATAAAAGGCCTCTGCCAGATTGAACAGTGTCTGGGCCCGCCACCCGGAAGTTTCATCAGGGAAATCGGCAAGATACTTTGTTCCCAGTGCCAGACTCTGCTCAAAATGCCGGCCGGAATTCAATGCCAGTAACAGCATTGCCGCTGCAGGTTCCCTCAGCCCGGTACCGCCATAATTTGCCAGTATCACCTCAAACTGCTGAGCAGCGTTGTCGTAATCGCCAATCTGATATGAGATAACACCCGAAAGATAATTGCCCACTCCCGCCAGTTCTCCAGTTGTGAACATCCGGGCAAGCTGTGCAGTAGTCAGCATCGTCTGAGCGGTATCTGAAGCTGCCAGCATCGCCTCTGCCAGCTGAAGATGGGCATAGCTTGAGACCTTTGTCCGTGGATAGTTGGCTCGCACGCGCTGGAAACGTCCCACTGCTTCCTTTGCCTGTCCCAGTGCCAGCTGGCAGTAGCCGACAAAATAATTGCTGTGCGCTGCCAGAAAATTGTTGCTGGAACGGGTCAGCGGCAGGAGATAGTTGATTGCTGCCGCATACTCATTCTGGGCGATCAGGGCGCATCCTAAAAAATACTGCGCAAAATCGGCTATCGGCGAATTGGAGAACTGCTCAAGAAAAAATTGAAATTTTGCCCGCGCCCCGTCGTAATCACGGTTGAGAAACAGCGCCAGCCCGGCATTAAAGTGTGCCATCTCAGCAAGACTGGTGTTGGGTAACCTGTCTGTGATCTCTTTGAATTTCAACAATGCGGCCAGCGGCCTTCCCAGTCGCGCATATGTCTTGCCGAGGTAAAATTTTGCCTCCGGCATTTCCAGGCCGGACAGATTTTTCTCCGCCTGTTCGTAGGCACCCTGAAAGTAATAAAGCACTCCCAGCGCATAACTGGTACGCGGGTCATTGGCGTATCCCGGTTCCTTGGCCAGTTTTTCCAACAGCAGCTGTGCCTGCCGGTAATTACCTAGCATCAGATACGAAACGGCAGCACCAAACATCGCCTCGGGTTTAATGTAAGAAAACCGTGAACGCTCGAGGAGCCCGAGAAACTCCCTCAGAGCATTGTTGAACCTGCCCTGATTAAAAAAGGCCTCCGCAAGTGTGTACCGCAATTCGTCACCATATTCACTGTTGCCGTAATCATTCACCAGCCCGGTTAATTTCTGAACCGCAAGGTCAGTTCTCCCCTCCTCCAGAAACTGCTGGACCTGATTATATCGTTCTGCCAGCTGCCGGGTCTGCTGCGGTGTCAATGTTCCGGACAGCAAAATGACGATCGTTGTCCAAACCATCATTGCCCTGGTGTAATCTCCACCTTACCCTGAGGACCACGGGTCTGGACTGTAGTAAGGAATCCGCTGAAACTGAGAGATGAATTACGCTGATCGACAATTACAATGTCGTAATAGTAACGGCCATCAGCCACCAGCCGTCCCGCATCATCCAGTCCATCCCAGAGCAGTCTTGGCGGTGGTGCATCCCAGCCGCTATAACTGCGGATCACTTCCCCAAACGAATTTTTAATCAGAACCTGCCAGCGCTTTACCGGCTGCCGGGAAATTGAGTGAACATCCATCCACAGAACATTGTTCTTGTCGCCCGGCGTGGGAGCAAACAGTTTCGGTTGAGCATCAATCCAGACCCGGAAACCGCCAAAATTAACAAACAGCCCGAATTTATGGGTCGGCGCCAGCCGGAATGAAGATTGATGGTGCAGGAGAAATGCGTAATCAACCCCGAGTGTCATTCTGCCCCACGATTGATGCACGCCGAGTCCAAGACTGATTTCATTGGCGTCATAACCTACCCGGTGCACCAGCACCCCGGGAATCAGTTGAAATTCAACCCCTCCATGAGGCTGCAGTTGCACCTGCCATCGGCGTGTAGGATTACCGGCTGAATCCACCGCCCGGATCAGCGGTGAGACTGCATCCACCGTAATAATTGCCCGGCCATTTAATAACCTGACTGCTGCTCCGGCACGAACTGTTCTGGGATATCGGTCAGATAGAGTATAGAGAGTAAGTACCGGTTCCACCAGATTCTGCACTGTCAGTCCGAAACTGAACGGGCCCAGTTTTCTTATGACAATTCCCGCATCCATGCCGATTCCCGCATCAATATACTGAGCGAGATTTTTAGTAATCAGTTTCAGAGTACCCCCGATACTCCAGAAATCAGACGGACCGTAGGCATAGGCAACCTGATAGGCATTTTCTGCAAAGATTGTCGGCAGATACTGCCAGTTCTCCGGCGTGCGCGAATCCAGCCCTTCGGCACCGAAGTTCAGAATTCCGATTCCGAAACTTCCCCACTCTCTTGTCGGCAGGACATAGGCAATATATTCCATTCGCGCTCCGTAGAGCTGGGAATGAGCAGCCAAGACCTCATGGGCGTTCAGCTGAAACAGCCCGGCAGGATTGAAATAAATCGCCTGGGCATCATCAGCTACCGCAGTAAAAGCCTTCCCCATTCCCAGACTTCTTGGTGCCGCACCGTAATTCAGAAATGCGCCGGGAAGTCCACCTTCGGCAAAAAGAAGCGCGGGCAAGAAAAGAGTCAGTAATTTCTTCACCATACAACTCCCAGCCGGTAAGTTGATTTAAATATGGTGCCGGTATGGAGCTGTCCGATGATCTGAACGGTATAGATACCGGATGCCACACGCCTGCCCGCACTGTTCCGTCCATTCCAGACGATGCAGTTGATACCGGCTTGCGCACCGGCTTCTCCTGCGGGAATTAGCCGGGAAAAAACTTCATTTCCGAACGGATCATAAATCCGGAAGTCAATCGGACTGCTCCGGTTAAGATAATAATAAATCTCCACCGCATCACGATTAAAACCGAATGGATTGGGGAAAGCTACAATTTTACCGGACAAAATGGCACTGTCCGGTATATTAACATAGATGGGAAGCAGTGAATCGGCTGTCCCGCTGCTGATTTGAATCGTATCAGATTCTCCGAATCGCGCGCGGGTGCAGAGAAAGCGCCCTACAGCGATCCCGGCAGTATCGGTCAGCAGTGCATTCTCCAGCATCTCACCGTTTCCTCGCAGCACCATAAAACGGCATACCGACAATGGAACCGGTTGACCGTTGGCATCCCTGACCACCACCCGGATGTAAGCGGTCTCTCCAGCCAAAACGGTATCAGGAGCTGAAATTTCCAGCTGATTTCCTCTTGCCCTGATTTCCAGCCTTGTTCGATATGAAATATACTGGTTGTTGCGGTCAGCAGCCCAGATATCCTGATTGGTACCCGGATAGTAAAATTCGGCATAAAACACCGCGCTGTCCATGAGCACGGTCTCTGCGGGCTGAAATTCGGCGCCAAAATCAGAATGCAGAGAAACCGGCAGACCCGGGGAACTTACCCGGTTCCAGCACCGGTCGCAGGGCAGAACCTTGACTGAAAATGGCTCACGGACATACTGGGGAACGGGAATTCCTGATTTACCCGGAGTTTGCCACCCGGCACTTGCGGTATCTCCCGGCAGAGGTTCTTCCCCGGGAAGCAATACCAGCAGCTGGGCAAAAATGCCGGGCGTAATCAGAATTAATGACGAGCTATCGCTGCGAAAAGTTCGCCCTGATACCGGCAGGGCAAAAAGCTGATGCTGTCCCGCTTGGCGCAGTCTGCCCGTAAACTGACCTACACCGTTGCTGATCAAAGCATTTGATGGCAGTAATGCAAAACTGTCGGTGGCACGAAGCAGCACACTGTCACTGTGCGCATAAACCGGATTGCACCATGCGTCGGTGAGGTATACGCGGAAAATGAAGCTGTCACCGGCAGTCTGATTGTCCGGAATTCCCAGTTTGCCTTCCCGGGTTCCGGCGCTTAACTGCTGTCCGGGTAAAATAATCACGAACCTTGCCGGGGCACCGGGCGACACTGTGAACTGATTGCTGCTGCTTGTTACCCGGAGTGAATCATCGGTACAGAGTATCCGCAGACTCTCCGCCAGTGTGACCATTACCTTTCCCTGCCACACACCGTTCCGGAATGGTCCGATTACATTAGGATAAATGTAGGTTGCCCCCTTGCTGGTGGAAAGGAATGCGGGGCGATTGTAATTGTAAACCCCGCCAGACGGATCACGGGCAATGATTGTTACCGCAAGTGACTCACCGGCATACTGGGGACTGCTGATGGGCGTGAATTCAAATGAATTCAGCTGAGCTATGAGGAGCCAACCCAACGCCGCGCTCATCAGCACGGTAATATTATACGCAACTGTCATCTGTTTGTCAAATAAAACCTTCTTACTCTCTATGCCCCGGAAATACGGAACAAATTTATCTCAATTGACTGTGTTGACAGCAATCATGAAGACAAATACCCTCTCTTGTGTTAAAACCGGCTTATGGAATGAAACTGTCAGCGGTTCGCACCCTGCTACTCATCGCCGCCGGCTTTTTCACCGCAGAACATGTGAATATCTCCTTCTGGCTGGTTTTGACGCTTATTGTTCTGGGGTTAATCCTTATCCGCTCAACCCGGGGTATTTCCGTTTACCTGGTTCTGCTCTGCACCGCATATCTCTATCGCCACTCCGCACAACCACCGGCAGTTCCTCCAATGATCTACCAACTCCGCCAGTTTCAGGGGGTAGTAATTCAGGAACCGCTTGCCCATCCGGAAATCACCCTGAAACTCCTATCCCCACTATCAGGCAAAGTTGTGCTCCGGCTCCAGGACTCCATCTCCGGCCAGCGCTATGGAGATCTGCTTTCCATAAGTTCGCAGATCAGACCTCTCGACTATCCGCGCAATCCCGGACTGCCTGACTACAACCGGCAGCTGTTAAACCAGGGAATCATTGGCCGTGCCAGTGCCCGCCGCAGTCAGATCAGGCTCATCCGGCGGCACCTCGGCAATCCGGTGTTGAACGGAATTATCATCCCGGCTCGGCGTTACCTGGTCCGTGTTTTCCACCGGTATCTTCCCCAATGCGATATCAAACTCCTCCTCGGACTGCTGGTCGGCGAAAAGGGGGAACTGTCACCAGAGTTGAGCAGCGCACTTGCTGACACCGGACTCTGGCATCTGCTTGCCGTCTCCGGTCTGCATATCGGAGTAGTTGTCACAGCCATTTACCTGCTGCTTTCAGTACTGGGCATCCGGGGCTGGCTCCGATTCGCAATACTCACGCTGCTTACCCTGATTTACACCGGCATCGCCGGCTGGCAGCCCTCTGCGGTCCGGGCGGCAATCATGAGCTGGGCGTTATTTCTCAGTATTCCTCTCCAGCGTCGTCTGACATCATTAACCAGTCTCGCAGTGGCTGGGATCCTCATCCTGATTCTCAACCCCGATACCCTTTCCAGCGTCGGTACCCAGCTCTCGTTTACCGCTGCTGCTGCAATCATCACTATTACCCCGAAAATTCAGGACCGGCTGAGGCAAATCCCCACTCCTGCCAGAATCCGGAAATCCATTCTCTTACCACTTGCTGTGTCCATTGCCGCAACTGCTGGCACTCTTCCCCTCCTCGCCCGTTATTTTTACCGGTTTCAACCCCTTTCATTCCTTGCCACCCTGCTCATCCTGCCACTGATAACCATGATCATTCCACTTGCACTCCTTGTTTCTTTCTCCAGTCTGCTCAGCCCGGTAATTGCCGGCACCCTTGCCCAGACACTGCACCTCCTGCTCCTGCTTACCCGCACCCTCATCACCGTCCTGGGAAAACTGCTGTGCCCGACAGTCGTATTTACGGGCAGAATTCCGGCACCGGCGGTGTGGTATTATTACGGACTTTTGCTTTTGATTCTGAACTGGCATCATAACCGGGCTCGCACCCTGTTCCGGATCGCCGGCCTGCTCGGGCTTGTCCTGTTGGTTACAGGTTATGCAATTCATAAACCCCGGACAGCGATCACCTTTCTCGATACCGGAGCCGGCGATGCGGTCCTGCTGGAAGACACCCTGGGAAGAAAACTGCTGATTGACGCCGGCATTGATCGGACTGATGTGCTCAGTGACTATCTGCTCAGCCGTAACATCCGGCACCTGGATGCTGCGATTGTCACCCACCCTGACCGGGACCATTACGGCGGTCTGCTCCGGCTTGATCCGGCAATCAGTATTGGCCATCTGTTTATTCCTGTGCTCAGTGGTGATACCGGATACCAGCGCCTGCTCCAATACCTGCAGGCACGGGGCACAGTGATCAAAACTGCCGGCGCTGGTGCTGAGCTTCAGGGCTTCGGATTTCAGATTCATTTTCTCGCTCCGGACCGGCTCACCTGCTGGCTCTACAGCCGGAAACTGGCTGCCACAAATCAGGTTTCCATTGTTAACCTGATCAGTTATTCAGGCACAAACCTGCTTTTTACCGGCGACTGCGAATCCGCCTCGCTGCTTAAGCAGACTGCCGGTTCAGCCCGGATTCACATTCTGAAATCCCCCCACCACGGCAGCCGGAGGGGTAATCCGCCGGAACTGTTTGCGTCACTCCAACCCGATTATGTGATTGTTATGGGAAGATATCCAACCCCGGCACGCATCGAATCCATTCTGCCGGCAAAAAGGATCACTTACCTTAACACCCGCCGTGATGGCGGGATCATCCTCCGATTCCCCGGTGGTAAACCGCAATTCAGACGGAACTAACTTCTGGGAGTACTGCCGGGCACAAATTTCACTCCAAGCGAAACCCGCTGCGCATCACCGAGGAGTCCGTAGGAGAGATAGACCGCATCCACCGTAAGGAGCAGACCCGGGCTGAAAACGGTCTCGTATCCGGTGCCGAACGAAAAACCGGACCAGCCACCGAGTTTTCCGCCGGACTGATACCCACCCCGCAGAAACAGCCGGCTGTTCTGACTACTGCCCAGCAGTTTCAGATCCAGCTTCAGCTCCGCACCCGCCCCGATGGTCGGTCCGTAATCCGGATAGAGCGAAACATCGCCTGCCAGCAGCAGATAATTATTCTGAAAGGGCAGTTTGAACGACACGCCACTGCGCAGGTTAACCGGCGGAAACTCCCAGTAACTGATGAACCGCCGGGGGGGACCCAGGTGAAGCAGGCTGGCACCGACCTTTACATATTTTACCGGCTGATAAAGGACACCGGCATCAAATGATAACGCCCAGGCGGCAAATGAGTCAATCCGGCTGTAAACAAACTTGCCCGCACCGCCGACCGCCAGTTTGCGAAACGGCTGCACTGCAAATCCGGGTCCGGCAATCAGGTCGTTCAGCACAAAACTGCCCAGCTCCTGTCCCAGCTCATCCCGGCGGATGTCACTGGCGCTGAGAAAACCGCCTGCCAGACCGGCGCCGAAACGGCGGGCAAATGGCACTGCGAGTCCGCCGGTCAGATAAGACACTCCCTGCAGCATCTGGCAGGCGGTGACCCCCAGTTCGCAGGGGCAGTCCAGTGCCAGACCGGCAGGATTATAGAACAGGGCATTAACATCATCCGCGACCCCGGTAAATGCCTGCCCGAGTGCCACCGGTCTTGATCCAACCCCGATTTTCATAAAGGTAAACCCGGTTGCTGACGGTCCAAAGCCGGCACTATAACCCCACAGAACTGCTCCCAGAACCAGCATCATTATGCGGGTCATTTTTAAAATATTATTATATCCAGTCTGAATTTCAATTATGTTGCACGGGCAAAAATATCAATTATTATTTTTCCCATGTCTCCCTATCGCCCCCTCCTGGAAAGGGCACCGGAATCGGCAGGAGGAAAGAGGAAAAGCCACTGGCTTCTGGTGATACCGGTAATGATTGCTGTCTGTTTAGTAATTATTTTTATTCTCCGGACGCGGAAATCACCGCCCCTGCCAGCCGGAGATCAACCGGACTCCTGTATCACCACCCGCAGTTTTGCAATTCAGTCCGGTGAAATTCTGCCTTTTGTGTTCAACCGTGCCGGTGTGCCGGCAGCGATCACGGACCGGGCGATTGCCGCCCTGCGCGACTTCGGCTTCAATTTCAAAACCCTTCACCCCGGCGACAGCCTGATTCTCCTCTATCGTGCCGAGACACTGTTCCAGATTCGCTACTGGCGTAATTACGACTCCATCTTCAAAATCTCAATTGACTCCACACCGTTTCAGGTATCTCTGATCAGCGAAGACATCCGGCTTCTGCCCATACTGATCACCGGCACAATCAGAAATTCGCTCTATCAGTCGCTCATTGACCAGGGGGAAAAAATCAGCCTCATTGCCGCCTTTACCGAAATCTTTGACTGGGAGATTGACTTTTTCTCCGAACCTCAGCCCGGAGATTCGTTCTTTATCCTGGTGGAGAAAAAGTTCGTGGATTCGCTCCTCGTGGGCTATGCCCCGATCATCGCTGCCCGCTATAAGGGCATGACCGGTGATTTTTATGCGTTCCGGTTCACCGATCCGGAGGGCAACACCGAATATTACAATCTCGAAGGCCAGTCTCTGCGCAAAATCTTTCTCAAATCACCCCTCCGCTTCTCCCGGATCACCTCGTTTTTCGGCCGAAGGTTCCATCCCATCCGCCGCATCCCGGCACGGCATCAGGGAATTGACTATGCTGCTCCCACCGGCACTCCGGTGGCATGTGTAGCTGATGGCCGGATTGTCTCTGCCGGCTGGTCCGGCGGCTATGGCCGACTGGTGATTGTCGGGCATCGTGATGGGTATGAAACCCGGTACGGACACCTCAGCGGTTTTGCCCGGGGCATCAGAACCAAAGCCCCGGTTTCCCAGG
Organism: Caldifarciminota bacterium; assembly: GCA_026418295.1. Classification (GTDB taxonomy): domain Bacteria; phylum Hydrothermota; class Tepidihabitantia; order Tepidihabitantales; family Tepidihabitantaceae; genus JAOABP01. The sequence continues at coordinate 81,564 of JAOABP010000004.1, forward strand.
GACAGATCATCGGTTATGTCGGCTCAACCGGAATGTCTACCGGACCCCATCTCCATTACGAGGTGCGCAAATACGGCTCGCCGGTAAATCCGCTCCGGCTCAATCCTCCACGGGTCTCCGCAGTAAAACTGGCTTACCTCCCGCTTTTCCGGGCTCAACGGGACAGCCTGCTCCGGATTATTTCCGGACAAGCGCCGCTGCCAGTACCAGTCCCATGACCGCACCTGCACCTGCCTCCAGCAACCTGCCTGCTGCCGCCGAAATTGTGGCACCGGTGGTCATTACATCATCAACGAGAATCAGCCTTTCGCCCTGAAACCTGACCCCCGGTTTTACGGCAAACGCATCTTCCACATTCCTTTTCCGGGCAGTCTCATCCTTCATTTCAATCTGACTCCGGGTATTTTTTCTCCGGACGAGCGGATCAAGCAGCGTCACTCCGGTAACCGCCGCAACCTCCTGTGCCAGAAGATAAGCCTGATTATACCCCCGTTCCCGCAATCGTGCGGGATGCAGCGGCACAGCGCAGACACCATCTGCCCGGCTTAATTCACTGTCCTGACGCACCAGCAGTGCCAGCGCTCCCCCCAGAACGGGCACCAGTCCGGTTTTACCCTCATATTTAAGCCTCTGAATCAGACTGGAAAATGGTGGCTGATAAGGCCCCACCGCGCGAACCCGGCTGAGAAAGAACTCCTGCCCGCACAAACCGCATATCGGCTCATCCGGCAGACAGGGCCGGCCGCAGCGCTGACACACCCCCAGTTCACTGGTAAAAAGGAGGAGCCGGCAGGAATCGCAGATCAGCCCGGACTCGATCTCCTCATCACAGCCGCAACAGACCGGCGGGAAGACAAAATCTGAGAGTGCCTGCAGGAAGAACTTCAGCCGGCTCAGAATCGAGCCGTCAAGACTCATCTTCTGCGGGATAAGACGACTATCAGCCCCAGCCCCAGCAGACTGAGACCCAATGCCACCGCCTGATTACCCCAGAAATTGGCAGCATCCTCATAATACCGGACAAAATCAATCCCGAACCGGAAGAGTGAATAAAGCAGCAGAATTATGCCGAAGAGCACACCGGGCTTCAGTTTTCTCCGTTCCAGCAGAAGTGCAACACCAAAAAGCACAAATCCGGCTAACGATGAGTAGAGCTGGGTTGGATGAATTGTCTGATTGGGAAACTGGGCACCGGCTGCCGAACCGGCAGGAAAAACCATTCCCAGCGGACAGGCGGTCGGCTTGCCAAAACAGCAGCCGTTAAGAAAACAGCCGATTCTGGTAAACCCTTCCCCCAGCACCAGCGCCGGTGCCACCGCATCGAGCATTTTCAGCAGAGGCAGACGATTCAGCCCGACAAAGACCAGCCCGGCGATGAATGCACCTAAAAACCCGCCATAAAACATCAGTCCGGAAAGACCGGGCGGGTTGCCCCAGAACCGGATTATCCCCACCAGGTCATTCCGGAACTCGTCCCAGTGAAAGGCGACATAAAACAGTCTTGAGCCCAGAACAACTGCCAGCAGAACCCAGAGCGCCAGATCGGTAATCTTCTTCGGCTCCACCCCGAACCGCTGTGCCCGGCGTTCAACAATCATGATCCCCAGCACAAACGAGATAAAAAGCATTACTCCATAGGAGTAGAGCTGAAAATTGCCGATTCTGATCAGTACCGGGAGCATCAGGCTATTCTATCTCCTGACATCAGACAGTCAAGCAGGAAATCAGAACCCCGCTCCGGGGAAGGGAGCAGGTGTAAAGGTCAGGGCAAAAACCGTCAGCGCCACCAGCGCCAGAATGATATCGGTCCGGTTGAGCGGTGTAATATTATCAAGCGGTGGTGGATGTTTCAGCCCTAAAATTGTCGCCAGAAACGCCCAGAAGGGCCAGCCAAGCCAGAAGATCCCGAGCAGTAGCAGCGCACCGACTATAATAAGGGAAAACAGCCGGTAGCGCCGGCCTAAAATTGCATAGGCGATGTGTCCACCATCCAGCTGTCCGACCGGCAGCAGATTGAGTGCGGTCACAAACATGCCGAGCCAGCCGGCAAAGGCGAGCGGATGGAGAACCACATCAAAGCCCGGTCCGGGCAGACGGTGAAACAGCCGGGAAATCAGCTCGAATATCAGCGGTGAGCCCAGACGGAGCAGCGGGGCATTCTCCGGGACCGGCTGGACCCGGGACAGTGCCAGCCCGACTACTGAAACCGGAATTGCCACCAGAAACCCGGTCAGCGGTCCTGCAACCCCGACCCGCACCAGTGCACTGCGCGAAGGCACGGGCGAACGGATCCGGATAAAGGCACCCATTGTGCCGGTCATCGGATGCGGCACCGGCAGAAAATAGGGTGGCGTGGCATCAACCCCATAAGCCCGGGCGGTCAGATAATGTGCCAGTTCATGACTGCCTAAAATCAGAATGATTCCCAAGGAAAAGGGAATGCCGCTTAAAAGATTCTGCGGACCGGCAAAGGGATTTTTACCCGCATGCAGGGCGCCCACAATCAGAGTTGTAAATATGGTCAGAACCAGCAGGAGAATATTAACCCACAGCCGGACGGGCCGGTTTTTGGGCAGATAGCCGTAACTGACGACATGTCCATCACCCTCCTTCTCAAAAAATGCCACCGCACCGTTGCGCGCAAATACCTGCTTCAGATTCTCAATATTCTCGTTAACCGGTTCAAAAATTCTGCCCCGGATTCTGTTCCCCTGAATCGACTCAATCGCCATGAACCGGCTCAGAGCGTAAAAGTCCACCGGTCCCTCATTCACATTTTGATCCATATCCATATATCCGACCCTTCCTGAGTGCTAACAGATTCTGGGCAGTTGCTCACCTTCCAGCATCAGCAGCCGGCGGAGTGAACCCAGACGGGTCTTTAGCCAGACTCCGGCAGGAACTTTTGCCACCTCACCGATAACCCGGGCATCTCTTCCTTCAGGAAAACTGCGCATCACCTTCAGAATCGCCTCTGCCTGCTGCCGGGCGGAGATGATCACCACCTTGCCCTCGTTTGCCATATAAAGCGGATCCAGCCCCAGAAGCTCCGCCACCCCCCTGACCGCCCTTGACACCGGCACCGCCTGCTCATCCACGATCAAGCCGAGCCCGCACATTTCCGCAAACTCATTCAGGGTGGTTGCCAGCCCGCCCCGGGTCGGATCACGCATCACCCTGACCCCGCCACATTCCAGCACCGCCATAATCAGCCGGTTCAGAGGCGCGCAGTCGCTCTTCAAATCCGCCTTCAACCGGTAAGTTCCCCTTGCCAGCGCTACCGCCGCCTCGTGACTGCCGACCTCACCATTAATCAGAATCACATCCCCGGGCCTGATCCGCTCCACACCCAGTTCTACCCCTAACCTCCTGCCCACACCAGAAGCATTGATATAAACACCCTCACTTTCGCCCTGCCTCACATCGCGCTCAATTACCTTTGTATCACCGGTAACAATTGTAACCCCCGCTTTCTTAGCTGTTTGCGAGATTGATTTACAAATTTTCTCAACTGTCGCCATCCGGACGCCTTCTCTCAGAATAAAGCCGAGCGCAATAAACTCCGGTTGTGCTCCACATACCGCCAGGTCATTCACCGTGCCTGCAACCGCCAGTTTTCCGATATCTCCGCCCGGGAAAAAAAGCGGTTGCACTACATATGAGTCGGTGGTAAAACAGATCTGATTACTGTGCAGTCTGACCGCCGCCGCATCCTCCAGCCGGTTCAGCACCGGATTGCCGAAATACTTCAGAAACAGCTCCCGAATCAGCCGGTGCATCTTTCTGCCGCCTGCCCCGTGTGCCAGTACGATCTGCTCCGTGTCTTCCCTATCCGGAAATGCTCCGGGATAGACCCCAATCTTCCCTGATGCTCCTTTTTTACCTTTCATAGCGGTAGTAGGCAGCACATGCCCCTTCTGAAGAAACCATGCACGGACCCATGGGTGCCTCCGGCGTGCACACCCGGCAAAAAAGCGGACATTCTGACGGTGTAATCAGTCCCAGGAGCACCTCGCCACACCGGCAGCCGGATGCCGGCCTGCTCGACCGGGCTGAACGGAGTCCGAACCGGAGCCGGGCATCAAAATTCTGCCAATCGGGCTTCAGCCTCAATCCCGAATTTCTGATCCTTCCGATCCCCCGCCACTCGGCATCAGCAACTTCAAAAATACCGCTCATCAGCTGCTGGGCGACCCGGTTTCCCTCGGGTCTGACACTCCGCCGGTACTGAATTGCCAGACCGGGACCGCGTTCCATCTGTTCCAGCAGCAGAAGAATTCCCTCAAGAATATCTGCCGGCTCAAAACCGGTAATACAGCACGGCAGACCGAATCGCTGCACCAGAAACTCATAAGGCTTTGCGCCGATTACGGTAGATACATGACCCGGAAGGATGAAGCCGTCAATCTTCATCTTTTTGGCTGAGGCGATAAACTCCAGCGCGGGGGGAATCAGCTTGAACATTGTCAGAACCGAAAAATTTCTCACCCCGCGCTCCGCTGCCGCCAGCACCGTTGCCGCTACAGTGGGAGCGGTCGTTTCAAACCCCACCCCCAGGAATACAAACTCCTTTTCCGGCTCTGCCATTGCCATCTTTAACCCGTCCTGAGGTGAATAAACCACGCGTATGTCCGCACCCTCTGCCTTCGCCTCGGCCAGCGAGCCATGCGACCCCGGTACCCGGATCATATCGCCAAATGTAACCACTACCAGTCCCGGGCGTTCTGCCAGCCTGCGCGCGGTATCAATTTCAGCATCCGTGGTCACACACACCGGACAGCCCGGACCGGAGAGCAGTTTCAGCCGGGGATCAACCGCCCGCCGGATGCCGGAGGCGGAAATTGCCATCGTATGGGTTCCGCACACCTCCATCAGCCTGATCTCACCCCGCTCCTGACATAATCCTTTCACCCGTTCATTGACCAGCATCAAAAGCTTTTGTTCACTGCCTGAAGGTGCCCGCTTCACCACCCGTATTATAAACAACACCGGACCGCAATCAAAACTGGCGTGCGACGGGCAGACCCCGCACGGTTGTGACAGAAAGTCCGGTTTGCCGCTGCGTTTGCAGGTAGATGAGGCAGATTCCATAAATGATATTTTTACAAACAGTTGTGTACGAGAGTCTGACCGGAGGAAAGTCAAGGGGGGGCTAGCCCCGGGCTCCCCCGACCGCAGTCCTTGTGCCGGAGTGAAAACCAGCCGGGCAGGCACTGGACGCGCTCACCCTCCCCGGCGTTACAGTCAGCAAACCCCGACCTGATCACCTGGCCCGCAGGGACACAGCCCTCCTCCCCCTCCTCATTCCGGATTCCCCGCCGTCTCACCGCTCAATGGTTATCAATGTCATCCTCCCAACTCCAGCCATCCTTGACCCGATGCCTGAGGAGAATATATTGAAGAAAGAACAGGAGGCGGAATGGAGTTCAGATATCTGCTTGTGGAGGAAAAACCGCCGGTGTGCTGGGTCAGGTTCAACCGGCCGCCGGTGAATGCACTCAACACCGGAATGGTACTGGAGATCGAACGGCTGTTCGACGAACTGGGGACAAAACCGGAAATTACTGTTGTCATCCTGACCGGTCAGGGCAAGGCGTTCATTGCCGGTGCCGATATCGCCGAAATGTCCAGCTTCTCAGCGCTGGCAGCACGGCAGTTTGCCCAGCAGGGCCACCGCTGTCTTGACAAGATCGCCGGGATTGAAAAGGTGGTGATTGCGGCGATTAACGGCTTTGCCCTGGGCGGCGGTTGCGAACTGGCGCTTGCCTGTGATCTGCGGATCATGGCAGAAGGGGCAAAGATCGGTCAGCCGGAGGTGAATCTGGGACTGATTCCCGGTTTTGGTGGCACCCAGCGGCTGGCGCGCCTGGTCGGTCCCGGAATCGCCAAGGAGATGATCTTTACCGGTGAGCCGGTAGATGCAGCTGAAGCCTGGCGGATCGGTCTGGTGAACCGCGTGGTGAAACCGGAGGAGCTGCTATCAGTGACAGGGGAAATTGCGGAGCGGATTGCCAGCCGGGGCCCGGCAGCAGTCCGGCTCGCCAAAGCCTGTATCAATCACGGGCTGGATACTGATCTCCAGACCGGCTGTGCATTTGAGATTGAAGCGTTCGGGGTATGCTTTGCCAGCGGTGAGCCGGCAGAGGGCACCCGGGCATTTCTGGAGAAACGGAATCCGGACTGGAAAAAAGGAAAGGAGTGAACTTATGACCATTGGTCTGGCAAAGGACACATATATCATTGGTGCTGCCCGGACTCCGATCGGCAGGTTTCTGGGCGGACTGGCAGGTCTGCGCGCACCGGAGCTGGGTGCGGTTGCAATCCGGGCGGCGATTGAACGTTCCGGGGTAAAGCCGGCAGAAATCGACGGCGTGATTATGGGTAATGTGTGTCCCGCCGGAATCGGCCAGGCACCGGCCCGTCAGGCAGCGGTGATCGGCGGTGTGCCAGTGGAGGTACCGGCGCTGACGGTAAACAAGGTCTGCGGGTCAGGCATGATTGCGGTGGCACTCGCCTGTCAGCAGATCAAATCCGGTGATGCCCGGGTGGTGGTTGCCGGCGGTCAGGAATCAATGTCCAATGTGCCCTATTATCTGAAAACCCTGCGTCAGGGGAACAAGATGGGTCACACCCAGCTTCAGGACGGCATGATTTATGACGGAATCTGGGACTATTTCGGTGATGTCCATATGGGCGAACTGGCAGACTTCACCGCCAGAAACTCAAATATCTCCCGGGAGGCACAGGACCGCTGGGCACTCCGCTCCCACATGAATGCGGTGGCGGCAATCAGGGAAGGCAGGTTCAAGGCTGAAATCATTCCGGTCTCAATCCCGCAGAAAAAGGGGGAACCGGTAGTAATTGACACCGACGAAGGTCCCCGTGCCGATACCACGCTGGAAAGACTCGCCGGGCTGAAGCCGGTATTCAGCAAGGACGGCACGGTAACCGCAGGCAACGCCTCTTCAATCAATGACGGCGCCGCGGCGCTGGTGATCGCCAGCGGTGATTTCGTCAAGAACCGGGGACTGAAGCCGCTCGCCCGGATCGTCGCCTATGCCACCGGCAGTGTTGAACCGAAAATGCTGTTCTACGCACCGGTCAAGGCGGTGAGAAAACTGCTGGAGCTCCAGGGCGTGGGGCTGGATTACTTTGACCTGATTGAGGTCAACGAAGCATTCGCTGCCCAGGTCCTGGCTGATGCTCAGGAGCTGGGGCTGGACGAAAGCCGGGTGAATGTCAATGGCGGGGCGATTGCCCTGGGTCATCCGATCGGCTGTTCCGGTGCCCGCATCCTCGTCACCCTGATTCATGCCCTGATGAACCGCGGGCTGAAGCACGGACTGGCAGCAATCTGTCTCGGCGGCGGTGAAGCGGTGGCGATGAGCCTTGAACTGGTCTGAAGGGGCTGACGGCAGTTGCAATTTGAAACCAGAACCGCGGAATCGACGATTCTACTCGGCGAACGACTGGCACAGCTGCTGAAGCCGGGGGCGGTGGTTGCCCTCTACGGTGAACTGGGCAGTGGCAAGACCACCCTGATCAAGGGTGTTGCCCGGGGTCTGGGGGTACGGGAACCGGTCCGCAGTCCTTCTTTTGTAATCATTACCGAATATGCCGGCCGGGTCCCGGTCTACCACATTGATCTTTACCGGTTGAACAATGCTGAGGAGGCGTCTGCGGTCGGACTCGAGTCCTATCTGAGCTCAGACGGTGTCTGTCTCATCGAATGGGCCGAACGGGCGGAATCACTCCTGCCCGCGGCTACCATCCGCATCCGGCTGGAGGTTATTGCCGGCGGACGCCGGATTGAGATTGAAGGGTTAGCCCCGGAACTGATGCAGGAACTGAAGCAGTTCGGATAATCCGCCCTTCAGCGTCAGACTCTTTTCCGGCAGGGTCAGTGTAATTCTGCCCGCCTCCATGCTGACCGCCAGCACCTGTTTCTGACGACACAGGAGCCGGACCTGCGCCACCTGCAGAAGGTTTTCCACCGGGGACGGATACTTTCCAAACCGGTCCAGGAGTTCCGCCTTCAGGTCCGCCAGTTCCGCCAATGTCTCCAGACTCAGCAGTCGCTTGTAGAGCGCCAGCCGCTGGAGTCCGTCCGGAATATAACTTTCCGGAATATAGGCGGTAACATCAAGTTTGAGCCGGGGCTCAACCGGCAGCGTTTCGCCCTGCAGCCGGGCAAGCGCCGCGTTCAGCAGACGCTGATAAAGGTTGAGCCCGATCCGGACAACATGGCCATGCTGCTCGGTGCCGAGCAGATTGCCGACACCCCTGATTTCCAGATCCCGCATTGCCAGCCGGTAACCCGCACCGGGCTCGGAATAGGCAAGCAGCGCTCCCAGGCGCTGACGCGCTGACGCTGTCAGATCCTGCCGGGAGGAAACCAGGAACAGTGCATATGCCTGTTCGGTTGATCTGCCCACCCTGCCCCGGAGCTGATGGAGGTCAGCCAGCCCGAACCGCTCTGCCCGGTTGACAATCAGTGTATTGACATTGGGCAGGTCAAGCCCGGATTCGATGATGGCGGTCGAAAGCAGAAGCGGAAACTTTCCCGCAGCAAAATCAAGATAGATGTCCGCCAGCTTCCGGCCCGTCATTCGGCCGTGCGCCACCCGGAGCTGGACATCAGGCAGGATACGCCGGAGCCGTTTCTCAATCTGCTCCAAGGTCTCAATCTCGTTATGGACAAAGAAGATCTGCCCCTGACGGTTAAGTTCCCGGTAAACATAAATCCGGATCAGTTCATCATCCCATTCGGCAATTTCGGTCCGGACTTCCCTTCTGCCCGGCGGCGGGGTGTGGATCGGTGAAATGTCAATCAGTCGGGAGAGCGCCATATAGAGGGTGCGGGGAATGGGCGTGGCACTCAGGGTCAGGACATTGACATCCGCCCGGAGCTGACGCAGTCTTTCCTTCTGCCGCACCCCGAAACGGTGTTCCTCATCGATAATCAGCAGACCGAGGTTTTTGAACTGAATGTCCGGGGCAAGGAGCTGATGGGTGCCGATGACAATGTCCACCAGCCCCAGTTTCAAATCCCGGACAATCGCCTGCTGCCGCGAGCGGGGAGTAAAGCGGGAAAGCATTTCGATCCGCAGGGGGAAGCGCTCCAGCCGGGAGCAGAAGGTACGCCAGTGCTGATAGCAGAGAACAGTTGTGGGGACGAGGAGCGCCACCTGCCGGCAGTTGATTGCCACCTGAAAGGCAGCGCGGAGCGCAATCTCCGTCTTGCCGAATCCGACATCGCCACAGACCAGCCGGTCCATCGGCTGACCCCGGGTTAAATCCTGCCGGATTGCCTCCAGTGCCTGCAGTTGATCCGGGGTCTCTTCATACGGAAAAGATGCCTCCAGTTCCGCAAGCAGCACCGGATCCGCCGGCAGTGGGTCACTCCGGACCAGCAGACGCCGTGCCCGGTTTTCCAGCAGTGTCTGCGCATATTCGGCGCTTGCCCTTTCCGCCCGTGCCCTTGCCCGGAGCCAGCCCGTGCTCCCAAGCCGGTCCAGTTGCGGAGGGGAATCATCGCTGCCGATATACCGGTCAATCAATCCCAGATTGTCCACCGGTACATAAACCCGCGCATTGTCCTGATACTCGACTACCAGATAGTCCTTCTCTCCGCTCCCGCTATCCATCCGCCTGACCCCGGTAAATCTGCCGATCCCGTAATCCATGTGCACGACATAATCGCCCGGCTTTAAAGTCAGGAGGTTGTCAACCGGAACACCACGGAACCGGCGCCGGTGCAGACGCCGGACCGGTGTACCGTAGAGCTCGCGTTCGGTGAGCACTGTCCAGCGCTGACCTTCGCTGGTGAAGCCACTGCTCAGTCCGCCGACGAGATAGTCCGGACCCTCGCCGAGAAGTTTTTCCAGCCGGTGCCGGTGATGTTCGGAAACCGCTATAATCGTCCAGTGCCGGTTGCCGGCAGTAATCTCCTGGCGCAGGAGCTGAAAGTTGCCGCAATATACCGGCGCCGGCAGGTAGCCGAGGTCAATCGCATCCGGCACCTGCCCGCCCATCACCACCTGCGGCTGGACTGCGGTAACCCGTTCCCCACCAATGAAAAGCGCATCCGCGGGCAGAAGGATGGCTGACGGCTTACCGGTAAATGATTTTACCTGACGGGCATTGAGCACAATCCGGTCCAGTTGCTGGCAGGAACGCTGAGTCAGGGGATCAAAGGAACGTAATGAGACCAGAGTATTGTCCGCCAGTTCCAGCCGGACCGGTAGCAGGGCATCATCCGGGAAGATATCAATAATTCCGCCTCTTGACGCATACTCGCCCGGCTCGGTTACCATATCCACCCGCTCAAAACCGTGATCTTCCAGCCAGCCGATCAGCGTCTCGAAATTCAGCTGACTGCCACGCTCGAGCTGCCGTTGACAGTCCTGGAAATTCCACTCGGGCGCCGGTGTCTCCAGTGCCGGCTCGGAAGCAATCAGGAGTGCGGGACCGCAAAGTGCCGGCAGCCGGCTGAGCACCGCCGGATCATCGGGTCGGAAATGAAGGACTGGGAGTTCCGGGAAAATTGCCCGGGCATCGGCGGTCAGAATTTCCACGTCCGGCTCAGCGGAGACAATCAGAACCACCACCCGTTCGAGCCGGCAGGCAAAAAAGCCGGCAAGCAGCAGCTGAACCGCAGGCGGAAGGGGGGTGATCCGCAGCGGCAAATCCGGTTTCAAGTGAGATATCAGATTGTCAAGCAGTGGATGCGTCAGAAAACGCTGGAAAAGAACCTGCATAAAATTGAAGGGGGCATTGAAGCCCCCTTCCGGAATGACAGCGATTCTTACTTCTTTTTCGCCGTCTTCTTGACGGTTTTCTTCGCGGTCTTTTTTGCAGTCCGCTTCATGCAGGCCATTCGTACCTCCTTTTTTGACCTGACAAGTAATAGTAAACTTGCACATTTGTCTGTCAAGTAAAATCGCATCATCTCAGCAATTTCCTGCTTGATTTTCCGGATGCTGAAATTTATAATCACAGAATGAACTCCATCGCGCTTGTCTGCTCGTGGCTGGTGCTTGCCGGGCAGGTGCCGGATACGATTAACCGATCACCGATCACCGCGGATGAGCTGTGGCTCAAACTGACGCTTTCCGGTTCGCGCCGGCGGCTCGCACTGGTGATCGCTGACTTCACCGTGCCGAAGGGCACCAAGCCGGATACCGCCCGGCTGACCCGCCAGATTCAGGAGGTGTTTACCGCCGATTTGCGCTTTTCACTGTATTTTACATTTGAGGAACCGGAGTCCGGGAAGGTTTACAACTTTTCAACCGATCCGAAGAAACCGGATCTTAAGGGCTGGGCAAGCACCGGCGCTCAGGTGCTCATCTGCGGTGATTATCAACCCAGGCGAGGTAACCCCCAATTGAACCTCCGGCTTTATGACCTTGCCAGCTCACGGCTGATCGCCAGTAAGGCATACAGTCTGAAACCGGACTGGCGCTGGCTTGCCCATCAGATGGCGGATGAGGTGATCAAACTGCTCACCGGCGAGGAGGGCATCAGCTGTACCCGGATCGCATTCTCCCGGCTGGTCGCACCCGGAAATAAGGAGCTGGCGGCGGTGGATTATGACGGCGCCAATCAGGCGATGCTGACCGGTTCGGGCGGACTGAAGCTTTTTCCGGACTGGAGCCCGGACGGCAGCCGGATCGCCTACTGCTCGTATGGCACGAGTGCGCTGAACTGCTATCTGCTGGAGCTTGCCACGAAGAAGGTTTTTCTTCTGTCCGATCGCCGCGGGTTAAACACGACACCGGCAATTTCCCCGGACGGGAAGTCCGTTGCCCTGTCAATGTCGTTTGAAGGCAACTCGGAGATCTATCTGATGGACATCAATGGCAGAAATTTGCGCCGTCTCACGACCCATCCGGCAATTGACATCTCCCCCACCTGGGCACCTAATGGCAGACAGCTCGCATTTGTGTCCGACCGGACCGGCTCACCCCAGATCTACATTATCAATGTTGACGGCACTGATCTGCACCGGCTGACATTTTCCGGTTCGTATAACACCTCGCCGGTCTGGTCGCCAAAAGGGGACCTGATCGCCTTTGTTCAGCGCCAGCCTGACGGCTCTAATCAGATCTGTGTTACTAATATCCTCGGCGATACTTACCTCCAGCTGACCTGGCAGGGGAATAATGAGGAACCCTGCTGGTCTCCGGACGGTCTGCATCTGGCATTTGCCTCTAACCGGACCGGAAGCTGGGAGATCTGGACGATGGACTGGAATGGCACCAATCAGCGGCAGGTTACCAGAACCGGCGGTGCCTTTTCCCCGAGCTGGAGCCCGCGGCTGAAGTGATGAAGTTTCAACTGCGTTCGTCGAGCTGACGCTGAAGTTTCTGTAACTGGCGCATCAGCTCTTCAAGCTGAAGCCGGAGTGAATCAAGTGTCTCTTGGTAGAGGTCGCGGTCAGTCCAGAGACGGTGCCAGATCCCGCGGAGGGCGCGCTGGAGCTCTCGGGGCAGGAGTTCCGGGGGCTGAGGTCGACAAACCCTGGTCCCGAGATGAACAGGCAGAGTCATCTCCCGCTGACGGCGGAAGCAGGTAATCATCACCCGCTCTCCCGCACGCGGACGGATCAGTTCCTGAAGTTGTAGGGTGTTATCAATGGGGATGCGATCGAACGCAAGGATTACATCACCCATTCTCAAGCCCGCACGGTCCGCCGGACTGTCTTCAATCACCCGGCTGACCAGGACACCATGGTCGACTCCCAGCGCCACCCGCATCGCCGGGCTCAGTTCCTCGATCACGACCCCGAGCCAGCCCGGAGCGGTGTCCTGCTGGGAGGACCAGGCGGTGGAAATCAGCAGTAATGCAGTTGCTAAGATTATGGCCTGCAATTTGAGCATCTGTCACCTCCCGGAAATCAGATGCGGAGGGGCCGGGGCGTGGTTTTGCCCAGTAGCAGCCCGCACTCAAACATCCAGCCCCGGAGCGACAAGCTTAAATTGGAGAGACTGCCGTAGCGCTGTGGGATTCCGAGGGGCAAAGTATATCCCCCCTGAACATAGAGGCCCTGTATACCGCCGGCACCAAACGGGAAGCACAGCAGTGCCAGTATCCCGGGCCGAAGGTTGAAGTCCCAGGCGAAAAGCCAGCGGTTGAAATTACTCATGCCCGGCTCTAGTGAATGCATGATCAGGAAGAAACTGTTGATGCCGATGCCAAGTCCGGGCTCCACGGTGAGAAATGAGGTGAGAGGCAGCGGGTAACCGGTTTCGAGACCGGCATGCAGCCCTGCCAGTTCTGCCCTGAGGGAGTCGCAGGAGAGGGAGCGGAAGGCAAGGCCTCCGCCGGCGCCGAAGCGTGCAGGACCGGGGACGCCAAGGGCAAATAGCTCCAAGCCCCAGAGTGGAGGACCTACCTGAAGGTTGCGGTTCCCTCCCCATTCCCGGTTGAACTGGTTGAGCTGACGCTGGAGGTCGTTGAAGCTGATAAGTGACGCCCGGAGTCCAATGCCGATCTCCGCCGAGGCAAGCGCAGTACTGAAAATCAGAGTAAGCACCAGTTTTCGCATCACTCTCCCCCTGCAGTTACCGGGTTGGTGAAGTCGTAGGTGATAGCGCCGATCTTGACCGCATCGCCACCGAGGCGTGCGGCATCCGGGAGCTGTGTTGCGGGCAGACGGGGATCTACATAGACCGCCATCGCCCGCCAGCAGGCAGGTCTGAGGTCTGGCTGACTGTAAAGATACACCCAGATTACCCTGAGCTGACGTCTGCTTAGCCGGTAATAGTCATCAAGCATCTCCGCAATTATCCATTCGAATACCCGCTGTAACTCCTGAAGCGTCGTTCCCGAATCGGCCAGCGCCTTCACTGTCAACCACTCCTTTCTGCCTGCGGGCATTTCCTGAACCTCCATAATTGTGAAAGCGGGTTTTTGCCCGGAAAGTTGAAATTTTATTGGCGGCGTCTGTGCGCGATTCCAACCAAAAATGAACACCATGACCACTGCCACTCCCCCAAGAACAGCAATCCATATCCAGTAGGACCTGCTCCGCCCGGCCGATATTGCCCGGCGCATTCTTTCACCCAGACCATTCACCTTCGAACCCTGAATTATCACCAGATTTATTCTAATTACCGGCTCAACACCGTCAAGTGAAAAATAGGGAAAATTCTTGACTTATGACTAACGGGAATTAAACTTCAGCAGCTAACGCTGATGAAAATTGCCTTAGGAGGAAAAACATGGTTCTGGTATTCTGTGAACAGCGTGAAGGCAGTCTGAGAAAGGTTGCCTTTGAGGCATTGCTGGTTGGTTACAAGATAGCTGAAACCCGCCAGACCCAGTTGAGTGCAGTAATTCTGGGGAATGGCGTTCAACCGCTGGGTCAGGAAGTTGTGAGGTTCGGGGTCAGTTCAGTTCTGGTAGTTGATAATCCGGCACTCGAGCACTATACTCCTGAGGGTTATGCGGATATCCTCACCCAGCTCGTGAAGCAGTATCAGCCCGAGACCGTCGTGTTCAGCGCCAGCGCCAACGGAAAGGATCTGGCTGCCACCCTTGCCGCTCATCTGGAAACCGCACTGTTACCCGATTGCACCGCAGTTGAGTTTGATCAGAACGGAACGCTGATCGCCACCCGGCCAATATATGCAGGCAAGGCACTGGCGACCGTCCGGGCACCAGATGCCCGTCCGCTCGTAATCAGCATCCGGCCCCGGGCAGTTGGACCGGCTGAAGAGAAACCCGGTAATGGCACTGTTGTTGCCGCCCAGTTAACTCCCAGTGAACTCCGCACCCGGGTTGCGGATGTTGTAAAAACTGTGCTCAAAACCGTGGAGCTCACCGAAGCAGATATAGTAATCTCCGGCGGCCGGGGCATGAAGGGACCGGAAAATTACGCTCTGCTTGAAGAGCTGGCAGCAGTACTCAACGCCGCCGTCGGCGCCTCCCGCGCCGCAGTTGATGCGGGCTGGCGCGATCACCAGTTTCAGGTCGGCCAGACCGGCAAGACGGTTGCACCCTCCCTTTACATCGCCTGCGGTATCTCCGGTGCCATCCAGCATCTTGTGGGCATGATCAACTCAAAATGCATCGTCGCCATCAATAAGGACCCGGAAGCCAATATCTTCAAGGTTGCAGACTATGGCATCGTTGGTGATCTCTTTCAGGTGGTACCGCTTCTGATTGAGGAGTTCAAAAAGGTAAAACAGAGCTGAACGTGCCTAATACCAGACAAACTGACATCACTGCAATCCGGAATATTCTCGAGCGGGTGCTGGATATTTCTGAATCACCGGTGCCCAGGTGCCGGCTGCTGTCCTCCGGATTCGGACCGTCCCATACGCTCAATGTCCGGGAGAATATCACCGGAACCCGCGCCTGTTTGGGCTGTGGGAACTGCATTGATATCTGCTCGCTGCTCGCGCGAGAACCGGCACGGCTTAAACGCACCGCTCAGCGCACAAGTCTGGCACTGGAAACCATGGTGGGCACCGACTGTGACCGCTGTTACCAGTGTGTCCTTTCCTGTCCGCAGGTCGATACGACCATTAAACATTATATCGTTAAAACCCGTGCCATTGAGCAGATGAAGCATCTGCTGAATCATCTCAAACCTAATGAAGACTATTATCTGGATCAGTTTTATCTGGAGTTGAATCATCATGAATGAAAATCTGATTGATATCTATATCATGGGCGAGCACCACCAGGTGCCCGATTCCCTGACCATTCTGCAGGCGCTGGAATATGCCGGTTACCGCCTCACCCGTGGCGTGGGATGCCGTGGCGGTTTCTGTGGTGCCTGTGCAACAGTATACCGGGTAAACGGTGATTACCACCTGAAATTCGCCCTCGCCTGTCAGACAAGGGTTGAACCGAATATGCAGCTGGCAATGATTCCATTTTTCCCCGCACACCGGCCGCGCTACCGCCTGTCAGAACTCAAAGGCACCGCCCAGGAGGTGCTGGATATCTACCCGGAACTGCTGCGCTGTTATGGCTGTAATACGTGCACCAAATCCTGCCCGCAGGATATCGATGTCCTCGGTTATGTTTCGGCGCTACTGCGGGGTGAAATTGCCCTCGCTGCGGATATTTCGTTCGACTGCATCATGTGCGGGTTGTGCGTGAGCCGGTGTCCGGCAGAACTGGTGAAACATCATGCTGCACTCCTCTGCCGGCGGCTCTACGGGAGCCGGCTTGCGCCCCGTTCCACCCATCTGGCTCAGCGGATTGCTGAAATCCGGTCAGGCAAGTTCAAGGCGGAACTGGAACAGCTGAAAAATATGGACCGGAAGCAGTTGCAGGAACTTTACGCTGCCCGTGAAGTCGAACCCGAGGAGTAAAAGATGAGTTATCCTTCCCCTCTTGAGGAGCTGGTGCGGCGGGTGAATCAGACCCGCGAGCAGAGGCTGAAGCAGTCTTTTCCGAGGCTGGGTGCCGAGGAGAAACAGACCTTGCTGAAAAAATTTCATCCAGATTATCGCGCCGATTCTTTTGCGGAACTGGAGGTCGGACCGAATGCGGGGGAACGGGCGCCAAAGGAGCTGGTGCGGGTGCTGGAGGGTGACAGTCCGGTTTCAGATGGAAGCCTGGGTTTTGGGGAGTTTGAGTATGAGACGGATGTGCTGGTAATCGGGGGTGGTGGTGCCGGTTGTGCAGCGGCAATTACCGCTGATGATGCAGGCGCCCGGGTAATCATTGCCACCAAACTACGACTCGGTGATGCCAATACCATGATGGCGCAGGGGGGAATTCAGGCAGCAGACAAGGAAAATGACTCCCCGGCAATTCACTACCTTGACGTGATTGGCGGCGGCCATTTCACGAATATCCCTGAACTGGTTGAGGCGCTTGTGACCGACGCCCCGGAAGCGATTCAGTGGCTGGAAAACTTGGGTGTAATCTTCGACAAAAATCCCGACGGCTCGATGAAAACCATTCATGGCGGTGGTACATCACGCAGAAGAATGCACACCTGCCGGGATTATACCGGTGCGGAAATAATGCGCACCCTGCGCGACGAGGTAAAAAGCCGGCAGGGCATCACAGTGCTGGAATTTTCACCGGCAGTGGAGCTGTTGACCACACCGGAAGGTGAAGCTGCCGGTGCGATACTCCTGAACCTCAATCTCAACCGCTACCTCCGGATCAAGGCAAAAACGGTCATTATAACCACTGGCGGGTCGGGCCGGCTGCATTATCAGGGGTTTCCGACTTCTAATCATTATGGCGCCACCGGTGACGGGCTGGTACTGGCGTATCGGGCAGGGGCAAGGCTGGCGTTTATCGATACGATGCAGTATCATCCGACCGGAGTTGCCTTTCCGCAGCAGATCGTGGGACAGCTGGTTACCGAGAAGGTGCGGAGTCTGGGCGCACAGCTGGTGAACCGGAACGGAGAACAGTTTGTGTTTCCGCTGGAGACGCGGGATGTGGTGGCATCTGCAATTATCCGGGAGTGCCAGGAGGGCAGAGGGGTCAAGACCCCCGCCGGGGTTGATGGTGTGTGGCTGGATACGCCGATGATTGAGGTCCTCAAGGGTCCGGGCACGGTTAAGCGGGAGCTGCCGGCGATGGTGCGGCAGTTTGCCCGGTTCGGGATTGAACTGGATAAGGAGCCGATTCTGGTATATCCAACACTGCACTATCAGAATGGCGGGGTGGCGATTGATGCGATGTGTCATACGAGTGTGCGGTATCTGCTAGTCGCCGGCGAGGCTTCGGGCGGGGTTCACGGACGGAACCGGCTGATGGGTAATTCGCTGCTGGATGTGATTGTGTTTGGCCGGCGGGCTGGGAGGGAAGGAGCGCAGCTGGCAAAGGAGCGGACCGGCTCGTTTTTCCCGGGGCTGGAGCATTTGAGTCGCTGGCGTCAGTTGTTGCGTGAGAGGAAGGGTACCGGTGTGAGCGTTTCACCGGTTCTGCTGCCGGATTATACCCGTAAGCCCGGAAACAGAATTGGCGGGCAGGGAGTCGGGGAGGTTTAGTTGGATTTTACATTTTCCGAAGATGCGGAGATGGTGCGGCAGACGGTGCATGAGTTCGTGCGCCGGGAGCTTTTGCCCATGGAGCCGAAGTTTCTTAATGCCCGGAATCCGGCAGAACGGAGCGAGATCGCCAAGAACGCTACCGATAAGCTGAAGGAGACGGGGCTTTTCAGTGCAGGGGTGCCGGAGGAGTTCGGGGGCGGAGGGCTGGGACCGGTTGAGGTCTGTATCATCGCCGAGGAGCTGTCCTTTTCGATCATTCCGGTTGAATGGGGAGATTATACGCCGTTGCTTTATGAGTGTTCGGAATCGCAGCGGGAGTCGTTTCTGCTGCCAGTGGTCGCAGGTGAAAAGAGGTATGCCCTTGCCTTCCGGGAGCCGGAACCTTTTTCCGGACCGGATGAAATGAAAACTTCTGCCCGGGGTGAGGGGAATGAGTACATCCTGGACGGCGTCAAGGAGTTGTCACGCGCGGAATTTGATTTCTGCCTGGTGTTCGCCCGGACCGCTGAAGGGATTACCTGCTTTATTATTGATGAGGGTTGTTCCGGCTGGGAGGTTGACCGGAGCGCTGAACCTGCCCGCCTGGTCCTCTCCTCCTGCCGGGTCAACGCGGACCGGATGCTGGGTATGCCCGGCAAGGCATTGTTTCTGGGTCAGCGCTGGTTTGCCCTGGCGCGAGTTTCGCGCAGTGCGGCGATCACCGGTGTATGCCGGCGGATTCTGGAAACGACCGCGCTTTATGCCCGGGACTGGAAGTCAATGAATGAGCCGATTATCAGTCGGAAGGAGATTCAGCGGACGCTTTCGGAGATGGCAGGAGGGTATGAGTCGCTGCGCTGGCTCGTATATCGCACCGCCTGGCTTGCCCAGACCGGCGCCCAGTTTCAGTATGACAGTCTGCTGCTTAAACTGCACGCCCAGACAATGCTGAACCGGATGGTAAATGATTCAATCCGGGTACATGGCGGGACCAATCCGCCGGTGGAGCACTGGCTGATCCGTGCGTCAGGCGAAGGGGAGGCGCTGGATATGCTCCGGCTGGCGGTGAGTCATGAGGTTATCTCCCGTTACACCGGTTAATTAACTTGGTTTCCCGCAGTTTGCGCATTACGCTGCTGGTAGCGTTGATAATTCTCCTGCTGACCGGAGGTCTGCTGGTGCTGGGCTATCTCCGGCTCCGTGCCGATCTGCCCGCTCCGGAAACAATCATCAATTACAAGGCACCAGCGAGTACCCGGCTCGTTGACTGCCGGGGCAGGGTGATCTCCGAGTTCTTTCAGGAAAAACGCCGGCCGGTACCGCTGGAGACCATCCCTGAGTATCTGGTGCGGTCGGTAGTCGCTGTTGAAGACAAGCGCTTTTACTCCCACTGGGGAATTGACCTGATCCGGGTTGCAGGCTCAATTGTTGCCAATCTGCTCCACCCGCGCAACCTTCAGGGTGCATCCACCATTACCCAGCAGCTCGCCCGTTCCATGTTCCTCACCCCCCGGCGTCAGCTCAGCCGGAAGCTCAAGGAGATGGTGCTGGCGATTGAGCTTGAGCGCCATTATTCCAAGGAGGAGATTCTGGAGATGTATCTGAATCAGGTGTGGTTTGGCGGTTCGATCTACGGTGTTGCAGCGGCAAGCGAACGGTATTTCGGCAAGCACATCTCCCGGCTGGACCCCGCAGAGTGCGCCACGCTGGGTGCAATGATCGCCAACCCTTCAGCCTATTCCCCCTATAAATACCCGCAGCGGCTGTTGCGCCGGCGCAATTACTTTCTGGGCAAGATGCACCGGCTCGGCCTCCTGACCAAGAAGGAGTACGAACAGGCGGCAGCCCAGCCGTTAAATGTCCTGCCACCCGGGTCGGCAACCAATGAGGCACCATATTTTGTTGAGGAGATCCGGCGCTATCTCATTAACACCTATGGCTACGACTTTGTTTATAAGTCCGGCGCCACCGTCTACACGACGCTGGATCTGGATATCCAGGCGGCGGCGAACCGGGCACTGCTGGGCTGGCTCGAACAGCTGGAACAGGACTACCGGCTCCGGCCGACAAAGGCACGCTATGACTCCATTTTTAAAAATGACTCCACCGACCCGGCACCAGGTTATCTGCAGGGGGCGCTCATTGTGGAAGATGTCCAGACCGGTGAGATCCGGGCGATGATCGGCGGCCGGGATTTCCGCCACAGCGAATTCAACCGAGCGACTCAGGCGCTGCGCCAGGTGGGCAGCGCCTTCAAGCCCTTTGTCTATGCAGCAGCACTGGATAACGGCTATACCGCCGCCGACATTGAGAATGACTCGGCGCTCGTGATCCGGATTCCGGGCCAGCCCGATTACCGGCCGAAGAATTACGACCAGAAGTTTCTGGGCAGAATGACCCTGCGCCGTGCCCTTGCCCTGTCCCGGAATATCATTGCGGTCCGGCTGTGCGAAAAGATCGGACCCGATGTCGTTGCCCGCTACGCCAGTCTGATGGGCATTGAGCATAAAGTTCCGGCTTACTACTCCATCGCCCTCGGCTCAATTGACCTCTCACTGCTGGAGATGACCAATGCCTTTAATACGATCGCCAATCAGGGCATCCGCCTCACCCCGTTCATGATTACCAGAATCGTTGATGATCAGGGGCATGTGCTCGAGGAGCATCATCCTGAACCCCGGCTGGCGATCAGACCCCAGACCGCCTATGTGCTGACAAGCATGATGCAGAGTGTGGTCAATGAGGGCACCGCCACCACGATCCGGGCATTGGGCTTTACCGGACCGGCAGCCGGCAAGACCGGCACAACCGACGACTACACCGATGCCTGGTTCATCGGTTTTACGCCCACCTTAACCTGCGGTGTCTGGATCGGCTATGACCAGAAGCGCACCATTTTCCGGGGCGCTACCGGCGGTGTGATTGCTGCGCCGGTCTGGGGCGAGCTGATGAAGCAGGTTTATCAGGACACCCTTTCCGCCTTTCCGGTGCCACCCGAAATTGTCACCCTGCCCATCTGTGAGCAGACCGGCAAACTTGCCACTCCCCTCTGCCCCCGTGCCCGTTACGAGGTATTCATTCAGGGCACCGAGCCGACCGCCAGCTGTCCGCTTCACAGCCGCTGAAGAACGCAGTCCATGCCTTCGGTCCGCAAGCTGAAGCCGGTGCCGGAACTGTGGACCATCTTCCAGAAACTGTTCCGGGCTTACGGTCCGCAGCACTGGTGGCCCGCTGAGAGCCCGCTGGAGGTGGTGATTGGCGCAGTCCTGACCCAGAATACCGCCTGGCAGAATGTGGAAAGGGCAATGGCAAACCTCAAACACGCCCGGCTGTTGAACCTTGACCTGCTCTGCCGGACCCCGGCCGGCCGGATCGTCGAGCTCATCCGTCCTGCCGGATACTATAACATTAAAGCCCGGCGCCTGCTCTCGGTCCTGAACTGGCTGAAGGAGCAGGGCGGATTCGCTAAACTGCGGGCAACTCCCACCTCCCGGCTCCGCGCCGGCCTGCTTGACTGTTATGGTGTGGGACCTGAAACCGCAGACTCAATCCTGCTCTATGCGCTCAACCGCCCGGTATTTGTCCTTGATGCCTATACCCGGCGCATCCTTACCCGTTACGGTCTGATTCAGGGAGATGAACCATATGAAGAACTGCGTCTCTGGATTGAAGAGAGCCTTGCGCCTTTCCTCAAAAAGGACCCGCGGGCAACCGTCCGGGTTTTCAACGAATTCCACGCCCTGTTTGTCCGGCTTGCCAAGACCCACTGCCGGAGCCTGCCCCGGTGTCCGGGCTGTCCGCTTAACTCCCGTTGACTTTAAGCACCCGCTCAATAACATAACCAGATGCGACTTCTGCTCCTGTTGCTCCTGCAGCCTCTGCCTGACACTGCAGTAACCGCACCGGATACCGGCAAGGTGGACATTGTCTATTACGGTGCCCGGCTGGTCCGGTTTCTCGCCCGCGAGGAGCGGGTAGTCCTGCTTGACTCTGCCTGGGTCCGCTACCGGGACATGTCGGTCTATGCGGACTCGATCACCTATGACATCCGGCGCCACACGCTGAGCGCGGTCCGAAAAACCTCTGCCGGCGAATCGGCGCTGGTCCGCTTCCGGACCGCCACCGAACAGGTAACCGGCACCGAACTGCACTACAATGTTGACACCCGCCGGGGTATGATGCGCCATGCCCGTTCCCAGGTGGAAAACGGCTGGATCAGCGCCCGTGAGGTCTGGCTCGTCCGGGAACGGGTGCTGAACGCCCTCAATGCCGATTACACCACCTGTGATCTGCCCCATCCCCACTACGCCTTCTTCGGACCGCGGGTAAAACTGTTTATGGATGATGTGGCGATTGCCGAGCCGGTAATTCTGCGTCTCGGCAGAATCCCGGTCCTGCCCGCACCCTTCTGGCTCGTGCCGGTGGCATCAAGGCGCAAATCCGGACTGATGCCCTTCAAGGTCGGCAGTGCCACTGATCAGGGCTATTATGCCAAGGGCATCTCCTATTACTGGGTCCTGAACGACTATGCCGACATCACCTTCCTTGCGGATATCATGACCCGCCGGGGCGTCCAGTTCCGCACCGAAGGAATCTACATTGTCAACCCCTATTCCCGGGGTTCGGTGCAGGGCTCCTACATCCGCGAGTTCTGGAATCCGGCAAACCCGGACCTCGTCCGCTACAGCTTCAACCTCAGCACCGCCAGCAAAATCACACCCCTGACCGATCTTGATATCCAGGCGGAACTGATCTCCGACACCGCCTATGCCCCGGACTATGCGGAGGACCGGCTGGACTGGCTCAAACAGGAGGTCTACTCCTACGGCGCCCTCACCCACCGGTTCCGCGGTCTGGGCAGGGCAAACCTCCGGGCTGAACGCCACACCTATTATATGCGCCATTACGACTACCAGCTTCTGCCTGCTGCCAGCATCAGCTTTAACACCCGCACCCTGCCGCTGGGCTGGAACATCACCCCGTCTGCCGGCTTCTCCCGGCGTCTGGAAAAATCCGACTCAGCCGGAACTGACACCCTGCGCGCCCAGCGGCTCACGCCATCTTTATCCTTCAATCTCACCAGCCCGTCTTATCCGATTGGCACAATCGAAATCTCGGACCGGCTGAACTTCTCCGATTCCCGGCGCTCATACCGGAACGCTCCCTTAAGTCACACTCAGACCCTCAGTCACGAACTGGGACTGGGCACTTCCCAGAAGCTCATCGGCATCTTCAACACCAGTGAAGCGGTCAGCTGGAACTGGACCGACAACCTGACCGACACCCTGCCGCCGGAACCCGGACTCACCTTCAGCCTCGGCTCCGGATTTTCCCTGTTCCGGGTCTTCTCCACCCGCGCCCTCAACCTTGCCGGCATTCTGCACACCGTCAGCCCGAACCTCCAGTTTTACTACGAGCCAAAAATTACCCCTTCGGGAGTCTTCGGCAGACCCGACCTCCTGCATCCCGATATCACCACTCTGCAGTTCTTCCTCCGCAACGGCTTTCAGGCAAAACGGGCGACAACAAAGGAAAAGTTTGACCTCGGCACGGTCAACTTCTCCACCGGTTATGACCTGCGTCAGCACCGGCTCTCACCGGTCTATGCCACCATCTCCACCCGCCCCCTCCTGCTCATCCCAAAAACCGACTCCGGACCGGTGCGCCGGCGGTTTGACCTCAACCTTGACGGCAACCTGGGATTCAGACCGGAATCGCTCCGCCTCAGCGATGACTACCAGCTGCTCACCAGCTTCAGCTGGACCGCACTCCGCACCGACACCATCCGCCATCAGGAAAACGGACTGGAACTGCGCCTCAACCACACCTTGGGGAAAAACCTGAACATGCTCACCGGCTCGGTATCATTCTCATTCGCCGGCTGGCGGCTCGGTCTCAACTCCATCGGCTACAACTTTACCCGGCGCCAGCTCACCGACTACTCCATAACCCTCTGGCGCGACCTCCACTGCTGGGAGGCACTCGGCACAGTCTCCGGCTTGGGAAAACAGTGGCGCTGGGACTTTGAGGTCCGGATCAAGAAACTGCCCGATGTCCGGTTCGGCAAATCGCTCTTCCGCACCTTCCTGCCATGAAACTCTACCTTGCCTCCACCTCACCCCGGCGCCGCCAGCTCCTGCAGGACCTCGGTATCCCCTTTTCCCTTATAAAACCCGCATTCTTTGAACCCGAAATCGGCTTCAGCCAAAATCCGCGCCGGCTGGCAGTTACCCTTGCCCTGCTCAAAGCCCTCTCCTGCACCCCGAAGGTCAAAAACGGCATCATCATCGGCACCGACACCATTGTCGTAATCAGAAACCGGATACTCGGCAAACCCGCAAACCCGGCAGCAGCAAAACGCATGCTTAAACTGCTTTCTAACAAAACTCATCAGGTAATTACCGGAATTGCACTTATCAAAATGCCGGAGAAGAGAATCTGCACTGGTGCAGAAACAACCCGTGTCACCTTCCGTGCCCTGAGCGATGAGGAGATAAAATCCTACATCTCAACCCCTGAGCCCTATGACAAGGCGGGCGCCTATGCAATTCAGGGCAGAGCCGGACTCTTTGTGGAACGGATTTCCGGCTGTTACCTCAATGTGATCGGACTGCCGGTCAGTCTGCTTTTGAAACTGCTTCAGGATGCCGGCTGGAAAAATCCGTTATCAGGGTGAACTGAGCCGGACATTGAGCCGGTAGCTGCAGTCGCGCAGACCCCGGGTATTATCCAGCACCAGAAAATACAGTCCGGAAACCGGAATGGTGTCGTAAAATGCTCCTGCCTGATATGCCAGACGCCGGATGCGCGGCTCATAGCTCTCCCCTGCCTGCCAGCGCCCGAAATTGGACTCATCCAGAAACATCAGATAAATTGTTGTCGTATCGCTTGAACATTGCCCCTGCAGCCGGTAACCCGCAGGACAGGAGTCAAAGAACCAGACCGCCTCGCCCGCCTTCACCGCCCCTTCCCAGACCGCAAAATTGACCACGCGGGGCACAACCCGGACCTGAACCGAATCGCTCCCCTTCCTGCCCAGACCATCGGTCACCTGCACCTTCACCAGTACCAGACCTGAGGACTCAGGCGCCTGCCACTGAATCCGGTTGTCAAACTGCGCCCCGAAAACTCCGGCTGAACACCACCACTCATAGCTCAGCGGACCACGGGCACCCGGCTCAACCCGGCAGACAAAACTGCCGGTGTCCTGCACCGCAACCTGAACCCTGCCCTCAATCCCGCCAATCACCGGCGGACCGGGCTGATAACCGCACCGGCTGGCAGCCACCAGACCGGTGATGACAAGCAGGAGCAGGTAACTCACAAACCGCATCGGTATAAAGATTATCCGGTCCGTCCTGTCAGGGTCAAGAAAATCGCCTCCGGACCCGGCACCAGGTCAGACCCCGCAACCGCTCCCACCCCTGCCCCGGGCTAGCCCCCGTTGACAGCTCTGAATATATAACTCATTATACATCAAAATCTTAAATCAAACAATACCTGTGCATTATTATGCACATATCTTCGCTCCGCGGTGGCGGTATTTGAGGAGAATCATCTCCATCTGTTCGGCCGGCTTCTGCCGGGAATTTGGTGAGCAGATTCCTCGACTCGCCTCCGGCTCGCTCGGAATGACATATGCGGATGTGGTCATTTCGACCGGAGCGGAGCCGAAGGCGGAGCGGAGTGGAGAAATCGCTCTCTCCCCTACCGCGCAATCACAACTTTGCGATTCACACCGCCAGCAGTGCGGATGAAATACACCCCTGGTGCCAGACACCGCACATCATTGGCACCGGGCACAAGCTCCAAGACCCGCCTGCCGGTGATGTCCACCAGCACCGGTTTACCTGCCACTCCTGCCCGCTCCGGCAGATACAGCACACCCCGCAGCAGTGTCGGCGCTGAGCGGGCCAGATTGTTACTCCGCTTCTCCTCCTCAATCCCCTGCCCCAGCTCGCGCAGAACATACAGCGTGCTGTCACAACCAATCGCAAAGATGCGGTGCCGGATCGGGTCCAGCTCAATGTCCGGCGGACCGTAGAGACCAAACTCCTCCAGATACACCCGGTCAATCACCGAATCGGTCCGGCAGTCCAGAACCTTTAACGTCTCACCACGCGGACCGCCGGTGAAATACAGCCGGTTGCTCCAGGCCGCCCAGCGCACCGACAAAGGTCCCCAGCCCGCCTCCAGCAGTTTTTTAACTATCGAGTCGGTCAGACAGTCAATCACAAACAGCGTGTCCGGCCATCGCTGTTTCGCCCTGCTGATATAAACTTTGTTATCAAGCGTATCAATTGCAATTGGCTCCAGCGTTGCATAGAAAATTGGGATCGGAAAGTATTTGATAAACTGATGCTGCTGAATATCAATTACTCCTGGGAGGGCTTCATCGTAAGGCAGGAAATAGCCCTTGTTCAATCGGTAATGAAAGTATATCTTGTAAGGTAACATGTGGAGCACGCGGAACATGCTCAGCAGAGATTCAGAACTGCAGTCATAGACCGCCAGCCAGGCTGGTGAGCCATACTGATGAATGACCGCATAAACCTCATTGTGCACCGAATCCCAAGAGACAAAGGTAACAAAAAAGCGTTCCACCGGACAAGGAAACCCGCCAATAATTGAATCGTTATTGCAATCCAGAATCAGAAGTGAATCGCTGCACCCGATATACAGACGGTTTGATGACGAAACATAGCAGTGCCCCCAGAGTCGTCCGGGTTCAAAATACAGCTCCTTTAACACTGTATCCCTTGCCACATCGATTACAACAATCCGGTCTGCCCTGGTTTCAACACTAAGGTAAAGCTTTTGCTGCCGCCAGTTGTATGAAAAAAAGTCGACCGACCTTGGAATCCCTGGTGCTATTGTATCTACTTTGTAAGTGGAACAGCTAACCGCATACAAGAATGAACCATCGCCGCTGATATAAAGCTTGTCAAATTCGCTGAAATAAATACCGCGTGAAATACGCGACGGGAAAACAATGGCTGTATCGATTACCAGAACCTGACTGTAAATCACTGCCGGGAAAAGAAGCAAAAATGCTTTTCTTTTCATATCCGATCCCGGTGGCAGAGGAGAAAATACCCCCCTGCCACCAACTGAAAGTTACCTTACCACGATCTTGATTCTACAGCGTCTTTGCTCTTGATCAAGAAGGAGGAAGTATACCCCCGAGTTATCCGGTTTCCATGTAATATGCTGACCGGCATTCATTCGGAAAATCCGTCTCCCCATACCATCAAACAAAACCAGCCTTGAATTTTGATCTCTCTCCATACTGATATTGTAACATAGCGGCACTCCCGTGGAGGTAATTAAAACCTTAGAACTGTTAAAGAAATTGCTCGTATTTGTCTGTGCGCCCGAAAAACTGTGCAATTCTTGATCCCAGAGGACTCTGATCAGCCAGAAATGATTGTTCGGCCGCCCCATTCCTTCACCAGTTGTCAGATAAACTAACCGATAGCAAGTGTTTTCTTGTTTTTTAACAGCAATTGAAGCTCCGGGGCCAAACGGCTCTGGAAGCCCACCGGTGTTAATCCATCGGGCCCATGCATATCTATAGAGATTATAATCTCCCTGTCCGAATATTGCGAAAATATCACCAGCCCCCTCGTCGTTTATGGCGCTCAGAGCTGCGCCAATGTTCTGCGGAGGCACCCGCTCTTCACTATACAGCCGCACCCAGCGGTTATACTCATCCACATAGGCGTAGCACAGGGTGTCGCCGCCACCAACAAAGGCAATGAAGATGTCTGAAGATGTGCGGAAGAACTTCCCGCAGTAGGCAAGCGCCCCGCCATCACCAACCCGCGTCGGGATATCTGCCAGCCGTTCCCAGCCACCCTGAAGCCGGAAGCTGTGCACCGGTCCGGTCTTCCAGCCGCTGCCTGCACTCCTGGATGCGGTCTGCCAGTAATAAGTGCCGTTTGCCAGTCTGGTCTCCACCTGATACTGCGGCACCGTGGTGATGACATTGATTACCGTGTTATTCAGTTCCGGATCGGTCGCCACCACCAGCCGGTATTCAATCGCTGCCCCTTCCTCCTGCCAGATGAACACCGGTGTCTGATCCGCAATCAGGGCACCCTGAGCCGGGTAGATGCCGTCCACCGTCACCGGCGGATAACTGCTCGGCAGCCAGTAGCGCCAGAACTGCTGACCGCCACCGGCAAGGCAGTAAAGCCAGCCCGGTATCGGCTCCAGCTGCTGATTGTAGCCGGGATTTGCCTTATATGCCAGTCCGGGACGGGGACCGAGGGCAAAGGCTGTAATCGGCTCAGAATACCAGCGACCCTCATTCAACGGATACCAGAAGAGGTTGTCTCCGTCCAATGTCTGCCCCACAAGATAAACCACCCCGCATTCCAGCCATTGAAAGGTCAAAGCGGTCTGTTTCATATCCCGGTTGATCACCGAATCAGCAGGATAATGCCAGTGGCCGTCAACACAGTCGTAATAAAGGAACCAGGTTCTGCCGTAGGCTGGTGCCGGAAAGATACCCCAGACCGTGTCATAGGACCTTGAACCATACCCGCTGTAGGAATATGTCAGACATGCCCAGCGCTGAACCGGAACCGGCACATCCTCCAGCCGTTCCCACTCCTGTGCCAGCGTCGCCCCCGCAAGCACTGCGGTGCTTAAAATCAGCAACCTGAACAAACTTGTCTTTTTCATCCCCAACCTCCTTTCCGGTTTTAATGATTATTAAATTTATCAGGTTGCCTGCTGACTTCCAACCGCTGGCAGCAGAGACTGCCGCCAGCAGCACCGCCTGCCCGCACCTCACCAGAAGGGTTAAGATTGTGCAATAAAAGGGAGTAGAGTAGAGTAGAAACTCACCGGCTCAATTTAATTATAAGCTGAATCTGAATTCTGTCAATAGATTGACAAATTTTGCATTTTTCATTTTGCACTTTGCATTGATAAAGGGATTCCTCGACTCGCCTCCGGCTCGCTCGGAATGACCCTTCTTTTCCCTGTCATTTCGACCGAAGTGGAGAAATCCCTTCCCTTACCGCGCAATCACCACTTTGCGTTCAACTCTGGCATTACTGCGGATGAAATACACCCCTGGTGCCAGACCCCGCACATCATTGGCACCGGGCACAAGCTCCAAGACCCGCCTGCCGGTGATGTCCACCAGCACCGGTTTACCTGCCACTCCTGCCCGCTCTGGCAGATACAGGATACTGCGGACCAGAGTCGGCTCAGATTTTGCCGGCGATGACACCTCTGCCCGCTCCTCAACCCCGACCAGACTGTCCCGGAAGATATAGATAGCAGAATCTTCTGAGGAAGAAATATAGATTTTGCGGTCAACAGGGTTGCAGTAAATTTGAGCAATCAAGGGAATTTGATAGCAGCTTTGCCCGATGAGTGAATCGGTCGCACAATCATAAACAGATATGAATGATCGAACTACCCCCTGATTGGCAGTGCAGGATACCACATACAGCCGGTTGCTCCACGGTGCATAGTCCATTCCCCAGAACTTGCCGGCACGATAGTTCAAGCTTCTCGTAACCCAAGGCTGGACATGAATTCCGCCGACAATTGAATCCGTCCCCGGATCAATTATTAGAATCGTATCTCCATAAAACCCTGGCGCTCTGGTGACAACTGATGGAAAATAAACCTTATTCACTGAGGGGACGTATTTCAGTTGCCAGACCGACAATTCGGAGGTGAAGAATACTATGTTATCAAAACGCTTGATTACCGTATCGCACGCACAATCTATTACTGCCGTCCCGTCATGTTCGCCCGCTACATAAATTTTGCGATACTGAGGAAGATAAATGCCCGCTGCTGGTTTGTACAATCCGGTTCTTATCACCTTCTGCACCTCTCCAGAAACACAGTCTACCACCGTAATCCAGTCTGTCCGGTCAAACTCTTGGATTGAAGAAAGGTACATTTTATTACCAACGGAATCCCACCACATCGTGGCACTTGTAGGATAACCAAGGATACAGCTCACGATACTGTCTGAGGCACAATCAATTACAAAAATCTGCCCCTCCCGCCAATCTCGAGCAGCCGAGGTGAACAACCGGTCCGAAGTAGAACTATATCCCAGTCCATTTATAGAATAGAGATTAAATGGGCAGGTAACACCTGCCGGAATTAGCTTGCACATTGTGTCACCCGCGATATCGAACACTGCAAGTCCGGGAGTATCTCGGGAAGTATAATTATACAACCCCCAGTAAAGCTTCTGGGGATGTCTGCCCGGTAATAGTCCACAACCAGGGTAAGTACCGATCATTGTCGTATAAGAAATTGTTCTGATAATCTGTTTACTATCACAGTCAAGCACATAGATATAGTAAATTCCCGAATCTGTTGTATACATATTCACATACAGTTTGTTATTCTGGAGAATATGAAAAAAGAAGCGGGCTTAAACGGAAATCTCATTATAGTATCCAGGACTTGACTAAAAAGCAATCCACTACAGAAGAACATCAACATTAACAAGGTGTGTTTCACTAATGCCACCCTTTCTCCGGAGAGGGCAGAAAGCCCTCCCCGGAAATTCCCGCCCACCATACCGCCAGTTTCAGGTCATTGCCGTTAACACACCATATGCTCCTCATTCGTGGGCAAAGCGGTAATATACGCCGATTTTAACCGGCAGCAGTCCGACAGCGCTGAATACCCAGTTCTGCCGTAACCCGTTGTGCGGTAGGAATGATGGAACCGAGATACTGGTCCAGTTTTGAGTCTCAACAAAAGCCCAGAGTGAACGGCTGAACTGATACCTTAACCCGGCACCACCGCGGAGGTCATAATAGGGCGTGATCTCACCCATATTATTGAAGCGCATATCCGGCGTGCCCTGATTGCCCCAGAAGCCGCTGAAACTGGCTCCTGCCCAGAGATAGGGCGCAAACCGCCACCGGAAAGGAGTCAAGAGCACATCCAGCCCGATACCGGGAAAAAGCAGAATCCCAGCCCCACCGGCGGTATACAACTGCAGTTCTGCCAGACTCACCCTGCCATAGAGACGCCAGACCGGACCATAAAGCGCATTTAATCCGAGCCCCCAGTAATCATCCTTGAATGTAATCCGCCAGAGCTCCTGCCCGGATTGAGGGTCGAAAAACTGCAGAAAGATTTTGTGTCTTGTCCGGCAGAGGGAACCACTCAAACCGATACCCGCCTTCTCTGCTGACAGCTGACTTGTATTAATCACCAGCCCCAGCAAGACAATTGCAATTCTCCTCATATGCCATTTTACCAGTAGATCGGTTGCCATTCAAGGTTTAAGAAACTCACCGTCTCAGTTTAATTATAAGCTGAATCTGAATTCTGTCAATAGATTAACAAATTTTGCATTTTTCATTTTGCACTTTGCATTTTGCATTGACAAACAGATTCCTCGACTCGCCTCCGGCTCGCTCGGAATGACATATGCGGATGTGGTCATTTCGACCGGAGCGGAGCCGAAGGCGGAGCGGAGTGGAGAAATCGCTCTCTCCCCTACCGCGCAATCACCACTTTGCGTTCCACTCCGGCATTACTGCGGATGAAATACACCCTTGCCGGACCCGCAACCCCATTTCTGTCTCTCTCATTCCAGTCCACCGTATGCACACCTGCCGCCGCCAACCCGACCTGTATTCTGGTTGTCGTGCTGGAACTTGGGCCAGGGGCTGTCAGCAAGCGGCCCAGAACCCTGAATCGCATAAAGGTGGCCATCCTCTGACACAAAATACACCGTGCCATCTGCACCTATCGCCGGAGAGGTCCAAATTCCCCCTTGAGTCTGGTAACGCCATTTCCAAATGCCATCTGGACCTAAAGCATAGAGAAAACCATCCTCTGACCCAATATACACCGTGCCGTCTGAACCTATCGCTGGAGAGCGATGTACGTCACCTTCGGTCTCGTAGCGCCATTTGAGCGTCCCATCAGGATTCAAAGCATAGAGGTGGTGGTCCTCTGACCCGAAATACACCGTGCCGTCTGAACCTATCGCTGGAGAGGAATGAACCTCACCATCGGCCTGGTAGCGCCATTTGAGCGTCCCATCAGGATTCAAAGCATAAAGGTAGCAGAGTGATGTTGCGAAATACAAAGTGCCGTCTGAGCCTATCGCCGGAGAGGTCAAGACATGCCCATCGGTCTCGTAGCGCCATTTGAGCGTGCCGTCAGGATTCAAAGCATAAATATACCAAGCCTGGTGAGACCAGTCATCTGAGTCAATATACACCGTGCCATCTGAGCCTATCGCCGGAGGACCCAACATCGCATCTCCGGTCTGGCAGCGCCATTTAAAAGCCCCTTCAGAGTTCAGAGCATAAATACAGCCATCCTCTGATGCTACATACACCGTGCCATCTGCACCTATCGCCGGAGGGGAATAGATTGTTCCTACCTCAACTTCGTATTTCCACTTTAAGATGCCGTCAGGGGTGACTGCGTAAACCCCATCGTTATATCCTGTGATGTAAACTGTGCCGTCCGCGCCTATGGCAGGTGCGGCATAACCGAGAAAATCATCGATCTGACAGCACCATTTGAGAGTGCCGTCCGGATTAATCGCCAGGAGATGGCTGCGAGGTATGGAAGCTTCGCCGATGTATATTGTTCCCCCAGGACCTACCGCAGGAGATGAGGCAGGTGAACTGAGCACAAACCCTGTCTCCGGATAGCGCCATTTCAGGATACCCTCGCCGATTGTCAGGTAGAGCGGCCTTGACCAGGCGGTGAGCCGACCCTTTTTGTCCTGCGCCTGCGCCTTGACCTGATAGTAGCCCGAAGCACTCCAGGTGTGGCTCATTGTTACCGCCTCACCGGATGGAACAAACCCACTCCAGGCCGATGTGTCGCCATCACCCCAGGAGAACCGGATGGCAATACTGTCGGCTTCCGGGTCGGTGGCGGTGGCAGTGAACTGATAAGGGATATTCGGACCGCCAATGGAAACACCTGCTGGCGGCTCCGGGCATCTTGGCGGGCTATTCTTGCAGGACAGCACCACGACCGTAAGCAGGATACATAAGGCCAGAACCGACCTGAAGGACCGGTTCTTCATTAGAATCTCAAGATACGGATATCTTGCTACCATCTTTACCGCCGGTCAAGACGGTTCTTTTCTCTTATTCCGATTCCTTTCGGTCATTCCCGGGTACGCAGGAATGACCGGAGAAGTCGTGCAGGAATCGCCGCTCACGCCCGACATCACCATAATCCCAAAAGTCCTTCCTGTCAAGCAGTTTTGGCCCTTCAAGATAATCCGAGTGTCCCGTGTTTCTCCCCCTTGGTCTCAGGCGACGAAAAATTAGCACCGCCTGCCCGCACCTCACCAGAAGGGTTAAGATTGTGCAGTAAAGGGAGGTAGAAGAATAGAGACTCACCGGTTTACCTTAATTATAAGGAGAATCTGAATTCTGGCAACAGATTGACAAATTTTGCATTTTTCATTTTGCACTTTGCATTTTGCAATGACAAACAGATTCCTCGACTCGGCTTCGCCTCGCTCGGAATGACAAAAAAGAGCGGGTCATTTCGACCGGAGTGGAGCAATCGTTTCGCTATACCGCCTCAGCCCTGTCCGGTGCGGACCGACTGGACAATGTCGTAAAAGTTGCAAAACAGTCTTGCGCCGTTTTCTTCTGACCGTTCCGGATGGAACTGGACTCCGTAAAGCGGGAGCCGGGGATGTCTGATCGCCTCAACCGGACATGAGGGAGAAACCGCACCGATCTCCCAGCCCAGCCGTTCCAGCGATTCCGGGGTGACATACTCCCGGTGGCTCTCCCGCATCTCCGCCTCCGGACCCAGTCCGGCAAACAGCCGCCAGGGCTGAAACCGGATCCGCTCCATCCGGTCAATGAACTCCGGTCCGCGCTTCACCTCTGCACCGAAGGAGCGGGCAAGGAGCTGGTGGCCGAAGCAGATGCCGAGCACCGGCAGCAGCAGCGAACGGAGCGCCGCCCGGACCGGTTCGGACACATCCCTTTCCGAAAGCATCCACTGGGAGCCGGTGAGGACGACCGCATCGTAAGGGGCAAAATCAAACTCCGGATTCAGCTCCTCCAGCTTCAGCTCAGCAATCTCCGAGAAGGGCTGAATCATCTGCCGGTAATAAATGAGCCGGGACTCGGCATCCTTGAGATAGCAGTTAACAAGCAGGGTCTTCATCCGGAGCGGAAGCGGTTGATATAGGCATAGGCTTCGTGGTGGTGGATCGATTCAAAGCTCTCCACCTCAACCAGATAGCCGGTGATCTGAGGGTGGGCATCAAGCCGCTGTGCCACCTTGCGCACCACATCCTCAACAAATGCCGGGTTGTCCAGCGCCTGGGCGGTCAGGTGCTTCTCATCCTCCCGCTCCAGGAGCGAATACACCTCGCTCGAACCGCACTCCTCCAGAAGATCAATCAGGTCCTCAATCCAGACAAACCCCTTGAACTCCACGACCGCCCGGATCTCAGCCCGCTGGTTGTGCCCGCCTCTGCCGGACATCTCCCTGGAGCAGGGGCAGAGGGTCGTTACCGGCACCGCCACTCCGAGCCGGAGCACAAACCGGTCGCTCAGGCTGGCGCTGATCCAGCACCGGTAGTCCATCTGGGAACGGACCCCGGAAACCGGCGCGCACTTCTCCACAAAGTAGGGAAACTCCATCTCGAGATGGGCAGAGTTGGCGCCGAGCCGTTCCCGCATCTCCTTGAGAATCGTGCCCAGCTTGTGGACATCGATCTCCCGGTGATACCGGTTGAGGATCTCAACAAACCTGCCCATGAAGGTGCCGCGCTGCTCCTTGGGCAGATCAACAAACATGCTGATTGTGGCGATCGTGTGCTGACGGTTGTGCGCCTTGTCCAGAAGGACGATCGGATAGCGCAGGTTCTTGACCCCGACCTTGTCAATCGGAATCGAACCCTCAGGCTGCTGCCTGCGGATGTCCTCCATCAGTCAGGGCTATGCCCCTTCCGGGGGCCAGCCCAGTTTCCCCTCCTTATGCCTTCTGCCCAGCACCTCAAGCATATCCCTGACCATTGCCGGCAGGTCATAATCGGGCTTCCAGCCCCACTCCTCCCGGGCAGCCGAATCATCAATGGACTCGGGCCAGGAGTCGGCGATCTGCTGGCGGAAGTCGGGTTCGTAGGTGACCTCAAAGTCCGGAATGTGCTTTCTGATCTCGGCAGCCAGCTCGCCCGCGGAAAAGCTCATTGCGGTGACATTGAAGTCGCAGTGGTGCTTGAGCCTCTCCAGTGGTGCCTCAGCAAGCATGATTGTTGATTTGATGCAGTCGGGCATGTACATCATCGGCAGGCGGGTATCCTCCCGGAGGAAGCATTTATAACGCTTGAACTTGATTGCGGCATAGAAGATCTCAACCGCATAATCGGTCGTGCCACCACCCGGCAGGGTAACATTGGAGATGATGCCCGGATAGCGCAGTCCGCGCACATCCAGACCGAAGCGCCGGAAGTAGTAGTCACCGAGCAGTTCACCCGCCACCTTGGTGATGCCATACATCGTCCTCGGTTTGAGAATCGTCTCATTGGGGGTATTCTTGCGCGGGGTCTCGGGTCCGAACACCGCAATCGAGCTGGGCACAATCACCCGAGCCATGTTGTGCTCCCGCGCCACCTCGAGCACATTATAGAGCCCGTTGATATTCACATCCCAGGCGAGCTGAGGATTTTTCTCACCGGCTGCGGACAGAATCGCTGCCAGATGGAAAATGGTGTCAATATTGTGCTTTCTTACCACCTCCTCAATCGTCTCCCGCTTCGCAACATCAATAAAGTAGAATGGTCCGGACTCCAGCAGTTCCCTGCTCGGCTGGGTCTTTCTGCCGGTGGCGATCACATTTTCCGCCCCGTAACGCTGACGGAGCGCCAGCGTCAGCTCCGAACCGATCTGACCGACTGCGCCGGTCACCAGTATCTTCTTCATTGGTCTGGTCTGACTCATTCTGATCACTCCTTTTCTGGTTATCTTTGTTTCAAAATATTAACATCAGCCCCTGACAATGCAAGAGTGGACAAACGGTCCGGAAATTGCTATACTCTGAAAAAATTGAGTCGCACGGTGAGTGTAGCTCAATTAGGTCAGAGCACCTGACTGTGGCTCAGGATGTTGGGGGTTCGAGTCCCCTCACTCACCCTCAAATGAATGCGTCCGTAGCTCAACTGGATAGAGCGCCGGGCTTCGAACCCGTAGGCTGCGCGTTCGAGTCGCGCCGGGCGCAGATGAAAAATGGTAATTTGTGCCCCGCTAGCTCAACCTGGCAGAGCAACGGATTCTTAATCCGTGGGTTGCAGGTTCAATTCCTGCGCGGGGTATAGAATTAATGCATCTTTTTCTGCTGCTTTTCCTTCCGGCAACAGTTGAACTGGTCCGCATTCCGGTCAAGTCCGCACCGCCGGAAATCTCCACCAGCCGGGTCTGGGTATTCTTCACTGACAAGGGAATATTCAATCAGTCACAGTATCAGCAGGCGCTTGCTGACCTCTACCGGACCGCACCCCTGCCCCAGCGGGAGCGCCGGGCACGGGAACCGCTCGCCGGCTTTGACTTTGATGACCTGCCGGTCCGGCAGGATTATATCCGGGAAATTGAGGCGCTGGGCGCCCGGCTGCGCACTGTGTCCCGCTGGCTGAATGCTGCCAGCTTTGAAATGCCACCGGAGCTGGTAGCAAGAGTTTACCAGCTTCCTTATGTTTATGATATCCGTCCCGTTGCCCGAAGAACCGAGACCGACTTTGACCTGACAGTCCCGCTTGCCCAGCCGGAATCACATCGCAAATCCCGCTCCCTTGACACCGCTGATGCCCACCGGTTCTACGGCGCTGCCTGGGATCAGGCGCAGATGCTTGGAGTGCCGGAACTTTTTTATCAGGGCTGGTTCGGCACCGGCGTCAAACTGGCGCTCTTTGACACCGGACTGAAGCTCAAAAACCAGGCGGTCCGGCGGCTCCGGATCTGGCGGCAGTATGACTTTCTTTCCGGGGACAATTTTTATATCCGGCATTCAGGAGCAGCAGAGGTTATTCCCCAACTGCGTTACCTCGGTCTGGTCAGAGACCCGGCACTGGGGGACAACGGCCGTCTTGCCCTGCTTGCCTTTGTTGCTGACAGTTTCAATTACAGCTACGGTCTGCCCGCACGGGCGGTCTTCTTCTCATTTTCAACCGATCGGGGCAGAAACTGGAGCCTGCCCCAGCTGACCTTTCTTTCCCGCCCCTATTATTATACCTGCGAGAATCTGCAGCTGGTCTGCCGGGATTCGGTTTTTTATCTGGCGTTCAATGAAGTTGACCTGCATCCCGGCGCAGCTCCCACCTGTTATCTCGGCTATTTCATTAATGACCGCTGGCAGAACCGCCAGACCCTGGGGCAGGGTAAACAGCCCAGCCTGGCAATTTACGCCGATACCCTGTATGTCATCTGGCTGAAAACCGATTCGGTGCTCTCTTTCCGCAAGGGGCTGATTTCCACTCCCGCACCCAGCTGGCTCCTCTCTACAGAAATCACCCATGACCAGCCGCTTGCTGAACCCCGGCTCAGCGCCGGACCTGAGGGCAGAATCAACCTCCTTGTCCGGGAGAAAAATAACGGCAGGGTCCTGCAGTTTTATTCCACTGATGGCGGTGTCAGCTTCAATTCCGATGGAGAACTGACTGCTGGCAGTGCCGTTCACCTGAAACTTTTTACGGTTGACAGCCATGACTCCCTGCGTCTGCTCCTTTATCAGGATCAAAGCAGTCCGGCACGAACCAGATTGAATCTGCTCCGTTCCTTTGATTTTGGTGCCACCTGGTCCTCTCCGATGACCATTGACTCCGCCAGCTCATTCGGGGATTATACTCTGAGCCGCACCAGCAATGGTCTGACCCTTGTTTACGAATCCGGCGGCATGCTCTATCAACGGACCGCCCCGGACCCGGACATGAACTGGTCTGCCTCTGAACCGGTTGATACCACCGGTTTCTGCTACTCCCCACTGGCTGCCCCGGATAACAGCTTCATCCTCTGGTTCCGCCGGGGTGATGAAATCGCAGTCTGGGAAGACTCTGACACACTGAAGTTCTCCTATGACCAGCCCAATCACGGCACCAGAATGGCTTCACTGATTGCCGGTTATCAGCCCTATTCCATGATGGGCATTGCGCCCGGAGTTGACCTGATTGTCGCCAAAACCGAGTATTACAAGACCTCCGGCAACCGGGGTTATGAATATAACATGGAGGAGGACACCTACATTCAGGCACTGGAGTGGGTGGAAAGGTGCGGTGCAGATATCGTTTCCACATCGCTTGGCTATCGGGGCTGGTACCGGGATGAGCATTTTGATGGCAGAACCGCACCGGTCTCAATCGCCTGCGAGCTGGCAGCCCGCCGCGGGCTCGTCATCGTCACCGCGATGGGTAACCGGGATACAACCGAATATCCCTGGCCCCGGCCTTATATTACCGCACCTGGTGATGCAGAACATGTGATTACCTGCGGCGGAGTTGAAAAGAACCTTACCCCCTGGCGCGGAACCGGCACCGGACCAACCGCCGATGGCAGAATCAAACCCGATCTGGTAGCGCTGGCAGATACCGTTGCGGTTGCAGCACCGGATTCGGAAAACTTCCTTGAAGGCAGCGTTGGCACCTCCTGTGCTACCGCTCTGATTGCCGGCTGCTGTGCCCTGCTCAAGGAGGCACACCCGGAATGGAATGCAGAATCAATCCGGGTTGCACTGTATTCGACTGCCTCCCGTGCTGTGAAAAGCTGCACCTTCGGTTATGGCGTGCCCCGTGTTGACTCCGCCTTCAGGAGATATCCGCCATCACCCAAGGCTCAGCCCAGTCCGGAGGATCGGATCGCACTCATTTACCCCAACCCGTTTATTACCGGGGAAAACCCGAAGGTTTACTTTGCCATTAATCTCAGCCGGGTCACCCCGGACGCCCGGATCACCATCTATACCACCAGCGGCGTCAGGGTTAAAACGGTTCAGCTCAACACCGCCAGAATGCCGACCCCGGGACGGTACTTCACTTCTGCGGAACTGGAAGGAATCAATGCCTGCTGGGACGGGTCAGATGAATCCGGAAAACCTGCCGGCTCCGGTATATATCTGGCGGTGCTGGAAACCACATTTGGACGGTCCATCGCCCGATTTGCCCTTGTGCGCTGAACTTGATTTGTATTTTTCTCTTTGCTATATTTAATCAGATTCCAGCGTAGCTCAATGGGTAGAGCATCCGGCTGTTAACCGGAGGGTCGCAGGTTCGAGCCCTGCCGCTGGAGTAAAAAACAGAAGGGGCTGCCTCTGGGGCAGCCCCTTCGCTTTTATCCGCAGGAAGCGGTTACTGCAGGAGTAACGCCTTGGCGGAAACCGAGTTGCCGTTGATGGACAGACGATAGAAGTAGGTCCCGGCAGCAACCCGTCTGCCCGCCGCATCCCGGCGGTCCCAGGTCACCGTCTGATTTCCTGCATCTACCGTGCCGTCAACCAGTGTGCGCACCAGTGAACCGGTTGCATCATAAACACTCAGATTGACATTGCTGCGCGCCGGCACACTGTAGCTGATCCGGCAGAACTCGCGGACCAGGGTCGGCTTGACGCTCTCAATCCCTTCCCAGCTGATACTCGGCTTGCCTTCCTCAATGCCGGTCAGGGCAATAACACCCTTCTGGACATTGGGCAGAATTCCAGGAGTTGTGTTATAACCGCCTGCCACCCAGATGAAGTTACCCGAGATTGAACCGCCATGGGAACGGGTCGCGGTCAGCAGCGCCCGGTCCTGAGTCCAGGTGTGGCTGTTGACATCATACCGCCAGCAGGTATTAACAATCGTGCCTGCCCGATAGCCGCCGAACACATAGATAAAGGTACCGCCGGAATAGGAGTAGGTAACCGCCCTGCCCCAGCCCAGCCGGTCCGGCATGGAATCAGTTGCCACGGTCCAGGTATTGCCGAGCACCGAATACTTCCAGACGGTGCCGCGGGTTGAGGTGTAATCATTGGTTGACATACCGCCGATCACATAGATGGTATCACCGACCCGGGCAACCATCGCATTGCGCCGCACTTCAGGCATATTCGCCATTGCGCTCCAGGCATTAGTGCTCGGGTCATAGCGGTAGCAGTTGTTGATCGGTCCGCCGGTTCCATCCGGTGAACCGCCAAAGCAGTAGACCCAGCCGGAGTCCGCATACTCACCCAGCGAATAGTAAAGCAGATTTGACTGTGGCATCGCGGTTGCCGAAGTCCAGGTATTGGCACCAAGATCCAGTTTCGTCAGGTTGTTGTAAAAGCCCGAACCGGAACTGCCACCACCAACCCAGATCACATCGCCAATCCGCACCGCATCATGGTTGTGTACACCGGCACCACCGCCCGCAGGATGGGTTAAACCGGTTGACCAGGTATGGGTCACGGTATCATAAATCATATCCGAAGGATGTGAAGTATGAGTAAAGCAGTTACCGCAGATCACATGCAGTCTGCCCTGAGCATCATTGACACAGGCGGTCCGGCTTACCCGGTCGGGCTGGATGGTATCGCTCTGATACCAGTCAATTGAATACTGCATCACCTGCGCAGTTCCCCGCAGGGTATCATTAGTCCGCGATTCGTCGCCGGAGAGGTCGGTAAACATGGTAACATTGTAGGTTCCACCTACCGCCCGCCACTGAGGTGAAAAGTCCACATCTGCGGTCGCCCCCGGTGCCAGCGGTCCGGCATAGGTGGCACTCTGATTATAGACTCTTGTTCCTGCCGAATCAATCCAGCAGTAAACCGGAATGTTGGACTGGGCATTGGTGCCGAAGTTCTTGATTTTCGCTCTTGGAGTCACATTCCCCGGAACAATCACGCTTCCCGGTGCCACAATCTGGATTACACCGACATCATTCGCATTGCCGGTTGCCAGCACCTCATACTGACAGGTGTCGGTCGGTGTAAACCCGCCAATCGAACCGCCGTAAACCACTGCCTTGCCATCAGCATTGCCAACCCCGGTGCCGCGGTAAACCGGCAGCAGAACATCAGGCGTAACCGTCCAGGTCCGGGTTCCGAAATCAAAATACTGGCAGGTATCCATCAGCGCAACCATCTCCCGCACACCTGAAGCGACAAACATCGTCTGCCCCACGACACCGCTTGCTGCTGCCCAGGTGGCAATCGGAAGTCGCGGAAAGATGGTAGTATCAACTGTCCAGGTGTTGGAAACCGGGTCATAAAATTCAGAATGGGTAGTAGCCACATTGTTAACATTACCGCCGGTAACCCAGATGGTATCATGATAGACACAGCCCATCGCAAACACCCGTCCCTGATTCATATCCGCAACCCGGGACCAGCCACTGCCCGGAGTATAACAGTAGACTTCGCGAGTCGGGCTGGTAGCGCCCGGCTGATTGCAACCGCTGATGTAATACAGCTTACCACGGCAGGCAAATACGAGTGGCTGCCAGTTATAGGTAGTGCCGGTGAATGGTCCGGGTCCGCTCGTCCAGGTATTTGTGCTGATGCAGTACTTGAACATCGTATCCACGGTAGCGCCTACAGTATAAG
Source organism: Caldifarciminota bacterium (assembly GCA_026418295.1). GTDB lineage: Bacteria > Hydrothermota > Tepidihabitantia > Tepidihabitantales > Tepidihabitantaceae > JAOABP01. The sequence continues at coordinate 123,071 of JAOABP010000004.1, forward strand.
AATAACCGCTGCAGTAATAAAGTGTGTCACCGATAATGGCAGCTCCGCCGTTACTGATATCCATCGGACAGGGTGCCAGCGTCTGCCAGGTGGTTGACCCGACCTGATGGCGGTAGAGTGCGTTGCTTGTGCCATAGCCGGCAAGGACATAGACATAATTGCCGTCAGTGGCACAGGCATTGTCCATCATCCTGCCCGGCATTTCGCTGTGGTAAAGCCAGGCATCAGTTGGCAGCTGGGTCTTCACCGTTCCCCAGACATAATCGTTTGAGCCATAGGTGCCATAATACAGTTTCACCTTCTGGGGCTCGCCTTGGCTCACATCGCTCGTGGTCACCTCCGGACCGGCAGCCAGTGCCAGTGCCAGCACGCTGACCAGAGTCAGTATTGCGACCTTGTGTTTCATTAACTCCTCCTCGGTCTTTTATTATTTTTTTTCCCTATACCTTGGACCTTCCCGCCGACCGCATTGCGGGATGGCCCTTGTGCTGTCGCAGTTAAAACTTAACCTTACCCTGCCCAAAGTCAAGTTATATCTTCAGCATGCCAATTACAAGTTATTGACAAAAAGACAGGTTTCTATATTGTATATCAATGCCGAACCGGATTAATTCGGTCTTTACGCTGGAGGATACGCTGATTGCCTATGCGGTCGGTGATAACGGTCTGCTGCTGAAAACGGTTGACGGTGGCGCCACCTGGCAGAAACTTGCGGTCCCGACTGCAGTTAATCTCTACAGTGTCTGCTTCCCAGGGCAGGCAATGGTTGGCTATGCCTGTGGTGACAGGGGAACGCTACTTAAAACTGAAGATGAAGGCAGGAGCTGGAAACCGCTTTCTGCTCCTGTCACGGTTGATCTGCGGTCAATCAAATTTCCCGTATCACCGGAGGTCGGATTTGTAGCCGGCGACCGCGGCACCGTGCTCCGGACCGCCGATTATGGCAGAACCTGGGAAATACTGCCGACCGCTACCGAGGAAAAAATCATGGATATCCACTTTCCCGCTGACGAGCTGACCGGCTATGCGGTCGGTCTGAATGGCACAATTCTGAAAACCACAACTGGCGGTTCGGTCTGGTTTTCCCAGACCGGGAATGTTAATGGACTGGTAACCAATACGCACTTTACCGCGGTTCATTTTCCGGCAGATGATGTGGTCGGATTTGCCACTACCAGTTCCGGCAGGGTGTTCTTTACCCCCAACGGCGGCGAAACCTGGCGTCCTCTGCCAATTGATTTCGTGCTGCCGCCCCTTTATTCGCTGGACATGCGCCACGACACCATGGCGGGCTTCTGTGTTGGCGCCCAGGGAACGGTGATTCATACCCTTGATGGCGGAGAGAACTGGGAAAGGATTAACAGCGGGACCACCCGGGATCTGTTTACCATCCGCTTCTTTACCGATGGTCTGATTGGAATTATTGGTGGCGACGAACTGACCCTTCTGCTCAGCCGGGATTCCGGTTACACCTGGGCACCAGCCACAATTCAAGTTTGAAATTCTTGACACCAATCCTGTTGCCAATATACTCAAAATTCCGGACAATTTTATATTAAAAAGGAGGAAACAATATGGCAGAAGAGCCGAAATTCTACGAACCGCCGCAGGAGTTGGTAGCTAACTCCAATATCATGGCGTTTATGAAGAAACACGGTATTAAAACTCTGGATGAACTGCTGGACCGTGCCCGCGACCTCGAATGGTACTGGGGAGAAATGGCAAAGGAACTGGAATGGTTCAAGCCCTGGACCAGGGTACTGGATGAATCAAAAGCCCCATTTTACAAATGGTTTATTGACGGAAAATTCAACATTGCCCACAACTGCGTTGACCGCCATATGAAGACCGATGTAAAAAATAAAGTCGCCTACATCTACCATTCCGAGCCGGGCGAACGGGAAATCTGGACTTATGAAAAACTTTACAAGGAAGTTAACAAACTCGCCAATGCTCTTAAAAAACTGGGAGTTAAGAAAGGCGACCGGGTAACAATCTTCCTGCCAATGATACCACAACTGCCGGTGGCAATGCTCGCCTGTGCCAAGATCGGCGCAATCCATTCGGTGGTCTTCTCCGGCTTTTCTGCCGCCTCGCTCCGTGACCGGATTCAGGACGCTGAAGCAAAAATTCTCATTACTGCTGATGGCGCCTATCGCCGGGGTAAACTGGTCACGCTGAAAGCCAATGCGGAGCCGGCGCTGGCAGAATGCCCGACGATTGAGCACTGTATCGTATTCAAGCGGGCGGGCAATCCGGTAGAAATGAAACCGGGGCGCGACCTCTGGTGGCACGAACTGACCGAAAAAGAGTCTGAGGAATGCCTGACTGAGGAGCTGGATTCTGAAGATATGCTCTACATCCTCTACACCTCCGGCACCACCGGCAAACCCAAGGGTGTTGTCCATGTCCATGGCGGTTATGCGGTCGGCACATATACCACCCTGAAGTTTGTATTTGATATAAAACCGCAGGACATCTACTGGTGCGCTGCCGATATCGGCTGGGTCACGGGCCATTCCTATATTGTCTATGCACCACTGATGAACGGTGCCACCTCGGTCCTCTATGAAGGTGCACCGGACTATCCTGCCCCGGATCGCTGGTGGTCAATCATTGAGCAGGAGAAGGTAACTATTCTCTACACATCTCCTACCGCCATCAGAATGTTCATGCGGTTTGGGGAGGAGTATCCGGCAAAGCATAATCTGTCATCCCTGCGTCTGCTCGGCTCGGTCGGTGAGCCGATCAACCCCGAAGCCTGGCGCTGGTACCGGAAGTACATTGGTGGCGACCGGCTCCCGATCATGGATACCTGGTGGCAGACCGAGACCGGTGCGTTTGTCATCTCGCCCCTGCCCATTACCCCGCTCAAACCCGGCTCAGCAACCAAACCGCTTCCTGGTTACTCAGCTGACGTTATTACTCAGGAAGGTAACCCGATCAAACCCGGCGAGAACGGATTTGCGGTAATCACCCGCCCCTGGCCCTCGATGCTGCGGACTCTCTACAAGGACCCGGACCGCTATATTCAGGCATACTGGTCCCGGTATCCGGGCAGGTATCTCACCGGTGACTCCTGCACCCGGGACGAAGATGGCTACTTCTGGTTCCGCGGGCGGGCTGATGAGGTGCTCAACGTTGCCGGACACCGGCTGGGAACTGCAGAAATCGAATCCGCACTGGTTGCCCATCCGGCGGTTGCCGAAGCTGCGGTCATCGGCATTCCGGATGAGGTGAAGGGTGATGTACCCAAAGCCTATGTTACCCTCAAGGTCGGCTATCAGCCGTCAGACGCGCTGGCTGATGAACTCAAAAAATGGGTTGCTCAGGAAATCGGACCGATTGCCCGGCCTGAATCGATTGAATTCCGGGACAAGCTGCCCAAGACCCGCTCGGGCAAGATCATGCGCCGGCTGCTGAAGGCGGAGGCGCTGGGCAAACCGGTCGGCGACATCTCGACCTTAGATGAGTAAATCACCCCGGGCAGGAGCGTCGAAGAAATGAGACGCTCCTGCCCGGGTCCGCAAAGATCAAGGGAGGTTGCGCAATGACAGATAAAAAGACCTTCAACCGCTGGCTGATTGTTGTCGGGGCACTGCTGATTCAGTTGTGCTTGGGTGCAATTTATGCCTGGAGCGTATTTCGCAAGCCTCTTGAATCGGCACTCAACATAACTTCAACTCAGGCATCCCTGCCCTTCTCCTTTGTCCTGATATTCTTTGCACTGGCAACCGTTATCGGAGGCAGACTGCAGGACCGGTTCGGTCCCCGCATCGTTGCCATCATCGGCGGCATCCTGCTTGCACTGGGTATGATTCTTGCCAGTTTCGCTTCGAGCATCGCCATGCTCGTTATCGCCTATGGCATCATTTCCGGAATCGGCATCGGCTTTGCCTATGTCTGTCCGATCTCCGCCGGTGTCAAATGGTTCCCGGACAAACGGGGACTGATTACCGGACTGGCAGTAGCCGGTTTCGGTGCTGGTGCACTGATCGTCGGCCCACTCGCACGGGCGATGATTGATTCGATCGGACCGTTTGCCACCTTCCGTTATCTGGGTGTGGTGTATCTGATCCTGGTCCTTATCGGTGCCCTGATTTTGCGCAACCCCCCTGCCGGTTACAGGCCGGAAGGCTGGAATCCACCCCAGCCGGCTGCCGGTGTTTCCATCCGCACCGATTATACCGCCGGGCAGATGCTTGCTACCGTTCAGTTCTGGCTCATCTGGCTCACCTATTTTGCCGGCTGTGCTGCCGGTCTGATGATTATCGGCCAGACCTCACCGATCGCTCAGGAACTTGGTGGATTCAGCAAGGAGACCGCGGCGCTCGGTGTCAGCGTGCTGGCAATCTTCAATGCACTGGGCAGAATCTTCTGGGGCAGAATCTCGGACAGCCTCGGCAGGACCCGAGCACTGTTTCTGATGTTTCTGATCAATGCCGTTGCCATTCTCGGTTATTTTCTGATCCCCTCCCTGCCTTTCATTTTCTGGATCGGCATTGCCCTGGTGGGTTCCAGCTTCGGCGGCTACCTCGCAATTTACCCGGCAGTGACCGCAGATTTTTATGGAACAAAAAATTCGGGGATTAACTACGGGCTGGTGTTTACCGCCTATGGTGTTGGCGGGCTGTTATCCAACATCTTTGCACCCCGGATCAAGGAAATTACCGGCAACTACAATGTCGCCTTCCTCATTACCGCCCTGCTCTGTATTGCTGCCGGTATTGTAATAATTACGGTTAAATCACCATCCGCAAAGGCAAAACCGGTTTAGTTTTTAAAAAGGAGTTTAAAATGAAAAAACTTACCCCGGCTGAAATTGAACAGCTGGTTGCCAAGGCGAAAAAGCCCGCAGAAGACGCCTTGAAACTGCATCCCTTTTATCGGGGAAAGTATCAGGTTGTGCCCAAGTGTGCCATCCGGAACTTTGATGACTTTGCCATCTGGTATACACCCGGCGTTGCTGCACCCTGCAAGGAAATCCAGAAGGATGTAAATCTTTCCTTTCTCCATACCAACCGGGCAAACACCATCTGCGTGCTGACCGACGGCACGCGCGTGCTTGGACTGGGTGACATCGGGCCCGAAGCCTCAATGCCGGTAATGGAGGGCAAGGCGCTGCTCTTCAAATACCTCGGCGGCGTTGATGCGGTTCCAATTGCCCTGCGCACCAAGGATCCGGATGAGTTTATCCGCACCGCCAAACTCCTTGAACCCTCGTTCGGTGGTTTCAACCTTGAGGATATCGCTCAGCCGAAATGCTTCCGGATTCTTGACACCCTGCGCGCCGAACTTGATGTTCCGGTCTGGCACGACGACCAGCAGGGAACGGCAGCGGTAACCTATGCCGGACTGGTCAATGCCTTAAAGATCGTCGGCAAGGACATCAGCAAAGTCAAAGTGGCGATGCTCGGCGCCGGTGCATCCAATATCGCAATCGCCCGGGTTATCATCAAAGGCGGAGTTACTCCCGGCAACATCATCATGTGCGACTCCAAAGGCACACTGCACAAGGGCAGAACTGAACTGCAGGAGGAGTTCAAGGAAAAGTGGCATATGTGCCAGATTACCAATGATGAGAATGTCCGGGGCACAATCGCTGATGCGATGAAGGGTGCCGATGTCCTGATTGCCCTTTCCACACCAGGACCGGGTGTCGTTAAACCGGAGTGGATCAAATCCATGGCAAAGGACGCAATCGTCTTTGTCTGTGCCAATCCGATCCCGGAAATCTGGCCCTGGGAGGCGATTGAGGCTGGCGCCCGGGTTGTCGCTACAGGCAGAAGCGACTTCCCCAATCAAGTCAACAACTCCCTGGGATTTCCCGGAATCTTCCGCGGGGCGCTGGATGTTAACGCCCGGACGATTACGGATGAGATGTGCATTGCGGCCGCACTGGAGCTCGCCAAGGTTGCCGAAGACCGCGGATTAAGAGAGGACTATCTTATCCCGACGATGGATGACTGGGAGGTGTTTCCGCGCGAGGCGGTTGCGGTCGGAATGAAGGCAATTGAGCAGGGCGTCGCCCGGATCACGATGACCCGTGAAGAACTGATGAAAACTGCAACCGAAAAAATCAGACAGGCGCGCGAACTGACCCAGTGGATGATGAAGGAAGGATTTATTCCGCCGGCACCGTAAATTTAATATACAGTCTAACCTACTTAGGTTAAATTATCCCTGCTCTGGTGCCTCGTAGTTCGGCGCCTCTTTGATGATGGTGATGCTGTGCGGATGACTTTCCCGCAGTCCGGCATTGGTAATTTTCACAAACTTAGCCCGGCGCTGCAGTTCTCTGATTGTCCGGCACCCGCAGAAACCCATCGCTGCCCGCAGACCACCTTCCAGCTGAAAGAGTACATCCTTGACACTGCCGCGATAGGGCACTCTGCCCACGATCCCCTGAGGCACCAGTTCCGCACCGCTCTCCTGAAAGTACCGGTCCCAGGAGCCTTTTTTCATCGCATCAATTGATCCCATTCCCCGGTAAACCTTGTAGCGTCTGCCCTCGAGCAGAACATCCTCCCCCGGACTCTCGTCCGTGCCGGCAAGGAGATTGCCCATCATCACCGTATCGGCACCGGCAGCCAGTGCCTTGGCGATATCACCGGAGAATCTGATTCCGCCATCAGCAATCAGCGGGACTTTATACTGCCGGCATACCCGGGCACATTCCATAATTGCGGAAAGCTGAGGCACACCCACACCGGCAACCACCCGGGTCGTACAGATGGATCCCGGACCGATACCAACCTTGACCGCTCCGACTCCAGCCTGAATCAGCGCCCGTGCCCCTTCTGCAGTCGCCACATTTCCCGCCACCAGCTCAACCTGCGGAAACATCTTTCTGATCGCCCGAGCGGTCTCAATTACCCGACTTGAGTGGCCGTGAGCAGTGTCGATGACAATCGCATCCACCTCTGCGGCAACGAGCGCCCTCGTCCGCTCCAGCGCCTCCTTGCCCACCCCGACCGCTGCTGCCACCCGGAGCCGGCGCTTGCTGTCAACAGTGGCAAAGGGATGTTCCACCCGCTTCAGAATATCCTTGGTGGTAATCAATCCCCTGAGCCGTCCCTGGTCATCAACGATCGGCAGTTTTTCCAGGCGGTGCTGGCGGAGAATTTCCCGTGCCTTCTTCAGACTCGTGCCGACCGGAGCGGTAATCAGGTTGCTGCTGGTCATTACCTTCTCAACCGGCATTGTGCTGTCATCTTCAAACAGCAGATCGCGCCGGGTAATTATACCCACAAGCCGCCCCTTGTTATCAACCACCGGCAAACCGGAAATGCCGTGCCGGTTAAAAAGTTCCCGCACCTCAGCGATTGTCCGGTCGGGTGTTATCGCCAGGGGATCGGAAATCATCGAGCTTTCCGCCCGCTTGACCTTCGCCACCTCCTGCGCCTGTTCATCAATGGTCATATTTTTGTGAATAACACCGATCCCGCCTGCCCGTGCCATCGCAATTGCCATTCTCCCCTCAGTCACGGTATCCATTGCGGCACTCACCAGCGGCAGATGCAGCCGGATTTTTCTGGTAAAAAATGTTTCTGTAACGACCTCTGCCGGCAGAACCTTCGAATACTGGGGAACTAAAAGGACATCATCAAATGTCAGCGCTTCCTTCATCATCCTATTTTATAACCGGTTCTTGAGTGCCCGGATGTAACCGAGCTGAACCCTGACATCCTCTGCCTTCATTGCTGCCGGCTTATCTTTTTCCAGATAGTCAGTGTACAGCTTTTCCGCCTCATCAAGCTTATTAGCAAGCCGGAAACAGCGCCCGGCTGCCAGCACCGCCTCATGTGCCAGCGGCAGATCTTTGTATTTCCGGTAGACCGACTCATAAATTCTGGCTGCCTGCAGATAATTTCCTGCCTGCTCCTCACAGGCAGCAATTCCGTACTGGGCGGCCGGAGTCAACAGCAGATCATTCTTTGCCTTCTTTAAAAAAATTCCGAACTCCCGCTTTGCCTCCGCCAGTCGTGGCTCCTGAGATCCGAAATAGAGTGTGCCCAGATAGAAATGGGCTTTGATGCCGGCATAATCACGGGGAAATTTTGCTGCCAGCTCCTTGAGTGCCATCTCCGCATAATCATACTTGCCCTGATAGAGATTGGATAGGGCATCCATCAGCCGCAGCTCCGCTTCGGCACTGCGCACCGGTTTCGGCCGGTTTTGAATCAGGAGAATGACACCAGCGATCACCAGAATTCCGACCGCAACTCCGATCCAGAACCGGCGCGGGTTCTCATAATAAAACTCGGCCGCCTTTTCGACGAACTCCTGGAATTTATCCTCTTTCAATTCATCCTTACTGACCCGATGCTTGATTCTCACCTTTTCTCCCGGTTTTTATTCTGTAAACTTCTGTTCCATCATACACCTCTACCCCTGGCCCGACTCGAACGGGCGACCTGCGGTTTAGGAAACCGCTGCTCTATCCTGCTGAGCTACAGGGGTGCATAGTGGATTATAGACCGCATTTCACAAGTGTCAAGCAAACCTAACCCGTGAATATCGTTGACTTAAACCGCCAACAGAATAGGATGATAAAAATGCGTTTCGGATTTCACATCTCAATCGCCGGTGGTTTCGCCAATGTCCGGCCAAGGGCTGAGGAGCTGAATTGTGATACTATCCAGCTCTTTACCCGATCTCCCCGGGGCTGGAGCGCCTCACCTCTGAAGGAAGAGGATGTCGGCAGATTCCGGGAGGAAATCAGAAAATCAGAAATAAGCCCTGTCTTTGCCCACGCCCCGTATCTCCCCAATCTTGCTGCCACCGATCCGGAGCTGAAAAGACGCTCAATCACGACAATTGCTGATGACCTGAAAAGGTGCGAAACCCTTGGTATTGATTTTCTGGTCGTTCATGTCGGCAAGGCAATGGGCACGGATGAGAAATCCGCACTGCGGCGGGTAGCCGAAAACATCAACCGGATTTTCCGGCTTGCCCCGAACCGGGTAAAGATCCTGCTGGAAAACACTGCGGGCATGGGCTCGGAGATCGGTTACCGGTTTGAACAGATTGCTGAGATCATCGAGCAGGTTGAAGACCGGGACCGGCTCGGGGTAACCCTTGACACCGCCCATTCATTTGAAGCCGGTTATGACTGGCGCACCCGTCCGGCTATTGATGAAACCCTGCGTCAGTTTGACCGGGCAATCGGCTTCAGCCGGCTTTACCTGATCCATCTCAACGATTCCAAAACTCCATTCAACTCAAGGGTTGACCGGCACTGGCACATCGGCAAGGGAGAAATCGGCATTGAGGGATTCCGGGAAATTGTCAACCATCCGCTGCTCCGAAAACTGCCCGGCATTATGGAAACACCCCGCACCAGCATCAGGGACGATCGGGAAAACATGCGCATCGTCCGGAGCCTCGTCAGATGAAAATTCAGTTCTGGGGCGGGGTCGGCACGGTCACCGGTTCACAGCACATTCTGAAATCCGGCGGCAGATCACTTCTTCTGGAATGCGGGCTGTTTCAGGGACACCGGCAGGAGGCGGAAGAAATTAACCGCCATCTGCCTTTTGATGCCCGCCAGATTGACTTCTGTTGTGTCAGTCACGCCCATATCGACCACATCGGCAACCTGCCCAACCTGATCAGGAACGGCTACCGGGGAAAGGTACTGATGACCAAACCCTCGGTGGCACTCAGCCGGCTGCTGCTGCTGGATGCCGCAAAAATCCAGGAAGGTGACATCAAATATCTGAACAAAAAACGCCGGGAACGCGGTGAACCACCCAAGGAGCCGATCTATACCACCGCCGATGCTGAGCATGCCCTGACCCGCCTTCAGGGGATCAGCTATGCCCGCAGGGAGAAACTCGGACCCTTTACCGTTCATTTCCACGATGCCGGTCATATTCTCGGCTCATCACTTATTGACATTGAAGTTGAGAATCAGCGGGTACTCTTTACCGGCGACCTGGGCCGCAAAAAGATGCCCATCATCCGGGACCCGGTCCAGGTAACTGAAGCTGATATTCTGATCATGGAGGCAACCTATGGTGACCGGCTTCATGGCGACTATCGTGATGTCCGCAACCGGCTCGCTACCATCATCAACCGGACGGCAGAACGCGGGGGTAGAATTATCATCCCCGCATTTGCGGTTGAACGGGCACAGGAAATCGTCTACAATCTGAAACTGCTCCGTCAGGAGTCGGCAATTCCGGACCTTCCGGTCTTTGTTGACTCACCGCTTGCCAGTCAGGTAACTGAGGTCTATCGCAGCAGTACTGCCTATTTTGACACTGAAACCCAGACACTTGTTAATGGCGAACATGACGGGCCTTTTGATTTCCCGGGGTTGCGTTATATTGAAGATGTCAATGAGTCCAAGAAACTGAATCAGCTCCATGAGCCCTGTATCATTATCTCCCCTTCGGGTATGTGTGAAGCCGGCCGGGTCCTGCATCATTTAAAACACTCCATCACCGATTCGAAAAATCTGATTCTCATCGTCTCCTTTCAGGCGCAGCACACCCTGGGCCGGCGCCTCGTGGAGCATCAGCCGGTGGTAAAGATCTTCGGCGAGGAATTTCCGGTCCGGGCAGAGATTGAAGTTATGAACGAATTCAGTGCCCATGCCGACCGCAACGCCCTGCTTGATTATGTCAAAAACATGAACCTCCGGCGCCTCCGCCGGATATTTATCGTCCATGCCGAACCTCAGGCAGCGCAGGCAATGATAGAACCGCTACACCAGCTCGGTATTCAGGAAATCACCATCCCGGAAAAGGGCGCTGAATATGAAATTTAGACCATGGATACTGCTGATACTTCTGCTCACCGGCTGTGACCTGCTGTTTAAACTGCTGGACACAACCCCGCCCAGCTGTCGCATCCTTTCCCCGCTTGACTCCACTATCGTCAGCGGTACAGTGCCGGTGCAGGTTGAGGCATATGACTCTACCGGTGTTGCCGCCATCGACTTCTATGCCGACGGCATTCTCATCGCCACTGAAAGTTCGGCTACTGCCACCTTTGAATGGAATACCAGTACGCTCGAACCCGGCTCCTGGCATAAAATTTACTGCATTGCTGCCGACCTCGCTGGCAACCGGGGTACAAGCGATACGGTAAATCTGCAGATTGCCGCCATTGGCCAGCAGAGCATCTTCCACGGCAAAATCACCCTCAACCACAACTACTATCGCTGGATTGAATTCAGTGCCGATTCCGGCAGAAAGGTTCTGGGGGACGCCCGGGCGGTTTCGGGCACGATCAGCCGTTTCTCCCTGCTCGATCCGGTGAACTTTGAACTGTTCCGTCAGGGACGCTCCTATGTCCCGCTTTACGAGCAGCAGAATGTTGCTGAAGTGAGCCTCAATTATCAGTTTGCAACCGGTGGCACCTGGTATCTGGTATTCCTCAATACCTCCGGCACGGTCCGGACCTACTGGGCACGCTTTACACTGGAACGATGATGAGCCTGCTGTTACTGCTGTTTACCTTGATCCCCCGTCCTGATTGTCCACCGATTACCACCGATGATATCCTCCGCCTTTCGATGATCCGGGAACGATTTACCGCCGCTGTTACCGTCTCCCCTCATCTCCCGGCCGGCACCGAAATCCGGAACCGGCTCGTCGTCGGCTATTACCCCGAAGCCTTAAGTTCCCTCATCAGTCAGATTCAGGAACTTGGCGCCCGGACGCTCCTGATCGATACGAACGCCCGTTTTCTGGTAATCGCCACCGATTCTTCCGAAGACCGGCTGATACCGCAGGCGCTTACAAATTCTGGCGGTGTCCGTTTTGTAGAACCTGATTATTCTGTCCGCATTCTGAATATACCCAATGATCCTCAGTTTCTGCTGCGCCAGTGGGACAAATGGGTCATGTATGCCGACCTCGCCTGGGATGTGGTCACCGGTGGAACACTTAAGGTAGCGGTTGTTGACAATGGCGTAGATTATACCCATCCCGACCTTGCCGCCAACTTCCGCAGCGGTGAGCTGGGCTACGATTTTCTCAACAATGATAACGATCCGAAACCGGACAATCCGGGCATCGAAAACGCCTTTCACGGCACCCATGTTGCTGGAATCATTGCTGCAATCCGGGACAACCTCATCGGCGTTGCCGGCTGGGCACAGATTCAGCTCATGGCGGTCCGGGTACTCAACGACTCAGGCAGTGGCAACCTGAGTGACGTCGCCCGGGGTATCCGCTGGGCGGTTGATAATGGTGCCCGGATCATAAATATGAGTCTCGGGGGCGATGCTGCCTCAACCGTACTCATCGAAGCCTGCCAGTATGCGGCAAGCCGGGGTGTCCTCCTGATTGCCGCATCCGGAAATGATGGCAGATCAATCATCACCTATCCTGCCCGGCTCAATGAATGCGTTGCTGTCGGCGCTACCAACGAAAACTCCGAACTTGCCTGGTTCTCCAATTACGGTCCGGAACAGGAACTGGTGGCACCTGGCACCAGTATCTTCTCAACAACTCCGGGAGGCTCCTACGCCGAAGCCAGTGGCACCTCAATGGCAGCACCCGAAGTCAGTGGCGTTGCCACTCTGATTCTTGCCCTTGACCCGGGATTAAGTGCAAACGATGTCCGGTCAATCCTCGCCACCAGTGCCATTGACATGGGCAGTGCCGGCAGAGACAGCCGTTTTGGCTACGGACTGGTGAATGCCTGGCGGGCGGTTCAGCTGGCACAGACATTGATTCGACAGACAGTCCGGACAAAATCGGTTTACCATGAAAAACCCGCCTGGCTGGTCACCGGTCGCCGGCTGCAGCTCAAAATGCCTGCCTCAGTGCGGATTTACAATTCCGCCGGTATGCTCATATTCACAACCGCTGCCCCGGTAAGTGAAATCATATTCACCAGAGCCGGAACTTACATGGTTGAACTCAACCGCCACCAGCGCCAAAAACTGCTCATCCTCGACTAATCCGGCTCGTACTCAGCCCAGCATTCATCATTTTCCCAGACCCGTACCCGCACCACCGGAAACCGGCTCTGCAACTGCTCATAAAAATAGCGGGCAAGGTTTTCCGCGGTCGGATTGAAGTTGTAAACCTCATTCAGCAGTTTGTGGTCCGGCAGAATAAGCGCCACCGCTTCTTTCAGTTCATTAAAATCCACCACCATCCCGGGCGGATTCAGCCTTTCCGAACCGACTACTACTTCCACACGGTAATTATGACCATGAAGCTGCTCACACTTGCCACCCTGCTCAACAATCCGATGGGCGGCACTGAAAACTTTACTCACCCTGATCCGGTACATAAACCTCACCTCCGGTTTTAAAACTGCTCCGGCGCCGACGCTCCAGGAGCGAAACAAATGCCTCTACCCGAGTCAAAAACCCGGCTTCGGCGGTATGCTCATCCAAGGAAATTGACAGCAGTGGAATATTGTAATCCCGGCTGGCTGCTGCCAGTGCCGGCTGGACCACCGTGCTCGGCATACAGGCAAACGGATGGACATGAATCACCCCGTCATAACCGGCACGGGCAGCCATAATCAGATGCCCGACCGAATTGGCATCCTCACCACCGACACAGTACTGCCAGTAACTCTTTGCCAGCCGCTGTGCCCTGCGCACCTCCCCTTTCCGCAGCCGGAAGCCGTGAAAACCGAGCCAGCGCGGACCGGTGAGAAACGGATCAACCCAGACCTCCATCTCCCCGAGCCGGTTGATTAAGTCAAAATTGACAAACGGCTCAATCGTGCAGTAACTTTCGCCAATCAGTTTCACCCGCAGAACCGAACCCCTCCCATTTCTTCTGACCCGGGCAAAACGGGTTGTGAGCCGGTCCCGAATCTGCTTAAGCTCCCGGACCTTTTCTGCCGTCTCAATCTCGGCAATAACCGTTCTCAGCAGCCGGCGGCACTCCTGCTTGTTTTCCGCCTGGGGCAGCACCTGCCGGCTCAATTCATAAGCCTTTTCCAGCGTTGTCGCCTTGAACCAGCCCAGCCTGAACGCCCGCCATGCCCGTCCGGTTGCCCGGAGCAGACTGTTGTCACTCAACTGAAGGATCTCGCGGATAATCTCTTTCATCCGGTCACGACGCAGCTCCAGCAACCGGAACCGGTAGCCCAGCTCCCGGCAGATATCCGCCTGCAACCTTCCGTAATAACCGAACCGGCAGGACCAGGAACCGCTCACATATGCCAGCGTATCCGCACCCAGCTCCAGTGCCCGCAGGATATTACCCAGCGTCACCTTGAATGGCAGACAGATCGTCTCCGGTGCCAGCTGGGCACCAAGGGCAACTGTTTCCCGGTTCGGCTCCGGTGGCACCACCACCTCTGCCCCCAGCTCGCGCAAAATCGGCTCCAGCACCAGCCGGATATCACCCATATACGGAAAGGCAACTCTCATTTTCTGCTCCGAATCAGGTCCGCAAATGACTCCAGCCTGGTGCGCAGACCGGTTTCACCACTGTGCTCATCAAAAAGCAGAGTCAGCATCGGGAGACCGGTCCGCACCGCCACCTCGCGCCGGATCAGCTCATTCACTACCGGTGCGGTGCCGCAGGCAAAACTGGAAACCAGCAGCAGCCCGTCAACCTGAGCCTCCCGGACAAGTTTACGGGCACCGGCGATCAGCTCCAGTTCATAATACCAGTTTAGTGCCCTGCCCGCCTCCTGAATCAGCTCCTCTTCACCAATCCCTGGTATCACCGGTTCAATCTCCAGCTCTGCAATCATCCTGAGCAGATTAAGGCTGATATGCTCATCATAAATCAGATACGGATGACCGATAACGCCAATTTTCCCCCTGCCCGCTCCCGGTTTTGAATTCAACCGCTCCGGCGGAAAGCAATCTGCCGGGCTGGGACCATGTACCCGCAATTTTCCTGCCTCCGCCTCTGCCTTTTTTGCCTGCTGGAACGCGCCCTGCGCACACTGCCGGTCGACGCCCAGTGCCTTTGCACACCGGACAAAACCCACCTCATCACGCTGAATCTGCTGATCAATCACCAGCTCCAGAATACGTCCCTTTTGCTCGGGGAAAATCGCCCGCACCAGATCCGGCAGGGCAATCGCCTTCGGGCAACCGAAATAAAAATCTCCCTTCAGTCGCCGGCAGACCAGCCGCGGAACGAAGACATAGTCCACCTGCTCCAGCAGCCGGGCAACCTGCCCCAGAAAAACCTTCACCGGCAGACACAGCTCTGCCGGCGCCAGTTTCACCCCCTGCTCCACCGTCTGCCGATCGGTCCTGCTACTGAGTACCACCTGCCATCCCAGCTCCTCAAAAAACGCCCGCCAGAGGGTAAAATGGTGATAACTGTGCAGACTCCGGGCAATCCCGACAACAGCCACGGACTGATTATAAGAGCTGACGGCTGGGGGGTCAAATCACGTTGACAGACCGCAGGATCAATCATAAACTATAACTATGAAGAGCTGGAGGCCAATATTGCCACTCCTTCTGCTGTCAGCCTTCTACTGCCACCGGCACCATCAACCACTTCCCTTTCCTTTATCAAAATCGCTGCCGGTCATTACCGGCTATTACCCTCATTACCATCAACCCCTGCCACCGGATCATCCGCTCCAGCCCCAAATCTCGGTCCTGCGTCAGGATATCGAAGCCAATGAAAATCTCCTGCGCCAGCTCGTACGGGATCATTATGATGTCAAATCACCGCTTGAATTCCGGTTCTCCTATGCGGGAGTGGACTCGGCTAACAGCCGGCTTATCATCCGCTATTTTGCTCCTGATGCCCAACCGCATGAGCTCGCCGGCTGGCAGGTGCAATTGATCTACCGCCTGCCCAAACCCACGCTGGATTCAATCTATGTGTGGGCAGTGCCCCTGGAATAAAATTGCAAATACCGCCCCTCATCACACGAACTTGACTTGGACACGGTTCTTTTCTAAAATGATGACACGGGGCGTGGCGCAGTTGGTTTAGCGCACCAGCTTGGGGTGCTGGGGGTCGCCCGTTCAAATCGGGTCGCCCCGACTTTTTATTTTACCGGCGAGTAAATCCGGGTATTAACTGGCGAGGTTCTGCTTTGCCAGCTCAACCAGCCGGGCAAAATCCTCCGGCGCCTGAATCGCCACTTCAGACAGGACACTGCGGTCAAGTGTAACCCCGGCCTTCTTCAGCCCGTTGATAAACCGGCTGTAACTCAGGTCATACGGCTCAAGCGCCGCATTGATCCGGGTAATCATCAGCGAGCGGAATACCCTTTTCTTCTGCTTGCGGTCGCGGTAGGCACTGATCAGGCCGTGCATCACCTGCAGCCGGGCGCTCTTGTAAAGCCGGGATTTCCCACCCCAGTAGCCCTTTGCCTGCTTAAGCCATTTCTTGCGCCGTTTTCTCGTTGCCGGTCCGGTCTTGACTCGTGCCATTCAACACTCCTTTTCAGTAGGGCAGAAGCCGTTTTAACGCCTTGACCTTCGTCTCATCCGCTACTGCCGGACGATGGAGCAGCCGCTTGCGCCGGCTGGTCTTGGCGCTGTTATTATGACTGGTCCCGCTGTGGGCATGAATAAACTTTCCCGTTGCGGTCTTCTTCACCCGCTTTTTTAATGAACTCAGTGTCTTTAATTTCATCTTCATTTTGGCACCAGCATTAACTGAATAGATTTCTTTCCTTCATCAAAAAGTCTTACCTGTCCTTCCACCTTGGCAACATCTGCCAGGTCCTGCTTGATCCGTTCGATCAGCTGCATCGCCAGATCGGTGTGCAGCACCTCCCGTCCCCGCAGCCAGAGCACGAGCTTGATCCGGTCCTTGTCTGCCAGAAACTCGCGCATCTTCTTCAGCTTCACCTCGTAGTCGTGCTTGTCAATCTTCATCTTCATCCGTATCTGCCGCACCTGGGTCTGATGCTGCTTTTTCTTCGACTCCCGCTGTCGAGCCTTCTGCTCATACAGATACCGTCCCAGGTCCATGATGCCGCAGACCGGCGGCTCCTCATTCGGTGCCAGCATCACCAGATCCAGATTCTGCCGCCGGGCAAGGGCAATCGCCTCGCGCGTCGGCAGGATACCGATCGGTCGTTTGTCCACCCCGATCACCCGGACATACGGCACTTTGATCTGCTCGTTTGCCCTGGGCCGGTCCTTGAGTCCCTCCCTCACCACCTGCTCACCATGTCCTTCCAGATTCTTCCTCCTTGATTAGTGCTATTACCTTCTCCAGCGGCATTGCGCCCAGATTCCCTTTGCCGCGGCGACGGAGTGCAACGGTCCTGGCCTCGGCTTCGCGTGCCCCGACCACCAGCATATAGGGAACCTTCTGACGCTCTGCCTCACCAATCTTGTAGTTAATTTTATCATTATTTAAATCAATTTCAACTCTGACTTCAGCCTGACGGAGCGCCTCGTAAACCTCCTGCGCATAACCGTTCTCCTTCTCGGTCACCGTCATCACCCTTGCCTGCACCGGTGCGAGCCAGACCGGAAACGCCCCGCCGTAATGTTCAACTAATATGCCCGTGAACCGCTCAATTGAACCCAGCACTGTCCGGTGAACCAGATAGACTGGCAGATGCTGACCGTGCTCATCCATGTAATATACATCAAACTTGCCGCCGAGATTGAAGTCAAACTGACAGGTAGAACACTGAAACTCCCGGCCGAGCGAGTCGGCGAGATGGATATCAATCTTGGGACCGTAAAATACCGCCTCCCCTTCCGCCCGGACGAAATCCAAACCGAGCCGGTTCAGCGCCTTGATCAGCGAACCTTCTGCCACCTGCCACTGCTCATCCGTACCCAGATAGTTTTCCGGATGCTTGGGATCCCGGACCGAGAGGGATACTGAGAACCGCTCAAATCCGAACTGACGCAGCATCTTGAGCGCCAGTGCCACCACACCGTAAATCTCCTCCTCCACCTGCTCCCGGGTGCAGAAAATATGGGCATCATCCTGAGTAAATCCCCGCACCCGCATCATGCCATGAAGCACACCGGAACGCTCATAGCGGTAAACTGTGCCCCACTCCGCCATCCGCAGTGGCAGATCCCGGTAGGAATGGACTTTTGTCCGGTAAATCAGAATGTGTCCCGGGCAGTTCATCGGCTTGAGCACATACTCCTCATTTTCCACCGGCAGGATATACATGTTTTCCCGGTAATAGTCATAATGTCCGGACTGATGCCAGAGCTGACTCCGGGCGATGTGCGGTGTCACCACCAGCTGATAGCCGGCAGCCAGATGCTCCCTTTCCCAGTACTGCTGGATCAGCCGGCGCACTGTTGCCCCTTTGGGATGCCAGAACACCAGCCCGGCACCCGCCTCCTCATGGAAGCTGAAAAGGTCCAGTGCCGGACCCAGCTTCCGGTGATCGCGCCGCTTCGCCTCCTCCAGCCGGTCCAGATGCTCCTTAAGCAGCGCCTCATCCGGAAAGGCGACGCCGTAAATCCGGGAAAGCATCCGGTTCCGCTCATCACCACGCCAGTAGGCACCGGCAACACTCAGGAGTTTAACCGCCTTAATCCTGCCGGTATCCGGAACATGAGGTCCCCGGCACAGATCAACAAAGTCCCCCTGCTCATAGACCGAGATCTGCTCATCCGGAATCTCGTTGATAATCTCCAGCTTGTAGCTTTCCCCCCGCTCGGAAAACAGTTTCAGTGCCTCATCCCGGGGCAGATACTTGTGGACAATCGGAATCTTTTGTGCCGCCAGCTCCTGCATCCGCACCTCAATTTTCCCCAAGTCCTTTTCTGTGAACGGCTGAGGGACATCAAAATCGTAGTAGAACCCCTCGGGCACCGCGGGTCCGATGGTCACCTTTGCCTCCGGATACAGCTGTTTAACCGCCTGTGCCATCAGGTGGGAAGCGGAATGCCAGAAGATATCCCGGCCTTCACGGGACTCAAAATAGACCGGTTCGATTGTGGCATCTTCGACAACTGTGAAGGAAAGATCAACGAGCCGGCCGTTCACCCGGGCAGCCAGCGCCCGCTCATCGCCAAGCAGGGCACCGGCAGTTAAACCGGGCTCAACGAACCGTTCCTGCCCCTGAACAACAACCTTAATCACGGGTGAATAATAATCATCAATACGGCGATGTCAATTGCCGTCCGCTGTTGGTCTCGGAATCAGAAAATATACCCCGTTCCGCACCGGTCCCAGAACCCTTCTGCCCAGCACATCATAAACTCTGTATCCGGGCTCAAACCTGGAAGTACCTGCCACCGCCAGTTTCCGCACCTGCCGGCGGGAAAACCCGGCATTTTCCTGCTGATGAATACCGGCAAGTGAGGTATCCTCCACCGTCACATCATCGAAATAAACCGAACCGCCGGGCAGAGCGATACACGATACCGAAAGGAAAAATGCCGAATCAGGTGCGGTGACCCAGCGGGAATAGCGCCGGTAACCATTGGAATAATAAACCGGGACCAGCTGCGGAGAACCAATCAGACCCCCACGCAAAGTCAGAAACTGCAGGACAAACCCGCCGCTGACGATTCCGGGCACATCTGCATAACCGCTGAACTCATAACTCAGTCCGCTCCGGACAACCGTCACCGAGGTGGCAAATGCCACCGTATCCCCGCCGTTCAGTCTGAGGGCAAAAACTCCGGTATTGCAATTGGTATCCTTTACCGCCGAACCGGAACGGGTAAGCTCTGAAGTCAGCCAGCCCAGTGGCATATTCACGCCCAGCGTATCCAGCCAGATTTCAAATGAAGGGTTGGGCAGGATATTAACCGCGCCGGAAAGACTGAAGCAGGTCAGAAGGAAAACTGCTATCCGCATCATAGAATGATTTTACCAGATAATCCTCTCCAGCACAAGCGGCTAATGGAGAGACCGGTTCAAAATCTGCCGGTAGGCATTAAGTACAAACAGGTCGGTTTCCTTTTCTTTTTCTGCCCGCAGCCGTGCCTCAGTCTCACTGTCCAGCATCCGGCCCAGTGCCTCAACGGTGCACAGCCGGACAAACGGTGCCGGATGCCGGAGACAGGAGACAAGCCGGTTCCGGCACTTCTGTTTTACCGGCTCTGCATGAACGCTGTCAAGTTTTGCCGCAATCTGTCCGAGCGCCCGGATGCTGTGCCCCAGTGCCGGCTCCTTCTGTTCTGCCAGGCTCCGGAGCAGCGGGTCAACACCCGGCTCCCCGATGGCAACCAGCGCCGCCTCAGCCGCACTGCGCACGGTAAACAGCCGGTCATTCAGGGTCGCAATCAGCGGTTCAATCGCCACCGGATTTTTCAGCTTGCCGCACGCCTCCGCAGTCACAATCCGGGAAACCTCCATTGTATCCTTCAGGAGATAAAGAATCTGCGGCACCACCAGCGAATCACCGATTGAGCCCAGGGCATAAACCGCGCGTCTTGGTGTAATCCGCTTCTCCTTGAGTGCCAGCAGAATTGAATCCACCGCATCCCGGGCATTACTGCCCATCTCTCCCAGCCAGTAAGCCGAATTCTGCCGGGCAAGAAAGCGCTCATCCCGCAGTCCCCGGAAAAGATACGGCTTGGCGGTATCAGGCAGCGCCTTCATCAGGGCGGTAATCGCTTCGGACTCCAGCCCGTCCTTGGTATCCAGCTTATGCTCATAGACATACTCCACCGCCATCCTGCCCAGCCGGATCAGCTCCTTTCTTGCCCGCAGCACCTTCTTGCGGGCATTACCCACCGCCCAGATCGATGCGGTCTTGAACACACTCTCCACCGGTGCGGTGATTACCGAATCAATGCTCGCCTCTGATGTATCAACATCCGGCTCCCAGTCAATCACCGTTGCCGGCCGGGGCAGATCAATTCCCGACCCGTAGGTCCCCTTGGTCCACCGGTTCTGATCTGCTGCCACATTCCTGCCCGGATACCAGTCCCGGCCTGCCAGATCCAGAAAGAGGCCGATCCCGCCGAACCCCCGCGCCCAGTTGGACGAACCCTGACAGATCAGCGACTCTGATGCCATATACCAGTCATTGCCATCCTGGTCAATGAACAGCCCCACCGAATTGGTCAAACCGATCCCCTGCCCGCCTGAGGCATAATAACCGTCATCACCCTTGCGGTCCACGAGCACGCCGACCGAAAGATCATGCCCTTCACCCTGACTCGGACCGAGCCGGGAGAAATAGGAGTCATTGCCCTCCTCATCCACCAGCGCCCCGACCGACAGGTGAATGCCCGCACCCTGCGTATACTGGGCAGCGGTGTAATGGTCAAAACCCTCCTGGTCATAGAGCATCCCGAGCGAATACCAGTAACTGGTGCCCTGAGCATAAACCTCGGCATTGTAGAAATCATTGCCCTGAAAATCACAGAGAAAGCCGATGCCACCCCCGGCATCTGGCCGGACCCCGATCGCATAGCCCTGAGCAAACGACCGGTATTCCCTGGGCAGGAGCGGCTCGTGCTTGTATTTTCCGCCCGCATAATAAAGGTCATTACCCGCAAGCTCTGCCAGCAGTCCGTAACCCCAGGTGCCGGCAAACCCCTGACAGTAGCAGAATGAGCGGTAGCTGTCGTTTCCCCCCTCATCAATCAGCACCCCGACTCCGTAATGACCCGAACCCTGAGCAAAGAAACCCGCATCATAAATATCTTTTCCTGCAGCATCATAAAGCAGACCGGTGCCGAAGATTGCCGAACCCTGGGTGTAGTGATTTCCGCGATACACATCATCCCCTGCCAGATCAAAAAGCACCCCGCAGCCGAAGAGTGCGGAACCCTGGGAAAAGAGCCTGTCGGAAAGGTAATGGTCATCACCCTTAAGGTCAATCACCACCCCGAACGGGTAATCCAGAATGCCCACCGCACCGCCCGCCCGGTTGTAATAGATATCATTACCACCCAGATCAACAATCACCGCAGCCGGCGTTTCATAAACATTGTCTCCGTCACCGCCGACAATGATCCTTCCCCATTCACTTTCCTGATAATAAACCACCTCACCCCTGACACCGGCAACACTGATTGCGGGCAGCGACTCTCCGGGCGCGGTCTTCAGAATCTCCAGCGCCCGCTGCACTGCGCTCACCACCGCCAGACCGGACAGCGCCAGTGCCCGGCGGTCAATCTTGCGGGCATATGCCAGAAGCGTCTCCGACTTCACCTGCCGGCTTGTATCATAAACCCGGCCGAACTCCTGATGCAGCCGTCCGGAAAAACTGCGCTCCAGCGTATCACCCTCATCCCGCCAGAAACCGGGTGCCTCTCCGAGCAGAATATCCAGCTCATGCCCGGGAACCTTTGCCAGCGCCCGGTCCAGATACCGCTTCCCGACCGCAAAACCGGCAGTAATGATATTCACCACGCCCTCGACCCCGGCCGAAGCGGACTTGCGCTTCAGCTCGGCGTTGATCTCGGCCGCCAGCCGGGTTGAGTCCCGGCGCTCCAGCCGGACATCAATCTCATTGTAAAGATGCCGGACGAGACCCGCCTGATTCCGGCAGTGCTCCTGGACAAATCTTCCCTGCCCCTCAACATAGGGCAAAACCTCAAGCGGCCGGGAAAGCAGCCGTTCCACCACCTTGAGCCGGAAGAAGCTGTCAACCGCCCAGAACTTGAAAAATCCCAGCTCCTGCTCCTGCATTCCCTGAATCACCAGCGCATCATTCAGCGCACCCCGGGCAACTGAATCCAGACCGTATTCCGGCGGTTGAACCGCAAACCCCAAAGCAGCAAATATCAACAGCAATCCGGTAATCCTTATCATTCCTCCTCCTATCGCTCAATCACCAGTCTCCGGGTGAAATTCCCGGCGCGCACCAGATAAACCCCACTGACAACCTTTCTGCCCGCATCATCAACCCCCTGCCACCAGCATCGGTCCTCAACGGTCCGGCTCCACACCCTTCTGCCATCACTGCTGAAAATTGTCACCGCAACCGGTTTTCCCCCTTCAACTCTAATTCCGAATCCGGACCGGGATATGCTCGGCTGAACCGTCAACCCCGGCACCCGGCTCTCCGTTCCCTGCTCTTCAACCGCAACCTGACTGGAGTCAAGGGTGATGTCGCAGATAATTGTATCTCCGGCCTCCCGGATATTCCTGACATTCACCCAGGTCGGCTGGCCATTCCTTGCCCGGCTGGAAGGGTTGGACCAGTTGTCAAAGCTGGTCCGGTTCCAGATGCCGGGCAGCGGGTCTGAGGTATCACCCAGCGCCTCATGATAGATATGCGGATCGGGCCTGACCCCGTTTCCCCGGTCGAGATGATTAGTCGAATCCTCCTCCAGGTCCACCAGATTGTGCGCCGCACTGTAATACGGGTCAATGTGCCAGATCAGCAGTCCGGAACCGGGCAGGAGCGCATCAAACCCCTTCTTCTGCCGGTTCTCCAGCAGAAAGCAGGTATCACAGTTTCTGCCCTGACGCCAGACCTGGTAGACCACGGGATGGGTCTCAACATCCAGAATCCGCAGGCCGATGGTGTCGCGGGTGATCACCACCGGCTGGACAAAACCGGCCTCAACCTTGCTCCATGCCTCCATATGCGCCGGACTCCACGGTGTATTACCGCCCGCACCCCAGGCACCATAGCCCATCAGACCCCAGTAGCCCACACCCCAGGTGTAACGGCTATAGTCATAAAGGTCGGGCAGTCCGACCAGATGACCCAGCTCATGGCACATCACCGCAATACAGCACAGGGTTGTATCCCGGGTTTCGGTCACCATTGCAAACTCCGGCACATTGGTTACGCCGTCAATGATCACGCCATCATTGGTCCGGTAATTAAACCCCGGAATCGCATGGGACCAGCAGCAGTTGACATCACCATTATCCGCACCGTCCGCACCGGCATGAACCATGAACATCGCATCAATATGGCCGTCCCCGTTGATGTCATACTGCCGGAAGTCAATAAACGAGTCCACCTGCTGAAGGTTCTCCCGGGCAAGCTGACCGCCGGTGGAGAGCATGTAATTGCCGTCATAATAACGGGAATAATTGTACCGGGACAGAAACCAGCGGTTGCCGGCAACTCCGCCCCGGACCGAATACTGACCATAGGAGTTTTCGAGAAAGAAATCATTCAGACTGCCTGCCCGATAGGGCGCATTATTGTAAACTCCGGTTGAATAGAGCATGGAATCAAACCTGGCAGGTGAATGCTCAACCGTGTCTGCCCGGTTGTCAGGAAACTGCATCAGGATTGTCACCGTCTCGCAGAAATCATAACCCTTCAGTTTATTCGGACCCGGGACCTCAACTCCGGGCGGAAAGACCGGCATCGGTCCCTGAAAACCGGGTGCGGGTGGCATTGCCAGTCCGGCTGCAAGCATCAAAGCCAGTGGTAATATTCTGACCATTCATCACTCCTTTTTAAAACAATAATCAAACCGCTGACCAAATCAAAATATTCGCTCGGCAATTTGACTTTTCCAATTTTTCTGATTATTTATTATTAGATGCTCGGGCATTCCTGAAAGGATTACAGATGAGTATTTCAATTGAACCGGTCCAGAGTAAAAAGGACCTGACTGACTTCATCCGTCTCCCCTGGAAAATCTATCAGGGCAACCCCTGCTGGGTACCGCCCCTGATTTCCGAGGTCCATGAGACGCTTGACACCGCCAAAAACCCCTTCTGGGAGCATGCCCGGCGCGAACTTTACCTGGCTCGCCGGAATGGCGAACCCGCAGGCAGAATTGCTGCGATTGTTGACGACAACCACAACCGTTTTCATCAGGAAAAGACCGGCTTCTTCGGCTTCTTTGAATGTATTGAAGACTACCTGGTTGCCGAAAAACTGTGGGATACCGCACGCGAATGGGTGAAAAATCAGGGAATGGAACGGCTGCGCGGACCGGTCAACCCCAGTCTGAATGACGAATGTGCCTTCCTGCTGGAAGGTTTTGATCAACCGCCGACGATCATGATGCCTTACACGCAGAAATACTATCTGGAGTTTGCCGAGCGCTACGGGTTTCACAAGGCAAAGGACCTCTATGCCCTGCTGAAACTGGCAGCTGACGGCATTCCGGAGCGGATTGAACGGATGATTAATGCGATCAAGCGCCGCACCGGAGTCAGGGTCCGTCCCTTTGATATGAAGCGGTTTGAGCGGGACATCCAGTTTCTCAAGGATATCTACAACTCCGCCTGGGAGAGAAACTGGGGCTTTGTGCCCATGACCGACAAGGAGATGGACCTGACCGCACGCAAGCTGAAACAGCTTGCCGACCCGGACCTGGTGCTCTTTGCGGAAATTGACGGTCAGCCGGTCGGAGTCACGGTCACCATCCCGGACTGGAATCAGGTACTCAGACATCTCAACGGCAGACTCGGACCGCTGGAACTGGTCAAACTGCTTTATTACCGGAAAAGGATTGACGGTGCCCGGGCGCTGATTGGCGGGGTCAAAAAGGAGTTCCGCAACACCGGCATCATTGCGGTACTTTATTATGAGACTGAGCGCAATGCCGCACGCAAGGGCTACAAATGGTGCGAACTGGGCTGGAACCTGGAGGACAACGACCTGATCAACCAGTTTGACCTGGCGATCGGCGGCAGGATCTACAAGCGCTACCGGCTCTATGAACTGGCACCGCTCTAACTGTTGACTTCCTGAAATTTTATCCCTAAATTTATCCTCTGATGCTCCTGTTTTCACTCCTCATTTTTACCGCTCAACCGGTCCTGCAGGATTTTCTTGCCCGGCAGGACTATCCCGCTGCCACCAGTTATTATTACGCTCAGCTCCAGCGTCAGCCCCAGAACCCGGCTCTGCTCAAGAACCTTGCCCGGGTCTATGACCACTGGCACCGGTATGACTCCAGCCTCTACTTCTGGGAACTGGCGCTGAAGGCAAAACCGGATGATGACTCCGCAGTCATCGGCAGATGGCAGGCGCTCTATAACCTTCACCGCCGTGACTCAGTCCGGCTTGATTCGGTCCGCCAGCTGATTAGCACCGAAGCAGGAAAATACTTTACTGACACCACCTATCGCAACCTCCTGCTTGCCCATACCGGCTTTGTGCTTGGCGAAGACTCAGTCCGTGCCCGGCGCGCCTTCAGCGTCCTGACCTTCATATATCCGGACTCCGCACCGGTTTATGAACTGCTCGGCTCTGCCTTCTACGACTCCCTCTATCCGGTCTGGAACAACGACACCGCCAAGGTGCTGGTCATCTCCCGCTTTCTTGCCCGCTATCCGAAGACCGAATGGCGCCAGACTTTCTATATCTATCTCCTGAGTTCACTCTACAGCCTGAACGACACCATCGGTCTTGCCCATTTCACTGAGGAGATGCTGAAAGATGATTCCCTGGACCCGTTCCGCTACCGTTATGCTGCCGCTCTGTTCAACCGGCTGAAATTCCGGCCCCGGCTTGCGGAACAGTATGCCCGGCGTGCGCTCCAGCTGACACCTGGAGCGAAAAAGCCGAAAAACAAACCGCCTGCCCAGTGGCAGCTGGAATATCCGCCTCTTGCCGGACTTGCCCGTGCCACCCTTGCTGAGGCACTGCTCATTCAGAACCGGGTCCGGGAGGCGGTGCCGGTGCTTTATGAAGCCCTGCGTCAGTTCTGCTGGGACACCGAAAACGAGTTTACCCCCGCACCATTCTGGTGTCTGCTCGGTGATGCCTATACCCGGCTGGGCAATCAGGACAGCGCCCGGCTCTGCTATCTCACCGCCCTCACCCTCGGCGACTCCCGCAACTACTGGTCTGCCCGGGCGGACACCGCGCTCCAGCAGCTGGGCATTCCGCCCGCACAGCAGCTTGAACTCTGCCGCCGGCAGTTTCACTATACCGGACCGGTATTCACCGATATCACCGACTCTGTAGGTCTTGCCGGCTGCCATGAGTCCCGGGTTGCCTGGGGTGATTACAACAGCGACGGGTTTGAAGACCTCCTGCTCAACGGCTGCCGGCTGTTCCGCAACGACTCCGGCAGGCACTTCACCGAGGTCACCGATTCTGCCGGACTTGCCGGCATCCGGGGCCGGGGCGGAATCTTTGCCGACTTCAACAACGACTACTGGCTGGACCTGTATGTCTGCGGTGCGGACACCCGGGACTGGCTCCTGCTCAACCATTTCGGTAAATTCCGCAACGCCACCGAATCGCTCGGCAACCCTTCAGACCCGTATCCGACCGAAGGCTGTGCTGCTGCCGACTTTGACCTTGACGGCTGGCTTGACCTCTACTGTGCCAACTACGAAAACTGGGAAAAGCACACCTATTATCCGGACCGGCTCTATCACAACCTGCAGGGCAGATTTGAGGACATCACCGCCCGCGCCGGCATCATTCCGCCCTATGGTGAGGACCTTGCCGGCAGAGGTGTCAACTGGGGTGATTATGATGATGACGGTGATCCGGACTGCTATGTCTCCAACTACCGGCTCTGCCAGAACTTCCTCTGGCACAACAATGGCGACCGCACCTTCACCAACCTCGCTCCGAAACTGGGGATTGCCGGTGATGAGGTTTCCGGGTGGTTCGGCCATACCATCGGCTCGGTCTGGGCAGACTATGACAACGACGGTGATCTGGACCTGTTCTGTGCCAACCTTGCCCATCCCCGCTATATTGAGTTCTCCAACCGCTCCATGCTCTATGAAAACCGCGGACCGAAAGCACGCCCCCGGTTCCTTGACCGCCGCGCCCGGCTCGGCATCCGGTATGAGGAGACCCACTCCGATCCGGCATTCGGCGATCTGGACAACGACGGTGATCTTGACCTATACATCACCTCAGTCTATGAAAACCGGCGCTCATTTCTCTATCTCAACCAGCTCAACCCCGCACCGCGGCAGGCGACCGCCGGCTGGCAGAACCTGTTCGGCAACTGCCCGTTTGCCGAGGCAACCTTCCTTTCCGGCACCCGGCTCTTCAACGGCTGGGGCTGTGCCCTTGCCGACTTTGACAACGACGGCGACCTGGATCTGGTGGTCGGCTCAGGCTCCGGACTGCGCCTGTTCCGCAACGACACGAGAAACGGCAACCACTGGCTCAAGGTCCGGGTGGTCGGCACAAAACACAACGCCTGTGGTATCGGCGCCCGGGTCACGGTGATTCAGGGCAGAAAACGGTATATCCGGGAGATTGAAGGCGGAAAAGGCACTACCAGCCAGAACTCCCTGATCGCCCACTTCGGCCTGGGCGGTTCGGACCAGCCGGTCACAGTTCAGGTCCGGTTTGCCCCGGGCACAACCGTAACCCTCAAAGACATCAGACCGGACCGGCTGATTGTTGTCACCGAACCATAAATATTTAAAAAAATCCTGCACATTGCCACGATTTGACACGATTCCCCAAAATTTGTACTAATTAAAATGTGCCGGGTCGCTCCTCAAATGAGCGAGTCATAAATCAGCTCAGAAAGGGGAAAAAATGAGAAGAGAAGAGAAGAGAAGAGAAGAGAAGAGAAGAGAAGAGAAATAAAAACCTAATCATCGCCCTCTTATTTCTCTTTCTCAGCCTTGCTGATTCTATTAATGCGTCATGGATCCCACTTGCGTCAATCCCCACGACTGTTCCAGGCCCATATGATGGTGCAGCATTAACATACGGTGGAAAACGATGTCTATATGCAATCATGGGAGGCGGGTCGAATGTTTTTCTAAAATACAACAGCGATATGAACATATGGGAAATTATTAACACCAATACACCTACCTTTTTTGAAGGTGCAGCTCTGACTGCCGACACTCTTGGTGTTCTCTATGCATTACGGGGTGGTGGAACTCCTGAATTCTGGCTATATGACGTAGTCAGCAATACATGGCAGCAACTGCCCGATTTGCCGGAACCGGTTAACTCAGGTGGAAGTCTAACCTTTGCTCGAAGAGGAAATTACTTTTTTGTTTACGCTCTTATGGGGAACAAAAGCCCCCATTTTTACTGTTATGGTCCTTATGGACCCAGATTTGACGGCGGCGGTACACCCAAGGGCACAACCTACAACTGGTACCGATTGAAAGATCTCCCGGTATTTGAGTATGGGAATAAACTCTATCAGCTCTCTGCCTGGCCTGGAGCTTCACTTGCAGCACTCTGCGATGCGGAACATGGTGTTGATAGCATATTCTGCATCCCGGTATCAGACGATTCATTCCCCGACTATGTCAAGAGAACCGTCCTTGCCTATCGCCCACTCCCGGAAAATACCTGGTTCACATCAAGAAGACTTGAACATACACCTGGACACGGAACCGCGATGGCAAGCATCGCCTTCCGTCCCTCACTGCTTTATCAACTTGCATGTCTGATCGGTGACTCCCTGCACCGTTTTGCCGCCCACCGGTATATTGGTAACCATCTCTGGGAAGATTTTGAACCAACTCCCGAATACATCAAACCTGGCGCATCCATTGCCTACGGTAATGATTACTACTATTACGCATTTTGGGGCGGCGGGAAAAGGACATTCGCGCGGGCAATTTATTATGACACCGATCTCCAAAATAGCGGACCGTTATCTTGTGAGCAAACACTCGAAAACCGGTTGATCACCGCATTCCCCAATCCGTTTTCTCACAATACCGCAATCCATTTTCTCGTCCCGTACCCCGCTTATTACCAAGCGTGCATTTACAACTCAACCGGTGAAATCGTGCATACCCTTTTTAGTCGCCATCTTGAACCCGGACCTTATGTATGCTTATGGAACCGCATTTCAAAATTTGGAACCGAAGTCCCAGCCGGTATTTATTTACTCAGGATCAAGTCGTCCGATGGCAGCCAGTTTTCATTGAAACTGACTGTCAGGTAGTCTAGAATTTGACAATGGAGCTGACCCGGCACGCTTCCCCAACATTAAAGGTAATAACCATCTGTACCTTCTTTATCATCTACTTTCTTTCTGCCCAGTATCTCGAAAAGGTAATCCCCGTGCCCTATCGGACCGAAGATAACGGTGCCACAGTTGAACCTTCATATCTGCTCTGTCTGCCCGAGTTAAACAAACTATACTGTGCCGGTGATATGGGTTGGACAATCGTTCTTGACTGCTCCAGCAACCAGATTATCAAAGACATACCCACTAACGGTCCCGCGGTTATTTATTACTGGCAGAGGCACAATAGAATTTATGCGGCAACTGCAGAGGGGACCGCGGTAATTAATTGTTATTCCGATTCAATATTAACTTCCATCCTGCCATCGGCACTCGGAGTTTTCAACGACTCGGAAAACTGTTATCTTGCCCGAGTAACATTTCCGGACCATTCCCGGCCGGACAACCAGAGCGCCGATGGGCTTGACCGCCAATTTACGGCGCTGCTCGTCATCGATGGCGAATCCAATACTGTTCGCCAAAGATTGAACTTTCTTGGCGCGGAAATGGCAGCGCTCTGGAATTCAACTGATAACCGGTATCATATCTTCAACTGTAACGGTGATACAACCTGCCTGATGACGGTGATTGATGCCCGAACGAACACGATCATCGACACAGCCCGGTTTTGCGCCTCGTTGCCATTCTCGGTAGAAGCTTTTTACCTGACTGCTCTTAATAAAATTTATCTCTGTATCGCAAAAGAAATGCTGGTCATTGACGGACATTCAAACAGCCTTATTACCCGACTGCCAGCTATTCCCGCTCAACCCTGGCTGATATACGACGATCTGCGGAATAAACTCTACTGCTTTCCCTTTTCGGTCAGCGCCGGCGAGACTGCCTTCATTTCGGTAATTAACTGCCTGAATGACAGCATCATTAACCGCTTTCCGGTTCCGGGCCCGGCATTTTTCACCCGGCCAGCCTTAAACCCGACCCTCAGCCGCCTTTTCTACCGCTCCGGCGGCTTCCTCCGTGTCATGGACTGCACTGCCGACACCCTGCTGGCTGATTCACTGCTGATCCCCGGCGGTTATGTCGCACTTGCATCCAGCCCGGTCCAAAACCGGATCTACGCCGCGGTAAATGACCGTAACCGGATTTACATAATTAATGCTGAAAATTTAACAGTTATTGACACGGTAACCACCGGCATGTATTCCAACTGTGATGTTGGCGGGGTAATTTTCAACCCGCGGGTAAATAAAATCTACGCCCGCAATTATCTGCCCGGTGACACAGGCAGGCTTTCTATTATCTCGGTCATTGACGGTGCCATCGGCAGAAAGCTCAGCCATATCTGCACCGGCGTCAACGGCTCCTATGGCGACCGGGGAATGTGTCTCCACCCTGCTGGTGAAAAACTGTATGTAGCCAATTCCGGTTCCAATAAT
Source organism: Caldifarciminota bacterium (assembly GCA_026418295.1). Classification (GTDB taxonomy): domain Bacteria; phylum Hydrothermota; class Tepidihabitantia; order Tepidihabitantales; family Tepidihabitantaceae; genus JAOABP01. The sequence continues at coordinate 154,172 of JAOABP010000004.1, forward strand.
ATCACCATCATTGACTGCCGGTCTGATCGTATCGTCAAGGTCATCGGCCTGCCCTCCTCCCCTGAATATCTGGCATTGAATACGCAAAGCCATAAACTCTACTGCACACACGGCTCCGCCCCCTTGCTCTCAATAATTGATTGTCAACAAGACTCGCTACTGGCAACAATTCCCATACCGCTCAATTATTATGCCTACTGGCTCACCTGGCATCCTCAGGTAAACAAGGTTTATATCAAGGACCCGGGACGGCTGATTGTTGTTGACGGGGCGAACAATCAGGTGCGGAAAATAATACAACTTGACACCCGCGATTTATCATTTGTAACTCCGGGTGTTGCCAATACTGCTGACAGCCGACTCCACTTTCTGGTTGCAGGCATTCCTGAAGGCGCCTACTACTCAGTCGATGTCATCGCCGACACTGTCACCGCCAAAATCGGACAACTGCGCTCCTGCATCGCAATCACCTGGCATCCCCAAACCGACAAAGTATACTTTCCCGCCTGGCGCATAATACCCAACCCTACCCCGGAATTGTGGATCCTCAACGCCTTTAATGACTCGCTTCTCAAGACAATTTCCGTCACTGATTTTTACGGTCCTGCCCAGACCACCTCACCCATTTCCCATTCTAATTACAACCGTGCCTATTTCCTGTTAAAAGAAAAAGGGCTGGCTGTCATCGACTGCACAGCGGATACCATCGCCCGGCTGATTCCATTTCCCGTCCGGGAAGAATGGGGCGAATACGGAATGAGCTTTGATACCGCGACAAACCGAATTTATGTTATCAATCCCGGCTCCCATATCTATGTATTCCGGGACGAAATTCCTGGTATCAAAAACAGCCGTAGTCTTCAACCGGCAGCCCCCTTTCTCCTCAATCCTAGTCCATTCCGCAACCGGTTGAAAATGACTTTACCGGCACAAACAAATCAAGTAACCGGAATCAGTATCTACTGCGCTGATGGCAGACTTGTCCGTCACTTCAGCCCCGCAGAAATAACCTCCAGCGGTAATGTTATCATCTGGAACGGCACCGACGACCGTAAACAGCCTCTTCCCGCTGGGACCTACTTTATTCGCCTCCGCACCGACAATAACACTGAAACACGCAAAATCGTCTTTGCAAGATAATAATTTTTCCTGGGGGGTATCATTACTAAACAAGATATCGCGCCAGACAGCTGTTTGTTGCTGAACCGCAAAGTTTATTAAATTGTAAAGTAATAATACCTCCGGTCCTGACCGTCAAAGACCACGACCGAACTGCCATCAACACTGCCGGAAAAATGAGCCCCGGAACCGTAATCATAACCCTCAAAACTGCTGCCCCTGATCTTCAGCTCAATATGGTGCCGGTTGCCGTGATGATAAAGTGAGTAACAGTCCTTCTCACCATAACCGCTGACCCGGCACCGCGCCTCCGGATCATAAACAAGAATCTGCTCCGGCGAAACCGTCCCGGAAAACCGGCAGGTCCGGGAGGCTTCACAGTCATAGATTGACCAGGCCTCACTCCCGGAAATCAGCCTGCCGGCAACAAACGCCACCACCCGTCGGGTATTATCCTTCATAACTGCGCTCTGATAAATACCTCAAGAAAATGTCCGTCCTCATCTTAGACCGCCGAAACTGCTCAATAAACCGCCAATGCTATTTTACCGGCTGTCTCCGACAATGCAATTCAGCCGCCGCATTTTTTTCGCTGTGATAACCTGAAAACACTCACTCCCGCGCCGGCACCCGGACCTTCTTTACCCCCATTAAATAAATTCCCCCAAGAATTAATACTTGGGATTCCCATAAAGATCATTCCGCTCTTTTATCTTTATCTTCCCTTTCTTCTCTCTCTTCTCTTTCTTCATCACCTTTAATCACCTTAAAATCACCCGGTTCCAGTAAAAACCTCGCCGCCTGCTCGTACTCCCGGGTCAGCTTCCGCATTCTGGTTTCCACCTCATTCAGGAGCAGGACATGGATTTTAACAAAAGAAAGCCTGATGTCCCTTTCAATTGCCTTTATATCCTGCTCAAGCGACCTTCCCCATATCGGACCCGGCACGGATTTTCTCATGTGTTCATAGATCTCAATAAGGGGCGGAATGACAATCGCCAGAACTCTGGCACCGCATTTTTCCAGATCAAAAATATCCTCTCGCAGCGATTTGTTCCAGTAATCGTCTGCGATTTCGAAAGCGGCGATCGCCCGGTATTCCTTGAACCCCTGCAGAACCGGCATTTCTCCATTCGGGAGCATATATTTGAAAAACCAGGCGACATCAACCGTAATTGAGCCCGGTCCCGGGACATCAACAAAAGATGCGTACCCCAGTTTTTCACCGATCTGTCTGATCTGTTCCACGGCTTTTTTCTTGTCCATCACTCCTCCTTTTATGCTGATCAGCCCTCCGGGTGGAACCACCGGCTCCTAAGGATTGCCACCCGCTAATTGTAAATTATGACACCCTGTCGGTACCCGTCGCCACGCCAGTAAGTAAAATATGCTTCAATAAATACCCCTGTCAATCAATTCCTGCCCTCAATCCGGCTCATTGTCCGGGTTGATCACCAGCCGGTCACGGTTCAGGTCCGGTTTGCCCCGGGCACAACCGTAACCCTCAAAGACAATCAAACCGGACCGGCTGATTTTCATCCCGGAATCCTGAAACTGAAAACTAAATTGTAAAGTAGCGATATTTACGGTCCTAACCGTCAAGGATCACGACCGCACCGTCATCCACGCTGCCCGAAAACCGGCAGGTCCGGGACTCCTCACAGTCATAGATTGACCAGGCCTCACTCCCGGAAATCAGCCTGCCGGCAACAAACGCCACCACCCGTCGGGTATTATCCTTCATAACTGCGCTCTGATAAATACCTCAAGAAAATGCCCGTCCTCATCTTAGACCGCCGAAACTGCTCAATAAACCGCCAATGCTATTTTATCGGCCTTTCTCCGGCAATGCAATTCAGCCGCCTCTAACCCACACTTCTACTGGTATTTTACCCCCCTGCAAATAGATTATAACAACCAGGCGTCTCAATAACACAGGGATACCGCTCTGGGTCGGCATCGGGCGAATAGGCAATAAACAAAACCTTAAACGCCATCTTTTTCACCTCCTATTGCAAATGTTTTTAATTTCATCCCCTACCCAAGAATGGCAAACTATCCTCTTATTTTGCCAATCTGCAAAGTTTAAGTTTTATCATCGGACATTCCGGAATTGTGCATTCTTTATCCGACGCACAAGCCTTAAAGCCTTTCTTCATTTTATTTTGAGTCGCCGATTGTCCCCCAAAACACAAAAGATAACCGTCAACATCAGCTGGTGTGTGCCGTTTACTATCAAAGCAATAATATTGAACTGCCATAATCAGTTTTCGCTGATTGGATTCGCCGACAGGTTTGGGAATAATTTTTGTCAAATAACCGATTCGCATCGCCACGACATCTGGCTTGATACAGGGGTAGCCCATATCATTCATCAGAAAGTGAAACAAACTCGGGATACGATGGAAAGAAGGCATCCCCATTTCTCGCAAATCCTTTCTTAGTTTATCAACCGCCTGCCAGAATTTTTCTATATCCTCCTCTTTGCGGATTTCCTTCGGTATTTGGAAACTTTCCAAATATTTGTAGAAACTTCCATACTTATCTTTAATTTCTAACAAGACCTGGGCAATTTTGATTATCTGTTTAACCTTCCTTTTGAATCTAATCACTTTGAATTTATCCCAGTAACGCTTTAAGATTTTTCGTGAACTTAATCGCGTTGCCTTAATTAGATCAAAATTGGCAAAGGCACGCTTCCAATGTTTGGATTTATTAACAAGTCGCTCAACTAGCTTAGCCCTTGCTCCTTGAAAAGCAACCTTCTCTGCCATCAATTTAAAGAGTTTGTTGTCACTGATAGAATTGTTGTCATCTGAATCTGAACCACCCGTTTTTATTCTGTATTTATCAATATATCTTACAATATTGTCCAGTACTTTCCTATTACGCTCTCTTTCCTTCATAGAAAGCAACGCCATTGTTCCCCCTTATATTTTAAACACTCTTTTCTCTAATCTTTATTTCCTCTTTACTGTGAGCATATAACCTATTCTCTATTTCTCCTAACCCCAGTATTCACCCTCAACTCGCTCCTCTCCCGCTCAAAGGAGAAGAGGAAAAGGAACTTTCCACAATCTTTATCTACTCTTCGGTCAGACCGTAGAGTTCACAGACCAGCTGGTCTATCTGTTTGTCAATAGCCGAAATTTCCCGCTTGATACTAATAAGCAAAACCTCGCTAACCCACTTTTACTTCTTTATGTATACCTTATTCTTCGGTTCTTTCTAGGGCATCGTGATGTGGAACGTTCGTTAGCAATGAAAGGAGCAGTTGCTCAGTCATCGCGCGCTTCTAAATAGACAAAGTCTGCCTGAGCGAATATATTTGGTTTCAGAGCGGTTAATCGTTTAAGGCATGTGGCGATTGCCTGATGGGAATTGTCTATTCCAATCCAGCGGCGACCCAATTCTTGAGCTGCTATCAAGGTTGTTCCAGATCCGGCAAAGCAATCAAGGACAAGCGCTCCTTCGTTAGATGACGTCCGGATGATTGTCTTTAACATCTCAAGATTCTTCTCCGTTGGGTAAAGAGGGTACTGAGGATCTTTGAAATCCCAAACGTCCTGTAAACGTTTGCCATTCCGATATGCTTCATCGGCAAAGACAATACGTCTAGGGATACCTTTTGAGGACCACTCAATAAGACCAGCCGCGTCAAGTTTATCTAACATTTCTGGAGCACAACGCCAATGCCGACCTTTCGGTGGCAATAGACCTCGCCATGGTTTACCCGTAGATCCATTTTTCGTCTCGCCTGGTGCGTGCAGAGGGATAGTCGTATAGCGTCTGCCGTCGGGCGTCATCTTCGGATAAAGACGCTCAATGTCTTCGTCCCTAAAACCAACCTTAGGCTCGTGCCAAACGAACCGTCTTCCTTTGGAATAAAATAAAATTATGTCTTTGATGTTGCTATAGCCTAGCCGTGGAAAATTTTTCGGTTTACATTTAATGCGTGTAATATCGTTTCGGAAATTATCTGGACCAAAAATCTCATCCATAATGATTTTCACGTAGTGTCCAATTTTACTGTCAATATGAAGATAAATTGAAGCGTCGCTAGACATTAACTCCCGAAGTAGAACAAGCCGCTCTCGTAAGAATTCAAGATATTCATATCCAACAAGTGCATCACTGTAAGCCACTTCATCATCTGAGCCAGTACTGATAGTAGCGCCACGTCGACTTGCGATTCGATATGTATTTCGGGTTGCAAAGGGGGGATCAATATATACAAGATTCACCTTACCGGAAAAATCGAACTCTTTGAGCAACGTAGCCATCACACGGCTATTATCGCCCAGTATTAAAAGATTGGCCGACCTCCAATTCGGAACATTCGCACCCACAACTTTAAGAGGGACCGGCTTAACTGATGCAAGAATTTCTTCATACGTCCGTTTTCCATTGTATTGTAGCACCATTTTCATATTTGGTATAAGAATTCTCGAAGAACTAAGGCACTCATAATATTAACAGAGGGATGTTCAGATAAATAGCGAAACATCCTGCTATTACTTTTTATATAAAGCACACCATCCAGTATCGCCACCTTTACAGCTCTAATGCTATTGTCTTCCGCCAACCTTATTGCATCATCAAACTGCCGGTCTTGGTGTCCGCCGAAATCTGTGATGAATTTTGCTTCACCTATAACATATTTCCCGTTAAACCGTGCAACTAAGTCCGGAGCTTTTCCACCCTGATAATTAAGTCGGCGTTTAGCAAAATTTAGTAAAACTCGGTCGCTCCCCTCCAAAACCGCATTCGTATTACCTTCCTCGAAGTTCGATATATTTACTGGTCTAACTCCAAGGCTGCCTTTTCTTACCCACTCACGGAACATCGGCCCGATACGACGATTTATCTCTTTCGGTTCGGCGCAGCGCTCATAGATTTTCGCAAGCCCCAATTCGTATATCCGTCCGCAAATTCTCGCTACTGTAGTAGGATTACGTGAAATTGCGGATGGATCATGCCTAAAAAATGCTACATAGGGATCTTTTATGGGGAACAGTCTCAATTTCAAAAGTGCGGCAATCAATCTTCGGTTATCTCTTCTCTCAAACGCCTGCTCAATACTTTCCCATACCTTAGTATCAACAGTGCGAAGCCCTTCAGGAACTGCAGGATAAACCTGATAAAGATCATCTAAGTAGGCCCGAGTGGCTGCATATTCAACACTCAACTTTGTCCAGTAGTTCATAATTAATTAAAATTATATAAGATGATTTGATGTGAATCAATAACTTATAACTAACCCCTGGGATTTAACCTTTTATCCATTTGTTTAATAGGCCCGGCTCAGGGAAATTTTCTTTTCCTGAATAGTTTGCGCTGTCAAATTACTTATCACGCCGGCTTTGCCCTGCCTTTTCTCAACTCATCCAGTTTAACCCATCTGCCATCATTGGTCCTAAACTCCCACGACCGCCAGCCGTTAAGTGAAACTCCAATAGCGGCTTTTGCAGCACTTGATGGGGTGGTGAACAGCATATCTTTAACCCTTTGCCACTTTTTAATATTCATACCCGAAAGTTCCAAAGAAATTGTTCCATTTTTATTTACATGAGCTGAATACATCTTGCCTTTATATTCCATTCTTATATAGAAAGGTTTGGGAATAAATTTAGCCAGAACAGTTGTATGTCCAGAAGAAACCGTGCATTTTTTTTCAATATGCTCTTTTTTTTCTAACCTGTGATCAGAATCATCCTCTGAAATATCTGTTTGATCTTCCCAGTATGTGAACTTATCTATCATTCTCAACGCAGCAGCTTTCAGCCGCCGGCGCAAATCCTGACGCAGGTCATGTGAATCAATAAATTTACCGGTAACTTTATTACCCGGTGGTTCCGCAATCCGGAGAATCAGAGCCTCCAGCTCCTTCAGGTGCTCATCCCCTTCAGTCAGGTAGATACTGAACCGGTCCCATTTACCCGCATGCCGGTCGCGCATATGCATCCGTAATCTTGACCGCAGATTTCTTGCCAGCCCGACATAATACAGTCGATCCCGTTTATACAAGGCATAAACCCCGTTCTTGCCCCGGATGAACTCGCTGACCACCTCTGGATATTCATCCAGAACTTTGCCTGAAAACCCTTCCAGATGCTGAACCACCAGCCGTGGCGTCTTGACCTTCAATCCCTGCTTCCTTTCTCAGCTAAATGACTTACGGTTATGAATGGAGAGTTGATTAACAACGGCGTCGGCTTAATTGGCACTTAATAAAATATGCTTCAATAATACCCCTTGTCAAGTAATTCCCCGCCTTCAATCCGGCTCATTGCCCGGGTTGATCATCAGCCGGGCCAGACCGGTTATTAACTCCCGAAACCGCTCCTCACTGCCACTGCCTGAAGATATGCAGTCCGCCCGCGCCGGAGGCGGCAAAGATGTAGAAGCGGTTGCCGGGAATGTCATTGTAGGCGACCAGTTTTCTCGTCAATCCCGGCAGCTGGAGATAGCACACCTCCCGCAGTTTCTCACTGAGGCTCATTCTGAGCACACTCACCCCGCCGCCATCCGCCACATAGACATACTCTCCGCTCGCACAGCCGTCATAGGCAAATCCGCGGGTGTCAAACCGGTAGAGTGTGTCCTGCTCATTGTTTGCTCCGATCCCGACACCCCAGAGACCGTCCACCCCGTCAGCGATGAACAGCCCCCGATAGCCGATCCGGGAATCGTTGCGGAATATCCCCTCCATACCCTCATAATCGTAAAAGAAGTCGGTGTGGTTGATCGCCACCGTATCCGCCACCAGACTGGCAAAGAACACCCTGATTCCGTCCATCCGCTGGGCAATTCTGGCGCCCGCCTCATTACTCCTGCCGTCAATATCCACCGCATCGCTGTAATAAAGCAGTTTCTCCTTGTAATGCCAGGGTTCGGGACAGAAGACCGCCAGCTTCTTCGGAGTCAGCACATAGACAAATCCGTCCAGCGCGCTGTAGGTGATGCCGACGATCGGACCGGTAAGGGTGAAGTCCTGCAGAGTAGCCAGGATCAGTGCGGTGTCCCGGAGAATGAACCGGAAGATATTGCCCGAATCGGTGCCGGCAAAGACCAGCGTATCATAGGCGTGGATGGCTCGGAAGTGATAGAACGGAAACTTCCGCTCTGCCAGCTTCACCGGTGCCTCCGGCTCGGTGATATCCAGGACCAGCACCCCGGAATCGCCATTGGCAACAAACAGCCGGTTGCCGTGAATGCAGAGGTCCTCAACCTGACCGCCGGTTGAATAGGTAATCACCTCGGGACGGGCTGGAAACAGCCGGCAACCGCTCAAGGCGGAAAGCAGAAAAATGATCAATCCGGTCAAAACTGTTCTGAAATGCATAACTGACTCCTCTGTCATCTGTGTGCCTGCCGCCTTCACGGTCAGAATTTTATTCAGAATAACCGCACAGGCAAATCCGGCAGCACCTGACACTATTCCGCCGGCTCGGTGAGGGTGAACACCTCATCCCGGATCCGCTCCAGCACCTGCCGGTCCAGACTGCGCCGCACCCATTTCTCCAGCAGGACATCAACCTCAATCAAAAGTGACTGTCCGGCAAACCGCAGTCTGCGGGCAAAAACCTCCCGGCCGAAGTTGAGATAGAAGGGATAAAGAATGGTCACCACTCCGGCTTCGTTCAGCACCTGCCGGACCCGGGTCTCAATCTCCACGAGCAGCTCCTGCATCAGCCCGGTGTTTTTCACCATTTCTGCCCGGAGCGCCCGGAGCCGTTCACAGACCCGCTCCGGCTCGGTCTTGACCTGCCATTTCTGAACCCGTTTCAGGGCGTTACTGTTCATAATTTCCTCCTTTTCCTGCTCCATACAGTTAGAGTCCTGAGCCGGGCAGAATTTCACACCCGGTTTTATTTAATTTTTAAGATTAGTTATATCTGCAGGTTAGACAAAAAAGTTAATCCGATACTTTAATTAGAGGATCCTGCCCGGGGCTAGCCCCTGTCCCGCTGTCATGCCTGGTGTGCGGTCTTGTGGGGATGGCGGTTGGGCACCGGCAGGAGTACCGGCACGGTCCTGGAATATGCCTCATAATCCGGTTTCATATTTGCCTGCAGGACCCGCTCCTCATACCGCACCTGTGCCCAGATCAGGGGCAGACCCAGCGCCAGCACCAGCACCACCCCTCCCCAGGAGTTGAACACGAGCGCCGCACCCAGCAGCTGAATCAGCGTCCCGAGATAGCGCGGATGCCGGCAGAGCCGTTGAAATCTGAGTCCCAGAAACCTCTTTGCCGGAATGAGCAGTTCACCACTGCCCGATTTGCGCTGGATGATGCTGAGGATGCCGAAAAGCGAGCCCAGCCGGAGCCAGGTCCCGAGAGCGAAAATCAGCAGTCCCAGAACCCCGAAGATTACGGGTGGCAGGGGAATCTGGGTCAGACGCCACCAGATATAGTCCGCACCCAGATAGCCGAGCAGCGGATAGACATAGAAGGCAAACAGCGCCCGCCAGAAGCCGTGCGGTTCAACCACTCCGGACTGGAAGAAGGGCGAGCCGAAGTAATACTCCAGCCCGAGCCAGAGGACAAAAATCCAGGCAAAGAGTGTAGGCAGTATCGCCCGTTCCGGTGCCGCATCATGGAAGAAGTTGGTAAAGAAAATCAGGAAGTAAATTGTGACCAGGACCGTCCAGATGAATCTGCCCCAGCGGAAATGGAGATTGAATCCGCTCATCTTTTCCCCTGTGCCTGCAGGATGTCAGCCGCATACTGATAAAGGGGCAGAGGCGTGAACTCAAAACCGCGGGTATAAATTTCCGGATGCTGCTTTATCAGGCTGGAAGACATCATTACCCGGTATTTCCTGTGTGCCATCAGTCTGGCGCCGGGCAGGTTTTTTCTGGTCTCAATTTTCCATCCCGGCTGGGTGGCAAGCTGGCGGATTTCACTTCCCTCAAGCTGGACCAGCACCCATCTGCCGGGTTCGGTAAGGACATCAGCCAGCAGGCGAAGGGTAATCATACCGGGAAATACCGTATCCCGGACCAGCCGGAGCGTATCGTAAATAATCACCTCTGCCAGCCTCAGGTCCATAACTCCGTCAATGACCGCCTTGCGCAGAACCCGGGGCGGAATCTTTACCCGGCTCTCGATAACCGGTGTCTCTGCCCGGGTTTCATATTCCGCAAGCAGGGAGTCAATCCGCCGCTGAACCGGAGGCTCGGGCAGAAGTGAATTCAGGTCAAGCTCGGTTTTTCTGAGATCACTGAGCCGGGAATCAAGGAATATCAGATCATAGCGCAGGACCCTGCCCGGCTCAGCGGTTAAGGTCAGGTCATAACCGCTGAACTGACCGCTGGCGCCTGCAGGCAGAATGAGCAGCCGGAAATCGTTATTGCGGGCAATCAGACCGGAAATCTTTCTTGCCGCATATTCAGGAGAAACCAGCCTCAGACCCTGCTGATACCGGCGCCAGTCGCTGGTATCGGTGTAAAGCGCAGTGATGCCGAAACTGATTCCGCCCGCATTTCTGGTCATCCAGGGATGGGCAACCGGCATTCCCAGGCTGTCCTCAAGATTGGCACACAGAACCCGCAGCCGTGCCCGGTCCACCAGCAGTTTCAGCCGGTTCATCCCGGACCCGAGCCAGTCCGGTGTCAGCAGGACCGCATCACACCCCGCAGCCGAAGGCAGGTCAGCAAGCAGTTCACCATCGCTGAGCAGAAGCAGACCGCCGGTATCCGCTGAGATACCGCCATCAATCCAGAGCACCGGTATCCGGGCTTTTGTCTCCCCTACCAGTTTTGCCATTCCTGCCAGCCTCTCGGGTGTGAGTCCGGAGGAGATAAAGACGGCCACAGACCGCTCTGCCGGCTTTACCACCTCATGCCGGGTGCAGAAAGAAAACAGGACAGGCAGGAGACAGAGGAACAATCTGGTGCAACGCACGATTAGCCATTATATTGCATCATCAGCGGGTGTCAATCACCGCTCTCCAGAACGGCACCGGACTGACTTGACTTTGACATCTGCCGGGTTAATCTTTTACTCCACTGGGGGATCGTCTAACGGTAGGACGGCTGGCTCTGGACCAGCTAGTCGGGGTTCGAATCCCTGTCCCCCAGCTCTCCCTTCCTGCCGACTCAGAACTGATAACTGATTCCGAAGCCCAGCTCCCGCACCCGGTCCAGAGGCGCAAATGCGGAGCCGGTTTTTCCGGAAAACACCAGTCCGGTCAGCTCCAGGTTCAGTCCGCTTACCGGTGTAACCCGCACCAGCGGTATCAGCCCGAATGAGCGCTTTTCCAGATCCAGGACCCCGCCGAGCCGGACCAGCATTCGGTCCGAAGCGAACCGGCGCTCAAGTCCGGCAAGCAGAAAGTCCCGCACCGGCTCGGTCTGAAGCCGGGCAAGCGGAAAATCACCGTGCAGATACTGGAGGTTGATATAAAAACCGGCAAATGAATAGTCCATTCCACCGATCACCGACAGCCGGTCACTGAGCAGAGTGTCATCGTAAAGGGCGTAAGCCGCCTCTGCCCAAAGCCCGATCCCGGCGAGCTCGGTTGCCAGGTCCGCACCAAAAACCGTCTTCTGCGGAAAGAACTCATTAAGCACAAAATCCAGCCGCTGCTGGGCAAAATCGGCCGTCAAAACCGGCTGTGCCTCAGGCAGAAAGTCATATCCGCGCAGACCGCTGAGAGAGAAATCAAACCTGCCGAGATGGGTCCTGACCCTGCCGCCCCAGGTGAAGTCGTTCAGTGTCTGACCCGGCAGGTTCAACTGCTCCCGGATGCGGATGTCAAACTGGCCCGCAATCTGCTCCGCAAGCACCGGGTCATAGCCCATACCGATCAGCTGTGCCACCAGAGCGGAACGCAACTCCTGCACGGTCGGCAGAACCCTGGCATCATACCAGCAGGCGGGCGGGTTGAGTGCAGGCTCGAAAACCGGTTTCAGACCGAACTCCATGCCCAGTGCGTTTAATGGTGAATATCCCAGATGCAGCATCCAGACCGGTCGCCGGCGGTCCCAGACAAGCGGATCAGAATAGTCCGGAGTGGTAAAGTTGTCGGTCGGATTGATCACATCCGCACTGCCCCAGTGCACCCTCTGTCTGCCTGCGGTAAAGCTCAAACCCGGCACCAGGTCATAAAACCGGACATATGCCTCATCAAGAAGCACACTCACCGGCTCAACGATGTCCACTGCACTGAGCTGGGTCGCACTGTTTACCAGCGGAAAACCCTGTGCCCGGATTGTAAACCCGAGTTTTGTTTCCAGCCTTTCATTCGCCAGCGGAGTGAACACCAGACTGCCGGCGGTGGTAAAGAAACTGAAACGGGAACTGTCCTGATCCTTTATCCGGAAAAGCGCCCGGCTGGACAGCTCGCCCTGAACCGGGACCTGACCTGCAGACACAAGACTGAAGATCAAAGCCCAGACCGCCATCTCATCCTCCTTTCTTCATATTCTCCTCAGAAAAGTAGCTGTCCCGGATTCCGATGTTCAGTTCCGCACTCCTGAGCCGGAGTTCGGTAACACTGCCCTTTGCCCTGTTTTCCAGCCGGATGAGCCAGGGCATCCAGACACCCTTTTCCTGCTGGAACTCGGCAAAGATGATACGCTTGCGCACCCCGCCATCCCGGTCCAGCTGTTCCACCTGCAGAGGCAGATACCGCTCCTTCTCCACCCAGAGCCGGCTCTGCGTGCCGCCGTCATCAATCAGCAGCTGATACGCCCGGACACCGTTGAGCTCGGTCTCCACCGGCACACCCTGCACCCGGCTGGAGCCGAAGGAGATGTTTGCCATTTCCTTATAGGAGAAATCCGAACCGCCAAAGCTGGCTTCAGCCGCACTGCCGGAAATCCGGCGCACCCTGCCCTGTGCAGGCAGGTAAACCCACATATTTTCCGGAGATGTGCTCATGAAGCTCACCCCGCGCAAATCTGCCGGCTCAAGAAACCGCACCAGCAGTTTGTTATCACCCTTCATCACCATCCGCAGGACCCGCTCCTGAACCCGGCCGTTTTTGTCTGTAATCCTCATCACCGCCTCAATCCGGCGGTCAGATGCGGTCGTTGCCTCCCGCATCCGGTCCAGCACCTCATCACCGCTCATTGCCGATACTACGGCGCTGAGGCACAGTAGAACAGAAGTGATGGCTTGCATTCTTTTCATTTTTTATCTCCTCTGGTTGTCTTGAAAACCCCTGCCAGCACCGCCGGCACCAGCAGCAGTGCGGCAAATCCGGAAAAAAGCATCGCCCCGGCAATCAGCAGTCCGAACTTCTGCACAATCACCAGGGATGAACCGCCAAGCACCGCAAAGCCCAGCCCGACCGCCAGCGCATTGGTCAGAATCGGCGGTCCGACCGCCTGCACAGTCCTGCTCAGCCGGGACCTGATATCCTTTTCTTCTGACTCTTCGCGGAATCGGGCAATCAGATGGCAGGAATAATCAATCCCGATACCGACCGCAATTGAGCCGAGCATTGCGGTTACCACATCCACCCTGATCCCGCACAGCCCCATCAGTCCGAACGCCATTGCCAGCGTAAAGCCGACCGGCAGAACCGCAACCAGACCCAGCCTCAGCGAACCGAACATCACCGCCACCAGCACCACGACCGCCAGCAGGGCAGCAATGATGCTCCAGAGCTGGCTTGTGGCGATCCCTTCATGCAGGGCATAAATTGCCAGCGGCACCCCGCCGAGCCGGACCCGGACCTCCGGACCGAAATCCTGTCTGATCAGCGCTCGGATCTCTTTAATCGCCCTGCCCAGCTCCGCACTGCTGTGCTCATTGAACTGGGCGGTGATCCGGGCAAGCCGGTAATCGGGGGTCACCAGACTGGCAAGGTAGTCGGAACCGGAAAAGGAAAGCAGGAGAAGATACTGTGCAACCTCATCCCGGGTTTGAGGCAGCACCTCAGCATCCTGCCGGTTCTGATTGAATGCCCGGTTGGTTGATTTCAGCACCTCCACGATTGAACTGATATGCGTGATATGCTCAACCCGCTCCAGGTCACGGCTGAATTTTTCCATCCGGCTTAATATTGCCGGGTCCTGAATATCACCCTCGACCAGAATCTCAAACTGCAGTTCACCACCGAACTGCCGGTTGACAATCTCCGCTGCCCGGGCAGGTTCAGAGCCGGATTTGAAATAGCGGACAAAATCGGTCTCGGGCCTGACCCGGGTTCCGAAAATCAGAGCGATCACGCACATAACCGCTGCGGTTACCAGCACCGCGGTTCTGAACCGGATAATCCTTGGGGCAAGCCGGCCCAGCCAGCGGGCTGACCGGGCGGGATTTTCCTGCCGGAATCTTGCCGGCTTCACCGGCATCAGCATCAGCAGTGCGGGCAGAAAGATCACCGCCAGCACAAAGGAAACCGCAATCCCGATAACCGCAAACAGAGCAAAGACCCTGATTGCTACTACCTTCATCACCAGGTTGGCAGCAAATCCCGCAGCAGTGGTGACCATCGCCAGAAAGACCGGCAGTCCGGTCCTGCCGACCGCCCGGTCCACCACTTCCCGCCGGTCCAGTCCATTGCGACTTTCCTGCTGCCAGCGTTCTAAAATGTGAATCCCGTAGGCGCTGCCGACAGCAAGCAGAATCGGTGGCAGCACAACCATCACAATCGTCACCGGCTGGCGGAACAGCCCGACCAGCCCCATCGTCCAGACAACCGCCACCAGCACGACCAAAAGTGGCAGCACTGTCCCGCGCCAGGTCCGGCTCGCCAGCCCCAGCACCAGCACCAGCATAAGTACTACCAGCGGAATCAGCTTCAGCAGATCAGCAACCATCCAGCGCCGGACAAACTCCATCAGCGCCGGTGACCCTGCAAGGGAAACCCGGCCCGGGAAGTGTGCCTGTTTAACTGCCGTCTCAATCTGCCGGATCGCCTGCGCCCTGTCCGCATCGGGCCGGAGCCGGATCAGAATCAGTGCCGCCCTTCCATCCTGCGCTACCAGCCGACCCCGGTAACGCCGGTCAGCAAGCACCCGGGCACGCAGTGACTCCAGACCGGACCGGGTTGACGGAATGGAATCAATCAGTCGTGATATCACCACCTCATCGCCCGCACCGCGGACATCCTGCAGATTATTCAGTGCGGTTACCTGATTTACCATCGGAATATCCGACAGCTGCTCCACCAGTCTTTCAATACCGGACAGTACCTTCGGTGTAAAAAGACTCTCCGACTCAATAACGACAATTGCCTGCTCCGAACCGCCAAATTCCCGGTCCACCACCCGCAGCACCTCAACTCCCGACTCACCGGCAGGCATCATCCTGGTCACCTCCGCATCGATCTTCAGCTCCTTGAGGAAATACCCCAGCACCAGCGTCAGCAGCCCGACTCCGGCTGTAATCCAGACCGGATACCGGTATACCAGCCCCGGCAGCCACCGCATCAGCAGTTTACCCCCGGTTTACTGTTAATAATATAAAATGTAAACATAGTTAATTGTAAATAATGTTAACTATCAGTCAAGAAAAAAGATCAGTCGCTGTCCGCCAGGCCGAGCGCCAGCTGCTCCAGGGTCTGAATGAACACCTTGAGATCGGCTTCGGGAATCCGTTTCATCATCCGGCGCAGCCCCTGCCGGTTCTGCCGGGCAAGGTGGTGAGCCACCCGCTGTCCCTCAGAGGTCAGCTGAATCAGCACCAGCCGCCGGTCCTGTTCGGAACGCCGGCGCTCGATCAGCCCCTTTCTCACCAGCCGGTCCACCAGACCGCTCGCATTTGCCCGGGAAAGCCCCAGTGTCTGGGCGAGCCGGTTCATACTCGTCCGGTTCAACCGGAGCAGGGTTAAAATGATCATCATCTGGGAAAAGGAAAACTCCTGTCCCAGCGCCTCAACTGAAGTCAGCAGTTTCAAGCCCCGGACAAGCAGCGGTCCGAGCCATTCCAGCTTGGTAAGATAAAAGTCCTCTCTGGCGCCGATAGCTAATTATCAGGATATTTTGCCCGCTGTCAATCAGTGCCCTCTTCCCGGTCTTGCCGCCGCTGCCGTTTCCTCAGTTCCGCCTCAAACCCCCGGTTGGTGGGAAAATAGTATTTTCTGCCCCGGAGTGAGTCCGGCAGGTGCTCCTGCTCCACCCGGGCATCAGGAAAATCATGGGCATATTTATACCCCTTGCCATAACCCAGACTCTCCATCAGCGGGGTCACCGGATTGCGCAGATGCAGAGGCACCGGCTCGGTCAGGCTGTTAAGCGCATCCTGTTTTGCCCGCAGATATGCCTGATAAACCGCATTGGACTTGGGTGCCAGTGCCAGATAGATCACCGCCTGTGCCAGCGCGGTATTGCCTTCGGGCATGCCGGTAAAGTGCACCGCCTCCTTGGCGGCATTGGCAACAAGCAGAGCATCCGGATCTGCCAGCCCGATGTCTTCTGTGGCAAAACGGACCAGCCGGCGGGCGATGTAGAGCGGGTCCTCACCGGCCTCAAGCATCCGTGCCAGCCAGTAGAGCGCTCCGTCCGGGTCGGAATCGCGCAGTGACTTGTGCAGGGCGGAGATCAAATTGTAATGCTCCTCTCCCCCCTTGTCATAAAGCAGGAACTTCCGCTGGACGATCTCCTGTGCCAGTTCCAGTGTTACCCTTCTCTTCCCTCCCTCATCCGGTTCAGTCGAGATCACCGCCAGCTCCAGTGCGGTCAGCGCCACCCGCGCATCACCCTGAGCGATGACGGTAAAATAGTCAAGGACATCATCTCCGACCTCCGGCTTCAAGCCTGCCAGCCCCTGCTCCGACTCCAGCGCCCGGCGCATCAGTACCTTCAGCTCCTCGGGGCGGAGCTGATTCAGCACATAAACCCGGCACCGGGAAAGCAGCGGGGCAATCACCTCAAATGAGGGGTTCTCGGTTGTGGCACCGATCAGCGTAATCACACCGGACTCGACATAGGGCAACAGCGCATCCTGCTGTGCCTTGTTGAACCGGTGAATCTCGTCAATAAACAGAATCGTCCGGCGCCGGAACAGCTGGCGGTTGTCCTGTGCCCGCTTGACCGCCTTGCGGATATCGGCGACGCCGGAGGAGACGGCGGAAATCTGAATGAAGTCTGCCGCCGTGTATTGAGCAATTGCCAGGGCAAGGGTCGTCTTCCCCGATCCGGGCGGACCCCAGAAGATCATCGAGTGCAGTTCGCCCCGCTCCAGCATCTTCCGGAACGGCTTGTCCCTGCCCAAGAGATGCTCCTGCCCGACAATGCTGTCCAGCTCCTTGGGCCGCATCCGGTCCGCCAGCGGTGCCACTGTATCCGGCATCATCTGATTATAAAAAGTTTGGCCAGGCTGTAAAGGACAAAGTAGGCGCCGGCGATTATGGCAACAACTCTTGCCGCCACCCGAACCGGCTCAAACCGGACTGCCAGACCGGCAAATAAAAGCGGCAGAAAGTAGACCGAAGTCGCCAGAAAGAAAACCAGAAAGAACAGCGCCCCGCTGAGCACGCCGGCATCGTCAAGAACAGTTGCCAGTGCGAGCAGAAACGGCGGACATGGGCTCGCCCCTGCCAGCAGACCGAGGAGAAAGAGAAACCGGCCGGAATTGAGCCGGGGCTGAATCAGCCGGCAGAACCTGAGCCGGGCAAACGGATCAAAGGCGGTCATGCCGTAAATTATCATCAATCCGCCCAGCAGGAGATAGATCACCGGCAGTGCTGCTGTCCGCAGGAAAATAAGCCTGCTCAGCCGGGCGCCGACAAGACCGGCAGTAATGCCGAAAAGGAGATAGGCGAGCAGTCTGCCCGCCAGAAAGGATGATAACCGGACCGCTGCCGGACAAAAACCGGGCCGGTCCGAACCGGCAAGCACCGGCAGCACCACCGGCAGACAGAAGCCGAGACAGGATGCGCCGGCAGAAAGACCGAGCATTACCGCCCGGACGAGAAACACGGGACTCATCGCCGCACCCGGATCTGCGGGTCAACCCTGACCGTCACACCGTTGACCCCGGGCGTATTCACCAGCGTCTCGAGCACCGCCCTTCCCAGCGGCTCAACGAACGGACAGTAGGGTGTTGTCAGCCCCAGCACTACCCGGACATTGCCCAGACTGTCAAGATTCAGACTTTCCACCAGCCCGAGCCGGAGGATGTCCGAACCCAGCTCCGGATCCGAGACCAGTGACAGCCGGTAAAGCAGCAGCATGGTATCCGGTGCCGGACCGCCCGGCAGTCTGCCTCTGCCATCAAGGACCAGCGGTGTCAGTGATTTTCTGCCGAACCGCAGCCAGTGGGGCAGAATCACCAGCAAACTGCCGGCAGTGACCAAAAGTACCACAGCCACCAGCCGCCACCAGCGGTTTGCGTTGATTTTCATCAAAAGATTCTACTGGAAAAACCTCCACGGGTAAAACCGGAACTGCCCTTTATTGACAGCCGGTAGTTTTTACCTATCCTTGAACTATGAGCGCAACGGGAAACAAGGCTTCACTGACCGCCTATGTCTCCGGCAGGGTGCAGGGTGTTTTCTTCCGGATGTTTGTTCTGAAGGAGGCGCGGGCGCTCGGTCTGACCGGACGGGTGCGCAACCTGCCCGATGGACGGGTTGAGGTCAATGCCGAAGGCGAACGGGCAAAGCTGGAGCAGCTGGTGCAGAAACTGCATCAGGGACCGCCGGGGGCGATTGTTGAAAGTGTCAACACTGAGTGGGGCGAATATCTGCACGAATACGACGACTTTCAGATTGACTACCGTTAGGGACTATGCCCCGCTGGACTGAGGCCGACCGCCGTTTCATGCTTGAGGCGCTGGAGCTGGCGTTTCAGGGCTGCGGTCTGGTCTCCCCCAACCCGATGGTCGGTGCGGTGCTGGTCAGGGACGGCAAAGTAATCGGCCGGGGGTATCACCGCCGGTTCGGCTCGGCTCATGCGGAGGTGGAGGCGCTGCGGGCAGCGGGCTCAAGGGCGAACGGCGCAACCATGTATGTCACGATGGAGCCCTGCTGTTTTGAAGGAAAAACACCAGCCTGCACCGATGCCCTGCTCCGTGCCGGGATCAAAAAGGTCATCGCCGCCATGCTCGACCCGAACCCGAAGGTTAACGGCGCCGGTGTCCGCTGTCTGCGCCGCCAGGGGATCACGGTTGAGGTCGGACTGCTGTCAAAGGCAGCCCGCCGGCTCAATGAAGCCTATATCACCTACATGAGTGAACACCGGCCGTTTGTCATGCTCAAGGTTGCCGCCACGCTGGACGGCATGATGGCAACTGATGAGGGCGAATCGCAGTGGATCACCGGTGAACGGGCACGGGCGGTCGGCCAGTTTCTGCGCCTGATGGCGGATGCGGTCCTGGTCGGTGTGAATACGGTAATCAAGGACAATCCGCGCCTCACCTGCCGGATCAGCGGCGAAAAACGGCTCCACCGGATAGTCCTGGACTCCAGCCTCCGGATACCGCGCAACAGCCGGCTTTTTGCCGAACCCGGACCGGTACTGGTCTTCACTGCCAGCCGTCAGCAGAACCGGATCCGGGCGATTGAAAGCAATGGTGCCGAAGTTGTCCGGGTGCGGCTCGATCGTCAGAACCGGCTTAACTGGCAGGACATACTGAGTGAACTTTACCACCGGCAGATCGCCTCGGTCCTGATCGAAGGAGGAGCGACGGTCGCCTCCTCGGCACTGGAAGCCGGGGTGGTGGACAAGGCTTACATCTTCCAGGCGCCCCGGGTACTCGGACCGGGCAGACTGTTCAGCGCCGGGCTCAGACCGCGCAATCTTAAAACCGCAATCACCCTGCGCGATGTCCGCCATATTGAACTCGGTGAAGACATCCTTACCGAAGGCTATGTTTACCGGTTTAGTTGAGGCGCTGGGAAAAGTCCGCCGGATCACCACTGCCGGTGCCCGCCGTTATCTTGAAATCACCGCTCCCTTTGCCGGCGAACTCAAACCCGGGGAAAGCGTTGCGGTCAACGGCTGCTGTCTCACCGTGACAGAAATAACGGCAACCGGCTTTGAAACCGAGGCGACCGGTCCGACCCTCAGCCAGACAACCCTTGGCAGTCTGCGTGCCGGAACACCGGTCAACCTGGAGCGGGCGCTCAAAGCCGGCGACCGGCTTGGCGGTCATATCCTGCTTGGCCATATTGACGAGGTCGCAAGGGTGAGGTCGGTTCAGCGTCTTGCCGGAGGAGTACGGCTGGTGATTGCGGTCCGGACCGAAAACCGCCGGTATCTGGTGGAAAAAGGTTCAATTGCGGTTGATGGCGTCAGCCTGACGATCCAGCACTGCCGGCAGGCCGAATTCACCGCGAGCATCATAACCCATACCTGGGAAAACACCACCCTGAAGTACCTGCGTCCGGGGTCAAAGGTCAATATTGAATACGACATCCTCGTCAAATCGGCACAGCGTGCCGGCACCCCTGCCCGCTGATATCCCGGCTTTGGACCGGCAATCACACCAGAACCTCAAACCCGACCCGGCATTACTAACCCATCACTCCTGAAGACCGGCCCGGGTATCTTGCCAGTGGCGGTCAGGAAGACAGAACCCGGCATCAGGCACAAAACGACACCCAATCCACAACCGGATTTCCTCTCCCCAGCCGCTGAGGGGCATGCCCGGGGCTAGCCCCTAAGTCATTGCAGAAAATCATGTTGGAATTAAAATCCAACGCCTGGGTCTTTATAATAAAAACGGGGCAGGGTTCCCCCTGCCCCGCCTGAGATTACCCGGATTTTCAGCGAGCAAACAGTATTTTTGCGGTCTCGCAGTAATCACAACTTATCATCCCGTCGCCAGCTGTCACTATCTGCCAGTCGCACCGGTAAAGCTGGACTGAAGCCAACCCAATAAAAAAGGATGATCCGAGCAGAAGGAAAACCGGTTTCATCGCTCCTCCATTATCTTCCTTCCCGGTATCGGCGGGTTCTTCATCAGCTCGTAGCGCTGTCTGCCCGCAGGAGTGCGGAAGCTGATGCCGGACGCCTTGCCCTCCCGCTCCAGCTGATCCATACAGCCGGCAAGGAACTCATCGTCCAGCATCCTGCCGGCAAGCTCGCCGGTCTTTTTCTGCTCAACCGGCATCAGCCTTCTGATTACCTCCGCCGAGACATCAGCCCGCTCACCAGTCACCTGCCAGTAGACCTTGGTACCGGGCTTGCCACCAATGACAAAGGTGTTCCCCTTGATGTCCTCGGCGATATAGACATTGGATGTCCCGACACCTGTAAGCTGAATTCTCGGTCTGCGATTCAGGGCACTGAAGTATTCTGGCAGATGGACGGTAGCCCTGCCTGAAACATCCAGCACCACCTCGCCATCATAGAGGTTGCGCATCTCCGGACCCTCAATGAAGTAGTGGTTGAGGATTTTGCCGTAGGGATCAAGCGGATGGTCAATCGTAAAGCTTCCCCCTGCCTTGGACAGAGTCCCGCAGCGGAGCTGATTGGCAGCGGTAGCGGTCTGACCGTTGAACGCAGCAGAGTTGGTGTAAGAGTAGGGAACTACCGAGTGGTTGTTGGCAGTAAAGCTGTAATAAGACCGGGATGAATCGGCGTAGCCGCCGCAAACCGTGGCATAAAGCTCACTTGCCAGATTATCTTGACCGCCACAAATAGTAGAAGTATTGCCGGTAGCATTATTCCTGTAACCACCAGCTATTGTGCTGAAACTGCCACTGGCGATATTGAAATCACCCCCGCCTACGAAAGCATCGCTACCAGGGGCCGAGTTAGTGTAGCCTCCACACACGGTGGAGTAATCACCACGACTGACATTGTACATGCCACCACCAACAAAAGAGAATGTACCGATTGCGCTATCCCGGGAGCCGCCACTGACCACGCTATAATTACCGCTGGCAATGTTGCTATATCCCCCACCGGTCGCACTGTAACTGCCGCTGGCGGTATTGTTACATCCGCCACTGATCGCACTGTAATTGCCGCTGGCGGTATTTAACAAACCGCTGCCGATAAAAGCATATTTGGCGGTCACTGAGTTGTCATAGCCACCCGCGACTGTCGCTCCGGTATCAGCGGGTGCGTCGCCAGCAAGATTACTGAACCCCGAAAGTGCTCCACCGAGATAACCCTTTGCTGTATCTGCCCAGCCGCCGCCAACTGCCGCATAACCGCCACTGGCGCTATTACGATACCCGCCACCGATTACGCTCATACTGCCGCTCACGGTATTTTCCATCCCGCCACTGATGGTGCTGTAATTGCCACTGGCGGTATTGTAACCACCGCCCCCGACCGTTGCACCGATGTAGCTTGCATAATTGGTCCATCCACCACCGACCGTTGTAAACATATCGGCTGCCCGGTTGTATTCTCCGCCTCCGACCGTTGCATCCTGGGCACTGGCGGTGTTGTTGACACCCCCTGCAACTGTGGAGTAATTACCGCTGGCGGTATTGGTGTAGCCGCCACCTGCCGTGGCGTAATTACCGCTGGCGGTGTTAGAGTAACCGCCGCCGACAAAACTGAACTTGGCAGTAGCAGAGTTTCTATAGCCACCGGCAACCGTTGCTGCGGAATCGGAACTCGCATCACCGGCAAGATTGTCGTAACCCGAAAAGATCCCGCCATAAACCCCATAGACCGTATCGCGAGTACCCCCAGCCACAGCAGCAAAATCACCGCTGGCGCAATTGAAGAATCCGCCACCAATTACACTGTATTCTCCAATCGCCCTATTTGTGCCCCCACCCAGAACTGCAGCATAATCACCTATTGCCCGATTCGAAGTGCCACCGCCCACTATCGATCGGGCACCACTCGCGGTATTTTGGAATCCCCCGGCAACTGTGGTGTACTCATGTATGGAAGCATTATAGCATCCACCTCCTACAACACAGCCAGCGTAGCTTCCTCCGTTGACACCGGTTGTGCAGGCATAGCCCAGGTTGGTATGAGTATGGCGGTTGAGGCCGTAAAGCATATTATAAGCACCACCCCGGGCGATACCCAGCTGTCGAACAGTATAGAGC
>JAOABP010000005.1 GCA_026418295.1 Caldifarciminota bacterium
CGGCAGCTTCTGGTCAGCTGCCGCCGTGCTCAGATGCCGTTCCAGCTCCGGGCTGATCATCCCGAAGCCGAAGGCAAAAAGCACGAGCAGTGTGATCATGATGTTTTTTATCATTACAGCTCCTCCGAGTTTGATTGATCTTTTTCCATTTTTAACCGAGCCTGACCGTATATAAATTATATCCGGAAGGTTTTTCAGGTCAATTTTCTTGACTGAGCTCAGGCATAAGGGCAAACTTTTAAGGTGAGGTATCTGCAGGTCTTTGTCCCGGTCCCGGACCGAAGAACCGCAAGCCGGATCAGCCGGACGCTGCTTGAGGAACGGCTGGCAGGCTGTGTCCAGATTTCCGGTCCGATTGTCAGCAGTTACTGGTGGGAGGGAAAGATTGAGCAGAGCCGGGAGTGGCTTTTGCTGATCAAAACGGACAAAGCGCATTACCCCCTTCTTGAGCGGCGGATCCGGGAACTGCATCCCTATCGGGTGCCGGAGATCATTGCCCTGGCGATCACTGCCGGGTATCAGCCGTATCTGAACTGGCTGGTTTCGGAGTTAACCGCGAGCAGAAGCAGATCTGCGGGCAGGAGGAGCTGATGCCGGTCAGCCGGCTGATTCTGGAGCTGAGCCATCCGGAACCGGCGGTCCGGCGTGCTGCAGCACATGAGCTCGCCCGGCTTGATCCGGAGGCGGCTGCAGGCGCGATTGTCTTTCTGCTGAAGGACCCGGAGCCGGAGATTCGCCGGGAGGTGGCAGGAATTTTAAGCCGGCTCGGCAGGACAGCGGAGGAACCGGTAGCCCGGTATCTTTCAACCTGGGAGGGACCGCCGGAGTTGGCGGTAATAGAGCTTGTAGGGGAGCTGAAGCTGGCAGAAGGGGTGGATTTTCTCCTGAAGCATCTGAATGAACCGGAGCCGATGAAACGACGGGCAATAGCGGTGGCACTGGGCAGGATCGGTGCTGCTTATGCAGATACGCCGGGGATCACCAGCACCCGGGCACTTGAAGGGCTGCTGGAACTGCTGCGGGATTTGAATCCTGAGGTGCAGATAGCAGCAGCTGAGGGGCTTGCCGGGCTGGGCAGGCAGGAGGCGGTTAATCCGCTCCTTGATGAGTTGCAGGATGAGAATCCGCAGGTGCGCCGGGCAGCAGCAATCGCACTGGGAAGCATCGGGGTGCCGGCTGCTGCAGCTGAACTGGTTCGACTGGCAAATAATGATCCGTTTGCTGAGGTGCGCCAGGCAGCACGGGGGGCGCTGGAGCAGATTTCGGACCGTTCGGTGCGTTCACTGCTGGAGGCTTTGACTGCCGAGAATTTAGATGAGCGGGAAGTGGCGCTGCAACGGCTTCTGGAAGCAGGCCCTGCAGCATTGCCACCGTTAATCCGGCTGGCAGGAAGTGATGATCCCGGTATCCGCCGGCTGGTTGCCTGGGTGCTGGGTATGCTCGGAGAAGAGGCAGGGCTGGCTACCCTGTTTCAGCTGGCAGAAGATTCGGAAAGTGGCGTCCGGCTGGCGGCGATTCAGGCGCTGGGCAGAATCCGGCACCTGCGGGCAGCGGAGCGGCTGAGCCGGTTGCTGGAGGATGCGGACCCGAAAATCGCCGGGATGGCAGCCAATGCCCTGGAAAGGCTGGGAGAGCTGGCAGTAGAGCCGGTTTTCGGGATTCTGACTCATCAATCTCCGGATGTCCGGGTGCGGGCAATTGATGTGCTGGGCCGGCTCAGACATGAGGGTGCGGTGGAACGGCTCATCAGCGGTCTTGACGATTCTTCATCCTGGGTCAGACTGGTTTCGGCGCAGGCGCTGGGTGAAATTGGGGATCTGCGGGCGGTGCCGGCGCTGATTGAGCGTCTTGATGATCCGGACCGGCTGGTAAGGGCGATGTCAGCTGAGGCACTGGGCAAGTTGAGAGATTACCGGGCGAGTATGAAACTGCTGGAGCGGGTGGAAGATGAGAGTGATCTGGTGCGGGCGAATGTTTTTCTGGCGCTGGGGAGGATCGGCAATCCGATTGCGGTTCCTTTTCTGATGAAGGCGCTGGACGATACCGAAGTCCGGGTGCGGCTGGCGGCGATCGAGGCGCTGGGGTTGTTACGGGCAAAGGCGGCAAGAGAGAAACTCAGAGCGCTTGCCCGTCCCTGGCCCTGGAGCCGGGAGCCGGGCAGAGTCAAGGACGCAGCACGCTGGGCACTGAGTATGATTGATTCCTCCGGGACGGTTATCTGATGAGTGCCCGGGCGTATTCCTGCGGGTTGAACTGCTCGAGGTCATTGAGTCCCTCACCGGTGCCGACGAAGAGGACCGGGAGTTTGAGTTCGATGACCACCGGGATGATAATTCCGCCGCGGGCAGTCCCGTCAAGTTTGGTGATGATAATACCGGTGAGGCCGAGACGCTGGTGAAAGATTTCTGCCTGCCGGAGTCCGTTCTGGCCCACGGTTGCATCCAGCACAAGCCAGATTTCCTCCGGTGCACCCGGTTTGACCTTGCTGCAGACCCGTTTGATCTTCTCCAGTTCTGCCATCAGGTCCTGGCGGGTGTGGAGCCGGCCGGCGGTGTCGACCAGCACCGTGTCAAACTGCTGCTGGCGTGCCCGGGTTATGGTATCAAACACAACCGCTCCCGGGTCCTGGCCTTTCTGCGAGTGGACAATTGCCACGCCCGCCCGCTCCGCCCAGATGCGCACCTGTTCCGCTGCGGCGTCGCGGTAGGTGTCAGCGGCAGCGATGATAACCCGTCTGCCCCGGGCTGCATAGTAGTGGGCTAATTTACCCACGGTGGTTGTTTTGCCCGAGCCGTTGACTCCGACAATCATGATCACTGCTGGAGTTTCCGGTGCCGGGCGGTTACCGCGTTCAGTTCCGCTCAGTAGCCGGATAATCTCCTGCTCCAGTGCCGCCTGCGGGTTTTCGCCCGCCCGGCTGAGACGCTCCAGCAGCTGAGCGGTGGCGCGGGCTCCGACATCCGCGCTGATAAGGGCGGCTTCCAGTTCCTCCAGGTTGAGCGTTTTGGCGGTGATCAGCCGGGAGAGGAGTTGGCGAGTCCGGGCAAGTGTTTCCCGCAGTCCCATAAGTTAATTTTCGGGCAGGGACGATGCCGGGTTGTTCCGGCGGTAGTCTGCAAGACTGACGGAAATGAGTTTCGAGACCCCGGGCTGTTCAGCAGTTACACCGAAGATGACATCAGCCCGTTCCACCGTTGCGCGGTTATGGGTAATGATTATCACCTGGGTCTTTTCGGTCATCCGTTTGAGGTAGTCGGCAAAACGGCTGACATTGGCGTCGTCGAGAGGAGCATCAATTTCGTCCAGAAAGCAGAAGGGAGCGGGTTTCACCCGGTAAAAGGCGAAGAGGAGCGAGATCGCCAGCAGTGCCTTCTCGCCGTCCGAAAGCTGTTCCAGCCGTTTCGGATTTTTCCCCCGGGGACGGGCAATGATTGCGATTTCTGACTGGAGGGGATCCGCATCATTGACCAGCACCAGGTCCGCTTCGCCCTCGAGAAACAGCTCCCGGAAGACCTGCTGAAAGTGAAGGCGCACCTCCTGATAGGTGTTGAGAAACTGTTCCCGGGCGTGCCGGTCAATTTCCTTTAATGACTCTTCCAGATTCTGTTTTGCCTGCAGGACATCGTCCCGCTGGAAGAGCAGACGTTCAAGGTCCTTTTTTTCCTGTTCATACTCTTCTGCTGCCAGTGGATTTACCGGACCCAGGGCGGCAAGCCGGCGGCGAATCTCTTCCAGCCGGTTCAGTTCATCGGCTGATTCTGCTGGCGCCGGACTGAACTGACTGAGATCGGCACCCAGGGATTTAGCCTCGTCGAGCAGGGCACGAACTCTGGTTTCCAGTTCGGCGCGCTGGAGCCGGTATTCCAGAAGCCGGTTCTGGTTATTCTGTTGCTGATTCCGTAACTCGGCAATGTTTTTTTCCAGTTCTGCGGTGGCTGCGGAGACATCGTCAAGGTTGAAGCGGGCATAACTCTGCTCGGCTTCAGCCAGCTGCGCCTGGAGCTGACCGATGGCACTGTTTAACTGCTCCCGGCTGTCCTTCAGTTGCTGCTGGCGTTCGTGATGGCGTGCCATTGTGGCGGTAATTTCCCCTATCCGCCGGGATTTGTCTTCAATCGACTGTTTGATATGACCGATTTCGGTTTCCAGATGCCGGACCCGTGCCCGCTGTTCTGCCAGCTGAGCCAGCAGTTCGGAGGCAGCCTTCAGTTCGTTTTTAACCTGCTGTTCGGCAGCGTTGGAAAGCTGTTCCAGCCGGGCGAGTTTCTGTTCGGACTGTTCGATTGCGGTGCGGAGTGCGGTCAGCTCCTGCTGATGTTCTGTCAGCGCAGTGGTCAGGGAGCCGGTTAATCCGTTCAGCCGGCGGATTTCCGCATTCAGGCGTTCATATTCCCGCTGCAGTTCTGCGGCGACGCCGGCAGTGGTGCTCAGCCGGGATTCCAGAGCATAAAATTCCCTTTCAGTCAGGCGGAGCTCACTTTCTGTCTTGTCCAGTTGAGTCTGCAACTGGAGGCGCTGTTCGTTGAGGCCGGCGGTGGTCTTTTCAATCGCCGCAAGCCGTTCATTGAGTGCGGCAGTACCCTGTTCGAGTTCCCGGATTCTGCTCAGGATGACCATGCTGCCTGCCTGTTCACCGGCAAGCACGAGCCGGCCGTCGCCCAGGTAGGCATAGCCGTCAGCGGTGACGAAGCGGGACGCCGGATACTTTTCAATCATTGACCAGAGAGATTCACTGTTGCGGAGGACCGCAAAGGATTCCAGCCATGACCGCAGCAGGGGAGGGGCACCGGTGCGGAGTCGGACAAACTGGTGGAGCGCGCCGATGATCGCCGGATCCGCTGGTGGTGGGCATTCGGGCAAAGGTGCGGTCGCCAGTGAACTTATGAGCAAGCCGAAGCGCTCCGTCGGGAAGCGATCAAGGAGCCGGCTGAATTCCCTGGGCTGAATTTTCTCGGTGTTCAGAAAGTCCAGCAGGAAGTTAAAAGCTGCCTCGCAGGCACGTTCCCAGCCCGGCTCCGGCTCCAGCCAGTCGCTCACCGGAGTAACTTCGCCCAGTATTTCCCCTGCACCCGTCAGAACCGAGCGGGCAACCCGGGTTTCGAGCCGGGCAATCTGGGCAGCGTTGTTGGTCTTCTGTTCCTCGAGGTGGCGTTGTTCACGCCCGAGCTCTGCCAGCTGCTGTTCAATGGCAGCAAGTTCCTGCTGCCGGAGTGTTGACTGCTGTCGCTGATAGTCGAGCTGATGTTTCAGGTGATCGAATTCACTCTGCAGTGTATTGCGGTCCGTTTCTGCCTGATTCAGTTGCTGATGGAGGCGACGGGCTTCTTCAGTCAGGCGCTCAGTTGTTGTTCTGGTATTTGCCAGTTCTGCTTCGAGGCGAATGATTGTTCCCCGAAGCTGCTGTTCATTTTCCCAGAGCTGACGCAGCCGGTCGCGCTCCTGCTCTTCCTCCTGGCGGGAGGTAATGACAGTGGTTTCCTGCTGCCGGCTTTCAGTCTGCAGGTGCTGCAGTTCGACCTCCTGTTTCCGCAGGGTTGAATTGGCGTTTTCCAGCTGGTTAAGCGCGGTGTTAAATATCTGTTGCAGTTCGTTGATTTCCTGTTCCAGCCGGGTCTTCTCCTTTTGCAGTTCCTCCGAGGCACGGTCAAGAAATTCAGATTCCTGCTGTTCCATCAGCAGTCTTGCCTGCAGTTCCGACAGTGTCTGACGGCGCTGATTTAATTCATTAAGTGCCTGCTCCCGTTCGCTCTGGATGCCGACCAGCCGGGAATGAAGCTGACGGAGTTCTTCCTCCTGATGTCGGAGCTGCAGGGTGATTTCGGCAGCGGTGTCTTCAAGCTTTCGGATTTCCAGTTCATTAGCGGCAAGCTGTTCGTTTAATTCCCGGTATGCCTGCTGGAGTTCCCGGAGCCGGAGACGGCTTTCTTCCTGTTTCAGCCGCTGATAAACCCGGAGCCGGGCACTCTGGCGCTGGAGGCTGCGCACAATTCTTTCCCGTTCGGCAATGATATCCTCCAGCCGGGTTAAATCGGTCTGGGTGAGTGTTAATTTGCGCTGGCACTCTTCCTTGGAGTCGCGGAATTTGGCTAAAGTTGCCGCTTCTTCAAACATCTGACGGATGTTGCCGGCAATTATTTCGCGCATCTGCCGGAGATCAAAAATCGAGTAGGCTTTCGTGCCGATGCCGGTGGAGAGAAACAGGTCCTGAATGTCACGAAGCCGGCAGGGCTGGCGGTTCAGATAGTATTCACTTTCACCGGAACGGAAGTAGCGGCGCCGGATCTCCACTTCCGAACCGAGTGCGGGCTGATCTTCGGTGGAGAGGATGAGGCGGACCTCGGCAAAGTTTACCGGCGGCAGCTGAGCGGTGCCGGCAAAAATCAGGTCTTCATTTTTGGCACAGCGAAGCACGGCGAATGACTGTTCCCCCAGCACCCAGCGCAGAGCATCGAGAACATTGGATTTGCCGCAGCCGTTCGGTCCGATAATGCAGTTCATCCCCGGTGCAAAACGGAGGGTTGTTTTTTCCTGGAAGGATTTGAATCCTAAAAGCTGAAGTTCCTTGATATACACTTAGCTTTAATGATATACCGCAGTTTACCTCGAGTCAACAATAAAAAAACCGGGCTCAGCTTGAGCCCGGTTCAAATCGGGAAGCAGTCTTATCAGCGTAGAACTGCCGTCTTGTACCGGATGATATACCGACCGTCGTTCAGCTCGTAGAAGTAAAGACCATTTGGTACCGGCCGGTGGTGTTCGTCAGTGGTGTGCCAGACCGCGGAATGAACTCCAGCCGGAAGGTTGCCTTCAACCAGTGTGCCGACAAGTTTCCCGGAAGCTGAGAAGACTTTCAGGGTGACGGTGCGTGTTTCCGGCAGCGAGAAGCTTACGGTCTGGGTTCTGTTTGCGGGATTGGGGGCTACCTGAGTGAATTCCGGTCGCATTGTTGGCTTTTCCTCCGAGACAGCAGTGAGGTACGGTTCGATCCAGCTGCGAACTACCGCCTCATTAAACCCTTCCATTGAGCCGACGACAATCCCCGCAGTATCAATCACATAGTTCAGCGGGATGTAGCCATTCATCCGGTATGCGGTCCAGCCGGATCCGGCATCACGGAAGAAGGGGTAGCTGTATGCGCGGGCATACACCTTTACAACATTTTCCATATCCTGCCAGAGATTGATTGCCAGCGGTAGATACCCCTGACTGCCGTATTCATCATACATTGCTTGTATTCGCGGCAACTCCGCGAGACAGGATGGTCAGGTTGACTGCCAGAAGAAGAGTTGAATCACATGTCCGCGGTATTCCGCCGGGATGGTGTGCGTCTGCCAGGCGGTGTCCGGGATTGAGATGTTTGGTGCTGGATCACCAGGCTGGGGCCATGCCCAGAGCAAAACCGGTGCGGTCAGCACCAATAACAGTATGATTACTTTGAGCTTCACCAATATGACCTCCTTTATAGTTACTTTATGATAGCGAATTCTGGTTTTGTGTCAATAAATATTAGATTTTGAGTATTTCAGTCGGATCAACCGGCTTGCCGAATTTACGGATTTCAAAGTGCAGGTGGGGTGCAGTTGCCTGTCCGGTCATGCCGACCCGGCCGATTATTTGTCCGACCTTCACTGAATCGCCACGATTTACCAGCCACTGGGCAAGGTGTCCGTAATAAGTTTCGTAGCCTTCGGCGTGTGCCAGCCCGATAAACCGC
This sequence comes from Caldifarciminota bacterium, assembly GCA_026418295.1. GTDB lineage: Bacteria > Hydrothermota > Tepidihabitantia > Tepidihabitantales > Tepidihabitantaceae > JAOABP01. Next base: position 7,715 of record JAOABP010000005.1, read on the forward strand.
CCCAGGATTCGATCGGTGCCCCGGGCAATGACAATACCGTCAGCCGCAGCCCGGACCGGACTTTCCCGGGGGACCGCCAGGTCAACTGCAATATGTTCGGGACTGGCACGCCTGGAGACAACATATCCGGAAACCGGTACAAGTATTGGGACCGGATATTTTCCCCAGGGTTGATCAGAAATCCATTCCGGGAGGATAAATGAGTCGGGCGTCGTGCCCTGCCAGTCAACGGGTGGTGGTGATAGTTCTACACCAAGCATCCGGGCAAGTTTTTCCCGCTCAATTTCCAGGTTTTCCAGTTTTTCCCGGAGCTGGGTTATTTTCCTGAATTCAGTTTCCAGTTTCCGGTTCCGCTGGGTGAGATAGACCAGCTGATGGAACCGGTAGGCACCGGAGGCGACAATTCCAACTGCTGCCAGCACGAGCAAAACCGACAGACATAACAGGGCGAAAAGCAGCCGGGCAAGACCCAATGAGATACTGAACCGAAGCGAATTGGGTGTATAGTTGCCGAAAATGAATACGGTGATTTCTTTTTTAGCCACCGGATTCTTTCCGGATCAGTTGGCAGATACGGGTAAGGTCTTCCCAAGAGTGGAACATAATCGTGATTTTTCCCGCGGATTTGCCCGGCGGTGTAATCACGACCCGGGTGCCGAGGGTTTCCTGGAGACGCTGCTCAATTTCCGTCAGGTGAATATCCTTTTCCGTTTTTCTGGTTTCCCCTTTCGTTGTCGGGATTTTGCCTTCACTGCAAAGACGTTCCAGTGTTCGGACAGAAATGCCCTCAGCAATTACCCTTTCACACAGATCCACCTGTTCACGCCGGCTGGTGAGCGTCAGGAGCGCGCGGGCATGACCCGGGGTAATCTGTCCCAGGCTTAGTGCTTCACGGACGCGGTAGGGGAGGGTGAGCAGGCGCAGAGCATTGGTTATGGTGGAACGGTCCTTGCCCACCCGGCGGGCGATCTCCTCATGGGTGAGATTAAACTGTTCATGCAATGCCTTATAGGCAAGGGCTTCATCAATCGGATTCAGATCGGAACGCTGAATGTTTTCGATCAGCGCCATTTCGAGCATCTCCCGGTCGTCAACCGGGCGGATGATCGCCGGGATTGCAGTTAGACCGGCAAGGCGGGCAGCACGCCAGCGTCGTTCCCCCATTACCAGTTCATAGCCGTCGTGACGGCGCCGGACAACAACGGGCTGAAGTACTCCCTTTTCCCGGATTGATGCTACCAGTTCCTGAAAACGGGGGTTATTTTCTGCTTCCTTGGTAATGCGGGGCTGATAGGGGTTGGGACGGATTTCGTCGATGGGGATCGGACGGGATTCCGTAGCCAGAGCCTCCTGAGTTTTTTCCGGGATGATAGCGCGCAGCCCTTTGCCTAATGCCTTACGATTCATCGGTTTTCCTTTCTGATGGATGTCGGGACAAGATTTCATTTACGAGTGCCAGATATGCCTGAGCGCCGGCTGACTGTCCGTCGTAGGCAAAGATCGGTTTGCCGAAACTGGGGGCTTCGGCAAGCCGGATACTGCGGGGGATGACGGTCGAAAATACCTGCTCTCTGAAGAATTCGCGCACCTCATTTTCCACCTGCTGGCAGAGGTTGAGCCGGCTGGAGAACATCGTAAGCAGTACACCTTCGATTTCCAGCGTCGGGTTAAGAGTAGCACGGATCAGGTTGACTGTTTCCAGAAGCCGGGACATTCCCTCCAGGGCATAATATTCTGCCTGCACGGGAATAAGCACGCTGTTGGCGGCGGTGAGACTGTTGATTGTCAGCAGAAGCAATGATGGCGGACAGTCAATGATGATGAATGAGTATTTCGGTTCAATCAGGTTGAGCGCACGGCTGAGCCGGAATTCCCGCTGAGGTGCTTCCACCAGTTCCACTTCGGCTCCGGCGAGGTTCAGCGTGGCGGGCAGAAGGTCCATTTTATTAAAGCAGTTTCTGATGATTGCGTCATCGACCCGCTGAGTTTCGAGCAGAACTTCGTATACGGAGACCGCGAGATTGCTCCGGTCAATTCCGAGTCCGACGGTGGCATGTGCCTGTGGATCCATATCCACAAGGAGCACATTATGGTCACGGAGCGCCAACCCGGCAGCGAGGTTGATTGCAGTTGTTGTCTTCCCCACTCCGCCTTTCTGGTTACAGACAGCGATTCTGCGTGCCATTATTCACTAATTTAACCCCTGAAATTTCAGTGTCAAACAGGACAGAAAATATTTTTACCTTTTCACAATGACAAGCTTCCGGGTGGCAGATGATGATGTTCCGTTAATGTGCAAGATATAGACTCCGGGGTTCAAAGCGAATGCCGGAAAGGAGAGTGTTCCACTGTTGGTAATTGCCGAATGAGCGGTCATGATCTTTCTTCCCGCCGGATCATAAATTTCAACAGATGCATTTTTCAATAATCGGGCACCAAGGAGATTGGACAATTCAGATGAACTGAGGCAGGACGGTACGGTGATTTCAGCATGCGATGGTTGAGAGCGGGAAAGTCTGTCCGGATTAACCTGTGCCACGATGGCAGGATATTGAAGCGGCTGATTTTCTACATAGCGCCATAACTCCAGAGTTTTATTCCCTTTCAGCGCAAAGAATGTTCCGCCTCCCAAGTGAGTAATATCACCACCGCGGTTGACGCGCTTTTTTTTGCCCGTGGAACCGAACTGCGGCAGCGTATCAAGTTCAGACCAGCTGCGGGTAAGAGGATCGAATTTCCAGAATTCGCAGGTGTTTCCACCTTTCAGAGCATAGATGTTGCCGTTATAAAAAACAGCACTGCCGCCATCTCTTGATTTTTTGTTTTTTCCAGTCTGTCCGCTGGAAACCGGCATTCCGGGAAGGGGAGTGGGGCTCCATTGGTGGGTTGAGAGATCAAAGATCCATAACTCGTGATATTTTGCCTTATGGGCGTAGATCGTAGTTTTCTGATCATAAGCCAGCCAGGACCCCTGGTTCCATTTGGGTTTGATCCCGGCAGGAGCATCGGGCATACGCTGCCAATCTGGAGTAGTAGTATTAAACCGGTAGAATTCCTGGCTCCCACCTTTCAGGAGATAAACATATCCGGTATCGTTTTCGGTCACATACACCAGATCAGTACCCCCCTTTACCTTTTTACCATCAGGTCCTTGAGGAATATCCGGCAGCTGGCGCCAGCTGTTAGTGGCAATTTCGTAACACCAGAACTCAAACGTGCCGTTGCCTTTTGCCATAAAAATTACTTGGTCGCTGCCAGCAGCAGAAGTCCCCTTTTTAGGAAACCGGCGTGCCGGTCCTTCCGGGATGGACATCAGCATCGTCCAAGAATCACGAATCGGGTCATAGGCATAAAAATCACCGGTTTTGTTTCCTTTGGCAGCATATATCATTCCGTATTCGCCAGCACTGGCAAGCCAGGCTCCATCGCTGACCGGACTGCCGGAGGGTGCGGCAGGCATGGATAGAACTTCCTGCCATCCATTATTCCAGAGCGGAGTAACGATAAAATTGGCGGACCGGCAGTTGTTTGAGGATACCTGGTCATACGGGTAATAAGTACTGCAGCGAACAACATATGTGCCGCTGGAACTCAAGGTGCAGGGTCTAAAGATTACCGATGGTTCTGAATCTCCAGGAGCCATGGTGAGGTCCTGCCGGTCAACGTAAATACGTGCGCCGCCAGAGGACTCGATTATCAGCCATGCCTGGAAAGTGGCGTTCACATTACCGTAATTTTGCCAGCAGGCGGCGGGTGTAATAACAGCGCCTGGCGTATAGCTTCCGCTCGGGACCAGGATTTTTGTTGCTCCGACATCCCGGACACGGATAAAAAAGTTTGCTGAACACCGGTTGTTTTCTGGATGCTGGTCCTGTGCCAGCCCGGTAGAGCAGGTCACTTGCCAGCTTCCCCGTTGCTGAGCGGTAAAACGAGGAAAGACAATTTCGTAATCGGTGTTGGGCTGATGGAACTGCACAGTTTCGCTGCGGGCGTATTCTGAGCCGATGTGCATAAAAACCGGATAAGTTTCAGTTCGGCTGCCATAGTTAAACAGTTTTACCACCGGATAGACTACCGTACCGGAATCAACCGTTCCTGCCGGGACCAGGATCGAGATACAACTTACATCTCTCGAGACCACTTCACAGGAGCCAATATAAGGAAGTAGGTTTTTGCCACTGACCACGATCTGCAGTCTGCCGGGAGATTGCGGGTGGATTGGGAATGTTACCTGCCCCATGCTATCTGTTTGTCCGTATCCATAGATTAATGTGTCCATTGATATGCATACCTGGGCGCCCGGGAAAGGGGTACCGGCAACCTTGACCATGATAGTAAAATTCTGTTCCGTCATTGCTACAACTGTATCATGGATGACATCAGGTTTCAGCGGTGCGTCAATCCAGACATTGAGCTCCGGGTCGCCCAGGAGATTCCACTCAAGGTAACGAATGCTGTCTCCGTAGATTGAATCGATCCAGTGGCGGCCTCTCAGAGCAGCGGAGCCGAGACGGTATTCCCCTTCTTCATAAAGGGCGTGGAAGAATCCCCGGTAACAGGCGCTGCGAAAACGCGAAATATGGTTGCCACTCCGGGTAGTGCCGAAGAAGGCGATTGCTCCTCCCAGCGCTGAAGGCGAGCCGGCACGAACAAACTGATCCCCGTACATTGTTTCCCCGGGAGAAAGGGTAATAGTGGCGCAGGTAGCGCTGACGACGACCGGCATTCTGATGCCATTCTGCCAGCTTGCCGGTGTGACGGCATTGAAAGGTGAGTACCAACTGCCAACGCCACTGCCGCGGTAGGTAATGAAAATTCTGCCATCACTGCCTGCATAATTAACCTGCCGGCTGGAATCTCCGTAAAGGTTACAGAGGCTTTCAGCCAGCAGGAAATTTCTTTCCTGCCAGTAAGATCGCAGAATCTGAGCGTCTTTCTGATAATAGGAATCAGGCGGGACATCTTCGCGGACGACAGTTGTCCCTTTACGAAACCACAGTGTATCAGTGCCGGCAGGGGGATTTTCATAAGCCAGAACTTTGGCGACGAAGGTGCTGCATTCTCTCGGGTTATGAGCAGGAAATCTGCCGATCGGAATCTCAATCCGGAAGTCGCCAGTCATATTACCGTAATAGTTGTCATTGTTGTTGGTGAAACTGGGAATGTATTCAGGTGAACCCAGCAGGAGAATATACTCGGGAGGAATGTCCCAGTTATTCCAGGCATAGCGGATATAGGAGTGAATCTGACTGGTATCCGCCCCGGTTTCTGAGGTTGTAACTATTTTTGCCAGCATACCTTTGGCAGTTTTCCAACGGGCGAGCGGTTCGGCAAAGGAAGCAAATGCATCGGGGGTGATGATGAGATACCTCGCACCGGTTGCACCAGTACTTGCCGCATACAGGATTAAGATAATAAAGAATATGCATTTTTTAGTTTTCACAGCGCCTCCTAAATTTAGTTTTAGAGGATGTAACCCGGAATTGTTAAATAGAATACAGCAAGAACCCGAGTTGTCAAATTATCAACTGCTGGCAAGAAACTGAGTACAGGGGGAGTCAGTTTTACCAGCGGTATTTGAGTTCGACTGAGGACGACAGGGCAGCGAGGTTGTCAATGGCTTCTTGGTGCCACTCCGGCGTAATGTTAAGCATTGTTTCCAGAGTGAGTTCCTGGTGATGAATGCTCAGAATTTTCCAGCTGCCGGTAAGGGTGAATTCGTTGAACCGGTAACCGGACTGAAAAGCCGAGTCCGCTAACAGATAACGGCGGATTCCGAAACGGTCATCCAGTGACAGCCAGATACGGGTTGCGCGGAGGAGTTCGACTCCGAGGGACAGAGAGATTTCCTGGTAATCCTGACTGCTTGTTTGGTTCAATGAACGAAGGTTTTCTATCTGGGGAGTTATCCGGAAAGCAAAGGCGCTGCCGGGCTGAATTTCGAGTTCCAGTTCCAGCCGGTTGGTAAGCTGGTTCTGGTAGATGGCGGTTGTTTCATCAAACCAGAGAAATCGGATGTTTTCCCGCAGGCTTATTCCCAGTAAAGAGCCGAGATTCCGATTGATGAAGAGAGAGGGGTTCAAGTCGGCATAGCTGCGGTTTCTTGCCGGGTAGATGCGCCGACTGAAGGTGTTGTCAAATTGCAGGGTCCAGTTGCGAAGAAAGTAACTGTTCCCGTTTAAATACAGAATATACTCAGTATAGTTATGCTGGGGTTGAGTCTGAGCCCAGAGCCGGTGGAGCTTTGATTCCCAGGTGAGTGTCAGGTAATCGCCGAATTGAATATCAAGGTCAAGCATTGTCCGGTTAAGATAGTAGTTATAAAAGGCACTGTCAGGGGAAAAATAGCGTTGATGTTCTATTTCATTTCCCCCTGTGATGGTAAAGTCTTTGTTAAGTTCATAGTCAAGATCAAGCTTGAGCAGGGCATTAACATAGGATTTATTCCAGACGGAATCCTGAAACAGAGAAAGAAGCTTGTGATAGCAGGAGAGCTCATTTTCCGTCGCTCCATTGAAGGTCAGAGACGAGTTCAACGGGATTGAGAAACGAAGATTTAACCAGTCAGTCAAGGCGGTGTTGGAAAACTGCAGGTTGTTTTCACTCTGAACTGTGTAATCAACACGTTCGTGATTCAGATATACGGTCCAGAAGGAACGAAGTTCGGTGCTGGGTACCGTCGTATCACGGGTGATCGTATCGGCAACAGAGTAGCGCAGATTGGAGTAATACCCGCCCACACCGGCATCACTCCGGATGGTAACCCCCAAAATCAGAAAAATCAGGTTCATCCGGTATCAGGAGGAAATTTCCGGTATCAGGCAGAACATCAGTTTTTACCGGCAGGCGGTTCAGCGAGATTGAGAAGTTCCACGATCCGGTAGAGCATCTGGCGCGCCTGATTGGTCTGCTTCAGGGCAGCATTGAGGTCTCCCTGGCGGTACAACTCCCGGGCGGCATTTTGTTGTTTTATTGCCAAATCCAACATTTCCTTTATTTGGGCATCCTGCTGCTGGTTAACCCTTTCCTCCCATTGAACAATCAGATGTTCAGTTTCTTCCAGGGCCGAACTGACAAGGGCGCTGTCGGGCGTTTGAGTTACCAGTTGCCAGGCACGCATCGCCAGTTCCCGGGCAGCAAAGGTTAATTTTAGGGTCACAAGATACATCCGCGAACGGAAGCGGTTTTTCGCCTGCACCTGCCATTCGCCAGCACGGGAGAACATTTCCTGCGCCCGGAAATTATGACTGGCAGCAACGGGTCCGCTGACGCGCTGGAGAATTAAATCAGTGCGATCCAATTCATGCTGAATTTTTCCCCGAGATTGAAACCGCCCCAATTTTCCCGTTATTTCGTAGATATGGTTCCGGGCTGCCATGGTGAAACGGAGTGCCCAGCGCCAGCGGCGCGTGTGGAGGTAGTTCAGGGCGGCGTTCTGTTCGGTCTGGACTGTTTTCCACAGGTCAGCGATTTGCGGGTCGTCAATCCGTGTAATCTGGGGTTGGAGCTGGCTCATCAGTTCGTTTGTCCGTTCAATTTCGGCTTCTATCCGCTGAGGATCAACGGTAATCAGTTCCATTGCCTCGCGGGCGCGCTGACGGGCGGCGAGTGTCCGGCTGTAGGACCAGCGGTAGCGTTTCCGGTGATAGCCTTCCCAGGCGGTTTGCTGAATTTCCCTTGCCTGATTGAGAAGTAACTGAGCTTCAGAATTGTTTGACGGCTCAACAATAGTCCGTGCCTGGCTTATGATGTCATCAGTACGTTCCAGCTCCTGCCGAACTTTGTCCGGATGCTGGGCGTAACCGATGCCGGCGATTCCCAGCACCAGGATTAAAATCAGCAATGAATAATTTCTCCGCATACGCTTTTAGTATAAGCAATTTTTATGCCAGTCATGGCTGTTTTATATAGAAAAGCATGTTCATCAGCGGTAAGATGTAACCCGGACTGAATTGAACATATCTGTTCCATACCGGTCACCCCGGGAAATTCTCATCTATATTATACTTCGCAATTTTCGTATACAGCATCCTGCGTGTTATGCCAAGAATTTTGGCGGCTTTGGATTTATTTCCTCCCGCCTGCCTTAATGCCTCTTCTACGAGCCTTTTTTCCAGTTCCGGGAGGGAGCGGGGTTTTTCGGTTTCCGGGTTTTCAGTGGTGATTCTTTCCGGAAACTGGATGTGCTGAGGTTTTATTTCGCCTCCGGCAGCGAGGATTAACGCCCGTTCCAGAACATTTTCCAGTTCTCGAACATTACCGGGCCAGTCCCACTTGTAAAGCAAATCGATCACATCCTTGCTTAATTCGCGATGGTAGCCCAGACGATTGAGGATGTGATTGCAGAGCAGGGGTATGTCTTCCTTGTGGTCACGCAGGGGAGGGATGTGAATGGGGAAGACCGCCAGACGGTAATAGAGATCCTCACGGAACCTGCCCTGACTGACCAGCTGACTCAGGTTACGGTTTGTGGCGGCGATGATCCGGGCATTCACAGCGACAAGTTTATCACTTCCCAGAGGAACGAAGCTCCGATCCTGAAGAAACCGCAGTAATTTTACCTGTATGGAGGGTGTCAGTTCTCCGATTTCGTCAAGAAAAAGAGTGCCGCCATCGGCCTGTTCCAAGCGCCCCCGTTTTTTACTCGAGGCTCCGGTAAATGCACCTTTTTCATATCCGAAAAGCTCGGATTCCAGCAGTGTTTCCGGTAATGCGGCAGCGTGAACTGTAATGAATGGATTCTGTGCCCGCGGACTGGCGTTATGAATGAGCCGGGCTACCAGTTCCTTTCCCGTGCCACTTTCGCCGGTGATCAAGACCGTAGTATCGCTGGCAGCCACTTTCTGAATCATGCTGAGCAGTTTGTTTACTGCTGGGCTGGAACCGACCAGACCCGCATACCGGTTAGTGCTTTTGAGTTCCTGTTTTAAGATTCTGTTTTCCAGATGCGTCCGGTGGACCTGTTTGATTTTTTCCAGCAGCACCAGCAGATGGTCCGCAGATACCGGTTTGGTAACGAAGTCGAAAGCCCCCTGACGCATGGCTTCAACTGCGGTGGCAATGGTGCCGAAGCCGGTGACGATTATGACTTCGGTATCAGGATTGATTTTTTTAGCCGCGCTCATAACCGCCAGTCCATCAACAGGCGTCATTTTCAAGTCGGTAATAACAACTTCATAGGTGTTTTTATTCAGAAGTTCCAGAGCAGTATCCCCGCTGGTTACAGCATCCACTTCATACCCGGCACTGCGGAGATTGCTTGCGGTTAATTCACAATAGGCGGCTTCGTCATCAACAAGCAGAATTCTCATATACAGGTAATTTTACTTCAACGGTTGTTCCTGTGCCAGTTTTGCTAAAAATCGAGATTTGACCATTATGAAGTTCAACGATTTTCCTGGCGATAAAGAGGCCGAGTCCACTGCCTTTCTCTTTAGTGGTGAAGAAGGGCTCAAATACCTTTCGGCGGTATTTTGCCGGGATCCCCGGTCCCTGATCGGCAATCTTTATCACAACCCATTTATGTTTACCGGTCTGTTTCGCTTCCCCGGAAATCCGGATCATTCCTCCCTGGGGCTGGGCTTGAATTGCATTAAGCAGAAGGTTGGTAAATAAGCGTTGTAATTGTTGTCGTATGCCACCTATCGGGGGGAGTTCATTCAGCACGATTTCGGTTCTAATCCTGTATTTGTTAATTTCGCTGCTCAGCATTCCGACGGTTTCCTGAATTACCTCCTGCATAGAGACCGGTTCAGCTGTGCCTGATTGACTGATGCCCATGCTTAAATAATTGTTGATAATTTCGTTCAGGCGCACAATCTGTTCCTGGATATATCCGAATGTCTTGTCATCAGCAAGCTTGTAGCGAATTCGGAGGTTGTCGACAGCAGCTAAAATTGTGGCAAGGGGATTCCGGAGGTCGTGGGCAAGCGAGGCGGACATTTCGCCCAGCAGAGCAAAGGTTGCTGTTCGAGCGACATTCTCCTGAAGTTTTAAAGCATAGCGGTTGAGGGTAATACCTGTGATAACAATAGTAAGAATTGCGATTAAACTCAGGCCGTTGATAAACAGAAGGGTTCGATGATAGGTTGAAATTGCACGGAAGAAACGGGCATCAGCTTCCACTCCCAGCACTGCCCGCGGTATACCGTTGCGGTCGTAGACCGGCGCATAGGCGGATTTAAGATAGGCAGAGCCGGCGGTATAGAGCCGGGTGCTGGCAGGCATGCCGGCAAAGGCTGACTGGATTTCCGGTGCATCGAGTTCAATCAGGGGAGAATGCTGACCGACAACCTGTGGATCACGGAGGTTAAGGAGGAAACGCAGGCTTTCATCAATCAGGGAAATATTCAGCAGATTGCTGGAATTCATTGTTTCGGTTAAGACCGGAATGATCTCACTGCTGTTTTCCCAGCCTTTTAATCTGAGGGCAAGAATTGAGGCGATATTTTCCAGCCGGGTTTCCAGTTCTTCTTCCAGCGCCTTCCGGGTCTGAGTCAATACCAGCCAGCCCTGGACATTGAATACAATCAGAACCAGAACCGCAAAGGTAATTGAGTAAATAGTGAGCCGGCGCATATCATTAAAAAGTATACCTTGCACTCGATGAGAGTGCAAGGTAAATGCCGTGAGGGGTGTCTATTTTTCAATCCTTCTGCCGGTTCAACGGATGAAGCCGGAAATCAATACCGCGCGTAATTTCGTTTGGTGCAACGGAGACCGGTTCAGGATAGGTTTCGGGTTGATAATGGGGTTTGAATGCGGACACTTCATAGTTACCAGGGTCCAAGCCTAGGATTCGATAAAAGCCGTGGCCATCGGTTCTTGCCGTTTGCTGCCTGTTTTCGCTCCGCGCAATAACCAGAACACCAGCGATTGGATAGCCAGTTTCACTGTTGACCACCTGACCGGTAATTCCACCTTTCCGCGGCTTTGGGGTCAGGGCAAAATTGATATTTTCAGTCACCTGATTTTCGCGGACCTCTACCGGTTCATTGTAATTCTCCGGCAGATAATAGGGTGCTTTGGCTGCGACTTGATAGATTCCGGCTCGCAATCCACGGCAGATGTAATATCCGTGTCGGTCGGTTCTTGTGCGTTTTCTGAAACCCTGGTTGCTGATTATCACCACCGCGTTGGGAATCGGTTTTCGGGTGATTTCATCAATCACGCGTCCGGAAACAGCTCCGGTGCGAGGTTCGATCGGGCGGAGTGCGATGTTGATATCTGGAGTTATCCTTTCGGGCTGAACGACGACCGGACGGGGGAAGTGATCCGTTACATAGTTCCGGGCGTGAGCAATAACCCGGTATCTTCCAGGTTCCAATCCGGTTATCAGATAATTCCCCTGTTCATCGGTTTGAGCTCTGCCCGCCGGTGTGCTGTCAGAACAGGCTACAACGATTGCATTGACTACCGGATTACCGGTAACGAGGTCTGTGACCCGCCCCGAAATTCCGCCTGTGCCGGCAATCAGCAGTCCGGCACAGCTGATGCTGATCAGCAGTCCCAGTGCTTTTTTCATTTTGCTCCTCCTTTCATTTACAGTCACAACTTGCAACTTCTGTTCCATTATTTTAAGTAATTGTTTTTTAATTACTTATCAGTAAATGTAATATTGGCAGATGAACATCGTTGGACAGTTTTGGATTAAATGGGGCAGCTTAGCTCAGCAGGCGTTCATAAAAGTCCACTCTGCCGATGCCGAAGGGAAACCGGGCAAGCCGCTGCCAGGAACCATCCGGGAATGTCCGAATTAGTGTCAGAGCGTCAATTACCCCCAGGGTCTTGCCGATTCGATTGGCTTCGGTGACTGCCAGGGCGCGTTTATGGTCGTCGGGCACCCGCAGAAGTATTAGAGAGAATGCCGGTTCAGGTGTTGTTTTTAAAAGCGGAGCGGGTTCACTCCCGAGTATTGTTTGGCGGATCAGGAGCAGTTCAGAAGCACCATTGACAATCGGAGCAATGATAAATTCTCCCGCTTCCTGCCAGTTCTCAGCGGTGATTGCCAGCGGGTGTAATTTTTTCCGCGTCTGACTGATGAACTCGATTACCGCCATTACTTCACCGAGATCGGCAGGAATCCACGGGTTGGTGATTCTAATGTGCGGGTCAGGCTGGAGAATAGCGGAAGCGTAGCGTTCGCGCAATTGCAGAAAATCGGATTCCCTGTCCAGTTTCGGAGTGGCTATCACGACAAAATTACCTGAATTCACATTTTAATTATATCTGAATTTCTAACTCCATGCAATACCGGGGGATAGATTTGTCAGTCGATTCGGAAGTTCCTGATTTTATCATCTTCTATTGGAGAAACCAGGAAAATTTTGTCCCGTACCCCGACCTTAACCTCAGACATCTGTTTGCAATCTGAGTAACGGGCACAGATACGGGCAGCCGTGAGGGTATCTTCTTCGGAGGTGGAATTCAGCAGCAGAACAGTCGGTCCGGGTATATCTACCGGTTCCAGAATTGTATCAGCCGGCCGCGACAGGTTATTAATAATGCGGTTTTCCCGTTCGTTTCTCCCAACGATGACCTTCCTGCCGGAGTTCAGACGGAAATGTCTGCCGATCCGGAGAAGTTTTAGTTCTCTGACGGTTTCTTCACCGTGAGCAAGGGCTTCGCGCAGGCGCCGGGCAAAAATTTTGTCGGTGAGCAGACAGCCACCAGCCGGATTGGGATACTCGCGGATACCGAACTTTGCTGCGAGTTCCATTTGTGGTTTACGGGATCGCCCTTGAATTGCCAGCAGTTTTTCCCGGTTGATCAAACCCTGGGTTTCCGGCCAGGTCGGCTCCAGCAGTTTTGCAGAAAGGGGGCGTAGAAGTCTCCCGGTAAGCCCGGATTTTCTTTCGATTAATTCCATTGCCTGCCGGTGCTGAGACATCGGGCGTTCACCAAGCACCTCTCCAGTTACAACAAAATCGGCGCCGATCCGTTCCATGAAATTACGGGCAAGGGTAAGGATATAAATCCGGCAGTCAATACAGGGGTTCATTCCCGCACCATATCCGTAGCGCGGATTTTTTATCAAAGAGATATACTCCTGGCGTAAGGGGATGATTTTAAGCGGTATGCCGAGCTGGTGCGCCATTTTCCGCGGGAGAAAACGTTCATCTTTCTTGGGCAGTGGATGAAAAGGAGGGAGAAAATGGAGGGCGGTTAAGGAGACATTCTGTTCCTGCATTAAGGCACAGGCAAGTATGGAGTCAAGTCCTCCTGAGAAAAGAACAACCGCTTTGGGCATAATTGGATTTATCCTAGAATAAGAGAGTAAGAAGTCAACAGACCGGCCTGAGTTGACTTTGAGGTTCAGGGGGGTAATTTAAATTAATGAGGAGGAATTTGCTGAAGCCGGTTGCTTCAATCGCAGTCCCGCTGATAATCGGATTTCTCGGTTCGATGTTTACGCGTCAGTCAGTTGGTAACTGGTTTGTAACACTGAAAAAGCCGGTTTTCGCTCCGCCTAACTGGCTGTTTGCGCCAGCATGGGCGTTGCTGTATATTATGATGGGGATTGCTTTTTATCTTATCTGGCAGCAGGGGTATTCAGTAAAGCTGCGCTGGGCACTTGTGGTTTATGGCCTCCAGCTGATTCTGAATCTGCTCTGGTCGCTTTTCTTTTTCGGGTTACGCAGTCCGTTACTGGGGCTCGTGGATATCGTTCTTCTCTGGATATTGGTAATAATAAATACCATACTGTTTTACCATCTGAGACATGCAGCGGGGCTGCTGCTGATTCCTTATATTTTGTGGTTGACCTTTGCTTTACTTCTGAATCTGAGTATCGTGATATTAAATTAATAAATAAAGGAGGTAAGAGAAATGGAAGAGAAACTAACCGAAAGAAAAGGCATGCCTCTGTTAGGGGACGATTTCCCGGAAATGAAGGTTCAGACTACCCATGGTGTGATGGAACTGCCCAAGGCATTTGCCGGCAAGTGGTTTGTGCTTTTCAGCCACCCTGCGGATTTTACTCCGGTGTGCACAACGGAATTTGTTGCATTTCAGAAGCGGTATGAAAAATTCCGGGCGCTGAACTGTGAACTGATCGGTCTGAGTGTAGATCAGGTGTTTGCTCATATCAAATGGGAGGAGTGGATCAAAGAGAAACTGGGCGTTGAGATCGAGTTTCCGATAATTGCGGATACGGGCAAGGTTGCCAATCTCCTCGGTCTGATTCATCCCGGGAAAGGGACGAATACCGTTCGGGCAGTTTTTGTTGTCGATGACCGGGCAAAGATCCGGATTATTCTCTATTACCCCCAGGAGCTGGGACGGAATATGGACGAGATTTTAAGGGCGGTCGAGGCGATGCAGATTGCGGATAAATACCGTGTGGCGATGCCGGCAAACTGGCCGAACAACGAGCTGATCAAGGATCATGTGATTGTGCCCCCGGCAACGGATGTCAAAACCGCCCGCGAGCGTCTGATGAAGGCGCAAGCAGGTGAATTTGAATGTTTCGACTGGTGGCTCTGTCATAAGAAGCTCGCACAGTGAAGCTGGTGTTAGTTTGGCACTAAAGGAGGCGGTATGCTTTCTGATATTCCGAAGAAATTGAAGGAGCTGGATCAAAAGACACTGGAGCTTGAGATACTGCGGGCAGGAATCATTGCGGAGCTGGATGCAATTAATCTTTACGAGCAGATGGCAGCGATGACCGAGAATGGACATATCCGGAAGGTGCTCCTTGATATTGCCCGTGAGGAAAAGGCGCATTTTGGCGAGTTTGAGGCATTGCTGATGAAACTTGATCCGGAACAAGTTAAGGAATCGGCTGAAGGAAGAAGGGAGATCGAGGAGCTTACCGGCGATTGAGTTCTGATTGATTGCATCCGGGGCAGGTAAATAAAGCACCCCCGGGAAAAGTGGCATTGCTTTCAATAGCTGCTATAATAAACAACTGTGATTGAACCGGAAGAAAAATCGGAATATCAACAATTGCTTTCCAGACCGGCGGTACTGATTCCGCTGGTCATTGTTCTCCTCCTGGTATTAGCAGGAGCGATTTTCGTTGTGGTGAAAAATGTCGGCAGGGTACAGGTGGGTCCGGCTCCGGTGAGTCTGGCGCCGATTCCGACTGATACAACCATGGCAAGACCCCGGCGTCAGCTCCAGAGAGGAATCGAGCGTCTGGAACGGCGGCTGGCTCAGTATCGTCAGAAGCTTGATTCGCTGACTCCGGCGCAGGATTCGCTTTACCGGCTCTGTGCTGAAGGCCTTGCCCGGCTCTGGAATGAATTCAGTGCCGTTGAGGCGGCTGCCGGTTATGACGAAAGGAAGGAGCGGTTTTCCCGAACACGGAAGCATTATGTTGAATTGCGGGAGCTGGTAACTGATTTTGTCCGGGCGGTTGATTCCACTGTATCGCGGACTTCGCTGGATTCGCTCGACCGGGAGTTTCAGCGTCTGATTGAGGAGAAGTAAATTATGGCGGGCAGCAAAGTGAGGCAGAATATGGTGTGGGAGGTGGAAATTACGAAGAAAACCCCGGATCCCGAAGCTAAGGCGCTGATCGCAGATGTCAAGGATCTGGGTTTAAAAAAGGTATCCAGTTTAAAAATCACCCGGCTGTGGTTTCTTTCCGGAGAGCTGGATGAGCGCGACATTCAGCACATTACTGACGAGCTGCTCTGCGATCCCGTGAACGAGCAGGCGAGGATTACCCTGTTAACTGATGGCAGACTGAAGACGGTCACCGGTTTTGAGGTGCTGTTCAATCCCGGAGTGATGGACCCGAGTGTGGCCAGTGTGCTTCGTGCCCTGACCGATATGGGTTATTCCGGTTGTTCAGTCCGGAGCGGACGGCGTTATGAATTCAATCGTGAATTCAGTCCAGCAGAGCAGGACCGGCTGGTGAAAGGGTTATTACTCAACCCGCTGATTCAGCATCTTGCCCAACCGGGTGAAATGGTGTTTGCGCGGGCACGATCCTACCGTTTCCGGCCGGCGGTGATCCGGATTACCGGGGTTGATGATGTCCGGCTTGCGGCAATTTCTCGCGAGCGGCTGCTGGCACTGTCGCTCGAGGAGATGCAGATTCTGCGCCGGTTCTACGAGGAACTGGGACGGGAGCCGACTGATGTAGAGCTGGAAACGTTCGCACAGACCTGGTCGGAGCATTGTCAGCACAAGACCTTTCGGGGCGAGATTACCTTTGGTGCGCGCCAGATTAATAATTTACTGAAATCGACTATCATGCGGGTTACCGAGGAGTTGAATCTGCCCTGGGTGCTTTCGGCATTTCATGATAATTCCGGCGTAATTGAATTTGACGAACATTACGGGATCAGCTTCAAGGTAGAAACCCACAATCACCCCTCGGCGCTTGAACCCTACGGTGGTGCTGCTACCGGAATCGGCGGTGTAATCCGGGACTGTCTGGGAACCGGACTGGGCGCCAAGCCGGTGATGAACACTGATGTGTTCTGTTTTGGCTATCCCGGCACACCGTATGAGGAGTTGCCGCCCGGGGTTCTGCATCCCCGAAGGGTGCTGAAAGGGGTCGTCAGCGGCGTACGCGATTACGGTAACCGGATGGGAATTCCTACTGCTAATGGGGCGGTTCTTTTTGATGACGGTTTTCTGACCAATCCGCTGGTATTCTGCGGCACAATCGGATTGATTCCCCGAGACTGCCTCCGGAAAGAGGTTCGAGCCGGGCAGGCAATCGTGCTGTTAGGAGGCAGAACGGGGAGGGACGGAATCCATGGAGTTACCTTTGCCTCCCTTGAACTGGATCAGGATTCGGCAGCATTTTCTTCCGGAGCGGTTCAGATTGGCAATCCGATTGAGGAGAAGAAACTGCGCGATTTAGTGCTCACTGCCCGGGATCGGAAGCTGTTCAGTGCTATTACTGATTGCGGTGGGGGCGGGCTTTCCAGTGCTGTTGGTGAGCTGGCTCAGGGGCATGGCTGTGAGGTCTGGCTGGAGAAGGTACCACTGAAGTATCCCGGTCTGACCCCGGCGGAAATCTGGGTTTCCGAAGCTCAGGAGCGGATGGTGGTGTTTGTCGAGCCAGGGCAGGTTGAGTCGCTACTGAGGCTGGCAAAGGAGCATGATGTTGAGGCAACCGTGATTGGCAGAGTAACAGATTCCGGGCAGTTGGTGGTAAAATACCGGGAGAGGGTAGTTGCTGATTTGCCGATGGATTTTCTCCATCACGGGTGGCGCAGCGTCAAACGGACTGCAGTCTGGAACCGCCCTGATGTTTCCGAGCCGTATGTGCCCGAGTATCAGAATTTGAACGAAATCACCCTGAAGCTGTTAGCCAGCCCCAATATTGCGAGCAAGGAGTGGATTACCCGTCAGTATGACCATGAGGTGCAGGCAGGAACGATTGTCAAACCGTTCTGCGGGGAACACAGCACCGGACCGAGCGATGCAGCGGTTATCATGCCCGTCCGGAACTCTGCCCGTGCCTGTGTTATTGCCTGCGGTATCTGTCCCCGCTACGGCATGATTGACCCTTACTGGATGGCGGCATCGGCAATTGACGAAGCGTTGCGGAACTGCATCGCTGCCGGTGGTGACATTGAGCGGACCGCAATTCTGGATAACTTCTGCTGGGGAAGTCCGGAGCGTCCGGAACAGCTCGGAGCACTGGTACGGGCAGCGGAAGCCTGTTACGATATTGCCCGCGGTTTCCGGGTGCCGTTTATTTCCGGCAAGGATTCGCTCTATAATGAATTCCGCACCGCCACGGGAGAGACCGTGCCGATTCCGGGAACACTGCTGATATCAGCGGTGAGCGTGATTCCCGACGGAACAAAGACGGTGACGGCTGATTTCAAGCGTGCCGGCTCCCTGATTTATCTTCTGGGCGATACACTGCCGGAGCTCGGGGGCAGTGAGTATTTGCGTCTGCATGGCGGTTTAGGCCGTGATGTCCCCAAGGTTGAACCCGGAAGGGCACGCCGGCTGATGAGACAGCTCGGACGTGCGATCAGAGCCGGACTGGTACTTGCCTGCCATGATCTTTCTGAAGGGGGATTAGGGGTGGCGGTGATGGAAATGGCGTTTGCCGGCGGGCTGGGGGCAAGGCTGGATCTGCGCCGGGTGCCGGGTGCGCAACGGTTTGAGCGAGACGATTTCCTGCTTTTCAGTGAGTCCAACAGCCGGTTTCTCTGTGAGGTTCGTCCTGAAGCCCGTCACCATTTTGAGCGGCTGATGCGGGGACTGCCAGTTAGGGCGATCGGACAGACTACCAGAGAGTTGCAGGTGGTGATCCGGGGATTGCAGGCAACCGAAGTTCTCCGGCTGGCAGTTGCTGATGCCGAAAGGGTCTGGCGTCAGGCGCTGACCGCCCGGCTGTGAGTTTACTCCTGGTCTTCGGTAATATAAGGGTCGATTGGTGATTTGGTCATCAGTTTCATTAATTCATCATTAAAGCGTTGAGCCGGGTAATACCCGAATACCTTCAGGATGTGGTTTTTGGCAATTACTTCATGGACCAGCGCCAGGTTTTTGCCCGGGACAACGGGGATAGTGACTAAGGGGATTTTAACCCCTAAAATTTCGGAAAACTGTTCTTCGATTCCCGCCCGTTCACATTCGACGCCGGTTTTCCAGTGCACAAGCCGGACTTCAACCTCGATCCGTTTCTGGACCCGGATGGCGCGGACGCCGTAGAGGCTGTAGACATCGACGATGCCGACCCCCCGGACCTCAATATGATGAGCCAGCGCCGGTGATTTGGCAGCTGAGTAGCCCATCAGGATGCCGTTGCCCCGTCTGAGGACGCGTACCAGGTCATCGGCAATCAGCCGGTGTCCGCGGTCTACCAGGTCGAGGGCGCATTCACTCTTGCCGATTCCTGATTCGCCGGTGATCAACAGCCCGACACCAAAGACATCCACCAGATCGCCGTGGATATAAGTCTCCGGCGCCAGCCGGTAGTCGAGAAACGAGGTCAGGAGGTGAATAAATGGCGTAGTGTCCAGCGGGGTGCGCAGAACCGGAACCGCCAGCCGGTCGGCTTCGCTGAGCCAGATCGGGTTCAACTCCAGCCCCTTGGTAACAATTACTGCGGCAGGATTAAGCTCCAGCAGGGTCCGGACCGACTTCGTGTATTCAGCCGGGGTCAGCGTATTCAGAAATGACATTTCGGTACTGCCGACGATCTGAATCCGTTCCGAGAGAAATACGCCGGTGAAACGGGCAAGTGCCAGTCCCGGACGGTTGATGTCCGAGGTTACAATATAATGACTTTCCAGCCCGCTGGCACCGCCGAGCAGTTCCAGGCGCCATTCCTCCTTTTTTTCCCGGAACAGTGTTCCGACGGTTATCGTTTTTGGGAGAGGAGGACCGGATTCGTCAGCGTTCATAGCTGCTGCTATTATCCGCCCGTTTTTGCCCGGCCGGCACGACGGCGCCGGGTGCGGATCTTTTCCAGATGCCGCTCCAGCTGCACGGTGAGCTTGTCGGTCAGATCATTGACCGCCTCATACAAGTCCTTTCCCTGACCTTTGGCGGTCACGATGAAATGACTGGAATGAAATTTTCCCTCGGCAATTTCAAATGCCCGGTCCCGGAAGAGGATAATTTCCCCTTCCAGTACCTGATGGTCATAACGGGCAATCTTGCTGATTTTTTTCTCGATATAGGTTCGGAGATGGGGGGTGACTTCCAGATGACGGGCGGTAATAGTGACCTGCATGATACCTCCTTTTCACCACCAAAATCTTACCCAAGTATTACCTTAAGTCAAGCAGTCACTACCAGGTAAGACTTGAGTGTCATAACTCTTTTCTTCCTTCCAGAGCCCGGCCGAGTGTTTCCCGGTCTGCCAGTTCCAGTTCACTGCCCACCGGCAATCCCCGGGCGATTCTGGTTACCCGGACGCCAAATGGTTTGAGTTGCCGGGCAAGGTAGACTGCTGATGCCTCGCCTTCGACGGTCGGGTTAGTGGCAAGGATTACTTCGGTAATTTTTCCCTGTTCAATCCGGGCAAGCAGTTCCCGGATGTGCAGATTTTCCGGTCCGATCCGGTCCAGTGGCGCCAGTACACCCCCGAGTACATGGTAAGTACCGTGAAACTGTCCGGTCTGTTCCAGTGCCAGCACATCTGCCGGTTCCTCAACCACGCACACCAGGGAATGGTCCCGTTTCGGATCAGTGCAGATGGTGCAGATTTCGTTTTCTGTCAGATTGAAGCACACCGGGCAGAGATGAATTTTTTCCAGTGCCTGGTTGAGTGCGGTAGTGAGTTGCCGGGCAAGTTCAGGATTTTTCAGCAGGTGGAAGGCAAGCCGCTGAGCCGACTTTCTTCCGATGCCCGGCAGGCTGCTCAGCGCGGCAAGCAGTGATTCGAATACGCTGTTCATGGTTCTTCTTCCGCATCGCCGAACAGCTCCCGGACCTTGCGGTTGACCCAGTCCGGCGGTAACTGTTCGTGGATCAGAGTGGTTTCGATAACTGCAGGGCTGCCGGCCAGCTGGCTCAGAGTGGATTCAATCAGTGCCCGGCTGCTTTTCAGCAGATGGATGTTACCGCGATGTTCAAGATACAGACCGATCGTCAGCTTTCTGCCGTCCCAGTTCAGCGGTTTGGCAAATTGCAGAATCGGAAACAGTCCCGGGCGTTGCCGGGCGATACTTTCGAGCATGGCGGTCCAGAGCTGTTCCAGTGGTTTGCTTCCCGCCGGCGGATCGGATGGCGGAGGATCTCCGGCTGATTCGGTTTGAGGTGCGGGTTTTTCGACCGGCGGCGCCAAGTCAGCAGAGCGGTTTGACTTTACTTTTTTTCCCACGGGCGGGTCAGAAACTGAAGATGCCGGTGCCGGGGTGCCGGCAGAGCCGAGGTCCAGCAGCTTCAACGAGACGATCTCCAGAAGGATTTTCGGGAGGAGCGATTCCCGAGCCTGTTTTTCGGAAAGGGTCAGAGTGTTGATGATGTTGAGAATGCGGGCGCGGTCAAATTTTTCTGCCTGTTGCTGCAGCCGGTTGATCTCCTCGGGCAGAAATCCCTCAGCGGGGGTTCCTCCCATTTTCAGCAGGAGCAGGTTGCGGAAATGATTTACCGCTCCGGTGAAGAATTCCACCAGGTCATAGCCGGCGGTGAACAGCCGTTCGGTGAAATCAAGCATCGCCTTGGCGTCGCTGGTGCTGAGCAGGTCGGCATACTGATAGAACAGATCCGCTGGCACAAGTCCCAGCAGTTCTTCGACATGGGCAAGTTCGATCCCTTCCGGACTGTAGGTGGCAAGCATGTCCAGAAGTCCTTCGGCATCACGGATCGCGCCATCTGCCCGCCGGGCGATTGCTGCCAGCGCCGGTTCGCTGATTTTAATCTGCTCCTGCTCTGCCAGCCACCTCAACCGGTCGATGATTTCGTTGACGGTCGCCTTGCGGAAGTCAAAGCGCTGGCACCGGGAAAGAATGGTGGTCGGTACTTCATGCGGGGCGGTGGTGGCGAAGATGAATTTCGCATGGGCGGGCGGTTCCTCAAGTGTCTTGAGCAGGGCATTGAATGCCTCCTTGGTCAGCATGTGAACTTCGTCAATGATATACACTTTATACCGAAAGCTGGCGGGTGCATATTTTATATTCTCGCGCAACTCCCGCACCTGGTCGATTCCCCGATTGGAGGCACCGTCAATTTCCAGGACATCCATACTCCGCGATTCCGCAATTTCCACGCAGGCGGAGCACTGATTGCAGGGTGTCACGGTCGGTTGACGGTAGGACAGGCAGTTCAGGCTCTTAGCGAGGATCCGGGCGGTAGTGGTCTTGCCGACACCGCGCGGACCGGCAAAGAGATAGGCGTTGGCAAGCCGGTTATTTTCAATTGCCTTGATCAGGGTATTTTTAACATGATCCTGAATCAGTAATTCAGCAAAGGTCCTGGGCCGGTATTTGAGGGTCAGAACCTGTCGGGTGGACATAATTTATCAGAATCCGGTCGTGCCGGAACCTTCGCGCAGCCGGTGAGAGGGTTGGAAAGCCTCAGGCTCCAGCCAGGTGTCCCGGTGACTGACCGCCGGTCCGTTTACCGTTGCTACCTTCCGGTCCTGGCGGGGTTCACGGTGGCGACCATCACCGGACCCGGCTTTCAACACCCGGGGACATTTCCCACTGGACTCGCACCGGACCGAACTCATGGTTCCTCTCTGCCCCGCATTGGCGGATTTCGGGTCACAGGGGACCGCCAGCCCCCCGCATAGCACGACCGGAAATAACCCTATATCTCCCAACCCGGCAATGGGCATCAGCGCATCATCTGTGCAGGTTCAACGAAGATTCTCTTGGTGTCAATCGTATCGCTGACAATCCCCAGCCGGAGCAGACGGGCAGCCAGCGTCTGAATTGCTGGCCGGTTGATCTCAACCAGCCGCTGATACTGAGGCAGACGGCAGAAACCGCAGACATCCCGGCAGTAAGGGAAGTAGCGTCCCAGAGTCTGTTTGCCCTCCTCAGGCCGGGCGTCGATCCGGTCAACCGCCATATCCAGGGCGATCTTCAGCCGGGTGCGCTGTGCCCGGGTGGTGTTTTTCAGGAATTGCGGGCTGAAGCCAATCGCAAATGCCGGAAACGGGTTGTTGAGATAACGGGTGGCAATTGAACTCAATGTGTCAACGTTATTCAGATTGAGCGGACAGACCGCGGGTTCCACCAGCCAGGCGGCATCCAGCTGTCCGGCAGTGAGCATCGCCGAAAGTGCGGTCAGCGATGCTTCGGTGAGTTTGACATCTGCCGGCTTGAGTCCGATCTCTCCGAGCAGAGCGGCAACATAGTCCCGAAGGATCGGCGGGTAGCCGAGCCGCTTGCCCTTAAGATCGGTGAGCTTGTTAATTCTGCTCTTTTTTACTTTGGCAAGCACATCCACCGGCAGTGCGGGCCGGAATTCCACCGCCATGAACACCTGCAGGGTTTCGCCCTTGGTACTCATATGCTTCAGAATTGTGCTCCAGGGGAATACCCCGACATCAGTCTTCCCGGCAAAGAGATCGGTCAGCGCCTGGTCGGGGTCGGAATAGTATGTCAGTTCGGGCAGAATCCGGTTCTTGAGAAACAGGGTGTCGTCGACTGCGACGAGAAATGGCAGTGCTGCTACTGAGCTGTCGCAGGCGAACCGCAGCGGCATCGGCCGGTTCTCCTGAATCTGCGGGTAGAGGATGATGCCGACCAGCACTGCTGCCAGGATGATGATAATAACGGTCAGAATTCGGGTCATTGTTCCCCCTTTTTATTGCTTTAACTTCTTATACCGCTCATAGGCGGCGGCTGCCTTGTCCTTCTCGCCGGTCTCGCGGTAACAGTGCACGAGGTTGAGCCAGGCTTCGGCGTTGTCCGGATTGATGCTTGTAGTCATCGTCAAATTGTCAATCGCCTGCTTCAGAAATTCCCGTCCCGCATCCTTCTTTCCGGATTCAATCAGCGACAGCCCGATGCCGGTCCGGCTCACCCCGAGCAGCAGATAGATGTTTTCCAGCTGGACCGGGTTCTCGTTGCTCAAAAACATCCCTTCCGGAGTGACGGCGGAAACTCCCTGCTGTCCTTTGAGCTGCGGGAAGTAGAGATAGACAAAACCGCCACCGTAGTAGCCAAGAGTGGCAAGTGTGCTGTCAATCTGACGGGCAAGCGGTCCGGTGATTTCGAGATAGCCTTTGGAGACAACATCAGTGGTGACAAGAGACACAAGCTGCTGCTGCAGCGGTCCGGGCAGTTTTGTCACCGGCACGACGGTGTTCTCGATCACCCGGGCGAAGGAGATCATTGCCAGGCTGTCCTTTTTTGCCTGATACTGGGCGATGCCCAGATTGAAGAGGGCGGAATAGTCATAAGGGTCATTGGCAAGTGCCTGCTGGAACAACTGTTCCGCCTGGGCACGGTAATTGTTGGAGGTGTCGCCCCGGGTTTCGGCTGAGGCGCGCAGCAGGGCAGAGCCGAGCCGGGTGGAGGTGACATTCAGATTGTTGGCAGCATAGAAAAGGCGCGAGGTTACCTGGGCAATCTGCTGGAGCTGTTTTCCCTGATTCAGCTCCTTCTCAATATAGCGCCGGAGCTCCTCAGGTCCGGCATAGCGCTGTTTATCAACCAGATTCCGGGCAATTTTCCGGACCTGGGCGGTGTCGCTCAATTTCAGGAGATTCACCAGATCCGCATAGGCGCTGTCATAACGCGCCTGATAAATTTTTAATGCCTGCTGGTAATAATAACTGGTTGAGTCCCAGCGGCTGCGCCTTGTCTCCCTGGGCAGCAGGCTGTCCGGGACCTGCAGGTAATACAGCCCGATCAGCGAATAGGCTTCGGCACTGCCGGTGTTCAGAGACAGCATCTCGCGGGCGGTCTTCAGCATCTCGTCGAATTTGCCGAGCGCGCTGTAGGCGTTGGCAATCAGCGTATAGGTCTGGGACTTTGCCGGTTCGATCAGCAGGGCGGCACGGGCAAAGCTGATCGCCTTTTCGTATTCCCCGGCGTTCAGATTGTCCCGGCTGGCAGCAATGAGTGCGGTCCAGCTCCAGTGGGTCTGCTGTTCATCCTTGCGAATGTCCTCGACAATCGAGCTGTCGTTACTGATTGCGGCGAGAAAATGGCCGGCAGCCGGAATCAGCTGATTCAGCTGGGCATCGCAGAGTCCGAGCCAGAGATGAATCTGAGCCAGTGCCTTGCTGTCTGCGGTACTGCCATACTGGTCCAGTGCCTTCTGAAACTGCTCCCGTGCCCGTTCATATCTGCCGCCCTGATAATGGATTCTGCCGCCGCGCAGCAGCGCATCCAGGGGCACATTCTGGGCGCCCGCCAGCGTGAACAGGGCGATAATGGTCAAAACTGACCGGCGAAGAATGCTCATTTTTTATCCTCCTGAGATTGTTAATCAAACAAACTATAATAGCGATTTTCTTTCCGGTGTCAATCAGGATAAGTGGATCATTTATCCCGGGGAAGTTTGTACATCAATTTTGATATTGTTTTAACAAATGAGATTAATTATTAGACGTAAAAATTAACGATTGGAGTGAATTTGTAGAGAGTATTTAGTAGGGGTAGTGTGATTGAACCGCACAAAAAGGAAATTATTACACATCCAATACTTTGATTTTGAATCGGTCGGGATAGTTCAATTCGGATTTGTCGCAAATAGTGATGGGAATTGTAAAATTCATAAGTTTAGGGATAATTTAGTTTGTCACCGGACGTAAAACAACTTAATTTTAGAAATATTAGTTAAAATCCGAGTTCCAGATTCGATGTAGTAATGTCAACAGTTCTTCTTCATCAAAGGGGACGTCAATTTTGAATAACATCATATTTCCCTTAGTATTTTTATAACTGACAACTTCTGCTTTCTCTATTATTATTTCATTCGAAAGCCTGGGATAGATTAGAACCGCTCTTTTATCAATATTGGGACTTAGACCGGCATAAGCTAATACTTGATGTACGTCTTTTCTGTGTTCTTCCTCTATTTCTGGGGTTGAATTTCCAGATCTCAAATAAAGCAGGTGTTTTTTATATTTTACGTCGATTATCATTACAAGATTTTCCTTATCAATGATAATATCTGGTTTTAATTCCCGTAAGCCGCTCCATCGGGTAAATGGTATTAATCTCAATTTTGCGTTTTTCCTAATATCGGAATAGAAGTTTGCTCCTATTAACTTAGCGAATCGATAGCAGACGTGTTCAACCCAAAATTCGAATAGTTTACTCATTTCAATTTTCCAAGGGAACCCCCAAAATTGAGCTGAGGATAACGAAATTCTACTTTGTTTTAAATACGAGATTCCCTGCTGCCGCGCTCTTTCATAAGTGGCCTGGTAAAAAGGTGGAATTTGGGCTTTTTTTAATTTGTCAATTTCGGGTGCCTCTAAAGTAACATTGAATAAAGTTTTTTTTAGTTTATGGATTGATGGTAATGCGTCCTTTTTGATTTTAACCGGTACGTTTGTAGTGGATACATCAATCTCTATTAGGTTAATAATTCCTTTGAATTGCCTATGAATGTCCAAATCAATTGTATAATCGGTGCATTGGGTTTTGAATCGATCCCAATTACCCGTCGGAATCTTTGTTAAAGCATAATTGTACCAATCAACAGTTCCAACTGGACTATTCTTTGTTTCGTAAATTTTTTGCATCCCGCGTAAAGGGGGGGACAAGGCCTTTTCAATCGCTCTTAATGTGGCAACAGCTTTCACCCACCTCGGTAGCATACCGTGATGCATGATCGGTTCTTCTGATTCCCAGAATTCGGGTTCGAGTTTCCAATCTATTGACTCCAATATTTCTGATAATGTATTTAGTTTAATCCTGGGTTTAACAATAATTGTACCGTAAACTTCCTGATTATAAGGATTTTTGAGGGGAGCGATTCCAACTAAATCCGATGGTTCGAATGATAAACCGGTATTGTTGTCCCAAGTGTATTGAACATGTAAAAAATCGAGATATTTTTTATTCGTGGCAATCCATTTATTTACACAATCCCAAGGCATTCGTTTGTCAAATTTGCCCGAGGGAAACCAATTTTTTAATGTTTCGATCGTTACAGTCTTAGGTTGATTAAATTCAGTTAATTGTAGTTGTAGTTTCTTCATTAGTTGGGAGTTCTTCTATCTCCTCTATTAATGTCAGTAGTTCGTTTTTAGCTAGTGTTAATTTGCCTTCAAGGAGATATTCTTTTAAAAGGGAGACAACTTCATTTTTCAATTTTGCGTTTAAATAATCTAAAGAGTCAGCGATGAAATAAGAATGTCCCGGTTGCAGGTTTAGTTCATCATCTGTAACTTTATCAAAGAAAATTTTTGTTATTTTATTAAAGTATTCCAAAGCTCTCTCTTCTACTGATGGACAATTCATGGTTTCATATATTTTGGTTAATTGTTCGCTCGATGGCCAGATGTCGATGAAAGCGAATCTTCGTCTGATGGCAAAGTCCAACATCGCAATACTCCTATCGGCAGTGTTCATGGTACCAATGATGTAAAAATTATTAGGCATATATAACTCTTTTCTGGATCTTAACTTAAGTTTTCTATTTTGTTCAGGTTCAAGCAAAAATATCGCTTCCCCGAGAATTTTGGCGAAGTCCCCTCGGTTGATTTCGTCTATTATGAGCAAGTTACCAATGTTTGATTCAACGGCCTTTTCTATACTTTCGACAAAAGGGCCTTCATAATTTGTAAAAACTAATTGTTGAGTACTTGTTTGCGGTTTGATGCCTTCAACAAAATCTTCGTAATTATATGAACTGTGGAATTGGATTATGTCGTAATTTGTGATTATGTTATTTTTTTTCATTTTTTCCGCAATTTCAATGGCTAAATGGGTTTTACCTGTGCCTGGGGGGCCTTGGAGGATAATGTATTTTCTTTTTTTGAGATAGTCGATGAGCGGATCTATTTTGGGGTATCCCCTCCAGATTTCTATTAATTGGGGAATTAATTTCATATCAAGTATATTTTTTTTATATCCTTCTCGTATATTCCATTCTCTGAATTTTCCATAAAGTAAAATATGACTCAAAAATGCACTGGCACCTTCTTCAGTATTTTCTATTACACAGGCTGAAGGAAGATATTTCCCGTATTTTTTCCATAACGCATCGTAATCGGAGAATTTTCCGAGTGATGAAATTATGTCCTCGGGGATACGTTCTGTTTCGTCTAAAATGTTATCCTTGACAAAGGTTTTGGTACCGGGTATGTTCCAATTGTATTTTTTTATTAATTTTAGCAGAAGTTTAATTGATCTTTGTACGCTCGGCTTTGTTAGTAAACTAGCGTCTTCTGTTACTCCTCCAGTTCCAATCCCGAAGCAAATTAATATTTGGGTGGGGGATTCTGAATTATCCGGGAACGCGACAAGGGAGAAGTTTTCGTACGGACCACTTAGCGTCGCCCCTTCGTAAAGTAACCCCCAATAAGGAATATTTTCTCCTGATTGTCCAGCTAGAAGGGAATAAAATCTTAATATACCATTGGCATCTGAGTTTTTAGCAAAGTTCGCACCGAATATATCCCCGAGCAAGTTTTTTGATGTGTTTAGTGCCGCATTAGTGTCTTTATTGATAATTGCTTGGAGTAAAGCCCTCGCTAACTCTTTTTGATCGGTGGTAAACATGTTTTTATTATAGTAGCGATGAATTTTTATGTCAAATAATTAAATGACTTATAGTTAATTTGTCTGACAGGCTCTTAACCTAGGGTTATCTAAGAATTTTTGGCTGAGCAAGTTGTAGATCTTAGTCTAGAGTACGTCCTGTTATTAGGGTATAAATTTCTATAGCTACACGGACTTATGCAACTATAAGCTAATGATGTTAGTTTTGCAAATGCGTATTTCGCTCACGTTTGTTGGTCCAATATACCACTGGAGTCCTGACCCGCCTCATAGCCGTCGGCAAAGAGCGGATCGGCGCCGGCAATCGTAATGCCCAGAATCGTTAAGAGGATGAGCCCAGCAACCAGTCCCCGATTACTGTCGCCGACGGTTATCTTACCTCCCTTTGCCTGATAAGGGTTCAAGGCAGGACTACCAGTCTGGTAATTCGCCTCCCTCTCCCTGCGTCCGTTTCAATCAGGAAATGCACACCGGTCTGGACCGGGCCCGGTCCGGCGATTCTGCCGGTGGCATCAACGAGCAGACCGTTGCCGGGCAGAAAACGGCCTCTTTGTACCGACGGCCGGGCGCTGCCGGAAGTATTATGGTCCGGTTCCTGAATTCCCGAGGGCAGGTATTCAACAATCCGCATCCCCTGGTTACCATCGGCAACACAGACCAGATTACCCATAAGCGCCGCTCCATAGCTCAGACCCGGCGTGTTGTAATAGCCCAGCTCTACCGGCTGAGCAGGACGGGCAACCGAGAGCACCCGCAATCCGGAGCCGGTGGCGGCAACATAGATGATGGAGTCGGCGGCGGCAACATCATAGGGTTGATTTTCAAGCTGGCACGCGCCGACCAGCATCGGAGCACGGGGGTTGCTGATATCAGCGATTCGCACCTGCTGATCCAGGCAGGAGATATAGGCATATCTGCCGGCAACGGTGACATTCTGGGCATATGCCGGTGTTGCCAGCGCTCCCAGCTCCTCAGGCTGGGTCGGATCGGCAATGGAAACGATCCGCAGACCCTGATCGCCGCATGCCAGACAGGCAACATCACCCTGCACCGCCACCGCCTGCACAAAACCGGCAGGGCTGGGGTAATAAAAGCCGATCTCCCGCGGACTGGCAGGGTTGGCAAATGAGATCAGCCGCAATCCGGCATTAGAGCAGGCAACAAGGGCGATCGTATCCCGGAAGGCGGTGACGCTGAGCGCATAGCTGGGGGTTGAATAACTGCCTGCTTCAGTCGGATTCGCCGGATCGGCAACTGAAATGATGCGCAGGGCACCATAGTCAGCAAGCAGGGCGTAGTTACCGGCAGTTGCAACATCGTAGGCGAATCCGGGGCTGTCATATCTGCCCACCTCGCAGGGCCGGGTTGGATCGGCAATGGAGATGACAATCAGTCCGCCGCGAAAGTCGGCAACATAGGCATAGTTGCCGACCACCCGCAGTTTCATGGCTTCATCGTATGTCGGACACCAGCCGACCTGCCGGCAGTTGAGGGAGTCGGCAAACGCCACCGGCGTGATAATAACCAAAGTCAGGAGTGCAAACCTGACGGGCATGAAACCTCCTTTCAGAAAAATTATAAAATAATGGTCATGGTAATGTCAAGATGCTTAGGCATGGAGTTTATTTTTCGAGTTGATAGATTGGGAAGCGACACTTTTTTACTGCCTTTTGTGCACCGTTTATTTTTACGTCCTTTCCCGTGATAACTTGCCGTTATCATAAAGATTTCTTCTTAATTTTAATTTGAATCTAAACGGTTGAGCGTCGTCCGTTATAAATATATTTTTTTCAATATCTTCCATCTTTGCACCCCTGCTCGGTCTGCAGAGGGGGCAGTTCCCCTCAGGGTGTGATGGGCGGTGGAGGTGATGATGGGGTTGATGGATAATGGTATCTTGTTGAAGCTGGAAGATTTATCACCGGGATACAGCCGGTGCGGCTGACGGGTGGGTCCCGGAAATGCCGGATTCGGGGGTTTGTGTAACTGCTCTTTCAAGTTTGACTTGTGGTTTTGTGTTAATATATTAGAGTTCGTGCGTGAAGATTCAGTAGTTCCGGTTTATATTGAAGATGAGCTGCGCCGGTCGTTTCTCGACTATGCGATGTCGGTGATCGTCGCCCGGGCACTGCCCGATGTCCGGGACGGGTTGAAGCCGGTCCAGCGGCGAATCCTCTGGACGATGAATGAGATGGGGCTGTTGCCGAACCGGCCGTTCCGGAAGTCGGCAGCGGTGGTCGGCGATGTGCTCGGTAAGTACCATCCCCATGGCGATGCCGCGGTTTATGATGCGATGGTGCGGATGGCGCAGGATTTTTCAATGCGTTATCCGCTGGTGCAGGGGCAGGGTAATTTCGGGTCAATTGACGGTGATGCGGCTGCTGCCTACCGTTATACCGAAGCCCGGCTGGCACCGCTGGCGCTGGAGCTTCTGCGCGATATTGAGAAGGAGACGGTTGATTTCCAGCCCAATTTTGACGGCCGGCTCAGGGAGCCGGTGGTTCTGCCCGCGGCATTTCCGAACCTTCTGGCAAACGGGGCAACCGGGATTGCGGTCGGGATGGCAACCAGTATCCCGCCGCACAATCTGGGCGAGCTGATTGACGGGCTGGTGGCGCTGATTGATGACCCGGAGATTACGGTTGCCGGGCTGATGAAATATATCAAAGGTCCGGATTTCCCGACCGGCGGGACGATTGCCGGAACCGAAGGTGTCCGGCAGATGTATGAGACCGGCCGGGGCAGTTTTGTGGTCCGGGGGAAGGTGATTTTTGAGGAGGTGAAGGCGGGCCGGGACCGGCTGGTGATTACCGAGATTCCCTATCAGGTGAACAAGGCGAGCCTCGTGGAGCGGATCGCCGAGCTGGTCCGGGAGAAGAAGATTGCCGGAGTTGCGGATCTGCGGGATGAGTCGGACCGGGAGGGGATGCGGATTGTGCTGGAGCTGAAGAAGGAGACACCGAAGGAGGTGATCCTCAATCAGCTGTTCAAGTGGACACCGCTGGAGTCCTCATTTGGCGCCATCCTGCTGGTGCTGGTGAATAATGAGCCGAAGGTGCTGAATCTCAAGGGGCTTTTGGAGCAGTTTCTTGAGTTCCGGCTCGAGACGGTTACGAGAAGGACGAAGTTTGAGCTGGCACGCGCAGAGGAGCGGGCGCATATCCTGGAGGGGCTGAAGATTGCGCTCAAGAACATTGATGCGGTGATTGAGCTGATCAAGAAGTCCAAGGATACCGAGACCGCCCGTCAGGGGCTGGTTCAGAAATTCAAGCTCACGGAACGGCAGGCGGATGCGATTCTGGAGATGCGGCTGGCACGGCTGACCGGGCTGGAGCGGGAGAAGATTGATGAGGAGTACAGGGGGCTGATCAAGGAGATTGCTCGGCTGAAGAGTCTGCTTTCGTCGCGCAAGCTGATGATGGGGGAGATCCGGCAGGAGCTTCTTGAGCTGAAGAGGAAGTATGCGGATGAGCGCCGGACCGAGATTCTTGCCGAAGCGCCGCGGGATGTGTCGATTGAGGATCTGATCAAGGAAGAGGATATGGCGGTTACGATCACCCACCGGGGCTATATCAAGCGGATGCCGGTGAGTGTCTACCGGCGCCAGAACCGCGGTGGCCAGGGCCGGACCGGGGTGCCGGTGGCAGAGGAGGATTTTGTTGAGGGGCTGTTTGTTGCCTCGACCCATGATTACATGATGTTTTTCACCGACCGGGGCAGGTGCTACTGGCAGAAGGTTTATGAAATTCCCGAGGGGTCCTATGCCTCCAAGGGGCGCTCAATTGCCAATCTGGTGGAGATGGAGAAAAACGAGGTGACCAGTTCCTATGTGGCGGTGCGGGAGTTTTCCAAGGACCGGTATGTGTTCTTTGTTACCCGCCAGGGGATGGTCAAGCGGACGAGTCTGGAGGCGTTCTCCAATCCGCGGCGCAAGGGGATTATTGCGATGACGGTGGATGAGCGGGACGCTTTAATTGCGACCCTTTTGACCTCAGGCCGGGATGATATCCTGCTTGTTACCCGGAACGGCATGGGGATCCGGTTCAAGGAGACCGATGTCCGGGAGATGGGCCGGACCGCAGCAGGCGTGCGCGGAATCAGGCTGGGCAAGGGTGATGAGGTGATCGGTGCGGTGGTGTGTGCGCCGGGCAGTTCGCTTCTGACCATATTTGATAACGGTTTTGGCAAGCGGACCGATTTTGATCTGTTCCCGGTGCAGCGGCGTGGAGGTAAGGGGGTAATTGCCGCCAAGCCGGTGGAGAAGTCAGGGAAGCTCGCCTGTGCCAAGGCGGTTACCGATTCCTCAGAGGTGATCATTACCTCGCGTCAAGGGGCGGTGATCCGGGTTAAGTGTTCTGACATCCGCAAGTGTGGCCGGGCAACGACCGGCGTGAAGGTGATGGCGGTGGATAAGGGTGATGCGGTGGTGGATGTTGCCCTGATTGAAGAGGGAACGGTTTAAGCCCGGCAGTTCTCCAGCAGGATTTTCAGGTCGCCGACGGTCCGGACATAGAGCCGGGCAGAGGGCATTATTCTGATAATGTGTTCCGGCCGGACTGCCTCCAGATGCCGGGTTAAAAGCACCGGAGTCATGCCGGCGCGACGGGCGCCGTTGAGCTCATCCGAACCGCCGTTGCCGATGAACAGGCAGTTTTCCGGTTTAACCCCGAGTTGCTTTGCAGTAAGATGGTAGATTTCCGGATCAGGTTTCTTGAGCCGGACCTGACAGGAGAAGACCGCGGTATCAAAGAGCGGGGCAAGGGGTGATTCGTGCCAGTGGGCGATTTCGTCCAGACCGCAGTTGGAGACCAGCCCCAGCCGGTAGCCGGCAGTGCGGAGTGCCTTGAGTCCGGTGACTGTTTCCGGCTCGATGTTGATCAGTGCATGGCGGAAGCGCTGGTGCCGGACCTGCATTGCGGTTCGGATCTGTTCTTCGGTTACCTCCGGATTGAGCTGGCGGGCAAGCCGGGCGATCGGAATTTCCACCGGCACCAGGCCGAGACAGTAGTCCGGCGGGTCTCTGAGCCAGTGTTCATTCCATGTTTCCCGGTCAATACCAAGAATATCGGCGGTATGGGCACCCGGTGCTTTGGAGACTTCAAGCGAGGTCAGGGTGTGAAACAGGTCAAAGAGCAGAGCGGTAATCTTTTGCGGGCAGGAGATGTTCATCAGATCATCGGAGCTGCCGGCGGTATTCGTACCGGCTCAGGAATTTCGAGCCGGCAATCCAGAGGTAACGCTCATCGGCAAACAGGGCGGAAATTTCCTCTTCCGGCAGTCCGGCGCTGTGGTCGATGGCGGTCCAGGTGCCGTTTTTCAGATTGAGCGTGTGAATGGTGCTGCCGTCGGCAATAAAGAGATAGTTTCCTCCTGCGGTCATTGTCCGGACCGGTCTTGACAGGTCAAATCCCGGCGGGATGATCTGGGTCCAGGTGTTGGTCGTATCGAGCCGGAGAATCCGGCCCAGTGTGCCGAAGAAGAAGGTCTTGTCCGCCCGGACAATGGAGTAGACACCGAAATCAAATCGGGCAAACGGGTCGGTGACCGGAATCAGGCTGTCGCCGGTCAGCAGGAGCAGGCCTTCGTCGGTCGCCACGAGCAGTGTATCCCGAACCAGGCTGAGGTCATTCAGCCCGCGTTCAGGTTTCCAGAGCAGGTTGAGTTTATTGTCCGGACTCAGCGTGTAGACACCGCTGGCGGTGGCGATCAGCGTATTGCCGGCATAGTTCAGGAAACCGACGATTTTTTCCCGCTGGTGGAGTTCCAGGACCGGGTCCAGAACCGGCAGGAACTTGATGCGGAGAGCAGTTCCTGCCCGGGATGTGTAATACCAGTTTTTCAGGGAGTCGATACAGGCGGCGCCGTCTTCGGTAAGAAACCAGAGCTGGCGATCATACCGGAGGATGCGGGTGATCTGTTTTGCCGGCGGTCCGGGTCGGATTTCGTGTTCCTTTAAGCCGGAAAACAGATTGTAAACAACAATCCCGTAGCCGGGGCTGGCAACATAAAGTTTGCCGGTCCGGCCGTCAGTCCAGGCACGGGTCAGGGGCCGAATGTTCAGGTCTTCGTCGAGAATGTGATAGGGGGTCAGGAAGGTCCAGTGCCGGATTGGGGTGGTATCCTTCTCTCCGAACCAGCGCACCGGCGGCTGAGGTTCTCCGGCAGGCTGGAACCGGTCCAGCGTCCGGATTTTTTGAAACACGCCCTTTTCAGTGTCAAAAAAGGCGCCATTCTGGGCGATGCCGATTGAGCGGAGTTCAGTAAACGGCGGGTTGAGCGGCTGGAGCTGTCCGGTGCCGGGAATGAAGCTGTAGAGGTGGCTGGTGCCGGCAATCAGAAGTTCGCTGCCGAACGGGTTGTAGGCGCAGAACCGGATGCGGTCAGTTATGCCGTCAGCTGATGTCAGGGTGCGCAGGTGCTGATAGCTGTGCCGGTCAAGGATGTAGATGCCATCCGGGACCGCGATGTAAATCTGCCGGCTGCTGAAGCTGACAGAACCGATTTCCTCAAGCGGGGGGTAGTGAAGCCAAAGTTCGGGCTGATAGAAAAGAGTGAAAAGAGAAATGAGAAGACCGGACATCAGGCTCCGGTTGCGGTGAGCAGCTGGTGCAATGCCTGCGGGATGAGGCTGAGGAGATCCTCTGCTGCCAGGGAGTATTCGGTTAACCGTGAAGCGCCGATGTCTGCTGCCAAGCCGTGGACAAACACCGCACCGATAGCGGCGTTCAGGGGCGAAGCACCCTGAGCCAGCAGACCGGCAATCAGTCCGGTCAGGACATCGCCGGTGCCTCCTGAGCCCAGACCCGAGTTGCCGGTGGGGTTGATAAATACCCTGCGGTCAGGAGCGGCGACGACGGTCGGGGCACCCTTGAGTACCAGAAAAAGGTTATGCTGCGAACTGAACTCCCGGGCAATTTCTACCCGGCGCCGGTTGACCTCCTGGACCGGGATGCCGGTGAGCCGTGAAAGTTCGCCCGGGTGCGGAGTGAGAATCACCGGCGGTTTGAGCCGGCTGAGCAGGGTGGTTTCACCGGCGAGATTGTTCAGACCGTCGGCATCAAGTACGAGCGGTTTTTCAATCCCGGGCAGCAGCTCCAGCAGCAGCTGGCGCGTCTCGGGATGAGTGGATATGCCGGGACCGATGGCAACTGCATCAGCACCGGCAGCAAGCTGAGCGAGCGGTTCAAGTGCCCGAAGACTCAGCGTTTTTTCGCCGGTTTCCGGCAGGGGATGCTTTACCGGCTCCAGCACAGCTGACTCAATAACCGGGCTCAGACTTTCCGGATAGGCGAGCCGGACCAGCCCGGCACCGGCACGGACCGCCGCCATCGCGGTCAGGGAGGCGGCACCGGTAAAGCCCCGGGAACCGCAGACAAGCAGGCAGGTGCCGAATGTGCCCTTGTGGCCGTCCGGTGGCCGGAAAGGCAGGAGTTTGCGGACTGAATCGGCGTCCACCAGAAATGTATCCCCAGCTTCCTGAAGCAGTTTCCGGGGGATACCGATGTCGGCGATCAGCAGTTTGCCGGTGCAGTTTCTGCCCGGATAGAGGAGAAGTCCCAGTTTGGGGAGCGCCATCGTGATCGTGATCCGGGCACGGACCGCCGGCTCGAGGACCTCACCGGTATCGGCATTCACTCCTGACGGGACATCAACACTGACAACCCGGGCACCACTCTGATTAATCAGTTCGATTGCCCGGGCATAAATGCCGGCTGGCGGGCTGGAAAGTCCGGTGCCGAAGATGGCGTCGATTATGACCTTTTCCCCGGAAAGCAGACAGGAGAGCTGTTCAGGGGCGGTGATCTCCACCAGCGGGAAGCCGGCGTTGAGCAGGATTTGGGCATTGGTCCGGGCATCGCCTTTGAGTTCTGTGATCTTGCCGAGGACCGCACATTCAACCTGCAGGTTGCGGTTCAGCAGGTGTCGCGTCACCACCAGACCATCTCCGCCGTTATTGCCTTTACCACAGACAACAAGAAACCGGCGCCGGGAAAATTCGGGAATTTCAGTGGCAAGAATGTCGGCGACACTCCGGCCGGCATTTTCCATCAGCACCAGTCCGGAAATACCCCAGTTTTCCATTGCCTGGCGGTCAATCTGCTGCATCTGTCTGCCGGTGACGACAGGAAGCATCAGCTGATTATAAGCTACAAAATGTGCCAGTCAATTGAGCGATACAGTCCTGATTGACAATTCTGTCCCGGGCGGTAAATTAATGTGAAGCAGAAAAGGAGTCAGGATGCAGCATGGTGCGGTAAAATGGTATGATGACAAAAAGGGATACGGATTTATCAAGCCGGAACTCGGCGAGCGGGATATATTCGTCTACGCCTCGGATATCATCGGGACGGACGAATGCGTGCTGAAACCCGGGGAACGGGTGAGTTTTGAAATTGCTGAGACCGCGCACGGGCCGCGGGCGATCAATGTCCGCCGGGAGACAGTCTGAATTCCGTTCCTGCCTCATTTAGTTGACACTCAAAGATAATCAAATAGTCTTTAAATGGTGACAGAAGTCTATCTCGGGGTCGGCAGTAATTTAGGCGACCGGGATGAAAATCTTTACCGGGCGCTTGCGGAACTGGTCAAGCTCGGTCCGCTCCAGCGGTCCTCATGGTATGAGACCGAACCCGCAGGTATGGCGGCAGGAACTCCGCATTTTCTCAACGGCGCAGTCCGGCTCTGGACTGAGGTTAGTCTGGAGGCGCTCCATGCCCGGATAATTGAGATCGAAACCCGGCTCGGCAGGGAGCCGGTGCGGTCTTCTGAAGAACCGAAACGGTCACGGATAATTGACATCGATATTTTATTTTTCAATCATCGGGTGAT
Source organism: Caldifarciminota bacterium (assembly GCA_026418295.1). Lineage (GTDB taxonomy): Bacteria > Hydrothermota > Tepidihabitantia > Tepidihabitantales > Tepidihabitantaceae > JAOABP01. Next base: position 44,614 of record JAOABP010000005.1, read on the forward strand.
CGGCTGGCAGGCGGATAAACCTGTCTCCGGAGCAAAGCTCATTGTGCCTCACCCGCACCTGCACAAGCGGGCGTTTGTGCTCGTACCCCTTGCCGAGCTGGCGCCGGACTTCAGACACCCGGTGCTGGGATTGACGGTGCGGGAACTGCTGGCAAATGTTGATACTTCGGAGGTGCGACCTTGGGAGCGCAGTTGAGTTATCTGGCGATCGAGGGTCCGATTGGTGTCGGTAAAACCGCTCTGGCAGAGCTGCTGGCAAGGCGTCTGCAGGCACGGCTGGTGCGGGAGGTGGTGGAGGAGAATCCGTTTCTGGAAAAGTTTTACCGGGATATGCGCGGCTATGCGTTTCAGACTCAGCTTTTTTTTCTGCTTTCCCGGCACCGCCAGCTGCAGGAGGTGTTTCAGTCCGGGATGATGATGGTTGAAGGGGCGCTGGTGCCGGAGCAGGCGGTAATCAGCGACTACCTGTTTGAGAAGGACCGGATATTTGCCACGCTTAACCTGACTGAACATGAGCTGGCGCTCTATTACCGGATTTACGAGCTGATCAAGCGGGATATCCCCAAGCCGGATCTGGTGGTATATCTGCAGGCACGGGTGGAGGTGCTGCTGGCGCGGATCAGACAGCGGGGTCGGCCGTTTGAGGCGGATATCGATCCGGAGTATCTGGGCACACTGGCAAATCTCTACAATTCGTTCTTTCTCCATTACGAGGAGGCGCCGGTGCTGATTGTCAATACTGACCGGCTGGATTTTGTCGCCAACCAGGATGATTTTGAGGAGCTGTTGCGGGCGATTCTGGAACACCGTTCGGGCAGGAAATTCTATTCGCCCCGGAGCCGGAGGTAACAGATGACTGCCGATTCCGGGAAAATTACCACCCGCCGGCTGCGGAAAATGAAGGCGCTGGGCGAAAAAATTGTCTGTCTGACTGCTTATGACTTCACCTTTGCCCGGATTATTGACCGGTGCGGGGTGGATGTCATTCTGGTCGGCGATTCGGCGGCAAATGTCGTCTACGGCATGCGCACAACCCTGACGATCGGAATGGAGGAGATGCTCCATCATACGCGGGCAGTCGCCAGCGGGGTGGAACGGGCGCTTGTTGTCAGTGATATGCCGTTTCTTTCCTTTCAGGTGTCGCCGGAACGGGCGGTGGAGAATGCGGGCCGGCTGCTTCAGGCCGGGGCGGAGGCGGTTAAGGTCGAGGGCGCGGGACCGGTGCTGGAGGTGGTGCAGCGGCTGGTGGCGTTCGGAATTCCGGTGATGGGACATCTCGGGCTGACACCACAGGCGGTGCATCAGCTGGGCGGTTATCGCCTGCAGGCAAGAAAGCCTGAGGAGCAGGAGCGGCTGCTGGCGGATGCACTGGCGCTGGAGGCAGCGGGCTGTTTTGCGCTCGTCCTGGAGAAGGTGCCGGCGGAAGTGGCGGGGGTTGTCACGCGCCGGCTCCAGATTCCGACCATCGGCATCGGTGCCGGACCGGAGTGCGACGGTCAGGTGCTGGTGCTTCAGGATCTGCTCGGGCTGACCGATGAACCCCGGCTCAAGTTTGTCAAGCAATATGCTGAACTCAGCCGGGTTGTGCAGACGGCGGTTGCGGAGTACTGCTCCGAGGTCCGCAGCGGCAGGTTCCCCGGAAAGGAGCACAGCTTCTATCTGGATGAAGGAAAATAACCGGTTACGCATAATTCGGGGTGTCCGGCAGATGCAGGCGCTCGCCGACCGGCTCCGCACCCAGGGCCGGATCGGTTTTGTGCCGACGATGGGGGCGCTCCATGAGGGACATCTCGAGCTGGTCCGGGTTGCCCGGAAAAATGCTGATTTCACCGTTGTTTCCATCTTTGTCAATCCGATTCAGTTCGGACCCAAAGAGGACTACCGGCAGTATCCGCGGGACTTCACCCGGGACCGGCGGCTGCTTGCCGGACTGGGTGTGGATGTAATTTTCTATCCGGATGTAAAGGCGATGTATCCTGAAGGGTTTGCCACCTATGTTGAGGTGGAGAGGCTGACCCGTTATCTCTGCGGCCGGTCCCGCCCCGGACATTTCCGCGGGGTGACCACCGTGGTGGCAAAACTGTTTAACATTGTCAAACCCCATGTTGCGGTCTTCGGGCAGAAAGATGCCCAGCAGGCGCTGGTGATCAGACGGATGGTCCGGGATCTGAACTTTGATCTGAAGATTATCGTGGTGCCGACCGTGCGGGAGCCTGACGGTCTGGCACTCAGCTCGCGCAACGCCTATCTCACCCCCGAACAGCGCCGGCAGGCGACTGTGCTTTATCAGGCGCTGCGGCTTGGGGAGAGGCTGATCAAGTCGGGCGAGACGGACCCGGTCCGGGTCAAGCAGGTGCTGCGCCGGCTGATCCGCACTCAGCCTGAAGCACGGATTGACTATGTGGAGATTGTTGATACCGCCTGGCTGGAGCCGGTTCCAAGGATTCAGGGTGAGGTGCTGATTGCGCTGGCGGTCTATTTCGGCCGGGCACGGCTGATTGACAACCTCATTGTCCGTGCCCCGCAGTCCGGCGGTAAAAACTCCTGATACCCAGCAGCGCGGCCGTCCCCAGGATCAGAAGCACAATTCCGATTACCAGCAGTGCCAGCCGGTAGGAGGTGACATCACCGAGGGTGCCGATGAAGAGCGTGGTCAGAAGAAAGGTGGCGTTGGTGATGAACTCGCGGGTGGAGAATATCCTGCCCCGGATATTTTCCGCCACCTCCTCCTGGAGCATGGTATTCTGGACCACCCCGAGCCAGGAAAAGGCGATGCCGGCGATGAGCGCCACCAGCACCATGAACGGCAGGTTGATGAGCCAGTTTCCGATAAAGAACAGCAGCCCGTAGATCAGAATCACGACCGCAACCACCAGCGGCCGGTTGATGTTACGGGGCATCAGTCCGATCAGCACCGCACCGGCAATCATGCCGATGGCAAGAATGCCGGCAAAGATGCCGACACCGGCGGTCCCCAGGCCGAGCACCTGCTGGACCAGGAAGATCAGAATTGTATAGGCGACGGCGGAGATGAAGGTGGAGATGACAATTGAACCGAGGACAAAGGCGACGAGCGGGTTGACGACCACAAGCCGGAGCACCTCTGCCAGTTCGGAAAAGAACCGGACAAAGGCATTGCCGATCAGGGAAAGCACCGGTCCGGAATGACGGGTCTCTGCCGGACCGCTGTTTTCCCCCGTACCTGCGGCAATATTCAGGACGAGCAGACCGGCAATCAGATGACACGAGGCATCAATCCAGATTCCCCGCTGCCATCCGACCCATTTGATGAGAAACCCGCCGATCACCATGCCCAGCACGGTGGCAATCCGGGAAAAGAACAGACTGGCGGAGTTGGCGGCAAGGATTTCATCCCGCCCGACGAGGCTGGGCAGGAGTGCGGGGTTGGCGGTGTTGTTAAAGATATCCAGACCGAAGAACAGGGTCAGGGCAATCCAGAAGGGAAGAAAGGAGCGGGTGAGGGCAATGGCAAATGGGGTAAGCGCGAGGATAGCGGTCTGGATGAAATGGGTGCGGGCGATCGTCTTCCGCCGGTTCCAGCGGTCAACAAGCACGCCGGCAACCGGTGAGAGCACAAGTGTTGGAATAACAAAGGCAAGCGACCCGCCGGAATAGGCGAGCAGTTTTCCCGGGGCGGACATACCGATGATGGTAATCAGCAGCATATGGGACAGCCGGTCGCCGAGCTGGGACATGGCACCGGCGAGCGCCAGATAAAGGAAGTTGCGGTTTTTCAGAACCGCGCTCAGTCGGGATGACATTTTAATTGCGAGTTTAGCAGAAATCGATGCAATTGCAAACCGGAAATGTCCGGACAGGAAAATCCTTGACCCCGGATCAATTGCCGGTATAATAGCATTTTAACTAACCAAGGAGGAAATCCGATGAAGGAAAATTCCCAGTCTCCGATTACCATTTCCGTGATCAAAGCCGATATCGGCGGTTATGTCGGCCATTCTGCCAGTCATCCGGAAATTATTGATCTGGCTGAGGATAAACTGAAAAAGGCAAAAAAGGAAGAGCTGCTCATTGACTTTTATGTCACCAGCTGTGGTGATGACCTGGAACTGATCATGACCCATCGGCAGGGGAAGGACAGCGAAAAGATTCACAAACTTGCCTGGGATACATTCATGGCGTGCACTGAACTTGCCCGGGAACTCAAGCTCTACGGTGCCGGGCAGGACATGCTTGCCGATGCCTTCAGCGGTAATGTCAAGGGAATGGGACCGGGCGTGGCGGAGATGAGCTTTGTTGAGCGCAAGTCTGAGCCGGTGATCGTCTTCTGCGGCGACAAGTGTGCGCCCGGTGCCTGGAACCTGCCGCTGTTTAAGATCTTTGCCGACCCGTTCAACACCATCGGGCTGGTGATTGATCCGACGATGCATGACGGGTTCCGGTTTGAGGTTCATGATGTGTTTGAGGGCCGGGATATGATTCTCTCCTGTCCGGAGGAGATGTATGACCTCCTGGTGCTCATCGGCTCACCGGAGAATTATGTGATCAAGAATGTTTACAAGAAGGACGGTGAAATTGCCGCCACCAGTTCCACCCAGAAACTGGCACTGATCGCCGGCCGGTATGTGGGCAAGGATGATCCGGTGATGATGGTGCGCTGTCAGTCCGGCTTTCCGGCGGTCGGGGAGGTGCTGGAGGCGTTTGCCTTCCCCCATCTGGTTTCGGGCTGGATGCGCGGTTCCCATTACGGTCCGCTGATGCCGGTTGCCCAGCGGGAGGCAACGCCCTCAAGGTTTGACGGTCCGCCCCGGGTGATTGCCCTCGGTTTCCAGCTCGCAGAGGGGAAGCTGATCGGACCCCGGGACATGTTTGATGATCCGGGCTTTGACCTTGCCCGCAAGGAGGCGAACCGGCTGGCGGAGTTCATGCGCCGGCACGGACCGTTTGAGCCCCATCGGCTGGGTCTGAAGGAGATGGAATACACCACCCTGCCGCAGGTGCTGAAGAAGCTGCTGGAGCGGGAAAAGCAGGGTTAAAGGCGGTCGAAAAAAGAAAGGAAATACAGCTTGATGAATACGGGCACCGGCAGTGATGTGCAGGCGGTGGCGCGGCTGGCGCAGGCACGGCAGCGGCTGGAAGCAGAACTGGCAAAGGTGATCATCGGTCAGAAGCCGGTGATCGAGCAGGTGCTCACCTGCCTGCTGGCGCACGGTCATGGCCTGCTGATCGGGGTGCCCGGTCTGGCAAAAACCCTGCTCGTCAATACCCTTGCCCGGGTGCTGGACCTTTCCTTCAACCGGATTCAGTTCACGCCGGATCTGATGCCTTCCGATATCACCGGTACCGAGATCATCGATGAGGACCCCGATACCGGGCGTCGCGGTTTCCGTTTTGTGCCCGGACCGGTGTTTGCCAATGTCGTCCTTGCGGATGAGATCAACCGGACACCACCCAAGACTCAGGCGGCACTGCTGCAGGCGATGCAGGAGTACCGGGTGACGGTCGGGGGCAGAACTTACGAACTGCCCGCACCATTTTTTGTCCTGGCAACCCAGAATCCGATTGAGCTGGAGGGCACCTATCCGCTGCCCGAAGCCCAGCTGGACCGGTTCATGTTTTCAATTGTTGTTGATTATCCGAGCCCGGAGGAGGAGAAGGCGATCGTCAGGAGCACCACCTCGGCATACGAACCGGTGCTGGAGCGGATTCTGGATGCGGACGAAGTGCAGGGACTTCAGGCGCTGGTGCGCCGGGTGCCGGTCGCAGATGAGGTGCTGGATTTTGCGGTCCGGCTCACCGGTATGACCAGGCCCAACAGTCCGGACGCACCGCAGTTTGTCAAGGACTATGTGAGCTGGGGTGCGGGACCGCGTGCGACCCAGTATCTGGTGCTCGGTGCCAAGACCCGGGCGATACTTGACGGCAGATACACGCCGGCGATTGATGATGTAATTGCGGTAGCCCTGCCGGTGCTCCGGCACCGGGTGATTACCAATTTCACCGCGGAGGCGGAGAACATCCGGGTTGAGGAGCTGATCCGGCGGCTGATTGAAACCTGCTGCCGAGGCCGTTAATCCGGTCCGGCAGGCGATTTAAGGGAGAGAAGATGAGAAAAATCGGGCTGGTGCCACTTGCCAGTCTCAAACCCGGTGACAACCGGTTTGAACTGGAAGGATTGGCACGGGATTACGGGCTGGAGATTCACGAAGTCCGGGAAAACCCCTCTTTTGAAGAACTGCTGGGCAGAATCCGGGTGGATGTGGTGATCACCCGCAGTGGCAAGCGTTTTCTGGTCCGGGGCAGGGTTCACTTCCGTGCCCGGCTGCGCTGTGCGATCTGCAACGAGGAGTATGAGCGGGATTTTGATGAGGAGCTGGTTGCCGAATTCACCATGCTGGAGCGTCCGCATGCCGTCTATGCCCGGGAGCTGGAACCGGAGGAGCTGGACCGGGTGAAGATTGATGCTGACTTCATTGACCTGAGTGCGGTGATTCACGATGCGATCCATCTGGCGATTCCGATCGCCCCGCGCTGTCGTGAGGCCTGTCAGGGTATCTGTCCGGTCTGCGGGGCAAACCGTAACCTGGTGCAGTGCGGGTGTGAACTGCGGGTGCCGAAGGGCTGATACCGGTGTTTGACCTCCAGACCCGGCCGGGATAATATTGAAATAAAATCTTTGGGAGGCAGATGATGGCAGGATTCAGATATAAACCGGTGCACGCCCCGCGTGGCACCACCCTGACCTGCAAGGGGTGGCATCAGGAGGCGGCGCTCCGGATGCTTTTAAACAACCTTGATCCCGAGGTGGCGGAAAAGCCTGAGGAGCTGATTGTCTATGGCGGGACGGGCAGAGCTGCGCGCAACTGGGAGTGTTTTCAGGCGATTGTCTCCTGTCTGCGGGAGCTGGAAAATGACGAGACCCTGCTCGTTCAGTCGGGCAAGCCGGTGGCAATCTTCAAGACCTTCGACCATGCGCCCCGGGTGCTGATCGCCAACTCCAACCTCGTGCCCCGCTGGGCGACCAAGGAGTATTTTGACGAACTGGAGGCGCAGGGGCTGATCATGTACGGCCAGATGACCGCCGGCTCCTGGATCTACATCGGCACGCAGGGCATCCTGCAGGGCACGCACCAGACCTTTGTCAGTGCGGGTATGAAGCACTTCGGTTCCGGGGATCTGACCGGCAGGCTTGTCGTCTCGGGTGGGCTGGGCGGAATGAGCGGTGCCCAGCCGCTGGCAGCGACGATGGCGAATGCGGTCTATCTCGGAGCCGAGGTGGATCCGGCGCGGATTGAACGGCGCCGGGCATCGCGCAAACCCCGGTATCTGGATGAGCGGATTGACGATCTGGACCGGGCGATTGATGCGGCGCTCACCGCCAGGGAACACCGGCAGGCAAAGTCAATCGTCTGGTGCGGGAATATCGTTGACCTGCTCCAGCGGCTGGTTGAGCGCAATGTCACGCCCGACCTTTTGACCGACCAGACCTCAGCCCATGATGAACTCAACGGCTATGTCCCGGCGGGTATCAGCTTTGAGCAGGCGCTCGAGCTCCGCCGCCGGGACCCGCAGGAGTACCGGCGCCGTGCTTACGAGACAATGGCGCGCCATGTCCGGCTGATGCTCGCCCTTCAGGAGCGGGGTGCGGTCACCTTTGACTACGGCAACAACCTGCGCGGCAAGGCGCTCGAGGGCGGATATCTCAGGGAGGAGGAGATCCGGACTCCGGGCAGAACCGGCTCCTGGAAATATCCGGGCTTTGTGCCCGCCTATATCCGTCCGCTCTTCTGTCAGGGGATGGGTCCGTTCCGCTGGGTCGCCCTCTCCGGTGAGCCGGACGACATCTACGAGACCGACAAGATCGTGATGGAGCTTTTCCCGGACAAGCCGGAACTGCACAACTGGCTCAGAAAGGCGGAAAGTGAGGTGCCGTTTCAGGGTCTGCCCGCAAGGATCTGCTGGCTCGGCTATGGTGAGCGGGACAAAGCCGGGCTGGCGTTCAACCGGGCGGTCCGGGAGGGCAGACTCCGGGCGCCGATTGTCATCGGCAGAGACCATCTGGACACCGGCTCGGTCGCCTCACCCAACCGTGAGACCGAGGCGATGAAGGACGGCTCGGATGCGATTGCGGACTGGCCCCTGCTCAACGCCCTGCTCAATGTTGCCTCCGGCGCCTCCTGGGTCTCAATTCATTCCGGTGGCGGTGTGGGCATCGGCTATTCGGTCCATGCGGGACAGGTGGTGGTCTGCGACGGCACCCCGGAAATGGATGAACGGCTCCGGCGGGTCCTGACCAATGACCCGGGTCTGGGTGTGTGCCGGCATGCGGATGCCGGCTACGAGGAGGCGATTACCCTTGCCCGGAATGCCGGGATCATCATTCCGATGCTGGATTAGGTGTCAAGACCGCTACTCCTCATCATTCTCCTTGCCGCCTGCGGACAGCTCCGGACGCTGAGCCGGGCGGACCGGCTCGGACCGGAGGAGAAACTGGAATACCTGATCCTGCGCACCCTGGACCCGCAGGCAGCAGAGCAGTATCTCGGTCTCGGCACAGCCCGGGCACGCCAGGAGTATCTGGACTGGTTCTGGCAGGACCGGGACCCGGAGGAGCGCCGGCGCTACCACGAGCGGGCAGAAAGGGCGGCAGAGCTGTTCGGCAGACTGGACCTGCTCGGTGATGAGCGGGTGCCGGTATATATCCGCTACGGACCTGCCCGGCGCGAGGAGTATGCGCCCCTGCCGGTGGAAAACGAGACCCTGCGGCTGTTTGTCAATCCGGCGGAGATCTGGACCTATGACTCGCTCGGACTCCAGTTTGACTTTGTCAAGACCGGGGTCGGGTTCCGGCAGGTCGGGTTTACCCGGTTCGGCACCGGCTGGTATCCGCCCGCATTTGAGCCGGTGGACTACGGCAGACCCGCGCCTCCACCCGCACCGGATGCAAAAAGGCTTGACCTCCAGCTTGCCCTTTACCGCTTAAGCCAAAAGCAGGAAACGGTGCAGGTTGAGCTCCATTACGGCCTGAGACCCGCAGGGTTGAAACCGGGCGATATAATCCAGCTGGAATTCCGGTTTGACTCCCGGCGCTACGGCAGCTTTGTCCGTTCCGGCTGGTATGGCATTCCCGCCGACTCCGGTATGGTCGTCGGCAGGGAGCTGTTCTCTTTGCCTGCCGACATCTATTCGGTCCGGCTCAGTGCGGTCAACCGCGACGGCTCGGCAGCGGGTGAACTCCGGTCAGAGCTCAACCTTGTTGACTATGTCCGCCGTGCCCAGCCCGGCTCCGATATTGTCCTCTACGCACTGGTTGATGATGTGTTCCAGAGCCCGCAGTTTGTCCATCACCGCTACCGCCGGGTCGTCCCGCTCGTTCTGCCCGAGGTGCGCTCCGGCAGCACCTTCTATGCCCTGTTTGAGATTTACAATCTGAAGACCGACAGCCTCAACCGCCACCGGGCACAGGTCCGCTACGAGCTGATGGACCTGGACACAAGAAGAATGGCGGTCATTCCCACACCCTACCGCTTCATCACCGGTGAGGGCACAACCGGCATCGCCCTGGAGCGGGTGCACACGATGGACCTGAGTCCGGGCACCTACCTTCTGCTCGCCCGGGTTGAGGACCTGAACTCAGGCAGGCAGATCAGCCTGACCGCCCGGTTCCGGATTCTACCGCCGCAGAAAAATTAGCCACTTCATTCCGGCAAACCCGAAGGCGACCGCGGTCACCAGCCAGGTCTGCCACTCCGCCAGCGCCTCCCTGAGGCTGAACCCCGGACTCTCCGTCTGGGGACAGGCAAGGGCAAGAATCTCCGCCTCTGCCCGGCTGATCAGCCCGTAGATCAGCAGATAGCCGAACAGCACCACCAGTGCGCTCCAGACCGGCGGATGGAAGCCGACCACCACCCCGGCAACCAGGGCAAAATTTCCCAGATAGAGCGGATGGCGGAAATAGCGGTAGGGTCCGCTGACCACCAGCCTGGTGGCAGAAATCTCCGGATTCCTGCTCTCTCTGCCGATATACCCGGCGGTCCAGAACCGCAGCAGGAGACCGGGGAGGACCAGCACCAGCCCGTTCAGCAGTGTCTCCGGTCCGGGTCTGCCGGTCAGGGCGACAAGGACAAAACCGAGCAAACCCGCAACCTGCCGGTAGCGGAAAAGAAACCGCCCGAGCCGGGCGGTTAATGAAAGTTTCCTGACCTCCAAAAATTTACCGGTTATCTTACCCGCTCAGCGACAAACTCGCCTTCGCCGTCCACCGGATCAACCTCAATGTTGAAAATCCCGGCGCCGATCAGCTTCACCTTCGGGTCATCAGCCAGGTCCTGCTCCTCAGAACCGCGGGCACCCACCGCGCTCTGCCGGACGATGAAGGTGGCATCCTTCGGGCTGGTAAAGTTCCAGACCTCCAGCTCCTCCTCGGTCACGAGCTGAAACCGGAAGGCAAAACCGGTGCTCGCATAACCCTGGACCCGGTTCAGGACCGGCTCTTCACCCTTGACGAGCCTGACGCCCCACTCACAGTCAATTGAATCCCACTTCACGGTAATCCGCCACTCCTTCATTCCCTTGAGCGTCAGCGGCGCGCTCGAGTTCACCGGCACCCGCCGCGGGTCAACCCCGCCTGCCTCGACGAGCACCATGATCCGGCTGTTTTTGGGCAGGTCAAACCACAGCACCGTCTCCTCGGACCGGGTCTCAATCGTGAAACTGTTATGCTCCCAGAGCCGGGTAACTTTACCCTTCAGCTCCAGCCCGAAGCCGGAGACCGCGAGCACTCCCACCAAGAGCAGCACCAACAGCCTTGCTGACCTCACACCGCCTCCTTTTTTAGAATCAGACCAGCAGATTCTCCAGCCGCATGATCGACCACACCGGTGCGGTCCGCGGCAGCTCCAGATCCACACAGTTTGCCGGGGTTTCAGGAGCGGGCAGGTCCTTGTAGGGCACCGGCGGCACCTCGGGCTCGGGCAGGGTCAGCCCGTCAATCCTGGCGCCCGCCACATACCCGATCACCCTTCCGCCCCGGTCATAAAGCACATTCTGGACAAAGAACCCGCGATGGGTTCCCCGCAGATCATAAACGGTCCTGCCGACGAGAAACCCGCGCGGCTTGCCCATGAAATCATAGAAAACCACTTCCCGCAGCCGGTAGGTCGCCTTGCCGAACTTGTTATAGATCACCTTCTCCATACTTCCTTCCTCCGTCTACAAAGAGCACAGTTAAACATTGGTTAAGATTATCCGTAAAACCGGTTAAAAGTCAAGCAGAGGGAGAAGGAAATCCTTTACTCAAGCCCGATCCCGGCGGACCGCAGTTCGGCACCTGCCGGCAGCCTCAGGACCGCCTGCTCCACTCAGGTCCCAGCCGGCTCCGGACCACAGGCGACCGCCGCCATCCCGACCGCACCGGGGGAGCCCGGGGCTAGCCCTTAAGTATTTGACAAATTGTGGGTTAATTAAATTTGCGACAGGTTGGGCTTTTGTGCGGTTTGTTTTCTTGACATAGGTTGACAGTAATACTAAAATTTGCTTTAAGTTATGTCCGATTTTCTGACCGAGGCGGATACAAGAGCAAAGCTGATTGACCCGGTTTTACATCAGAAGGGCTGGACTGAAGATTTAATCCGACGGGAGGAAAGGCCTGGTGGAATTGAAGTTATTGATGGCAAGCCCAGAAAAAAAGGTCAGGGGAGGACCGATTATATTCTCCGCATCCGGGTGAATATCGCCAGTCAGCCGGTGGCGGTTGCGCTCCTTGAGGCGAAGAGAAGTTCTGAACCGCCGGATAAGGGACTGGAACAGGCAAAAAGCTATGCCCGGCTCAACAATGTGCCCTTTATTTATTCTACTAACGGCTATCAGTTTGTAGAATACGACAGTTTTACCGGTTTGACATCGGCACCCCGGCTGATGGCAGATTTTCCGACTCCGGCTGAGCTCCGTCAGCGCTATGAGAAGGGGATGGGTTTTTCGCTTGAGGATGAAAGGGCAAGACCTTTACTTGTGTCCTATCCGGGTGGTGAGGCAAGCAGGAGATATTATCAGGATGCGGCGGTCCGCTCAGTTCTGGAAAAAATTGCACAGGGCAGGAAGCGACTGCTCTTGTCACTGGCAACCGGCTCAGGCAAGACCTTTATTGCGGTCCATATCCTGAAAAAGATTGCGGATGCCGGACAGCTGCGCCGGGCGCTTTTTGTCTGCGATCGGGACGAACTGCGAACCCAGGCTTTGAGTGCGTTTCAGAATGTCTTTGGTGCGGATGCGGCAGAGGTGACTACCAGTAATCCCCAGAAAAACGCCCGGATTCTTATCGCCACCTACCAGACCTTGAATGTTGCCGGTGAAACCGATGATGCCAAGTTCTTTATGGAAAACTATCCGGAAAACTACTTCAGCCATATTGTGATTGATGAGTGTCATCGCAGCGCCTGGGGAAAATGGAGCATCATCCTAAAACGCAATCCTGAAGCGGTGCAGATCGGCCTGACCGCCACCCCGCGCTACTGGGAAGGCGGTAATGAGGAGGAACGAAAACAGGATGAGGAGATTACTGCTAACAACCTGCAATATTTCGGTGAGCCGGTATACGAATATGATATGGCACAGGGCATCGAGGATGGGTATCTTCCTGCCTGCGAAATTGTGGTGCGGGAAATAAATCTGGATCTTTCCGGTATCAGTCAGGAGGATATTGAGGGCAAAGAGGCAAGGGATGCCTTTACCGGTGAACAGGTAAGCGCGGACGAAACCCGCCCTTATTACACTGCACCTACATTTGAAGATAAGATTCAACTGCCCGACCGGGTGAAGGCGATGTGCAGAGACCTGTTTGAGATGCTGCTTCAGACCGGCGGTCCGTATCAGAAAACGGTTATCTTCTGTGTCCGGGACAGCCATGCCGATGCGGTGGCGGCAGAAATGAACAACCTCTATGCGGAATGGTGTGTCCGCAACAACGAGAAACGGCTTGAGCCCTATGCCTTCAAATGCACCGCAGCAGCCGAAGGCTCAAAATACATTGCCGACCTGCGCGGTTCCGAGAGAAGTCACTTCATCGCTACCACTGTTGATCTGATCACTACCGGGGTTGATGTGCCGATTTTGCGCAATGTGGTGTTTTTCAAGTATGTCCGCTCGCCGATTGCCTTCCATCAGATGCTGGGCAGAGGCTCCAGAATTCATCTGCCGACAAACAAGCTGATGTTCCGGGTATATGACTACACCAATGCCACCCGGCTTTTAGGCAAACCGTTTTCGGTCCGTCATTATCCGAGCCGTGAGCGGGAGAGCAGGGATGAGCACGAAAAGGAGCGAGTCATCCGGGTGGAGGGGTTTGATGTCCATATCAATCCTGCCGGCACTTATATTGTTACGCGGGATAAGGACGGGATGAAAAAGGTAACAGTTGAGGAGTACCGGCAGATGGTTGCGGAGCGATTAAAACAGGAGGCACCGACCCTTGATACCCTGCGTGAGCTCTGGATTGAACCACAGAAACGCAGGAATCTGATTGACAAACTGCCGGATGATGGAGCAGGTCTGCGGCTGCTGCGGGAACTGATGGCGCGCAAGGATTACGACCTTTACGATATTCTCGCCGAGATTGCCTACGGGATGGCACCCAAGACCCTGCAGGAGAGGGTTGATGCACTGGAATACAAACACCGGGACTGGCTGAACCGGTTGTCATCGCAGGCGCGGGAAACATTGCTTGCCATTGCCCGGCAGTTTATTCACGGCGGCACGGAGGAGCTGGAAAACCGGCGCATCTTTGACATTCTTAGAAAAGAAGGATTCAATGTGGACGCATTAAAGGAAATCGGCGAGCCCAGGGAGATTATTACTGAAGCCAAGCGAAGGCTATTTGCGGCATGAGGAAGATATCACTACGAGGTTTGAAATTTATGGACTATGTAAACAGCCAAAAAGGAGGAGGTAGGTTAAGATGAGGGAGATGTGTAAAACATGAAAAAATTAGATCCTTCAACACTCGAAGCATTAGCAGAACTGATATGTGGAGATAACAAACCTTGGTATAGAAAAGGTTGGCAACTGCCTATTTTCTTCAGAAATGCGGGATTGAATTGTACTGTCAATGAGGATGATGATAACTATTCCAGAAAACAGTTTGCTCTTAAAAAATTACAAGAATACAATAAAAATCCAGCAGAGATAGAAAAGGTTATTAAGAGGATAGCAGACCCGAAAGAATACAGAGGAGATCAAGAAACTGTAAATAATATAATAACAGAATTAAACAAGATTCTATTTTGGGAGGGTTTAAAGGTGGAGTTAGAAGCTGCGAGTCCTCAAATTAAAGAAATACCCCCTGGTTTGGTAGACCCAGAAAAAGAAACTTTTCGAGGGTTTTATATTCCTGATGTTTCAAAAATAATTAAGGATCAATCATTGGAAAATATTCTACTTAACAGAATGAACGAGGCTTTAAAGTGTATTAATAACGGAGCGTATCTTTCCGCCATAATTATGATGGGGAGTTTTTTGGAAGGTGTTTTACTTGCAGTTCTTAACGAAAATCCCAGAGAAGCAAATACAGCCCAAAAAGCTCCCAAAGATTCGACAAGTCATATCAAGAAATTCCGGGATTGGACACTCAGCGAGATGATAGATGTGGCGCATGAAAGGGGATGGATTAAGGACGATGTTAGAAAGTTTAGTCATGCTTTAAGGGACTACAGGAATATGGTCCATCCCTGGCATCAAAAGGAAATGAATGAAAATCCCGACAAAGATACATGCAAAATCTGCTGGCAAGTAGTAGCAGCTGCGATAAATAATTTAGTAAGTTCTCTCGGGGATTAAAATGCCCGAAATCCATAAGTTACCCGAAGGATGGAAATTAACAAAGATATCTGAGGTTTGTGAGATAAATCCACGGATTCCGAAGGAATTTCAGCGGCTACCAGAGGCGTTAACCACGTTTGTTCCTATGGCTGCGGTAGATGAAAAAACTGGGAGTATTTTGAACGCCAAAACTGTGCCGTATCACAAAGTAGCAAAGGGCTATACATACTTTGAGGAAAACGATGTTTTATTTGCAAAGATTACTCCATGTATGCAGAATGGGAAACACGCTATAGCGCGAGATCTTATTGACGGCATAGGCTTCGGCTCAACTGAATTTCATGTATTGCGCCCTAAAAGGGATAAAGTTATCCCCGAATGGATCTGGTATTTCATTCGGCAACCATGTTTTCTTCGAGAAGCAGCAGCATATTTCACCGGAGCTGTCGGCCAGCAAAGAGTGCCTGAATACTTTCTTTCCCAATATGTTATCCCACTCCCGCCTCTGTCCGTCCAGCAGCGAATTGTGGCGAAAGTTAAGGAGTTGATGGATGATGTTGAAAAGGCAAGAACCGCCTGCGAGAGACAGCTGGAGGCGGTAAAGGCACTGCCCGCCGCCTACCTCCGCCAGGTCTTTGAATCCGAAGAGGCGAAAAAGTGGGAAAGAAAAAGGCTGGGTGAGGTGTGTGAGGTTACTATGGGGCAATCACCACCAGGGCATACATATAGCGATACTCCCATAGGTTTGCCATTCTTCCAAGGAAAAGCAGATTTTGGGGGCTACTTTCCTACTGTTAGAGTATGGTGTTCTCACCCCATAAAAATTGCCGAAGAGGGAGATGTTTTGATATCCGTTCGTGCGCCTGTGGGGCCTGTTAATATGAGTAACTTAAAGTGTTGCATTGGCCGTGGGCTTGCAGCGATTAGATGTAGAAATAATCCTCTGAACTGGTATGTTTTCTGGTATCTTCGGTTTCTTGAACCTCAGATGTCTTTAGTTGGGAGCGGTAGCACATTTAATGCTGTTACCTATGAGGAGCTTTACGAGATTAGCATCCCCCTTCCGCCTCTCTCCGTGCAGCAGCGGATTGTGGCAGAACTTAGAGAGAAGATGGCAGAAGTTGAGAAGTTACGCCAGACGATAGAAAAACAACTGGAGACGATCAACGCCCTGCCTCAGGCAATTTTAAGAAAGGCTTTCCGGGGGGAGCTGTGAATTACCACGGGTCTTATCGACGTCTGCTTCAAAACAGCATTTCCGCCTTTGTTTCTGCTATAGAAATTTATAATAAACCCAAGTTTTTTTATCGAGAAGAGTGTTTTGTTATACTTTTGTTAAATTCTTATGAGCTACTGTTTAAGGCGTTACTTTCGCGTAAAGGTCAGTCAATTTTTTATAGAAAGAAATACAGACAGCCGTATAGAACACTATCTTTGAATGATGCATTTAATAAAGCTCAAAGATATTTTCCAGACGATATAGATCCTCTTCCTATTCGTAAAAACCTCGATCTTTTAAGCACCTATAGAGATAACGCAGTTCACTTTTATAACCAAAAAGGGTTTGAAGTGGTGATTTATGCTCTTGCACAGACTGCCATAATTAATTACAAAGATCTTTTGCTTCGCTGCTTCGGAAAGGATTTGGCAGACGAAATTAATTGGGCATTGTTACCTATAGGTACGAGCCCGCCAGTTGACCCAATACAATATATTTCAAGTTTATCGGCAACTAAAAGCAAAACTTCCCCGGCAGTAAGTCAATTCATTTCAGAGTTGAAATCGTCGATTGAAGAAGTAGAGAAGTTAGGTAAAGATATCGGGCGCGTAGTTACGATTTTTGAAGTGAAGTTAGAATCGGTCAAGAAGATCACCGCAGCGGATATTGTCATTGGAGTTGAAAGATCACAGGACAAAGACGGACCACTTGCTATAGTAAAGACTATCGACCCCAATGTTTCACATCCTCTTCGGAGAAAAGATATTGTTCTAAAAATAGGACATATTCATGGCATTAAATTTACTAGCTATGTATTTGATGCTGTGGTATGGAGATATAATTTAAAAGCAGACCCCATCTATTGCTGGAAAGCAACAGAAGGAATACTAACGCGGTATTCGCCCACTATTATAACCCGAATAAAACAGCTAAGTAAAAATGATGTGGTCCATGCAATTGAAGATTACCGCGAGCGAATGCGTAAAAAACGATGTCAAAATAATTAGAAAGGAGTAGCGTGCGCAGCAACAATCGTAAAATCACCACACCGCAATCCTTGAATGCCTATATCAAATCCATCTGTGATATTATGCGCCGGTCGGGGAGGGCGGGTGCTCTGGAGTATGTGCCGGAGCTGACCTGGATGCTTTTTCTGAAGATTCTGGATGAACGGGAGCAGCGGGAAGCCGAAGAGGCAAGGGCGCTCGGCGATACCTTCGTTCCCTCACTTGAATACCCTTACCGCTGGCAGGACTGGGCAGCACCTGAAGGCAAGAAACGGCAGGAGTTGCAGGCGGGCACTTTTGGCGCATTTATGTCCTTTGTCAATGGTGAACTGATTCCCCATCTGCGAAATCTCAAACACCGTCCCGGAGCGACACCACGGCAGAAGGTGATCAGCGAGGTGTTCTCTGCTACCGAGCGAACCGGCATTGATACCGCAAGAAATCTGCTGGATATTCTGGATAAGATAAATGAGCTGTCAGTAGACAGTGTTGATGAGACGCATATGTTTCCCATCTCACAGGTCTATGAGGGTCTCCTGCTGAAGATGGGGGAGAAAAATAATGATGGCGGGCAGTTTTTCACCCCGCGCGAGGTCATCCGGGTAATGGTGAAGGTAATTGACCCGCAGATCGGCGAGACTGTTTATGACCCCTGCTGTGGCACCGGCGGGTTTCTGGCGCAGGCTTATCAGTATATGAAAGAAAAGGCGAAGTCCGGTTCGGACATGGAGATTCTTAAGACCCGCACCTTTTACGGCAGGGAGAAGGATAACAAGGTTTATCCGATTGCGCTGGCAAACCTCGTGCTTCAGGGGATTGATGAACCGCATATCTGGCATGGCAATACCCTGACCGGATTGGAGGTCTACGGCGGGTTGTTTGGTGATGCGCCGGCGCTTTACGATGTTATTCTTACAAATCCTCCATTTGGCGGTAAGGAGGGCAAGGATGCCCAGACCCGTTTTGCCTACAAGACCAGTTCCACTCAGGTGCTTTTTCTCCAGCATGTGATTGACAGCCTGAAGCCGGGGGGCAGATGCGGGATTGTGATTGATGAGGGGGTGCTGTTCCGGACAAATGAAAATGCCTTTGTTCAGACCAAGCGGAAACTGCTGAATGAATGTAACCTGTGGTGTATTGTGAGTCTTGCTCCTGGTGTTTTTATTAATGCTGGTGCGGCAAGTAAGACAAATATTTTATTTTTTACGAAAGGCGAGCCTACACGCGAGATTTGGTATTATGAGGTTTATCCTCCCGAGTGGAGAGACAGACAAGGGAGACTACGACCAGGAACTAGATTTACCATAAAATATCCTATCACTGCAAAGCACTTTGAGGAGTTTTTCCGCCTGCTGCCGGAGCGTGGTATCAGTGAGCGTTCGTGGCGGGTGTCAATTGAAGAGATTGAGGCGAAGGGTTATGATCTGAAGGCGGTCAATCCGAACCGGAAGGTTCAGGAGGATACCAGGACCCCTGAGGAACTGCTGGAAGTAATCCGGTCTCAGGCAGAGGAGATTCTGAGAATTACCAGCCGGCTAAATTTCTGAACAGGCTAAATTAAAATTGCGCTCAGGATAAACGCTTTTCACAAAATTCTGTCCGGGCTTCTTGGGGCAACTTGTGCTTGACCGGCTGGGGTGTTATTATATGCTATGGTGATGAGGCGGTTGTTTTCTGTTTTAGGGGTGGCGGTGCTGGTCCTTGCCGGCTGTCGGAGGCAGGCGCCGAAGAGTGACCTGCGGAATCTGAAGAGGGTGGACACCACCGGTTCCGCATTCGGCAGTTATCTGCGGGTGCTGGCGGCAGGAAAAAATGAGGCAGCGATCCGGCGGGCGGTGGACAGCGTTTTTGTCCTCTGTGACTATTTCAACCGGCTGTGGTCGCCCTTTTCCGAGTCGAGTGAGGTGAACCGGCTGAACCGGGCAGGCAGGCTGAAGGTTTCGGAGCATACCCGCCGGCTGATTGAGCAGGGGCTGGAGTTCAGCCGGCGGACAAACGGGGCGTTTGATATCACCGTGGCACCGCTGATGCGGCTGTGGGGGTTCCGGGACCGGCGGTTCCGGGTGCCGCTGCCGGCAGAAGTTGAGGCGGTCCGGTCGTTTGTCGGTTATGAGCGGGTGCGGCTGGGTCCGGGGAATGAGGTTTTTCTTGAGCCGGGGATGGAGCTTGATCTCGGCGGTATCGCGGTCGGCTATGCCCTGGACCGGGTGGTGGAGCTGCTGAAGCGGAAGGGGGTTGAGGTCGGGCTGGTGGATGCGGGCGGTGATATTGCGGTTTTCGGCGATTTCCGGGCGGCGATCGGGGTGCAGAATCCGCGCAGTGAAGGGGTGGAGCGGGTGGTGATGGTCAGGGATGCGGTGGTTGCCACTTCGGGCGATTATCAGCAGTTTTTTGAGGTGGAGGGAAGGCGCTACAGCCATATCATGGACCCGCGCACCGGCTATCCGGCAGCGCGGTGTGTGGCGGTGACGGTTAAGGCGCCGACTGCGGTTGAGGCGGATGTGTATTCCACCGCCCTGTTTGTGATGGGTCCGGATGAGGCACGGGACTGGCTGGAGTCCCATCCGGAGGTGGCGGCGATTTTTTATGTGGTGAGCGGTGATTCGCTTCAGCAGGTGGAGTTCGGGGTCTGGTCCGATTCGGGGGCAGGAAGATGAGCGGTTCAGGGCGCCATCCGGTGGCAAGGTACTGGCAGGCTGAGGATGGCAGAATCAGGTGTCTGCTCTGTCCGAACCGGTGCCTGATTGCACCCGGAAAAACGGGCCGGTGTCTGGGCAGAAGGAATGTTGAGGGCAGGCTGATTGCGGAGAATTACGGCGAGGTGGTCTCCTGGGCGGTTGATCCGGTGGAGAAGAAGCCGCTTTATCACTTCTATCCGGGCGCGGAGATCTTTTCGGTGGCAACCTACGGCTGTAATCTGCTGTGCCCTTTCTGTCAGAACTGGGAGATTTCCCAGTGCCGGGCACCGACGCGTTATATCCCGCCGGAGGAGCTGGTGCGGATGGTTGAGGATGCGGGGCTGAGGCTGGTCTCCTATACCTATACCGAGCCTTTAATCTGGTTTGAGTATCTTCTGGACTGCGGACGGCTGATGCACAAAGCCGGGATTAAGAATGTGCTGGTGACGAACGGAATGATTGAGCCCGAACCGCTTGAGGAGGTTCTGCCGGTGGTGGATGCGATGAACATTGACCTGAAGTCAATCCGGGAGGAGTTCTACCGGGATTATGTGCAGGGGTTTCTGCCCGCGGTGCTGAATACGATCCGGCAGGCAAGGGGGAGATGCCACATTGAGCTGACGACGCTTTTGATTCCGGGGCGGAATGATTCCGAGGCGGAGCTGGAGGCGCTGACCGATTTTGTTGCCGGTCTGGGCAGGAATACGGTGCTGCACTTTTCCCGCTATTTTCCCCGGCACAAGGCAAGGGAGTCGGTGACGCCGGAGAAGACACTGCTTCAGGCGGCAGAGATTGCCAGAAAGAAGCTGGATTATGTCTATCTCGGGAATGTGTATCTCGGTCCGGAGTTCCGGGATACCTTCTGTCCGGGCTGCGGGACGGTGCTCGTGGACCGGAGCGGTTATCAGGGCAGGGTGGTGAATGTGGAGAATGGGAAATGCCGGGTGTGCGGACGGGTGGCGGAGCTGATTATGTGAGCCGGCGGGCAGAGGTTGATTGCGGAAATAAAACCGGTATATTTGCTCTGAGGTTACCTTGAAGCGACGGACAGTGACTGCAGGCGGTCGTTCAGTCGGGCTTCTGGTTCTGGCAATTGTCGTCGCTGCGGTTTCGGGGAGTGTGATTTCATATTTTGTTTCCGGTGTTTTCCCCAACGGTCCGGTGAAGGATTTCTTTTTCAAGGCGGTGCGGTTCGGGGTGCCGGAGTTTGTGCTGAATCTGGGGTTTGCGACCGTGAGTTTCGGGCTTTCCTTTTATATTACCACCTTTACCGTGCTGCTGGTGGCGCTGGCGGTTTATCTCTGGTACCGGTTTTAGGCGGTGAAAAATTAAGGGGGGCATAATAGCCCCCCTTTTCTGTTTTCTGACTGCTCAGCGCTCCAGAATCAGTTTCCGGGTGAGGCGGGTTGAGCCGGTTTCCAGTTTGATGAAGTAGACACCGGGTGCTGCCAGTGTGCCTTTGTTCGTCCGACCATCCCAGCTGATGGTATAGCTGCCGGCAGGCACACTACCATCCGCCAGCGTATGGATGAGCGCACCGGTGGCATCGTAGATGCGGAGTTTGAGCCGGCTGTTGTGAGGCAGGTTGAAGGCGATCCGGAGACGCTCTGCGGTTGCCGGTGTCGGATAAACCGCAAGGTTCAGTCTTGCTGGGAGGTCGTTATTCCAGCTCTGGACCCCCTGCCGGTCCGGTGCTGATGCGAACAGGGCATTGCCGAGCGAGTCGGTTTTCGGACGGTACTCCCAGAATTCGTAGACTGATGAGCCCTTGAGGCAGAAGATTGCCGAGTCCGCACCCGCCATTGCTGCCCCGCGCTTGGGTTTGACCCGCTTGCCGGTCAGGGCAACCGGGATGTCGGTGCGTCGTGACCAGGTGTCCGGTCCGCCGATCCGGTAGGACCAGAACTCCTGGGTGTTGCCACCCTTGAGCACAAACAGGCTGCCGTTGAGCCAGGCAATCGCACCGCCGTTCTTGACCCGGCGGTTGCGGTTGCCGATCATGCTCACCTGATCGAGCGTTGTCATCGCCCAGGTGTCAAACTGGGGATAGTATTTCCAGACCTCAGTGGTATTGGAGCCCTTGAGCAGGTAGATGATCGAGTCGCCATCATAGACCATGTCGGTGCCGTATCGGCAGGTGCGTTTGCGCAGGGGGTTGAACGGGACATCCGGACAGCGGGACCAGGTGTCAGCCGCAACATCGTAGGCGATGAAGGTAAGGGTGTTGTTGCCCGGTGCACAGTAGACCGTGCCCTGAGGACCGCGGGTCGGTACATAGGCAAGCGCTGCTCCCCGCTTGGGCAGACGGAAGTTGAAGTTGCGGACGCTCAGAGAGCGCTTCGGCGTCCAGGTGCGGGTGGCGATGTCATAGGCGTAGAAATCAGCAACACCACCACCTTTAATCGCATAGATGGTGCCGGCAGCACCCTGGAACCGGTTGAAGGTCAGGTCACAGCCGTCCTTTGCCTTCTTGCCCGAGGGGTCAAGGGGCATGCTGGGCAGGGATTCCCAGGTGCCGGTGGTGATGTCGTAGGAGTAGAATTCATTGGTGTTCCCGCCCTTGAGCGCATACAGCCTGCCGGTGGTGGGCGCATAGACCAGTGATGCGTCCTTGACCCGGCGGCGTGCCGGTCCGACCGGCATGTCCTCACGCTGGACCCAGGGCGAGGAGACAAATACCCGGCTGAACACATCGTTTCCGGGATTGACATCGCCGGTCATGGCGGTGGAGCAGATGGCGGTGAAGGTGCCTCTGCCAAACCACGGTGTGGCGAGGGTGACGGTGGTGTCTCTGCCCGGCAGAAGTCCGGTAATCAGGATGGAGTCCAGATATCCGCCCGGGCTGATGCGCAGATATGCCGTTATCGTATCGCCGACTGTGCCGTAGTTCTGGATTTTGATCACCGGCAGGATGGTCTCCGGGAAGACATAGGTTGCCGGCCGGATGATGTCCAGTGCAGCAGCATCCCGGAATTCGCGGTAGAGCTTGATCGCCCGGCCCGAGGTGAGCCGGTTCTGGAGGTCGTTCGTGGCGGTGGACATGGGCGGGAAGGAGTAGAGGTAGTTGACACCGGCGGTGCCATCCCTGTTTTCCACCCCGATTGAGGCGCACCGGCCATTGTTGTAGACGAGGCTGCCGGTCTCAACATCCCGATACTGGAACTGGATCGTGCCGTTTTCGTTGAGGATTACTTCAAAGGTGATCGTGTTGGTGGTGTCGGTGCCTTTGATGTTGACATCCTGCCAGATGACAACAAATTTCCGGTTGGGCTCGGTGCCGAGGGTGCGATAGTAGACCCTGCCGGCACCGCTGACCACCAGGTCCTGCCACCAGGGGGCGATGAGGGCGTTGGGCAGGCTGTCACTCGGAATGCGCTTCGGGTTCGGTGCAGCGGTATGCGGGTCCGGTCCGAGTGCGAGCCAGCCGTTGGTGGTGACATAGCAGTTGTCATAGGTGGTATCAGACCAGGGGAAGTTGAAGCCGATGGGCACAAAGATGCGCTCGTCGTCACCGCTGGTGAACAGAATATTGCAGCCGGTGGTGTCAATCCAGCTGTAGACCGGACCGTTGGTGGTGTCGGAGTCAATCCAGGCATAGCCGGCAATATGTCTGCCGGTATAGGCGCCCTTGATCACATCAAAGCCGTAGCGTTTGTCGTCGTTCTGCGGCTGGAGGTCAGGCTGAATCGAACTGCTGGTGTTTGCCCGGACAATAACAGAGCAGGGGACACCGTAATAGGGAACCCAGTTCGGAAAATCAACCGCAATTGTCTGTCCGGGAGTGAGCATGGCGATATTGGCGGTGTAGTTGTAGTAGACACTGCCGTTGGTGGCATCAATGATTGAGCAGATGGCGGCAACACTGTAGAGGGTGTCGAGTCCGAAGTTCTGGACATGGGCACGGAGCGGGCAGACCGCATTGTAGGGGCGCTGGACGAATTCGTAAAGCGGCTGTTCAATGAAGGTGACCCGGGCATCGGTCTGCACCGGGGTGACCGGGTCATGGTTGACGAATACCCGCAGCATCAGGTCGCCTGCCGGAGCAACCGGATAACGGGTGCCGTCCGCATAATACTCCCAGTAGCTGTTCGGATAGTTGAGGCTGTTGTCAATGCCCAGTTCCGGTGCCTCCGGCGGTTCGCCGACCTGAAGGTAGAAGATGTAGAAGGTCCCGGCAACCATGATCTGTTCGCCGGTGTCGGCAACAAACACCGAGTTCCAGCCGGCACCCGGCTGGGCATAAAGTACCGGAGTCTTGTAAATGAACGGACCCGGGTTGCCACTGCCATCATCAAGTGCGACTGCGAGCTGGTAGCGCCGGAATGCCGGGTTTACCGGTGCCCGCAGATAGAGCTTGAGGGATTCAAGATAGACAGGGGTCGGAGTGATGAACTGGGTGCACCAGCCGTAATGGCCCAGAGGCCAGGAGAGATAGCCGGCAGGGGCGCCGTTGTCATGGAGGAGTTCCTCGAGCGGTGAGACCATGAAGGTGCGCTGCAGGGTGTCATTGGTGCGGTTATAGTCCGAGTCGGCGGCATGCCAGAACCGGATGGTATACCGGCCCGGGGTCAGGGGGAATGTCGTGGAGTCAAAGAAGGCAACCTTTTCCCCGGAAAGCGCCAGCAGGGTGTCAATGGTATCTGCCCACATATAAAGTGTATTGCCGAGGCTGTCAAAAAGTTCGGCAAAGACCGGAATGTTAAACTGGTCATAAAGCCCGATGTTGCGGAAGCGTGCCTGCGGAATCAGGTTGCCGGGCAGTTCATAATAATCAGGCCGGATGATCCGGGCACAGCGGATGTCATAGGGCAGGATTGATTCGCCGGTGACCACCACATCATCAAAGAACCACCAGTTGATATCAAACAGGTTACCCTGAAAGACCCAGGCGATGCGCACGCTTTCCTGACGGGCAGCACTTGACAGGTTCAGAGATTCCAGTATGCCCGGACCGACATTCTGTCCGTAGTAGTCGCGCAGGACATAGGGGAAGGTGGCACCGCCGTCGATGGAGTAGCGGATCTGGGCGGTGTAGGGGTTGGAGAGCTTGTGGGAGAAGTAGGTGCTGCAGTAGAGGACGATGTTGCGGAAGGCGGAGCAGTTGATGACCGGCGAGATGATGATGTCCGGTGTCTGATTGGGGTTGAGCTGCCACATGATCGCCGCATAAGGGGTCGGATGGTTGATCCAGGGTGCGGCGTTTGCCGGCTCCCGGTGCCAGTCGTCAAGATACTGGGGTGGATGAGGGTTCAGAGAATCACGGATGATAATCCAGCCCGCAGGCGGATTTGCCGGATTCCAGTTTGTGTCAAATGTTTCAACGAGCAGGGTATCGGCAGAGACCAGCAGAAAGAGCCCTGCCAGCAGAATACCCGACTTTTTCATCGTTGCCTCCTTATCGGTTTCCAGACCTCTATTAAAAACATGTAACCCGCGGGGACAAGGCTGTGCTGTATCCCCGGTTGTGGACAGAAAATTTCATCTGACCGCCTGAGTAATTATAATCCCGGGTGAACTGGTGTCAATGATTTATTCCCTTTCAGGCTCATTTTGGAGGTTCTAAGGTCTTTCAAAAATCTGCACGGAATATGTTGACAGCGGTTTTTAAATTTGTATATTTGCTAATTAGGTCTGACAACGCACGGGACGATTAACAGTCCCCGGATATTAAGGTGTCAGAAAAGATGGCAGTGAAAACAGGAGATTTTTATTTGATATGAGTTTGTTAAGAACATCGAAGAAAATAAGAATCAAGCTCAAGGCGTATGATCACCGGCTGCTTGATCAGTCGGCGCGGGATATCGTAGATGTTGCCAAGCGCACCGGCGCTCAGGTCGCCGGTCCGGTGCCCCTGCCGACGAAGCGGACGCTGTTTACGGTATTGCGCTCACCCCATGTGGACAAGAAGTCCCGGGAGCAGTTTGAACTGCGGGTGCATAAGCGGCTGATTGAGATTTCCAATGCGACTCCGGAGATGGTGGATGCGCTGATGAAGCTGGAAGTGCCTGCCGGGGTAGAAGTGGAGATTAAGTCGGCATGATCGGACTGATCGGTCAGAAGGGCGAGATGACCCAGTTCTACGATGAGCAGGGTCAGGTGGTGCCGGTGACCGCAATTGAGGTGGGCAGGTGTGTGGTCGTCGGTTTGAGGACCAGGGAGAAGCACGGCTACTGCGCGGTGCAGGTGGGCTGGGGTGAGGCAAGTAAACGGCAGCGCACCAAGCCCTATGAGGGGTATTTCAAGAAGGCGGGTCTGCCGGTGATGCGGGCGGTCCATGAGTTCCGGGTGGAAAGTGTTGACGGATTTCAGCCCGGGCAGGAGCTGAAGGTGGATCTGTTCAAGCCGGGAGATTATGTTTCAGTAACCGGCTGGACCAAGGGGCGGGGTTTTGCCGGTGGTATGAAGCGCTGGGGGTGGAGCGGTGGTCCGGCTTCCCACGGTTCAATGTCCCATCGCCGGATTGGTTCGCTGGGTGCCGGTTCTTCACCGGGCCGGGTTCTGCCGGGCAGAACATTGCCCGGACATTACGGTTGCGAGCGGGTGACAGTGAAGAATCTGAAGGTGGTCAGGGTAGAACCCGATACCGGAGTGATTTATGTTAAAGGGGCAGTTCCCGGGTACCGGGGTTCACAACTGCTGATCCGGAAGGCGGAATAGATGGATGTGCTGAAGATTACCGGTGAAGTGAAGGGACAGATTGAACTGCCGGAGCAGTGGTTTAACCGGGAAGGACCGAGAAGTCTGCTCTGGGAGGCGGTCCGGTGTTATCTGGCAAATCAGCGTCAGGGGACCGCCAAGACCAAGACCCGGGCTGAGGTTTCCGGAACCGGCAAGAAGCCCTGGCCTCAGAAGCACACGGGCCGGGCACGGCACGGTTCACGGCGTTCGCCGATCTGGGTGAAGGGTGGAATCGCCTGGGGCCCGAAGCCGAGAGATTACAGTTATGAACTGCCGAAAAAGGTGCGCCGTTATGCGCTGGCGCTGGCATTGACCGCCAAGGTTAAGGAGAACGGTATAAAATTAATAGAAGATTTTGAGTTGAGTGCGCCCAAAACCCGGGAGCTGGCAGGAATTTTCAACCGGCTGGGACTGAATGATTCGGTGCTGCTCTTGGTTCCGCAGGTTTCGGAGAATCTGCGGCGGGCGAGTGCCAATATTCCCTGGCTGGATGTGATGCCGGCAGCCCAGGTTAATACCTATGCGGTCCTTGCCCATAATCAGGTAGTGTTTACAGAGAGCGGGTTGCAGGATTTTCTGTCCCGAGTTGGTGGCGCCCGAACAGAGGAGGTATAAGTGCTGGAGCCAACAAAGGTTGTGCTGGGGGTTGTGGTGACGGAAAAGTCGGAGCGGATGAAGGAGGAGGGGAACAGTTATACCCTGCGGGTGCACCCGAAGGCAAACAAGTATCAGATTCGTGCTGCAGTTGAGGCGCTGTTCAATGTTCATGTGACTGAGGTCCGGGTGATGAACTTTCTCGGCAAGAAGCGGCGCATGGGGATGTTTGAAGGTTATCGACCGGACTGGAAAAAGGCGGTGGTGAAGCTGAAGCCGGGCGAGAAGATTGAGGCACTGGAGAGGTAGTATGGGAATCAAGGCATATCGACCGATAACACCGGGCAGAAGACATTATACTGTGTCCGATTTTTCCGATATCACCAGGGAGGAGCCGTTCAAGCCGTTGTGTGTGCCGCTCAAGAAGAAAGGCGGGAGAAATAATCTGGGGAGAATAACCGCCAAATACCGGGGTGGCGGTGAAAAGCGGTTTTACCGGATTGTTGATTTCATGCGGGATAAGACCGGTATTCCGGCAAAGGTGGTTTCGGTGGAGTATGACCCGAACCGTTCTGCCCGGATTGCCCTGGTATGTTATGCGGATGGTGAGTACCGGTACATCCTCTGTCCGGAAGGGCTGAAGGTCGGAGATGAAATTGCCTCCGGCAGTAATCTGCCGATCCGGGTGGGGAATGCGATGCCCTTGTCCGATATTCCGGTCGGAGTTGAAATTCACAATCTCCAGCTCTATCCCCAGAGCAAGTCGTTTCTGGTCCGATCTGCCGGCACCGCTGCCCAGATTCTTGCCAAGGAGGAGGGCTGGGCGGTAGTGAAACTCCCGTCAGGTGAAATCCGAAAGTTTGATCTGCGCTGCTGGGCGACCATCGGCCGGGTTTCCAACGCGGAACACAAGGATATATCGATCGGCAAGGCGGGCAGGTCCCGGCATATGGGGATCAGACCCCGGACCCGGGCAGTGGCAATGAATCCGGTTGACCATCCAATGGGCGGTGGTGAAGGCAAGAGTTCCGGCGGCCGGCATCCGTGTTCAGAGAAGGGTATTATTGCCAAGGGTTACAAGACCCGTAACCCGAAGAAGAAGTCAAGTAAACTGATCATCCGCAGGAGGAAGTAGGATGGGCAGATCAATCCGCAAGGGTCCATATATTGATGAGAAGCTTTTCCGCCGGATCAAGGAGATGGTGGAGAAGGGTGAGCGGCGGGTGATCAAAACCTATGCCCGGCGGAGCGTGATCCCGCCGGAATTTGTCGGGCAGACAATTGCAATTCACAACGGTAACCGGTTTGTCCCGGTTTACATTACCGAACGGATGGTCGGGCACCGGCTGGGCGAGTTTGCGCCGACCAGAACCTTCCGTGCCCATTCCGGCCAGCGCAAGGAAAAGTCAGCTGAGGAGAAACGGGAGCATTAAGGTATGGATGCGGTTGCCAGAAGCCGGTTTCAGCGGGGTTCGGCAAAGAAGCTGAACCGGATTGCAGAGTTGATCAGAAATAAGGATGTGCCGAGCGCTCTTGCGATCATGGCTTTTCTGCCCAAACCCTCCAAGCGGCCGATTCTCAAGACGCTGCGTTCTGCGGTTGCCAATGCAATTAACCAGGCGGGCAAGGCGAAACTCAAGGAGGAGGATCTGGTGGTCAAGGAGGTCCGGGTGGATACCGGACCGAATGTGCTGAAACGGCTGATGCCCGGGCCACGGGGCACCGCTTCGGTTTTTGTCCGGCGCATGTGTCATGTTTATGTGAGAGTGGGGACGAGAGAGGAGCAGGCTTAATTATGGGGCAGAAGACGCATCCCTTGGGATTCAGACTGGGTATTACCAAGGACTGGAAGTCGGTCTGGTTTGAGCACAAGTATTACCGGGATTTTCTGCTTGAGGATCTGAAGATCCGGCGCTATATTGAGACGAAGCTTGCCGAGGCGATGATCGCGGATATAGCGATCAAGCGCGTGGGCAGCCGGATGACGATTACGATTCACACCGCCCGGCCCGGAATGGTTTTCGGGCCGAAGCGTCAGAATCTGGATGCGCTGCGGGATGAAATCCGGAAACTGACCGGCGGTAATAAGGAGATTACACTGCTGGTTGAGGTAGTTCGTGTGCCCGAGCTGGAGGCAAAACTGGTCGCCCAGAGTATTGCCCGTCAGCTGGAACAGCGGGTAGCGCATCGCCGGGCAATGAAGCGGGCGGTGATGCAGGCAATGCGGCTGGGCGCACTGGGAATCAAGGTCATGGTCGGTGGCCGGCTCGGCGGCGCCGAAATTGCCCGCAGTGAGTGGTATCGTGAGGGCAGAGTGCCGCTGCAGACACTGACCGCCGATATTGATTATGCGATTGATGTTGCCAAGACGATTGCCGGCACCTGCGGTGTCAAGGTCTGGATTTACAAGGGTGATATTACACCTCAGCGGAGGAGCTGATCTATGCTGATGCCGAAGAGGGTCAAATACCGCAAGGCGATGCGGGGCAGGATGAAGGGCAAGGCGACAAGCGCAAACCGGGTTGATTTTGGTGAATTCGGGCTGGTGGCGCTGGAGCCTTCCTGGATTACCGCCCGGCAGATTGAAGCGGCACGTTTGTGCATGACCAAGTTCCTTAAACGTGCGGGCAAGATGTGGATTCGGATCTTCCCGGATAAGCCGGTGACCAAGAAGCCGGCAGAGTCCCGAATGGGTAAGGGCAAGGGAACACCTGAAGAGTGGGTGAGTGTCGTCAAACCGGGGAGAGTGCTGTTTGAAATTGGCGGTCTGCCCCGCGAGGAGGCGCTGACCGCACTGCGACTTGCCGCCAGTAAGATGCCATGCCGGACCAAGCTGATTGAACGCGAGGAGTTTACCTATGAAGGCTTCTGAGCTCCGGGAACTGGGCAGGGAAGGAATCAGGCGCCGGCTGGCGGAGCTGGAGGATGAGTTGTTGAAGTTGAAGCTGCGCCGGGCAACTGAGGAGCTGCCCAACCCGTTGCGGTTGCGGGTGCTGCGCCGTGAGATTGCCCGCTGTCATACCGTGCTCCGGGAGCTGGAATTGAAGGAAAGTGAGGGCAGGAATGCGTAGTCTGCGGCGAACGGTAGTCGGTACTGTGGTTTCGGCAAAGATGCAGAAGACGGTGGTGGTGCAGACCGAAAGGCTGGTCCAGCATCCGAAGTACAAGAAGTATGTCCGGCGCCGGACCAAACTTTATGCCCATGATGAACGGGCGGAATGCCGCGAAGGCGACCGGGTATTGCTGATGGAGACCAGACCGTTGTCCAAGCTCAAACGCTGGCGGGTGGTGAAGAAATTATGATTCAGGAGTATTCAAGACTTAAGGTTGCGGATAATTCCGGTGCCCGCGTGGCAATGGTAATTAAAATCTACGGTGGCTCCAAGCGGAAGTTCGGCTGGCTTGGAGATACGGTGCTCGTTACCATCAAGGATGCCCTGCCGAACGGTCCGATCAAACCCGGTGATAAGTCCAAGGCAGTGGTCATCCGGACGCGCAAGGAGTGGCGCCGGGCTGACGGGACCTATATCCGGTTTGATGATAATGCCTGTGTGCTGATTGACGACAAGGGAGAACCCAAGGGGACGCGCGTGTTCGGACCGGTCGCGCGAGAACTGCGGGAGAGGCAGTTTACCAAGATTATTTCACTGGCAACCGAGGTGGTCTGATGCAGTTGCGCAAGGGTGATGTGGTGGAAGTGATTTCCGGTGAGGAGAAGGGACGCCGGGGCAAGGTGCTGCGGATTGAGTGGCATGAAAAGTCGAAGAGTTACCGGGCGATCGTTGAAGGAGTGAACCTGGCGAAGAAACATCAGCGGACCCGGGGTCCGGATAAGCCGGGCGGGATTGTGGATCTGCCCAACCCGATTGATGTTTCCAATCTCGTGCTCATCTGTCCGAAGTGCGGAAAGAAGGCAAAGGTGCGACGGGAGGAGCATGAAGGCCGGCGGGTCCGGGTCTGCCGGGAGTGTGAAGAGATTATTGATGTATGAGTGCAAGATTAAAGGAACATTATCTTAGCAAGGTGGTGCCCGCTTTGATCAGCCGGTTTGGTTATAAGAACCGGCATCAGGTGCCGAAGCTGGAAAAGGTGGTAATCAATGTTACCACTAAAGAGGCGGTGAATGATTCCAAGGTGCTGGATGTAATTGCCGAGGACCTGGCGCTGATTACCGGGCAGAAACCGGTACGGACTTATGCCAAGCGCGCAATCTCCGCATTCCGGATCCGCGAGGGAATGCCGCTGGGGGTGAAGGTTACGCTGCGCGGTGAGCGGATGTATGAGTTCATCGACCGGTTTTTCAATCTTGCTGCACCCAAGATCCGGGACTTCCGCGGTTTTCCGACCGATTCATTTGACGGCCGGGGCGGGTACAGCATCGGCCTCAATGAGCAGGTGATTTTCCCGGAGATTGAGGTTGCCAAGGTGAAGAAGATTTTCGGGATGACGATTACCTTCCAGACAACGGCAAAACATGATGACGAGGCGCGGGCACTGCTTGAAGAGTTAGGCATGCCTTTTGCAAAAAGGAAGTGATATGGCAAGAAAGTGTCTGATTGTAAAATCACAGCGTGAGCCGAAATTTCCGGTGCGTAAGCATAACCGGTGTCAGATCTGTTTCAGGCCAAGGGCATACTATCGGAAGTTCGGACTCTGCCGGCTGTGCTTCCGGGAACTGGCACTGCGCGGTGAGATACCGGGCGTGCGCAAGGCGACCTGGTAAGGAGGAATGAGTTGGATACGATTGCCGATTTTCTGACGATGCTCCGGAACGCACTTGCTGCCCGGCACAAGGAAGTTACGGTCAAGTATACCCGGATGCGTTACGAGCTTGCCCGGGTTCTGCTGGAGGAAGGGTTTATCAGCAACTTCCGCGTTGATGGTGAAGGGATCAAGAGACAGCTGATAATCAGTCTTAAGTATCTTGATGATGGCACACCGGTGATAAGAGGGCTGGAGCGTGTTTCCAAGCCGGGACGCCGGATTTATGTCGGTTGCGATGAGGTACCGCGGGTAATGGGAGGACTGGGAATTGCGATTCTGACCACTCCCGCAGGAATTGTTACTGACCGGGAGGCAAGGAACCGCCGGGTTGGTGGCGAATTAATATGCAAGGTGTGGTAAGATGGCTAAGAGTTACCGTCCCTTGAATGTTCCTTCCGGGGTGGAAATCAGGATCAGCCCCGAGCTGGTGCAGGTAAAAGGTAAGCTGGGTACGCTGGAGCTCAGGGTGCCGCGCGGGGTGCAGGTAAAACAGATCGACAGCAGTATCGTGGTCGAAGGTGAATCTGGAGTGGAGCGGGCGCTCGTGGGCACAACCCGTGCACTGCTGCGAAATATGTTTGCCGGGGTTACCAGCGGATACAAGAAAATTGTCGAGCTGCGGGGAATGGGGTATCGAGTGCAGAAGACAAAGTCCGGGCTTCAGATTAATTGCGGGTTTTCCCATCCGGTTGATTTTACCATACCGGCGGGGATCACAGTTGAGGTTAATCAGGTCCCGAATCCTGATGATACAAAAGAACAGATGTTCGAAATCATTATTTCGGGAATTGACAAACAGGTGGTGGGTGATGTTGCCGCCCGGATCCGGGCGATCAAGCCGGCAGACCCGTATCATGGCAAGGGGTTCAGGTACCGGGGCGAGCGGGTGCGCAAGAAGGCGGGCAAGCGCGCGGTTGGCGCTCAGGCGTAATCCTGATACAATCAGGTCGGTTCTTGACTTCTGCTCGTTAACCAATAACATAGACAACGCAGCCCCATCGTCTAGTCCGGCCCAGGACGCCTGGTTCTCAGCCAGGAGACTGGGGTTCAAATCCCCATGGGGCTATATTATTTTATTTTTATGAAGTCAATTAAGGTTATCGGCACCGGCAGAGCCCTGCCGGAAAAGGTGCTCACAAATTTTGATCTGGAGAAGATGGTTGATACCAGTGATCAGTGGATTGTGGAGCGAACCGGTATTCGTGAGCGCCGGATTGCGGATGAAAATACCGCTACATCCGATCTGGCAGCAGTGGCGCTGGAGCGTGCCTGCGATAAGGCGGGCATGAAACCTGCTGACCTGGATACCATAATTGTTGCTACATCTACGCCCGATACGGTCTATCCGGCGACCGCCTGCTGGCTGCAGAGGCGGCTGGGAATTGCCGGCAGTGCCGCATTTGATATCAGCGCCGGATGTTCCGGATTTCTGTTTGCGCTTGAAGTGGCAGCCAATCTCTTGGTTACCGGTACCGCAAAAAAGGCAGGGGTGATCGGTGCGGAGGTGATGTCCAAGGTGGTTAACTGGCAGGACCGGGCGACTTGTGTGCTGTTTGGTGATGGTGCAGGTGCGGCGGTAGTCGTGCCTGGTAACGGCAGTTCCGGAATACTTGCCTCAAACTGGGGGTGTGACGGTAATCTGGCACCTTTGCTCTATCAGCCGGCAGGGGGGACGAGAATGCCGACGAGTGAAAAGACGCTCCGGGAGATGGCGCACACTGTCCACATGGAAGGCAATCAGGTGTTCAAGCATGCGGTCCGGGCGATGGGCAATTCATCGGTCAAGGCACTGCAGGATGCCGGACTGGCGGCAGCCGATGTCAAACTGTTTATTCCCCATCAGGCAAACATCCGGATTATGGAGGAGGCAAGGGTCCGCGCCGGTATTCCACCGGAAAAGATGTACGTGGTCCTGCATAAATATGGTAATATGTCTGCTGCGACCATTCCGGTTGCAATTGACGAAGCGGTTGAGGAAGGAAAACTTCAGGACGGGGATATTATCCTGCTGACTGCATTCGGGACCGGTTTTACCTGGGCAGCTGCAGTTCTGCGCTGGTAAGTCGCACTCAAAGAAAAGTGATGTAAGTCATTCACAATCAGTAAATTGTAATATCAGCGCAAAAAATCCGCCAGTTAATAATATCTAATCGGATCGAAAAAGTAAAAAACTGCTTGACAAAAAAATTTCCGATGGTATAATTACTACTGTTGTTCGAGCTCAAAAGGGGGGCTCAGAACAACATGGGAAAAAACAAGGAGGGGTAGTATGCATAAAATAACGCTCATAGCGTTAGCTCTCCTGGTGGGACTGAGCCAGGCGGGCAATGATGCGGTAATACTCCAATCTCAGGGTGTCACCGCAGCACCCGTAGTTGAAAGACCAGTAGGTAAAACTGATGATATCACAATCCCGCGTCTGCTTTCCTATCAGGGGAAACTTACTGATACACTTGGAAATCCGGTTCCTGATGGCTACTACCAGCTGACTTTCCGGCTCTATTCTCAGGAGACGGGTGGAACCCCGCTGTGGATAGAAGCTCAGACTGTTCCGGTGAAAAACGGTATTTTCTCTACGCTTCTGGGTTCAGTAGTTCCGATTCCGGCTCTGCCGGATGCGGGGACACTGTATCTCAGCCTGCAGGTCGGGCTATCACCTGAATTAAGTCCCCGCCTCCGGATCGGTTCAGCTGCCTACGCATTTCTTGCTGAGCGGGCAGCAAATTCCGACCTCCTGCAGGGCAGAGACACGAGCTACTTCGCCCGTGCTACTCATACCCATGCGTATGTGGACAGTGCTGGTGGAGCGGAGCGTGTTGGCGGGCTGGATGTGAGCGGGCTGGATGAGCGGTATGTTGAGGCGGGCGAGGCGGATGCGATCACCAGCGAGATGATTGCGGATGGTACGGTTGAGCGTGGTGATGTGGCGGCTGATTTCAAGGCGCCGTATGCGGACACTGCGGACTATGCCCTTTATGCGCCAGCAGTGGACAGCGCCCGGGTGGCGGCGAATGCATACCTCTTGCAGGGTATGGAGCCGGATGATTTTGCGGCGGCAGAGCACAGCCATCCGTATGTGGACAGTGCTGGTGGAGCGGAGCGTGTTGGCGGGCTGGATGTGAGCGGGCTGGATGAGCGGTATGTTGAGGCGGGCGAGGCGGATGCGATCACCAGTACGATGATTGCGAACGGTGCGGTGACGATGGCAAAGATTAATCAGGCGGGTGCGAGCACAGGCCAGGTGCTCAAGTGGAATGGCAGTGCTTGGGCGCCAGCTTCGGATCTGAATGATGATGCCTGGGTGCGGGATAGTAACCAGGACAGTGTTCTGTTCACGGTGCGACAGCTGGGTATTGCCCGCGGCAATGCGGATAATGTGCTTTATGGAGCATATCGGCATACCCATGTGAACTTTGGCGTTGCCTGCACCACGGGTAATTCCAGCTTCGATGTTTACTACAGCACAGTTGGTGGTGGTGCTAATAATGCGGCGAGCGCTGCGGGTGCTACAGTTGCTGGCGGTGAGAACAACAAAGCGACCGGTTATATGGCAGTTGTGACCGGAGGTTATGCTAACAGAGCAAGCGGAACTTATGCCTCGGTCGGTGGGGGCAGTAATAATGTTAGCAGCGGTAACTATGCGGTAGTTCCTGGTGGACGCGACAATGTGGCAAGTGGTGATTATTCAATCGTTGCCGGCGGCTTGGCGGACACTGCTGCAGCCAATTACAGTTTTGCCGGCGGTTACAACACCCGCGTTCGAGCCAGCGCTGATTATACCTTTGCCTTTGGTGAGGGTTGCTCGACTTCTACTCCACGGGCAGTGGTATTCTACCATTCGGGCGGAACAACAAAGCTCGGTGTCGGCGTGCAGAATCCTCAGTATCCGATTCATGTCCAGGGTGGTGCTTATTGCGACGGAACCAGCTGGGTGGATGCCAGTTCGCGTCTGCTGAAGAAGGATATCAGGGCTCTGACACCGGAAGAGGTGAAGGCGATTCTTGAGGAGCTGAAGCGGATTCAGGTGGTGCGTTTCCGCTACAAGTCGGACGTTTCAGGTGAAGAGCATATTGGTGTGATTGCTGAAGATGCGCCGGAACTGCTGGCAACACCGAACCGGGATGGTATCAACACCGGTGACGCCATCGGTTTCCTGCTGGCAGCAATTCAGGCGGTCTGTGAGCAGAACCAGGAACTCCGGCAGGAGCTTGAAGCTTTGAAAGCACAGCTTCAGGAAGGCAGGTAAGCCATGATTGGCAGAAGATGGATAGCTCTGGGATTTCTTCTGCTGACAGGTTCCTGGCTCTGGGCTCAGTCTTACCGCTGTGACTGGCAGGTGATAGCCGTGGGCGGTGGAATGCTCGCAGGTAGTTACCGCTGTGGCGTTACCGTGGGGCAGACAGCAACTGGGTTGATGAGTGGCCCTAACCTGCTGGCACTGGTCGGTTTCTGGCAGCCAGAAGTCGCCACGGGTATTGCCGAAAGGGACCAGATCTGGCAGGAAGGTCCAGTGGCTAATGAAACCCGGTTGTATCCGGTGTTGCCCAATCCATTCTCCGGTGCAACCAGAATCCGATATACGCTTAACTGTGAACAGCGGACACTGGTCCAGATTTGTGATATCAGCGGCCGGGTAGTAAGGACACTGGTGAATTCGGTTCAGCCTGCTGGTACATATACGCTGACCTGGGATACAAGAGACAATGCCGGGCGCGAGGTTGCTGCTGGTATTTACTTCTGCCGTTTTTCTGCCGGTGGTTACCGGCGCAGTACCAAGCTCGTGCTCCAGCGTTAAAAGAAGAACAGAGGGCAGTATGGGGCGGCGTTTTGCCGCCCCTTTTTTGTCATATTTGACCGGAGGGGTATCGGATGCTATAATTTTCTCCTCATGTCGGGATTTTCGAAAGCAGGTCCCTTGGCAGAAGTCGCCGGCAGGCCCTTCTGGTTTAATGCGGAAAATTTTATTGCCGGACTGCGCCGAGTAAGTATCTTTGCAGGCGGATATGGCTCGGGCAAGAGTGAAATTGCCGTCAATTTTGCTCTGAGCCTGACAGAACTGGGCACGCCAGTAACGATTGCTGATCTGGATATCGTTAATCCCTATTTCCGGAGCCGGGAGGCAAGGCAGGCTCTTGAGCAACGGGGAGTCCGGGTGTTGATGCCACCAGTAACGATGATGGAGACCGATCTGCCCATGATTGGAGCCGAAATTCGCGGTGCGATGGTTTCGGGAGCGGGTTTTCTGATTCTGGACCTGGGCGGGGACCCGGTAGGTGCCCGGGTGATGGCAAGTCTGAGCCAGGGGGCAAACCACGATGAGTATAACAGTTTCTTTGTACTCAATTCCCGTCGTCCTTTTACCAGAACAGTGTCCCAGATTCAGAGTTTGCTGGGAGATATTGAGTCGACATCAGGGTTGACCGTTACCCATCTGGTAGTAAATTCACATCTGATTGAGGAAACAACTGCAGCGATCATTCAGGAGGGGATAAAACTGGCAGAGGCGGTGAGTGCCATAACTGCCAAGCCGATTGCATTTATAGCAATCGAACGCCGAGTTTTGGATGAGTTCGACCCGAACAGTATTGATTATCCAGTGCTG
Source organism: Caldifarciminota bacterium (assembly GCA_026418295.1). Lineage (GTDB taxonomy): Bacteria > Hydrothermota > Tepidihabitantia > Tepidihabitantales > Tepidihabitantaceae > JAOABP01. The sequence goes on from JAOABP010000005.1 coordinate 81,946, forward strand.
GTATTGGAACGGCAGCTTCTGAAGCCTTGGGAGCGTAATGATCGTTTAGGGCCGAGGTGTTTTAAAATTTAAGGAGTTAATGTGGGGAGAAAGGCAAAAGTAACAATTGAGAAGAACCGCTGCAAAGGATGTGAACTGTGTGTGACTTACTGTCCGAAGCAGGTCCTGGCGATGTCCAGGGAGATTAACGATAAAGGCTATTTCTATGCGCAGGTCGTTAATCAGGATGCATGCATAGCCTGCCGGTTCTGTGGTATGATGTGTCCGGATACGGCAATTGAAATTGCCGTCGAGGAGCCGGAAAAATCGGAGGTGAAGGCAGATGGCTAAAATTCTGATGAAGGGCAATGAGGCGATTGCTGAATCAGCAGTCCGGGCAGGGGGACTTCTGTATTTCGGGTATCCGATTACACCTCAGTCGGAGATTGCAGAATATCTTGCTCACCGGATGCCTGAGGTGGGCGGGGTATTTCTGCAGATTGAAAGCGAAGTAGCGGTGGCGAACGTGCTCTATGGTGCTGCCGGTGCCGGCGCCCGCGTCTGGACTTCTTCTTCCAGTCCGGGTATCAGTCTGATGATGGAAGCTGTTTCCTATATTGCGGCAGCTGAACTGCCGTGTGTGATTGTAAATATTGTGCGCTGCGGTCCTGGCCTCGGTGGCATTCTGCCATCACAGGGTGATTATTTTCAGGCGGTCAAAGGAGGTGGACACGGTGATTACCGGTGTCTGGTGCTGGCGCCCTGTTCGGTTCAGGAAGCCGTAGATTTGATGCCGCTAGCATTTGACCGGGCAGACCGGTATCGTAATCCGGTGATTGTTATCGGTGACGGAATGATCGGGCAGATGATGGAGCCTGTGGAGTTCACTGAGCAGCAGTTTCCTCCCTTGCCGCCGAAGGACTGGGCTACAACCGGTTGTCAGGGAAGAAAGCCAAATGTAATTAACTCACTTTATCTGGATCCAGTTGAGGAGGAGAAATTGAATTTCAAGCTGGCGGCGAAGTACGAACAGATGAAAAAAAATGAGGTGCGTTATGAGAAGTTCCGCACCGACCGGGAGCTTGAGTGTCTGCTGGTGGCATACGGCACTACGGCGCGAGTGTGTAAAACTGCGATTCAGCGGCTTGATGATGAGGGGATACCTACAGGACTGCTCAGACCGATTACACTCTTTCCTTTTCCTGAGGAGGCGATCTACGAACTCAGCCAGCGGGCACGGTTTTTGTTGAGCGTAGAGATGTCAACTGGTCAGATGGTGGAAGATGTCCGGCTGGCAGTTGGCAGGAGTAAGCCAGTCTATTTTTATGGACGCGCAGGAGGAATGGTTCCTAGTCCGGAGGAAGTGGTGGATGCGGTGAAGCGGTATCTTGCCGGAGGTGACAGATGAAAGTAATTTTCCGACGTCCGGAATCGCTAAGTGTTACTCCAACTCACTACTGTCCGGGATGCACGCATGGTATCATTCATCGGCTGATTGCCGAGGTGATTGATGAGCTGGGATTGCGGGAAAAAGCGGTGGGAATTGCTCCAGTTGGCTGTTCCGTGTTGGCATTTAATTATTTCAATTTTGATTTTCAGCAGGCAGCTCATGGTCGGGCACCGGCGGTGGCAACAGGAATTAAAAGGGCACGACCGGACTTGATTGTCTTTACCTATCAGGGAGACGGAGACCTGGCGTCGATCGGGATGAGTGAAATTATTCATGCCGCGAACCGCGGTGAGAAGTTTACGGTAGTCTTTATCAATAATGCTATTTACGGCATGACTGGCGGGCAGATGGCGCCGACGACGATGCCGGGACAGGTAACAACAACATCTCCCCGTGGGAGAGATGTCAATGATGTTGGTTATCCAATCCGGATGTGTGAGCTGCTCAGCAGTCTGCGTACCCCGGCGTTCATTGAACGGGTGGCGGTACATAATCCCAAGCAGGTAATCAATGCCCGGCGTGCATTAAAACAGGCGTTCATCTATCAGCGGGATCGGGTGTGCTTTACATTCGTGGAGTTTCTGTCAACCTGTCCGACGAACTGGGGAATGTCTCCCGTTCAGGCAACTCGATGGCTGGAGGAGAATATGATGCCCTATTATCCGGTAAAAAATTTTAAGACCCCGGAATTTACGGAGGGACAAAATGCAGATTGAGACCGTATTTGCCGGATTTGGTGGTCAGGGGGTTATGCTCGCCGGCAGAGTGTTGGCAGAGGTGGGCATGAAACTGGGAAAGGAGGTGGTCTGGCTTCCTTCTTATGGTCCGGAGATGAGAGGCGGAACCGCCAATTGTGTAGTGATAATTGCCGATGAACCGATCGCTTCGCCGATTATTGCCCACCCACGCGATACGGTAGTAATGAATCGTCCTTCCCTGGAAAAGTTCTGCCCAGCGCAAAAACCCGGTGGGTATGCTATTGTTAATAGTTCACTGATTAACATTCGGCCCGATAGGGATGATATCAGAGTGGTAGAAGTGCCGGCCAATGAAGTTGCGATTGAGGCGGGCAGCGGAAAAGCGGCAAATATGGTGATGCTGGGAGCCTATGTCGGGGTAACGGGTATTGTGCCGGTTGAGGCGGTTATCGAGCAGATCAAAGAGGAGTTTCAAGCTAAAGCAAAGCTGATTCCACTAAATATTACTTGCGTCGAGCGTGGTTACGATATCGGCAGAGCTGCTGCCGGATACTGCGTTTAGAGCGGTTAAATACCCCCCATTCTTATCTGGCATTGATCCTCCACGCCACAATTTAGAATCTACTAGTACCTACCAAGACGATTAAATTTAAGAGTAAATAAACATTCTCATATATATTATAGCAATATAATTTAAGTAATTGTCAGTCAATAAATTATAATACCATGCCCATTATTAAATTTTTTTCAACTTTTTCTTGACAAGGGTGAAAGTGGGGATATAGTAATTTACAGATATATGAAGTGGATAATTGTGTGGAAATGTGTGGATAACGGGAACGGTGTTGGATGATGGGGTTGGGAAGGTTCATCGGTGAATTTGAGTACACAATTGACGGCAAAGGCAGGCTCGCGGTCCCCGTGGAGTTCCGTAAGAAACTGGGTCCGGATGAGAACAAGTTAATATTTCTTCCCGGACGGTTTCAAACAATAGAAGTCCACCCCTACACCGAATGGAACGACTACGAGGACCGCGTGCTTCGCCATCTTCCTGAGCATACTGAAGAAGCTCAGCGTTTTTTTATTCTGCTTTATTCTCAGGCAGGAGAAGCCACATTGGATGTTCAGGGGCGGGTACTTTTACCCAAGCATCTGCGGGAATGGGCGGGAATCAAAAATAACGTGGTGATTACTGGAGCGGGGAAATTTTTTCTGATCTGGGAACCGGAACGTTATCGCAAGTTTGTCACGGAGTCCATGGCGAATTATCAGCGCGATCGGAATGAAGCAGGACGTCAGGCTTGGGAGATGATGCTGCGTTTTCGCGCCCATGAGCGTAACGACTGAACATGTGCCCGTGCTTGTTGAGAAAGTTGTCAGCCTGTTGAGACCATGTCTGGGTGTGGGAACGGTTATCGATGCGACTGCCGGTGGAGGAGGTCATTTGTGGGCATTGGCGCAGGAGATGCAGAAGCTTATCCCTGTCGGAAAACAACGGTGCCGGCTTATTGGCATTGACATTGATGCCACTGCACTCAGATTTGCACAGTCAAGATTAAGCGATTTCGGTTGCACGTTCATCCGGGAAATGGCTGGAGTCAGTTCTCCGGTTGGTTGTAATCAGTTGTCGATGATCTTGCTGATACAGGCAAATTATGTGAATATGGCTGAGGTGGTAGAACGATTGGGTATCAGTCCGGTAAGCGGCGTGCTGATGGACTTAGGATTGTCCTCCTACCAGCTTCGGCCGGAGCGGGGATTTTCATTTGAGGCGGATGGTCCGCTGGATATGCGTTTTGATCAGCAGAGTTCCAAGCCGACCGCAAGAGAGATTTTGCAGGAAGCCAGTATCAATGATCTGTATTCTTGGTTCAGGGTATATGCCGATGAACCGATGGCGGGCAGAATCAGCCGCCAGATATATGCTGCACGGAAGGATATCAGGACAACCGGAGATTTGGTGAAAGTAGTGGAAAAGGTCATCCCCCCGCGGCGGTTGAAGAAAACCCTTGCCCGAATTTTTCAGGCACTGAGGATTGTGGTGAACAACGAGATTGAAAATCTCCGGCTCGGATTAAAGGCAGCGATTCGACTACTGATGCCCGGCGGTCGACTGGTGGTAATCTGTTATCAGTCTGGAGAAGACCGGTGTTTCAAGGAGATGTATCGGGAACATCGGGGAGAACTGCTGTTGTTAACCAGAAAACCGCTTTACCCGGACGCAGATGAGGTTTTTGCTAATCCGAGGGCGAGAAGTGCCCGGCTGCGTGCCGTGGAGAAAACAGAGGTGGCTCAAGACAAAAGGAATAATAATTATGTATGGAGGAGGGAATGAAAGCTAATGGCAGTTTTAAGGCAATGGCAATCATGATTGTGCTCTGTGGTGTTGCGTTGGCATATCTTTATCTTCATGCTACTAGTATTCGCATGACCCGGGAACTTTTAAGGTTGGAAATGGAATGGCGACTGGTAACCGAAGAGGTTGATACACTGACAGTTACGCTCGAGCAGCTTACTAGTTTCTGCAGGCTTGAGTCGTTGTGCAGTATCAGCAGAGGCGAGGTTCATGTTTCTCCAGTGTTTACATCTGGGGCGACAGATGCTGTTCTTGCGATGCAGGAGGGAGAAGAGGAAAAGAGGCAGTCAGCTGTACCGGTTGCAGTTACTTATAACCAAGCTCTTATCAGGAGATGAGGCGAAGGAGCAAGAGAGAGAAAATAGTGTTTGCAGGATTTTCAGCAATTTGGTTATTTCTAATCGTTAAGGTTGCCGAGGTTCAGATTGGCAAGTGGCAATATTATGAGAATCTGGCAGATCGACTGCATCACAAAAAGATAATTCTTTTAGGGGAAAGAGGGCGGATTTTTGATCGCAAGGGACGAGCACTGGCGTTAAACCGTCTGTGCTGTTCGATTCAGATTCTGCCTCAGTATGTCCGGGATCGAGATACTTTGGCAGAAATTCTGGCGGGTTTCGGACTGGGGTCGGTACAGGAAAACCGGCGGTTGCTTGAGCAGAAAAGACGCCTGTTCTGGTTTCGCCGGTCGGTGGATTATAATACTGGTGATTCTTTGAGGAAAGTTCTTACGAGAAGAAGATTTATCAATGCAGTACTGGTACAAGATGATTATGAACGGATTTATCCTTACGGCGAGATTTGTGCTGATATTATCGGATTTGTGGGAAAGGAAAGAGGGCTTGCCGGGATAGAGTGGGAGTTTGATTCCGTGCTGCGCGGGGAGCCAGGTTGGATTATGCTTCAGAAGGATGCACTAGGATGGGCAAAGCCTTATCCCAGTTTGCCGATGAGGCCACCAAGCCCGGGGATGGACCTTTATCTGACTGTTGATGCAGACATTCAGATGATCTGTTTTCAGGCACTTAAAAATGGTGTGGAAGAAACTGGCGCAAAACGGGGTTCTGCTATCGTTCTGGATGCTAAGAATGGAGCAATTCTGGGGGCGGTTGATTATCCGGCATATGATCCGAACAACTATGGCGATTATCCAAGCGAACGGTATAAACTGAATGCGGTTGCTGATCAGTTTGAACCCGGCTCAAGTTTCAAGATCGTCATCTGTGCTGCGGCACTTGAAGATTCAGCACCCGAGCGATTTACCGAGCGTTTCTATGACGTTTCTGCGGGTTTTATTGAAATTGGAGGCAGGAAGATCAAGGATGTACATCCTAATGGAGTACTTTCATTTGACAGTGTATTCATTCAATCTTCCAATCCAGCCTGCGCGATGATGTCATTTGAGGTCAATCCGGAAATATATTACTCTATAGCAAGGAAACTCGGGTTTGCCGAGAAGGTCGGAATTGGTTTCCCGGACGAGGGGGGAGGCCGGCTGGACCGGCCCAAACAGCTGAGAAATCGGCTGCGCTTCGCTACAATTTCGTTCGGCCAGGGTGTGACGGTAACACTACTGCAGATGGCAGCGGCTTATCTCTGTGTGGCAAATGACGGAACTTATTTGAAACCTTATTTACTGCAAGCAGTGGCAAAACGGGGTATTGTCACCTCCGCTATGAAGGGGAATAACCGTACGAAAATTCAAGTTGCGGGAAAGACAGCGGTGCGGCAGGCGTTGAGTAAAAGAACCGCTCAGCGGATGAAGAATATTCTGGAACGGGTAGTGCTGAACGGTACCGGGAAGCTGGCCCGGATTGAGGGAATGAGTATTTGCGGTAAGACCGGGACTGCCCAGAAAGTTGATGCTAACGGTGAGTATTCCAGTACGAAATCACTAATGAGTTTTATCGGGTTTTTTCCAAAGAATGAACCGAAGTATGTGATCGCAGTGATGCTGGATGAACCCACAAAGTACCGATTTGCTGGCAGCACCGCCTGTCCGGTTTTCCGTGAGATTGCTGAACGACTGCTGAAACTGGAGATGGCTGTAGCCAGCAGATGAAAAGTTTATGGAGTTGTAGTTAATATGGTAGGGAGTGAACGGACTAAATCTCTGACTGATTTGATTACTGGCATACCGTGCGATGTTGTAACCAGTGGTGTTGCAAGTAGAAGTATTGGTTTGGGAGAAATTAAAATCAGGGGGGTTGCTTACCATTCGGCTCAAGTTAAGCCAGGTTTTCTCTTTGTAGCGATTGAAGGGACGCGTGTATCAGGCAATGATTATATTGAAGAGGCGATTAACCGCGGTGCTGTGGCCGTGGCAACCAGTGAGCCCCGGAGAGTAAGAAAGAACTGGGTGACAGTCATTCAAACTCAGTTCCCACGCCGGTTTCTGGCCCAGGTTGCTAATCGTTTTTATGATTTCCCCGCACGAAAGCTGCAATTGATTGGTGTTACCGGGACAAACGGTAAGACTACTACGTGTTATCTTACCCGTTCTGTCTGCCGTCAGCTGGGTAACGAGCCGGGTTTTATCGGGACGATAGAATACTGGGATGGGGCAGAAAGAAAAGTTGCTGGCAATACCACACCTGAAAGTCTGGATATGGTACAGATGCTTTCCTGCATGGTGGAAAATGGAGTACGGATATGTGTGTCCGAGGTTTCTTCCCACGCTCTGGAGATGGATCGGGTTTTTGACCTTGATTTCAAGGTTGCAGTTTTTACTAACCTTACTCAGGACCATCTTGATTTTCACCGGACGATGGAAAATTATCGTCGCGCCAAGATGAAGCTTTTTCAGTCTCTGACTCCCGGGTGTTTTGCAGTTGTCAATTTTGACGACCGGACAGGAATCGGAATTCCGCATTTGACGAGAGCCCGGGTAATCGGTTTTGGGACAAAGCCGGAACCCGATCTGGTCCTTAAGAACGAACAAAATGTTATAGAGTATATCTGGGGTGAAGTAAGACACGTTTCCGGCGCAGGAGTAGCAGGAGTAGTACATGTCAATGATTTGCATAGAGGGAAATTTCAGGCAATTCCGATTCGTTTAAGGTTACCAGGGAGACACAATATGCTGAATGCGCTTGCGGTATTCGGCATTGCCAGAGCATTGGGTTGGGAGTTAGAACCGGTTGTTGTGGGAATTGAACGGCTTGATGCTGTACCAGGCAGGCTGGAACGCATTGAACATTCCGGTCACTTCCAGGTCTATGTTGACTATGCTCATACTCCTGATGCGCTGAGAAAGGTGCTGGAGACCGTTCGTGAGTGGACTTCCAACCGGGTAATCGTGGTTTTCGGTTGTGGGGGGGACCGGGATCGGGGAAAGCGACCTTTGATGGGTAAAGTGGCTACACAGATGGCAGATATTGTGATAATAACTTCGGATAACCCACGGAGCGAAGAACCGGCGAAGATAATTGAGGAGATTTTGACGGGAGTTGCGCCGGGTTTGCGTCAAGATTCTTCACGGTGCCGGATTGAGATTAACCGTAAAGAGGCAATACGTCAGGCATTAACGCTGGCACAGGCCGGAGATACAGTTGTGATTGCCGGGAAGGGACATGAGGATTATCAGATTATCGGCAATGAACGGATTCATTTTGACGATCGGGAAGTAGCGCGGGAAATTCTGGGCTCGCTACAGAAAGAATAGGAGGAAGGGTGTTTTATTATCTTCTGACACCACTGACACGCTACTTCGGAGCGTTAAATCTGTTTCGATACATCACATTCCGGGCAGCAATGGCTGGCGTAGTAGCGATTGTGTTAACCTTGGTGTTGGGAGTTCCCCTGATCAGATTGCTGAAGCGACTGCAGCTCGGTCAGAATATCCGGGAAGAGGTTCCCGAAAGGCACCGGGGAAAAGCCGGAACGCCAACAATGGGTGGGGTGCTGATACTGGTGGCAGCGATAATCGGCACGGTGCTTTTCGGAGATTTGAAGAATCAGTCGGTCCTTTTGGGTTTGGCAGTACTGCTATCTTTAGGAGCACTGGGGTTTTGGGATGATTACGTGAAAGTGCGGGGAGGTCGTGCCCGAGGAATTAACAAACGTACAAAGTTGTTCTTTCAGCTTCTTGTTGCAGCTGGTGTTGGAGTTGTACTTTATTTCTTCCCGGCGGACCCGGGAATTAAAACCAAGACCAATTTTTTATTGTTTAAAAATATTGTCGTAGATTTCGGGATATTCTATATTCCGCTGATAATGCTAGTGCTAATTGGTTCTTCAAATGCAGTGAACCTGAGTGACGGGCTGGACGGTTTGGCACCTGGATTGCTAACAGTAGCTTTGGGTACTTACACTGCGCTGTGCTATATTTCGGGTAATTTCAAGATTGCTCAATACCTTAATATCCAATATGTACCGGTTTCAGGAGAGATGACGGTATTTTGTCTGGCACTTACTGGCGCCTGTCTCGGGTTTTTGTGGTTCAATTCGTATCCAGCAGAGATTTTCATGGGTGACACCGGTTCCCTGCCGCTTGGGGGTGCTCTTGGGCTGGCTGCGATTGTTTCCAAACATGAATTGCTGCTGCCAATCGTGGGGGGGGTGTTTGTGATTGAGGCAGGGTCGGTGTTAATACAGGTGATATATTTTCACTCTACCGGTGGAAAAAGAATTTTCCGCATGGCACCACTGCATCACCATTTTGAATTTAAAGGGTGGGTTGAACCTAAAATTGTAACCCGGTTTGTGATCGTTGCTGTGCTGTGTGGGATGGTGGCGTTAGCAACTCTCAAGGTGCGCTAATGTTAAGGATATTCAGAGAACAGGTGGCGGGGCGGCCGTTTCTAATTCTGGGGTTAGGAAGGGCGGGAAAAGCATTGGCGAACGCCCTGCTGCACGCAGAAGCCGATGTTGCAGGGTATGATGATGACGAATCGATCTGGCACCAGCCGGCGCTTCAGGGTTTAGTAGGATTGGGATTGAGGCGGATTTACCGGGTGAATCATCAGTTTCTGATCCCACATGTAACGGTAGTGGCGAGTCCCGGATTTCCAGCTGAACATCCTGTGGTTCGCTTTTTAACTGATAACGGGATCTCGGTATATGATGAGCTTGATTTTGCCAGCAAATTTCTCCCCGGTATCCAGATTGCAGTTACCGGTACCAACGGGAAATCAACTACCGTATCTTTGATTGCAGCAATCCTGAAGGAGGCGGGGAAGAAAGTTTTTGTCGGCGGAAATCTGGCACCGGGAAAGCCACTGTCAGCAGCGCTGAACATGAACGAAAAGGATTTTTATGTTATTGAAGTGTCCAGTTTTCAGCTAAGGCGGGCACAAGCGCTGAAACCGAAAGTGGCGGTATTGCTGAATATTACCGAGGACCATCTGGACCGGCACCAGTCATTTGCTGATTACGTCCGCTGCAAACTGAGGATATTCGAATATCAGCAGCAGGATGACTGGGCAGTATTAAATTATGACGACCCATCTGTAAGAAATGAGGTTGAGAATGTGCGGGCTGAAATAGTATGGTTTTCCAGAAAAAAAAGAGCAGATGCTTATGTCGCCCGGGGGTGGTTCTGGTTTAAAGGCAAAGCTGTGGTATCCATCAGTGAACTGCTCCAGTGGCCGGTGAAATTTTACAATTTGAGATATCTGCCTGTGATTGAAAATGCGCTAGCAGCAGTGTGTGTTGCTCAGATATTACAGATTCCGATACCTGCAATTAAACAGGGATTGAGACGGTTTAAGCATCTACCACATCGACTGGAGTTTGTTCGTCGCTTGCATGGGGTTTATTTTTTCAATAATTCAATGTGCACTAATCCTGAGGCAGGTGTCCGGTCACTTCTGGCATGGCGGAAGAAGGTTATTCTGATAGCAGGGGGGAAAGAGAAAAACACCGACTTTAAAAATTATCTAGACACAATCAGACGGCGGGCAAAGTGCGTAGTACTTTTAGGAGAAAACAGTAATCGTCTGGCAGCAGAATTAAGCAGCCTCGGGTTTAAGAAATACGAGATTGCAGATTCGATGAAGGATGCTGTAGTTCGTGCTTATCAGCATGCTAGGTCCGGGGATGTTGTCGTGCTTTCTCCGGGTTTTGCTTCATTTGACCTATTTCATGATTTTCAGGAAAGGGGAAGGGTTTTTCGCAATGCGGTCCGGCAACTACAGTAATAGTGGCGTGCTGAATGTTGTCCACCGTCCGAACCGGTTGTGGATTCCGGTCAGCGGACGGAGTGGAGCATTCGAATATCTGCCTAACTCCCCCATTGATTATCAGCTGCTTGTTATTGTTCTCGCCTTGGGGGTGATTGGTCTCATTACGGTATATGCAGCGACATATCATTTGGGGTTGGAATATCTCCGGGGGCAGACTTTGCGACTGTTGATGGGTTGTGGGGCGCTCTGGTTGGGTATGAAGGTTAATCTCGGGCGAATTGCCGGCAGAAATTTCCAATGGCTGCTGCTAATAATAATGCTCGGGCTGTTGATGGGAGCAATTGTTCTCGGGAATCTTGCCGGGGTCGTTGCCCGCCGTGAGTTCCACGGTTTTCAACCTCAGGAGTTTGTTAAGTATGCGCTGGTGATATGGCTTGCGGGTTATTTTGAAAGGCTGCGTAATTCAGATTCAAAGCCGAATTTCTTAAACACAGTGATCAAGCCCGGAGTAATTGTTGTCTTGACTGTGGGGTTAACACTCATTCAACCAGCAGTTGGGACCAGCGTGATTATCGGGGTATCAAGTTTTCTGATATTCGTTCTTGCTGGGGTAAAATGGCGGTACTTGTTCCCTTTGGTGATGCTGGGCGTGCTGCTGACAGGTCTATGTTTTGCGATTATACCCAAGTTAAAAAATACGAAATTCCATTACATTCCAGACCGATGGGAAAAATTCTGCGCCGGTGACCGATACCATCAGACTCAGGCTTTAATTGCACTCGGTTCAGGCGGTCCGTTCGGAAAGGGGCTGGGTGAGAGCCGACAGAAATACTATTTTCTGCCCAAGCTGCACAAGGATTTTATTTTCTGTCTGATCGGCGAAGAAAGGGGATTTTTGGGTGCGGTGATACTCATTTTACTTTACATTCTTTTAATGTATCGAGTGACGAAGGTGGCAGAGAGGTCGGTAACAGAGTTCGGTCGTCTATTAAGCAGTGGTGTCGGAGTGGTAATTACAATCTACGCTATGGTTCATATCGCTGTATCGCTGAGCCTGATTCCCACGACCGGGCAGCCATTACCGTTCATATCCTATGGCGGTTCGGCACTGGTATCAAACATGTTTGCTGCCGGACTGGTTCTGAATGTTTCAAGACATAGAAGGAGTGGTGTCGATGAGGAAGGTGTTGCTGGTCGCGGGTGGAACCGGCGGCCATATCTTCCCCGCGCTCGCGCTGGGTGAAGAGCTTCGAAATTGCGGAGTAACTGTGATATGGGTAGGGAGGAAAGGTATGCTGGAGGAGACAGTTGCCCGGCGAGCAGATTTTGAATTTGAGCCTATACAATCCGGTCAAGTGACAGGGAAGAACCCGGTTTTCAGATTGCGGGCGTTGGCCGAGATTAGTGCTGGGGTTTTTCAGTCGATGAAAATTATCAGTCGGATAAATCCCGATGCAGTTATTGCCGCCGGGGGGTTTGTGAGTGCTCCGCTTCTCATAGCTTCTTGGATTCGACGAATCAAATTCTTCCTTTTGGAACAGAATTGTGTGCCCGGAAGAGTGACCCGATTTTTTTCGCGGTACGCTCAAGAAGTTTTTCTGACTTTTCCGCTTGAAAAATCTCTGAGTGGTAATTGTAATGTCACCGGGACGCCACTGCGTCAGGGAATTGTTCAAAGGTGTTCTCAATCAAGTGGTTTTCCCCTGAGAGGAGGGGCTTCAGCGACCATTCAGAACCGGACAGTACTGGTAATCGGAGGAAGTCAAGGCGCGCGGGTACTAAATCTCGCCGCACTGGATTTGGCAGCAACACTTTCCAATATCCGGGTTGTTATTATTACCGGAAAAAGGGATTACGAGCTGATCAAGTCTTTGGTGCGTTCCAAAAACTGCGAACTGGTAGACTGGACTGATCAGCCGGAGGAATATTATGCTCAAGCTGCACTGGCAATTACCCGCGCCGGTGCGCTGGTAATATCAGAATTAATGGCGTTTGGCATACCAATGATTGTCGTCCCCTTTCCTTTTGCAGCTGACCGGCACCAAGATGCCAATGCCCGGTATATAGCAAAAATCGGCGCCGGAGTTGTACTGGAACAGAGTCAGCTTTCGGGGTTGACCAGTTTGGTGCAGCGTCTTTTGACAGATTCTGCGAAGATGGAGGCGATGTCAAGAAATGCCCGTGCGGCTGTTCGGATAGATGCCGGTTCTGCCATTGCCCGACGGATTATGACGGTGTTGAATGCAGAAGGAGATTGAGCTGCTATGTTTGGCAGGCTAAGACGAATCCATTTTGTGGGTGTCGGTGGAGCAGGGATGTCAGGTATTGCACTGTTACTCAAAAATCTTGGGTTTGAGGTTTCGGGGTCGGATATTCAGGCAAGTGAAGTAACGGAACGGTTGATGCAAGAGGGTATAAAGGTGTTTATCGGACACCAGGCAGAAAATTGCGCCGATGCTGAGGTGGTGGTTTTTTCCACGGCAGTTGCTGATGATAATCCCGAAATAGTTTTTGCCCGTGCTCACGGAATACCGGTAATCAGGCGGGCAGAAATGCTGGCAGAACTGATGCGTCTGAAGTTCAGCATCGCAATATCCGGGAGTCACGGCAAGACAACCACTACTTCACTCGTTACGCATGTTCTGACTCGTGCCGGGCTGGATCCTACCGCAGTGATCGGCGGCAGAATTGTCGGAGCCGAGACCGGCGCCCGGCTGGGGCAGTCAGAGTATCTCGTTGCTGAGGCCGATGAGAGTGACCGTTCTTTTGTTCTCCTTTATCCCTCGATTGCAGTGGTGACAAATATTGAACCGGAACATCTTGATTATTACCGGAATATTCAGGATTTGAAGAAGGAATTTTTGCGGTTTGTTAACCGGGTCCCCTTTTATGGCAGTGTTATTTTATGTATGGATTCACCGGCGGTACGGTCCTTCCGGAACCGGGTGCCGCGCCGGGTAGTAACCTATGGAGTTGATACGGAGGCAGATTTTACAATCCGCGATCTCCAGCTTTACCGCTTCAGTTCGGCATTTACGGTGGTTTATAATGGTAAGGAAATAGGCAGATTCAGCCTGGCGATGGCAGGAAGACATAATGTTCAGAATGCGCTGGCAGCAATTGCAGTGGGGGCTGAGCTGGGGATCGACTTTGCTACCATTGAACAGGCGCTGGCAACATTTACAGGAGTTCACCGGCGGCTGGAAAAGAAAGGGGAAGTGAACGGTATAGAAGTGTTTGATGATTATGGTCATCATCCGACTGAAATCCGGGTGACCATCGAGGCATTGCGCCATGCCTATCCAGAGCACCGGATACTGGTTGTTTTTCAGCCCCATCGCTATACGCGCACCAAACTACTTGCAGAAGAATTTGGCACTGCATTTGATCAGGCAGATGAAGTGGTAATTACCGGGGTTTATGCTGCAGCTGAACCGCCGATTCCCGGGGTGGACGAGAGGCTGATTGTAGATGCGGTGCGGAGGCGGGGCAGAGCCGGTTTGACAGTTCACCACATACCGGAGCTTAATGAAGTGACAAATTTCGTTGGTGGTCGATTGAAGCAGGGTGATGTGGTGCTGACGCTGGGGGCTGGCAGTATCACCAAATTGGCAGATGAGATTCTGAAACTGCTCAGTGAGGTTAAGTGATGGCTGGTAATTGGCAAGAGATATTGCTGCAGACAGTTCATGAGGAGCATTGTGAGGTATTTTTTAACGAGCCTCTTGCCCGGCATACCAGTTTCCGAATTGGCGGTCCGGCTGATGCATTGGTTATTGTCAGGAGTCGAAGTGGTTTGAGTGGAGTGTGGACGATTGCTCAGAAATATGGAGTAAATATTACGGTTATCGGACGCGGTACTAATGTGCTAATTTCTGAACAGGGACTGCGTGGTATTGTGGTTAAGCTTCAGGGCGAATTCTGCCGGATCGAATTGCGGGACAATCAGATTTATGCTGGGGCGGGTGTTTTACTTGATGAAATTGCAGATTTTGCCGAATCTCATGGTTTTTCCGGTGCCGAATTCCTCGCGGGGATTCCTGGAACAATCGGAGGCGGGTTGATGAGTAATGCCGGTGCCTACGGCAGAAGTCTGGGGGATATCGTCCAACAGGTAGAAGTAATGGATAATCAGGGGATAATCAAATTGTTAAACAGGGGGGTTCTCAGGAATCAATATCGGGAATCCCTACTACCAGCAGGCTCCTGGGCCTTGTCAGTAATTTTGAAATTACAGCAAGGCAGGGCAAAAAGCTGTCAGGAAATCAGAAGTGAACGCCGGCAAAAGCATCCGTCTGAACCTTCAGCCGGTTCTTTTTTTAAGAATCCTGCAACAGTTCCTGCAGGTAAACTGATAGAGCAGTGTGGTTTAAAAGGCATCGAATTGGGCGGAGCAGCAGTTTCACACCAGCATGGGAATTTTATAGTTAACCGGGGCGGTGCCCGATTTGTTGATGTTTATGAGTTAGTTCAGATTATCAAGGCAACAGTGGAGGAGATGACCGGCATTGAGCTTGATGAGGAGGTGCGGATTCTGCCTCCTGCAGGTTCAGCCGGAGACAGGAGGTGAAGAATGGGTAAATTGAAAAGGATTGCTGCAATTGATATCGGAACCACTAAGGTTACCTGTGTGATTGCCGAAGTGGATCAAACCGGCAAGACGGAAGTCAAGGGATACGGAGTGTCACCGCCGGACGGATTCCGAATGGGAGTTGTCATCAGTCTTGATAAGGCAACAGAATCATTTGCCCGGGCAATTGAGCAGGCGGAGAAGATGGCGAACTGTCGTATTGGTGCCGGTCCGGTTTATACCAGCATTACCGGTGATCATATCAAGCATATGCCCGGATTAGGGGCAGTGCCCGTGAGCAGACCAAATAAGGGAATCATGCCGCGTGATATAGAGGATGTAATACGTCAAGCACAGACCATTCGTCTGCCGAATGATGAACAGATACTTCACGTTATCCCAACTCAGTTCATTGTTGATGGTCAGCGTGGGGTGCGGAATCCCTTGGGATTATTCGGGGTCCGTTTAGAAGTAGAGGCATTGCTGATTATCGGTGCGGTTACTGCGATCGAGAACATATATCGGGTAATGGAACGACTGGATATCAAACACCGGGTGTTAGTACTCCAGTCGCTGGCTACTTCCTACGGAGTCTGTGATGAGGAAGACAAGGAACTGGGGGTGGCGATCGTTGATATCGGTGGAGTACTGGAGGTATCGATCTATCGGGAAGGGGAGATTCGGTTTACGAAAATGCTTCCGGTTGGCGCCGCAAATATTACTAAGGATGTGGCAATCGGACTGCGGACTACGTATCAGCAGGCAGAGAGTATCAAGCGGGAGTTCGGGGTGGCAATGGCGGGGATGATTGAAAGAGATGAACCATTGACGATTGAAGATGCTTCAGGCCGGGGTCCCAAACAAGTGTCCCGGCGCCTGCTGGCATCAATCATTGAACCCCGAGTGGAGGAGCTGCTTAACTTGGCAGATGCGGAAATAAGAAAGTCACAGCTTGCGGACGGGCTTTCCGCGGGTGTTATTCTGACCGGGGGTGGTGCTCTTTTACCCGGAATTGATATGCTTGCTGAGCAGATTTGTGGAATGCCGGTAAAAATCGGAAGGCCGGAACGGGTAGGAGGACCACGGGAAGTGGTCACGAATCCGGCGTTCGCCACTTCTGTTGGGTTGATCCGCTGTGCAGTTGAAGGAAAAAGTAGTCAGTTGCACCGGTTGCCTGTTCCCGGGCTGGGACAAAGGTTGTGGGAAGATTTGAAGTCATGGTTTTCTTAAATTAATGAAAGGAGGCAAAAGTGATTGAGCCGGTAGAGGAAAGAAATCTGACCCGGATCGGTGTATTCGGAGTCGGGGGGGCAGGCTGTAATGCCATAAATCATATGGTTGATGCCCGTCTGAGTGGAGTGGAACTGTTTGCGATCAATACCGACCTTCAAGCACTGTCAATGTCTCTGGCACCGAACAAAATTCAGATTGGTGCGCAGCTAACCGGTGGTCTTGGTTCAGGGGGGGATCCGAGAATTGGCCGGCAGGCGGCTGAGGAATCAATCAGTGTCCTGCGTGAGAATCTTGCGGGTTTCGATATGGTGTTTATCGCCGCCGGTGAAGGTGGGGGTACAGGTACCGGTGCTGCTCCAGTGGTTGCTCAGGAGGCGAAGCAGCAGGGGGCACTGGTGGTCGCAGTTGTGACCCGGCCGTTTGATTTTGAAGGCCGGCAGCGTCGCGAGAAAGCTCAGGCAGGAATCGATGCGCTCAGACCGCATGTTGATACGCTGATTGTAATTCCCAATCAGCGGATTCTGGAAGTTTATGGCGCCCAGCCCTGTTTTGAGGCATTTCGGCTCGCAGATGAGGTGCTGTTGAACGCAGTCCGGGGAATATCAGAGATTGTTACGACCCGGCAGTTAATCAATATTGATTTTGCCGATGTGCGAACGGTGATGAGCGAACGGGGAGGGGCGGTGATGTCGGTAGGGATTGCTCAAGGAGAGGGGCGCGCCACTGAAGCAGCACACCGGGCATTGCGTTCGCCATTGATTGAGGACGTATCTATTGAGAGTGCCCGTCGAGTACTGCTGAATATCTCGGGCGACGAGTCAATGACACTGAAAGAGGTGGATGAGGCTGCCCAGATTATCTACCATGCAACGAATGGCCAGGCAGATATCCGGATGGGGGCTGCTCGTCTGAACGATCTGAATTCCGCAATGAAGGTGACGCTGATTGCTACCGGGCTCAACGAACCTTTGCCGCGAATTGATGATGTAGCTGACCTTTTGAGTGGGGTAGATCTAAATCCTCTGCGACGTAATTTAAATCCTAAAGGTGAACTGCCGGTAGACAAAACGGATTTGGAGATCCCTACTTTCATCCGTCGGCAACTCGATTAACACGCAGGCGGCGCAGCAGTCAGGAAAGATAGCTGGCTGCGCCACTGCCGGTTTATTCCGACTTCTTCTTTTCCGCCTGTTCCATCCAGCGCCGGCGTTCGGCTTCCAAAGCACGGAGGTCCCGCTCGGTAATTCCAGTGGGATAGTTGCCGTTGAAACAAGCGGTACAAAACTGGCGGTCGCGGTAATTACCTCTGACTGCTTGGATTAAGCCATCATAGCTCTGGTATATCAGTTCATCTACACCGATCAGTCTTGCGATCTGCGATTCGGTTTTTCCCTTGGCGATGAATTCCCCCCGGGTCATCATGTCAATTCCATAGACACATGGGAAGCGGAGGGGGGGGGCGGTAACCGCCAAGTAAACATGACGCGCACCGGCTTCCCGGACCATCTGAACAATCTCTCGGGAGGTTGTTCCTCGGACAATTGAGTCGTCAACAAGCAGAATATTCTTGTTTTGAATCTGGGAGCGCACCGGATTGAGTTTCTGCCGGACGGAAATAGAACGATTAATCGTTGCCGGGGTGATGAATGTCCGGGCGATGTAGCGATTTTTGATCAGTCCTTCGCGCATCTCGATATTCAGCGCCCGGGCAAGAGCGGCACCCGCCGGTCGGGCAGTATCCGGAACCGGTATTACAATCTCGGGTTGGATGTTCCGGCGCATAACTTCGTGAGCGAGTGTGTCTCCAAGCCGCAGCCGTGCTTCGTAAACTTCAATGCCGTCGATGACTGAATCAGGCCGGGCAAAATATACATATTCAAAGATGCAGGTACGGGGTTTGCATGAATTAAGCAGGTGATGGTGGAGTCGGTGATGACGGTCGATGAAAATGACTTCTCCCGGCTGAACATCACGGAATTCGGTAAAGCCGATCAGATCCAAGGCAACGCTTTCTGAAGCAACGGCGAATTCATAAACCGGTCTTTTCCTCAGCACACTATGGCGGAGACTGTGCGAACTGTGTTCGGCTGATACTCTCCTTTTTCCCAGTACCAGCGGACGGATACCACTCGGGTCGCGGAAGGCAACCAGACCCTGCTGATGAATGAGTGCTACCACGGAATAGGCACCCTTAGCTCGCTGAAACACTGTTTTCACCGCCTGGTAGATGTGTTCCGGTTTCAGAGGTTCCGACCGGTATTTTTCCAGTTCACTGGCAAACACATTCAGGATTGGTTCGACATCACAGAAACTGGTCAGCTGGCGCAGATCTTTTGTTTCCAGTTCGTGTCGGAGAGTGAAATAGTTGGTGAGATTGCCGTTGTGAACCATACCAATACCGTAAGGATGATTAACGAAGAACGGCTGGGCATCTTCACTGGTTCCGGGTCCGATCGTCGGGTAACGGGTATGTCCGATGCCCAGTGAACCGGTAAGCCGGGAAAGGTTCTTTTCATTGAACACCCGGCTTACCAGCCCATTGCCTTTTTTCAAATGGAGTGTAACATCGGAGGTCAGAATTCCGGCAGAATCCTGTCCCCGGTGTTGGAGTGCGATCAGGCCGGTGACCAAGTCCGGTGCTACCGGTTGATTAAAGTAGAAAAGACCGAGAACACCACACACGGATTTATTTTAAGTCATTCAATTCAGAATGCAAATGTTAGTTAATCACGGAGTCTGATGTCAAGGCACGGGATTTTCAACCGTTTTGCCATTCCGGCGGAAACGGTTAATGCCATGCCCGAACCGATTATCTCGCTGCCCATGCGTCTTTTTAATAAATCGACTGCCCGATAAAGTCGTTCCATTTTTTCCAAGCGGAGTGGGTCATCAAAGAGAGTAATTTGACTGTTCCGGGCAGAGACGAGATGAGTCAGAATGACGCCGGTTTGACGGTAAACCCTGCCGGTTTGATAGATCGCATCAAATCCCTGTTGGATAAAGGGAGCTAATAGAAGCGGATACGCCGTTGGTGCGGACAGCTTCAATTCTACTGCGCTTTCCTGAAATTCTTGGGTGCGGAGAAACAGAATCAGACGCTGAGGTGCCAGCTGATAGCGCCGGGCTTTGAAGCAGGCGGCTTCAAGATTGGCACTGAGTCTGCTGAAGATCACGAGCCGGCTGGTGGTCGGGGAGAATGTCGCTGCCTTGCTGATTGAGCGGTAGTTGTTCTTGGGTTCGGAATTTACCAGATATACCGGTCGACCGTTTAATTCCTGCCAGATTTCGTAGCAGGGTTTGGGGAAGTGTTTCTGGATAAACATTTCGGACCGGCAGGCGAGGTCCAGTGCGGTTCTGATGCCCAGTTTATTACACCAGGCAGCGGTGTTGGTTCCGATTCCCCAAACCGCATCCACGGGCAATTTTTCCAGATACAGGTGAATCTGCCGCCCCGGGATTACTGTCAGTCCCCCAGGTTTTCTGTGCTGAGAGGCAATCTTGGCGAGAACTTTAGTGAGGCTGATTCCGATAGAAACTGAGATGCCCAGTTCTGTCCGGATTGTTTCCTGAATCCGGAAACCCAGTTCCTCATAGGAGCAGTGATAGGCCCGACGCAGGCCGGTGATGTCCACAAACGCTTCATCAATTGAGTATTCTTCGACCGTTGGAGAAAATCGGCGGAGAATATCCATCAGCCGGATCGAAAACAGACTGTATTTTTCATAATCGGAGTTAAGAATAATTACCGCTGGATAAAGGCGTTTCACCTCTTGGATCCGCATGCCCCGTTTGATCCCCAGCACCTTGGCTTCATAACTGGCAGCAGTGACGATTCCCCGTTCTTTGCCGACGACCAGCGGTTTACCAACGAGGTGGGGATTAGTTGCCTGCTCACAGGCAGCAAAGAAGGCATCGGCATCCACATGCAGAATAGCATTTTGCCAGTCGAAGACCAGGAGTGGCTGGGTGTTCATCGGTATTTCCGGATTACGGCGGTGACCACTCCTCCGATTCGCAGTTCCGCTCTGGGCTTCAAAGGCGGGTAGTTCGGATTTGCGGGGACGAGGACAATCTGTCCCCCCTGTTTTCTTAAATATTTAATCGTCCATTCACCATCAACTTCAGCAATCACGATATCGCCATTCTTGGGGGTAATTGAGCGGTCAATCAGAACCATGTCTCCCGGGAGAATGCCGGCTTCCCGCATTGAATCGCCAGTGACTTTCAAGAGGAAGGTGGCGGCTGAGTTGCGTATCAGCCATTCATCAAGTGAAATTTGGTTCAGAAGTTCCTCCTCGGCGGGAGAGGGAAAACCGGCTTCAACAGTGCCGAGCAGTTTCAAGGGGGAAAGCAGTTTCTGAGGAATAAGCCTGCCTTTTTCATCCTGAGTGATGATCCCGCGTGCCTTCAGTTTCTTCACCAGCCGGAAAACCGCATTTTTGGAACGCCAGCCAAAGAGCTGCGCAATTTCAGCGTAAGACGGCATCCGGCACCGCTGCCGGTAGAACTGCCGGAGCTGTTCAATTTTATTGTTCAGGTCAGTGCTTCGCCTCACGAATTAATTATAGTGAACGATTGTTCACCTGTCAAGCAAAAATTTAATATCTATCTTAGCTGTCGATACCCCGGCCTTCAAAGTCCGGGGTATAGTCGGCGGAGGCAGAGGAAAGTTCCTGCAGAAAACCTTCTTCAAAACCGAGGTCCAGAAAGTAATTCCTGATCTCCTGATACTCGGAAGGACGGAGGCGCCGGTTCATATCCGGCAGGGTTTCTGCCTGATAGGTCGGATAATACTGTGCCATCAGGCTGATCTGGGTCTGAGGTCCGAGATTGTCCCGAAGCCAGCGGAGGATTTTCTTGGAATCATCAATCTGTCCCGGTAGGACGAGATGGCGGACAATCAGACCCTGTTTGAGAATTCCATCCTCGTCATAGCGGTTTTCTTCGACCTGCCGTTTCATTTCCATGATTGCCGCGGAGGCGTATTTAAAATAGTTCGGTGCGGAGGAGAACTGCTGTGCTAGTTCGTCGGAAAAATACTTCAGATCAGGAAGATAGATGGAGACCAGACCTGTCAGTTGCCGCAGGGTTTCAACTTTCTCATAGGCGTTGGAGTTCCAGAGGATGGGAATCTGCAACCGCTGTTTCGCTGCTTCGAGCACCGGAATCAGCTGCAGGGTATAGTGGGTCGGGGTGACGAGGTTGATGTTGTGGGCACCCTGATCTTCAAGCTGGAGCATGATTTCGACCAACCGCTCCGGTCTCACCTTCCTGCCGAACCCCAGCTGGGAGATGTCGTAGTTTTGACAGAAACGGCAACGGAGATTGCAGTGGGAAAAGAAGATCGTTCCTGATCCTCTGGTGCCGGATACCGGTGGTTCCTCCCAGAAATGGAGCTGTGCCTGAGCGATTTCAATTTCATCGGTTGCCCGGCACCGGCCCGGTTTGACCGCGCGGTCAATGTTACATTCAAACGGACAGGCGTTGCAGATCACGGTTATAATTTTACTCTTGAAGGAGGCAGTATCAACCCCGGGGTGGTGCTTGTGATTGGGCGAGCAGAGCAGTGAAATCCGGTCTCTGCCTTGACCCGTAGTGGAGGCGATTTAGAATATCCAGATGCAGGAGCAGTTTCGGTTGCGATCGCCTTTTCAGCCCGCCGGTGACCAGCCGGAGGCGATTGAGCGGCTGGTTGAATTCATTCAGTCGGGAGCGAAGTACTCCACCCTTTTGGGGGTAACCGGTTCCGGCAAGACCTTTGTTATGGCATCGGTGATCGCCCGGCTGAACCGGCCGACAATTGTCATTTCCCATAACAAGACGCTGGCAGCTCAGCTGTATGGCGAGTTCCGGCAGTTCTTTCCGGATAATGCGGTGGAGTATTTCATTTCTTATTATGACTATTACCAGCCTGAGGCTTATGTGCCGGAACATGATCTCTACATTGAAAAGGATGCCTCAATTAACGAAGAGATCGAACGACTCCGCCTACGCGCCACCTCCAGTCTGATTGAGCGCCGGGATGTGATCGTTGTCGCATCAGTTTCCTGTATCTACAATCTCGGTGAACCCTGGGAGTTCCGGGAGTCGCTCTTTCCGATTGAACTGAATCGGGAGCTGGACCGGGAACAATTGCTGGAACAGCTGGTGAAACTGCAATACACCAGAAACGATTTTGAACTCAAGCGTTCCACCTTCCGGGTTCGAGGTGAGGTGGTGGAGGTTCATCCCTCGCACCGGGATTACGGGGTGCGGATTGAATTTCAGAATGATCGGATTGTCCGGCTGAGTATTTTTGACATTGTTTCCGGCGAGCTTATTGAGCGCCGGGAGCGAGTGGTAATCTATCCGGCACGCCATTTCATTACCGACGAAGAGCGGATTCAACAGGCGATTAAATCAATTGAGGCTGAACTCCGGCAGCGGGTGGCAGAGCTGGAGGCGCAGGGAAAACTCTTGGAGGCGCAGCGGCTCAGAACCAGAACCAAATTTGACTTGGAGATGATTCAGGAGTTCGGTTACTGTCCCGGGATCGAAAACTATTCCCGGCATCTTCTGGGCAAGGCGCCGGGAGAAAGGCCCTACTGCCTTCTGGACTATTTCCCGGCTGATTATCTGATGTTCATTGATGAGTCCCATCAGACCATTCCGCAGATTCAGGGGATGTATAATGGTGATCGATCAAGAAAACAGGTGCTGGTCGATTACGGATTCCGGCTGCCCTCCTGTCTGGACAACCGGCCGCTGCGCTTTGACGAGTTTGAAACCCTGATCAATCAGGTGGTATTTACCTCGGCAACGCCGGGAGATTATGAGCTGGAGCGGAGTCAGGGCCGGGTTGCCGAGCTGATCGTCCGCCCCACCGGTCTGGTGGATCCGAAGATGATCGTCCGGCCGACTACCAATCAGGTGGACGATCTGCTGAATGAAATCCGGCAGCGGGTTGAGCGCCGGGAGCGGGTGCTGGTAACAACATTGACCAAGCGCATGGCCGAAGACTTGGCAGAGTACCTGACAGAACTGGGAATTCGTGTAAGGTATCTTCATTCCGAGATCGAGCCGCTGGAGCGGGTGGAGATTCTTCGCGGACTGCGGCTCGGTGAATTTGATGTGCTGGTCGGGATTAATCTTTTACGTGAGGGGCTGGACCTGCCGGAGGTGTCACTGGTGGCGGTGCTGGATGCGGACAAGGAGGGGTTTCTGCGCGATGCCCGTTCCCTGATCCAGACCGCGGGCCGGGCGGCAAGAAATGTCCGGGGCGAGGTGATTTTATACGCCGACAACATTACCCGTTCCATCCGGAATGCGCTTGCTGAGACTGAGCGACGGCGGCAGAAGCAGATTGAGTATAACCGCCGGCACGGCATTGTTCCCCGTTCAATTGAAAAGACGACAGAACAGGTGCTGGGCACGACCGCGGTTGTCGATGTCCGGCAGGAGGAAACGGCAGAGAAAGAGTGGCAGGTTGCGGATAGGGAAGACCAAATGGAAATTCTGCTCCGTTTGGAAAAGGAAATGCAGCAGGCAGCGCAGAATTTGGAGTTTGAACGGGCAGCAAAACTGCGGGACAGAATCCGTGAACTCCAGCAGCAGATTGATGATGCGGAGTGGCGAAAAAGCCGGCGCAAACGGCTGAAAAATCGGTGAAGATTCCAGAAATCGGCTTTTAAAACCTCAGCTTAAGGTAGCTGCAGTTCAAAGTAATGAGTCACATCATCAGATGAGGTCGCAAGGCCTATTGCCACCACGCCGCTTTCAGCCGGTTGTAAAAGATGATAGGTGGCGGTCTCCCTTTCCAACTGTTGGTGCAGCAGGAATCGCTCCGTTTTTCCTTTCTGAAGGTTGAGTTTATAGACAAGAGTTTGCGTGTTGCTCGTAACCAGGGCATAGATGGAGGTGCCGGCATCAAGAAAATCAACAATCCGCCAGGGGAAGTTGAGACGGAATGTTTCTAGCATATAGCGCAGCGGTTCACTGGAGTGGTCGATCGCCGGAGTAACTGGTGTTGCATTCTCCCAGATCACGATCGAGTCCTCTAATTCAAATTCTTGGTTGGAGATCAGAATCTTGCCCGAATAACGATCGGCAGCGTAATACCGGTTATTCTGTCTGCGGACAAATGCTTCGTTATTTACGAGATAACCAAGCCGCAGTTCCTCAAATCTGGAATCAAGTTTACCAATAAAACGGATAAATCTGCCACCGGTATCATAAACTGCCAGCTGGTGGATGTTCTTGAGATAAAATTCCTCCCGGAAAGGATTCCAGTCAGCGGGCAGATTTTCATCAGGTATTTCCGAACCCTGGGCAGGCCAGCCCCGGCAGTAAGGAAGAAACACAATTCCCGTTTCGGGAACGAGGGAGGCATCTGGATGTTCAAAAACGCCGGGAATGGTGTCAGGCCAGGATTGAAATTCCACGCACCGTAACATCTGATTGGAATTTATGCTTTTGGTGACCATGACCGGTGCATTGAAGTAGTCAATCTGCACATTCTCATCTTCGTTTCTCATCCGAATGCTGGGCAGGGAGGCGGTGATTATGAGCAGGGAATCATCAAGAAACCGGTGACTGAAATACATAGAATTGATAATATTCATCGCCTTGAGTTTAAGCACAAGCTCTGCCGGCAGACGGATGAACAGCGCCTCTTCCGAACTGTCGGGATAAAGCGCACGCAGCAGCTTTCCAGTGAAGAGATCGAAGACATAAACATGGAAGGTCATATGGTCGGTAAACGCAAGACGGGTACCGGCTGGATTGAGCGAAAGATAATACGTGCTAGAAATCGGATGTTCATCTGTGTCCCAAAGTCTTATCCGGCGCCGGAATTGCGGCTTTAGCCTTTTCCCCGGCACTCTTTTTTCTGAAATAGCGGCTGCGTTGCGGGCAACTCTCGGGCGGGAGCCGTCGGCGATGAAATGGGCAACTAAGATGGAGTCAATCCGGCAGCTCAGTGCCCGGGAAGAAATAAGTTCTCCGGTTGAGATTTTGAACTTGGTAACAAAGGGTACCTGGAGAGTACCGGCGGAAAATTGAAAGTTTCTGAGGAAGTTTTCATCAACCACCAAGAGCATTATCGACATTAAAACTCCGGCGCTGGAGATAGCGTTCTGCCGCACGGCGGTGATTGGAGACCGCAAGCAGGGTGATGTCATTTTTTACCCCCTGAGCCCGGAGGCGTTCGATGAACGGTACGATTCCTCCTTCGATCCTGGCAGCGATCATCGGCGGGACGACAAAAATGTATACAGTATCTGATTTGTAGGCAATACCAAGTTTCTGGAAAAAGCGGCGGACTTCACGATTGGTGCCTTCAATCTGCGCCATCTGGTGAAGTTGCTGAGCCGGATTGAAATTGGAACCGAATAGATAAAAAGCGGTTAAAAGTATGAGAATAAGGGCAGGGGCAAGAATCTTACTGCCCCTGCCCGCATTTACCACTGAGTTACCTTTCATGTCTAGGTTATTCGAGCGGAGTAATTTCCTTGACCTTCAGTTCGTCACCGTAAACTGGAGTTTCATCAAGCGGCAAAGGAGCACCCAGACGAATACGATAGCGCTGTCCTGAACTCGGGTCAGTACCCGTTAATTCAAGGAGGATATCAGGTGATGCATTAAAGGGAAGGGTAATCTCAAGACAGACAATGGAATCTCTGTCAGAGCAGATTCGAGGGGGAATAATTGTTATTCCTCCAGAACCATAGAGCTTGATATTAGCAGCGGTAAGTACAGGAATCAGGAAAAAAGAAGTCCGACGAAAAGAATGCGCAGGTTTGTTAATTTTTTTCCAAGCATCCTTTTCCTTTTTTCACAGCCGGAGTTTTTCCGACTGCGACTAAATTATACTACTACTATTTGTCAACTTTAATTTATTTCCTCATTCTCAGCCATAAACTGTGCAGGTGGCCGGCGATGGTCATTGCCTTTACCGGACAGATTTCTGAGCAGCAGAAGCAGCGGATGCATCTCCGGCGGTCAATTTCAGGGAAGGAGTTCATTTCGATCGCACCTACCGGACAGTTACGGGCACATTCAGCACAACGGATGCAGCGGTTGCGGTTCAGGACTGGTACGCGGGGAATGATCAGCCGATATACCGGCCGGGAGAGGCGGGTGATCAAACTGGCGAATCCGGCACCAGGCAGGCGGAATCCGGGAATTGGTGCAAAATCACCATGGATCTGAATTGCGGTCCGGTCTGCCGGTCCTAGTCCGCGGCTGGCGGCAATCCGCACAGTCGGAATGGAGTCCGGTCGGACACCGGCAAGCATCGCCATCACCGCATCCAGGGCAACACCGTTTTCACTGGCAAGCAGCAGATCCATCTTCCGCACCCTTCCGCCACTGGGGCCGTTGATTCCGTCCATGACCCGGATACCGTCCATGATATGGAACATTTTTACCGGCACCGCCTGATAGATGTCTATCAGCAGTTCGGCAAACTGCTCCGAACTGGCAGCTAGGGTGTGGAGATATGCCTTGTGACCGCCGGGGATGATGCCGAAAATGTTTTTGATCGCACCAGTGAGCAGGGTCAGGGCATGGGTTTTGAACACCGGCAGGTTGAGGATAATGTCAACTTCATGAATCAGGCTCGAGACCGGAATTTCTGTGGTATAGCGGGATGAGAGCGGCAGTTGCACCGGGTTGATTGATACATTCTGAAAACAGCTCTGACTGGCTTCAATCACACCGGTCGGTTTCAGGTAGTCTTCAATCCGGTTCCGGCGGGCGCCAGCCGGGTTGTCGCCGACGATTATTCTTTTGGCGTTGCGCCGTTTGAGCTCGGAGACGAGCTCATAAACCAGCTCCGGACTGGTGGTTACTCCGGCTTCAGGTGGATGGGGCGCGAGCAGGTTAGGTTTGATCCAGATCCGTTTGCCGGAGAAGTCATAACCGAGGAAGTCAAGCGCCTCAATGACCGCTGCCTGCAGGTCGCCAATTTTTCGCACGAGTACCGAGGAGAACATTACTGAGTCGGCAGGTTGCTATTTGTTATCTTGACCCGGGATGATATAAAGGACATTGGCAAGGGAGACTACCGCTTCGGGCTGGCGCTCCCTGCCTTCTGGAATTCCGGTGTCCCTGAACACCACATCCACCATCTTGACCACACCCTCCTTGACGGTGTAGCCGCCGCAGACCGCATAGCCGCCGGATTTGAGATAGACGATGGGCATTTTTCCTCCTTTCTACGCCTCAGGTCGGGGCAGGGTGACCCGCGCCGGTTTTTCCTGCCGGAAACCGAGGGCAAAGTCCGCTTGGAGCAGTTTGTGAATCTCCCGGCTCCCCTCATATATCTGAGCGCCCTTGGCATTCCGGTAGAAGCGTTCCACCGGATATTCGTCTGAGAAGCCGTAGGCACCCAGGATCTGCACCGCATTGCTTGCTGCCCGTTCGGCCGCCTCACAGGCAAAAAGTTTTGCCGCTGAGGTGGCACGGGTGGCGGTCCGGCCCTGATTTTTTTCCCAGCCGGCGCGGAGGTAGAGCAGTCTTGCAGCCTGATAGCTGACCGACATGTCGGCGATCATTTCCTTGACAAGCTGATGCTCAGCGAGCGATTTCCCGAAGCTGCTGCGGGTAAGGGCGTAGCCGGACGCCGCATCAAGGCAGGCACGGATCAGACCGGTGGCACCGGCAGCGACTGTGTAACGCCCCTGATCGATTGCAAACATGGCGATCCTGAAGCCTTCCCCCTCCAGACCGAGACGGTTGGCTTCCGGGACCCGGACATCGCTCAGGGAAATGGAACCGGTATTGCCCGCACGGACGCCGAGCTTGTGATGGATGGTGCTAGTGGTCAGACCGGGCATACCCCGTTCGAGGATAAAGGCGGTGATACCGGTGTGGTCCCGCCGCTGCTGTTTTTCACGATCAGTCCAAGCAAAGACAAGGAAGTGGTCGGCGATGTCCGCAAGAGAAATCCAGGTTTTCTCGCCGTTCAGGATGTAGCAGTTGCCATCCCGGCGGGCGGTCGCCCGGATACCCAGAACATCGGAGCCGGCATCCGGTTCGGTCAGACCGAAGGCGGCAAGTTTTTCCCCTTTTGCCTGAGGGACCAGATAACGTCTTTTCTGCTCTTCACTGCCCCAAGCCAGCATGGTCAGACTGACTAGACCGATGTGGACCGAAAGGATTACCCGTAATGAGGTGTCAACATACTCCAGCTCCTCACAGGCAAGTCCGAGACTGATATAGTCCCCACCGCTTCCGCCCCAGACGGCAGGGATCGTCAGTCCAAGCAGACCCAGCTCCGCCATCTTCCGGGCGATCTGCGGGTCAAAGAACTGGTTGCGGTCGTTTTCCTGAATTCTGGGTTGAACCTCGTGGCGGGCAAACTCCCGGGCAAGTTTCTGCACGAGCTGCTGTTCTTCAGTGAAGGTGAAGTCGATCACTTTCTGCCCAGTACCCGGCGGTAGACCGCATCCACATGCTGAACCAGATTTCGCAGCTGGAACACCGCTTCCAGTTCGGACGGGCTGAGATGGCGCTGTACTGTCCGGTCATTTCTGGCGAGCTGACTCAAGGTTGTGCCCGAGCTGATTGCTTCAAATGACAGTTTCTGCACCAGCCTGTAGGCACGGGTGCGGTTCATCCCCTTGTTTACCAGTGCCAGCAGCAGTGCCTGCGAGAAGAAGGTCTCACCTGAGATTTTCAGGTTTTTCTCCATCTGCTCCGGTCTGACCACCAGTCCGGCGAGGACTCGGTTCATCTGCCGGAGGCAGTAGTGGAGCAGGGTGAAGGCTTCGGGGATGATAATCCGTTCGGCGGCGGAGTTGGTCAGGTCCCGCTCGTGCCAGAGGGGGATGTTCTCGTAGCTGGCAAAGGCGTAGGAACGGATCACCCGGGTAAGGGAACAGATCCTTTCGCAGATGATCGGATTTTTCTTATGAGGCATTGCTGAGGACCCCGCCTGAGACTTGCCAAACGGTTCACTCACTTCACCGATTTCGGTTCGCTGGAGGTTGCGGATTTCGGTGGCGATCCTTTCCAGTCCGGTAGCGATCAGTGCCAGCATCGAGAGGAGAAAGGCATGCCGGTCGCGGGGGATCACTTGGGTTGATACCGGTTCCACCTTCAGATTAAGCAGTTTCAAAACCCTTTTTTCCACCTCCGGGCTGAGCTGAGTGTAGGCACCGACGGTGCCTGATATTTTGCCGTAGGCGATTTCCGCCCGGGCGAGTTTGACCCGTTCAATGCCCCGATTGATTTCCGCCAGCCAGGATAGGCATTTCAGCCCGAAAGTAATCGGTTCCGCATGTACGCCGTGGGTTCTTCCGATCATTGGAGTCCACTGGTAGCGGCGGGCAAGATTGGCAGTGGTCACCTGGAGTTCAAGGAGTGCCGTGTGGATTATATCCAGTGCCTGAACGCAGCGCAGCACCAAGGCGGTGTCAACCACATCATAAGAGGTAATTCCGTAATGGACATACTTGCCTGCTTCGCCGGCACTTTTTGCCACGCTGCGGGTGAAGGCAATTACATCGTGGTTGGTTTCCTTTTCAAACCGTTCAATCTCACTGATTTTAAAAGTTGCCTGCTGGATTTTTTCTGCTGCCGGCTTCGGGATAATCCCCAGTTCGCCCTCGATCTTTGCCACCGCCTTTTCCACGAGCAGCCAGGTCTTGAACTTTGTCTCCTCAGACCAGAGCTGAGCCATTTCCGGTGTCTGGTAGCGGGAGGTCATAAATACTATCTCAGCTGGTAGAGGATTCTTAACTGCTCACCCTTGCGATCAATAATCAGGTCGATTGAACCTTGAAGCCGGTTCAGCCGTTCCTGGAGCAGCCGGGCAGAACTGGCGACCTTGCCCTGAAACACCAGAATTACATCACCCGGCAGCAGGCCGATTTTTTCGGCGATGGAATTTTCATTGACTCCAACGACCACTACCCCTTTCGTATGGGCAAGACCGAAGCGACGTCGGAGCACCGGGTTGATATCGGCAACCACAAGACCGAGTGCAGTGCTGAATTTTTCATATTCAGCCTGAGTTTCTCCGAGAGCCTCGCTGATAAACCTTTTGACTTCATTAATGGGCCGGGCGAATCCGACACCTTCCGAACCACCGGCGTGGGAAAAAATGAAGGTGTTGATACCGATGACCTCGCCCAGAGCATTGACCAGCGGACCACCCGAATTTCCGGGGTTGATTGCCGCATCAGTCTGAATCATATCGGTATAGACGGCACCGCCTCTGCCGGAACGGATGTCCCGGTGCAATGCGGAGATGACGCCGACGGTTACGGTCGGCTGGGCATCTTCAATCAGGAATCCGAACGGATTGCCGATGGCAATTGCCCATTCGCCGATCAGCAGCTGGTCGGAATTACCCAGTGGTGCTACCGGCAGGTTATCGCCCGAAATTTTCAACAGTGCCAGGTCCCGGTCTGGATCAACGGCAAGGATTTCCGCATCGAAGCTCCGGTTGTCGGGCAGGGTTACCTTAATCTTGGTTGCATTGTTGACAACATGGGCATTAGTGATGATGTAACCCTTAGCATCTACAATTACTCCCGAACCCATGGACTTGATTTCCTGCCGGAAGGTATGCCGGGGAAAGAAGTCCTGGAAGAAGTCGTCAAACCCGAAGATATCAAACGGGTCATAGGATACAATCCGCGTCTGAGTCACTACGACTGAGACCACCGCCGGGCTGACCTTCTGAGCGGCGATGACAATCGCATTTACCCGGGACCGGTCAATTTCAGTATTAATCTGTTCAACTGCAGGCCGGGATGGAGGTTTTTCGGTTGTAGCGCCACAGGCAAGGGGCAGAAACGGCAGCAGCAATGCAATAATATTAAGGGGATTGTATTTCATCGAATTAGTTTAACCGGCAATTGGAGTAAGGTCAAGCCTTGCCGGTGCTTGACAGAGGAAAAGGACAGATTTATAATTTATTAAGCAGGCAGAAGACATCGGCAGTTCAATTTTTCTTCTTGGGTCTACATCCGGACGGCTTTAAAATTTTAAGGAGGTCATGATGAGAAATCCGGGTTTGAACTCTGTAATACCCAGTTGCCTACTTTTATCAGTTTTCCTGATAATTTTTATCCCTCAATCTGGAAGGGCTCAGGTTGAAGTCTGGACTGCCCGCTATGATGGCGGGGCTGATGACTGGGATGAGGCAACTTCAATGGTACTGACTCCGGACGGGAATATTGTGGTTACCGGTTTCAGTGTCGGCAGTGACAACAGTCGGGATATCGCTACTGTCAAGTTTTCCGGAACATATGGGGAGATTATCTGGAGCCAGCGCTGGACAAGAAGTACCGGATCAAGGGATGAAGGCTGGAAGGTCTGCAGTGATACCGCGGGCAACATTTTTGTTGCTGGCTGGACGAGGACGACCGGCGCCGACACCGATTTTGTAGTGATCAAGTATACGGCCGATGGCACTGAGGAATGGGTTCAGGTCTACGATTCCGCCGGCGGGGCAGACCGGGCGACTGGAGTTGTGCCCGATGAGGCAGGCGGATGTTACGCTGCCGGTTACTCCTCCAACGGCACCAATCGTGATTATGTGATTTTTCATTTCCGGCCGGATGGCAGTCGGGACTGGCTCGTGCGGTATAACGGACCGGCGAATGGAAATGATCTGGCGAATGCAGTTGCGCGGGATAGAGCGGGGAATATCTATGTCACCGGTTTCTCTTGGGGTGGTTCTGTTGCCCGGCTGGACTATCTGACAATGAAGCTCAGTCCGGCAGGCGAAACACTCTGGACCCGGCGTTATGACGGCACCGCAGTTGACAGTCTGATCAAGAATGATTTCGGATTTGCCCTTACGGTTGATGATTCCGGCTATGTCTATGTCACCGGCAGAGCCGGGGAAAGCGGCAGCTGGTATGACGGCACAACAATCAAGTATACACCGGCAGGCCAGGTGGTCTGGATTAACCGTTTTGACTGGGGTGAAAATGCGCTTGATGGTACTGGTGAGATTAGAATCGGTTCGGATCGCAGTATTTATTGTGCGGGTTATACCGAGACCAATATCGGCTGGTTTGACATGGTAATTTACAAATTGGCGCCGGACGGGCAGCTGGAATGGCAGCGCAGTTATGATTATGTTGCCGATGATGACAGTGTGACCGGGTTGTGGGTTGACCGTTTTGGCAACGCCTATATTACCGGTTATTCCTATGGTGGAGATGGCTGTATGGACTGGGTGACAATGAAATACAATCCGAACGGTGCCCTGATCTGGATGGCACGGCACAGCACGTTTGACGAGGATGACCAGAGTTATGATATTGCGGTTAACGGTCTGGGTGACGTGCTGGTTGCCGGTTATGACTATCTTGAGGGAAGTGAGGATTATGCGGTGGTCAAGTATTCCGCACCGGATGTCGGTGCTGCGCTGATCATTCAGCCGGTTGATACATTCCGTCTGGATGCAATTGTCACTCCCAAGGTGCGGGTGAAGAACTTCAGTGCGCTCAGCTTTACATTTCCGGTGAGGATTGAGATTGGCAATTTCTATTTTGACATCCAGCAGGTGCCGGCACTGGCACCCTATGATTCCGCGGATGTGACTTTTGCCCCATGGACCGTACGCGACCTTGGTGAGCATGCGGTGGTGTGCTATTCAATGCTTAACGGTGACAAGGAGCCGGGGAATGATACGGTTCTGGGGAGGGTGATTACCGTCTCGGCATGGGAGCGGCTGGAAGACATGCCGGCTGGTGCTCGAGGGAAAGGGGTAAAGGATGGCGGTGCGCTGGCATTTGCCCAGGAGAGTCTGGTTTTCGGATTCAAGGGCAATAATACCACTGAATTTTATGCGTATAATACCCGGACCGGGCGCTGGGTGACCAAGGAGAGTATTCCGGCGATCGGCAGGAGCGGCAGCCGGAAACGGGTCAAGGGAGGCGCCTGTCTTGCCGCCGATACCGCAGGGAGTCTGTTTGCCCTCAAGGGCAGTAATACTTTGGAGTTCTGGCGGTATTCAATTGCTGATAACCGCTGGACCCAGCTGCCCGATTTTCCGACCGGTGGCACGACCAAGCGGGTGAAGAATGGTGCCGGGATGGTTTATGTGCCACAGCTGCACCGGATTTATGCCCTGCGCGGCGCCAATACCAACGACTTCTACTGCTATGTAATTGCCCGGGATTCCTGGATGGTGAGGAAAAGCGTTCCTCCGGGGGAACGCAACCGGCGGATGAAGGATGGAAGTGCGATTGCCTATGACGGCGATTCGCTGATCTATGCGCTCAAGGGTGGCACCTATGAGTTCTATGCCTATAACATCAGCCGGGATACATGGATTCAGCTGCCCTATATTCCGGACAGCAGGATTTATACCAAGCGCACCAAGATGAAGAAGGGGGCGGCGATGGCTTATGATTACCAGTTCCAGCGGGTTTATGCAACCAAGGGGGGTAAGTCAACCGAATTCTGGTTCTTTGACGCAATCGGGGACAGCTGGAGTGAAACCCGAGATACCTTTCCCAGGGGTCCGGATAATAAGGCGCCTTCCAATGGCGGTGCGCTGACCTATGGTTCCGGCAAGGTTTATGCCTTGAAGGGTAACAAGACCCGGGAGTTCTGGCGGTATAATGCCAATTTTCCGCTCACCCCCCCGCTGCCGGGTGTGCAGGCAGAATTGTCAAGCCTCTTGCCGCGACTGCGGATGACCGTTATGCCCAATCCGGTCCGGAGTTACGGTATGATCTGTTACACTCTTCCTCAGCCGGGTGCGGTGCGGATGACGGTCTATGACATCGCCGGCAGGGCGGTCCGGATGGTGAGACATGATTATCTGCCGGCTGGCGACCAGACGGAGCGGTTGGAAACTGCCGGGCTGAGTGCCGGAGTGTATCTGGTTCGGATTGAGGTTCTGGACGGTTCGGGCAGATATGGCGCAACGCAGAAGGTTATAATTCCCGCTAATGGCAGAGAAAATTGAGGGAGGTTCCAAAATGAAGTTTACAGTAGTAAAACTGGCCATTCTCAGCCTGATTCCGGTCCTTTTGACCGCCGGTGCGGTGGATACGATGTGGCTGCGAATTTATCCGGGTTCGGATTCGGTAAGTGGTAATTTTAATCAGGCGGGTGATATCGGGTTTGACCCGCAGGGCAATATCATTGTCTGTGGTGCCGGCGAGAAGGGAACCGCGGGCAGTACCGATATGCTGGTTGCCAAGTTCAATCCATGGGGTGAGACGCTCTGGGTGCGCTCCTATGGCGGGATTGTGGGCAGTGAGGAGGATATGGCGCATGCGCTGGCGGTGGATTCGCTCGGAAATATCTATGTGGTCGGGGTCACTGCTCAGTCCGTTCCTTATGATCTTGATATCACCTGGCTGAAATTTTCACCAGAAGGCAATCTCCTCTGGGCAAGAAGGACGATGCTGCCCGATGATGATATCGGTTATGATATTGAGATCGGCCTGCAGGGTGATATCTATGTCTGCGGTGCGGTTACCGATACCCATTTCGTTCTTTCCCGTTACTGGCTTGCCCGGATCAACCCGGTAAACGGCGATACGGTCTGGACTCGCAGTTATATTCTCGACACGCTGGCATTCAATGCAAAGCAGGACCGGCACCCGGATTTTGTGATGAGTGACTGGGACCGGTGGGACAACTGCGCAGCCGCGCTGGCGATTTCTCCGGACTCCGGGCATATCGTTACTACCGGCTTCGGCTACAGCGATAGCCGGAGCTATCAGGTGTGGACGATGAAGTTCCTTCCTGACGGCACCCGGCGCTGGCAGCATGAGCATTACTGGTCACTGGATTACGATGACGCCGGATTTGATGTCGCAGTGGCGAACAACGGCTACATCTTCGTTGCCGGGTTTGAGGAAAATGATTACAACTGGTATGATGCTACTCTTTTACGCTATTCGCCAACCGGCGGTACGCCTTCAGTGCGCAGGGTTAATGACCCGATGGATGATGAAGATTATTTCTTTGCAGTGACACTTGATGATTCTAACCCCCAGAATGTGTATGCCACCGGTGCCTATTATCAGAGCACGACAACCGGATTTGATATTATTACCTACAAGGCGAATATGGCACTTACCGCCCGCTGGGGAACTGCCGGTGCGATCTTTTCCAGCAATCTTGATGATTACGGCTTTGCCATTACTTACAATCAGGGCAAGGTTTATGTTGCCGGCAGAAAGGGCAATGACCTGGTGATACTGTGTTACCGGGTGGACAATGCGGTTCCGCACGACACCCTCTGGTCATTCAGCTACAATTCTCCATATAATCAGGAGGATTTTGCTGCTGCAGTTGCAGTCCGGGATTCGAACAGTGTCTACTTTGCCGGTCAGGCAGCGCGTAGCGGGCTTGCGAACAGTTACACCGATCTGGTTGCAGGTAGGCTGTTTTACCCTTATCCTGATGTCGGGGTGGATGCCATTCTTGCGCCTGCCGGCGTGGTGGGATATCAGGAAACGATTACACCTCAGGTCCGTTTTGTCAACAGCGGTAATTCGCTTGCCCGGTTCAATGCCACTCTGCGTATCGGCAGTGATTACAGTCAGACGGTAAGCCGAAGTGCACCGCTCTATCCTGGTGATTCCTGTGTTTTAATCTTCCCGGACTGGGTGGCGCATCCGCTCGGGCAGGTGACGGTTGCTTGCACGGTGGCGATGAACGGTGACCGGGAACCGCTGAACAACCGGCTGACCGGTACAGTTGAGGTGGTGCTGCGCGATGCCGGCTGTCTGCGGATCGTGGCACCGGCGGATACCGTGGATTCGGGGGTGGCGGTTACACCGCAGGCATGGGTCCGCAATTACGGTACGGTTCAGGAGAATATCGGTGTCCGGTTCAGGATCGGCGACGGCTATGTAAATCAGCAGACGGTTCTGGTTGCTCCCGGGGAGAGCGCGCTGGTCCAGTTTGCCCTGTGGCGGCCGGCTGTGCCCGGCACTTGGGTTCTCCGCTGTTCGACCATGCTGACAGGTGATGTCAATCACGGCAATGATTTTGCTGATGGTCAGATTTTCGTCCGTTCCGGCGGTGGTGTCTGGCCCGCAGGCTGGCAGGAGGTGGCATCGGTGCTGTCGGCACCTTCCGGTCGAGCGGTCAAAGATGGCGGCTGGCTCGCATTTGACCCGGAACAGGGCAGGATTTATGCGGTCAAGGGGTACAAGACTGGCGATTTCTACGTCTATGACATTTATGCCAACCGGTGGGCCACTCTTACCCCCTGGCCTGCCGGCACCGAGGGTAAGCTGCCCTACAAGGGTTCTGCGGGCTGTTATGGTGATGGCAGGATATGGGCGGTCAAGGGGTATAATACGCCAGGGTTCTGGTGTTATGAAATCAGCACAGGTGAGTGGCGTCAGCTCCAGAATATCCTGCCGGGAAACTCGGGCAAGTATCCGAAGGGCGGAACCGATCTGGTGTATGCCGAAGTGGATGGTGTCGGTTATGTGTATCTGCTCAAGGGTTACAAGTGCGATTTCATGCGTTATAATACCGTGACTGGAGTCTGGGAACCGCTGCCGGATGCACCGGGAGGAATCAAACCCAAGTGGGATAAAGGTTCTTGGCTTGCCTTTGACGGTGATAATACGCTTTATGCGCATAAGGCAAAGTATCATGAATTTTGGACCTTTGATGTCCGGGCAGGGCAGTGGAGTCTGACTCAGCTGCCTAATCTGCCGTTTGCCAGTCAGCGCACCGGCAAAAGCAAGAAGTCCAAGGATGGTGGTGCCGGTTTCTATTACAACGGTTTCATCTATGCGCTCAAGGGGGGCAATACCTGTGAGTTCTACCGGTTTGACTGTGCCGGTCAGACCTGGATCGAGCTCGACCCGATGCCGGAGATCGGTTCCACCGGTAGAAAGAAGCGGGTCAAGGCGGGTGGTGATATCGTTGCCGGTGTCAACGCCTGCTGGGCACTGAAGGGCAATAAAACACTCGAGTTCTGGCGTTACGGACTGCTCCTGCCGGTAGAACCGGACCGAGGTGCGCACAGTGCTCAGAGCGGTGAGGTGGCTGGTGCCGGGTGCTGGCAGTTGATGCCGGTTTACACC
This sequence comes from Caldifarciminota bacterium, assembly GCA_026418295.1. Lineage (GTDB taxonomy): Bacteria > Hydrothermota > Tepidihabitantia > Tepidihabitantales > Tepidihabitantaceae > JAOABP01. The sequence goes on from JAOABP010000005.1 coordinate 119,374, forward strand.
CGGGCGGGGGTCGGTTTCCGGTATTCTGCTCCGGAGCCGGTGCGGATTCAGGTACAGGTTTATGACCGGTCGGGCAGGCTGGTGCTGACCCTGCCGGAAATGCAGATCACCGGCACTGGAACCGTCAAGCCCGATCTCTCCGGTCTCAGTGCCGGAGTTTATCTTCTGAAACTGGAGGCGGATGACGGCACAGTTCAGCAGAAAAAGCTGATCTTGCGACCGTCAGCGGAGGAGTAGGACCCGGCGCAGCGGCAGGGCTGCGGTTTTAAGGAAGTAGATGCCGGAAGATAGGTGGGCAAGCCGGTTCGGACCGGGGTGGATTTCCGCTACTTTCCTTCCGGTCCGGTCCAGAAGCAGACCGTAATCAGGGGCGGTAATCACAGGCAGGTGATAGACTGAAGTCTGGAGGCTGGTGCCCGGCTTGCGCTCCGGGCGGTCCGCAACCGCGGTGAGAAACCGGGGTTTAAGCATGCCATCGCCCACAAGGCACATCCCATAAAACCAGGAGCGTTCCCAGGGTTCAAAACCGTCCTGTGCCTGAGAGGTGAACCAATCCCGGAATGCGAGTGCCAGCGGTTCACCAGTGGCAAGGGGGAGATAGAAGTCCTGAAACTCAAGCATGGAGCCGGTTTTGGTGGAGCCGATCGCCGCCAGCCCGGATGATGACTGAAACACATACCTGCCACCGCAATACCCGGGTTCAACAAACCGGACATTGGAGCAGGCAAACAGGTTGTAAAAGCAGGCTTCGGGATTAATGCGCGGGATGGACTCGCCATAGAACCAGTCCCAGCTCTGGCTGTGGTTGTATTTCATCGCATGGCCTCCGGGCCAGGAATGGGCACACAGCTGAATCCACTGATAGGCGGCGGTATCGATCCGGGGTTTGTAGTCCCGGACCCGGGTCTGCTCCGAATCGGCGACAAACACCCGCTCCGGATACAGGAGGCCGACATGTGAGTTCCATTCCCCTGCCCAGGGTGTCCAGTCGTCATCAATGTAAGTGAGCGCCCGGTCCCGGACTTGGAGCCTGCCGGTGCGGTAGGCGTGGAGACGGGCAAGATACTGCTGAATCAGACTGATATTCGGGCTGATGGTTGAGGTGTAAATCCGGGCGATGCCGATCTCCGGCTCAACTGTGCCGTAATGGGTGTCATAGATGCGGTCCGAACCGTGAATAAGCGAGTCCAGCGTATCCAGCCGGACAAGGGTATCCAGCCAGACTCCATCAAGATCCATCAGAAAGAGATCACAGGGAAACTCCTCATAATGCTCATCCGGGTCCCTTCTGCCGTTGCTGTTCCAGTCGTCAATCAATTGAAACCAGGGGACTGGCAGGTTGCCGATCAGAACGGCGGCGCTCAGGCTGGAGTCCTGGTATTCACGCCAGAGAAAGGTACGTAGTGACTCCGGGCTGGTGCCGGTGATGGCGAAGGCGGCAACCGAGTAGCCTTCACCGGTTAGGTCCGCATAGAGGGTGTCAAGCCACGGGTTCAGGGCACTTACGAGCGAGTCCTGAATCAGGATGTCAACCCGCGGGTCAAACCGGCTGCCGGCACCGGCAAACGGCTCGACCTGCCACCGGCTGGTCAGGGGCTGGCGGGCAACGAACTCCTGATAGCTGAGCGGTCTTGAGGAGTCCGGACCCAGCCAGCGCAGGACCGTAACCTCAGGGGGGACGGTCAGGATAAGCAGGGCGGGGATCAGAATGTCCATAACTGATTATAATCATCAGCTCAGAGCAGTCAAAGCGGGTTGTGCGGTTGCCTAACATTCATCTCGTTCGAAAACAGTTTTTTCTTTTTTGCGGAATGAACCAGGCGATTTCTCCACTCCGGTCGAAATTACTTTGTTCCCTTTTTGTCATTCCGAACGAGGCGTAACCCGAGCCGATGAACCCCTTGCATAATGTAGAGCACAGAATGAAGTGAGGGGTTTTCTCCACTGCGCTCCGCCTTAAGCTCCGCTCAGGTCAAAATGACGGGAAGGGAGGTTTTATTCCGGGCGGAGTTGTTGTCGCTTTAATTGCTCACACCGCTGTGCGTCGCCAGCAGTACAAAAGTCAGTCTTTTGTGTCTTGCCTTCACGCTTCAGCTGTTCCCTGCAGCCGGCCAGAAATTCATCATTAAGCACTCTGCCTGTCAGTGAGCCGGTCTTATGCTGTTCTACCGGCATCAGTTGGCGAATCAGCTCAGCGGAGATATCCTGACGTTCACCGGTTACCAGCCAGTAAACTTTGGTTCCGGGTCTGCCGGCGATTACAAACCGGTTGTCGGTAATGTCTTCAATGACATACACTTCATAGCTGCCGACGCCGGTAAGCTGGATGTGCGGGTTGCGGTTGAGGGCGGAAAAGTAATCCGGGAGTCGGACTTCGGCCTTGCCCGAGGAATCGAGAATTACACTCCCTTCATAGATGTTTCTCATCTCCGGTCCCCCGATTGAGTAATGATTGAGAATTTTACCACATGGGTCGAGGGGATGATCAATTGTGATTGCACCACCAGTCTGAGACAATATGCCGCATCTCAATTGACCGGAGGCAGTTGCAGTTTGACCGTTGAAGGCGGCGGAGTTGGAAAATCCAGCGGGAACGACTGAGTGATAGCCGGCAGCAAAGCTGTGGTCACCGGCAGCGGTGTCATTTTCTCCCCCGGCAACTGCTGCACCCGGGCCGCTGGCAAGGTTAAGTTCGCCCCCAGCAATCGTGGCACCGCGTCCACTGGCAGTATTGCCACGTCCACCCGCTACGGTCGCTCCGCTGGCAGCCGCCAGATTCCCCGAACCTCCCCCTATGGCAGTACAGTTGTCGCTGGCTACGTTGTCAATACCACCGGCTACCGCGGCACAATAACCTCTGGCGATATTGTATTTACCACCGGCAACAGTTGCATTAGTGCCGGAGGCGGTATTTGCTCTGCCTCCAGCGACAGTAGCACGGCTGGAACTGGCAGTATTTCCTGAACCGCCTCCGACCACAGCATAGGTGCCGCTTGCGGTATTAGTGTCCCCGCCAGCAACAGTAGCATAGTCAGCTATGGCGTCGTTGCTGTACCCCCCGCCGACAAAAGCTCCATTTCCGACCGCCCTGTTGCCGAAGCCGGCAGCAACTCCGCAATAGGTGTAATCCCGGTCCGGGGCGCCGGTGGTGCAGGCAACCCCGAAGTTGACATGAGTGCAGCGCTCGTTGCCATGAAGCATATTATCCGCCCTGCCTCGTGTCAGCCCCAGAAAGTTAACCGTAGATAGTACTGAATCCGGTTCACCTCTTACCCATGTTTTTGGGATCTCCAGACTGGTGCTCAGTGCGTAATTTGCGGTGTCAGCCCGGTTGGCAGTAAAGGCATAGGCAGCGGAAACAATCCTTAACCTAGGTGTAAGTTCTGCGCACGTGCCAACCTGCACGCTGAGGTAAAGATTTCCGTCATCAGGGACTTCATTGAGTGGAGTTACCAATCCCAACAGAGTGGAAAAAATTCCACCTTGGACTTCCAAGTTCCGGGTTTCAGACCAGAATGGATTTCCTCCGGTTTCCTGGGTATAAAGTCTAAAAGTCAGCTGATAGGTGCCATCCGGTACCGGATGGCCGAGTGAATCGGTTAATCTGCCTTGATAGGACAGCAGCTTCGGAATGACGATGGGCTCGGGGGCGGCAGTTATCGAACAGGCGTTAGACGCCCGGGAATTGTGAAAAGCAGGCAGAATCACCGCATTCTGGTCCGGCAGGACAACAGTGCTTAAAAGAATAACTGCCAGCAGTACAGTTCTGAGGTTCACTTATGCCTCCAGTTTAAAATATGATCAAATTTTTCCCGGTTGAATGAATTTTATTTCGGACATCTTGATAATAAATAATACTGGCAGGTGATTTGTCTGTCAAAGTATTTCATATCCCTATATTTTTAGAGTCATAAATCGGACAGAATTTCACATCGGAAAACGGCTGGCATATAGCATTTTCTCCTAACTTCCGGAATGACAAGTGGTTGCCAATCTGTCTTCGCTCTGAGGCTGGATTTTGGGGGTAGGTCCCGGGGTCATCCCTTTTCCGGGGCGGGGTTTGAGTTTGCCGCCCGGTCCGGTTTCGAGTTGGGGTACGCACCATGGTATTAGTGGATTTACTCCGTTTCCGGATTATAATTGGGCATGCGCCGGGTTGTATTCGGGCTTTTGTTTGCCGGCTGGGTGCTGGCTGAGCCGGTGCGTATCGGTCTGGCGCTTTCCGGTGGTGCTGCCCTGGGGCTTGCCCATGTCGGTGTCCTGAAGGTGCTGGAGCGTGAGGGGCTGGAATTTGTCGGAATCTCGGGAAACAGCATGGGTTCGCTCGTGGGCGGTGTTTATGCTGCCGGTTACAGCGCCGCTCAGATTGAAAGTATTGCACTGAGCGTTGACTGGAACCGGCTTTTCTCCTCGCAGCCCGCCTATGGTGCCCAGTATCTGCAGGAGAAGCAGCAGGCAGAAAGGTATATCCTGCGCCTGCGGCATAACCGGTTTCTGCCTTATCTGCCGGGCGGGCTGATTCCGCTGCAGAATGTTGAGCTTCTGCTTAACCGGCTCTTGGCTGAGGTCGAGTTTAATACCGGATACGATTTTGACCGGCTGCCGGTGCCCTACCGGGCGGTGGCGGTTGACATCCGGGCAGGCAGGAAGGTGGTGTTGAGGTCGGGTCGGCTGGAGCAGGCGATCCGGGCAAGCATTGCCATTCCCGGGGTTTTTTCGCCTGAGGTGATCGAGGGCCGGGAGCTGGTGGATGGCGGGGTGCTGGATTATCTGCCTGTGACCGCACTGGAGGATTTTCAGCCCGATTTTGTGATTGCGGTTTTGACGATGCGGCACCAGGAGTCCCCAAACCAGAGTCTGCTGGATATCGCCTCCCGCAGTATTGATCTGATGAGCATCGCCAATGTTGAGCGTGCAAAGGAGCAGGCGGATGTGGTCATTGAGCCTGATGTGTCAAGATTTCTTCACTCCGATTTTGCCCGCGCCCGGGAACTGATTGCTGCCGGGGAGTCGGCAGCGATGCGGGCACTGCCGGTGATCCGGGAGAGGCTCAGGGGCAGGGTGCCGGTGCGGAGCAGAAACCGGATTGAACCCCGGTCTGTGCCGGTGGTGCGGCGGGTGGTCTTTGAAGGTCTGAAGCGGACCCGGCGCTCGCTGCTTCTGCCCTATCTGCGCACCCGGGAGGGTGCAAGGTTGAATTTCGGCCTGCTCCTCGGGGACGTGGAGCGGCTGTTTAATACCGGGCTGTTTGAGGATGTGAATTTCCGGCTGACAGAGGTGACCGCGGAGAGTGCGGATGTGATCTTTGAGGTTAATGAGCGGCCGTTCGGTTTCTATGCGTTCGGGGTGCGGTATGACAATTATGACAATGTGGTGGTCGGGGCTGAGGTTGGGGAGGAAAATATTTTGGGTTCGGGCGCAACCGTCCGGGCCGGCGGGGTCGTCGGTAACCCGAATGAGTTCCGACTGGGAATTACGGGCACACGGATTTTTCAGCTGCCGTTCGGATACCGGATTGACGGTTATATCAGTTCGCTGAACCGGAGTCTGTGGGAGCAGGGCAGGTTCGGTTCCAGTTACTTTGTCCGGGTGCGGGGGGCAGTGGTGGAGGCGGGTTACAGCACGGGGAGAAATGGTTTTTTCAACTTTGGCGCCCGGGTGGAGCGGATCGGTTATGAGGGTACAGCAGTGGAGACGCTGGCCGCTGGCTGGCTTGCCGGTCTGCGGGCAAATCTGGAGTTCAATACATTTGACCGGCTGGAGTTGTCCGGCAGAGGACTGGGATACCGGTTGAGCGGGTTTTATTCCAGCCAAAAGGTACTGAGCCGGTTTGAGTTTCTGAAGACGGAGTTTTCGGGCGAGCAGGTGGTGCCGCTGCTTGACCGCTGGGCACTGCGCTGGTGGACCGATATCGGGCTGGTGCTGGGCAGACTGCCGTTCAGCGAGCAGTTCCTTTCCGGGGGTGAACGGTTTACCGGTTTTGCACCCGAGGAGTTTGTGAGTGAACAGCGGGTGATCGCCGGTTCGGCACTGCGGTGGCGGGTGCTGAATCTGCTGAACCGGGATGATTATCCGGTATATCTTGAGGCGAACGTTAATGCCGGAACCTTTACCCGGCCTGATTCGCTGCTAGTGAGCGACCGGATTGGGGAGCAGTTACACTGGGGCGCGGGTTTTGGTTTGATGACGAATACACCGGCAGGACCGCTGAAACTGATTATCGGGCTGGGCAATTTTTTCAAGCGGACGCCCCATCCGGGTGGCGTGCGGATTTACCTTTCTCTCGGTAGAGAGTTCCGATATCGGCGCTGAGCCGGAGTGTTTCAGTCGCGACTGCCCGGACAGGCGCGGACGCAGAGTCCGCAGATAAACTGATGGACAAAGTGCTGGCACTGAAACTCCCTGAGTTTTTCAAAGCATGCCTGATGGTCAAAATCTTCCGGTTTTTCCCGGATTGCACCGGCTGGACAGACGGAGATGCAGTTGCGGCATTCACCGCAGTTCCGGTTGAGCGGTGTGCCCGGCTCCAGTTCCAGATCGGTGAGGATGGTGACGAGCCGGACCTGAGCGCCGTATTCCGGAGTGACGAGCAGGTTGTTTCTGCCCAGCCAGCCGAGCCCGGCTTCAATTGCAATCCGCTTGTGGGAGAGGTGTGCCCGCTGGTTCTGCCAGTCAACAATCTGGGAGGCGGGGACGGGCAGGGCGCGGTAGTCGTTGTGCTGAAGCCAGATGGTGATGTCAAGGGCAATCCGATCCAGGGTGAAGTTGACCTGCCGGTAGTGGTGTTCGTAAAGCAGATCCGGATGATCGGGCAGGGCGTCAAGGATTTCCCGGGCGAGCCGGACCGCCAGTGTAATTGCATAGGGGAGCCGGTCAAGTGTGTTTCTGGGCAGGATGAAGTCGTCAGTTCTGATTTTACGCAGGTCAGCAACGCCAATCAGCGCCGCACCCCGGGTGCGGGCAAGTGATTCCAGTTCGGTGCGCAGGCGGATCAGGCTCATTCGGGTTCCGTAACGATTATATCCGGTGCCGGTTTTTTATCAAGATATACCGTAAGGGCAAAGATGGCTGCCGGCGTTATTCCCGGAATCCGCTGTGCCTGACCGACCGATGCGGGCCGGATACGGGTCAGTTTCTCACGGACTTCAGTGGACAGACCGGGGACCTGATAGTAATCGATGCCCGCAGGAATCCTAAGTTCCTCAAGTTCCTGAAAGCGGGCGACCTGCCTTTTTGTCCTTTCAATATAGCCTTCATATTTAACCTCAACCTCAATCAGTTCCTGAACCGGCAGGGGCAGCTGGGGCGCAGATTCGGTCAGCCGGCACAAAGTCTGCCAGTTAATTTCCGGCCGGCGCAGCAGTTCGAGGGCTGAAGCCGGTTCCTGAAGGGGAGTGGTTTTGAGCTCCTTAAGGATCCGGTTAACCCGGTCTGAAGGTCTGATCCGGCAGGTGCGCAGCCATTGCATACCTTTCTGGAACTGCTGATTTTTTTCCTCAATCTTGCGGAAGCGCTCCGGACTGAGCAGACCCAGCTCATATCCTCTTGGTCCGAGCCGTAGGTCGGCGTTGTCTTCGCGCAGGAGAAGCCTAAACTCAACGCGGGCGGTGAACATCCGGTAGGGCTCATCAGTTCCCTTGGTGACCAAGTCGTCAATCAGGACTCCAATATAGGCATCAGCCCGTGAGAGAATAAAAGGCGGTCTGCCTTTGACCTTCAATGCCGCATTGATGCCGGCAACCAGTCCCTGAACCGCTGCCTCCTCGTAACCGGTGGTGCCGTTAATCTGCCCGGCAAAGAAGAGGTTCCGGATCAGCCGGGTCTCAAGGGTGGGATGGAGCTGGGTCGGGTCGGCATAGTCGTGTTCAATTGCATAGCCGGGCCGGAGCATCCGGCATTCCTCCAGACCGGGGATGGAGTGGAGCATCCTTTCCTGAATTTCCACCGGCAGTGAGGTGGAAATGCCGTTGGGATAGCATTCGATCGTGTCGGTCCCTTCGGGTTCAATGAAGATGTGGTGGCGCTCCCGTTCAGCAAATTTGACCACCTTGTCCTCAATTGACGGGCAGTAACGGACACCCCGGCCCTTGATCACGCCGGTGTAGAGCGGGGAGTATTTCAGTCCTTTCCGGACAATTTCATGGGTTTTGGGAGTGGTATAAGTGAGATGGCAGACCGCCCGGTTCCGGGGTGTCTGTTCGGTCCAGAAGGAGAACGGACGGGGTGGCTCGTCACCCTCCTGCTTCTGGAGGGCATCAAGCCTGACTGTGCGGATGTCAATGCGGGGCGGGGTGCCGGTTTTGAATCTGCCGATCCGGAAGCCCAGTTCTTGCAGGTTCCGGCTCAGAAGGTTTGATGGTGCCTCGCCCAGTCTGCCGGCGGGAAAGCTGACCAGTCCGATGTGGACCAGCCCGGAGAGAAATGTCCCGGGCGCAAGGATTATCGTTCGGGCGTAGAACTTCTCCCCAGTTTCGGTCTCGACGCCGACCGCTGTTTTTCCCCGGGTGATTACCCGGGCGCAACTTCCCTGACGGAGGAAAAGGTTTCCGGTTTTTTCCAGAATTGAGCGCATCAGCTGACGGTAGTGCTGACGGTCAACCTGAACCCGGGAGGAGCGGACCGCCCGGCCTGAGCTGGTATTCAACTGGCGGAAGTGGATGCCGGCAAGGTCGGTAACCTGTGCCATCTGCCCGCCCAGCGCATCCAGCTCCCGGACGAGCTGGCCCTTGCCGATACCGCCAACCGCGGGATTGCAGGACATCAGAGCAATGGTGTCCAGGTTCTGAGTTAAAAGCAGCGTTCTTGTGCCCAGCCGGGCACTAACCAGTGCCGCTTCACATCCCGCATGACCGGCACCGACCACAATGACATCAAATTTTTCTGCCGGCATCACAGCTGATTTTAGTTTCTCCTGAGAGAAATGTCAATCAGCCGCCCTGGGTGATATTCAGATTTGACACCAATCGGGTTCAGGTTAAAATCGTGTAACCATGCGCACGCTCTTGCCCCTGTTTATGTTGCTGGGAATGGCGGTAATGCCGGTTCATGCCCTTTTTGAGGAAAATGCATCAGGTGTCCGGGCAGAGGGGATGGGCGGCAGTTTCTGCGCGGTGGCGGATGATCTGAGTGCGCTTGATTTCAATCCTGCCGGGCTTGCCTTTGTTCAGGAGAGACAGTTTCAGAGTTTTTACAAACTGCTTTACGGCGGGGTGGGAGTCAATCTGCATACCTTCCATGCCGGTCTGGCACTGCCATTGAGCCGGCTCGGGTGTCTGGCAGGGCGGGTCCAGGAGACCGGTTTTGAGCTTCAGTCCCAGCGTTCGTTCAAGCTGGGACATGGCTTTTTACTGGCAGATGGGCTGGCATTCGGTTATGGAATCAACGGCTATAATTTCGTTCAGCAGGAGCTGGGTTCCGGATATGCCTTTGGCCTGGATGTAAGCCTCTTTGCCCGGCTTGCCCGTTACTGGACCGTTGGGTTTTACGGTCATAATATCAACCTGCCGAAAATCGGTTCTTCAGAACTGCCGTCTGTGCTTGTCCTGGGGCTGGGGTTTTCTCCCCGGCAGGGCATTCAATCCTCTCTGCAGGTGAGCAAGGAGCCCGGGATGCCTACCAGAATTGCTCTGGGGCAGGAGTTTGAGGTTGTGTCCGATTATCTTGTCCTGCGTGCGGGTGTCCAGAATGAACCGGTCCGGTTCGCCCTCGGACTGGGTACCGGTTTACGGCGGGTCGGGATTGACTATGCACTGATCACCCATCCGGTTCTGCCTTTTACTCATAACTTCGGACTGCGGGTGAAATTTTAGCCTGATGCTGCTGGTTCTTGTCTGGATATTTAACCTGTGGACAGCAGATAATCAGCTGGATATCAACCGGGCAAGCCGGGCAGAGATCGGTCAGCTGCCGGTTGATTCCCTGACTGCGGACCGGATCTATGAGTATCTCCAGCTTTACGGCCGGTTCAACAGTATCTATGATCTGCTGAAGGTTCCCGGAATTACCCCTGAGAAACTGGATGAGCTGAAGCCGGTGATTTACATCCGGCCCCGGAGCTGGGAGGAGCGGGCAACAGAGAATATTCAGCGGATTCAGCGCCGGCTGGCAGCTGAGGACAGTCCGGGCAGGGCGGTAGTAGAGGAGTGGCAGGATCTGCTGCTGGACCCGCTCAACATTAACCGCGCAACGGTGGATGAACTGCTGCTGCTGGAGAATGTGTCGCTGGTTGATGCGGTGGCGGTCGTGAATTTCATCCGGCAGGGAGGGAGGATCACGAGCCGTCGGGATCTGGCGAGTCAGGTTCCGGGTCTTTCAGCATATGGGTATCGCGGGATGCGGAATTATGTGACCTTTCAGGACCGGGCTGATACTGCCCGGGTCAGGATCTGGAGCGGGAACTACCGGTTGAAATACGAAAGCGGGCAGGACTGGGAGGTGCTTACCAGCACGGAGGAGTTTACCGCAGCATTGAACAGCCTGGTTCAGGACAGCATCCGGTTCCGGGAGGCTGGGTTTACCGAATCGGAGCTGGCATTTTACCGGGATAGGTTGAGCCAGGAGCTGGATTTTAGAAAAAACATGGGTAATACGGGAATAATGCGTCACCGGTTACGGGCACGGATTGGTGAGCAGATCCGGGCTGGAGGGTTCGTGGAGCAGAATTTATACGAAAAGGCGGGTTTCAGCGGTGTCAGGGGTTGTGTGACTGTTGACAAAATCGGTCCGGTCCGACGGCTGCTCGTGGGTGATTACCGGCTGACGCTGGGGCAGGGACTTTTAATCGATAACAATTTTGAGCTGATGGCAAGGACGCATAAGCGAACCGCCGGCCTTTTCGCTGATCTGACCGAGAATTCCGGGTTTGGGCTCCGCGGGGCGGCGGTGGATCTGAAATTAAATCGGTTCGGCTTATTGGGATTTTATTCACTGGCAAAGCGGGACGGGATTCTAAATCCGGACAGCACGGTAAACTGGTATATCCTTTCCACACCACGCTACCCGACATTTAAAAATCTATTTAGTCAGACCGATGCCGGAGCCAGCTGGTCCGCTGACCTTTCCCAGCTGGGTTTTCTGCCACTCGGAACGCGCTTGGGAGTAAACGGTCTTTTTTCCCGTACCAGCCGGAGTCTGCAGCCGGCTGCCCGCTATGTTGAGCTTCCCGGTGATGCGGAGATTATTGATGATCCGAACTGGGCCCGGCTGGATACGGGCAGAACCCGGCTGTTTTATTCTGCCGATTTCCGGACGGTGATTAACAATTTTGCCCTGGAAGGGGAGGTTGCTCACCAGCATCGGGGTGGCAGTGCCTATCTGCTGAAGGGTTATCTGCAGCATGATCTGCTGAATCTGACCGTACTTTACCGGCATTATGATGTCAGTTATGTCAATCCGTATAACCGCGGGTTCTGTGAGGAGCTGCGGTTTGAGGATACACCGCTGGAAAAGCCCTACCGGCTCATTGACCCGGCGTATGCTGCGCTCCAGAATTTCCCGATGCCCAAAGCGGAGCAGGGGTTTTTTGCCGAGATGCGCTATCAGATCTCCCGACAGATTACTTTTACCCGTGCGTATCTTGATGTCTGGCGCAACCTTGCCTATGGAGCGGACAATTTCCGGTTTCAGGCGGAAATGGAATACCGCCCGGTTTTCCCACTGCGGCTGCGCTTCCGGCAGAAGGTTCAGTTGAAGGAGCGGCCGAGGCTGGTGCTGGGCACCGGTTCATTGTCCATGGAGTCCTCACTGCGGGCACTGGTTTCGCTTTCCAACTGGGACTATCTGACTGGCGAACTGCGGTACAGCAGAACCCGGCTGACGCCAACGATGAAATACGATGACCGGGCAAGTATTGAGGGCGATTTTCTACTTGTGCAGTGGGAGCACAACTTTTCGGACGATTTTCAGGGGGAGCTGGGAATTGCCGGCTGGCGCAGCGGCGGCATGTCGAACTGGATGTTTGAGGACAACGGGATTGATTTTGTTGACGGCGACGGGTGCAAGTGGTATCTGGCATTGACTAACCGCCTGACCGATAACCTCCTTGTTTACCTCAAGTTCCGGCAGAAGTTAAGCATATTTCCCCATACCGGTTTGAGTGGAAACGGGGGCGTCCATTATCCGGAAGGCATGCCGGTTCGGGATTTTATGAGTCAGAGCCGGCGGTTTGATATCTGGCTGCAGATTGATTTTCTCTGGTGAGGAGGCACAGTGAAATTGAGATTCTGGAAAGTACTGTTCAGCCTACTTGCCGGTGGAACCGGTGCATTTGCCAGTGTGCCGGTGCGAAACTGGTGGGGCGAGGAGCTGAGTGCTGAACCCTCAGCCATATTCCTTTATCCTTCAAAACTGACGGGTTACCGCGGAGCGGCGGTCTTTGCCGGACTGGGCAGCAGCATGCTGAGTGAGGAGCGGACCCGGCTGGTGTACGACCAGTTTGAAAATACGATCGGCGAGGCGGCGTATGCGGATAACATCAGCTGGTCGCTGCATTTCGGACCTTTTGCCGGTGTTTATCGCTGGAGGGGGTTCGGTTTCGGCGCCGGGCTGACACAGGTCCGGGATTTCAGCTATCAGTACCTGAAGGAATATCTGGACGATTTTTATGTGAAAATCGGTGAGGACCGGGTTGAGCAGTCAGGCGGCATCTGGACCGGAGCGCTTGCGGTCGGATACAGTCCGGTTTCGTGGCTTGAGATCGGTGCCGGAGGAAGATATCTTTATGGTCAGCGCAGACTGGAACTGGTTCACATCCGGGTGCCGGAGACATCAGCGGTCAGCCTGAAAAGCAGCATCAGGGGTGCGGGCTGGCAGGCGGGTGCGGGGTTTGTTTCCCGCGCTGGCTGGAGGGTGGATGCGTGTTACCAGTCTGCGATCCGTTCTGGCAGCGGGGATTCAGACACAATCAGGAAGCTGCCCTGGTGTGCCGGTATCGCTGCGGAATTGAATGTCCCGGGTGTACTGCCAGCGAGAATGCTTGCCGAGGCAAAGCTGTCCGGCTGGTCTGAAGTGGATTCCGGTTTCCGGAATGTGCTGAGCGTGCGGGCGGGGATTGAACACCGGCTGCTCAATCGGGTGCGGATGAGTTACGGGTTCGGTGTTGACCCGCTCTTTTCCAATTCCGCAGTGCACCGGCTTCTGGGGCGGTTCGGGCTTGGGTTTGATATCAGCCGGCTGCGGCTGGATTTTAATCTTCAGGCGAGCCGGGAAGAACTTGATGCCGGAGATTTTGCCCTGCCGGTGGAACCGGCAGACATCCGGGTTTATCAGGACCGAATCGGTCTGACGCTTAATTTTCGTTATGATATTTAGGGGCTGATGGAAAGAAGACAGGTGAAGTTCTGCCGTTTCTGGCTGTTTGTCAGTCTGCTGCTGGTCACCAGTACAGCTGATGCCGGAGTTCAGCATCTGATTATTGTCCATACCAATGATATTCACGGTGCACTCCTCCCGGCTGAGGCTTACTGGCTGGACAACAACTTTCCGCCCCCGCTGGCTAACGCCGCAGGAGCGCTGACTGTAATTCGGGAGTTGCGGGATTCAGCGGTTCGGCACGGATACGGATTTCTGCTGCTGGATGGTGGTGATATCTTCAAGGGAACACCGGTAGGGGATTTCACCCGCGGCCAGGCGGTCATCGACTTTTTCCGGCAGGCAGGGTATGATGCGGTTGCGCCCGGCAATCACGATTTTGATTTCGGCTGGCAGGTACTGAAGGAGATTGCCGACTCATCACGGATCCCCTGGATTGCCACCAATGTCCGGGTACCGGATGGCGACAGTCCGCCCGGTTATCTGAAGCGGAGTCATATCTTTGAGCGTGGCGGTATCAAGATCGGCATCCTGGGGGTTCTGACCAAGTATCTCTACGGTATGGTGAACGAGTCGTTGACGGGCGGGCTTGATATTCTGCCTTATTATGATGTTGTCCGGGAGGAGGTAGCGAGGCTGCGGGAAGCCGGTGCTGAGATTGTGATTGCGCTGAATCATATCGGTTACACCCACGATCAGCGGTTTGCCGATTCAGTATCCGGTGTGGATGTGATTATCGGTGCCCACAGCCATACCGGTGTTGAGCCGCCTTATGAGAGTCCGAAAAACCATGTCATCATCCAGCAGGCGTATTCAAAACTGAGTTCAATCGGGGTGCTGGATATCAGCTTTGACACCGGAAGCCGGCGGATTTTAGGTTATCAGGGCCGGTTGATTGATCTGCTCGCCGATGAGGTGCCCATGGATTCTATTTATGCCCGGCGGCTGGATTCAATCCGGCAGGTTGCGGAAAAGGGGTTTGACGAGGTTCTGGGGTATGCCCGGCGCGAGCTGACCCGGGGCGGATTTACCGAAACCCCGATGGGCAATCTGATTACCGATGCCATGCGGGAGCGTTTCGGGACGGAAATTGCGGTGCACAATTCCGCCGGTATCCGGGCAAACATCCCTGCCGGTCCGGTGACCTATCGCCACATTTATCAGGTGGATGTTTTCGGCAATACCGTGGTTACCGGCAGGTACACGGGCAGACAGATCAAGGAGATTCTGGAGGTGTCGGTAAACGGACATCACGCCATCTTTCAGGTTTCAGGGGTGAGAATGAAATACACGCTGAACCGGCCGATCGGGAAAAGGGTGCTGTGGGTTGAAGTCAATGGTGCCCCGCTTGACTCGAACCGGATTTATACTCTGGCAACCAATTCCTACCTGGCGTCCGGAACCGGTGAATACCACATCTTTGCTGAGGGGGTTGATCTGGAGGACAGCTTTCTGCCGTTGCGCGATGTGCTGGCAGACTACATCCGGCGTCATTCTCCGGTGGATGCCAGAATCGAGGGCAGAATTGTGCTGATTGACCGATGAAAATCTGGCAGTTGAAACCGGCGGACGAAAGGCAGATTCAGAGTGTGGCCGAGGGTTGTGGTATTTCCCGGGAGTTTGCCCGGATGCTGGTCGTGCGGGGGGTTACGACCAGAGATGATGTGCGTATCTGGCTGAACCCGCGTCTCTCCGATCTCCATCCCAGCGAGCTCCTGCCGGATTTCGATGCCGCAGTGCACCGGATTCAGCAGGCGATCGCTCACCGGGAGCGGATTCTGGTCTGGGGGCATGATGACCTGGACGGGATCACCGCGGTTCTGGTCATGGTGAAGGTGCTGAGCAGTCTGCAGGCGAATGTTGATTATCATATTCCGGTAAAGGGCAGGGATAAGCATGGACTTGATGCCCGGCTGGTGGCAGGTCTGCCGGCAGAAAGGAAACCGGGGCTGATCATCACGGTTGACTGCGGAATTTCCAATCACAGCGATATTGCCGAGCTGAGACAGCAGGGGGTGGAGGTGATCGTCACAGATCATCATGAGGTGGTCATGCCTTTGCCGCCAGCGCTGGCGGTAGTGGATCCGAAGCGCAGTGACAGCGAATATCCCTACGGACAGCTGACCGGTGCGGGCGTGGCACTGAAGCTGATGATGGGACTGGTGGCACACCGGCTCGGATTGAGCGTCACTCAGTTTGTTTCCGCTCAGCCGGAGCTGCTGGAGCTGGTGACACTGGGGACGGTGGCTGACCGGGCGCCCCTGACCGGTGAAAACCGCATTCTGGTGAAGCTGGGGTTTGACCGGCTGATGAAGACCAGGCTGCCGGCGCTGCGCGCGGTGCTGGACAATCTGAGAGAGGGGAATGAACCGTTGACGGTATCAACATTTCTTACCGAGCTGCTGCCGCTGTTTGCCGCGGCGAACGGCAGTGAAGGGGTGAGGAAATTTCTTTCCCGGGATCTGGCGGAAGTGCAGGCGTGGGTGAAAGAATTGACAGTCCGCAGTCAGGAGTGGCGGCAGGAGGCGGAAAGGACATTTCAGCTGGCACAGGCGCATGTCCGGCTCGGTGACGGCATTCTGTTCGTTCAGCATCCGGAGCTCTCGCTCCGGGCGCTGGGTTTCAGTGCGGCACGGTTGAAGGACCGGTATCAGGTGCCGGCAATTGTCATCGGCCGGCGGGATGATGTCTGGGTCGGGGAGTGCCGGGGTATTGAGGGCGTGGATCTGATGGAGCTTTTGCGTGCCCACCGCAACTTCTTTATTGATTTCGGCGGGCACAAGAAGGCAGCCGGATTTACCATCAGCCCGGACCGGGTGGATGAGTTCATTGTTTCGGCAGAGCGATTCGCCCACGAAAACTTTGCCGGCAGAATCATGCCGGAGAATCAGCTGACGGCAGATGCTGAGCTGCCACTTTCCCGGTTCAATACTGAGATCTGCCGGCTGGCACCGTTTGGGGAAGGTAACCCGGAACCGGTTCTGATTTCCGAGCCGGTCCGCCTGATTCCCCAAGAGAAGGGATTTGTGCCTGAGACCCGCCCGGATTTGATCCTTTGCTGCCGTCGGGGCGGCATGGAGATTCAGCCGGAGATTTCTTATTCGGTACTGTATTCCGTTGATGACCTGTGCCGGCTCTGGCTCGTTGATCTTCAGCCCGTATAACTCCCGTGTCCCCGGCAAAAATTTCAATTACCCGCCGGAAATCGGCACGGGGCCATCTCTGGGTGTTCGCGGATGAGATCAGAAAAATTGAGGGGGAGCCTGAGAAAGGTGATCTGGTCCGGGTATATGAGCAGGGCAGGCTGATCGGTTCCGGGATGTTCAATCCTGATTCGCTGATCCGGGTCCGGCTTTACTCATTTCGGGATGAGGATCTGGATGAGGAGCTGCTGATACAGCGGTTGACGGCAGCGCATCGGCGGCGCCAGCAGAAACTGCCTCAGGAACAGGATTTCCGGCTGGTATTCGGAGAGAGTGATTTTCTGCCCGGACTGGTGATCGACAAGTATGGTGATCACTTTGCGGTTCAGGTCTATGCTGCGGGCTTTGACCGCCGCATCGAAATGGTGGTCAGTGCGCTGTGCCGGCTGTTTCCGGTAAAGGCGATCTATGAGAAGGATGACATCAAGCTCCGGGAGCCCGAAGGGCTGGAGCGCCGGGAACGGCTGCTATACGGTCAGCCCGACCCGGACCTCATCATCTCGGAGAACGGTGTCCGGTTCTATGTGGACATCGCCGGCGGGCAGAAGACCGGTTATTTCTTTGACCACCGGCTCACCCGCAGGAAGGTCCGGCGTCTGGCACGAAACCGCCGGGTGCTGGATGTGTTCTGCTACACCGGCTCTTTTGCAATCAATGCGGCACTGGGCGGGGCAACCGAGGTGATTGCGGTTGATATTTCGTCCGAAGCCTGCCGCTGGGCAGAGCGTAACGCCCGCCTGAACGGAGTTGAGGGCAGGTGCCGGTTTGTCACCGCCGATGCCTTTGAATACCTGCAGGAACTGCTGGCATGCGGTGAGCGGTTTGACCTGGTCAATCTTGATCCGCCCGCATTTATCAAGAGCCAGAAGCAGAAGCCGTCCGGGATCAAGGGATATGAGAAGATCAACCGGCTGGCACTGGCACTGCTGAAACCCGGCGGGATTCTGGTTTCTTCATCCTGTTCCCATTATCTGTTCTGGCAGGACCTGCTGGATGTGGTCAGTAATGCCGCCGCAGAACTTAACCGGCAGTTTGTCATCCTTGACCGTTCCACTCAGGGGCCGGATCATCCGGTTCTGCCGCAGATGCCCGAATCCGAATACCTGCGCTGTCTCATTGTTCAGGTGAATTAGACTTGAAATTTCACCTTTCTGACGAAGACCGGTAATGATATCACCAGAACAGGAGCCGGCAGGAGGACACAGGTGACCGGCGAGAACACACTATGGGAAGCCGGGCAGACAGCAGAACCGAAAACCGGGGGCGAGATAGGGGTTGAACTGGAATGCGGAGTCCGGCCGGGTTTGAGACCGGCGTCAGGCTTCAGATCGAGCGTCGGGGCAGGACCTGCAGCCGGACCAGGGCTAGCCCCCGGCTCCCCCCTCCGAAGCAAATTCCGGGTAAAAATTAGTTTAAGTTCCAGCCTGATAAGTACTTGGAGGCAGAAGTTAAACGGCACATCAATAAGATACCGGTGCGCAGGCAGAAGTGGAGGAGAGGTGGGTAAATGAGAGGTCCAGTTTAACCGGACACTTGGGCGGTTTGTTTCCGGTTGCGGTCAGACAGTCAATCTGCGGGTGTATTATTCCTTAAATTTTCTTGACTTGTGACCTTGCTGGTTTATCATTTTTTCTTAGCATGAGTTCACAGGACAACTCCCAGCTTGTTTCCCAAATTGAAGAGTTGAGCGGTCAGCGAGTCAGTGACTGTTACCAGTGCGGATGCTGTACTGCGGGCTGTCCGGTCGGCGAGCTGATGGACCCGCCGCCGAGCCGGGCGATCCGGCTGCTGCAGCTGGGCCGGGCGCAGGAGCTTTTGGCAAGTGAAGGTATCTGGGTGTGTGCGAGCTGTCTCGTGTGCGGGACCCGCTGTCCGCGCAATGTGGATTATGCCAAAATTGCCGAGGCGTGCCGGGCACTGATTCTGCGGGCAAAGCGGAGTCAGGTTGATCCCGATGTGGTGGATGATCAGGACCTGCAGGATGTGCCTCAGCAGGCATTTATCGCCAGTTTCCGGAAGTTTTCGGTATGAAATATCCCTACTATCCAGGCTGTACCCTTTATTCCAAGGCAAGGAATCTTGACCGGTGCGGCCGGCTCGCAGCGGCGCGGGCCGGTTTTGAGCTTGAGGAGCTGCCCTCGTGGAACTGCTGTGGCGCAATTTACAACACCAATACTGATGATCTGGCAGCTCAGGTCGGACCGGTTCGCGTGCTGGCCAAGGCAAGTCAGCAGGGCAGACGGCTGGTGACCCTGTGCGCCGCCTGTTACAATGTGCTGAAGCGGGCAAATGAGCGACTCCATGCCACCGGTTTTGAGCAGGACCGGCAGCGGATTCTGGAGTTTGTTGATGAGCCGTTTGAGCAGGATGTTGAGGTTGTGCATTACCTTGAGGTGCTCAAGGAGCTGGGCTGGGATGCGATCCGGCAGCGGGTGGTGCGTTCGCTGAACGGTCTGAAGGTGGCATCCTACTACGGCTGTCTGATGGTGAGACCCAGGGAGGTGCTGAAGTTTGACGATCCGGAGAACCCGGTGGTGATGGATGAGCTGATGGCGACATTGGGGGGAGAGCCGGTGCGGTTTGATTTCAAGGCGGAGTGCTGTGGCGGGTATCTGGTGATAAACCGCCGGGCGGTTGCCGATGCCTGTTCCCTGCGGGTGGTGGAGAATGCCCGGACCTGGGGAGCGGAGGCAATTGTGACCACCTGTCCGCTCTGCCAGTACAATCTGGAGAGCGCCCAGTTGCGCCGGGGAACGGTATTGACGCCGGTTTTTTATTTCACTCAGATTCTCGGTCTGGCGCTGGGACTGGAGCCGGCAGAGCTGGGCTTTGAGGATAACAAACTGGACCCGGTGCCGTTTCTGAAGGAGAAGGGGCTCTTGTGAAGCGCCGGATCGGAGTCTTTGTCTGTCACTGCGGGATCAACATTGCGGGTGTGGTGAAGGTGCCGGAGCTGGTTGAGCGGGCAAAAAATATTCCCGGGGTGGTGACGGCGCTGGATTATGTCTACTGCTGTTCGGATCCGGGACAGCGGTTGATCCGGGAGACAATTCAGAAGGAGCGGCTGGAGGGGATTGTGGTTGCCTGCTGTTCGCCCAATCTCCATGAGGCAACCTTCCGCAAGGCGGCAGCCGAAGCCGGACTCAATCCGTATCTCTGTGAAATTGCCAATATCCGGGAGCAGTGCTCCTGGGTGACTTCAGACCGGGATGCTGCCACTGAGAAGGCGGAGGGTATTGTCAGGACGATGGTGGCAAAGGTGAGCCATGATCAGCCGCTTGTCCGGCTTGGTGTGCCGATTGTCAAGCGGGCGCTGGTGGTTGGAGCAGGAATTGCCGGCATCCAGGCGGCGCTGGACATTGCCAACGCCGGATATGAGGTGGTGCTGGTGGAGAAGGAGCCGTCAATCGGCGGACACATGGCTCAGCTTTCCGAGACCTTTCCGACGCTCGACTGCTCCCAGTGCATTCTGACCCCGAAGACGGTGGAGGCGGGCCGTCATCCGAAAATCAGGCTTCTGACCTATTCCGAGGTTGCCGAGGTCTCCGGGTTTGTGGGCAATTTCCGGGTGAAGATCCGGCAGAAGCCGCGCTATGTTGACCTTGACGCCTGCACCGGCTGTGGCATCTGTCTGGAGAAGTGTCCGGTGCGGGTGGAGTCGGTGTTTGACCGGAATCTGACCCGGCGCCGGGCGATCTATCGGCTCTTTCCGCAGGCGGTGCCGAACAAGGTGGTGATTGATGCCCAACACTGCCGGCAGTTGCAGGGCAAAAAATGCGGGGTGTGTGCCAAGGTCTGTCCGGCGCAGGCAATCCGGTATGATGACCAGGAGCGGATTGTTGAGGAGGAGGTAGGGGCGATCGTGCTTGCTACCGGCTATGAGCTTTTTGACAGCCGCCGGCTCGGTGCCTACGGGCTCGGGGTGGTGCCGGATGTAATTGACAGTCTCGCCTTTGAGCGCATCCTTTCCGCCTCCGGACCGTTTGCCGGTGAGGTGCGCCGGCCTTCGGATGGCAGGGTGCCCAAGCGGGTGGTCTTTGTCCAGTGTGCCGGTTCCCGGGATTCAAATCAGGGTGTGCCCTACTGTTCGAAGATCTGCTGCATGTATACCGCCAAGCATGCCCTGCTTTACCG
Organism: Caldifarciminota bacterium; assembly: GCA_026418295.1. Lineage (GTDB taxonomy): Bacteria > Hydrothermota > Tepidihabitantia > Tepidihabitantales > Tepidihabitantaceae > JAOABP01. The sequence goes on from JAOABP010000005.1 coordinate 140,019, forward strand.
GCACCGGGTGCATGATGGTGAGGCGGTTGTCTGCTATATTGATGTCCGGACCCCGGGAAAGGGGTTTGAGGAGTTTTACCGCCGGGCAACGGATGAAGGTGTCCAGTATCTCCGGGGTAAGGTGTCCAAGATCTTCCGGCGCGGAGACCGGGTGGTGGTCTGGGCTGCGGATACGCTGGCGGGCAAGAAGCTGGAGATTGAGGCGGATATGGTGGTGCTGGCGAGTGCGGTGGTGCCCAATCCTGACGGTGTAGCGCTGGCACGCAGGCTGAAGATACCGGTTGACGGCTGGGGGTTTCTGTCTGAAGCCCACCCGAAACTCCGGCCGGTGGAGACCCTGACCGCCGGTTTCTTCCTCTGCGGTTGCGGTCAGGGACCGAAGGACATCCCCGAGACGGTGGCACAGGCGTCAGGTGCTGCTGCCAAGGTGCTGGCGATGTTCGGCCAGAGTGAGCTGTATCATGAGCCGGTGACCGCAGTGGTGGATGAGGAGATTTGCGTCGGGTGCGGCAACTGTGAGCGCACCTGTGCCTATGAGGCGGTCCGGGTTGATCCGCACCGCGGCAAGGCGGTGGTGCAGGCGGTGATGTGTGAAGGGTGTGGTGCCTGTTCGGTTGCCTGCCCGGCAGGAGCGATCAACCTGAAGAACTTCACCAAGCAGTCGCTGACCGAAATGGTGGATGTATGAGCGGTAATGGTGATCAGAGACCGATGACCGGTGCGGCGCTGGTGGTCGGCGCGGGAATTGCCGGCATTCAGACAGCCCTGGAGCTGGCAGAGTCCGGTTTCAAGGTCTATCTTGCCGACTCCTCACCGGCGATCGGCGGGGTAATGGCGATGCTGGACAAGACCTTCCCGACCAATGACTGTTCGATGTGTATCCTGGCACCGAAGCTGGTGGGTACGGGCCGGCATCCGAATATTGAACTTCTGAACTGTGCGGAACTGCTGGAATTAAAGGGTGAGCCGGGTAATTTCATTGCCCGGATCCGGCAGCGGCCGCGGTATGTACTTCTGGAGAAGTGCACCGGCTGTCTGGACTGCACCAAGGTCTGTCCGGTCCGGGTGCCGGATGAATACAATCAGCGGCTCTCGGAAAGGGGTGCGATTTATAAACGTTTTGCCCAGGCGATTCCCAATGCGGTGGCGATTGACAAGGGTGAGCGCCGGGCACCCTGCCGGCTTGCCTGTCCGGCCGGGGTTAATGCCCAGGCTTATATCGCCCTGACCCGCGCCCGCAGATTCAAGGAGGGTTATCTCAAGGTCCGGGAACGGCTGCCATTTGTCGGCATCTGCGGCCGGGTGTGTCATCACCCGTGTGAACAGGAGTGTAACCGGCAGCAGGTTGATGGTGAGCCGCCGGTGGCGATCCGGACAATCAAGCGGTTTCTTGCCGACTATGCGGCATCTCAGGGTGGTGTGCCCTACCCGGCACCGGCAGCGGAACGGGAGGAGCGGATTGCGGTTATCGGTGCCGGACCGGCAGGGCTGACCTGCGCGCTGGATCTGCGGCTTAAGGGTTATCAGGTCACCGTTTTTGAGGCTGCGGACCAGCCCGGTGGCATGATGCGCTGGGGAATTCCTGCCTACCGCCTGCCGCGGAATGTGCTCGATCAGGAGATTAAGGATATACTTGATACCGGAATTGAGCTGAAGCTGAATACACCGGTCAGAACAACCGCGGAACTGCAGGAGTTGCGCAATCAGGGCTATCGGGCGGTTTTTGTTGCCCTTGGTGCCCAGCGCAGCCGGACCCTGAATATTCCGGGTATGGAGCTTGAGGGGGTTTTGCACGGAATTGAGTTTTTGCGCCAGGTTAACCGGGGTGAGGCGCCGGCGGTGGGCAGGCGGGTGGTGGTTATTGGCGGTGGCAATGTGGCGGTGGATGTGGCGATGTGTGCCCGGCGCGCCGGTGCCGAGGAAGTAACGATGGTGTGTCTTGAGCAGCGGGAGGAGATGCCGGCGCACGAATGGGAGATTGAGGAGGCGCTGGCTGAGGGCATCAAAATCATGCCGGGCTGGGGTCCGGCAGCGATCCGGGGAGAAAACGGCAGGGTCAAGGGTCTGGAGACGGTAGAATGCGTCCGGGTGTTTGATGAACAGCGCCGGTTCAATCCGGCGTTCAACCCGGAGCATACCGGATTTGTGTCCGCAGATACGGTAATTCTGGCAATCGGACAGCAGGTGGCGGCTGAAGGGTTTGAAGGCATTGAACGGGGACCGGGCGGAACATTCAGGGTTGATCCGGTGACGCTGGAGGTCAGCGGGCTGGAAGGTGTTTTTGCCGGTGGCGATCTGGTGAGCGGACCGGCATCAGTAATTGAGGCGGTCCAGGCCGGGCATGAGGCGGCGATTTCTATTGACCGTTTTATCCGGGGGGAGGATCTGCGTGCAGGCAGACCGGAGCCGAAGCCGGAGAAGGCAAAGGTCGAAGACTCTGCCGCTTACCGGACCGGAATCAGAAAACAGCCACGGACCGGGGAACCGGTTCTGCCGCCTGGTGAACGCAGTGGTGAGCGGGAGATTAACCTTGGTTTCTCTGAGGAACAGGCGGTCCTTGAGGCACAGCGGTGTCTGGACTGCGGAGTGTGCTGTGAGTGTCTGCAGTGTGTTGCCGCCTGTGAAGCAGGGGCAATTGATCACCTCCAGCAGGCGCAGGAGCGGGAGCTGCAGGTGGGGGCGGTGGTTCTTGCCGGCGGGTTCACCGAGCACAAGCCGGTTGCTGATGTCAGTCTGGGATATGGCCGGCATCCGAACATTATCACCAGTCTGGAGTTTGAGCGAATCCTTTCCGCCACCGGTCCTTACGAGGGGCATGTGCGCCGGCCTGGAGACCGGACTCAGCCGAAGAAGATCGCCTGGGTGCAGTGTGTGGGGTCAAGAAATCAGGAGCATTATTACTGTTCTTCGGTCTGCTGCATGTTTGCAACCAAGGAGGCGGTGATCGCCAAGGAGCACTGCCTCGGTGATCTGGAGTGCCATATCTACTATATGGACATGCGCTGCTTCGGTAAGGGGTTTGAGCGCTATTATGAGCGGGCGGAAAAGGAATACGGTGTGGTCTTCCGCCGGTCAAGGGTGAGTGCAATCCGTGCTGTGCCCGATTCCGGTGATCTGATTATCTCCTATGAGGATGAACAGGGTCAGCTTCATGATGAGGTTTATAATCTGGTGGTGCTCTCGAGTGCGCTCGTGCCCAGCCCGGAGATGAGAAGTCTCTGCGAACGGCTCGGGGTCAAAACCGATGAACAGGGTTTTGTCCAGACCGAGAGCTACTATCCGGTGGCGACGAGCCGGAGTGGTGTTTTTGCCTGCGGTGTGCTGACCGAGCCCAAGGACATTCCGGAGACGGTCACCGAAGCGACCGGCTGTGCTGGTGCGGTTGCCGGGCTGCTCAGTCCTGCCCGGAATACACTGGTGAGCAGGAAGAGTTATCCTGCGGAGCGGGATGTTACTCTGGAGGAGCCGAGGATCGGGGTTTTTGTCTGTAACTGCGGGATCAATATTGGCGGGGTGGTGCGGGTGCCGGAGGTGGTGGAGTATGCCCGGACCCTGCCCGGTGTGGTGCATGCGGAGGAAAACCTGTTTACCTGTTCCCAGGATACCCAGGAGAAGATCAAGCGGGTGATTCAGGAGCAGAGGTTGAACCGGGTGGTGGTGGCATCCTGTACCCCCAGAACCCATGAGCCACTGTTTCAGGAGACGCTGGCAGAAGCCGGACTCAACCGGTATCTTTTCACGATGGCAAACATCCGGGATCAGTGTTCCTGGGTGCACATGCATCTGCCGGTCGAGGCCACTGCGAAGGCAAAGGAACTGGTGCGGATGGCGGTTGCCAATGCCCGCCGACTCAAGCCGCTGGGCTCTTCCTCCCAGAAGGTCATTCAGCGGGCGCTGGTTATTGGCGGTGGTGTTGCCGGAATGACCGCGGCATTGTCAATTGCCGAGCAGGGGTTTGAGGTTTGTCTGGTGGAACGGGAAAAGGAGCTGGGTGGTAATCTGCGCCGGTTACGCTACGATGAGGCCGGTAATCAGACCGCCGAGCTTGCGAGCCGGCTGGAGCGTCAGGTCCGCTCTCACCCCCGAATCCGGGTGCTGACCGGAGTTGAGGTTACCGGGGTCAGCGGTTACATCGGCAACTACCGGTCAACGGTGCGTCCGGTGGCAGGTTCTGATGCTGGTGAAGAAATTCTGGAGCATGGGGTCTTTGTGGTAGCGGTAGGGGCAAATGAGTATGTGCCAAAGGAGTATTTCTACCGTGAGGACGAGCGGGTAAAGACCCAGCTGGAGCTGGAGGCTTTGCTGGAGCAGGGGACTGATTTCAATTCGCAGAGTGTAGTGATGATTCAGTGTGTTGGCTCCCGGAACAGCGAGCATCCCTGGTGTTCCCGGGTCTGCTGTACTGAGGCAGTCAAGAATGCGCTGGCGATCCGGCGGCGCTATCCGCAGTCCCGGGTTTACATTTTCTACCGGGATATGCGGACCTACGGTTTCCGGGAGGCGCTGTACCGTGAGGCTCGGCGTGCCGGCGTTGTTTTCATTCATTACGAGCCTGATGATCTGAAGGTGGAGAAGCGGGATGGCAGAATTGTTGTCTCCAGCTATGATCCGGTGCTGGCACAGCGGATTGCAGCTGCTGCTGACTGGCTGGTGCTTTCAACCGGAATTGTGCCCGCACCGGTGAACTCCCAGCTGGCAAAGATGCTCAAGGTGCCGTTGAATGAGGACGGGTTCTTCCTTGAAGCCCATATGAAGCTCAGGCCGGTGGACTTCAACACCGCCGGTATCTTCATGGCTGGAATGTGTCACAGTCCGCGTTTTATTTCCGAGACCATCGCTCAGGCGCTGGCAGCGGCGGCCCGTGCCGGTTCGGTGATCAGTCAGGACAGTATTACCACCTCGGCGGTGGTTGCCCGGGTTAATACCCGCTGGTGTGCGGGCTGCGGGGTCTGTGAGCAGGTTTGCCAGTATGAGGCGGCACGGCTCAATCCCGAAACCGGGAAATCGGAGGTGACTCCTGTGCTCTGTCAGGGCTGCGGGGCATGTGCAGCTGCCTGTCCGTCAAATGCGATTGAACTTCAGGGGTTTGAATCAAAGCAGCTGCTGGCAATGATTGAGGAGGCGCTGTGAAAGGCAAATCTTGGTGCGCGGCAGGAGGTGACAGATGAGCTTTGAACCCAAAATTGTTGGTTTTCTCTGTAACTGGTGCACCTATGCGGGTGCGGATCTGGCAGGAACTTCACGGCTCCAGTATCCGCCGAATATGCGGCCGATCCGTGTGATGTGTTCCGGGGCGGTGGATTCGGTTTACATCCTCCGGGCACTGCTGGAAGGGGCAGATGGGGTCTTCATCGGCGGTTGTCATCCGGGTGACTGCCATTATGTTTCCGGTAACTACAAGACCAGGCGCCGGATGGTGCTGTTCAATTCAATCATGCGGGCGCTCGGGCTGGATGAAGGGCGGGTGCTATTGCGCTGGATATCCGCTGCAGAGGGTAAGAAATTTGCCGATACGGTAACGGAGATGACTGAGCGGTTGCGTCAGCTCGGTCCCAGTCCGTTCCGGAAGCTGTGGGAGGTGTGATTTGGGCAAGATCGGTCTGCTGCCAGTAAAGGATAACCGTCCGATTCAGACGCTGCGTGAACTTTTTGTCCGCTGGCTGGAATCGGGTCGTGTGTCTGCTCTGCTGGTGCCGGCGGTTTCCCCTGCTGGGATAGCGGCGCCGGTGCTCTGGTCTGATCCGGAGAAAGCATCCCAGATTTATCCGCTTCTGCCGGTGATGGGAATTAACAGTGCCGGTGTGGTGGCAGAGATTGCTGCGGATAAGGCGGAAGGCAGCCGGCTGGGAGTGGTATTAAGACCGTGTGAGCTGCGGGCGGTGGTGGAGCTGATTAAGCTTCAGCAGATTGCCCGGGACAATCTGGTGCTGATCGGCGTGGACTGTGCGGGAACATACAAGCCGACTACATTGGTAAATGAGCTCAAAAGTGATGCAGGGGAACTTGAGAACTGGATTACCGGGTTTCTGACCGCTCAGGACCGGTATCTGAAGGATGAGCGGTTACGCCGAGCCTGTCAGCTGTGTGAATTTCCGGTTCCGCTCGTTTATGATGTGGCGCTCGGCTTTCTCGGGGTCAATCCGAAGGAACAGCTGCTGATTCAGTCTGCCAGTGAGCTGGGAGATATGCTGCTGTCCGAAGTGAACATTTCGCCCGTTGCAGCAGTGCCGGCAGAGAGGCAGGTGTATCTCGACCATTTCATTCAAAACCGCCAGGAGCAGGCAGTCAGGATGATTGCCGATTTTGACCGGACTGCTCTCGGCCCGGAAAAGCTGGTGCGCTATTTTGCCCACTGCATCAACTGCCATAACTGCATGAAGGTGTGTCCGGTCTGTTACTGCCGGGAATGTTTCTTTGACTCGGAGGTTCTGAAGCGGGACCTGGATGGTTATATCCGGGTGTCCCGGCGTAAAGGGCTGAACCGGATGCCGGCAGATACACTGCTGTTTCATCTGACCAGAATGAACCACATGATGACCTCCTGTGTCCAGTGTGGCATCTGTGAGGATTCCTGTCCAGCCGGGATCGGTCTGAGCGTCATGTTCAGGAAGGTTTCCCGGGAGGCGCAGGCAGCATTTGAATATCTGTCCGGTCGCTCGCTTGAGGAGCCGTTGCCGCTGACCACCTTCCGGGAGGATGAGTTCCGGCAGATCGGGGAGGATTAGTCATGGCAGAACTGCTCCTGAACGAACTGGATGCCGGTTTCAAGCACCGGATTGCAGAACGGATGGGCGATGACAGTTTTCTCAACTGTTTTGCGTGCGGTTCCTGCACCGCCTCCTGTCCGGTGCGCCGGCTGGAGGAAAAATACAATCCCCGCCGGCTGATCAGGATGGCGATTCTGGGAATGAAGGAGGAGGTTTACCGCTCGGAATTCCTCTGGCTCTGTTCCTATCACTCTACCTGCCATTATCGCTGTCCGCAGAAGGTGAATATCGGAGCAGTCTGTGATGCGGTGGTGCGGATCCGGCAGGAGCGGGACGAAAACCACTGGCCGGCAGGTCCCTCCCGCGAGTTTCGCCAGCGGGTGCTGCGGGAGGTTTCTGGCGTGAGCGCCTGTTTTGTCTGCGGAACCTGCACCGCGGTCTGTCCCGAAAGTTTTCTTGATCCTTCGCGGGATCCAAGAAAGTTCATCCGCAAGGTCAATCTCGGTCTGGCACAGGCGGCACTGGCCGATGAGTTCAAGGATATCTGCGCCACCCATTTCCGGTGTGAGAGCCGCTGTCCGCAGGGGGTGAAGATCAGCCGGGTGATGCAGGTGCTGCGCGAGCTGGCGCTGGAAGACGGTTTTTCCTGTCCCGAATCGTTAAACTTTCTGAAAAACCAGACAGATGAGTGAGCCGAAATTTTCGGACCGGGTGTTAGTTATCGGTGGCGGGATCGGCGGTGTTCAGGCAGCGCTTGATCTCGCCGATACCGGCAGAAAGGTTTATCTGGTGGAAAGTGCGCCGGCGATTGGTGGCTATATGGCGATGCTGGATAAAACTTTTCCCACCAATGACTGTTCGATGTGCATTCTCAGCCCCAAGCTGGTCAGCTGTGCCCGCCATCCGAATGTGGAGCTGATGACATTGAGCCAGCTGGTGACCATCAGCGGTGAGCCGGGCAGGTTTCGGGTGCGGATTGTCCGCCATGCCCGCTCGGTGGATCTTTCCCGGTGCACCGGCTGTGGTGACTGTCTGGAGAAGTGTCCGGTCAAGGTGCCGAATGAGTTTGAGGGCGGTCTGGCTCAACGCCGGGCAATCTACCGGCTGTATGCTCAGGCGGTACCCAATGCACCGGTGATTGACCGCCGTTTCTGCCTCAAATTCACCAAGGACCGGTGTGGTAACTGTGCACGGGTGTGCAAGGCCGGGGCGATTGATTACAGCCAGCAGGATGAGGAGATTGAACTGGAAGTCGGTGCGGTGATTAACGCAAGCGGCAGTGTGATTGTTGATCCGCAGCTCCGAAAGGAGTTCGGACACCGGCGCCTCGCCAATGTGGTTACCGCACTGGAGTTTGAGCGTATCCTTTCCGCCTCCGGTCCTTATTCCGGGCATGTCCTTCGACCTGGTGATGGTAAGGAGCCGAAACGCATTGCCTGGGTTCAGTGTTTCGGTTCCAGGGATGAGTCAATTGATCACGGTTACTGTTCCTCAGTCTGCTGTATGTATGCGGTCAAGGAGGCGGTGATCGCCCGGGAGCACAATCCGGCGATCGAACCGACAATTTTCTATATGGACATCCGGGCTTACGGTAAGGAGTTTGACCGCTATATTGAACGGGCACAGAAGCAGTACAGGGTGAGATTCGTCCAGGCAAGGGTGGCGGAAATTCTTGAGCAGAAGGAGAATGGGGGGCTGATTGTCCGCTACGCTGATAATGGTGGTCAGCGTTCTGAGCTGTTTGATCTGGTAGTACTGTCCTGCGGGCTCAGTGCCCGGGAATTTACAGGTATGACGGTGAAAGTGGATAGTACCGGATTTCCCGTAACCAGGCTGACCGAGCCGGTCAGCAGTTCCAGTGCGGGGGTATTTCTGGCAGGCAGCTGTGCAGTGCCGGTGGCGATCCCCGAGACGGTGATGGCGGCATCAGCAGCAGCACTGAAGGCGATGACGCTGACCGTTCCGGCGGCGAAAGCCGTATCTGAAGAGCAGGGTGGTTCTGAACTTGATGTTGCCGGTGCCGCTCCCCGGATCGGTGTTTTTGTCTGCAACTGCGGGATTAATATCGGCGGAGTAGTGCGGGTGCCGGAGGTGGTGGAGTATGCCCGGACACTGCCCGGAGTGGTGTATGCAGAAGAGAATCTCTATTCCTGTTCGGCGGATACGCTGACGAAGCTCAAGCAGAGGGTCAGGGACTATAATCTGAACCGGGTGGTGGTGGCATCCTGTTCTCCCCGGACGCACGAGCCGCTGTTCCAGCAGACACTGGCTGAAGCAGGACTGAACCCGCATCTGTTTGCGATGGCAAACATCCGGGACCAGTGTTCCTGGGTGCATCCGGACCGGGATAGGGCAACGGAAAAGGCAAAGGATCTGGTCAAGATGGCGGTCGCCAGGGTACGCCGGCAGCTACCGCTCAAACCGGTGAAACTGCCGGTTACCAGGGCGGCGCTGGTCGTCGGTGGCGGTATCAGTGGTATGGCGGCAGCGCTGGCGCTTGCTGACACCGGCGTTGATGTTTGTTTGGTGGAGCGGGAGCCGGTTCTCGGGGGTATGGCAAGAAGGATTTACGAGACAATTGAAGGCGAGGATGTCCAGCGGCTTCTGGCAGAAATGGTGGCGCAGATAAAATCGCATCCCCGAATCCGGATTTTTACCGAAGCGGAAATCAGGCGCATCAATGGCTTTGTCGGTTCATTTGAAACTACGGTTGCAGTTGCGGGCAGAGAGGAGATAGTGCGTCACGGGGTTGTGATTGTTGCCACCGGTGCTCAATACCGTCAGCCTGACGAATATCTTTATGGACAGGATCCGAGAATCCACACCCAGCAGGAGCTGGAGGAGATTGTTGCCCGCCAGCCTGAGGAGCTGAAGCGATTGGATACCGTAGTTATGATTCAGTGTGTCGGTTCGCGGGAGGGGGAGCATAACTACTGTTCCCGGGTCTGCTGTACTGAGGCAGTCAAGAATGCGCTGGCAATCAAACGCATTAATCCGGATTGCGATATTTACATTCTTTACCGGGATATCCGCACCTATGGCACACTGGAGCGATATTACCGTCAGGCACGGGAGGCGGGGGTGATATTTGTCCGCTATGAGGAGACGGATAAACCTCAGGTGAAAGTGTCTGAGGGAAAACTGCAGGTTGAACTGCTCGAACCCGTACTGAAGATGCTCCTGAGGCTGCAGCCGGATTGGCTGATTCTCTCCAGTGGAGTAACGCCTTATGCCGATGCCTCAATACTGGGACAGTTGCTGAAGGTGCCGTTGCAGCAGGACGGATTTTTCCTTGAGGCGCATGCCAAGCTCCGGCCCGTGGATTTTGCCACTGAAGGGGTATTTGTTGCCGGGATGTGCCGTTATCCCAAGTTCATCCCCGAGGCGGTGGCATCGGCACAGGCGGCTGCCGGCAGGGCGGCAACCGTTCTCGCCCGGGAGTATATTGAGGCTGAACCCTATCAGGCGGTGGTTAATCCGGAGCGCTGCTCTGCCTGCGGGATGTGTGAAAAACTGTGTGCCTATCGGGCAATTGAAGTGCAGGTGATTGATGAGCGTTCCGGCAGGCGGGCAGCAGTTGTCAATCAGGCGATGTGCAAGGGCTGTGGTGCCTGCGCCGCCAACTGCCGGTCGGCGGCAATTGATATCCGGGGTTTTGTTGCCGAAAACATCAGTCGTGAGCTTGCCGCACTTTTTGCCGAAGATTAACAGACGACACGGTTCTGGAACAGGATGAAGCCTGATTCTCATCCTTACCGACTTCTCGACCACACAGCGGATTTAAAAGTGGAAATATACGGGCAGGGGTTGAAGGAACTGTTTTGCAACGCTGCCTTCATGGTTTTTGATGTCATGCTGGATTTAAAAGAGGTGCGTGAACAGGGGCAGTATGAAATCTCGCTGCAATCGACAGATCTGCCTGAACTCTTTCTGGACTGGCTTCGCGAACTGCTTTTTCTCTTTTCAACCCGCAGTTTTGTCACCAGACGGGTCGAAATTTCGGCATTACAGAGCGAACCTGCGCAGCTGAAAGCAGTAGTCTACGGCGAAAGTTATGATCCGGACCGGCACGGATTGAAAATTGAGATTAAAACCCCCACCTATCATCAGTATCAGATTGAACAGATGCAGGAAGGGTATCGGGCAACCGTAATCTTTGATGTATAGCTATCAGCCGCCGGGTTTTAAAGGCGAGATTTCCCTTAACCGTTTTACGACCCGTTCCATCACCTCAACCGCATAATCAATTTCTGCTTCGGTGTTTTCCTCTCCCAGCGAGAAACGGACGACAGAATTTCGATAGATTTCCGGTACACCGATTGCCTTGACGGTCGGGGAGGGTTCAGGTTCACCGGAAGAACAGGCAGAACCGGAGGCAACGGCAATGCCCTCCAGATCCAGATTCATCAGCAGTGCCTCTCCTTCCACATATGCGACGCTGAAATGGCTGGTGTTGGGCAATCTTTTCTCCGGATGACCATTAAGTCGCACATCAGAAATCCGTGCCAGAATACCCTTTTCCAGCCGGTCCCGCAGCTGCCGGATACGGGCGACATTCTGTTGCCATTCTTCTTTAAGAATTTCACAGGCCTTGCCGATACCGATGATGCCGATGACATTTTCGGTACCGGCGCGCAGGCCCCGCTGATGATGCCCGCCGTGAATCAATGGCACAATCGGAGTTCCAGAACGGATGAAGAGCACGCCGATTCCCTTAGGGGCATGAATTTTATGACCTGATATGGTCATCAGATCTACCCCCAGATTCTGGACATCAATTTCGATCTTGCCGGCGGCAGAGACCGCATCGGTATGTACCAATACTTCATGTTCATGACATATTCGGACAATTTCCCTTACCGGTTCAATTGTGCCGATCTCGTTATTGGCAAGCATTACACTGACAAGCACGGTCTGAGGAGTGATTGCCTTACGCACCGCTTCCGGGTCGACGATACCATAAGCGTCTACCGGCAGGTAGGAGATCTGCCAGCCCATTTCAGCAAGATAGTTGGCACTGCCCAGCACTGAAGCATGTTCAATCGGGCTGGTGATGATGTGTCGTCCCTTTTTCAGCATCAGCGCGGCAGCGACACCCTTGATTGCCCAGTTGTTGGCTTCAGTACCGCCGCTGGTAAAGAAGATTTCTGCCGGCTTGGCGTTAAGAAATGCCGCAACTTGCTCCCGGGCTTTTTCAATCCCTTCAGCGCATTCCCGGCCGAATGAGTGCAGGTTCGAAGGATTGCCGAAGATATCAGTCAGGTAAGGTGCAATTGCTTCCTTAACCCGCGGATCAATCGGGGTTGTTGAGTTGTTGTCCAGATAGACACGCATTTTCATTTTTTTGCTCCTTCTTTTTTCTCGATTTTAATCCTCCGATGAATTCATAAAGTAATATCAGAATTACACCGATTACTACAAAAGTATCCGCCAGATTGAATGTAAACCAGCGGAATCCGAGTGAACGAATTTCAAAGTCAATGAAATCGATAACATGACCCAGCCGTACCCGGTCCACGAGATTGCCCAGCGCACCGCCCAAGATAATACCATAGGCACACCCGAGATAGGTGCTATGGGTCTTTAATGCCAGGATCAGTACCAATATAATCCCGGTAAGCTGCAACAGGTAGTGGAGCCAGACTGCGCCGAATGATATCCCGAATACCCCGAAGGGGTTGGTATTATAGGAAATTTTAAGCAGATCACCTATTATCGGGATTGAAACGGGTGCTGCCGGTCTGTTGAAAATACCATAGACAAGATTTTTGGTTAGCTGGTCAGCAAACAAAGCCAGAATGCTGGTCCAGACAAAAGAACGGCCCAGCACCGGGGCGCTGCGGACGGGTTCTGAATTGGACATCAGGATGTCTTTTCTGCTGCAGCAATAAGCTGGTCGATCTGATCAGGGGGGTAAACTCGGATATGATAATGCTGGGCAAACTGTTGTGCTTCGGGGCTTAATGCGGTTCCTGCGATCAGAATAATATCCTGCGCCCCGATATCATATGCCTTGGCATAAAGCTTTATTACTTCCTCGGCCGGTATTTCGGTTGCTCCTCCGGCAAATCCGATAACGACCTGATGTTCCAGCGGACCGGATCGTTTGACCGCGAGAATGTCAATCAAATGTCTTGCTCCAGACCGGCCCGATACGGTAACCGCTTCCTGGACCTCATATCCTTCCTGGGTTAGCAGGTTCTTTACCCGGCTCCGGGGTATCCTTTCTTCCTGAATCTTTTTCATTTGTTCAGGGTTAACACAATATTTATAGAGCACAAGTTCGCGTACGCCGTTTTTTTCATACAGCTGACCGCAGCCACTGCAGTGCCAGCGTTCCACCGGCAATCGGATTAATTCACGGCAGTGAGGGCAGCGGTACCGGTAACCCAGATCTTCATAATCACTGCCCAGCAGCAGCAATTCATCACGGCATTTCGGACAGACCCTCCGGTTATAGCGAAGAAAATCATCGGCCGGTCCGGAATAACCGCAAGTTCGATGTTTTAATACTCGGGTGCGAAGAATTTCCGGAGAGTGGCATTTGGGGCAGAAAAAAACAAGTTTCAGCCGATCGGCATTACATCGCGGACAAAGAAATATTCTTTCAGCAAACTGCCGTTCCAGATATCCGAGCCGGGAGAGATCCTCAAGAAGCTGGACTGCAACCTGAGCGTCGATTTTCAGGTACGATTCTACGAGTGGATAGCTGATGCCTTCCGGGGTATGAGGGGCAAAGACCGGTTCAAGCGATCGGTCTGGTTTTTCTGTCAGCAGTTCAAAAAGCTTCAGCAGGTTGCTGTCTGTTTCCATTCCGGAACTCCTTATGTGTTATTATAAACTTAATTTCACTTCAGTCAAATAAGTTTGCTCAATTGACAATTGAGATTTGATGTTTAACTTTAAAACTGTGCAGGGTTTTATTGTACTCATCGTAACTCTGTTTGCTGTCATTAGTGGAAGAGTTTTTCCGGGCTATCAGTTAAAATTTGCTACTGTGGGAGATGAGGACATTTCCGGTAATAATCAGGCAGGAGAGACTGGAAGGGATTTGCCCCGCTGCTTAGCACTTCAGGTTTTAGACCGGGGAAAGCCCGTTGCCAATATTCAGGTGCATTTTTCCATTTTGAGCGAACCGGTAGAAAACAGTTACCCGGGTAATTTCCGCGCCCGGCTTTCAGACACCGTCGTTTATACCGATCAGTTGGGTATTGCCCGTACGAGGCTGAGACTGGGAAGTAATACTGGTGAATATCTGATTAAAGGGGAAACGGCGGGCAGGGAACTGGTGTTTGTGATCCGGGGGTTAAAACATCGCTGGTATCTCGGGACAGTTCTGGAAATTATCGGCGGGATGGCGATTTTTCTTTTCGGCTTGTATTACGGTGCCAAAGGGTTAAGGCGACTGGCAGGTGATAGACTGCGGCAGGTCCTTTTTGCGTTGATTCCCAACCGGCTGCTCGGGGTCTTGGTGGGAATTATTGTTACCACGATTTTCCAGTCCTCCAGCGCCACGATCGGGCTTTTAATTTCGCTTGCCTCTTCCGGACTCATTACGGCGGGACAATCACTGGGGGTCATTCTGGGGGCTGATATCGGCACGACAATTACAATCCAGCTGCTTTCATTCCGGATATACGAATATGCCCTTTTTGCCGTTGCAGCCGGATTGCTGCTGATGAATTCGAGCTGGCGGATGAAAGATATCGGCCAGGTAATTTTCGGATTCGGGCTGGTATTTTTTTCCATGAAGATAGTTCTGAGTGCCGTGGAACCGGTAAAGTACCTGCCACAGTTTCAGGCGTTTTTCCGTGCGGGCACCATGCATCCGTTCTACTCGTTCGTGCTGGCGCTGGTTTTTACCGCTCTGGTGCGTTCTTCGGCAGCGACGATCGGAATGACGGTTGGGCTGTCCTTTTCGGGAATAATCGGACTGGAAAGTGCGATTCCTTTTCTTCTGGGGGCAAATGTTGGCAGTGGTGTAACAGCACTGATTACGGCATGGAACGCCAAGTCCGAAGGCAGGCGGGTGGCGCTCGCCCAACTCCTGTTTAAATTGGTTACTACCCTGATGGTTATTCCCGTAATCCCGCCGGCCATAGTTCTTTTCTCCCGAACATCCCCCATCGTTGCCCGGCAGATTGCCAATGCCCATACACTGATTAATATAGCGGCAACAGTGATTTTTCTTCCGTTACTTGGCGTCATCGAGAAACTGCTGCGGGTGATTATTCCGGAGCAGGCGGATGATGAAGCGGGTCCAAGGTACCTTGATACTGCAGCACTTGAGAGTCCGGAACTGGCGCTGGCACAGGGAACCCGGGAAATACTGAGAATGGGAGAGATGGTGCAGAATATGCTGGAGAAGTCACTGCTCTTTTTCTTGGAAAATGATAAAGAAGGCTGTCGCTGGTTGGCATCAGAAGATGACCGGATCGACCGGTTGGAAGAAGAGCTGATGGTTTTTTTGTCAAAGATCCCTCCGGAATCGCAGAATCCGGAGACATCGAAACGTACGCGGACACTGTTTTACATAACTGAGGAACTGGAACATATCGCAGACATTGTTTCCAAAAATATGGTAGTATACATCAGAAAAAGGATAAACCACAACTTGGCTTTTTCTGCTGCTGGCCTGGAGGAGATCAAGGTTTTTCACCAGCAAGTGCTGAAAAATCTGGCAATGGCGCTTGGCTGCATCGCCACCTGGGATGGAAAGATGGCACAGCAGTTAGTAGAAAAAAGGGTATGGGGGATTGAGAGAAAGCGGGAATTGCAAAACCGTCATCTTGAAAGGCTTGCACTCGGTTTAAAGGAAACTCTGGATACTTCCTCAATTCACCTGGATTTGATTTCGGACCTCGAAAGAATCAATTTCCATTGTACTCAGATAGGTGCTGCGATAGCAAGCGTCACAGGGGGCTGAAACAAAAAAGAGCCCCGAAAAGTCGGGGCTCAGGTGCAGAGCTGCGACGCATCTCACCCCTTTCGCCGCTCCCTCAATTTTACTTATTAAATAAGCAAAAATTATACCAAAATAATGTCGCATTGAGCATATTGCATAATTATTTTAAAATTAATAACTTAGCATATGTAGTCCATAACATCGTCAGCTGTTAGTAATTTTTGCTGCTTATAAAATCAGCAGCACTGCAGTATTTTTCTGCGGTCTTTTAATTATTGAGTTTATATTGCTAAATGGGTTTATCTTGACTGATTGGAATTTTTGTTGTATTATACTTAAAAAAGGAGTGGCGATGAAAGTATATGCCAAGGTGTTTTGGGGTCTGTTAGTGATCTGGTTTTCGGTTCAGGCGCAATCCCAAACCGACACAGTACCTGTTCCTTTTGATTCTTTAATGGATTATCGGGTCAGCGTTGACGGTTATATTGATGCAGAAGACAATGAATATCCCGCAAGTTTCCGCGATCCGGCAACAGGGGTTACTGTCTACTGGGGACATGATGATAGTCTCGTTTACGTAGGCATGGAGGCAAAGGGGAAAGGCTGGCTGGCGATCGGATTTGGCTCACCGGTAATGAACGGGTCCAACATGATCATCGGCCTGTATTCAGACGATTCACTGGCAGTATTTAATCATATCGGGGGAGAAAGAGGTCATCGTGCAGTTAGTGGTGACATCGGTCTGATTGAAGACTGGGAGATTGACTATGACGATGAAACCAATACTCTGGCTTTGGAATTTGTTTATCCCCTGCGCTGGCAGGGACTGTCTGGCACCGCAGTCAAGTCTCTTGATCCCGGCAATGTCTATGATTTCATCCTTGCCCGTAATCCCCGTGGTATCTCGCTCAAGGCGAAGCACGCGCAGAAGTCGCGCGGGTTTTTAAAAATTGAACCGGGACCGATTTCCAAGGATTCTACAACAGTCCCCGAAAGGTAGCTGAATTACACTGCTGACGCTTACGATTTGCGTATTATTTCGCATTTCAGAGGTGGATTTCTCCCGATTGCATGCTGATTCAATTGACGCTGATGTTGTACTTGTGCTTCATTTCGGGGGGTGGGGCAATGTACCGTTGGCGCTGGCCGGTGAGTTCGTGCCGTTAGTATCAGGTGTTGAACGTTACTTTCAGATACACGGGTTCCGCACGCTTGTTGCATCCTATCGTCGCGCACCCGCTGACTTTCCTGATGCTCCGGATCTGGGTGTGCAGCTGGCAGTTGTGACTGAGATGTTCGGGTTTCACAAAACCCGGGTGCGCAGGTTTGCGGTGCTGCTGGAAACGCTGGCGGTAAAAAACCCGGATGTTCATTTCATCCTGTTGGGCCAGTCGAATGGTGCAATCTTTGTTGATGAGGCAATTAAACTGCTGTCTTCGCGTTTTGCCAACCGGGTGGCTGGTATTGTTGCCGGAATGCCCTTCTGGAAGAACGCCAGTGGTTGTGAAAATATACTCTATCTTGATAATGAAGGAAATGACGAGTTGACCAAGGGTGAGGTTGGCGAGATTTTCGGCACGGTATTGCAGCGGCTTTATCAACGGATGGCAGCAGTCCTTGGTTTGAGAATCGGAAGGTATGAGCGGATATGGTATCTGCCAAGTCATGATTATGACTGGCAGCAGGTGGAACCGGCAGTAACAGCCTTCCTTGATCGTCTGCAATTAAAGAAGTCGAAGGCTTCATCCGTTGACAATTAGAATTTGTTTGATAAATTATGGGATTGTGGTGATGACAACAGTCGATAAAAAGGAGGAGTTATGCACACCCGGTCAGGAATGCTGATGTTGATAATTGCCGGATTACTGATATTTACCGGTTGTCCCAAACCACCATTACAGCCGGAAACACCGCGCGGGTCAGAGATTGTATTTCAGAATACAGTTTATTCATGCACGACGGTAACCTCTGATCCCGCAGGCCTGAAGGTGGCATATCAGTTTGACTGGGGAGATGGCGTCAGGTCAGAATGGTCCAGCTGGGTTGAAGGCGGTACGCCCTACGCCGACACTCATACCTATGTGCAGAGCGGTGAGGTCAGTATCATGGTCCGGGCGAAGAATACGAAGGGCAAGATTTCGAGCTGGTCCGAGCCGCTGGTGGTTAATGTCAGCCCGGGTGAGGGCAATGTACTCTGGAAATTCGGTTATTATGATTCCGAGGAACCGGAGGATTCGGCTGATTTTACCAATCATACGTTCGCCATTGGTCCGGAAGGGCAGATTTATATCGGCTCCGGCGATATCTGTGCGCTACTCTGTCGAAAAGCCAACGGTGCCCGGCGGTGGGAGTTCATTGACCCGGAAGAGGAGGAATTTTCTTCCGCACCGGCGATTGCCGAGGATGGCACAATTTATGCCGGAACCGAAGGAGGAAAGTTCTATGCACTGGCGCCATCGGGGACCACAAAATGGGAAATTGATTTTCGTTCCGCCATACTGACTCCGCCGGCAATTGGTACTGATGGGACAGTTTACATTCAACCCGAGGATGATACGGTTTATGCAGTCGACCCTGCTAATGGCGCCCGAAAATGGACCTTTTATGCCGGCGGTGGAGTGCGGTCACCAGTGGTCGGTGCTGACGGAACGGTTTATATTTCTCAGGATGATACCTTGTTTGCGCTGGATCCGGCTAACGGCAGTATCAAATGGCGCTATGGTATGAGGCAGGCGATCGCAGTTTCACCGGCAGTTGACGTCAGCCGCAATGTGCTCTATGTCGTGGATGAAGATGGGTGGCTGGCATCTGTAAATCTTGCTGACGGCAGTGAAAACTGGCAGGTCTGGATCAGCGGTGACGCAACAGCCCCGGTGATAGATGAAACCGGGAGAGTCTATATCACCGGCGGGGGACGGCTGTATGCAATAAATCCGGCAAATGGGGCCATTGAGTGGGACTGGGTTGCTCCAGTTTCGGAGGAAATGACGATGCCGGCAGTGTCAAGCGAAGGGGTAATTTACTTTCTGGTGTTCTCTTCGGCGGTAACCGGAGCAACGGATACGCTTTATGCGGTGAACCGGGATGGCAGTCGGCGCTGGGCAGTAGGGTTAGCATCTGGAACACCCCTGGATTTCGTATCTGCCCCCAAAATTGACTCTCAGGGGCTGGTGTATATCGGTAACGGAACAAGAGCCTGGTGTGTGGTGGGCAAGGGAGGTCCGGCAGCTTCATCCTGGCCCATGTTTCAGTCGGATATCAGGAATTCAGGAAGGGCAAGGTAGACCGGGGATAGGATATGGATAATCGGATGTCTTCTGATTCACCCCAGAAAACAGTTTTTCAGCCAGTACCGGCTCAGCCGGACTATCAGGCTATTCAGCACCGGATACTGAAATTTTGGGAGCAGGGGCGGCATTTTTACCGGCTGATGGCACGGAACCGCGGTAATCCGAAATTCAAATTTCTTGACGGTCCGATTACTGCCAACGGTCCGATGGGTGTGCATCATGCCTGGGGCAGGACCTATAAGGATCTGTTTCAGCGATACAAGGCGATGCAGGGTTTTGATCAGCGCTTCCAGAACGGCTTTGACTGTCAGGGGCTCTGGGTTGAGGTAGAGGTAGAAAAGGAACTGGGTTTCAAGTCCAAGCGGGACATCGAGAAGTTCGGGATCGACCGGTTTGTGGAGAAATGCAAGGAGCGGGTACTGCGTTTCTCCCGGATTCAGACTCAGCAGTCAATCCTGATTGGACAGTGGATGGACTGGGAGAACTCATATTATACCATGTCGGAAGAAAACAACTACTCCATCTGGTATTTTCTCAAGGAGTGTCATCGCCGCGGGTTGATTTATGAGGGAACCGATGTCATGCCCTGGTGTGCCCGGTGCGGGACCGCGATTTCTGATATGGAGATTGCCACCGAGGGCTACCGGGAACTGACTCATCCGGCAGTTTATGTCAGATTCCCTCTTGTTGAAAGAGAAGGTGAAAGTCTGCTGGTCTGGACGACAACCCCGTGGACCCTGAGTTCTAACACCGGGGCTGCGGTTCATCCGGATCTGACCTATGTCCGGGCAAGACTCGGGGATGAGGTGCTGATACTGGCGCAGGAGCGACTGGCGGTGCTGGGCACTGACTTCCGGGTGCTTGAAGAGATTCCCGGTTCGGAACTTGCCGGGCTGAAGTACCGTGGTCCTTTTGACGAACTGCCTGCTCAGCAGGGTGTCGAGCACCGGGTTGTTCTCTGGGAGGATGTCAGTGCTAATGAAGGCACGGGTATTGTGCACATCGCACCCGGGTGCGGCAAGGAGGATTTCCTTCTGGGGAAGGAGCAGGGTCTGGCGGTAATTGCTCCGCTGCTGGAAGACGGCACATTCCAGGAGGGTTTTGACTGGCTGACCGGCAGGTTTGCGGGGGAAGTTGCATCCGATATCTTTGAAAACTTGCGGAGCAAGGGACTGCTTTTCTGCGTTGAGGATTATACTCACCGTTATCCGGTCTGCTGGCGTTGCGGTCAGGAGCTGGTCTTCCGGCTCGTGGATGAGTGGTTCATCCGGATGGATCCGTTGCGGGAGGAGATAATGAATTCGGCGCGGCAGGTGCGCTGGATCCCTGAGTTCGGTCTGGACCGCGAACTGGACTGGTTGCGCAATATGTCCGACTGGTGCATCTCCAAGAAGCGTTACTGGGGTCTGGCGCTGCCGATTTTCAAATGCCGCTGTGGCTGGTTTGATGTCATTGGCTCGCGGGAAGAGCTGAGACAGCGGGCAGTAGCCGGCTGGGAACGGTTTGAGGGTCACACACCTCATCGTCCGTGGGTTGATGAGGTCAAAATTGCCTGCCCCCAATGCGGCAGTCCTGTTTCCCGGATTAAGGACGTGGGTAACCCCTGGCTGGATGCGGGGATTGTGCCCTTTTCTACCACCCATTATCTGAGCGACCGCCAATACTGGCAGGAGTGGTTTCCATTTGATTTTATCACCGAATCGTTTCCGGGGCAGTTCCGGAACTGGTTCTATGCGATACTGGCGATGAGTACAGTGCTGGAAAAATGTTCACCTTTCAAGACGGTGCTGGGCTATGCGACGATGAAGGCGGAGGACGGACGGGAGATGCATAAATCTTGGGGAAATGCGATTGAGGTGGAGGAGGCGGTTGAGAAGATGGGGGCGGATGTGATGCGCTGGGTATTTGCCCGCCACAATCCGGTTCAGAATCTGCTTTTCGGTTTCAAGGTCGGGCAGGAAGTCCGACGTAAGCTGCTGACCTTCTGGAATGTTTACGGATTTTTTGTCACCTATGCCAACATTGATCAGATCAATCCGGTGAAACTTCAGGTTGAGGCGGAGGACCTGACTCTGCTGGATCGCTGGATTTTATCCCGTCTGAATTCACTGGTGAAACTGGCGCGTAACCGTCTTGATGATTACGACTGTATGAGTGTGGCACTGGCGGTTGAGGATTTTATTGAGGATCTGTCCACCTGGTATGTCCGCCGGAACCGGCGGCGCTTCTGGAAATCGGCAGAAGACCGGGATAAAGCAGCTGCCTACTATACGCTCTATCAGTGTATAGTGACGCTGATAAAGCTGGTGGCGCCGATCATGCCCTTCATAACTGAGGATATATATCAGAATCTCGTCCGGAGCTGTGATGCCGATGCCCCAGATAGCATCCATCTGTGTTTTTACCCCGAACCGGATGAGAAAATGATCAACTTGGAACTGGAGCGGGAGATGAAGATGGTCCGGGCGCTGGTTTCCCTTGGTCATGCGGCGCGGGAAAAGGCACAGATCAAGGTCCGTCAACCTCTCTCCCGGATGATCGTGAATATAAAATCAGCCGGCAGCCGGGACTGGTTGCTGCCGTACGCTGATATCATCCGGGATGAGCTCAATGTCCGGGAGCTTCAGTTTGCCGATCCCAATGAGCTGTCCGGCTCGGGACTGGTCATTCAGGAGGATGAGGATTATGTCATCGGGCTGGATACCAGTTTAACTCCGGAGCTGGAGTATGAAGGTATTGCCCGGGAACTGGTGCGCAAGATTCAGAATATGCGCAAATCTGCCGGATTTGAAGTCGTGGACCGGATTGCACTCAGCTGCCAGTGTGCGGGCAAACTGGAGGCGGCGATCCGGATGTTCTCTGACTATATCCGCCAGGAAACTCTTGCGCAGGATATCACCTTTGCACCCCTGACGGATTATGACTCGGTCGCCGAGTTTGTTATCAATAACTGTCCGGTCCGTGTGGAAATAAAGAGAGAGAGGAAGTAATGGCACAAAAGAAACAGAAAGCCGGCTCACCCCTGAGCAAAAAGGACCTGCTGCGGCTGGAAAAGGCGCTGCTGGAGGAGAAACAGCGGGTGCTCCGTCAGAGCAGTTTCACCCAGCAAGTTATGGACACACCTGCTGCTGCCGGCGATCTTTCCAGCCATCGCACCCATGTTGCTGATCAGGGGACGGAAAACTACCAGCGGGAACTGGCATCCCAGCTTAAGTCAATTGAGTCCGATGCCCTGCGGGAGATTGACGCCGCCCTAGACCGAATTGCCCGTGGAACTTACGGAATCTGCGAGCGCTGCGGTGAGCCGATACCACTGGCACGCCTGGAAGTGATACCCTATGCCCGGCTGTGCATGAAGTGTCTGAAAAGTCGGCAGACTTAAACCCAGGAGTCAACCCGGGACAGCGGCAGCGGGCTGACACTGGCGGGTCGAATCACCGCTTGGAGCGAAATATCCGCCTGACAATTGAGTTTGACGGTACCGCCTATGCCGGCTGGCAGATTCAACCCAACTGCCAGACGGTACAGGGTATGCTTACAGCAGCTGTTGAAGCGGTTCTGGGTACAAAGGTTGTAGTCCATGGCTGCAGCCGGACTGATGCGGGGGTGTCGGCGCGGAACTATGTGGCTAACTTCCGCTGTCCGGTAAAAATGCCGGTTGAGCGTATCCCGCCGGCACTTAATTACCATCTGCCCGATGATATTTTTGTGAAAGCTGCTGAAGTTGTTGCCGACGATTTTCACGCCCGTTACAGTGCCCGGGGAAAAGTTTATTCCTATTACATTGTCTGCGGGCGGTCGCCGTTAAGACGAAGGTTTGCCTGGGAATATACCGGCAGAATTGATATTGGGCGACTGAAAGACTGCGGGCAGCTGTTCCTCGGTGCCAGCGATTTCAGCCGGTTCTGCTATGACCGCTCGGGCAGCGGCTGGTGCACGGTACGGTCAATTACAGTCCGGCAGCATTGCGACGAGCTCATCATAACCGTGCGGGGCGACCGGTTTCTCTATAAGATGGTACGGCGGATTGTCGGCGCACTGGTGGCGTATGCCAGCGGCAGAATCACTAAAAAGGATATCCGCGCCGCACTGAACGGGAAAAAGCACCGTCCTTTCGTCACCGCACCCGCCTGCGGTCTGATCCTCGAGCGGGTGATTTATTGACTGTTGACATCCGCTTTTCAGACTGATTACTGCTCCCGGTAGCGCCGGGCGGCATCATCCAGCGCCTGTTGCGGTGTTTTCGCTCCCAGTGTTGCCGCCTCCAGTTCTTCCACCAGCGCTTTTCTGCCGGCAAGCCACTTCAAGCCCCGGGGTTCGAACACCCCGTATTCGAGCTGCCGGTAGGCGGCGAGCAGTCCCGGCGTGGTGGCAAAGCGCTCTTGAAGTTGCGGGTCGTCCAGACAGGAACGGTGAATCGGCACATACCAGGTACCCAGCGACCATTTTACCTGCTGTTTCGGAGCAATGAACCATTTGATAAAGCGCCAAGCTGCCTTTTTTTCTGCCGGTGAAGCCTTCTTGAACATGCCGATGTTTGTGCCGTAGATGATGGCGGCAGGTTTACCTTCTACCGGAATCGGTGCCATGCCGACCGGAAATTTTTCCTGTCCGGCAATCGGGGCGCGCCAGGTGGAACTGCCGGTAATGGTGGCGATTCTGCCGACAAGAAAATCTTCCATCGGGTTTCTGCCGGTGGCGGTAGTCTGAACACTGTCCCGGAATATCAGATCAAGCTGAAAGGAAAGCACCTCAACGCCAAGCGGACTGTTGAATTCTGGTTCGCCATCCTCGTGGCTGAGAAATCTGCCGCCGCGCTGAAAGAGCATTGAACCGAAAATCCAGATATCGGTACCATTGGCGGTTGCCCAGGTTGCGATTGTGCCGTCAGGATTCCGGCGCAGCAGTTTCCGGCACATCTGGCGGAATTCGGACCAGGTGCGGGGAAATGAGTCGTAGCCTGCCTGTCGGAGCAGTTCAACATTGTAGTAGTAAACCGGGACACTTTTGTTGAACGGCAGTGTAAGGATTTTCCCGTCCCAGCGATTGTTTTCCAGCAGCCCCGGATAGATATCAGCAATTTCGGAACTGTCCATGCCATCCGGTCCCAGGATGTAATCCTCAAGAAATTCGAGCTGACCTGCTGCGTAAAGCTGCGTAGTCCAGTTTTCATACATCTGGGCAATAGTGGGCGGATTCTGGACCGCAACCGCACCCAGCAGTTTCTGTGCCAGCGCATCATAGTTTCCCATACCGACGAGCTCGATCTTGATATCCGGATTTTCCCGCTCAAACTCCTCCACCATCAGCTTGAGCGTTTTCTGGGCTTCTCCACCCATCGCATGCCAGAACTTTACCTTTACCTTTTCGCTCCCGGAACGACAGTCAGGAGCAAGGATTGAGATTGTGAAAAGTAAGGGCAGCAGCCAGTGGCGCATAAATAAATTTTAGCCGCAGACACCGCGCTGTCAAACTGCCGGTTCCATCGATTAAACAGATTTGACAGCAAATGCATATTTTTTATAATTTTTGAGTTCCGCCGGGGTGGTGGAAATGGCAGACACGCATGGTTGAGGGCCATGTGCCTCACGGCATGCAGGTTCAAATCCTGTCCCCGGCACTGAGAAATCCGCATGAAAGTCCCCCGGGTTTTAATAATTGTGCTGGATGGTGTTGGTTGTGGTGAACTGCCGGATGCAGCCCGGTTTAACGATTGCGGGTCCAACACACTGAAGAATCTGGCGCAGGCAATGGGTGGGCTTAATCTGCCCAACCTTACCCGGCTCGGACTGGGAAATATCATTGAGATTCCCGGTGTGCCGGCACAGCGTAATCCACAGGCAGCATTCGGAATGATGGCGGAGAAATCAGCAGGTAAGGATTCAACTACTGGGCACTGGGAGATTGCCGGTGTCGTTACGGTCGAGCCATTTCCAGTTTTCCCCAACGGGTTTCCTTTAGAGCTGATTGGTGAATTTGAACGCCGGATTAACCGGCGGGTGCTGGGTAATGTGGCGGCATCAGGCACGGAGATTATCAATCGCCTCGGAGTGGAGCATCTGAGGACCGGCAGTCCGATTGTGTATACCTCAGCCGACAGTGTGTTTCAGATTGCTGCGCATGTTGATGTCATTCCTGTGGAGGAACTTTACCGTTATGCCCGGATTGCCCGTGAGCTGCTAACCGGTTCCTACCGCGTTGCCCGGGTAATCGCCCGTCCCTTTGCCGGCAGACCCGGGGGATTTTACCGCACCTCCCAGCGCCGGGATTTTTCCTGTCCGCCCCCGCAGCCGACTCTGCTGGACAAAGTGAAGGTTGCCGGTAAGGAGGTTGTTGCCATCGGTAAGATTGACGAGCTTTTCGCAGGTCAGGGGATCACCCGCAGGTACCATTCGGTGAACAATCTGGAATGTATTAAGTATACGCTTCAAGTAATGGGGGAGAGTTTTGGCGGACTGGTGTTTGTGAACCTGGTGCAGTTTGACATGGACTGGGGCCATCGGAATGACACAGGCGGGTTTGCTCACGGGCTGGAGGAGTTTGATCATATGCTGAAAGAAATCATTTCCCAGCTGAAGGAAGAAGACCTTCTGTTTATTACCGCTGATCATGGCTGCGATCCAACAACATCCTCGACTGATCATTCCCGGGAGTATGTGCCGCTCCTGGTTTACGGTTCTATGGTAAAATCCGGGGTAAATCTGGGGATCCGGGATACATTTGCCGACTTGGGGCAGACCGCAGCCGAATATCTCGGGGTTGAGCCGCTTGCTGCCGGGGTCAGTTTTCTCAGGGAGATCAGGAAGGGTGAAACCGGAAATTGATGCCGGCACGGTCAGGAGGTTACTGACTGCTGCTCAAAGGGCGGCACGGCGTGCCTATGCTCCCTATTCGGGGTTCCCGGTTGGAGCAGCGGTGCTTACCGCCGGTGGAAAGGTGTATTCGGGCGCCAATGTTGAGAACGGTTCCTACGGCTTGACCGTCTGTGCGGAACGGATTGCAGTTTTTAAGGCGGTAAACGCCGGGGTGCGTCAGATTAAGGCAATCTTGGTATATACGCCCACCGACAACTTTACACCCCCGTGCGGTGCGTGTCTGCAGGTATTAAGTGAATTTGCAAACGAGGCGGTGATAATCCTTGCCTGCCGGCAGGGAACCAGACAGCTGAAATTAAGTAATCTGTTGCCACTGCAGTTTCGGTTGAAATAAAATTCAGGTAAGGCGTTCCTGTCCCGCCATATACGGTCGCAGAACTTCCGGGATGATAATCGAACCGTCCGCCTGCTGATAGTTTTCAATGATGGCGATAAATGTCCGGGGCAGGGCAAGGGCAGAGCCGTTGAGCGCATGCGGGTAGTAGCCACTGCCATCACGGCTCCGGACCCGGATTTTTCCCCGCCGGGTCTGAAAGTCTTCGCAGTTGGAGATTGAAGAGACTTCAAGCCACCGTCCGACACCGGCAGCCCAGACTTCCAGATCATAGGTTTTCGCTGACTGGAAGGCAATATCCCAGGCTGCCAGCCGTTTCACCCGGTAGGGGAGACCAAGCGCCTGCAGCAGACCTTCTGCTTCACTCCGCATCTCCTCCAGATCCTGATAGGAACGGTCCGGCCGGGTCAGACGAACCAGCTCCACCTTGTCAAACTGGTGGATTCTGATCATCCCGCGTACATCCCGGCCATAGGAACCGGCCTCACGGCGGAAGCATGGGGTATAGGCGACCATTTTCACCGGCAGTTCTTCCTCTGTCAGTGTTTCCCCGCGGTAATAGGCTACGAGCTGTGGTTCAGCAGTGGGAATGAGATAAAGTTCATCGGTTTCAATCCGGTACATTTCCGATTCGAGATGGGGCAGTTGACCGGCAGCTTCCAGTGTTGATCTGTTAGCGAGCACCGGTGGCGAAATTTCGGTATAACCATACTTCCGGACTGCAGTGTCAAGGAAGAAGTTGATCAGCGCCCTTTCCAGCCGGGCACCGGCACCGCGGAAAAGAACGAACCGTGAACCTGCAAGCCGGGCGGCGGTTTCGAAGTCAACAATGCCCAGTGCCGGTCCCAGGTCCCAGTGTGCCAGCGGTTGAAAGTCAAACTGCGGTGGTTCACCCCAGCCGGCAACAATTTCTTCCTCTTCGGTTACTGATGGATGAATCCGATTCGGCAACAGTTTTACCAGACTCTCCTGCCGGCTTTCAATTTCTTCAATCTTCTGCTCCAGTAATTTGATGTTATCGGAAAGCTCCCGTGCCCTTTTCAGCAGTTCCGGGTCATCCTGTTTGTTCTGCTTCAGCCGGGCGATTGCGGCGGAGAGGTCTTTCTGCTGGCGGTGCAGTTCGTCCCGCTCGGTTACGAGACGCCGGCGCTGAGTATCAAGCTGAAGAATTTCTTCAATTGACAGCGGGCTGTGCCGCAGCGTCAGAATCTGGCGCACCTCATCCGGATGTTCGCGGACAAACTTCAGATCCATCCTCTGAATTTTATTTCAATCTGCCGGCCGGTCAAACAAAAAATCAGAAGATAATTCTGCCCTTCAGACCGGAATCGGCAAGTGCCTCCTGAATCCGGCTTCGCAGTGCCGCCGAATACTGATCCGGGGCGGTAAGCGCCTGATTCCAGGCAGGGATCGTGGCAGGGAATTCCTTTTCGATCACCGGTTTGAGCCGGATAAACTTCTGTTTCAGGTAGTTCAGCCGGTCAAAGAGCACACGTTGTCCACCAGCTGCTTTGACTGCAAGCAGCAGTTCCTCAATCTGACGGCAGGAGTCGGAGATCCCGGGTAGCAGCGGTCCGATAAAAACAGTTGTTTCCACTCCTGCCCGGTTCAGTTCCTTCAGTGCGATCAGCCGGCGTTCCGGAAGAGGCGCTCCGGGTTCAAAAGCCCGGCTAATTTTAGCATCCAGTGTGGTGATGGTCAGCTCGACGCTGAAGCCGGGAAATCTTGAGAGGAGATCAATGTCGCGCAGCACGAGATCCGACTTGGTCATGACTTCTACATTATAGCCCCGTTCGCCCAGAATTGAGAGCACCTGCCGGCTGAGCTGAAACTCCCTCTCCGCCGGCTGATAAGGGTCACATACCGTTCCCAAGAGAACGGTCCCCGGTTTTCTTGCCTGTCTTTTCAGGACATCCGGCAGGTTGATCTTGGCTTCCACAAATGAGCCCCAGGGTTCATTGATTCCGGAGTATTTAAGCATGAAACTGGCATAGCAGTAAAGGCAGTTATGGGTGCAGCCGAGATAAGGGTTGACACAGTAATCTCCACCCGGGATGCCGGTCCGGTTGAGCGCGGAACGGCACCGCCGGGTGCGGACCAGGACCTTATTGTCATCGCGGGCGAATGCCATTTACTCAATAGCCTTATCCAATCCGGCGGAAAAATCAAAATTGAACCCGGGCATTGCGTCGAGCAGAATTGACAAATCTTTGATTCAATGTTAATTTTATGCGCTGTCCGGGGTTAAGTCGCTC
Organism: Caldifarciminota bacterium; assembly: GCA_026418295.1. Lineage (GTDB taxonomy): Bacteria > Hydrothermota > Tepidihabitantia > Tepidihabitantales > Tepidihabitantaceae > JAOABP01. The sequence goes on from JAOABP010000005.1 coordinate 168,385, forward strand.
CGGATAGAGCGTGTTAGGTTCACAAATAACAAAAAGGAGGTAATGTGGTTCATCGGACAATTCTAACTGTGCTGCTGATTTTTCTGAGTGGCTTGGCCCGGGCAGATGAGCGATCCTCAACTATATCCGGTTCCCCCTTCACCACGGTTGCGGAGGAGGTAGTTGCTGCCACCGATGCGATCACCATTCCCCGCCTGCTCTCCTATCAGGGCAGACTGACGGATTCATTGGGCAATCCGGTGCCGGATGGCAGTTATCAGCTTACCTTCCGGCTCTACAGTCAGGAGACAGGCGGGACTCCGTTCTGGACCGAGGTACAGACGGTCAGTGTCAGAAACGGCATCTTCTCGGTTCTGCTGGGTTCGGTGACACCGATCAGCAGTGTTCCGGATGCGGGAACGGTCTATCTCAGCCTGCAGGTGGGCACCGGCTCCGAGCTGACCCCGAGGTTGAGAATCGTTTCCGCTGCCTATGCCTTTCTGAGTGAACGGGCGGCAAACTCCGATCTCCTGCAGGGCAGGGATACGACGGCACTGGATTTGAGATATGTGAATGAGGGACAGGCAAACTCCATTACCAGTGCGATGATCACCGATGGTGCGGTCCAGACCGCGGATATTGCCAACAATGCGGTCACCAGCGCCAAGATCGGCAATGGTGAGGTGACGATGCCGAAGATCAACCAGTCCGGTGCCACGACCGGTCAGGTGATCAAATGGAACGGCACGCAGTGGGCACCGGCGGATGATGCGGTTGGTGCAGGTGACAACGCCTGGGTCCGGGGAACGCCGGACAGTGTGCTTTATACCATCAGACAGCTGGGTGTTGCCCGCGGTGGTTCGGACAATATGCTTTATGGAACATATTGTTTTACCCACACTAACCTGGGTGTTGCCTGTACAACCGGCATCAATAGTCAGAATCACCAATTCTGCACCGTTGGCGGTGGTTTCGGAAACAGGGCGTCCAGTTCTTTAGCCACGGTAGCTGGTGGCAGACAGAATATTGCGGGTGGTATGGAAGCGACAGTTGCCGGCGGCAGGGAAAATGCGGCAACTGGTAATAATGCCACGGTTGGCGGGGGTTTCTTAAATACTGCTACAGAATTTGCAGCAACGGTCGCCGGCGGACGTGCAAATCAGGCACGGGGCCAAGATGTCGCAATTGGTGGTGGAGCAGGGAACATCGCCTGGGGACAGGCGGCAACCATTGCCGGTGGCAACCAGAACCGGGACAGCGGTTATGTCGCAACGATCAGCGGTGGCGGAAATAACATCGCTTATGGAGACGGTGCCACAGTGGGCGGAGGAATGGTCAACAGTACGATCAGCCCCAACTCGGTAATCAGTGGCGGTGCCTTGAACCGCATCACCGGCCTGATGGGGGTGATTGGTGGCGGGCATGCTGATACAGTTATTGGCGCTTACGGTGGTATTCTTTCCGGTTACAGCAACCTTGCCGGTAATGAACCTCAGGACACAGGCGCAACCGTGGCTGGCGGTTACAATAACTCCGCAACCGCTATCAATACCTTTATTGGCGGAGGCAGAGATAATACCGCCAGTAATGCCGGCGCAACCGTGAGCGGCGGGGTTACTAATACTGCAGGTGGCAGCGGGGCGACGGTCGGTGGCGGCACCAATAATACTGCCAGTGCTGATGGTGCAACAATCGGGGGCGGTGCAAACAATCAGGCAAACGGCTGGAACTCCACCATTGCGGGTGGCGGTGGCAATACCACGACCGGCACCAACGCTACTGTTGGGGGTGGATATGGTAATACTGCCGGTGCTGGTGATGCCACGGTTGCCGGCGGGCATCTGAACACCGCCAGTGGCTATTACTCTGCGATTGCCGGGGGAGAGTCCAATCACGGTGCAGGAGACTGGTCGGTAGTTGCCGGTGGCCGGTATGACACTTCAGCTGCCAACTACAGCTTCACCACCGGCTACCTTTCGGTTGTCCCCAGTGGTTACAGCAACTCCGCCGCCTTCAACGGCCAGACCGCCACCGCCGGCAACCAGCTCCGCTGTGGCACCCTGTCCAAGGCAGGTGGAAGTTTCACGATCGACCATCCGCTTGACCCCTACGGTAAAATTCTCAATCACTACTTTGTTGAGGGTCCGGAGATGCTCAACATCTACCGGGGTGCAGTGGTTCTTGATGCCTCAGGCAGAGCCGAGGTCAAACTGCCCGACTACTTCTCCGCGCTCAACCGCAACCCGCATATCCAGCTCACCGGCGTCGGTTCATCGGATGTGTATGTTGCTGAGAAGGTCTCGGGCAACCGGTTTGTGATCGGCGGCAGGCCGGGGATGGAGGTTTACTGGCAGGTGACCGGTGAGCGGGCTGATGTATCAGCAGAGGCGATCAGAAGGATGATGCCGGTGGAGCAGGTAAAAACCGGTTCACTCACCGGCAGGATGCTGGATGATGAGTTCCTTGCCGGCTGTATGGAGCAGCTGGAGCGGGAGGGCAAGGCACAGGGGCTTGACTTCCGCACTCCTGCGGGCAGGACCCGGTATGAGCTGATGAAAAACCGGCAGACCGGGAGGTAAATATGAAGCGGGGTTTTTTCATCCTGTTACTGCTGACAGCGGTTCTCTCTGCCCAGCCCTTTCACTGTGACTGGCAGGTGGTGGCAGGTGGTGGCGGAATTATGAGCGGTAATTACCGCTGTGGTGCCACCATCGGCCAGACTGCAACCGGCAGGATGACCGGTCCGAACCTGCTGGCGCTTGTCGGCTTCTGGCAGCCGGAACCGGCAACCGGGCTGGAGGAGCGGCAGCAGTTTGACCAGCAGGCAGTAACACCACTCGTGACCCGGCTTTACCAGCCCGCACCCAACCCGTTCTTTCGCCGGACACAGGTCTGCTACTCACTGGCAGAGGCGGGTCCGGTCAGTCTGCAGGTGCTTGACCTTTCCGGCAGAGTGGTGCGGACACTGGTGAACGCAATACAGAAGCCGGGTGTTTACCGTCTGGTCTGGGATGGTCGGGATGGGTCGGGCAGAGCGCTTGCCGGCGGGGTCTATTTCTGCCGGTTCTCTGCCGGTGCTCACCGCCAGACCACAAAACTGCTCTTCGGACGCTGAAATCCCCGCAATCAGTATCAGGCGGGGCAGACCAATCTGCCCCGCCGGTTTTTTTATTGTAATTCCGGTCACGGAGAGTTGTTAATTGCTGGAGAAGATGTCATTATTGACAGATGATTTGTTTATGTTAAATTTCTATATACTGTCCAAGATTCAGGGGGTTGGACAGTAAAAATTGTAGTAAGTAAAATAAGGAGGGAGTAAGATGAGACCCCAGGCAATACTCATAACCCTGCTGTTTTTACTGAGTAACTGGTCTCAAGCAGATGAGATCGCTGGAGTTACTCCTCTGCCGGCGATGGCTCCGGTTGGAACTGCGCCGCTGGTCAGCACCGATGCGATTACCATTCCCCGCCTGCTTTCCTATCAGGGCAGACTGACGGATTCATTGGGCAATCCGGTGCCGGATGGCAGTTATCAGCTTACCTTCCGGCTGTATACTCAGGCAACCGGTGGCACACCGTTCTGGACTGAGGCGCAGGCTGTCAATGTGAGAAACGGCATTTTCTCGGTTCTGCTTGGTTCGGTAACTCCAATTGCAAGCGTTCCTGATGCCGGGAGTCTGTATCTCAGTCTGCAGGTGGGCACCGGTTCCGAGCTGACGCCGAGGTTGCGGATTGTTTCCTCCGCCTATGCTTTTCTGACTGAGCGGGCGGCAAACTCCGATCTCCTTCAGGGCCGGGACACGAGTTACTTTGCCCGAGCTACCCATACTCATGCTTATGTGGACAGTGCAGGTGGTGCCCAGCGGGTCGCAGGACTTGCCCTCCCCGGACTGGACAGCCGGTATGTGAACGAGGGGCAGGCAAACTCAGTTACCAGCGGGATGATTACCGACGGCACGCTC
>JAOABP010000006.1 GCA_026418295.1 Caldifarciminota bacterium
TCCGGCGACAGCGCCGACTACGCAACGAAGTTCGCAGTCCATCTGCGGGTGGGCGAACCGCCGCCTCAGCCGGGGACGATCATCTGGGGACCGAAGGTCTGTCCGGGAATGCCGACCGACTGGGGACTGTATGGTGTTGCCTATAACACCCGGGACAGCCTGATTTACTGCCTCTATTACTTCAGTGCCCAGGCTTACAAGTATACTTCCGACTCCTTCCTGCAGGCGCGCGGAACGATACCCCTGCCCGAGGATTCCTGCACCGATATTGATTACTGCGAATATGACAACACCTTCTGGGTGGTTGCCAATCCTTCAAAGCGGGTTTATAAGATAACGCCCAGCGGTTCGGTAATCCGTTACTTTTCGGTGGCGCAGGCGGATTATCCGGTCGGGGTCACAGAACACGAGGCAGCCCATCTGGTATATGTCAGCGACCGCCGGAGTTCGACCAGTCAGCAGCGGATTTTTGTATTTGATACTCTGGGCAACCTTCAGACGACAATTACCCATCCGGTTTCCGGATATTACGGGGCAAGGTGTCTGGCGCTTGATTACCATCGTCCCGGGAATCCGCCTTCACTGTTGAATATCTTTACCTGGTTTGATGCGGGTGGCACAGCGCTTGAGTCCTGCGCGGTTACCGAGATTGACCGGACGAGCGGTGCGCTGCTGAACCGGTTCCGTTTTGTCAATACCGAATGGAATATCCGGGGTGTTGAATATGACCCGCGGGACGGTTCCTACTGGGTGACGATTATGCAGTATGCCTCCGGTTCCAATAATATGATCTTCAAGATGGTGGGCTTCAACTACGGTGTCGGTGTGGCGGAAGGGCCTGAAACCGGCCGGCTGGAGCGGGTTCAGCTGCAGGTGCGGCCGAATCCCTTCCGTCAGCAGACGGTCATGGCGGTAAGGCTGACAGAACCGTCAACCGTTGATCTCGAGATCTATGACCGCAGCGGCCGGCTGGTCCGGAATCTGGGCCGGGCAGTTCCGGTGGTCACGCACACGGAGTTCATCTGGGACGGCACGGATAACTCTCACCGCAGTGTTGCCCCCGGAATATACTTTTACCGGATCCGTGATGGTCAGCGGGAACTGTGGGGGAAAATGGTGCTTACCCGCTGAAAGGAGCGGTGATTGTAAAACTTGACGGGACGGCGGAACAGGGTATATTATTAAATTGGAATTGCCGACATAGCTCAGCCGGTAGAGCAGAGGTTTTGTAAACCTCAGGTCGGGGGTTCGACTCCCTCTGTCGGCTGAAAGAGATGGACGGGTTCCCGAGTGGTTAAAGGGGGCAGACTGTAAATCTGCTGGCGAACGCCTACGGAGGTTCGAATCCTTCCCCGTCCATTTACATTTTTGAACCCGTGCGGGCGTGGTGTAATGGTAGCACAACAGCCTTCCAAGCTGTTTGCGTGGGTTCGACTCCCATCGCCCGCTGAGCGGAAAGATTTTATTGCAAGAAATTGTTGACAAGAAATAAGTTATAATTATAATTAATGAACTTTTGCCCATGTAGCTCAGTCGGCAGAGCACTTCCTTGGTAAGGAAGAGGTCGCCGGTTCAATTCCGGCCGTGGGCTGAATAATCAGTTAAAGCGGTTTGTGTCTGAGTGAGAGAAAAATGAGGTTTTGAATACAAGGAGGAAAGGACCATGGCTAAGGCAAAGTTTGAACGGAAGAAACCGCATGTCAATGTCGGGACGATCGGTCATGTGGACCACGGAAAAACGACCCTGACATCGGCGATTACCAAGGTACTCTCGACTAAGGGGCTGGCGACCTATACAACCTATGATCAGGTGGCAAAAGCCAGCGAAGCCCACGGCCGGCGGGATGAGACGAAGATTCTGACAATCGCAGTTTCTCATGTGGAGTATGAGAGTGAAAAGAGACATTACGCCCATATCGACTGTCCGGGCCACGCTGATTACATCAAGAACATGATCACCGGCGCCGCCCAGATGGACGGGGCGATTCTGGTGGTTTCGGCAGCAGACGGTCCGATGCCCCAGACAACCGAGCACATTCTGCTGGCACGGCAGGTTAATGTGCCGGCGGTCGTGGTCTATCTGAATAAAGTGGATCTGGTTGATGATCCGGATCTGATTGAGCTGGTTTCTGAAGAAATCAAGGATATTCTGAATAAATACGGATTTCCCGGAGACAAGACACCGATTATCAAGGGCAGTGCACTGAAGGCACTGCAGGAGGATTCCGGACCGAATGTGGACTCAATCTGGGAGCTGATCAAGGCGCTGGATGATTTCATTCCTGAGCCGGTCCGGGACATCGACAAGCCGTTCCTGATGCCGATCGAGGACATTTTCTCAATCACCGGACGCGGTACGGTAGTTACCGGCAGAGTGGAACGGGGAATCCTCAAGCCCGGCAGTGAAGTGGAAATCATCGGCTTTGGCAAGCATGATAAGGTGGTAGTTACCAGTATTGAGATGTTCCGCAAGGTTCTGGATGATGCGCGGGCTGGTGATAATGTCGGTCTCCTGCTGCGGGGTGTGAGCAAGGAGGAAGTGGAACGGGGTATGGTTGTGGCAGCACCCGGTTCGATCAAGCCCTACAAGAAATTCAAAGCCGAGGTTTATGTCCTGACCAAGGAGGAAGGTGGCAGACATACACCGTTCTTCCCCGGTTACCGGCCGCAGTTTTATATCCGCACGACCGATGTCACCGGTACGGTTCAGCTGCCCCCGGGTGTGGAGATGGTTATGCCTGGTGACCACGTGACGATGGAGATTGAACTGATTACTCCCGTTGCTCTGGAGCAGAATTCCAAATTCGCAATTCGCGAGGGTGGCCGGACAGTGGGTGCAGGAACGGTAGTCGAGATTATTGAGTAAAGATGCGTATATTTGTTACCCTGGCTTGTGCAGAGTGCAAGAGTCGGAATTATCATACGGATAAGAATAAGAAGAAAACTCAGCGGATGGAATTGAAGAAATTCTGTCCCAGCTGTAAAAAACATACAGTTCACAAGGAGGTTAAATAGGCCAGTAGCTCTAACGGTAGAGCGGCGGACTCCAAATCCGTAGGTTGGGGGTTCAAATCCCTCCTGGCCTGTAACGAAAATGAGTATCTGGAAGAAAATCCAAGAGTACATTAAGGATGTAATCAGTGAGCTGAAAAAAGTCAGCTGGGTCAAACCCCGGGAGCTCTGGACTACAACCCTGGTGGTGATTGCTTTTTCCGCGGTGCTGGGCGGGTTCATCGGTTTGTGTGACTTTATTTTCTCCCGGCTGCTGGCGCTGATTCTGCGCTGATAAAAATGGGAAAAGAGCGATGAAGTTTTTTGTGGTCCATACTTACACCGGCAGGGAGAAAAAGGTGAAAGAGCTGCTGGAGAAGGCGATCAAGATGCAGGGTAAGGAGGAACTTTTCGGGCGGGTGATTCTGCCGGCAGAGAAGGTTGCCCGGGTGCGCAAGTCAAAGATTGTTACTGAAGAAAAGCGGTTGTATCCAGGATATATTGTCGTTGAAATGGAGCCGGTTGAGGAGGCGCTTAAGCTGGTAACGTCAATCCCCGGCGTCACACATATTCTCGGAACAAAACAGCGACCGCTGGCACTGTCGGAAGATGAGGTGACGGCAATCTGTGAACAGATTGAGCAGGGTAAGGACCGGATTGAACCGGAGGCGCCGTTTGAGAAGGGGGAGACAGTAAAGGTAACGAAGGGGCCGTTTGCCGGGTTTACCGGAACGGTGGAGGAGATTATCCCGGAACGGCGTCGGGTCAAGGTGATGGTTACTATTTTCGGACGCCCGACACCAATTGACCTCGATTTTCTCGAGGTCCAGCCAATTTAGGGAGGATTGATTATGATGACGAAGAAAGTTCTCGCAGTAGTTAAATTACAGATTCCCGCAGGTCAGGCGACTGCAGCACCGCCAGTAGGTCCGGCACTGGGGCAGCACGGTGTGAATATTGCGGAATTTATCCGGGCGTTCAATGAGGCAACAAAGCGGGAGCCGCCAGGAATGCTGATTCCGGTGATTGTTACGATTTATGCCGATCGGAAATTTACATTCGTGACCAAGAGTCCGCCGGCATCGGTGCTGTTGAAGCAGGCCGCCGGACTGGCAAAAGGTTCGGCCGAACCCAACCGGGTGAAGGTGGGGGTGGTCACCAGAAAGGCGATCCGTGAAATTGCGGAAAAGAAGATGAAGGACCTGAATGCCAGCAGTCTGGAGGCGGCAATAAAGATCATCGAAGGGACCGCCCGTTCGATGGGACTTACGGTGGAGGGTTAATGAGACACAGTAAACGATATCGTCAACTGCGGGAGAAGGTCGACCGCTTGAAAAGTTATTCACTTGCTGAGGCAGTCCGGCTGGTAAAGGAGAATGCCAATGCCAAGTTTGATGAATCGGTAGAGGTGGCGGTCAGGCTGGGGATTGATCCGAAAAAGCAGGAGCAGGCAGTTGCCGGGACAGTAACGCTTCCGCATGGCACCGGTAAAAAGGTGAGGGTACTTGCCTTTGTCAAGGGAGATAAGGTGGATGAAGCCCGGGCCGCCGGGGCCGATTATGTGGGGTTTGAGGATCTGGTGGAGAAAATCAGTTCCGGCTGGACCGATTTTGATATCGCAGTGGCAACCCCGGACACCATGCCTGCGGTCGGAAAACTGGGCAAAATTTTAGGACCTAAGGGATTGATGCCCTCCCCGAAAACTCAGACCGTGACCTTTGATATCGGGAATGCAATCCGTGCACTTAAGGCGGGAAGAATCAATTATCGGAATGACAAAACCGGAAATGTCCATGCGGTAGTCGGGAAGGTCTCATTTGCACCGGAACAGCTGATTGACAATATTCAAACCTTTGTCCGGGAACTGATGAAGAACAAACCCTCAACCGCCAAGGGGCAGTTTATCCGCAAAGTGGTTATTTCCTCGACTATGGGGGTGGGGATCAGAGTTGACACCAAGGAATTCAGTGAAGCTGTGAAACGCGAGGTTTAAAATGCCCAAGGAAGAAAAGGTTAAATTTATTGAAGACTTGCAGTCAAAAATCAAGTCAGCGACTGCACTCTATTTTCTCGACTTCAGCGGACTGCCAGCGAATGACTTTAATGAATTCCGGCGCAGCGCCCGGGAGCAGAATATGACGGTGAAGGTGGTCAAGAATCAGCTTGCACTGAGGGCGCTGAAGGCATCGGGTGTTCCCGACGGGATTGCTCAAGTCCTTCGTGGTCCGACATCCATGATCTTTGCAGTTGACGATCCAATTGCGCCCGCACGTTTTCTGAAGGATGTTGGTAAACGGATACCCAATATCAGGTTCAAGGGTGCCTATCTGGAAAATACACTATACACCGCCGAGCAGTTCGACCTCTTGGCGAATCTGCCGACCAAGCAGGACCTGCGCGCCGAACTGGTGGGCGTACTTGCCGGACCCATATCAGGACTTGCGGGAGTACTGGAGGGGATGCTGGCAGAGCTGGTTTGGGTGCTTGAGCAGCTGGAGCAGAAAAAGAGCACCGTGTCCGGGAGTTAATTATGCCGTACCGGAATATTGATCTAAGATTGCTGCTTCTAAGCAAAATGGCTGAAAAATTTCTAAATTAATTAAGGAGGAAAAAATGTCTGAGGATAAAGTTCAGCAGTTAATTGCCACGATTGAAGGGCTGACCGTGACCGAACTGGCAGCACTGGTAAAGGAGCTGAAGGAGAAATTCGGGGTGACAGCTCCGGCATTTGTTGCCGGGGTGGCAGCTCCTCAAGCTGCAGCCGGTGGTGCAGCGCCGGATACCAAGGCAGAGGAAAAGACCGAGTTCACCGTTACCCTGGTTTCGGTCGGCGACAAGAAGATTCAGGTGCTTAAGGAGCTGCGGGCGCTGACTCAGCTGGGTTTGAAGGAGGCAAAGGATATCATTGAGAAGACGCCAAGTGTTATTAAGGAGAATGTCAGTCGGGAGGAGGCAGAGCGCCTGAAGGCGAAGCTGGAAGAAGTCGGTGCCAAGGTGGAAATTAAGTAAGATCTCATTGGTCCGCGGTTGTGCAGCAGAGGAACCAGCAGTTGAGCGGTTTATTTAGCCGGGGTGGAGCGTAAACAGGAAAGAGAGTAAATGAGTATAAAACAGAAGAACTTTGCAAAGAGTCGGACGGTCCTTGAAATTCCCAATCTGCTTTCGCTCCAGTGGGAGTCGTTTGCCGAGTTTACCCAGTTCAATGTTGCACCGGAACAACGCAGGGTGCAGGGGCTGGAGGCGGTGTTCCGGGAGATGTTTCCGGTTGTTGATGAACACAAGAACTTCCGTCTTGAGTATGTGCGCTACGAATTTGGTGAGCCCCGCTATTCTCCCGAAGAGGCGATTGCCCGGGGAACTACTTATGCCCTGCCACTCAAGGTGATCTTCCGTCTGGTCAGAACCGGTTGGAAAAAAGATAAATTGCGGGATACCGACACTGCTGAACAGGAAGTGAAAGATGTAATCGAGCAGGAGGTATATTTCTGTGAGCTCCCCTGGATGACGGTAAACGGCTCATTCATTATTAACGGGGTTGAAAGAGTAGTCGTAAGTCAGCTGCATCGTTCCCCCGGGGTCTATTTCTCAGAGGAAGATGAAGAGTTGTCGGCGCTGCTGGTTCCATTGCGGGGAGCCTGGTTTGAACTGGTAGTAGATAAGAATCAGACGCTGATGGTGGTTCTTGATCGTAAGAAACGGGTATCTGCCGGGACATTCCTTCAAGCCCTGGGATATACCCATGCGGATGTGCTCAGAAGGCTGTTCAAAGTAGAACGACGGAAACTGCAGCTGGGTGATGTGCTTGCTGAAGATATTAAAGTAGATGATGCAGATGTTACCGAGACAAAACGGGAGCCGGTAGTTCTGGCAAGAGCGGCAGAGCGCATTACCGAAGGTCTTTATGAATATCTCACTGCAAAGGGGATCGAGGAAGCAGAAGTAGTCGTTCCCGGTCAGCCCGGTATCGATATTATCGTAAATACACTTGAGACCGATAAGGCCAGTTCCAAGGATGATGCGGTAAAAAGGATATATCTGCGCTTGCGTAACATCGTGCCGCATTCACTGGAAGTTGCGGAAAATATGATTGCGGCGATGCTGTTTGATCCGCGGCGATTTGACCTGGGCCGGGTCGGGCGTCTCAAGCTGAATCAGCGGCTCTGGCTCAAGACCAGTCCGAATCAGACCGCGCTTGATATCAATGATATCTTTTCGATTATTGATCGAATCCTGCGAATCGCGGCAGAAGCACAACTGGCAGTACTCAGGATCGAATGCAGAGATAAACATGATGTGGATACGATTGTCAATTTATTGACCGAGAGTGGCGCTGCTCCTGATAAATACGAGTTTTTCGATCGGAACCGCATGGTGGAACTGTGGTTCAAATCGGAGGATTCGGGAAAATTGGCGCGCGAAATTTTACATCGGGCAGGCTACCGATCAGATTCGCAGACGTTCCGATACGGACTGGATGATGTTGATCATCTGGGCAGCAGACGGGTAAGAAGAGTCGGGGAACTTCTGGAGAATCAGTTCCGGCTCGCCCTGACCCAGCTTGCTCAAAATGTCCGGGAAAGGGCAGCGTTTGTTGACGATGGGCAACTGGTACCTCAGGAGTTGGTGAATACTCGGGTAGTTGCCAATGCGGTCATGCAGTTTTTTACCCAGAGCCAGCTGTGTCAGTTTATGGAGCAGACCAATCCGCTTGCTGAATTGACGCATAAGCGGCGGGTTTCGACTCTTGGTCCGGGAGGATTAACCAAGGAGACGGCGGGCTTTGAAGTCCGCGATGTGCATTATTCTCATTACGGCCGGCTCTGTCCGATTGAAACTCCCGAAGGTCCGAATATCGGTCTAATTGCCACGGTTGCCACTTATGCCCGTATCGATCCCTACGGATTTATCAGTACTCCTTACTGGCAGGTGAAGGATGGCAGGGTGATCATGGGGAAGGGAAAGGAGGTTTACTTAACGCCTGATGAGGAGGACCGTTATACTATTGCCCAGGCGACTTCTGAGCTCCTTCCCGATGGCAGTTTTGCCAAATCGGAGGTTATCTGTCGTCGACGGGGCGATGTGGTGGTAGTGCCGGTGGAAGAAGTTGATTTTATGGATGTTTCTCCGAAGCAGCTGTTTGCTCCTTCAACAGTTATGATTCCGTTTCTCGAGCATGATGATGCTGACCGGGCATTAATGGGCGCTAACATGCAGCGGCAGGCGGTTCCGCTCCTTGTGCCTCAGAAACCACTGGTGGCTACCGGCGTTGAAGAGAAATTTGCGACTGAATCGGGTGCAGTAGTTATTGCTCAGGAGGATGGAATTGTTACAAAAGTTGATGCCAAGCGGATCATTGTCCGTACTGAAAAGGGGCTGGTAGAACACCGGTTGACAAAATACCGGAAATCCAATCAGTATACCTGTCTGAACCAGCGGCCGGTAGTCCGGGTTGGGGATGAGGTGAAAAAAGGAGATCTGCTTGCTGACGGACCGGCAACAGATGAGGGACAGCTGGCACTGGGGAGAAATGTGCTGGTGGCATTTGTTCCCTGGCGGGGATATAATTACGAAGATGCAATTATTGTTTCCGAAGATTTATTAAAAGAAGATGCGTTTACCTCCATTCAGATTCTGGAGTTTGAAATCCAGGCCCGGGAGACGCGATTAGGCCCGGAGCAGATTACTCGTGATATTCCCGGGGCAACTGAAGATGAGCTGAGGAATCTGGATGAATTTGGAATTGTGCGGATCGGAGCTGAGGTGGGACCTGGTGATATTCTTGTGGGCAGGATTACCCCCAAGGGGGAAACTGAATACACTCCAGAAGAACGGCTTTTGAGAGCGATTTTCGGAGAGAAGGCAGCAAATGTAAAGGATACATCATTACGGGTGGAACCCGGTGTTTTTGGGACAGTCATTGATCGGCGAATTCTCTCCCGGAAACTAAATGACCGGCTTTCCCGCCGGCTGGAAAAGGAACGGGTGAATGAGGCAGAAAATCGGTATGAGGTGAAGAAGGAGTTTTTCCGCCAGCGGCGCGATGAAAAGTTGCGGGCATTACTTAAAGGGCACAAGGCGGCAGCCAATGCCCGGACGAGCAAGGGGAAGATTGTTCATAAAGCCGGGCTGGTAATGGATGATGAGTTCCTTAATTCGGAAGAATTTTCCAATGTTGTTAACTTTGAGCAGTTGCTGGTCAATCCCAGATTACAGGATGAAATACGGCAGGTACTGAAGGAATATGATGAGGCGCTGACCAAGGCTCAGACGGAAAAGAGAAATGAGGAGGAACGGGCAACACGTGGCGATGAACTGCCTCATGGCGTATTGCAGTCCGTGACGATTTTTATCGCTCAGAAGCGGCGACTGGCGGTTGGGGACAAATTCGCCGGGCGGCATGGTAACAAGGGTGTGGTTTCCAAAATTCTGCCGGTTGAAGATATGCCTTATGTGGCCGTTAATCCTCAAGAGGCGGAGAGCAATACGATCAAAGAAATGCGGGGATTACCAGTTGATATGGTTCTGAATCCGCTGGGTGTGCCATCGCGGATGAACTTGGGGCAGGTTTTGGAGGCACATCTGGGCTGGGCGGCACGGGTTCTGGGGTATCAGGCGGTGTGTCCGGTTTTTGAAAGTGCAACCCCCGAGGAAATCAAAGAGGAGCTCAAGAGGGCCGGGTTGCCGGCAGACGGTAAGATTGTCCTCTACGATGGACGAACCGGAGAGCCATTCAAGGGAAAGGTTACGGTAGGTGTAATGTACATGATGAAGCTGATTCATATGGTGGATGATAAAATCCATGCCCGCTCAACCGGTAAGTATTCATTAATTACTCAGCAGCCTCTGGGAGGTAAGGCGCAATTTGGCGGACAGCGTTTTGGTGAGATGGAAGTATGGGCCCTCGAAGCTTATGGTGCAGCGCATGCGTTACAGGAGATGCTGACGATCAAGTCTGATGATGTGGAGGGAAGAAGTGCACTTTATGAGGCACTGATCCGGGGTAAGAACCCGCCGCGTCCCAAGGCACCAGCTTCATTTGCGGTTCTGATTAAGGAGTTGCAGGGGTTGGGGTTGGAACTGGTTCCGGAAAGGGAAAAGAAAATACAGTAATGCGGAAAATTTTTGAGGTGAGGAGGTCGGATGAGCAGTGAGAGAGAATTCGTATATGATTTTGATTCGCTTCGATTAAGACTTGCGTCACCAGAAACAATAAGGAGCTGGTCGAGTGGTGAAGTAATTAAACCGGAAACGATTAATTATCGTACTCAGAAGCCGGAGAAGGATGGTTTGTTCTGCGAGCGGATCTTTGGACCCGTAAAAGATTATGAATGTAACTGCGGTAAGTACAAGCGGGTTAGGTACAAAGGTATTGTCTGTGATCGATGCGGGGTGGAGGTAACGCTTTCCTCGGTGCGGCGCCATCGTATGGGACATATCGAGCTGGCGGTGCCGGTCGCCCATACACTCTTTTACCAGGTGCCGCCATCGAAGATAGGATTAATACTGGACTTGACGATTAATCAGGTAGAGACCATTCTTAATTATGAAGTCTACATCGTCATTCAGCCCGGTGCTTCCCCTTTCAAAAAAATGGATCTCTTAGATGAAGAGCAGTATCGGGAGGCACTCGAAAGAAGGTACGACGGATTTGAAGCTGATACCGGTGCAGTTGCGCTTAAAAAGCTGCTTGCTCTGATTGAGCTTGATGATTTAGCAGCTGACTTGAGGGCAAGAATAAAGCACGAGACTTCGCGGCGGTTCAGCCTGCTGCGCCGTCTGCGGGTAGTGGAGGCATTTCGCAATTCGGGAGCCAGACCGGAGTGGATGATTCTGGATGTTCTTCCAGTGATTCCCCCAGACCTGCGACCACTGGTACCACTGGAGGGGGGGCGTTATGCGACTTCAGATTTGAATGATCTCTATAAGCGGGTCATAGTGCGTAACAACCGTCTGAAACATCTCATGTCCATTCGGACTCCTGAGATTATTCTCAAGAATGAAAAGCGGATGCTCCAGGATGCGGTTGATGCGCTATTTCTGAATGAATCGCGTCCCAAACCGGTGAGGGGTAAAGCCGGGCGTCCCTTGAAATCACTCTGTGAAGCATTGCGGGGTAAGCAGGGGAGATTCCGGCGCAACCTGCTCGGTAAGAGGGTTGATTACTCAGGGAGATCGGTAATTGTGGTTGACCCGACTTTAAAGTTGCATCAATGCAGTCTTCCCAAGGAGATGGCACTGGAGCTCTTCAAACCGATGATCCTGAGACGACTGGAAGAACGTAAACTTGCCGACAGTGAACGGGGTGCCAAACTGATGTATCGCCAGGAGGCACCGGAAGTATGGGAAGTGCTTGAGGAAGTTACAAAGGACCATCCCGTGCTGCTGAATCGGGCACCTACACTGCATCGTGTTTCAATCGAGGCCTTCTATCCAGTTTTATCTGAACATCGAGCAATTGGAATCCATCCCCTGGTTTGTCCGCCGTTTAATGCTGATTTTGATGGTGATACGATGTCTGTGCATGTTCCTGTGACTCCTGAAGGGATTCTGGAAGCGGCGGTTCTGATGTTGGCTCCGCATAATATTCTGTCCCCGGCACACGGAAAACCATTGATGGTTCCATCGCAGGATATTGTTGCCGGGATATACTATATTACTAAAACAAAACCCGGAGAACCCAAACCTGCTGGTTCATTTGATGATTTTCATACCGTACGTTCGGCGTTTGATCTTAACGAATTTGATCTCCATGAATGGATTAATTTTCGATATCAAGGGAAGCTTATTCTGACGACGGTGGGCCGTGTGCTGTTTAATGCCGTTCTGCCCGAAGGGCTTCGATTTGTAAATGATACCGTTCCCAAGGAAAAACTCGTCGGGCTGATCGACCGGTGTGCACGGACACTGGGGCTTGATGTTACTGTAAAACTTCTGGATGATCTGAAGGATCTGGGTTTTGAGATGGCAACTAAATCCGGATTGTCGATCGGCATGGATGATGTTGTGGTGCCCAAGGAAAAGCAGAAGATACTGGAACGCAGTGACGAAGAAGTAAGGAAGGTCCAGAAGGCGTATGATCGGGGGCTGATGACTGAATCAGAAAAATACAACAAGATTGTTAACATCTGGACACTAGCGACTGCGGAGGTTGAGGAAGCACTGATGGAGAGATTGCGTCAAGATCAGGATGGTTTTAACCCGGTCTTTATGCTGATTGATTCCGGGGCGCGCGGTTCCCGGACCCAGGCAGCGCAGCTGGGCGGGATGCGAGGGTTGATGGCCAAGCCCCAGAGAAGAACCGTAGGAGAGGAAGTTATTGAAACGCCGATCAAAAGTTCTTTCCGCGAAGGGCTCTCAGTGTGGGAATACTTCATTTCCACCCATGGGGCACGCAAGGGATTGACCGACACCGCACTAAAGACCGCGGAAGCGGGATATCTCACCCGCAGACTGGTTGATGTGGCCCAGGATGTGGTTATTACAATGGAGGATTGCGGGACGATTGTCGGTCAAGAGGTCACAGCGTTGCGTGAGGGAACTGATATTATTGAGCCGCTGAATGAGCGGATTGCCGGTCGTTTTGCGCTGGATGATATCGTGAATCCGGTGACCAAGGAGGTAATTGTCCGGGCCGGTGAGGAAATTACCGATCAGGCAGCCGAGGAAATCGAAAATTGCGGTATTGAAATGGTAAGGGTGCGTTCCGTTCTAACCTGTGAGGCTCCCAATGGTTTGTGTGTGAAGTGTTATGGTCGCAATATGGCAACAGGGAGAATCGTTGAAATCGGCGAGGCAGTTGGCATTGTGGCAGCGCAGTCGATCGGTGAACCCGGGACACAGTTAACGCTGAAGACTTTCCATGTTGGTGGTGTAGCCGCACGGGTTGCTGAACAGACAAAGGCATTTGCACGTTTCGCGGGAAAAATCAAATTTGAGAATCTGACTGTCAGCAGACGCAGCGATGGGGAATCGACAACTTTGGCGCAGGGGAAGATAATGTTACTGTCAGCGGAGCGTCAGATCCCATACAGTGTGCCGGCGGGGGCGCTGATTCGAGTGGAAGATGGACAGGAAGTTAAGGAAGGTGATGTTTTGTTTGAATGGGAGCCCTATTCCATTTCGCTCCTTGCCCAAGTTAAAGGAAAGATAAAATTCAGAGATATCGAAGTAGGGAGAACACTCAGGGAAGATATAGATGAACAGACCGATCGAATGCAGAGGATAATTATCGAAGACCGGTTGCGGAAACTGCACCCGATGATCGAGATTGTGGATGAACGGGGCAAGGTGGCAGATCGATGTCCGCTCCCGGCCGGGTCTTATTTAATGGTTGAAGAGGGGCAGAGTGTGATGCCAGGTGATGTGCTGGCGAGGCTCGTCCGGGAGATGGCGCGGACCCGGGATATTACCGGCGGTCTCCCCAAAGTAGCGGAGCTGTTCGAGGCAAAGAGAGTTAAATCGCCAGCGGTAATTTCTGAAATCGACGGGACGGTTGAGGTTGGGGAACCCAAGGAAGGTAAGCGGCTGGTTAGAGTGGTTTCGGATGGCGGGGCAGTGAAGGAGTATGAGATACCTTACGGAAAATATCTCCTCGTCCAGACGGGAGATCGAGTTAAAGCCGGGGACAAGTTATGTGAAGGTTCAGTTGATCCTCATGATGTGCTTAAAGTAAAGGGGTGGCTTGCCGTGCAGGAGTTTTTGACTAACCAGATTCAGGCGGTTTACCGGTTGCAGAAGGTAAAAATTAACGACAAGCATATTTCGATAATAGTACGGCAGATGTTACGCAAAGTGCGAATTGAAGACGCCGGAGATTCCAACTTTATTGAGGGGGAAATCGTCGAGCGGCGTCGCGTACTGGAAGAGAATGAAAGGTTGCTGGCTGAAGGTTTGCGACCGGCAAGCTACCAACCGATTTTGCTCGGAATTACCCGAGCCGCGCTTCTAACGGAGAGTTTCCTCTCGGCAGCCTCATTTCAGGAGACAACACGCGTGCTTTCAGAAGCTGCAATTCAGGGACGGGAAGATAAGCTCCGTGGGTTAAAAGAAAATGTAATAGTCGGGCGATTGATTCCTGCCGGGACCGGTTTCCGCGAGTTCAGCCGGATTAAACTGGTGACAGCAGAAGAAAAACAGCAAGAGGAGGCGGCTTAAGCAGATATGGTGTGGCTTGTAATTGAGATTATTTTGGTGTATAATCCTATAAAGGAGACAATATGCCGACGATTAATCAGTTGGTAAGAAAACCGCGTAAGAAAGTTAGGGCGAAATCGAAGACCCCGGCACTGCTGGGTAATCCTCAGAAGCGGGGGGTATGTACGCGTGTGTACACAACGACCCCCAAGAAGCCGAATTCGGCATTGCGTAAGGTCTGCAAGGTGCGTCTTACTTCGGGATATGAGGTGACTGCTTACATCCCCGGTGAAGGACATAATCTGCAGGAACATTCAATCGTTCTTGTCCGGGGGGGGCGTGTAAAAGATTTACCTGGTGTTCGTTATCATGTAGTTCGAGGAGTTTATGATTGCAGTGGGGTGGAAGGAAGAAAGCAGGCACGCAGTCAATACGGTGTAAAGCGGCCCAAGCAATCTGCAGGATAAAGGGAGAAATATGGCAAGGAGAGGTAAATACAAAGTTCATACTGTAGCTCCTGACCCGAAGTATAATTCGGTACTGGTTGCTAAATTTATCAATAAATTAATGTGGGACGGCAAGAAGACGGTTGCGCAAAAGATATTTTATGAGGCGCTTGCTCTGGCAGAAAAGAAAGCCGGGGAGGACGGTTATTCGATTTTCCAAAAGGCAATTAACAATGTAAAGCCGGTACTTGAAGTCAGACCCCGTCGAGTCGGAGGGGCTACTTATCAGATTCCAATGGAAGTCTCGCCGCGGCGCAGGGATGCTCTAGCAATTAAATGGTTAGTAGAAGCAGCTCGTGCCCGTGGAGAGTATACTATGATTGAACGGCTGGCAAATGAATTGATTGATGCAAGTAAAAAACAGGGCGCAGCATTTAAGAAAAAGGAAGATACTCACAAGATGGCGGAAGCCAACCGAGCGTTTGCTCATTATCGCTGGTGACTTGGAATTGAATAAAATAACAGGGTTTTAACAGGATAAATCAGATAGATTGTTGTTCCCGGCTGTTCTCAAGTCTAAAAGTTTCAATTGAACTCTGTTGTTACAGTTGAATGTGCCGTTTGCAAGAGTATAACAGATATCAAGATACCCCGGCTGACCGATGCGAAGATTGAGTATGTCTCTGCTCCGGTTCCAAGCTATTACCGATACAACAGTGTTACCAGAGCGCACTTTGAATTTGAGGTGGTCTTTATTTTTGCCGATACGCTGAGGATAACCTACGATTTCCAACCCGGTTGATGCAAATACAGGTTCAGGATTGTCCGGCCCGAATGGCTGGAGCTGAGCAAGATGCTGAAGCAATTCAGGAGTAATATCATCGAGATTGGCGATGGCATCGATTTTCAAGGTCGGCTGAAAGGTTGACTCCGGCAGCAGGGAAGCGTACTGATTTATTGCATTCTCGAATAACGGGATCAGGTCGCGTTTTATTTTAATTCCCGCAGCATAGCAATGTCCCCCGAAACTAATGAGGTGATCCTTGGTCTTTTCCAGTGCTTCGTAGAGGTTGAAACCAGAAATTGACCGTCCAGAGCCTTTACCGATCTCCCCATTAAGGGAAATCAGAATGCAGGGACGCCAAAATTCTTCCGTCAGTTTGGAGGCGACAATTCCAATTACTCCTTCGTTCCACCCAGGTCGGGCAAGCACCAGTACCCTCTGTTCTTGTTTTGCTCCATCGATAATGAGGCGTCGAGCTTCGGTAAAAATAATATCCTCGAGCCGTTGACGAACGCGGTTGAACTCCTCAAGTTGATATGCCAGATTAATGGCAGTGTCGTCATCTTCAGTCAGAAGAAGCTCGAGAGCAAGTTGCGCGTGACTTACCCGCCCGGCTGCATTGATACGCGGAGCAATGACGAATGCAATGTCACGGGTGGAAAGTTTTCGAGAGTAAAGGCGGCTGGTTGTAAGTAGTGCCTTTATTCCCGGGCGGTTAGTTTTACTTAACGCAAGAAGTCCAAGGCGGGCGATAATTCGGTTTTCTCCCACAAGCGGGACTACATCAGCGATAGTTGCCATTCCGACCAAGTCAAGTAATGCGATTAATTCTTCTTTAGGAGATTTTAAAGAAGCCAGCAGCTGCCATGCCAGTTTAAAGGCAACACCAGCACCGGAGAGTTCTCGAAATGGATAGTCGGAACCTTGGCGTTTTGGATTTACAAAAGCAAGAGCGGGGAGAGAGGCTGTATTTGGTTCATGATGGTCGGTGACGATCACATCAATGCCGGCATCCCGTGCTAGTTGGAGATTTTCAATATCAGATGAGCCGCAGTCAGTAGTGATGATTAACTTGATGCCATGTCTGATTGCGTGTTCAATTCCGGCCCGAGAAATACCATACCCTTCATTCTGACGGTGTGGCAGGTAGTATGTAACCACCCCGCCCAATTTTTTTAAGGTGGAAACGAGAATTGCTGTGCCGCAAATACCATCGACGTCATAATCACCATAGACCAGTATCGCTTCTTGATTTTCGATCGCTGAGATAATTCGCTCAGTAGCGAGGTTGATATCGGGCAGAGTATCAGGACGATGTAAACGTGCTGCCGAAGGGTTGATGAATTCTCTGCATTCCTCAGCAGTTCGGCAACCGCGATGGTAAAGCAGCTGAATAATTATTGGGGGAAGGTTGGTAGTCCGGACGAGTTCCTTAATCTTTTCTTCTTCAGTTACAGGCAGCTGCCATTGATGGTTCGGGAAAATTGCAGACACGGTATGTTTATAGCGAGATGATGTCGGAAGTCAAACGAATTGCAAATCGCAATCAACGAATTTCATGCTTAATATAATAAAGTGCTGAACGGGCAGCTTCGTGATCGGGATCGAGTTGCAAACTTAGGGTCAGGTATTTCTGAGCGTTAACCAGATCACCTATGCTAACATAAACAAGCCCGGTTAAGTAAAATGCTTCCGGGTTAAGTGGGTTGATTTGTATTGCAGATTGATAATGGCGAAGTGCACTGATAAAGTCACGGCGAGCGACGGCAATCCGCGCAGCAGCGAGATGAAGTATTTCCCGGGCTTCCGGAGAAGATCTTTGTAATTGCTCAAACTCGTGTTCAGCATCAGCTATCCGGCGCATTCCGGCATAAAGTTCGATCAGACTGTAACGGGCTGAGTAGTTGTTCGGGTCATATTGCAGTGCTTTATTAAGAGCTTGAAGGGCAGGCATTGCACGTTTCTGTTCTAAGTAGATGTTTCCCAGTTGAGTCCAAGCCTGAGCAGAATAATGGTGGCGGTTCACCGGTATCAGATTACTTACTAGGTAAACTGCAAGACTGATTGCGAGCCACCGAATTCCGACTGGTACACGTCGGTCTCTGTAAAAATGGTAGAGTTTGAGAAAGGCATAACTGGTAAATGGAAGGAATAACGGAATAGTTGGTGCGCGAAGCCGGGATAAAACATAAAACACGAGTGCGGAGATGAAATATCCACCTATGAAGACGTACAGAAGCCAGCGTTGCCGCCACTGTCTTCCAGCAAGGATGATACCGGGTATTCCAAGGGCTATGATTATGCTCCAGTTCAACCGGGCGAATTTAAGCACACGCGAAAACGGTAATACCGTCTCAAAGTAATAGTTATTTGGCACTTCATAATTACAAAAGAATAATAGCAGTTTGCGCCATAAAAGCTTCAGGAATTTTCCCGGAGAGGATGTGATGAATCTTAATCCTTGCTTGAACCACCATGACGATGCCTGTGACCAGGAGACTTCCTGTCCGTTTACAGTTTTAGCAATTTGTTTCAAGCGCTGGTGAGAAAAACCGAACCCAAGGTTCATATCCTTGACCGGCTGCCAGGTGCCATCGGCTTCTGGATTGTTACCGAAATAGAAATTAATGCCTGAATGGGCAGTGAACACTACCGGGTCACGGGCAACCAGATAGTTGCGTAACGGTACGAGACCAATAACCAAGATGCTTGCAACCGCAAATGAAATTGCAGAATTAACATGCACTTTGTGAAATTTAACAATACCCCAGATGAGAAGTGGTAAAAGAGCAAGTAGTTCCGGGCGGCAGATAACCAGCAGGCCGAAGCTAATTCCAGCCAGCAGGGCATGCCACCAGCGGTTCATTTTTAAGAGCAACAAGATGGTCAAGAGCGTAAAAAAAACGGTTATTTCCACATAAAGCAGTGTACCAGTGTAGAAAATCAGAACACCGCATAATGCGAATCCCAGACCTGCAATAACTGCAGTTTTAAGATTGAACAGTCGCTCGGTAGTTTTCATCAGCATAAAGCAGGAGATTACTGCCAACAGGGTCTGAAATATCTGAACTGGGATAACTTGGGGACCGAAAAGGCGATAGATAGCCGCTAGTAAGTAGGGGTAAAGTGGACGCAGAAAGAATACTTCCGTTCCCCAGAGATTACCCTTTATAATTTCCAACGCCCAGCGATGGTAAAACCAGGAATCAACTACTTGTGGCGTTAGGGATGAGAAAGGATGATGCCGCATTTCCAGAACAAACCACAGTCGGATCAATAATGTAGCTGACAGGGGAAGCAGAACCGATAAATTTTTTTTTGATTTATTAAGCAATGGGGTGTGTTTTTCCCTCATCAGTCCTGCAGTACTACATTATGGAGCAAAGGGCAGTTGGATAAGAAGAATGATTGTGGCGATGAGTAGGGTAATAACTGTAATGACAATTCCAGTACCAATCCACTGGCCGAAATTGATCGACCGCCCGGTATACTTTTCATACGCACCTATTGCCACCAAATTGGCACTGGAGCCGATCATGGTCAGATTGCCCCCGTAGCATCCTCCAATTAAAAGACTCCACCAGAGAATTTTGCTATGAGGCAGGCCGATTTGTACCAGCGTTTTAACAATCGGAACAAGTGCAGCAACAATCGGCATATTATCAACGAAGCCTGAAGTTATGCCGGAAAACCAGAGAAGAAGTATGAGGCTCGAGCCTGTCAGCCCAGATTGTCCAAGCCATTGAGTAAAAGGCAATTTTTGGGCAATCCGTAACAAAAAGTACCCCAGCTTTGTAGTGACACCGGTGTGTTCTAAACAGGCGGCATTGGCAAAAAGAAACATAAAAAAGAGGATGGTCCACCAATCAATACCGCGTTCAATCAGCATTTTCCCCCGTTCCTGCATGACGAATATGACGAAGGCAAGAGCAGCGATCGGGGTAGCAACAAGCACAGTTCCCTCCTTAAGATTTAGCCAGTGTTCAAGTCGGGCATGAAGGATAATGAATATTATTACAGCAACAAATACAATCCAGCCGAGTCGCAGTTCTGATGGTTTGACTTGGAGAGTGTCGCTGATTTTCATCTGTTGCTGTGCAGGAAGATGTCGGCGGAAGAGTGATAAACAGATGATTATGGTAACGGCACACGCTACCAGCGATACCGGAGTTGCCCAGCGCAGAAAGTCTTCAAACGTCAATCCACCAGCGAAGGCTATATAAACACCGATTGGATTGCCAACAAGTGTTAGCGCTGACCCTACGTTGGTAGCAAAGACCAATGCTAACAGGTAAGGGAAGGGGGAAGTTCGGTTCTGACGGGCAAGTTCCAATGCTAACCCAAAGGTCACAAGAATTCCGGATACTTCTCCCGCAAAACCAGAGAGGATAGTGGAAAAAAGCATTAGAACAGCGAGCATCAGTCCTGAAGAGTTACCTATTCGTCGAGCAACAGCTGTGACAATTATCCGGAAGAAACCGATGTTTTCCAGCCATTTGATTAAAGCCATCATCGCCATAATGAAGATTACCGTAGGTATGGACATATATTCTACAGCAAGTTCGACATTCATTACCTTAAGAAATAACAGCAGCGCAATGCTCATTGCCGCCAACGCCACTCGAAATCGCCAGAAGAACAAAGTTCCGAGAATCATTCCTACGAAGATAGCTGTTGTCAATGACTGACGGGAAACCCACGGTTCAGAATTAAATTTGAGTAATCCCAATTTTTCATATACTCCCGTAGCCGGTAGCTCCAAAACGGGGAAGAATGCTCGGCCAAGAAAATAAGTCCCCAGGATCGCCAGCAGCAGGAATAATAATGTCCGGTAGCGCTGGAATATGCCCGGTTTTACTTCAGCAGTCAAAAAACGGAAAATTTCTTCGGGATTCCGGGCTTTAAGTATCTGTCGACGGCGATGGTAATCGTGAAATACACGGGCAATTTCCCCAAGAAGCTGGAGATATTCATTGCGGTGCTGCTCAGTGGCAATGACAATGAATATAAGTTGCACCGGTTTAGTGTCTTCCGCGTTCCACTTGATTCCCTTGCGTACCCGGATAAAGATGGCTAGTGGTGCCGGGAGTGCTTCAGGTATAATGGCATGGGGGATGGCAACTCCGTCGCCCAGACTGGTGGAACCGGATTGCTCTCGGATAACAAGGTGACGCACAATCTGCTCGGACACAGAATTCAGTGGGACGATCCGGCTGGCAGCAATTTTAAAGACGGTTTCCGGGGAATCTGCTTCTTCTAAGTCAATTACGAACTCCGGTCGAAAATATTTCTGAAGCATCGATGAAGAATTACGAGTTGTTTATCAATAAAATGGGGCAGGGTAAATTGGGGAGCAGTTCTTCTGGTAGATGGTAATCATGGTCAGCGAGAATGCTGACGGGTAGAATTATCAGATCACAATGCGTACTATTGGCAAGAAACTGCAGATTATCGAGGGTCGTCAGATGAGCGATTACCGATGCTCGAATACCGGATTGTTTGAGTTCTTCTTCCACCCAGTAAATACTGCGCCAGCACTGTCGTTCGTAGTTTTCAGCCCGGACCGCTTGGCGGGTTGCACCTTCAGTTCGAGGTGGTGGACATCCGTCAAGAGGACTGAGTCCGGAAACAAGCACTGTGCTGTTATGCCGGCGTGCAAAGTTCATGACAATTTCCTTTTCTTCCTGCTTTTCACTTATTATGTAGAGGATACGGTCGAACATATTTTCTCCTTTTTAGGGTGCCAGATTTATTTGGCAAAAGATGGCAATGGAAGAAATAATGAGAGTAACAGCTGTTATGATTATACCGAATTTGAACCACTCCCGAAAGCGGATATGGCGACCGCTGGCCCGTTCAAAGGCTCCTACTGCGACGAGATTGGCGGTTGAGCCGATGACGGTCAGATTTCCCCCGAAACATCCTCCGAAGAGCAGTGCCCACCATAGAATTGAGGCATGGGGAAGTCCGATGCGAATAAGGTCTTTGACTACTGGAGCAAGTGCAGCTACAATTGGGAGATTGTCGACGAATCCTGATAAAATACCGGATATCCAGAGAAAGGAAAGAGCAGCAGGCAAAGTGAGACTGCAGTTGTTGGTTCCGGCGATTTTTTCGGCAAAATTTAAGAGCAGGTAACCTAACTTTGTTGTGACTCCGGTATATTCAAGACAGGCAGCGTTAGCAAATAAAAACATGAAAAAAAGCAACGTCCACCAATCAATGCCACGTTCAACCAGTACTCTGCCTTTTTCTTGTTCATAAAAGACAATGAAACCCGTAACTGCCAATGCACTTGCGACCAGGGCAGTACCGTCACTTAATCCAAGCCAAACCTCAAATCTTCGGTGTAATGCTATCAGGATGATAATAATGAAGAAAGTGATTAAACCGACCCGTAGTTTGATCGGGTCAATATTACCGGCGGTCTTTTCGAGTTGCTGCACATCAAGGTGATATCGAGTATTGAAAAAATGTCGTCGGTACAGAATCAAGCATAGCAGAGCGACGATGATAGCAGTAATAGCTGAAACCGGGGTTGCCCAGCGCAGAAAGTCTTCGAATGATAAGCCGCCCGCAAAGGCAATGTATACTCCGATCGGATTGCCGACAAGTGTAAGAGCAGAACCAACATTAGTAGCAAATACCAAGGATAGTAAAAAGGGCACGAGGGGGGCTTTTGTTCGACGTGATACTTCCAGCGCGAGACCAAAGGTTACCAGAATGGCTGAGACTTCATCAGCAAATCCCCCCAGAATAACCGAGAATGCCATAAGCAGTAGAAGTAAAAGCCAGGGGATACCTTTTACCTGCTCGATTGCCTTCAATACAATAAATCGGAACACGCCGATATTCTGCAGCCAGCGGACAATTACCATCATCGACATGATAAAAAGGATGGTAGGGATGGACATAAATTTTACAGTGTGCTCCAAATCCATTACCCCGGCAATTAGTAATGTGCCTAATGCTGCTGCAGCGATAGCGACCCGGAAACGCCAGAAAAGCAGTGTTCCAATTACCATGGCGAGGAAGAGAGTGATTGTCAATTGTTGCCGTAAGATCCATTCCGGTTCATTAAAACGTAAGTAACCCAGTTCCTGATAGATACCAGCAGCTGGTAGAGAAATATGCGAAAGAATACTTCCTGCTCCGATGAATATCAGTGCAACCAATCCGAAAAATAAGATGAGCCGACGATTGCGCTTAAGAAAATTCTGATGAGGCGGAGTGGCAATGATGCGCGCAGCCGATGCCGCATTCTGTGCTGTGAGTGCAGCCGTGCGTAATTGCGGGGTATTCAGACTGCGGGCAATCTCGGCCAAGAGGGAAAGATAAAGGTTTCGTTCTTTTTCTGGAGCCACTAAACAAACTATCAGTTTTACCGGTTCATTGTCGATTGAATTCCAAGGGACCGGGTGTTTAAGGCGTACTATGAGAGCGGCTGGCTGATTTATGTTATCCCCGATGAAATGCGGTAGTGCGATACCATAACCGACACCGGTCGAACCGAGTTTTTCCCTTTCCCGGAGCTGATTGACTAAAAATGTTTCATCCGTGGCTACTCCAGCACTTACAAGTTGACGGGCAATGAGATGAAAAATTTCATCTTGGGTTAATATTTCATTAATATCCAACGACCGATCGCTAAGAATAAACTTTTTGGGATCAATCATTAATTCGCTTCCTGATTATGAATTTCAAGATAAACCAAATTTTTGCGAAGTCAAAATGTCCCCCTTTGAGTCTGTTCAGTGGAGTTCTATGAACTTCGGTTTTGCAAACAACACCTGCCCAACATCGGTGTCAATGCCACCTTGTATTATAACATCAACCTCCTGCCCAACGGCATTCCCTCCATTTTCGACGACGACTTTAATTCCCCCCTCAAGATAACCGATGCCTTCATTCCGTTCTTTCCCTCTTTTGGAAATTTTTACTCTCAAGGTCGTACCGGGCAGATAAGCTGGACGGAAAAGCTCAAAAAGCTCAGCAGTAGTGATTACCTGAAAGCCGTTTGCGGCATGTTTTAGTTCTGATCGGATTGTTATGAGGGTCGCGTGGTACTTCCGGGCAATGTTCATTAACTCATCTGTCGACTTGAACGGGAGAATTTTTAACTTAAGCGTAGGGATGCGTTTCAGTTGTTCGATGTGTTCTTTTGCTCTTTGCAGTGAATATTCGGATTCGTCCGGTTGTATGCCGGGTTGGGGTAGAAGAAGTCTACCTGTCAGCAGTCCCAGTTGCAGAAACTTCACGACTCTGGGGTCTGCAAGAGTATCGGAATCAATAATAAAGGTTTTGGTTTTTCGAAACAACATGAAAACCTCCAAATTTTTAATATTTAAAGTTCATTTTTTCACTCCCAAGTATTTAAGAGCGGAGTTGATTGTTTCTACCGGGACAAGTTCGATATTCGATTTTTTAAATTTTGTCAAATTCGGAGGCAACAGTGCGCGTTTAAACCCCAGTCTTTGTGCTTCATTTAATCGTGCTTCGATCCGGCTGACAGTTCTGATTTCTCCTGCCAGCCCAACTTCGCCGATGACTACTGTATCCTCCGGCAGAGGTGTATTGCGTATTGCCGATGCCAATGTGCAGATGACACCCAAATCGACAGCCGGTTCAGTCAGTTTCAAGCCTCCGGCAACATTGAGAAAAATATCACGATTTCCTGTGCTGATACCGGCGCGCCGTTCGAGTATTCCCAAGAGAAGCGAGAGTCGACGCAGGTCAAAACCCGTCGCTATCCGCTGAGGTAACGGAAAAGGTGTGGGGGCAGCCAAAGCCTGAATTTCGACTAATAGAGGCCTTGTCCCTTCGAGTGTTGCCACTACAACCGAACCGGAAACATTGCGACGCCGATCAGAAAGAAAAAGTTCCGACGGATTGGAAACTTCCTTCAGACCAATATCGGTCATTTCAAAGACTCCGATTTCGTTCGTGGGACCATAGCGATTTTTGACTGTGCGGATGATACGGTAGTTGTAGGTTGTTTCCCCTTCAAAATAAAGCACCGTGTCTACCATATGTTCTAGTGTTTTCGGTCCAGCAATTACGCCGAATTTAGTAACATGACCGATAATGAAAGTGGTGATACACTGTGTTTTAGCCAGTTTTAATAATTCAGCGGTACAATCACGAACCTGGGCAACACTTCCTGGTGTACTGGGAAGTGCTGGGTTTGTCAATGTTTGGATTGAATCAATAACCAGTATTCTGGGATTTACCTGATTAACACCGTGGACAACATCCTCCAGTGATATCGTACAAAGGACGAATATATCAAGTAGTGATGAATTAAGGCGTTCAGCCCGCAGACGAACCTGTTCAGCTGATTCTTCTCCCGTGACATATAACACTGGAATTTTATTCCGGGCGAGATTTCTGCAAACTTGCAAAAGCAGCGTTGATTTACCGATACCGGGTTCACCTCCGAGTAGCAGCAGGGATCCTGGTACAATCCCTCCGCCCAGCACACGATCCAATTCATCAATTCCGGTTTTTAACCGCTGGACCGGAGTCAGAGACAGTTCTGCCAGCCTTTTGGGAGACGTATAGGTGTCTGTTGAGCGTTTTGAGCTCGATAATTTTTTAGGGATAACTTCCTCTTCGGTGAGAGTATTCCAAGATTCGCAGTTGGGGCAACGACCCAGCCAGCGGGGTGATTCGTAACCGCAGTTCTGGCATACAAAATGAACCTTTCTCATTTAACTTTCTGATTCCGCTTCGTTGTCTTCGGGCAGGGTTGAGTAATTATACCTTGATTCAATATTTTCAAATCGCATAAACTGGTATAGATAGACCAGTTTAATACTTCGGGTGGGACCATTGCGATGCTTGGCAATGATTAAATCAGTATCTTTTTTCTGTTCCTCAGAAAGTGCGTCCCAGTTTTTTTTATTATATTCGGCATCCCGGTACAGGAAAATAACAACATCCGCATCCTGTTCTAATGCACCCGATTCACGAAGGTCGGACAATAACGGTTTTTTGTCTTCTCGTCGATCTGGTGCCCGTGACAGTTGAGAAAGTGCGATTACAGGAATATTGAGTTCTTTCGCCATTGCTTTCAGTGCACGGGAGATTTCTGTAATTTCCTGCTGGCGGCTGTATTCGCGGCGTCCCCCGCTATGAGGTTCCATCAATTGCAAATAGTCGATGATTATCAACCCGAGATCAGGGTGATCCCCTTTGAGGCGCCGGGCACGGGCACGAATTTCTAAAGCGTTTAATGCTGCAGAATCATCGATATAAAGTTTTGCTTCCGACAGCCGTCCAACAGCAGCTGCAATCCGGGCATATTCGGGATTGTTGAGCATTCCCCGGCGCAGTTGATTGATTGTAACCCGCGCCTCGGCACAAATCAGGCGTTGGATAAGACTGTCGGTTGACATCTCGAGACTGAAGATTGCAACCGGCACCGGCTTCTTTACCCGGGTCGTAGTATTGACAGCAATATTAAGCGCAAAGGCAGTTTTCCCCATTCCCGGACGTCCGGCAATGATAATGAAATCCCCGGGCTGAAAACCACTGGTAAGATCATCGAGTTCCAGAAAACCTGTTTCCACTCCAGTGATATGCTGTTTTCTAGTTCTAGCTTGTTCTATCCGGTCCATTTCCTGAAGGAGTCGTTCACGCACAAGCGTAAATCCGCGGCGCTCGCCTGCCTGACGCAGCTGAAATATCTTGCTCTCGGCCTTTTCCAGTAGTTCTTCGGCTGAAAACTCTTCATTGTAGGCGTCCTGAACGATTTCAGTAGCAGTCTGAATTAATTGTCGTTGTAACGCCTTTTCCAGTACCAGCTGGGCGTGTTCTTCGCAATTAGCTGAGGTCAATACCGTGTCCTGCAGTGCTGAGAGAAACGGTTGACCTCCGATACTGTCAAGTTCCTTCATGCGCCGCAGCTCATCGGCAACCGTAATGATGTCATAGGGTTTTTTGGCTTCAAAAAGATTCAACATCGCTTCATAAACGCGCCGATGAGCGAGGGAGTAAAAGTGATCTGGCTTTAGAAATTGCATCACCCGAGGCAATGCTTCCTGATCAATTAGAATGGCGCCAAGAACCGCAGCCTCCGCTTCAAGCGCTTGGGGTGGTTTTTTTTCTCCTCTTTCAGAGCGGGTGGACATGATTAGTGTTACCCTTTTTGTTGCTGCGATAAATTGTTCCGACTATTTTTACAAGCTCCCGGGCAAAATCTGTTTTGCTCATTTCCTGGAGACGGCGGGTTTTGCCTGAACGGTAGATAATGACTGGACGAATAGTGGAGGAGCCGGCAGTCTTTACCGGATTGGCAACGATTAACTCCGGCTGTTTTTCCCGGAGTTTTTTATGCGCCATTTTCACTGAATCGTCCTGAGAAAATGCCACGGTGAACGGTCGATATTTTGCTGAGCTTACGATTTTGAGTATGTCTGGGGTCCGTCTGAATGCGACCGTCAGATTTGGTGCGTGAAGTTTAGCGCGTGCTGTTTTCACTGGCTGATAATCTGCCACTGCAGCACACATGACAAGAATATCAGTTTCCGGCAACCTATTTTCAACTGCAGTTGCCATCTCAGCAGTGGTCCGGACCCGGATGGCATCTGGAGGTAGCTGGACGGTTACTTCCCCAGCAATGAGTTTCACCGTGCTTCCGGCAGCTTTGAATGCCTTGGCAATTTCAAGTCCCATTATTCCAGAAGAGCGGTTGGTAATAACGCGTACCGGATCCAAGGGTTCTTCAGTTCTGCCGGTAGTTACTAGAACACGAACACCTGTAAAATCTGGTAATTGGGTTAAACAGGCACAGCATGTTTCAAGAATTAATTCCGGTGATGCCATTCTTCCAGTACCGACCATTCCACAAGCCAATTCGCCAGTTTCGGGATTGATAAAGCGATAACCAAACGCAGCAAGTCGCCGGATATTTTCCTGGACGATCGGATTTAACCACATATTGGAGTTCATCGCCGGTGCAATAAGAACTCTACCGGAACTCACCTTTTCGGATGGTATTGCAAGCAGAATCGTGGAGAGCAGGTCATCCGCAATACCATGAGCAAGTTTGCCGATGATATTAGCAGTTGCCGGTGCAATTACTGTCAGGTCTGGTTGCACAGCAAGGTCGATGTGATGGATAGAATCATGGGGTATTCGATATTTTGGAAAGAGGTCCAGCCCTACTTCCCGCCCGCTTAAAGCGCGAAAGGAGTCTATACCGGTTAGTTTGGCAGCGGAGCGGGTGAGAACGACGGTTACATTCCAGCCTTTTTTACGGAATAAACGAAGCAGTTCAAGTGATTTGTAGGCAGCAATACTTCCAGTAACTCCCAGCAGTATTTCAACAGGTTTTGCCAACACCACCTCCGGAGTGAAGACCGTGAGTTATTTATGAACGCGTGCGGCTGGTCCCGGGTTTGCTGCCGGATTCGATTTTGGTGATGCCAGTTTCGGATGGTGTGCTCAAATCGGTTTTTCTGGTCTCGGTTGCGAGTCGATTGGCATTCAGCGCCTCGAGCTCTGCCTCGGTAAGTGGGGCGTATTTTAATTCACCCCGCAACAAGCGATGGAGAGCATATTCGTACGGATTGGTGGGTAATTGTATTTCGTCCCGGCTGATTGCATCGATCAGTCGGCGCGTTTCCAGCGCAGCAATGTTTAAAGCCAGATATTTGTTTGGATACACATGCCACAGCTGTTCAATTGACACAAACTTCATTCAATCCTCCTTTTCTTATGGTGAATTTTACGGCCGGTCCGGAGCCGTTCACTGCGAATAATTCCCAAGACGTCCCGGATCGCCTTTTCCAGTTTATCATTAATTACAAGATAGTCAAATTCATGAATACAGGCCAGTTCTTTCTCTAACGCCTCTCGACGCTGTTGTAATTCTTCATCCTTTTCGGTTCCCCGGCGGGCAAGTCGGCGTTGCAGTTCTTTTATGCTCGGGGGAAGAATGAAGATGCTAACCGTTCCGGGCAATTTCTGCTTGCAGGAGCGCATGCCCTGAATATCCAGATCGGCAATAACATCCTTACCGGTACGGAAAGCTTTAATTACCGGTGTTTTGGGTGTTCCGTAAAGATGGTTGTAAACCTCGGCATATTCCAGCAGTTCGTTCCGGAGGATCATTTGTCGGAATTGTGTTTCCGATACAAACAGGTAACTTTTCCCATTGATTTCTCCTTTCCGGGGAGGACGAGTAGTTGCGGAAACAGAATAGAAAATTTTTTTATCCCGTTTGACAATTTCTCGGCAGATTGTAGTCTTCCCCGCACCTGATGGTGAGGAGAGGACGATCATGAAAGGTTGGTGAGTTCTATTCCACATTCCGCACCTGTTCCTTGAGTTTTTCAATTTCGCCTTTAATTTCAATTGCCCGCCGCGAGATTACTACATCCCGAGCTTTGGCAGCGAGCGTGTCGGTTTCGCGGAGCATCTCCTGAGCAATGAAATCAAGTTTTTTCCCTGAAGTGCTGCTGCTTCTCAGCGCCCGAAGAAACATACTGCAATGGCTTCGAAGACGGACACATTCTTCATGAATATCAAGCCGCTCAGTGATATAAGCGACTTCTTCCAGAATCCGCTTGGAATTTGCCTGGATATTCAAGTTAGCCAGCTGTTCAATCAAATTCTCGCGTCGCTCAGCAACCCGTTTGGGAACTCTTTCCCGGATGTAATGAAGCGCCCGGCGGATTTTATTTATGCGCCGGCGCAGATCTTTTACTAATGCGGTTCCCTCGGCTTCTCTCATACGAATCAGCTGGCGAATCGCTTCGCCAATAATTTTCCGGCTCGCACGCCAGAGGCGGTTCTGTCCAGGGGGGACTTTGCTGGTTGTAATAACGCCCGGGAGCGTCAGCAATGCGTTTAAATCAACTTCTCCCGATAAATTAAACCGCCGTTTCAGTTGCCGGATAAGTGTTAAGTACCTTTTTGCCGCTTCCCAGTCGATTTTGATACAAGTGGCAGTACTGGGTTCGTCGATTGTCAACTGAAGTTGAACATAACCGCGTCGGATTTTTCTTCGGACAATTTCGTAAATGTCCCGTTCATAGCTGACAAGTTGAGGGGGCAGTTTTGACACCAATTCAAAGTATTTATGATTTACTGAGCGGATATCAACGGCGATTCGGGTTCCGGATTCAGCTACAACTCCTTCTGCCCGACCAACGCCGGTCATGCTTCTAATCATTGTTCCTCCAACAGAATGGTAACCGGTCCGCTGTTAATTAGATCCACATCCATACGAGCGCCGAATTTACCGGTCTGGACTGTGATGCCGAGATAGCGCAATTCATCGACAAATCGTTGATAAAGAGATTCAGCACGTGATGGTTCGCAGGCCTGAGAAAATGACGGCCTAAGTCCATGTTGGGTATCGGCATACAAAGTGAATTGCGAAACGACCAGAGCTGAGCCAGTGACATCCAGAAGGGAACGGTTCATTTTCCCCTGTTCATCGTCAAAGATTCGCAACCGGGCAATCTTGGATGCCAGCTTTCTGCAGGTTGTTTCATCATCCAGTTTTCCAATGCCGATAAATATTAACAGTCCCAATCCGATTTCGCCGATGGTATTGCCATCAACAATTACCTGCGCCCGGCTCACGCGCTGTAACAATGCTCTCATCGTTTTACTGTTCTAAGTATTGCTGCCAGTTTTCTGATTGCTTTACCAGTATACTCAGCCTTGGAAGCGGTGATGATGTTCTTGTCCTGAACGATGTCAGCAAAATAGTGGCGGGCACCATTTTGTTTCAGAATTCCGATGGAATAGAAGTCAGGATATACAGTGGCTTGCCGGCCTTTTAATAAGCCCGCCTTCGCCAGTATAAGTGGTGCCAGTTCTATGGCAACAATAATGCGTCCGGTATTGGCAAACTCCCGACATTGCTGCCAGATCGTACTGTCATTCCAATATGGCGCAATTCCAGAACCGTTGATCAGTACTAACGCAGAAAACTTATCAGGTTTAATTTCACTTATCAGTCGCTGCGGTTTGATTATCAGCCCATCAATACCTTGCGCAGCAGTTGTTTCGGTAGATATGAGGAGCAGGGGTATTTCATATTTTTCCAAGAGCCGTATTGTTGTGTTTAATTCATCATCACGAAACAGATTCGAGGGAACAAAAATAGCGACAGTTTCTGATTCTGTTGGGTTCAATCCCACAGAACCGTTGCCGCTTCCCGACAGCGCTAACAAGATGCTCGTCAATGACAACAGATAGTACACGTAATTATTAAAATAGCCTTTTAACAATTGATGTCAAGAAAATGCGGTCTTGTCTTTTGTAAGTAGTTGATTTAACTGTTGTTAGACAAGAGACTCCATGGTTCTGGGTTTTGTGTTTTGTCGGTGCCGAATGAAAGAACTAATTTATGTTGGGTGTAAAGGTTTTGCAGATGCCGGTTTTCCTTTCCCGGAAGGCAGAAATGACCGGGGAGAAATTCGTGGAATCCCTGGTGTGTCAGTTTGGACCGGGTGGCCGGGTGTGGGGGGAGAATGTAGATGTGGTCCGGGGAGAGAGACAATAACTGGTGAAGAAGGTTTTCGGAGGGTTGCTCATTGGGGTCAGACTGGTATTCAAACCCCACAGAATTAAAGCCGGCGTCTCGTAAGATCATAAAATCCTCTTTGGGAATCGATGAACTGTTTATTCTGATAGTGAGTTGATCAAAGCCAGACTCGCGCAGAATTTTCGCTTTGTCGGGATGGACAGTTCTGGGGAGTATGAGCATCGTCTGTTCCAGAGGGGTTATGGTCAAGGAGTCATACAGGGCTTGTAGGATGCGGTAAAGTTGATCAAGGGTAAGTAAAGACGGTCCACAACCGCCGAAGAAAATTGTAGTAAAGGTTACTTCGCGATAGCGACGGGCGCATGATTTGATATCATTGACCAGTTGCGCCACCAACCTTTCCGCCTTTTCAAATGTATAAGGTTCGGGTTTTATTCTGAACCGGAGGTCAATTTTCTCTCCGAGGGGGATGATAATATTTATTCCGTTATTCTCCACAAGATGTTTTTACCGGACGAGTCTGCCGATGCGATTGAATCGTATCGCCCATGGCGAGAGGATGATACGGGCGATATTGGGCGCGGCACCGGAGGAGAAATAGAGAATCAGTGGTTTCCCACGGATATAACGAAGCGCCAATGGTCCCCAAAATCTCGAATCTTCGGAGTTGTCGCGATTGTCCCCCATTGCAAAGATATGCCCCGGTGGGACAACGACTGGACCGAAGTTGTCCCGAACATAGGGGGAGAGTTCTGAGCGATAAAAGCTGCGGTTAAGCCACAGACGCTGAAACTCCGATTTCATTTGTTCGGGCAGAGGAGGCAGAGTATAAGGGAACTTGTGAACTGCATAAGGCGAAACTTCCCTTCTTCCGTTAATATATAGTTCCTTATCTCTGATTTCTACAGTATCACCTGCCACGGCTACGCAGCGCTTGATGAAATTACGAGGGACATACCAAGTAAAAAAATGGCGCTGGGTATCCCAGAATAACGGCAGGAGCGGAAGCCAAGAGGGAAATATCCGTCTGTATCTGCCAGGATTTGCGGAATCCTCAGGAACGTCACCGTCCAGAGGGAAACGGAATACGACAATGTCCCCCCGTTTGGGCTGGGAAAATCCAATCAATGTATGATCGGTAAAGGGAAGTTTAATTCCGTAGACAAACTTGTTCACGAGCATAAAGTCACCAATGGCTATGGTATCTTCCATTGAGCCGGTCGGGACGAGAAATGCCTCAACGAGAAACGAACGGATGAGAAGAACGGCAATAATTACCGGTACCCATTCCTGAAGGAATCGCTTGAGACCTTTACCGAGTTTCTTGGGCATGAATTTTCAGTTTAGGGGTATTGGTGCATAAGTCAAGGAGATTGCTCTATTTCAGAAAGATGATTCCGAGCAACAATACGACGAGCAGTGCAGGGAGTAAATTCAGTACCTTTAACCGTTTGATTTCAAGAAGGTTAATTCCCAGCCCAATGAGAATGAGTCCGCCTACTGCCGTGAGTTCGTTCGTAATTGCCGGCGTGAGCAGCGTGGTGAGTCCACGGGCGAGCAAAGTGAGTCCTGTCTGATAAATAAACAGCGGCAGTGATGCAAACATTACTCCGATGCCTAAGCCGGCAGTGAGGGCGATGGCAGCAAAGCCATCAAGAAGGGATTTGGCAAAAAATAGACTTGGTGTTTTACCCAGTCCTTCTTCAATGGCTCCCAAGACGGTCATTGACCCCATGCAGAAGATCAGAAAGGCGGTTACTAGACCTTCGGTAAACCGTTCGGTACTGAGCCTGAGATGAGATTTCAGCCATTCACCCAAGCGGTTCAGTTGGTAATCAAGGTCAAACAGTTCTCCGAGAACGGAACCTGAGACAATGGAGAAAATCATAATCAGGGTTTTCTCAGTACGAAGTGCCATTGAGAAGCCCAAAAACAGAGTAAAGATACCGATTGCCTGAAATGCCACGCGCGTCAGGCGGGCAGGCATACGGGTATGAAATAACAGTCCCAGCAGACTGCCGGCGATCACCGCAATGGTATTAACGATAGTCCCCAGCATTCGTTAATATTACTATTTAACCCAGCATCGGCAAATTTTATCCACTGGCATATGGAACAGAGCTCAGCGGTGCTTGACTTTGTATCCAATATCCATTATAGTTTAGAAGTATTTCATTGGTAATTTTAAAGTCTAAGGAGGATATGGAATGGCATTAATTGATGAAGTAAAGGCAATAATTGCTGAAAAGCTGCCGGATGCGGCAGGAAAACTGACCCCGGATGCCCGGTTCCAAGAAGATTTGGGAGCAGATTCGCTGGATATCGTGGAACTTGTGTTGGCATTCGAGGATAAATTCGGTATCAAGATACCTGATGAGGATTCCCAGCAACTGACTACCGTCGGTAAGGCGGTTGAATATTTGGAGAGGAAGCTGGCGGAGAAGAAGGCGGCTGAAGGCAGTCCGCAGGAATAGTCTTCCCCGGAAATTGTAAGGGAACGGTAATGACCAAGCGCAGAGTTGTAGTTACCGGTTTGGGTGCAGTTACCCCGCTTGGCAATGATGTGAAGACCTACTGGGAGAATCTCCTTGCTGGTGTGAGTGGCGTAAAAAGAATCAGTGCTTTTGATCCTTCAGATCTGGCAGTACAGATTGCTGGTGAAGTAAAGAATTTTAATCCGCTGGAGCGGCTGGATGCCAAGTTGGTGAAGCGAGCAGACCGGTTTACCCAGTTTGCTTTGTGGGCAGCAGTGGAGGCTCTGAAGGATGCAGGTATTGATTTAAATCATGAGGATTGTAATAGAGTCGGTGTTATTGTCGGATCCGGGATGGGGGGCATTGCAACTTGGGAGCAGCAGCATGAAATTTTTATTACTCGTGGTCCGAGACCAGTTTCTCCGTTGTTGATTCCGATGATGATTCCGGATATGGCGTCCGGACAGATATCAATTGTCTACGGGTTAAGGGGACCGAATTACTGCTCGGTTTCAGCATGTGCCTCTGGTGCCCATGCTACCGGCGTTGCCTTTCGTCACATTCAGAATGGAGATGCGGATGTGATGATTACCGGCGGGAGTGAGGCACCAATTACCAAGTTTACCATTGCTGCATTCGCCAATATGGGGGCGCTGTCCAAGCGTAATGATCAGCCCGAGAAGGCGTCACGGCCGTTTGATCGTCAGCGGGACGGGTTTGTGATTGCTGAAGGGTGTGGAATTTACATCTTGGAGGAGCTGGAGCATGCGTTGAAGCGGGGGGCAAAAATCTACTGTGAGCTGTCTGGTTACGGTGCCAGTGCTGATGGTTACCATATCACTGCTCCAGATCCAGAGGCTCTGGGCGCAGCACTGGCGATGAGGCGGGCGCTGGAGGATGCGGGATTGAAGCCCGAAGATATCGATTACATCAATGCCCATGGAACCTCGACCCCGTTAAATGATGCGGCCGAAGTGAAGGCCATCACTATGGTATTTGGTGAGCATAGTCGGCAGCTGGCAGTGAATTCCACCAAGTCGATGATCGGTCATGGACTTGGGGCGGCTGGAGCAATGGAGTTTGTGGCAACCGTGCTGTCAGTGAGCGAAGGTAAGCTGCACTGCACGGCAAATTTTGAGGAACCGGATGAGGGGGTTGAATTGGATTTTGTCAAAGAGGGATCAAGGGAGAGAAGGGTGCGTGCTGCTTTGTCAAATTCATTTGGATTCGGAGGTCATAACTGTTGTCTTTGTGTTAAGGCATGGGAGTAGGGTATGAATATAATCTGCTGTCTTAAACAGGTACCGTCGACCGAGACCAAGATTAGAATAAATCCCCAGACGGGGCTGGTGGATACAAATGAAGTTGAGTGGGTAATCAATCCGTATGACGAGTATGCACTGGAGATGGCTTTGCGGATCCGGGAGACGCTCGGCAAAGGTAAAATTACCGTAATCAGCCTCGGGCCGGAAAGAGTGAAAATGGCGCTGCGCACTGCCCTGGCGATGGGGGTTGATGAGGCGGTTCAATTATGTGATAGCGAGTTTGAAGGACTGGACGGGCTGAGTATCGGACGAGTGCTGGCTGCGGCAGTAAAGAAACTGGGGTTTGATCTGGTTTTGACCGGCAAGCAGGCAATTGATGATGATCTTGCCTGGGTACCACAGTCAATCGCCCATTTTCTGAATATTCCACATTGTGCAGTCGTGCCGGAGGTGGAACTTAACCGGGTGGACCAGGGAGAGCTTGTGTGCCATCGGGAGATTGAAGGAGCAACGGAGATTGTTGAAGTAAAACTCCCTTGTCTGGTAACGGTACAGAAGGGAAAGTTTCAGCCCCGGTATCCGACACTGAAGCTGATGATGGCAGCGAAAAAGAAGGAGATTCCGGTGTGGGACAGGAATACACTGGGAGTCGATCCTTCTCAGCTGACGCGGCGCGTGGAGTGTATCGGTCACCGGTTACCGCCCGAGCGCAAGCCCGGGAAGATCCTTGAGGGGGATGTGAATCAGGTCGTGCCGGAGCTGGTGCGGTTGCTGCGTGATGAAGCAAAGGTTGTCTGATGTTTGACCGGCAACTCGCTCAGGAGCGGCTGCTGATCGGAATCGGCGGAAACTTAGGATCGGGTAAGACAACAGTTGCCAATGAACTCAGGCGTTACGGGGCAAAGGTGATTGATGCGGATAGCATCGGCCGGAGTCTGCTGCGTAAGGGTACGGCGGAATATCAGAAACTGGTGCGCGCCTTTGGCCGGGAGATTCTGAAACGTTCAGGGGAAATTGACCGTAAGACTTTGGCAAAAAAGGCATTTGCCTCGCCAGCAGCGCTGAAAAAGCTTAACGGAATCATGCATCCCCCGCTGCTGAAAAAAATCAAGGAAGAAATTGCGAACTGTAGGGAGGGGCTGGTGGTGGTGGATGCAGCGCTCTTATTTGCTTGGAGATTGCACCGGCAGATGGATATTTCAATTCTGGTCACCGCACCGGATGAGCTGCGGCTTGCCCGATTGAAAAAGAGCGGTCTGAGCTTGGAAGACGCACGACAGCGCCTGAAAATGCAGGGTTCAGATACGAAATTCTGGGCCGAAGCTGATTTTGTGCTTGAGAACTGCGGTTCACTGGCAGAACTTAAACGGAAAATCCGGGCATTGTGGAATTATTTCTATTCCAACCGGCTGGAACGTCTGAAAGCGAAAAGAAACAGTTCTTTTGCTCACGGAGCCTGAACCGGTGAGGTGGAGTCAGGTTCCGCTGCGGGAATTGGAGCTTGAGGACCGACTAGTCCGGGCGGTAACCCCTTACATACTCGAGTTTCAAGAAGTGCACGAGATGGTGGTAGATTTTTTCAGGATTTATCAACAGCTGGTGAATCCGAAGGCGACTGGAGTCGGACCTCCGGAACGGGAGGCTAATGCGGAGAGTTATTGCGTCTCCGGACCCCAGGGGGAAGTTGGACAGTTCCATGTAATCTATGATTTGGAGGAGACCCGGTTGGCAATTGAGCTACCGGCTGAGGAGGCAAGCAAGGTTTACCGGCTGTTGCGCGAGCAGAGGATTGTTGTTCCGGATCTGGAACTGGTTCGAAAAGTCATGTCGGGTAACCTGGCAGAGACGGTGGCTGCGATCTTCTGGCAGGTAGGTGCCATAAAGGTAAGCCTCGGTGATCTGCGGCCGCTGTTTAAAGTGGACGAGAACCGGAATTACAGCCCAATTTACATTGATGTCAAGGGAATTTCCTACTATCCGGCGGTCTTGGATTTTGTATTGTCGGCAAGTGCCCTTTTAGTTCGTAATCTCAATTTTGATGTCATCTGCGGCATTGAAGCCGGCAGTATCGCACTCGCTGCGATACTGGCACAAAAACTGAATAAGCCGATGTTTTTTGCCCGGCGCCATCTGCGTTACCCGGAGGCGAGTCCGTTTGAGGGAGTGAAACAGCACGAGCTGTTCCGGAAACGTGTGCTGCTTGTGGACGATACTCTGGTGCATGGCTGGACCAAGACGCGGGTTGTGGAGGTAATTCGTCAGTGGGGTGCGCAGGTTGATGCCTGTTTTGTGATCTTTGACCGCCAGCAGGGTGGGGAGGAGGAGCTGGCGCATGCCGGGGTCAGGTTGTATTCGCTGACCAATCGGGAAGCGGCGCTGTCCGAAAAGATACCACGCGAGATCAGCTGTCTTACTGATGGGGAGTATGTCGAGGTCTGCTCCTATTTTGCCGATCCCGGGGAGTGGCACCGGCGCCGGGGGTTGAATTTTACCCCAATAATGAAAAACTTGACATAGAATTTTCACTTTATCACAATTTATCCGAGGCTTAATTTCCCAAAGGAGGTAAGATGCTGTGGCATTACCATTGTCCTGATTGCGGTCAGCCATTAGAGGTAGAGTGGGCGCGGCATAAGGAAGAAACAGTATGTCGGAAGTGCCGTTCGCGGCATTATCCTCCAACCCCGGATGAGGATCCGTTTGCCTACATTGCCGGCGCCAGGTGGCCGCCAGAACTGGAGCAGATTGTCATTGCCCATAAAGGGGCAGTATGCTCCGCACCCGGCTGTTTCCGGACCTATAATACACTGACGCTGAAGAAACCAATTTCCAAAGGAGGCAGGATTTCGGTTGATAATCTGATACCGGTCTGCACGCACCACGCCCGTGATAAAGGAGAGCAGGATTATGAGGAGTGGATTCAGAACTTGAGGGAACGGGAGTTGAATGAGCAGTTGGCAGCAGTTACACTGCCGATGGTTCAAGCGGAAACACCGCCTGCGGAGTCGGCTGAGACGGTTCCCCTTGCTGGTTATGTTCAACTGATTTCCCGGGAGAGCAATACCAGGCTGATGCCTTTACCTGAGAACCGGCCGGTGGTAATGGCGCCGTTTCTGCGTGGGGCAGTCCGACGTTTGGTATTTGACTACGAGTGGGAAGCAAGGGGCGGTGGCGAGGTGAAGGTCTATCTGGTTGCTTGGCCGAGAGGCGAAGAACCGCGTCTGGATTTTCTTGAGAGCGAAGAGTTTGCGGGCCTGAAGGCGGTAAAGGAGCATTGGGCAGAACGGGATGCCCGCGGGGAGGGTTGTGTTACTCTGGAACTTCCTCCGGCACCAATGGGACGCTGGACAGCGGCGGTAGTGATGGAGGGAAATGGCGCGTTTGCAATTAAGGAGTTCGTGCTGGCAGGTTGTGATTAGACAGCAAGCAGGGGTTTAAGCCTAGAGATTAATTCAGGAGCCGGGAGTTCGATCTGTTCCCCGGTAGTCAGATTTTTGAGTCCATAGACGCCCCGTTTCAGTTCTTCCTCGCCGACAATGACAGCAAAAGCGGCGTCTGCAAGGTCGGCAAGATGCAGTTGACGTTTGAGTTTCGGGCTGTCAAAACTGAGCTGGGCAGGTATTCCGGCTTCGCGGAGACGGTCGGTAAGGTCGACCGCAGTCCGGAGTTCGTTTTCTGAGGTCCAGATGACAAATACCAGTTGCCGTCTGCCGGTCGGTACTTCCAGCTGAGGCATTGCGAGCATTGTTCGTTCAAGCCCGATTGCCAGTCCGCTCGCGGGAGTGGGGGGACCGCCAAGTTCTTCAATCAGGTAGTCGTAGCGTCCGCCGCCGCCCAAGCTGTTCTGGGCACCAAGTTTATCGGAAACAAACTCAAAGGTCGTGCGGTTGTAGTAGTCTAAGCCGCGCACCAGATGGTCGTCAATCCTGTAGGGGAGCTGGCGGGCAGTGAGTTCATTGATGACAATGGTAAAGTGGGTCTGGCAGTCGGAGCAGAGATACTCCCGTGGGACCGGAGCCTTCTGGAGCATGGTCTGGCAGTGATCATTCTTGCAGTCGAGGACCCGCAGGGGATTTACTTCAATCCGCTGCTGACAGTCCGGGCACAGCGCCTCCCGGTTAAGACGCAGAAAGGTAAGCAGTTTTTCACGATAATCCTGCCGGCAGGTGCGGCAGCCGATTGAGTTTACCATTACTGTGAGACCGGCGATATTCAGCCGGGAGAAGAAGCGGACACCGAAATGGATCAGTTCGGCATCGGTGCGGGCACTGGCTTCACCGAGTGCTTCAATGCCCAGCTGGTAGAACTCCCGGTATCTGCCTTTCTGAGGCCGGCTGTAGCGGAAACAGGGGGTGATATAATAAAGCCTGGCGGGAAGGACAAGACGGTTTTCCAGAACAGCACGAATTACTCCGGGCGTGCCTTCGGGTTTAAGGGTGAGGCTGCGCTGGGAACGGTCCTGAAATGAGTACATCTCCTTGATCACAATGTCGGAGCCGGTGCCCGAGGATTTGATGAACAGTTCAGTATGTTCGAACGTGGGAGTTACGATTTCCTGGAAGCCATAGATTACGGCAAGATCGCGGAATGTGTTTTCCACCAGCAGTTTCTGCTGGCTGACCGGTGGGATGAAGTCCTGAGTGCCTTTGGGGCGGGTATGACGGAGCACAGTTACTTCAAACGCGCAGAGAGTTCATATGAAACCAGACCGAGTCCCAGTCCGATGAGGTTGGAGAGCAGATCGACCAGATTGTATTCTCTGCCAGTAGGGAGCAAGCGCTGAAGGTATTCGACACCCGCAGCAAGCGGCAGTGTGAGCAGGAGCGAAGTCCAAGGCATTGCCGCTTGGCCGAGAACGCCCATGACCGTAAACAGCGCAGTGTGAATAGTTTTGTCCAGGCCGCGCTGAATCAGTCGTGGCGGTCTGCCAGTGGGCAGCAGCAGGGCGATTACGGTGATGATAATCCAGAGGACGAAGAGAATTTTGGCGGGGCCGCGCTTAGCCACGGGTTTCCTCGCCGCGGACAATCTCCTTGATCCGCATTAACCGGGTGAGTTCTTGGCGTTCAGCTTCAGCCAGCCGGAAGGTGATCACCCGGACCGCATCTTCCAGAGCGGGGATAAGGACGAATTCGAGGGCGTTGACCCGGCGCCGGGTGCGTTCCAGTTCGGTTGCCAGAATTTCAACCGCCTTTTCCTTTTCGGCGAGGACGAGCAGGGAATCGAGCAGCTTTTCCATCCGGAGGAGGGCGATGTCCAGTTCGCCCGAGGTGGTGGCAAAGCCGTAGCAGCGGAGGGTGCCACTGACTTTCTTGGTGAAAACCGGCACACGGATGTTCATGATTGTCTGGGTGGAGACGGCAATTTCCACTTGGCGGGTCGGTTTCATTACCGCTTCCCGGAGAAACTCTCCGGGGTAGGAGTTGCGGGCAAGGGCGAAGCGGGTAAGGACGCTGCGTGTTTCTTCCTGTACCCGCTGGCGATGCTCCCGGATTTCCTCCACCAGTTTCAGCAGCCGTCGCATGAGTTCCTGTTGTTTGTCCTTCAGGAGTTTGTGGCCGCGCCGGGCAATTGCCAGCCGGCGGCGCAGACGCATCAACTCCATCCGGGTGGCGTTGACCGCGAGTCGCATCAGGTGAATTTTATAAAATCAGGTGGCAATGTCAAAGTTCTGGCATACCGGTTTCTGATTAAGGAGTCAGATTGCTGAGGCGGCTCATGTGCTGTCAGTGTTTAGCCTGCCAGTCCAGTTGGATGAGCACAATATCTTTTGTTTGCCGGACCACATCGGCCGCAACCAGCAGTTTACCGTTGGTTGCAATTGAAACTCCCCTTGTCTGAGTACCGAGTTTTAACTGGCGTTCCCAGATTGAACTGGCATTGGGCAAATATTCAAATACCAGAAGCTGGTGAAGTTTAGGGCTGAGCAGAGTGCCACAGATGATAACTGTGCCGTCCGGGCTGATAGTGATGTCGCTGCCTTCAGCTTGGGCGTTTTCCCCATAGGCAACTTTACGCACTGCGCCACCATCAGCGGTGTATTCAAGAATTACGCAACGGGTGGAATCCCCAATCCGGGCAGTGCCGACCGTAATGATGTTGCCAAATTGATCAAGGGCGATATTTCCCGGTTCATCATTTCCGCCGGAGTCATAGCGCCGGGTCCAGAGCGTGTCTCCGTCGGGTTTCAGCCGCATAAGGAAGATATCCGGGCCGGAACAAAATCTGCCGAGCACGGTCAGGTTACTTTGAGGGTCTGCCTTGATCTTCCAGCCTTCAGCCGGTTCAGCAAAAGGATAGACGCGGGTCCAGCGGGTG
The DNA here is from genome assembly GCA_026418295.1 of Caldifarciminota bacterium. Taxonomy (GTDB): domain Bacteria; phylum Hydrothermota; class Tepidihabitantia; order Tepidihabitantales; family Tepidihabitantaceae; genus JAOABP01. The sequence goes on from JAOABP010000006.1 coordinate 40,917, forward strand.
GTGCCAGAGGAATCTAGGACTGCGATAAACAGCTGGTTACCCTCTGCGGTACTGATGCCACCGGTAATTGCAATCCCGTCTTTCAACGGACAGATGCCGTTTGCCCAGGATGCTTTTGCTAATGACAGGCCTTTCTTCCACCGGGTTCTGCCATCATTCCCTACGCGGATCACGAGGCAGATTGTAGTATCATAGAGCCGGGTGTACCCGCAGAGATAGAGGTTTTTTTGATGGTCAAGGACAGCATCCTTCAGGATATTGTAACTGCCCTCGGCAAAGTTCAGTTTCCTTTTTGACTTGCCATGCTGGTCAAGAAACTGGACAAGTCCCACCGACCTGCCCGTTGTCTCCCGTCCCTGATTTGCAACAACAATCAGATTTTCATCCGTAGTAAGCAGTTTAACGCACCGCTCATCGGTTCCGGTGTCAATCCAGGTCTGCCAGACCACCGGCGGTCTTCCGCAGAGAGCAAAAATTAACATCCAAGGCAGTAACAGGACAAGGCGTTTCATTTTTTTGACCTCCTTGCTGGTTAACAGATAACAATAGCCACGGATGCGAGGTCTGTCAACTCAGCCGTCCGCACGATGTTGCTGATTGATTCAGCAGCTACCTTACCAGTATAACGGTGAATGCATCCGGCAATAACCCAGGGCATGCCCCCACCCCAAAGTTTAGTGTTTTTAATGATTCTTACACTATATATAGAACAAAGGTAGGATGGGGTTTAAGTGTGGATAAGGAGTTGTTTGTTGTGTTACGGTTAGCAGATTTGACTTTTGAGCGCCGGGTTCATATACTATCGGCGATGAGATGGGCGGCATTTGTGGTAAGTTTTGCGGTCGGCATTTTACGGTTGAGTGCGCAGGAGCCCGAAGCTTGGCTGGTGCCGTTCGGGTGTGCATTTGAGCATGATATCCAGGAATTTAATCAGGTGTTTGTCCGGAATAATCTTCCTGAGTTCAGCAGGAGAATTTACGGCTGGGGCGTGGAACTGCGTTCACTTGCCGGAGGTAACATTCTTATTGGTCCGATGTATTTTCGGGTGCAGGAGCAGGTGAGAAATGACTCTTTCCAGCTGCGAACTGAAACTTGGAGTATTATGGGGGAAGCCGGTTTGAAACTGCCGATCTTTGGTTTTATGACGGTGACGCCGATGATCGGGTTGGGTGGTGTCCAGCCTGCTTTTCAGGTGAAGCAGTTAAAGGGCGATGTTGAGCTGGACAGTTTGCTCAAGGCACCGGGAAGAATGGCGAGTTTTTCTCCAGGGATCAAGCTTGCCGGGCTGGCGGCACTGGAAATAAGTCTGAATCTTCCGACCAAGGCCGGGAAATATGGTGTGGCGCTGAGGGGTGGGTATCTTTATTCGCCATTTGCATTAAGGTGGTGTCTGCCTGACGGGAGTGAGGTGCGCGGGGCACCAGATTCAAGGATTCGCGGGTTCTGGGTTTCAGCGGGGTTAACGCTCATTCCCGCGCCCGAGGTGGAGACCGAATGAGAAACCGGACGGGTCTGCTTGCCGGTACCGGGCTACTGGCACTTCTTGCCTGTCTTTATACCTACAAGGCTGATGCTACCGATACATTTTCCCGGGCGGTTGAAAGTTTCCGGGAGGTAAATGTCGAGACTAAAAATGGTGCGGTAACAGTCAGTCCTGTTGCCGAGAGTGTTGCTCAGATTCAGATTCTCCGATATGCCTATGGCAAGGACCGGGAGGATGCGCAGCGTCGTCTGGAGCAGATTGCGGTTAGGGAGAGTGTTACCGGAGAGGAGTGGCATTTACGGGTGAATTTTCCGGCAAGTTCAGTTCCCCAGGGTGCAAATGTTACTGCCAGGCTTCCTGAAAATGCAGAAGTGAGTGTCACCACCAGCAATGGGAGAGTTTCCGTTGCCGGCATTAATGGAGGTGTAGCGGTGATTACGAGTAATGGGTCGGTGGAATTTACCGGCACCGGCGGGGACGGGTATATCTCGACGACCAATGCGGATGTGCATGTGCGGGTTCATGAAGGGGGGATGACCGTTAATACATCCAATGGTGAAATTGAATGTGATCTGAGTGCGCTGCCGGCAGTCAAGAGTGTAAGTCTGAATACAAGTAACGGCAGGGTAGTGTTGAGTCTGCCACCGGATGTCTCCTGCCGGATCACTGCCAGCACCAGTAACGGCACAGTGGTGATTACCGGTTTTCGTGCGGAATACGAAGAGCAGAGTCAGATCCGGGTTCGGGCCAGGATCGGTTCGGGTGCCTCCAGTGTGACAGTTACTACTACCAATGGTGATATTTTGATTCAGAACCGGAGCCACACCGCCGGTGGTCTAATTTATTAGAAATGGAGGATATATGGCTGATAATCAGAATGTTTTGCACCTGACCGATAACAATTTTGAGACCGAAGTCTCCGGTTCAACCGTGCCGATGCTGGTTGATTTCTGGGCACCATGGTGTGGACCATGCCGGATGATTGCACCGGTGATCGACCGGCTGGCTGAAAAGTATGCCCCGAGATTGAAGGTGGGGAAGGTGAATGTTGATGAGAATCCCCAGACCGCCGGCAGGTTCGGCATCATGAGCATTCCGACGCTGGTGTTCTTCAAAGAAGGCAAGGAGGTTGACCGGATTATCGGGGCGTTGCCTGAAGCGGTGCTGAGTGCCAAAATTGAGGAACTGCTGCGATAACCTCCGGTCTTATTAATTGATATTCAGGGATAGCAGGCTGAAATCCGAGGCAGTTAACAGGCTGTTAGAGATTGTTTCTTCCGATCGGCTGATCACCGAGACCGAACGGCTGCTGGACTACAGCCACGATGAAAGTCCGCACCCTCCATGTGTTCCGGTTGCGGTGGTCAAGCCGGTAAGCGTCGAGGAGGTTGTCCGGATTGTTCAATTTGCCCGCGAGGAGAGGTTACCGTTAACACCGCGCGGACTCGGTACCGGTCTCGCAGGTGGTTCGGTGCCGGTTCACGGCGGGCTGGTAATCAGTCTGGAGCTGATGAACCGGATTCTGGAGATTGATAACGTAAATCTCATGGTCCGGACCGAACCGGGAGTTGTTACTGCGAGGTTACAGGAGGCATGCGCTGCTTATGGTCTCTATTATCCTGTCGACCCGGCTTCGCTTGACGACTGTTCAATTGGCGGTAATGTGGTGACGAATGCCGGTGGCGCCCGGGCGTTCAAGTATGGTGTTACCGGTGACTATGTTACCGGAGTTCAGGCGGTACTTGCCGATGGTTCGGTGATCAATTATGGCGGCAAGCTGCGCAAGAATGCCACCGGTTATGATCTGAACCGGCTGCTGGTCGGTTCGGAAGGAACTCTGGGAGTTGTGACTGAGATTACCTTCCGTCTTGTGCCCAAGCCGGCTCATCAGGTGGATCTGCTCATCCCCTGTCGAAGTATGACACAGGCGGTGGAACTTGTAATCCGGCTGGTGCAGGAACGGCGACTGATGCCCGCGGTAGTGGAGTTTTTTGAGAAGAAGGGAACTGATGCCAGCATCAGGGTGCTGGGAGAAAATTTGCCATTTCCCGATGCGGCAGTTCAGGTACTGATTGAACTGGAAGGGAATGACCGGGAGGCGGTAGCGGAGGATGCATTAAAACTGGGAGAGATGGCGATGGCGCTGGGAACGGATGAACCGCTGGTTGCCGAAGATGCATCAAGCCAGGCACGGCTGTGGAAGACACGCCGTTCGCTGGCAAAGACATTAAAACAGCTTTATCCAGAGGTAATTGCCGAGGATATTGTTGTCCCGGTCAGCCGGCTGGCGGAGACGGTTGAGTTTATCCGCCAGCTGGAATCCCGGTTTGGACTGATGATTGTGCCGTTCGGGCATATAGGCGACGGTAATATTCATACTGACTTCTGCCGGAATGAGTCTGACCGGGCGGGCTGGCAGGAGCGGGTGAACCGGGCGGTTGATGAACTGATTGATTTCGTGGTCCGGGCTGGCGGTCAGATAACCGCCGAGCACGGAATCGGTGCCCTGAAAAAGAGATTGATGAAGAAGGGACTGGGGGAGGCAGAGCTCAGGCTGATGCGTCATCTGAAGCAGACACTGGATCCGGATAATATTTTGAATCCGGGCAAGGTACTGCCTGATGATTAGTAACGGAGGCGGACTTTGGCAATCCTGCCGGTTTTCCTGAAGTTTTTCCCCTGAACGACCACGATGTAGACACCATCGGCAACTTCCCGGTTCTGCTCGTTGGTGCCGTTCCACTGAATTTCCCGGGTTTGAACCCGGGAGAATTTTTTTACCAGAGTGCCGGAGAGGGTGTAGATGAAGACATCCGGTATCTCCTCCGGCGGAAAATCGAGGATTAACCGGCAGGGACCGGTAAAGGGTGCCGGCAGGGTATAGGGTTCTGCCCAGCTGGTGATTTTGACGGGGTAGTACTGGCTGACATAAGAGCGGTTGCCGAATGAGTCAATCGCAATCACCAGAAAGTAATAGCCTGAGGTGTCGCGGGCGAGGTTAAAGAGATAGGCGGTGGTATCACTAGTAGTCAATGCCCGGCGCAGACTGGCAAACCGCTCAATTCTGATGTCATCGATAAAGACACCAAGCCGGTTGATTTCGGCGTCAGTCTGATATCGGAATCTCAGATAAAGTTGAGGAGCGGCGGGAAGAAGATAGCGTAATTCCTGCCATTTTTCGCCATCACCATAGATTGAGTCCAGCGGCTGCCAGGCGGTTCTGTCGCCAGAACATTCGACATAGCAGACATCCCGGTGGATATTGCCGGTCGAATCTTCGGTCTCCTGAGTGGAGTAGAATACATAGAATGAGAGCAGTCCTCCGTGTGGCAGAGGGAGCGGGTCTTTCAGTTCCAGTTGACAGTTCAGATTGCTGGCTGAGCCCGAGAAGAACGCCTGTGCCGGGGAGCGGAAGTAGCGGGTGGACAGACTCCAGCCGTTGCTTTCCCAGTTATTCAAACTGTCTCCATGGTCAAGGAGTATGATTTCCGGTTCAGTTACCTGATAAAGTTCATAAGTTAGCGATACCAAATCCCAGCTTTTCCTCCACCAGAGCCGGATTTCCCCCCGTCTACCGGTTCGATGGCGGGTGATTTCCGGGGTCTCCGGTTTCACATCATCACAGCCGAAGTAGCTGTTGAGAAATCTCAGCCATGGTATGGAATCGGCAAAGGTCAGCCAGCGGTATTCGCTGGTTTTGGATTTAAAATCAAGATAGCCGGAAGGAAACCAGACGGCAACACCCCGGGCATTGGCCAGGCTGCCGGCAGTGGCGTTGGCGACAATCAGTGGATTGAGCGTTGAACGCAGGTATGTCAGACCGGTACCGGGTGCCAGTTCCCAGAAGTGAATAAAGTCAATCTGTTCGTCCCTGACAGAAGGTGGATGGACCGCATCGGTGGGGAAAGTCTGAACTCCGGTTCGTGCCAGCTGGTAGCCGGTGGCCTGCGGATTCAGGCTGTCCTGCAGGACCGGGCCCAAAATTTTCATCACCCGTTCGAGCTGGTGCAGGTCAAGGGCGGAAAGGCAGACATCCTCTCCCGGGAAGGAGCTGACATAGTCGGCACAGAATTCCGGGAGAAATTCCTCCGGGGTTGAGGTCGGTCGGGCGGTCAGACGTCCGAGAAAAAGATCGTAAGGGAAACCATCCCACTCAACCACCGCTTCGGATGCCAAGAGATAATCGGCAAACGGCATCAGTTCAGCTGCGATTTCAATTGACCCCATGAGACAGGCATCAAATCCGATGATGGTGAGTTTCCGGCCAAGGTGTTCAACGCCGCTTTTAATTGCCTTCCGGAGTTCACCTCCGGCAACACCCATCATGTGGGCATGGGACTCGTCAATGAGTACCGCCCTTTGCGGTCCGTAACCGGCACGCCAGCCATTACCATGGTCCCAGAGAATCAGCAGGTAGTTCGAGGCAGGATAGTGTGTGCCGAGGAATTCGATGAACTCTGCCAGCACTGCGGTGTCTGCCATATCAACCTCCCCCAGGTCTGCAAGCAGATCCAGCACTGATTTCCGTACATAATAACGACGGCAACCCGGGTTGGTGTCCCGGGCAGCGTTGTCAACCTGAACGATGATATTGACCTCGCTGGTCGAACCTATTGTAAGCATTTCCCGGAGATCTTCATATGCCTGTTCACTCATGCCGTTGTCGGCACACATGTAGATACCGACAGTCCACTCGGTACCGTAGACAGGACACAGAAGTAAAAGCAGGGGGATGGTTAACCATCCCCCTGCCTGTCGGATCGCCATTGCGGCGATTGCGTTTTAGAATCCGACGGTCAGCATCAGCCGGTGTGCCGGCTTGATGTACTGATAATATCGGAAGGAGTAGTCAAGACCGAGTTCCAGTCCTTCTGCCGGTTTTCCCTTGATGCCAACGCCGGCACACAGACCGGTGAGCATTCCCAGTTTCTGTTGATAGTTCTGGTCAACATTTAGAATATACCCGCCGCGCAGGAAGAGCATTTCTGAGAGTCCGTATTCGAGACCGAAGTTAACCGTTTCGTTGATATCGGACGGATGAACGATGTCAATTGCTGCTGTCAGCCGGTGCGGGCAGGTCTGAACCAGATCCATTGCCACACCGAACCGGAAAGCAGTGGGGAGAGGAGCGGGGGTGGTTTTGTAGGAGCCCTGAAGTTGACTCGGTCCGGAGTCAGGCCAGTAGAAGTTATAATCGAGATGCGGACCGGAAAATGACAGCTGAGTACCGAAGTTGGTAACTGCAGCACCAAGCCGGAGCGATTTGAAGCCGGTGTTATAGAACAGTCCGAGGTCGAGCCCGATTGCCGAGGCACCCATATCCCAGATGGTCTGCTGGACACCTTTGACCGTGAGGCCGAAGGAGAGCTTGTCAGTAATAATGCGGGCGTAGCTGATTCCAAAGGCGATGTCGTTGGCGCTGATCGTAAGCCCGGTACCCTCATCTTCCCGGACCGGTGTCTTCGGGTCATCAACAGTCGTCTGTTCGATTTCTCCCATCGTCAGTGCGTTCGCCCAGATACCCACAGTGCCGAAGTTGGTTACTGGCAGGACAACCGTTAGATAGTCATGGTTGAGGTCGGCAAACCAGTTGGCGTGATTTGCCTGTGCCTGGCGCTTGATGTGTGCCAGACCAGCGGGGTTGAACCAGGTAGCGGAAGCATCGTCCGCAAGTGCAGTAAAGGCATCGCCCATCCCGGAAGCCCGGCCGACACTGATTTTCAGAAAGTTAGCGCCGGTGGTTGCCACCTTGCTGAAGGCAGCCTGGGCAACCGAAAAGGCGCCTACCAATACAAACAGCAGGCTGATAATGCCGATTTTTAATCCTGTTTTCATCTCTGCCTCCCTTTAATGGATGAACATGAACTTGCCCGTATATTCTCCAGCAGGGGACTCAACATGGAAGACGTAGACACCAGACGCGATCAGCTGTCCGTAGTCATTGACCAGATCCCAGGTAGCGGTGCCACCTTCATCCAGCGGCTGTTTATTCGTATCACGGTGTTCAATCACCTTTACCAGGTCGCCGGAGGTGGTATAGATTCTGATCGTGCAGCGGTTGGGCAGATGAGTAAACTTGATCACCCGCTGGTCCGATGTTTTTTCCCAGCCGTTAAATACGATGTAGGGGTTGGGGACCACTTTGACCTGCAGTTTGCGTTTGGTGGTTGTGTCGGCATAACCGGTGGTGGAGACCAGCCGCAGGATATTGTAGAATGGAGCCGAACCTTCAGTCCGATGGCCGGTCAGAAGCCAGACATCACCATCCTGAATCGAGTTCAGCAGACTGCGCAGACTGTCGCCCGAGGGCTTCAATCCGAGGTAACCGCCGCCGATGTAGATGTTGGCGATCGTGCCTTTCAGGGTGTCGGTTGGAGAGCGGAACAGCCGGTCAACAAAGCACCAGCCGTTGGCGTTCTGCGGTCCGGTACCGGCGGTGGTGAATTTAGAGAATGGAACTTCAATATTGCCGTTGGTAAGGTCATAGACCTGGGCAGTGAGATAGCCGTCCCGGTTCTTCCATTCAATCCGGTAGTCAGAACCTCTGAATGCCCAGTATGCCTGTGCCGGTACGCTGCCGACTTTCAGTGATTCCGCCGGATAACTGCCACTGAGCACACTCACCGCATCAAAAGGTGTGGCAGGGATTTTCATGTTCATGACCATTTTCAGCCCGATACCGTTGATTACCGGCAGGTTGATTACCATCTTCTTTGCCGGCGAGGCGATTTCATAGACGAAGGATGTGGTGTCGACTACGAGTGAATCATTACGGCTGGTATTGACGACATAATAGGAGTATCTGGGTTTTGAGGTGGAACCGGACCATTGAGGACCGAGGAACCGGATTTCGTAGACATCGCTATTAACCAAGAACGGAACCGCAACCGTGGTTGTGCAGGACAGCGCGCTGTTTAATGTGTCGCCTGCCACTTTGACGATTCGGGCTTCGGGGAAGATATAGTTAGGGGCATCCCAGCGGGGGACAGTGGAGAAGTTGGAGACAATTCCGGAGCGGAGAATCAGCGTATCCCAGGCGATCGGTTGACCCTGAGCATTGGTGTCGGTTGTAACATAATTCCAGTCGTAGGCGGTAACGCAATAGTAATAGGTGAAACCGTTGATCACATTTTTATCCAGCAGTGTGTAGTAGATGCCGGAGTCGGTTGCCTTGATCCAGAGACTGTCGGGAAGTGTGGAGTCGCCCCCCGGAGGATAAGTGAAGGTGATGGAATCAGCCAGGTCGCACTGTCCGATAATTTGCCAGTTTGCACCATCGCGCGACTTGTAAATGATATAGCCTTGGAAGTCGTAACCGCGATACATCGGGTCATAACCCGGTTCCCCACGTCGGCTTGCTACCTTTTCCCAGTAGCGATCCGGAGTCCTTTCCGGCAGATCATCCCAGACGATCCGCACCTGTTTGTCCCCGGGAACCAGAATGATATTGGGAGCGACCGGAGGTCCGGGCAGGAGCCATCCTTGGTCAAAGATGAACTGGGCGGAGTTTGCTACCTTGGCAAGGTGAACCAGTGAGTCTTTGGGGCGATCTGCCCAGGGCTGGTTCGCTCCGCCAAATGGAGCACCGATTGCAGCAACAACGAGCCGTTCTACCTGTCCGGGGGCGAGGTTGAATGGACCGGAGCACATGATGAAGCGCTTGTCTGCAGGTGAGACATCAACTGAATCATATGCGGAGTAGACACCAGTGCGATAGTCGTAACCGGCCATAGTCAGATACTGGGCAGGGTCAGTGACCGGGTCGATGTCAATCGTGAATTTCTTGAATGCGGTCATGCCCAGCGGTACTTTAATTGTGTCTCCTTCCGGAGTGATTGAGTCGCGTTTGGGGCTGTCGAGGAACTTGTAGGCAAAGACACCGGGTGTGCCCGCTTCCCAGGTTGTTCCCGGACTTTCGTTGTTGTCGTAGTCACCAGCATAACCGACATTGCGTACCCAGCCGGCGCCCGGGATGGAGTCGTAGAGAATGAAGCCAACCATGTCGTCAGTGGCGTTGCCGATGTCCGGATCCATGACCGCACCGATGAAGCACCTTTTGAGCGTGTCGGTTCCAGAGTTGCGGACATTGTAGATTATGAAGAAGATATCCTGATTGGAAGGGTAGTTCCAGGCATAGACCACCTGATAGACATCAATGTTCTGGGGCTTGCCCGGCGCGATGTGATTTTCCGGAGCACCGTCCGAGTAGACACACCACATGTCCTGTAGTGAGAATGCCTCATAAGGAATAAGCACGCTGTCCAGTTTCGGATCGCCAGTCTGCCAGCGGTCACGCGGATCCGGGGGCCAGTCGTTCGGATAGACGAAGATCCGGTCTTCAGCAGCACCAGCTCCTTCAGGAGCATGGGCAACTGTGGTTGGCGTCATTTCCGTTCCACCGGAATTGGGGTTGTAGCCAAACGAGACGAGTGTGTCAATTTTTTCATCCGCACGGGGTTTTAATGAGCCGAACCACATACCAGCACCAAAGATGTAGCAGTTGTGGAGCGGCTGGGGCCAGGAACCGCCCGCCTGACCGGTGCCGACCGTAACATCAATTCCGTAGCGGCCGTCGTTGTAGAACGGACACTTCCAGCGGTTGATGTTCAGCCATTTCATATCATAGATCCGCTTGCCCGATTTCAGCGGGGTGGCGGATCTGGCAAGCACCGGTGTAAGAAGCGCCAGCAACAGCAGGCTGGCGATGGTTAAATTAAGCAGTTTCTTCACCTTTCCTCCCTTAGAACGACAGGCTGACACCGAAGCGAATTTTGCGTGAGGGACCGAAATAGGTCGGTGCCTTCACATAATCCTCTCTTGCCCGCATATAGGACTGATACAGTTCCATCTGTGACAGGTAGCCATCATGATTGAAATCGCGTGCTGGATGATAGTAAAGGTCACCGAAGCGGATTCCCGGCGAGAACTCCTGAGGTGTGTAAACCCTGCCGTCATAATCAGGCTTGCCGGTGGCAGAGTAGACGCTGGTGACGACCCGGGCGTTGAGGAGGTTGGTGATGTCACAGGAAAGCGCCAGGTTGAGACCGCCCAGTTTTATGTCCTTGCCGAAGCGCATATCAATAGTGAAACTTGACGGCATGCGTGCCGAATTATCCGGTCCGGTGCGGTTGCCGCGGATGTCGGTCGGGGTGTAGGGCAGTCCGGAACCGTAGTTTGCCACTGCTGAGGTGTTGAAGTCCCGCAGGGGGATGAAGATGAAGTCTGAAGGGAAGGAAAGTCCGATACTGCCGTGGAGCGAGTGGCGCTGGTCCTGATCAAGATAGTAGTCAACCTGGAGCGGTTTTTCACGCTGATACTGATCAGTTGCGGTAGAAGCGGTGCCCTTGGCAATCTGGAAGGTGTAGCCGAGCTGGGCGTTCCAGTAATTGGAAAGTGCCTTGGTCATCGTTGCCTCAAACCCCTGGATCCGGGCGTATTCAACATTGTAATACATCGTATAGGGCTGAGGCAGTGCGGAGACAACGCGGACACCGGAAAGGTCAAATACATCCTTGTAGAAGGCGGTGAGGTCAAAGGCAAAGACATCGGTCAGCTGGGCATCAAAACCGATTTCGTAGGCGATTGTTTTTTCCGCGCTCATATTCGGATTGCCGACGATAATGTTACCGCGGCCCCGGAGTTCAGCTGCCGGGCGTTCGGCATATTCATAAAGGTTGGCAAATACCGGGTTCTTGAAGAAATGGCCGTAAGAGAAGCGGAATTTGATGCGTTCGGTAATCGGATAGGAGATACCGAGCCGGGGTGAGAGCCGGAACTTCGGCGGGACTGGCAGGAAGCTGTCAGATATCTCCGGTGTGGAGCCGAGTGATTCTGGGAATGCCCGGACCCTCGCCTTCGCATCCAGATAGTCAAACCGGATACCGGCGCGCACTACGAGGTCTTCGAAATCAGCCCGGTCTTGAACATAGGCGGCTGCCACGAGCGGTTTATAATTGTAGGCATCCCAGAAGGGGTTGGCATCCCAGGGGAGCGAGTTGTCATACATTGAAACTGAGTACTGGGTGATGTCAACGCCGGTTTTTACTTCATGGACCTTGGAAATCGTCCTGGTCAGGTCAAACTTGAACAGGGCGTGATTTGTCGCCCGGTAATGCCAGACCCGGTTGTCGCCCTCGGTCACGAACAGTCCTGGTACACCAAGTGGATAATCAAGCAGGGCATAAGCCTGCATGAAGTTTTTCTTCTGTGCCTTGTGGGCATAAACTGTGTCGCCATTCGGCGCCAGCCAGTAGGAACGGTAGAGCTGAAGTACCGCTTCCTTTTTGCTCAATCCTTCCGGATTGTTGAATACCCAGTCTTCTGCCCGGAAGAAATACCGGTCCCAGATGCCGGTTTTGCGCAGAAATCCCCAGAAGCCGGTGGTGTCTGCTGCCTCAGCGTCGAAGTTGCGCACCGTCCGGATGAGCGAGGTCTGGAAGATGCCGAATTTTGCTTCGTATACGGTGGTCGGGGAGAGCATATGGTTCAGGGTGATGTTGGATTTGTAGCTGCGGACCCGGTTGGCATACATCGCCTGCAGATAATACTTGTAGGTGTTGGACCAGGTCTGCCACTGATAATTGGAGTGATAGCCATCGATCGTCAATTTCATACCTTCCCGTGTGAGGAAAAATTCCTTCGGGAACTGCAGGGTGAGTTTGCCTTCGGCCGCATATTCGCCCCGGGGGGCATCCACTTTGTAAAGGCAGTTCCGGTCGTCGTCAGTTTTGAAGTATTCAGTGGAAATGAAGTAGCGGAGCCGGTTCCAGAAGGTCGGACCGCCGATGGAAAATGTAACCCGGTTATAGCCGAAGTTCAAGTCGGGTTTTGGGAAAACCTCATCGGTGAGGTAACCGAACTTTCCCGAAGTGCGGTTACCACCTTCCTTCGTTACCGCCTTGATGATGCCGGACATTGCCGAGCCGTATTCAGCATCAAACCCGCCGGTCACCACCACTACCGATGCCAGTGCGTCGCTCGTCGGTTTGGGACTGGACCAGAGGGTGCCGACAACCGCATCCTGGGCGGCAACACCATCGACGAGATATGCGACATCGTCGTATCTGCCTCCACGGATATGGGTCCAGCCTCGACCCGCGGTCTGAGTTACACCTGCCTGCAGGCCGACCAGTTCGGAGAGCTGAACTACTGGCAGTCGCTTGAATTCTTCGTCCGTGATGACCCTTTCGACTGTAACCGTGCCCCGGTTCACCATCGGGCGCTCCGCCTTTACTTCCACTGTTCCGACTTCAATCGCCGTGGGTGTCAGCTGGAAATCAATCACCGTCACCTGATCCTGCACTACCAGCACATCGGTGACCGTCATCTCATTGTAGGAGATATAGGAGGCACTCAGCTTGTATCGGCCCGGGGGGACATTGTTGATTTCATATTCACCGTTGGCGTCAGTTGCCGCGCCCAGTTCCGTTCCGACGACGATCACATTGGCACCGATTAATGGTTCCCGAGTCCGTTTGTCCATAACTTTTCCCCTGATTCTGCCGACCACACCGGCGAAGGCAGCCGGAACGGTCAGCAGGAGGATCAGGAAAAGCGTCAATTTCTTCATTGTCCGCCTCCTTTGACATTAATTGGAATTCCCCAGACGGTGGCGGTCAGTTCTCCACCCGCATCATAAAGCACGGGGAACGGAATCTGCTCAATATAGAGCCACTGTACTCCGGTCTGATTCAGCTTCAGCCGGCTGCCGGACCAGAGCCGGTAGCGGGTATTGTTGTAAAAGAGGAAATTCTGAGCATCGGTAACTGCGGTATAGAGCCCGGTTACCCAGACGCTGTCATTCACTGAGTAGGAAAGCAGTCCATCCGGATATTCATAGAACCGCTGACAGCCGAAGTGCAGTGTGTCCGGACGCAGGAAGAAGGTGTCAACGCGAACGCCGTTGGTCAGATAGGCTTGAATAAAATAGGGCGCATCATCAGGGTTGGGAGCGTAGAACCTCGGACCGCCGGTAATCTTCCAGAAGCGCCACTGGCCATTTTCCTTCTTCAGAACGCAGCCATTGATGACGACACCATTGATCGGTTTCTCTACAATCATTGAGGTGTCGGTGAACAGCGTGTCATGAAATTTCAGCCGGATGGTCTCCGAAGGGGTGATGATGATGGAATCGCGGAGAAAACGGGTATATTTGCGGGCGTGCAGTCTTAACAGCCCCGGAATAGTTTCTACGACGGTTACAGTTGCGGTGGTTTCTTTGGAAACGGTATCAGCAACGGCGATGAATTTATAAGCCCATTTCCGGCCGGTGCTGTCAAACCAGTGCTGCATCGAGTCGCAGATGTAGCGCTGTTTGAATGCGTTGTCCTTGATCGCCTTTTTCAGAATCGAGTCCGAGATCAGCCAGTCAAAATACTGGAATCCGGTTTCATTAAAATTAACCGTAAGCAGATTCCGGTTTGCTTCGATCACCGCGGCGATTGCGGTGCTGTCGGCTGCGCTCGGCTGCCAGATCGCCGGTGGGGGCATGCGGCCGCAACCGGTGAGGGCAATTGTTATCAGCAGGAAACCGGCAGCCAGAAGAATCAGCCAGTTTCTTCCTGATGCCGGAGGCGCAGCCGGGTGGTTTTTACCAACTATGATCCGCACAGTCTGCCTCCTTTTATTTTATTTTATTTTTTCCTGATTTATTAGTCTCGTTGTCTGTCCACATATGCGTTATACCGAAATTAAACTTCGGTTTTGCAGAATATTAACAGAATACATAAACGTGTCAAAAGGAATGACCCAGCCCTCGGCAGGTCCGAACTCGGATTGGTTATCAATTACCAAGTTATACTAAAATTAGCCAAAGACCGGTCTGTGTCAAGCAAATCAGGGGTTTGTGCCGATGATAGATAGAGCTTTTGGGCTGATTGACAGAATCGATATTTACCCTTATAATTTCCCGGGCAGCGAAAGGAGGTTTTTATGAAAAGGCTGCTGTTTGTGGGAATCCTGCCGGCGCTTGTCTTTGGAATCTATGACATGAAGTGGTTTGATCTGAATAACTGGCGGTGTCCGTTCTACAATGATGGTCGCTGGGGAATTGATATTACAACTGGTTCTGGTGCGCCGGGTGGTTCCTGGCCCCAGCCGCTGAGGAATTTCTATATCTTCGGAGCCGGGACATGGATTGGCACGATTGTCGATAATGATACTCTTACTACCTGCGGGTATAATCCCAACTCGGGAGGTACGGAGATGTTTCCGGCACTGTGCCGTTACTGGCGGCAGACACCCATGGATTCTGCTGACCGGATTTATAAATATCCCGGGGACTGGCCGCCGCCGGCAGCCAGATTTCCGATGGCACCACAGCAGGTGCGTTCGGAAATGGACCTGTGGATGTGTTACGGCGATTCTGAGCCCAGTTGTCATATATCCCCGGGAAGGCCTTTGGGGGTGGATGTCTATCTTACCGTCTACGGATTCTCCGATTCATTTTCACGAGACATATTCATTCTGAAGTATGAACTTGCCAACGCCTCAGGCAGCCGTCGGGACGAAGTTTATTTCGGGCTGGTGGTTGATGCCGATATCGGGAATTATGCTGATGATATGGCCGGTTTGATTCTGAACAGGCGGTTTATTGTCGGTACCGATACCTTCTGGGTGAAGAACACCGGTTTCTTCTATGATTATGATAATGTGGAGACCCGCAGTTCGGTGTGGGAATCAGGGACCCCAGGTGCCGTAGCCATCCGGCTGCTCCACGCTCCGGACAATTTGAATCTGACCGTATTCAAGCGGTTTTCAATTGAGATTGACCCGGTGCGGGATCCTGAACAGTATCTGACCTTAAAGGGTTATAACTACCGGACCGGTGAATACGAACCTTATGACTCACTGGATCCGGCGCCAGGAGACAAACGGGCACTTTTGGCTGTTGGTCCGTTTAATCTGTTGGCGGATTCAGTGGCGACCTTTTACTTTGCGGTAATCGCCTCACCCTACGGTGCTCCGGGGCAGGGTCCACAGGGTAGAGATACTACCGAACTGGCACTGCGGTGCTGGTGGGCGGAGCGGCTGCTTGCCAGAATTCTGGGCATTGAGGAGGCACAGGAGGTCAGATTTAAGCGAGGGTTGGCGGTTTATCCCAATCCCTGCCGGCTGGGAACTGTGATGACCGTCAGTGGTGCTGATGGTGTCCGGATTTATGATCTTCAGGGCAGACTGGTGAAGGAGCTGAGCGGAAGTGATTTCCGCTGGGATGGAAGAGACAGTAGGGGCAGACTGGTGCCGGCTGGAGTTTATTTCTTCAGACCGGTTAATAATCAGGTGGAAGTTAGCAAGGTACTGCTGATTCCAGAGTAACACGATTACCCAATGTCTTATTGACGCCGCTCGAGATAAAAATCCTGCTGAATAAGTTGTCCCGGCGGTAAGTCAAGGGTACAGGACTGGGGAATGTAAGGTGCCGGCACGCGAACTGATATTAGGTATCTGCCGCTCGGGAGATTCCTGATTGTATACATTCCGAGATCCGGGTCGGTCTCCTGCTCGCCATACACTGCACCTTTATAGATTACAGTCCCAGACACAGGTTTTTTTGTTACCGCATCATAGATGGTGCCGGTAACCGTAGAGTAGCGCACCGGCTGGAGGGTGAGGACCGCCGACTGCTCGCGATCACCGATGATGAACATGGTATCGGTGCGCGTCTGGTAGTCTTTGCGGAAGGTGTGAATAATAAGGCGTCCGGGGGCAAGTCCGGTGATCAACAGTTCCCCGGCCCGGTTGGTTTCACCGGTGAATTCCCGGACACCCTGAAGTTTGATACTGGCCCAGATCCGTTCACGGGTCAGGGCGTCAATTACCCGGATACGCAGACTGCCATGACCGTAGCGCGGAAGGTTAAATCGAATGCCGAGTCGGTGAACTGTGCCCAGCTTACCGTAGCCTGAGAGCGAATAGTCAAGCGCAAGGTTTGTTAGATTGACACCGATGCCCATGGTCAGCCCGCTGAGCGCTCCGAGTTCATTGAGGTCCTGAGGTCCAGTCCGGTAGCCGGCACGCAGGCTCAGCTCAGTGATCGGCTGATACTCAATCCCCAGCCGGAGATGAAACTGCCGGTCACGGGGGTAAACGCCGTCAAGGAGTAGTCGTAATTTGCTGGCAGTCCAGGCAAGTCCGAGGACGAGCTCGGCAGGCAGAGTTTCCAGCTGGCTGTACTTCATTAAACCCAGATTGCGCACTGCCAGACCGGTTTTGAGGAACTCAAAAGGTTCGGCAGCGAAGCCGATATCCAGAGCAGTACCATAGCCGTAACCGGTATAAAGATTTTCATAACATCCCTTCAGTCCGGCACCGAGAAAATACCTTTCTGCGACCGGCACTCCGTAGCCGAGAGCAATGATACCGTTCCAGGCGGTAAAGGTGTCTCCGGGCTGGTTCTGTTCGTTCCAGAATTCGATCCCGGGCGTCGCGGAGTAGATCAGACTGAACCCGAAAACACCCCGCCCTGCGGGCAGGGCAAAATGCAGGAGTTCATCATTGGTGCCGTTATACCAGATCTGATGAGACAAAGACAGGGCATAATCTCTGATTTTCCCCAGCCGGCCGCAGTTCCAGTAAAGGGCGGTGGCATCATCGACAGTTGCGGTCAGCGCATCCCCCAGCGCGGCACCGCGCGGACCCTCTGCCAGTCTGAGCAGGGGCAAGACCGAAGTTCCCGGTCCGGGATCGGTAAAGAGGGAGATAGCCACTAATAACAATATGCTCATCGGCGGTTAATCACCAGCTTTTTCTTTATCCGGCTCACCCGTGCGCCCCGGTGCCATTCAAGGAGATAGTCATAGGTTCCGGAAGCAACTGGCTGATTGCGGTCATTCCGCGCGTTCCAGTCGATCTGATGGACACCGGCAGCAAGTGGTTCGTGCTGCAAAAGAGTGGCGATGCGTTCGCCGGTGCGATTGAAAATCAACAGGCTGACTTCACCATTATCCGGAATGCCGATGACAAATGTTGTCCGGTTGTCAAGAGGGTTGGGAAAGTTGTGAATCAGTAATCCCGGGATAAGTCTGATATTCAACCGGGCACTGTCCCGGACCAGGCTGTCATTATCAAGGAATCCGGTGATGACCACTGCTGCGCTGTCCAGTTTGCCGGTGTCGCCGATCAAGTCAGTCGGGGCTTCAATCCGGAGTGTGAAATAGTGCGGTCTGTCCGGGGTGACAAACCCGAGTTCGGGGAAGCCGTCACGGTCCTCGTCTGTCAGGAGCAAGGCGTTTGCCGAATCGTATAACTGGCCGGTCCAGCCGGCGGGTAAAAAAGGCGGCAGAAACTCTACAATTGAACCGGAATCCGCCGACAGATTGACAAAGAACCGGTAATTCTTTTTTTCACCGGTTTGCAGCTGGTCGTTCTGATCCGGAGCAATTTCCAGCCGAATAAGCGGGCGACCGGTGATGTTCTGCCTGAGGTTCAGCTGCGATCGGCCAGGGGTCAATATGATAAGCAGAACCCCGAGCACGCTCCACCTGCCGCTGCGGCTCACAGTAAAATTTTAGCAATGCAGCGATGATTGTCAAAAAATTGGTTACCTGCTGATATATAACCGAGCGGGATTAATCAGAATGTCGGTAATGTTTTTTTAATATCAGAACCCCAATCGGTTTGGCAAACTCGGCAATTCCCTTCAGTTTGATTGGGAGATGGCGAAAAGGAGTGCTCCAGTTGTAATCAATCAATTCCATTTTCAAAGGGAAGAGGGCCTGCAGCCGCTCCCAGTCCTGCGGATAAAGGCTGTTCAGTCGCTGATAATAGTAGTACTTGAGCAGAATGGCACCGATTGTGCTGTCGGCGAGTACTCCGGAATGGAGACGGTAAGTGCCGGGTTCAAACAGTTCCCGGACCTGAAGTTGCCTGCCGGCACGGTGTGCGAGGTATTCTACCAGCGTGGGGTGCGAGGTAGCAACGGTGGTGTTGGGTTCAATTTGTCTGATCGCTTCCTCAAATGAGGCGTGGGTGCCGCGGTTAAAGTAGAGAAAACAGCCGGAATAGAGATTGTCGATACAGAGCAGGGTCAGGAGGCATAACCCGGCGCGGCGCAGGGTCCGGCCGGTGTCGGCTGCCAGCACCGTCAGTCCGCCGTTAAAAAGTGCCAGCAGGGCAGTGGGGAGCAGATAATAGTCGAACTTCCGCGAGAAGAGGAAGAAAAATGGCAGATGAATGATCAGATAGATCAGTACCAGCCGGCTGAACGGGTTCTTGTCCTTTACCCCTTTTATGAGTGCAATCAGCAAAAGGATGGATACTGCCGGTACCAGGAGGATGAAAATCAGTATCTCCCAGGGGTAAAACAGGCGGGGGACGAGGTTGTAGCCCAGATTGGCGCCCAGGGCGATGAGGTTGCCGAGCAGGTCCAGTTGCAGCATATTGATGTCATAACCACGGCTTGCCAGGATTTCAAAGAGCAGATTCCGACCGGTGAAGATGCTGAGGATGAAAAGAAGCAGTGCCGGTGGTGCAAGTCCGAGCAGAAATTTCCCCAGCATCTGCCAGCGTGACTGATATGATGTGAGAATGAAGATCACCGCCACTGCGGTGGCGCCGAGCGCTGTCTCCTTGGTCCAGAGCCCGAGACCAAGTACCACTCCGGCGCCCAAGGCGTATCTGCCGTTGCCAATTTGGAGTTCGCGGAGCAGAAGGAAAAAACTCAGGGTGATGAAAAAAAGCATCAGGATTTCCACCTGGCCCAGCCGGCTGTAGAGGCGGAGGCTGAACAGGGGCAGGGTCAGAAGTAATGCCGGCAGTGCGGTTGCCGGCGGATAAAGAAGCCGGGCGGTGAGATACAGGACTGGCAGAATTGCCGCACCGGTGAGGGCGGAGATCAGCCGGACTGAGGTCAGCAGCTCCATTCCCAGTAACTGAA
Organism: Caldifarciminota bacterium; assembly: GCA_026418295.1. GTDB lineage: Bacteria > Hydrothermota > Tepidihabitantia > Tepidihabitantales > Tepidihabitantaceae > JAOABP01. The sequence continues at coordinate 60,275 of JAOABP010000006.1, forward strand.
GCAGGGCAGACAGGTAGACAAAAAGCGGGGGAAAGAACATGATGTCACTGCTGATGGGTGTTCTGTTATCAATCAGCGAGCGGGCACAGCGGGCATAGTTGATTTCATCGGGGAGCGGGCTCCAGTAGTTCAGCCGGATGAGATTGGCGGTCAGTATCAGTGCGAAGAGGAGCAGGGCGAGCTGATAATCACGACGGGTAAGAGGGGGGGTGTTCGATTCAGCCACTGCTGGGAGTTGCCTTTTTCCGGTGCGGTATAAGGGAAATGGCACCGATCGCAATCAGAAACATGATGGAGATGAGGGTCAGAATGAGGCCCAGTCTGAAATAACGTGGAATGTGGGTAAGTTCAATCTGGTGCGTCCCGGGGGAAAGCGGGACAGCCCGCAGGGTATGGAATGCCGGAAGCAGAGTCCCGGAGTTGCCGTCAACCCGGACCTGCCAGTCAGGATGGTAGTTTTCGCTTAAAATCAGCAGTCCGGGCTGGCTGAGCTGTGCCTGAAGGCGGATGATATTCGGATCGTAGAAGGTGATGGTGCAGCGGGCGGTGGTGTCGGGAGCGGTTAGCGGTGGCAGACCCGGATCGGTATAGAGGAGCGCGGTGTGCGCCGGATCAAATGCCGAATCCATCAGCCGGGCAAGCAGTTCCTCCCGGCTGTTTACCAGTTGATAATTGAAGACAATAAAAGCCCGGGGCAGACAGCGGAGGTTCTGGTAGATCGCATAGCGGGCACCGGTAAAGACCGGCTGGAACCAGGGCTGGCTGAAATAGGTCTTCAGCTGGCTGATAATCTGCCGGGTCTGGGCATCATAGCGGGACAGGTCTTCGGGCAGGTTGAGGGTGATCACATACTTGACATTGAGCAGGTTCATGAAGTTGGGATTCAGGAGGTTGTTCGCCTGGAACATGACACTTTTGCCTGCACCGATGAAGTCCTGATAGCTCTGAAGCGGATTGGGCATCTGTCCGCCCGTGGAATGGATGTTATGGAGCCAGAGTTCGCCCTCATCGGAACGTTCGTAATTCAGGGGCAGGACCCGGAAGCAGGAGGAGTCACGACTCAGGAAGCGGACCACCTCATCCGGGGCAAAGTATTCCTGCGGTGGCGGCATGGCACGGATGTAGCCACGGCTGTTGTCCCAGAGCCGGAGTGCAATTCCGATGTCTATGGTCATTACAAGCGCAGTGAACAGGGAAAACAGCTGGGGCTGGAGCCGGTTCCGAGTAATCAGAACAACCAGTCCGGTGCCGATGAGCCAGACCAGAAGTGCCCAGACCAGTCCGGTGAGGAGTGCCGGATAGTTGGCTTCAAACTGGGCAAGCCGGGCGCCGGGGTTGAAGAGGGCGGTAACAGCGTTCCGACCGGCAAGGAAGAAGAGCAGTAGCAGGAGCAGAGCGGCGGCAGCATAAAGGAGCAGACGGAGGTCGTTTTTTCTTTCCGGGGAATGCTGGCGGTCAAGGAGCCGGTCAATTCCGAAGCCGGCAAGGACACAGATGGAAAAGCCGGCTAAAAAGAAGATCATGCCGGGACCGCGGAATTTGCTCAACCCGGGCAGGAGATGATAGGGCAGGCGATAAAAGGGGGTGTTGCCGCCCCATGCCATCAGCAGGGCGATGATGAAGGTGAAAAAGAAGAAGCGGGTACGGGCATTTTTCCAGGTGCGGATCAGTCCGAGCAGGGCAAAGAGGAGTGGCAGGATACCCAGGTACTCGCTGTGCAGTTTGAACGGGTTTCTGCTCCAGTAGTTTTCCAGTCCACCCGAGAAGCGGGGGGTCAGCAGATCCAGAATCTCGGCAATCGGCATTGACCAGGAGGTTGCAAACTCATAACCCCGTTCCGCACCCCGGGCACCATAAGGCAGGTTGCCGTAGATCGGCAGATACTGGACCGCTGCCAAGCCGAAGGCAAAGAGCATGGTCAGCACAAAGTATCCGGCAAGGCGCAAACCAAGCCCGGTATTTTTCTCCTGACGGAGGGTGCGGATAAAGCAGAAAATAAACCAGGCAAGGAGGATCAAGCCCGTGTAATAGACCTTCTGAATGTGGCCCGAGAGCAGTTGCAGTCCGAGGGTCATGCCGGTGAGGGCAAACCAGATAAGCTGGCGCCGGTTGATGCCGCGGGTGATGAAAAAGAGCGCCAGCGGCATCAGTGAGGAGCCGATCAGTCTGCCGTCATGGCCGGCAAGGGCAAGGGTGAGCAGTGAGCCGGAGAACATATAGGCAACGCCGGCAAGAAAGGCGGCAAGGGTGTGCAGTTTCAGTTCCCTCAGAAACAGGTAGGTGCCGAGCCCGGCAATGAAGGTCTGGAGGAAGAAGGTCCAAGCCCAGACCACATGGACCGGCAGAAAGAGCCGCAGGAGCATCGTGGGATAGAACAGGTCACCAAAGAAGGCGGCGACCGTGGGCTGGCCGGAGAGAATCTGAGGCTGCCAGAAGGCGACAGTCAGATGTTTGCGGATGTATTCTGCCATGAACTGGTGGGCGGCATAGCCACCACCGCCGATGAAGTCGGTGCCAAACATCATTACCGTGCCGAAGAGGAATCTGCCGAAAAAGACCAGCGGCAGAATAAAAAGGATGGCGAGCGCATAACGGTGCAGCCGGTTTTCCGGGACCGGCCCGGAGCGGCTCCGGTCCGCACCTCCTGCGGGCGTTTTTCCGGGCGGTGAAACTTTCTGCGGATGGTGCTTTTTTGCCATTTTATTACCTCCGGAGTTTATCCGTTTTCTCATCCTTCAGTCTGCGGCTCAGAACCGGCAGACAGAGAAGCGCCATTGCCAGTTCGGCGGTGCTCATCCAGATTCTGGTGATCAACGCTGATATGATAGCAACTGTTTCCGGCATTACCAGTTTGAGTATGTAAGTATAGATGCCTTCACGGATGCCGAGTCCGGCCGGGGCAATCAGGATGACAAACCCCAGAATCCAGGAGATGGCGTATCCGCCCAGCAGAATCGGCAGCCGGGAAAGGGGCAGGGGATAAAAGGAATTGAAGAGCACAAAACAGCCCACACCCTGAACAAACCAGTCCAGGACATAGACGCCAAGAATAAGCAGTAACCGGGGGTAGGAGATTCGGAGTTCAAAGAGGGGCTGCCGGAACAGCCGGAGCAGCGGTTTGAGGATGCGGTTGAGAATCGGGGGATAGGTGACCAGCAGAGTGAGAGGCGCAAGGAGGAATGAGTAATAAATGGTGCGGGGAACAACGGTGCGGGGCAGGAGCAGAATGGCAAAGGCGAACAGGAATATCGCGGCGAGGAGAAGAAAGCCGGTTTCAATGACCACACTGGCGAGGCTTCGGGCTTCCGGAACGCCTTCCCGGCGGGCAAAGGACATTCTGCCGAGTGTGAACCAGACCTTGCCGGGTGCATATTTCCCCAGCTGAGTGACCGTGAGAATTGCGAGTGCCCGTCCGAACGGGAGCCGGGCGTCCAGACCGGCAAGGAGCAGCTGCCAGCCCCAGGCACCGAGCGGGAAATGAAACAGAAGCAGAATGAGATAGGAGAGAATCAGGAGTCCGGGCTGAAAGCGGATACGGTCAAATGGAATCTGGTGCCAGTCGCGGATGAGCCGGCTGAGGAGAAAATAGAATGAGACGACGACGATGAGCGTGCCCAGCGTATATCGGAGCCAGTTGAGTCTTTTCTGCGGGCGGTCCGGGCCGGTGTTCATTTTCCCGAGCCGGCGGGCTTTAGCTGGTGATAAAGGTTGATCAGCCGGTCAATGATTGCAGGCCAGGAGTAGTTGCGCTGGATGTGTTCGTAACCGCCCTCTGCCAGGTTACGGGCAAGTCCGGGATTTTCCAGCAGGCGGGCAATTGCCCGGGCGAGCGCCTCCGGGTCCGCAGGCGGTACCGTCAGTCCGGTTTTGCCGTCAATTACCAGATCGGTGATCCCGCCCACTGCCGAGGCAACTACCGGTTTTTTACAGGTCATCGCCTCAATGAGCACAACCCCCAGCCCTTCAGTGTCGCCCTTGGCATCAATTACCGCCGGCAGAACAAACAGGTCACAGCGGGCATACAGTTCCTCCAGCTGTGCCTGCGGTACTGAGCCGTGAAACCGGACCGTCCCTTCCAGTCCGAGTTCGGCGGTCAGTTTCCGGAGGGCGGAAAGCTCCGGACCGGAGCCGACAATGTCAATGATCACCGGCAGTTTTTGCCGGAGGAGCGCTGCCGCCTGAATCAGATACCGGACTCCCTTGCGCTCCACCAGCCTGCCGACAAACAGAATATGTCTTTCACCGTTGACACCGGGTTCAGACGAACGGGCCGGTTCGCCCACCGTGGCGCCGAACGGGATGATGTCCACCTGCCGGTTAAAGATCTCCTGGATCGCCCGGACCGTATGGGTGGAGTTGGCGGTTACCCGGTCTGCCCGGCTGATCGCCCAGCGCAGAAACGGACGCAGAATTCTGAACTTGTGCCGGACCGCCATCAGCTCTGCACCGTGAAAGCTGATCACAATCGGCGCACCGCAGGCCTTTGCCCCTGCCCAGCCGAAAAGAAAGTGGGGCAGGGGCCAGTGGACATGGATGATGTCAAATTTCTCCTTCCGGCAGAGCCGCCAGCAGGCGAGGGTGCCGAAGAAAAGATAAAAGACCGCCAGCAGTTTGTTTAAGATCCCCTTCTGTACCCGGTCAATTGCGGTCTCATCGTGAGTCAATTTTTCCCAGCGGGCGAAAAAGTAACGGAAACGTTTGACCGGTGTGCCGAAGATGATCTGGTCCCCCAGACCGGCATAGGCGGAGGTGAACATCGTGATCTGGAGACCGGCGGCCTGGAGACGCCGGACCGTCTCCACAAGCCAGGGTGTTATGATATCCTGTTCCGAGCGCGGGTAGGCGGTGGCGATGTATAGTATCTTCATCTGCCATCCCTGCCGCAAGCCGGAGTGCGGGCGCCTGTGAGCCGGTTAACGGAGATAGGAGATCGCCTTCATCAGGCGCGACTTGAGCCGGCTGGCGGTATTCGGGTGAATGATGCGGTTCTTGGCAGAACGGTCAATTACCGACTGAGCGGTGATGAACGCCTTCAGCGCCTCCTCTTTCGTCCGGGCAGAACGAACCGCTTTGATCGCCTTCTTCAGTGCCAGACGGCGGGTGCGGTTGAGCTGCCGGCGCCGCTCGTTTTTCCTTGCCTGTCTCAGAACCGAAACGCTTCTTTTTGCCAAACAGCCTCCATTTGTGTTAAACAAAACTAATGCCGGGACACAGAATCGAACTGTGGACACCAGGATTTTCAGTCCTGTGCTCTACCAACTGAGCTATCCCGGCACGCACTCAAATTTTAAGCATCAGAAACCGCTTGTCAATTCCGGAGCCGGGGGCAGCAGAAATCAGGACCGGACGGCAGAAGCCGGCAGTTGAGGATGAGGAACACCGGTGCCGGCGCTGGCAACTGCAGGGTCGGATGCGGTCGCCGAATGAGCACGGGGCAGGGACATAAAGGCATATCGGGTATGAGAATCGGCAAAAGGGTGATAAATGTTATCCTGCCCAGCGTAAAGGATACGGTCAGGGGAACTGCCCCCGGGATAAGGGGAAAAGGGGTAAAATTCTGTAACTATTTATAAAACAGTTGTTTAGATTATTGATGATAAAAATGTGTGTAAATTTTACTTTTTTCAGACTCTAATTTATATATTAAGGGCTCCAGGATGGTGCGGTCTTAGCGCTTGACTCCGGGCGGTAATAGACTATTTTAAGCGGATGAACGCTCGACAGCACAGAGCGGTCTTTCTGCTTTTAAGCGGGCTGGTGCTGGTGATTGCGATTCTGGTGCTGGTGTTGAGGCGCTGGGGTTATATTTTCAGCAGTCCGGAAGCGCTGCGCCGGCTGGTTCACTCCTGGGGGGTCTGGGCACCGCTGGGCACGATTCTGCTCCAGCTGGTGCAGATTGTGCTGGCACCGCTGCCGGGAAACCTGCTGGCGTTTGCTGCCGGTTATGCCCTTGGTTTCTGGCCCACGATTGTCTGGCTCATGATCGGAGTGCTGGGCGGTGCGACTCTCGCCTTTCTGCTCAGCCGGGCGCTGGGCAGAAGGCTGCTCAGGATTTTTGTGCCCGGACCGGCACTGGAACGGTTTGACCGCCAGGTGATTGAATGGGGCACATTTTACCTGTTTCTCCTCCTGCTGGTGCCGAATCCGATCGGCGACTGGGTTTACTATCTTGCCGGGCTGACCCGTATTCCCCTGCCCTTTTTCCTTCTGCTGGTTCTGCTTGCCCGGTTGCCGAGTAATGTCATTGAGTGCGGGATCGGAGCCAGTGCAATCCGGTTCGGACTGAGGGAGTGGCTGATCTTTGGTCTGGTGGTTGTTCTGCTTACCGCCGGCTACCTGCTCAATCAGCACCGGATTGAAAGTCTGCTTCTGCGGCTTGCCCGGTTCCGGGATGGTAATTGACAGTGCTGTCAAAGCCGATATCCTGAATGAACAATGCTGAAAAAGGTGCTGGTTGCCAACCGGGGTGAGATTGCCCTGCGGATCATCCGGGCGTGCCGGGATCTGGGGGTCAGGTCGGTTATCGCCTATTCGGAGGCGGACCGGGATTCGCTGCCGGTGAAACTGGCAGATGAGCGGGTATGTATCGGTCCGGCGTCTTCCCAGCTTTCCTATCTCAATGTCTCGCGGGTAATCGCGGCAGCACTGGTGAAAGGGTGTGATGCGGTTCATCCGGGCTACGGGTTTCTCTCCGAGAATGCCGATTTTGCCGAGGCGGTAACTGAATCGGGGTTGATCTTCATCGGTCCGAAGCCGGAGACGATCCGGCTCTTGGGCGACAAGGTGACAGCCCGGGCGCGGATGCAGGCTGCCGGTGTGCCGGTGGTACCCGGGTCGGAGGGGGCAATTGACAATGTCAGGGATGCGGCAAAAATCGCCCGGGAGATCGGTTATCCGGTGATCCTGAAGGCGGCGGCTGGTGGCGGCGGCAAGGGGATGCGGGTGATCCGGGAGGAGGCGGAGCTGGAGGCCGGCTGGAACCTGTGTCAGGCTGAGGCGCACCGCTCGTTTGATGACAGCCGGCTCTATCTGGAAAAGTATCTTGCCGATTCCCGGCACATCGAGGTCCAGATTCTGGCGGATTCCAAAGGCAGCTGCATCAGCCTGGGGGAACGGGACTGTTCAGCCCAGCGCCGGCATCAGAAGCTGCTGGAGGAGAGTCCGGCACCGGGGATAACCGCTGAGCTCCGTGCCCGGCTTTCGGATTGGGCAAAGGCGGCCGCCCGGGCAGCGGGTTATCTGAATGCCGGGACGGTGGAGTTCATCTGCGACCGGGAGGGCAACTGCTACTTCATGGAGATGAACGCAAGGCTGCAGGTTGAGCATCCGGTTACCGAACTGGTTACTGGGGTGGACATCGTCGGTGAGCAGCTGAAAATTGCTGGCGGTGACCGGCTGACGATCAGGGAAAATCCGGACTGGCCCCGGGGTCATGCCCTCGAATGCCGGATCTATGCGGAGGACCCGGAAAATGATTTTCAGCCTTCACCGGGCGTGATTACTGATCTCTTCCTGCCTGCCGGTCAGGGGGTCAGGATTGACACCTACATCTATCCCGGTTACCGGGTTCCGCCCAATTATGACCCGCTGATTGCCAAGCTGCTCACCTGGGGCAGAGACCGGGAGGAGGCAATTCGCCGGATGGAGCGGGCGCTGTATGAGACGACCATCGCCGGTATTGCGACCACGATTGACTTTCACCGCCGGCTGTTGTCCAGTCCCCGCTTCCGCCGTGCCGATCTGACCACTACCCTGCTCGATGAGGTCTGGTAGCGGGCGGGTTCGGGAACGGATTGACGGCACGCGGCTTTGGTTCTTGACCACCGGGATGCGATTTCTATAATTTGAGCAATGATTGAAAATTACCATTCCGATTTTCCTGCCCGTTATGACCCGAAGCCGGTTGAAGAGAAGTGGTACCGGTTCTGGGAGGAGAAGGGTTATCATATTGCCAATCCGGAATCGCCCAAGCCGAAGTTTTCAATTGTAATCCCGCCGCCCAATGTCACCGGTTCACTCCACATGGGCCATGCGCTGGACAACACCCTGCCCGATATCATCATCCGGCGCAAGAAGATGCAGGGTTATGAGACGCTCTGGCTCCCCGGCACCGACCATGCGGGTATCGGCACGCAGGTGAAGGTGGAGCAGATGCTTGCCAAGGAGGGCAAGACCCGTTTTGACCTCGGCCGGGAGGGGTTTCTCAGACGGGCATGGGAGTGGAAGGAGAAATACGGGAATCAGATTGTGGGTCAGCTGCGCCGGCTCGGCTGTCTGCTGGACTGGAGCCGGTTCCGGTTCACGCTCGATGAGGTGTGTGCCCGGGCGGTGCGGGAGGCGTTTGTCCGGTATTACGAAGCCGGACTGATCTACCGCGGACTGCGGATTGTCAACTGGTGTCCGCGCTGCCGGACCGCACTTTCCGATCTGGAGGTGAAGGACCAGCCGGAGCGGTCCCATCTCTGGTATATCCGTTATCCGTTCGCCGATGAGCCCGAACAATATCTGGTGGTGGCGACCACCAGGCCCGAGACGATGCTTGGCGACACCGCGGTGGCGGTCAATCCCGATGACGAGCGTTATCAGGGGCTGGTGGGCAGGATGCTGGAGTTGCCCCTGACCGGCAGAAGGATTCCGGTGATTGCCGATGCAGTGGTGGAGATGGATTTCGGGACCGGAGCGGTGAAGGTGACACCGGCACATGACCCGGCCGACTTTGAGATCGGCGAACGGCACGGGCTGGAGCGGATCAGGGTAATCGGTGAGGACGGAAGAATGACCGGTGCGGTGCCGGAGAAGTACCGGGGTCTGACCGTTGCCGAGTGCCGGCAGGCGGTGGTTGAGGATCTGAAGGCGCAGGGGCTGCTGGAGAAGATAGATGATTATGAACATGCGGTCGGGACCTGTGACCGGTGCGGGACGGTGATTGAACCGCTGGCAAGCGAGCAGTGGTTTGTGCGCATGAAGCCGCTGGCGGAGCCGGCGATCAAGGTGGTGGAGCAGGGCAAGGTGCGGTTCTTTCCCGAGCGCTGGAACAAGGTCTATCTGGAATGGATGCGGCAGGTCCGGGACTGGTGTATCTCGCGCCAGCTCTGGTGGGGGCACCGGATTCCGGTCTGGTACTGTGAATGCGGAGAGATTATCGTCAGCCGGCAGGACCCGGACCGCTGTCCGAAGTGCGGTTCAAACAGTCTGCGCCAGGATGAGGATGTGCTGGACACCTGGTTCTCCTCCGCCCTCTGGCCCTTTGCCACCATGGGCTGGCCTGAGGAGACGATCGACTACCGGACATTTTTCCCGACCAACTTCCTGACTACTGATCCGGACATCATCTTCCGCTGGGAGGCGCGGATGATTTTCTCCAGCATCTTCTTCACCGGCAGGATTCCGTTCCGGGATGTTTACATCCATTCCACTGTGCTCGACAAGACCGGTGCCCGGATGAGCCGGTCCAAGGGAATCGGCGTTGACCCGCTGGAGATTATCGAGCACTATGGGACCGATGCCTGCCGGTTTACAATCGCCTATCTGGAAAGCCAGTCGCAGAGCTACCGGCTCTGGAATGAGCGGTTTGAGCTGGGAAGGAATTTCTGCAACAAGCTCTGGAACGCCTGCCGGCTGGTGGCACCGCACATTTCCGGAGTTGGCGGTGAATTCCCGGCAACCGGTTTGACGCCGATGGACAACTGGATTGTTAGCCGTTTCAATCAGGCGCTGGAGCGGGTGAATCGTGGTATTGACGGCTACAATTTTGCTGCGGCGGCACAGGCGGTCTATGAGTTCTTCTGGCATGACCTGTGTGACTGGTATCTGGAATTTGCCAAACCGCGGTTGAGGACCGGTGAACCGGGGGTGAAGACGGTGCTTTACCACCTGTTCCGTTGCACCCTGCAGCTGCTGCATCCGTTCATGCCGTTTATCACTGAGGAGCTCTGGCACCGGCTCGGACTGGGCACCGGTTCGATTCTGGATTCGCGCTGGCCTGAATCACTGCCCTGCGATGCGACGGCGGTGGATCTGGTTGTGCGTTTGCAGGAGCTGGTGACCGGCATCCGTCAGGTCCGGGCAGAAATGCGGGTGCCGGCAAAGAGCCAGGTGGAATGTGTGGTCAATACCGGTGATGAGGAGTTTCGGCGATTTCTGACTGAAAATGAGGGGCTGGTTGCTGAGCTGGCAAAGGTTTCCCGGCTCAGCTTCAGCCCGGTCCGGCCGCCCGCTTCGTCGGTGGTGGTGCTCAGGGAGGGGGAGGCATTCATTCCGCTGGCAGGAATTGTTGATGTTCAGAAGGAGCTGGCACGGCTGAAGAAGGAGGCAATGGAACTGGAGCGGCTGATTGCGGAGATTGACCGGCGTCTGAACAGCCCTGACTTTCTTGAACGGGCAAAGCTGGAGGTGATTGAGCGGGAGCAGGGGCGACGGCAGGAGTTTCAATCCCGCCGGGAACGGATTCTGCGCCAGCTGGAGGCATATCAGGAATGAAGGGGTTTATCAGCAGTTTGGGCTGGATACTGTTTCTACTGGCAGTCGGTGGGGGGCTGGTGTTTTATAATTTTGTCTATCTTCCGCTTGCCTCCCGGGCGTTCAGACTGGAAAGAGAAATCGGAATGTGGACCGCACGGGTGGATGAGCTGACGGACAGTCTGAAACTGTTTAAGAGTCAGGATACGCTCTTCAGTGTGAGTTACCGGTTTGATGAGCTGTTTGTGGCACCGGAGAGTCTGCGGCTTTCGACCGCCGGTGATAACATCCTGCGCACAATTGTGCCCCAGCTTGGTTCGGGTCCGGTGGTGGAGGTGATTGCGAGCTGCGACCGTCAGTTACCGAAAGGGGCATGGCAGAATCCGTGGGAGTATTCAGCCCTGGCAGGTGCTGCAGTCGCCCGCCGGCTTATCAGTCTGGGGGTCGCCGCAGAGAAGGTTCGCATTGTGTCGCTGGGCGATACCCGGACGCCCCAGCGGCGCGAAGCCGAGGCTGCGCTGCTGAACCGCCGGATTCAGATTGCGGTCCGCCCCAGATAATGGGTATTTTTATTCTTTTGGTTGGAGTAAGTGTGCTTCCGCCCGGTGGCGATTCCACCGTGCGACCTCTGCCAGTGAAATCGCCCGGCAGAGCGGTGCTCTTATCCCTGCTTTTTCCCGGCGGCGGACAGCTGTATACCGGACGTTACTGGAAGGCGGGAGTGATTGCCGGGGCAGAGCTCGGGCTCGGCTATCTGAGCTATCAGGAGCATCTGCGGGCAGAGCAGGCGCAGGCAGAGGCAGATACCGCAAAATACCGTTATTACCGGGACCGGCGCACAACCTTTCTCTGGTGGACCGCAGCCGCAGTGGTTTTTTCCATGGCAGACGCCTATGTCTCGGCGCAGATGTTCGGGTTTGAACAGGAGCTCCGGCTGGATGTGGGACCGGACCGGTTCGGCGTCAGGGTAGCAATCAGATAGCTTCTGATGAGCAGATTTTTTGCTGCTGCCGGCAGGTTCAAGATGGAGTGGCTGCTGGCAGCAGCATTCGGAGACGGGGCAAGGCTGATTGAGGACCGGCAGCTCAGCGGTGAGTGGGGGCTGGGTTACTGTCATGGCAACCGGCTTGAGCTGGTGCGCTCACCCGGAAGGAAAACCGAGCCCGGTCTGCTCAAGGCGCTGCTGGAACTGAAGACCGATATGGCGGTTATCTATCAGCATGAGCTGTTACCCGAGTCCACTCCGGCAGGGCGTATTCCCCCCTATATCCGCTACGAGCAGGGGCGACACTGGATGTTCTGTCATGCCGGCAGAGTTACCCGGGCCGAGGCACTTTTTGGCAGCTGGCAGCGCAGCTCCGGCGGGCTGACCACAGGTGAACTGCTGTTTGCCTATGTTTTTGACCGGTTCAATCCGGAGCAGCCGCAGGAGTCTCTGAACGGACTGCTTGCTCAGCTTGCCGGCGAACCGGAGCTGTCGTTCTGCCTGATGTCGGCAGATGTTCTGGCGTTTGTCTGCCGGACCGATGACCGGGGGGACAATCCGGCGAGACTCTGGCTGGGGAGAGGCGAGCTGATCCGGGTAATCTGTTCCGGCAGGGTGATTAATCTGCCCGGGATCAGCTGGGAACCGATTCCTTCCGAACAGGTGATTTTTATCCGGCGTCAGCGCTGGGCAGTGGTTTAACCGCTTCCGGAAAAAGATTCACCCTCAGGGAAATCTGAGCGTAACCCGAACCTCTGACTTTCCCCGCGGCTTTTTTAATGCCGCCGGACCTTACTGCCGAACTCCACCAGTTCGCGGAAGCCCTTCGGGTCGAACGCGGAAGCGATTGCGGTTTCGTAGGTAACCTTGCCCGCCCGATACAGCTCTGCCAGATAGGCATCAAATGTAATACTGCCTTCTGAGGAGCCGGTCTGAATTGCGGAGTACAGGTGTTCAATTTTGCGTTCGCGGATCAGGTTGCGCACAGCGGGAGTGGCAATCATGATTTCATAACAGCCGATTCTGCCCTTGCCTTCCGCCCGCAGGAGCAGACGCTGGGAGAAGACCGCCAGCAGCGAGATTGAGAACTGGATCCGGATCTGGTCACGAATTTCCGGCGGGAAGATGTCGATGAAGCGGGTAACCGTTTCCGGGGCATTGGTGGTATGCAGAGTGCCGATCACCAGGTGCCCGGATTCCGCTGCCCAGATGGTGGCTTCAGCGGTTGCCAGATCACGGATCTCGGCAACGAGAATGACATTCGGGTTGGAACGCAACCCTTTCATAATCGCTTCACGGAAACTGGATACATCAACGCCAACTTCGCGCTGGGTTACCAGTCCCTTTTTGTGGTCGTGGACGAATTCGATCGGGTCTTCGATCGTGAGCACATGGCGCGGGCTTTCCAGAATGTAATCAACAAAGGTTGCCTGCGTGGTGGTTTTACCCATTCCGGTCGGCCCGGTAACGAGGATCAGTCCGTGGGGCCGGTCGAGGAGTGATTTGATCCGGGGGATAAGGTGGGTTGGAACAAAGAGCTCTTCAAAGGACAGAATACGGCGGGGGATGAGTCGCAGTGCCAGTCCGAAATAACCCTTCTGCTTGTAGACCGCAACCCGGAAGCGAGCCATGTTCTTGAAGTTGAGAGCGAAGTCGCCGCCACCGCCGTTGTCAATCTGGGCACGGAGGTGGCGCAAATCCTTGGTAGCGATGTTCTTGAAGCTCTCGGTTTTGTCCGGGGTCAGGACCGGGCAGTGTTCGATTGGCTGGAGTAACCCGTCGACGCGGAGGGTTGGCGGACGTCCGACTGTTAAATGAAGGTCAGAGGCGTTGCGACGAATACACTCGGCCAAGAGTGACTCAAAATATTCTTCGTCAGACATCAGTTTGTATTATAACCCCCGGTTTTATGCTGTCAAGCGGTTCAGGTCCTGATGTTGGGGTTCAGATGCCGGAAATCAGCCCGGTCAGTTTGAAGCCCAGTGACCAGCGGAAGGCAAGACGGTTTTCTCCGGGTTCAGGGGCGCTTTTCCAGAAGGGAAAGTCAGCATAGAGAGGTCCGAGTTTCAGCCTGATACCGGCATCAAAGACCGGTTTCAGTGACCGCAGCTGGAGTGTGTCGGCGACATTGCCGAAATCGATGAAGGGCTGAATTGCGGAAAGGGGAAAGCGCCATGCGGTCCGGGGCAGGAGGTGGATGTTCACACCCCAGCCAAACCTGCCGGAGCGGTAAAGTCCATAATATCCCCGGCAGTTGGCATCACCGTCATAGTGCCAGTGTTCCTGGCCGGATGCCATACCTTCATAAGCCCAGGAGACCGGTTCTTCCGGAGTGTAGCTCAGCCCGCCGGAGAGATAGAATTTTTCCTGCAGCGGAACCAAACCGGCAACAGCACCCGCAAAGATGCGGATTGAAACGGGCAGAAGATTTGCCGGGGTGATGGTGATGTTTTCCACCAGACTCGCTCTGGTGTATGTGTATTGAGAAAGGAGCGGTTTCAGGCCCTGTGCGCATGTCAGTTCGTGCTGAACCGCAAGCACCGGCGTTTTGTGCGTGCGATAGAGCCGGGATCTGATTTCGGCAATCCGCGCCCGGTTCCAGGCACGCGGGTCTCTGCCGGTGGTGTCCAGGAGCTCATAGAGACGATAGCCGAGTTGAATTTCGTTGCGGGGCAGGCGGAAGGGTCTGCTGAATTCCGATGTCAGGTAGAGCTTGATACCCCGATCGCGAAAGGAGTTGTCGCCCGCAAGGTAGAGCCGGAGCCGGACCGGATAAAACAAAAGCGGTGTCTGGTAGCTGATGCCGGTGTGCCAGTCCGATTTTTTCGAGGCGTAATTCTGAATCAGAGTCCAGTTATGGGCGCCCCGCACCGGACCGGCATCAATGAATCTGCGTCCCTGGAACCAGATACCGGGCTGAAACCCCCGGTAGTTGTCATACCAGAACCAGGGTCCGTAAAACAGCTGGTAGGCTTCAAAATCGGGCAGAGCAAAAAGGAATCCGGTTCTGAGCTGACGGGGACAGATGTTGTTCCAGCGGTCCGGTTCCAGAACTGATGTGTCCGGATCCAGAATCATCCGGCGGACTTTTTTTACAGCGGGAATTGAAATGGTTGCTGAGTGGTTCAGCAGGACGGTGTCAATCCGGACCGTCCGGTCGGTAAATTCCGTTTTTATCCGGACCGGCAGGTTCAGCGGATAGCGGGCAGAGAGGTCAATATGCAGGTTCTGCCCCTGATGGCGCAGACGGCAAATTTTCAGATCGTTTCTCCCGTCCTGTTTAAAGAGCGTATTGATCAGGACTTCCTGTTTCGGTCCCGCGATTGCGGTCAGACAGGCAAGAAAGGCGGGCAGTCCGGCAGAACCGGTATTATTCAAGTAACGCTGACGGAACTGACGGATGGTGGAATCCATCACAGCGGTGCCCAGCCTTTTTTCCAGTGCCTTCAAAAGCAGGGCGGTCTGAGCGCGGAGGACCGCATCGGTGAGAAACGGTCCCGTATCGGGCTGAGGTTCGGTAACAGGAAAGGTGAGGTTGTTGGTGGCGGCAAGGTAATAATAAACCCGGTGGAGGTAGTGTTCTGAGAGACCGGAGATAAAGGCAGAGACGCCGGGGAGGTCGATGAGATTGCTGGTTCCGTAGACCGTTTCCAGATAACGGTTTGTCGCATAGGCAGGAAGTCCGTATAAAAGCAGGGGGTCAGAGAATCGCCCGGCAGCAAACCAGTAACGGGCAATCTCCTGTGCCAGCTCACGTTCCAGGAGTCGGGTAAAGGGAACAGGCGGTGAATTAACAGCAATCTGGTGTCCGCCAGCGCCAGAAGAGTATTCCGGATTATCAGTGATGATAAGCGCGCCCGAAGAATCGGGGGGCGGACCGAACCAGGAGGAAAACAGGCTGCAGATGTTCCGGACTTCAGAAGCAATTCTGGGTTCGTCGGGTTTGAGCCGGCTGGAAAGAATTATTTTTATCGGCGGGGCGCAGACAGCTGATGGAAATAACCGGCTGATGTTTAACCCGGCCAAGAAGATTATAATAACTGGGCGAATCGGGAACTGGTTCTTCATTTACCGGCTTCAAATACCTCAAGGCAGATACTCAACAGACGGCGCAGGAGTCCGGGTTCGAGACCCTGGCGGGCAGTGAGCTCTGTCAGATGTTCCAGCTGAGGGTTCGGTGA
This sequence comes from Caldifarciminota bacterium, assembly GCA_026418295.1. Lineage (GTDB taxonomy): Bacteria > Hydrothermota > Tepidihabitantia > Tepidihabitantales > Tepidihabitantaceae > JAOABP01. Next base: position 75,899 of record JAOABP010000006.1, read on the forward strand.
TTCTTTCGGGAAATCTGTCATAATCAGATGACAGACTGAGCGGATATAGGTGAAGATGGCGCGCCAGCTGGCAGGAGAAATGTTTTGATTTATCAGCTGGTTGCGGGTCCGTTCAAGCGCCTGGTGCACGAGCTGCCAGAATTTTTCCCGGGAAAGGGCGGAGGCTGGTGTCAGAACTGACAGGGCAGGAGCAGGCACGATAACAGATTCAGAAGCTGAGGGTTTTGCGGTTAAGATCCTGCCTTCCTGCTGTTCCTCCTGGCCGCCACTTTCCAGCCTGATTTCAGTAATCACATCGGCAATATCCTGCCAGCCGGCATTGCAGGCATGGAGATATCCGGTTATCGTGCGGAGTGTGGGGTTGGGTACAAGTCCTTTTTCCAGCCTTAAGATATACTTATATCCGTGAGTGGGGTTGAGCCCGAGGATTTCCGCCAGTTTCATCTGGGAAATACCGGCAGCAAGGCGTAACTCCCTGAGCCTTGAGCCCAGCGCAGCAAGCCCTTCAAGGCGTGATTTTCTTTTAGCCATTATCTAATTAAGAATAGATATAACATGGATAAGGTCAAGAAAAAAGGGGTGTCAGCGACACCCCTTCAGATGTCGATGCAGTTTTATTTCAGTTTTAACAGTTTGATTGAGGTTCCGGGCGAGATGCTGAGTCGGCAGATGTAGATGCCTGCCGGGCACTTTCTGCCGTAGCGATCGGTGCCATCCCAGTTAACTCCGCTGCGGGCATTGGAGATTTCGGTTACCGGCCTGCCGCTTGCGTCGTAGATCATGATTTCAGCGGGGATTTCTGCCGGAGTCCAGAAGAAGCTGGTACCGTTGATAAAGGTTGGCGAAGTGGCAGTGAAATTGACGGTTTTTAAAACTGGTGGCTGCTCGGCTACAGCGGTGAGCCGGACCGGAATCAGCGTGTCATAGGGATACAGGTTGTGTCCGGTAACCACCAGCCGCAGACTCCCGGTGTCGGGCGGGTTGATGTTGAATACTACCAGTCCGGAGTTGTCGGTGTAGCCGTATTCATATACCGTTGTGTCCATTGAGACGCAGACCAGGGCGTTCCTGACCGGCTGACTGTTGAGATCGACCAGAACTGGAAGTTCCTGCTCGCCGGGCGGAATCTCTGCCGGGTGCTCCACCTGTGGATGTCTCGGGGTGTCGGTCCAGATGTCCAGTGCCGGATCGCCCAGCAGATTAAAGCCGCGATATTCCGCCACATCGGCAAAGGCACGGTAGAGTGAATCCTTTGCCCGGATCATCGCCTTGCCGAGAATGTAAGTGTTTTCCTGAAATACCGCTTTGAAAAATGCCCGTGCGACCGCACTCCGTTTGAGCACAGTGATGGTGCTGGAGGCAAGGGAATGGGTGTTACCGAAAAAGGCGACCGCACCCTTCAGGCTGGTGGGTGTTCCTGCCTTAATCCAGGCATCACCGACCATGGACTCGCCGGGTGCCAGCGTCATCGTCTCGCAGGTAATGGAAAGAATAATCGGCAGTTTGCTGCCATTGCTGGTCAATGCCGGATTGACAGCAAATGGTTCATACCAGTTACTGACTCCGGTACCCCGATAAAGCACCATGGCGGTGCCGTTAGTCACCGAATTGACCACATCATTGGCATTATTTCCGCGTAAATAGGAGAGCGAGTCACAGCTGACAAAGTTGTTACTGCCGGCAAGGCTGGCAGCAATCCTAATGTCATTCCAGTAGATCGTATCATCTGAATCCTGGTTTTCTCTGATGACGGTCGTTAATCTGCGCATCCACAGGCTGTCGGTCAGGTCCGGGTTTTTTTCGTAGGCAAGGGTCTTGAAAACCATGACACTGCACTGCCGGGCAGACTTTGCGGGGAATCTGCCGACCGGAATCTCCATATAAAGGTCGCTGTTGATATCACCATAGATATTGTCAGAATAATAGCCCCACTGCTGCTGAACACGGTAATATCGGGCTGGCAGGGCGTTGGGCGAACCGACCAGAAGAACATATTCGGGCCGGACCGGCCAGTTGTTGTAGGCGTTGCGGATGTAATTTTTAATTGCATTCGTATCAGCGCCACCGATTTCTGACAGCTTCACCACTTTGCACTGCATTCCTGAGCAGTGCTTCCATTGCGCCAGTGGTTGAATAACCGGGGCAAGGGCATCAGTGGAAATAATCAGATACCTTGCTCCTTCATCGGCGAAAACCATGACAGCAAGGATCAGGTTGATAAAAAACAGGCACTTTTTCATTTCGGAACTCCTTTCAACCGAGCCTTGAACATATCAAATTATACTTTCTTGCAAAGCGGGTGTCAAATCAGTATTATCAGAAGAATATGCTGCAAAAGATTCCGGAACGGATGAAAGGTAAGGCCATCGGGTTTTTCGGTGCTGGCAGGGTCGGTGGTGCCCTGCTGTTTCACTGTCTGCGTTCCGGCTATCGCATCAGCGGTATCTATGATGTCAATCAGCGCCGGTTGCGGAATATTGCCCGGAAACTGAAGGTCAGGACTGCCCGGAAGCCTGAAGAAGTGGTTCTGGAAAGCGATGTGCTGTTTTTTACCGTTCCGGACCGGGAGATCACGCGGGTTTACCAGCAGGTGAAGAGTAAAATCAGGCCGGGCACAGTTCTGGTGCACTGTGCCGGTGCATTCGGCAGTGAGCTGTTTGCCGGTGCCGAGGAGCTGGGACTGGAAACCCTTGCTCTGCATCCGGTTCAGACCTTTGTCAGTGATGAACAGGCGGTCCGGAGTCTGCCGGGCAGTTACTTTGCCCTGGATGGCAGCGCTGCGGGATTGCGGTTCGGACGAAGTCTGGTGCGGGCGCTGCGGGGCAGAGGGGTTGTAATTAAAGGGGAGTACCGGCCGCTGTATCATGCGCTGTGCGTATTCAGCTCAAATTTTCTCAATGCCCTTTTTTATGCTGCTGAACAGATTGGCAGAAAGATTGATCTTGCCCCGGCAGACACCCGGCGGATTCTGAAACCGCTTGCCCGGGTGACGCTGGAGAATATCCTCAACTATGGTGCCTGTGCCAGTCTGACCGGACCGGTCCGTCGAGCCGATGAGCGCACAATCCGCATCCATCTCCGGATGCTGAAACGGCATCTGCCGGAAGCAGTTCCGGTATACCGGACGCTGACCTCATGGCTCAGGCAGATGCTCAGAGCGGAGGAGGAGAAAAGGCGCGGTGAAAAAAAGGAGGGGTGAAATGAGAGGTTCTGTGGCTTTGGCACTGCTGGTTGTGGTTACCTCAAACTGTGCGAAGAAGATGCTGCCGCCCAGTCCGGACCGGTTTCCACCCCGGCTGGTGGAGGTGGATGCAAGGAGCCGGGTGCAGGTGGAGCTGATTTTTGATGAGGATATTGACCCGGCACGGTTTCAGCCGGAAAGCATCAGTATTTCCGGGCTCAGGGTCAGAGGTGTGTCTGCTGGCAGACAGCGGTCCAGTGTGCTGGTCTGGACCGAACCCCAGCGGTCGGAAAATTATCTGCTCAGGGGTGTAATCTGGGATGCAGCGGGTAATCCATGCCGGTTCCGCGCCGGCTTCCGGGGGTCAAACCGGATTGACACCATTCCGCCACAGGTAGTTGCAGTTCAGCCGGTACCAGAATCAAAGGGGATGTTCCGGTCGGTCCGGATTGCGGTCCGGTTCAGCGAACCGGTCGATACTACCGCACCGGTAAATTATCTGATTGTGCCCCGGGTTGCAGAGACGCTGTTTGTCAAGTCATGGGAGCCGAGCTGGCAGGAGTTCCGGCTGGTCTGCCGGGAGTCGCTCCCCGGCACCGACTTTTATTTTCTGCTTCTGCCCGGAATTCCGGACCTGGAGAATAATCCCTGCCGGATGTCAGCCTGGACGACCTGGACTGCAGAAACGGTATTTGCCGGTGTCAGGATTCGGGGGCGGGCATTTTTCAACGGTCAACCGGTCCGTTCCGGCGTGGTTTTTTTCAACCGGGAGGAGACGCGGGCACTGGCACCAATTCTCGCCGATGGTTCCTTTGCGGTGAGGCTTCGAGCGGGAATCTATTCGGTATTTGCTGCCGGTGATACCGATTATAACGGCAGGGCAGAGCTTATTTCCCCTGAAGTCCGGTTTAATGCTGAAGGCGAGAGTCTGGAACTGACGCTGTTGCCGGAAAGTCTGCCCCGGATGATCAATGAGTATCGCCGTTAGTATCATACTTCTGGTTCTGGTGCTGTTTGCCTATCGGGGGCTGCTGCATCCGAAGGGTGAGCCGGGGCTTTTTGTTTTACGGCTGGCAGTGCTGGTGATGTTTGTGCTGATGGCAACCGGTCAGATTGTCAGTTTTGCCTGGCAGGAGCGGCCGCACCGGGTGGCGGTTCTGGTTGACCGTTCCCGGAGTATGGAGGCGGTCAGGGCAGACAGCCAGGCGCTGGAGCTTGCCCGCCAGATCGGTTCATTTCTGCCCCGGGGTCTGAAACCGCAGTTCTGGAGCTTTGGTGACAGTGTTTATTCCGGAATTGATGCCAGCAGGACATATGAGCAGACCAGGCTGGGACGGGCACTGGATCTGGTCTTGAAGTCCGGGCCGGCGGCGGTAGTGTTGCTGAGTGACGGTCAGGACAACGGGGATATGAGTCCGGTTGGGGTAGTGGAACAGGCGCACGTGCCGGTTTATACAGTTGGTTTCGGTCAATATGCCGGTTATAATCTCCGTGTCCGGGAGCCGGAACTGCCGGGTCTGATTTATGCCGGGGATACGGTTCAGGTCCGGGTCTATCTGTCCGGTTACGGACTGCGGGAAAATCTGCCGGTGCGGGTGGCGGTTGCCGGACAGGAGCGGATAGTGATCGCCGGTGCCGGATTCTCGGAGCAGGAGATAGAGTTTCCGGTAGTTTTTACTCAGCCGGGGAAAAAGGTGGTCTCGGTCCGGGTGGAAAGTCTGCCCGGAGAGATAACCTTTGTTGATAACCAGGCGCAGGCGCTGGCGCAGGTGCAGCCGGCACGAGTCCGGATGGTTTACTTTACAAACAACCCCGGACCCAATACCAGATTTATTCTTGCTCTGCTCCGGCAGAATCCCAGGGTAAGTCTGGAGCCGGTGATTTCCCTCACCGGCGGTTTTAATAGCAAAAAGGAGCTGGCAGGCGATGTTTATCTGCTTGACGGGGTCAGCGAAAATGAGCCGGACCGTGTCTGGTGGCAGTGGCTGGAATCACAGATAAGCGGCGGGGCAGGTCTTTTTTTTATCGCCGGGGTTGATAATACTTTCGGACCGGTGCTGAACCGGTTGTTACCGCTATCGCAATGGAGGGTGCTGAAGGGTAGTTTCACCCCTGTGCCCACCGGTGATGCTGAGGCTGCCGGGATTTTTGAGCCCGGCAGTGTTGATTTTAATCTCCTAGCGCCGTTCAGCAGTCTGATTACCGGTGTTCCGAAAGCCGGTGCGGTTGTCTGGTTTCAGGCGGGTGAAAACGGACAGCCGATTGCAGTCGCCGGGAATGCGGGTAAGGGGAGGGTGGTTTACTTCGGCGGTTATCCACTCTGGCGCTGGGGTTTTCTGCCGGAAATTCCCTTAGCCGGTGAGTCACCGCTGGCGGTATTTCTTGACCGGATGAGCCGTTATCTGGCTGAACAGGATACGAGCCGGTTTGTGCTGGAAACTGGCCGTTTGAGTTATCTGGCGGGCGAACCGGTGCGGTTGCAACTGCGGGCGCGGCGTCCGGGGGGAGACTGCTGGGAAGGGCTGGATGTGCGTGTCCGGGTTGATACCGGGGACCTCTGGGTGCCGATGGTGGAGCGGGGTGCAGGGGTATACGAGGCAACGGTTTCCGGTTCTGCTCCGGGCAGTCATCATGCGGTTGCTGAGGTGCGTCAGGAGGGGGTGGTTCTGGGCAATGCCGGGATCGACTGGGTTGTTGATGAGCAGGGGGTGGAGTTTGTCCGGCTCGGTCTGAACCGCGGTCTGCTGGAGCGGCTCGCTCAGGCAGGGAACGGCTGGTTTGTTCCGGCGGAAAGTCTGCATCAGGAGCTGATAAGAGGGATCAAGACCCGGGGTTATCAGCGCCGGCTGGTGCTGGATCCGAGAGGCATGCCCTGGTGGTTCGGGCTGATGGCGGTGCTGTTCGGCGTTGAACTTTTATTAAGGCGCAGAAAGGGGTTGTATTAGATGAGCATGGTTCAGGGGTTGAAGAGCGGACCGGAGCGGAAAACGGGGTGCAGGAGACTGTTTTGGGTTCTGCTTCTGATGGCTGTTCCGGCGCTGGTTTATGCCGGCAGTGGAGAGCGGATTGCGGAGTGGCTGGGAGCGCGGGGGTTGAGTCCCCAGCTGGTGGTGCTGCTGGTTTCAATGCTGCCCGTAGTGGAGCTGCGGGGGGCGGTGCCGATTGGCAACAACCTTTTCGGACTGCCGTTGTGGCAGACACTCCTGCTGGCAATCGGCGGCAATATGCTGCCGATTTTTCTGGTAGTGCTTCTGCTGGAAAAGGCGGTGGAGTGGCTCGGGCATATTGCTGTTTTCCGGCGGTTCTTTGACTGGCTGTTTCAGCGGACGCGAAAGAGGAGCGGAGTGATTGAGCGGTTTGAGTTCTGGGGGCTGGTGATCTTTGTGGGCATACCTCTACCGATGACCGGTGCCTGGACCGGTTCGGTTGCAGCGGTGCTGCTCGGAATGTCCTATTTCCGGGCACTGCTGGGTATCTTTCTCGGGGTGCTGATGGCAGCGGTCATCGTAACCGCGCTGTCTCTGCTCAAATGGTGGGGTGTGGCGATTGCAGTGGTATTGATTTCCATAATCTTTTTTCAGCAGTTTATTTCCGCACGCCGCCGGTCAGGAAAGTTCAGGACCGGAGCTCAGTAGCTGCCGAGCCGGCTGAGGATCAGTTTCACCTTTTCTCTTTCCGGAGAGTCCGGTTCCAGTTCGAGAAAACGGCGGAGATAGTGGCGGGCGCTGTCCGGTTTGCCCTCAAAGGCAAACACCAGACCCTTGTTCTCAATTGCTGAAGGGTATTCCGGATAATACTGAAGGCTCCGGTTGAAATCGGCAATTGCACCGCTGGCATCACCCCGGGCATATTTCAGCATTCCCCGGCGGTTGACTGTGGCAGCAAAGCGCCGGCAGAGATCAACGGTTAACGGGTCGTAAAACCGGGAGGTCTGATACCGCTCCGGTCCGGGCAGGTGCAGTGATTCCGGTGGTGCGGGGAGAGTGTCAGTTGGGGACACAAGTTCGTAGGTCATGCCGTTAAACTTGCATTGCCAGCCCTGCCAGTTTTCCAGGAGGGTGGTGAAGTTCTGAGGGAAGAAAAATGCCCTTTTCCCCCTGAGACTTGAGATGATGGTTGCCATGATTTCCTCAGTGCGCCGGCGGGCAAGTTCACCGAACCGGATATCGCTGGTCCGGACCGGAGTGTTCCAGAGACTTTCAGCGGTCGCAAGCGCTGCCTCCGGGACAGGCAGATTCCGCCCAAGCTGTCGGAGATACCAGGGCAGGGTCAGATGATACTGGCTGATGACTGTGAGCCGGTCTTCAGGTCTGGAGTGGATGTTGAGCCAGTTGATAGCTTGAAAAAGGCTGTAGTCATCAGTGAACAGGACCGCATTCTCGGGCAGTTCCGCATTAACCGCTTGAGTAAGATCGGAGAGGCTGGTGAGGTGCGAGCGGTCCTGGCGCGGGTAGAAGTAAACCGTCTGGAGAACGGTCAGGATTGCGATGGCAATAGTGACCGGGGTTCGTTTTATCCGGGAGAGATAGTGGATGCCGGAGCCGATGAACAGAGCGCAGATCAACCAGACCGGCAGAAAGTAACCCTCCTTGTCCGGAATGTTGTAAAGCAGGACCGCAGGTCCGGCAGTCAGAACTCCGGTAAAAAAGCCCCAGCACAGACGCCGGTGGGATTTGAGCATACCGATGACGCCCGGAATGAGCAGAAGCCAGAAGATGGTGAACTGCTGGAAGAGTATTTTCGGCAGATCCCGGAATTGAGTGGCAAGGTAACCTGTGCCACCGGCAAGAAACCGGTAGCGGTAAATCCGGGCGGTAACATAACCCAGCAGGTCGCTGAGGCTGTTGACTCCTGCCCACCCGGGCGGGTCCTGAGAACGGAAGAGCAGGCTGAAATAGAGGAGCGGACCGAGCAGCAGGAGTGCAATACCCGCAGGAAGGGAGCGGAGGAGCGGACGTTTGGGACCGGTAAGGGCGATGACCATCAGGCTCGGAATCCAGAAGATGATGAAGAGGTGGTGGGCGATGCCCAGCCCGAGAAGGAAAAAGATTAAAAGCAGACTCCGCATTGAACCGGTTTCGGCATGGATGGTTGCAACAAGTAAAAGCAGGGCAACGAGCACAGTGTGGAGGCTGTAGACCTCAATTGCGGTTGCCTGCTGCCACAGCTCCCAGGATACCGCCCAGACCAGTGCGCCGAGCAGGGAAGCGACAGGATTCCGGGTCAGCCGGTCCAGCAACAGAAAAAGGACAAGGCAGGAGCCGGCAGCAAACAGGCTGGAGACCAGATTGAGGCGGAAGGGCAGGGACAGAAACGGCACGAGTCCAGCAGCTTTTAATACCCACAAAAGTAATGGATACCCGGGTGGATGTGCCAGACCGTTGACTGCGGTTACGACCGCAAACTCGGCTGAATCCAGCCAGAAGATGTCCCGGGCAGTGGTGGCAAAATACAGCGCAAAGGGCAGAAGGAAGGCAGAAAGGGGCAGAAGATAACGGCGGACTGGGAGGCCGATCTTCAGCACAAGGAAGTTTATCCGGGTGGCGGCTGATGTCAACGGGAAGGTCATACGGACAGGCAGGTCCTGGGCAGGAGACAATCCGGGCGGAGGTTCGCACACCGACACTGACCTGACAGCAGTACCTCCCCCTGCCCGGGGCTAGCCCCCCTTGACTGGAGTGGAAGCATAACTGATTGATAATTAGAAAGATATGAAATTGACCCTGTTGGACACCGCTAAAACAAAGCAGATGCAGAACAGGTTTACTGGTTTGGCAGTATTATCCTTGACATCGGGGGAAAAACGGATATAAGGTGATATATATTGAAGGTTAATCCCGAAATCAGGCTTTTGCTTTTGATCGCTGGTGTGGCTCTGTTTATCCGGTTGCTTGTGGGGCTGGGGTATAAGAACCGGATGACGCCGGGAGAGCCGGTCCAGAAGGCAAGGTCCGAAGCGGAGTATCTCCGGGAGCCGTATCTGGAGCTGGGTGATTCCCAGCAGTACCTGCTGCTGGCAGAAAACCTCCGGGCGCGCGGAAGGTTCAGCTGGAATGGAGGACCGGTGACATTCCGGCTGCCGGGTTATCCGCTGCTGCTGGCATTAATTAATAATAACCTTATTGTGATGACGGTCCTGCAGGCGGTACTTTCCGCTTTGAGTGTGCTGTTTGCCGGGCGGGCAGGAATGAGGGTCTTTGGTCCGGCTGCCGGGCTGGCGGGTGCCGGGTTACTGGCGGTTGACATTCCCAATATCACCCATTGTGGAATGGTGATGAGTGAACCGCTGTTTGTTTTTCTGGTTACCGGCGCACTGCTGGCGTTGAGTTACCGTCAGGAGTGGCTCTGTGGAACAATGCTCGGCATGGCGGCAATGACCAGACCGGTCGGGGTTTTTCTCTTTCTGCCGGTGGCAGTTTTTCTCGTCCTGAAAAGGGTGCGGTGGCAGCGGGTGGTGGTGTTTCTCGTGTGTTTCGGTCTTCTGCCCGGGTGCTGGGTAGTCCGGAACTGGCGGGTTTGGGGCAGGCCCGGGTTCAGTTCCAATGGTGGCTACAATCTGTTTTATGCCGGTGCCGCGGAGGTGGTGGCGGATAAACTTCAGGTGCCGCTTGCTCAAGCCCGGGTTTATCTGGTGGAGCGGTACCGGCAGGAGCTGGAGGATGATAATCCCCTTGAGCTCGGCAAACGGCTGGGCAGAATCGGGACAAGGGTTATTGTTCAGGAGCCGGTGCGGTTTCTGAAAGTCTATCTGCGGAGTGTGGGGAAGATTATTTTCGGGACCAAGGCGGATGACCTGGTGCTGAGGCTGGTGGCACCTGAGCTGCGGCTGGCAAGACTGGGCGCACTGCCGGATGTGCTGCCGGTTAGGGTCAGAACGGTGATTTTTCTTCTAAGCGGACTGGAGCTGGTGCTGATGTGCGTAACCATCTTTTTTCTTATCCGGGCGCTGCTGCGGGCTCAGCCGCGTTCATGGGTCTGGCTGTTGCTGGCGCTGGGAGTTTATTTTATCCTGCTTGCGGCACCGCTCGGCGACGGCCGGTTCCGGGTGCCGGCGATGCCTTTCTTTACCACACTGGCGGGTGCAGGCTGGTCAGGTCTGCTGGCGAAGCGCAGGGGTGGTTAATGGAAGAACCGGAGCTGGCGCTGGTATTTGTCAATTACGATTCTGCCCGGTGGCTGAGAACCGCGCTGGCAACTGCGAAGCAGGCAACGGGAAATCTGAATGTGGAGCTGGTGGTCGTGGACAACTTCAGTCCGGGTGAAAAGGAGCGGGAGTGGTTGCGGGAGGTTGGCGCGGAATTTGGCGCCCGCATTCTGCTCCTCGGGAAAAATCTCGGTTATGGTGCGGCTGCCAATCGGGGAGTTGCCCATACCCGGGCTGAGCTGGTGGCGGTGTGCAATCCGGATGTCCGGTTTACTGCCCGGAGTCTGAGCCGGCTGACGGAGTTCATCAGGTCCCAGCCCGATGCCGGGGTGGTCTCACCCCAGCTTTACTATCCGGACGGAACCCCTCAGCCTTCCTGTCGGCGGTTACCAAGACTGCGCTATCTGTTCTGGGGAAGACGCTCACCGTTTGTCCGGATGTTTCCCCGGCAGGCACCGGCACGGGAGTTTCTCTATCTGGATGTGTGGCAGAGCACGCAACCGGTGGAGGTGGAGGCGGTGATCGGCACAGTGATGGTATTCCGGCGCAGCGCCTTTGCCGCAGTCGCCGGTTTTGATGAAGGGTATTTTATGTTTGCTGAGGATCTGGATATCTGCGACCGGCTGCGGCGGCAGGGGTGGCGGGTGTTTCTTGAACCGCGGGCAAGGGTGATTCATTATTACGGGGCGGTGCGCCGCCGCTGGCGCCGCTGGACCGAGTATCAGCGGGTGCGGGGGCTGCACCGGTTCTTTATTCAGCGCAGCAGGGTGCCGGGTTCACTGCTTTTGTCAGCCCTGTTTGCCGGCTATTACTTCGGACTGGAGGCACTGGCGGTTGCGGGTCTGGGGGAGTTTGAGTATTCCTGGCAGAAGGCGGGGCGAGCGAAGGGAGGAGGCAGAATTGCGCCGGCTTAAGGGGCTGGCAGTTATCGCGCTGCTGGTCGCCGGGGATCTGGCCGGAGTGCTGTTGAGCTATATTCTGGGCTATTTTGTCCGTTCGTGGTGGTCCGGGGGTGAAACCTTCACCAGCAGCCTGCTGAACCGGGCATACCTGCTGCTCGTCTTTCCGTTTGTGTTCGCCTATGAGGGGTTGTACACGCGAAGGCTCACCGAGTGGGAGGAAAGACGCCGGTGTGTGCGCGGGGTAGTGATCGGCAGTGCACTGCTGACAATTCTGCTGTTCATGGTGCGGTTGTGGATTGTGTCACGGCTGGTGGTGGTGCTGAGTGCGCTGTTCAGTGCGGTGCTCGTGCCTTCCATTCGCACATTGCTGAAGCGGTTGCTGGTGCGGTTACAGCTGCTGGATCAGCCGCTGGTGATCTTCGGTTATGGCAGTGCCGCCCGGCTTTTTGAGGCGGAGCTGAATAAGCACCGGACCATGGGTTACCGGGTCGTAGCGCGGATTGAGCGGCCGGCAGACAGTGAGCCGCTGAGCGCGCTGGTTTCCCGGGCAGAAATTCCCCCCGGGTCGCTGGTGGTGGTACTTGCAGACTGTTTCCGCGAACCGGAGCTGAAGGAGATCTTTGAGTATGCGGAGCAGAGTTTCGCCGAGATGATGATTCTGCCCAATCTCAGCCTCCTGACCACCTCCACCGCTGCGGTCGAGCAGATCGGGAGTCTGCTGGTTCTGAAATACCGTTATAATCTGCTCCGGCCGATGAACCTCTGGACAAAGCAGGTGCTGGAGTTTGTGCTGAGTCTGGTGCTGACGATTGTACTGCTGCCGGTGTTTGCGGTGCTGGCGCTGCTGGTGAAACTGTCTTCCCCCGGGCCGGTGTTTTTCCGGCAGCCGCGCATCGGCCGGGGCGGGAAGGTGTTTACCTGTCTGAAGTTCCGGACAATGTATCAGGATGCGGAAGCCCGGCTTGAGGAGATTCTGAAACGGGACCCGGCGGTGCGGGCGGAGTGGGAAAGGTATGCCCGGATTACCGGTGATCCGCGGGTGACCCGGATCGGCCGGTGGCTGCGCCGGTTCAGTCTGGATGAACTGCCCCAGCTGTTAAATGTGCTCAGGGGCGAGATGGCACTGGTCGGTCCCAGGCCTTATCTGGTGAGTGAACTGGAGCGGGTGGGAAAATATCTGAAGACAATTGTGCGCGTCCGTCCCGGACTTACCGGTCTGTGGCAGGTTTCCGGTCGTGCGGAACTGCCGTTTGAGGAGAGGATGCTGCTGGATGAGTATTATATCCGGAACTGGTCGCTGTGGCTGGATTTTTCCATCCTGGTGCGCACCATCAGGGCGGTGCTGACCGGTCGCGGCGCTTATTGATTCCCGAGAGGCAGGGTTGATTTTCACTTCATTTTCTTTATTATCAGCATGATGAGTCTGGCGATTCTGTTTCTGCTGTCGGCTGCGCCTGGTGGCTGGCAGACATTCACCAACAGTAATTTTATCGCTGATCTGTGCGGTGACGATTCGGTACTGAATGCAGCAACCCTGGGCGGGGTGGTGATTCTGGAGACGAAACCGGAGATCAGGGTCCGGCACCATTTCTACCATACAGACGGGCTGGGGGTGAATCGCTGTCTCGGTATTGCCCGGGATCCGGAGGGTAATCTCTGGGTCGGAACCGATGGTGCCGGACTGGCAGTCATCCCCGCTGATTCGGTCCGTGCCCGGCTGTATCGCGCCGGCGAACTGCCACTGCGCATCCGGGCGGTGGCGGTTGATTCCGGGCGGGTTCTGCTCGGCACTGAGCAGGGCGTGTATGTTGTTGAGCTACGGGGTTCACCGTTGAATTTTGATGACGACCGGGTTGAGCATTACAGTTTTGCCCGGGTGCGGGAGCTTTTGAGTGACCGGGTGCTGGCGATTGCTGCCGGTCCAGCCGGTTACTGGATCGGAACTAATCAGGGATTGACGCAGGTTGATCAGGAGTTCAGCCGCTGGCGCGCCTTTCGCCGGCCCTTGGGGGATTCGGTGAGTGCAATTGCCCTGCTGTCCGATGGCCGGATTGTTGCCGGTACCGAGCTGGGGCTGGTGGTTGGAGATACCGGCGGACTGGTGCCGATAGTGACATTCGCGCAGGCAAAGGCGGTCCGGGACTTGGCAGTAACGGGCAGCAGTATCTATCTTGCAACCGCGGATACGCTGTTTCAGGTTGACAGCTCCGGGACGATGGTACCGCTGCTGCTGGGTGACATTCGTTCTCTGTGTGCCGGGGCGGTTTTGTGGGCCGGGCTGGGAGGAAATGATGAGTGGGGGCTGGGGTTGCGTTATCTGCGGAGCGGTCAGTCCTGGGAAAGTTACTATTTTAACGGCGTTGCTTCAGGAATGGTGAGTGACTGTGCCCTGGGGAAAGACGGAAGTATCTATGTCGGGCACCACAGTTCCTACATCTCCCGGATTAAGCCGGACAGTGCGGTGCAGCTTATCGTTTCCCCCCTGAGCTGGGCGGTGCAGGTGCGATGCGATTCGCGGGGAAGGCTCTGGTTCAGCCATTTCTATCCGGGCGGGTTGAGTGTTTATGATCCGGATGCTGATACCTGGGGGAGTCGGCAGCTGGGATCCGGAGACCGGAATGTGGTTCAGGCGTTCGGGCTGGACCGGCATGATACCAAATGGGTATTTAACAAAAGCGGTTCGGTTGTCGCAATTGATTCGCTGGGCAGAGAGGCGGAATTTTATCTGCCGGAGCTGGTGCCGCCCCCCGGGGGAAATTATGAGTTTGCCTTTGATTCCCGGGATCGGGTGTGGGTCGGATTGACTAACGGCCTTGAGGAGTTTGACTATAATGGGACGCTCTTTTATCCCGGAGATGACCGGCATGCCCTGCACAGCGAAGGATTGCCGGCAAGTGAGGTGCGGTCAGTTGCGGTTGATCCTCAGGACCGGGTATGGGTGGCAACACCGCAGGGGGGAGCGATGTGGGACGGGAGCAGGTTTCAGGTTTATACCACAAGTAACAGCCGGTTGTTGTCCAATAACCTTTACCGGGTGCGGGTTGACGGCGGGGGCCGGGTGTGGTTTCTTTCTGACCTGGGACTGTCAATCTTTGATGTTGCAACCGGGAGCTGGACAAATTATACCGCCCAGAACAGCGGTCTGATACCCAACTCCCAGAGTCTGACCGGCTTTTATACCGCACTTGCCCTTGATGACCAGCAGGGGGTTGCGGTGATCGGGACCGCCCGGGGTGTCTCAGTTTTTTCTTATGCCCCGGAACCGGACTCAGGTGTCAGTGGACTGAAGATTTTTCCGAATCCGTTTGTTTTCGGGGTTCACCGGGGGGTGGTAGTTGCCAATCTGCCGAGTGATGCCCGGGTAAGGGTTTACACCTTGAGCGGCATGCCGGTAGCGGAACTGCCGGTGAGTCCGGGGCTGGGCAGAGCATACTGGGTCCCGGATAAGACAGGAAGCGGTATTTATCTGGTAGTGGCAAGCAGCCGGCAGGGAATCATTACCGAGCGGCTGGCACTGGTGAACCGGGGTCAGTAGCGAGCCGGCTATTTTGCAGGGCGGCGGTTAGCCGGACGACGCTGACGGCTGTCACCCGGGTCCGGTTCTTCCATACAGGAGTCAAAATACTGGCACTGGGGACAGCAGTCGTCATCCTTTACCCTGCCTCGGGTACGGCAGATTTCATAGCCGGCACAGGCACGACAGCACATAAAAATGAGCCTCCGAAGCTGTTTTACACCTTGGTTTCAATGCTGAGCAGCAGAATAAGTTCCCGAATCAGTTCGGCGACGGTGGCAGCGGCAGCGGTAGCGGTGTGGTTCCGCGGGCAGAACTCCACCAGGTCGGCACCGATGATGTTGCGACCCTGGAGTCCGGCGAGGGCGCGGACCAGTTCCGAATAGGAGCAGCCGCCAGGCTGGGGGGTCTGGACTTCAGGCATGACCCCGGTGTCCAGGACATCGATATCCAGGGTGATGTAAAGGGGGCGTGAGCCGATTTTTTCCCGCACCGTGGCGATCGGCGCCAGGACTTCAAACGGAAAGAGATTGGAGAGCCCCAGTTCATCCGGATGGGAGAAGGAGCGGATTCCGAGCTGAAACAGGTTTTCCCGGGGAATGTAATCCAGGACCCGTTTCATGGCGGTTGCATGGCTGTTCGGTTCGCCCAAGAATTCATCTCTGAGATCGGAATGAGCGTCAAATTGCAGGACGCACAGGTCGGGAAACCGCTGGGACAGGTCAGCGATGATGAACGGAGTGATGGAATGTTCACCACCGATTGCCAGCTGTTTCTTTCCCGCGCGGTAGGTCGCCGCAGTGTTTTTCCGGATGAGTGCCTCCGGAGCGGCGGGTTCTTCAAATGTAAACTCCAGGTCTCCCGCATCAAACACGCGGACCGCGCTGACATCCCGGCGCAGATAAGGGCTGAAGGATTCGATGTTGGCGGTACCGAGACGGGCGACCGCGGGACCGAATCGGGTACCGGGGATGTAGGAACTGGTGCGGTCAAGCGGCATGCCGATGACCACCACCTGGGCATCCGGGAGCGAGGAGCTGGCAAAAAAGTTTGCCATCAGCGGTTATTAGCATAAGGATTAGATGTTGGCTGTCAATAATTGCGCAAGCCGGTGCCGGGTTGGAAATTATGGAGGCTTGGCTTGACATCAGGGCACTGATGATTAAACTCAAACTGTCGCTCAGAAGAGAGTAAATGTTGACGGTTAAAAACCAAAGAAGGAGGTAATTATGAAGCTGTTGTCGGTCGTCACCAGTCTGGCAGTAGTTACTGCACTTGCCTGGGGTGCGCTGCCGGCGACGCCGGCCGGGCCGGGTTCGCTTCTGAGCCGGTCGGAGGAGGTGCTGACACCGGCGGTTAGTGACAACGGATTGCCAGCGGTTGACTTCTTTGCTGATGAAACGCTGCATTTCGACGGTGTCCCTTATACCGGCGTAGGGCTGACCAGTGGCGGCACGTTCTATTCAGCGGCGCGGTTTACCCCGACGAGTGCCTGCACGCTGAAGGCGATTCTCTTCTATCAGTGGCACAACTCAAGCAACGATTACGCATATGTTTTTGGTGAAGGTAATGACACTACCCCCGGGGCAGTGCTGGAGTCGGTTCCCTACAGTGGTGCGGATTCGATGCGCTGGAAGCGGATTGATCTCAATCCGCCGCTGGTACTGCCGGCAGGAAGCGATTTCTGGGCCTGTGTGCGGTTGACGCATACCGCAGGAAGATATCCGATCGGTTGCGATGCCGGACCGATGGTGCGCAACCGGGGCGGATTCCTCTCCAATAATCGCACATCCTGGCGACAGCTGGCAGACCAGGGGTTGGATTACAACTGGAATATCCGGGCGGTGATCAGCCGGATTCCCGGGCTGGCGCATGATGTGGGTGTGTCAAGAATTCTGGTGCCGGAGCCGAATGTTGGTCCCGGAAATTATCAGCCAGTTGCCCGGGTGGTTAATTACGGCACGAATGCGGAAAGTAATTTTCAGGTTTACTGCTGGATCGATTCCGGGGCGGTGCGGGTGTACAATCAGAGTGTGACCGTAACGAGTGCAGTTCAGCCCGGTTCCCGGACCGATGTAACTTTTCCGGTGTGGCATACCGGTCCCGGAGGTGCAAGTTATACCGTCACGATGTTTACTGATCTGAGTGGTGATCTCAACCGGGCGAATGATACCGCACGGCAGACGACGAGTATTGCCAATGTGTTTGCGCTGATGGATCATGATACCGGTTACTGCCGGCTGACCGTGTCCTGTTTCGGTCCGGTGGGGTATGATGCACCGGCTGATGCCGGTTCGGGGTTCCGCTATCCGAAGACGGCCGCCAGCGCCCTCTATTACGGCTCATTTGTGATGGGGACCGATACCGGCTATGTTGCCGACCGGTATTATGGCCGGCCGGCAAGCCAGATCAATTCGGATCTGGTGGCGGTGGAGTCGCTGCGGGCGATTGTTCCGCCGGGTATCGGTGATGAGCATTTTTACGCCAGTTTCTCTGATGCGGCTCATCCCCGTCCCAAGAGCCTGCGGGTGGTGCAGCACAGTTATATGAGTGCCGACCCGTCCTATGATGACTTTATTGTCATTGTCTATGACATTCAGAATCAGGGTTCCAGTGCGGTTAACGGGTTGTATGCCGGTCTGTTTATGGATTTTGATATCGGTTCCTCTCCCACCACCAATCAGGGTACCTCCGACACCGTGCGCCGGCTGGTGTATATGCGCCAGGCATCAGGCGCCAATCCGACAGTGGGGGTGCGAATTCTGGAGCCTGCCGGTTTCCGGAATCTGAGTCTGGTGGATCATGCGATTTATGTCTATCCGGATACCGCGATGACCGAAAATATGAAGTGGCGCTTTTTGAACGGCACAATCGTGCAGCGCAGTTCCAACCGGCCTTATGACTGGTCAATCGTTGCCTCTGCCGGACCGTTTGATATCAATCCCGGAGGAACTGCCCGGCTGGCGGTGGCGGTGGTAGGCGGCAGTGATGAGAACGGATTGCGGGCAAATGCGGATGCGGCGCAGGTGTGGTATAATACCAATGTGGGGTTGGCGGAGGCACCGGCGGTAGTTAAGCCGGTGAAGTTCCGGGTGTCTCCCAATCCGTTTGGACGCCGGACCCGGGTATATTATCATGCGGGGGCTGCAGGCAGGATCAGGCTTGAGGCTTTTGACGCAGCCGGCCGGCGGGTTGAGCAGGTGGAGTTTGATGTTGCACCGGGAAGCGGCAGTTATCTGTGGCAGCCCCAGGGTTTGAACCGTGGTGTGTATTTTCTGAAGGTTTCCACTCCGGATGGCATGGCTGAAACGAAGGTTCTGCGGCTGAATTAGGAGCGGGAGTTAAGGGGCGGGGCGTCCGGTTTTACGGGCGCCCCGTTTTTTATGAGGATGGGCTCCGGTTGACAGGCAGGCGGTTTTGAGTAGAAGTATTATTAAGATTAAAGGAGGTCAGGTTTATGCCTGTTTATGAGTTCTGTTGTGATGAGTGCGAGAAGAAGTTTGATATTGTTGCAACGCTGCAGGAGAAGGAGGCCGGGCTGAAGCCGGTATGTCCCCACTGCGGGAGCAGCAGTGTGCATCAGGTGTTCGGCCGGTTTACAGTGATTGGCGGTTCCAAGGATGATACCGATATTGATCTGCCGGATGTGGATGAGGATTACGGTGCGGGCGCAGATGAGGAGTTCGGAGATGAGGGAATGGAAGGGATGGACGATCTGGATGAGGGGCTGGATGAGGATGTGGATCTGGATTAGAAGGAGCAGAGATGTTCTGGTTTGACTGGATGAGTCTGGGTATTGTAGTGGTGGTGGCGATCATTCAGACCGTCCGGACAAGCAAAGCCGGGGGAATGGGGCTGACCCTGTTTGAGGCGGCGGGGCTGGTGGCAGCAGCGGTGGGTGCCAACAGTTTGGCAGGCAGTCTGGCTCAGGCAATCGGGGTGCAGCCGGTGGTGTCGCTGATTGTGATTTTTCTCATCTTTGCGGTTCTGGCTTTTATCTTCGCCCACTGGCTTTTCGGTGTTACCGGCTGGTCGTTTGAGTCGCTCGACGGGCTGCTGGGATTTTTCTGGGGGGTGGTTGCGGGCTGGGTGATCGCCCATATGGTACTCCGGATTATCATCATGTCGCAGGGTGAGAACGGAGCGGTTGCCGAAGTAATGGCAAATGCCCCGATCGCCCGTGAGGTTTATTCCTTCCGGACCTGGAATGCGCTGATGGCGCTGCTGTTCAAAGCCAGACTGGGACCGGAGTTCAATCCGGATGTAAATTAGCGATGATACAGGTTTACACGGGCGATGGCAAGGGTAAGACGACCGCGGCGTTCGGGCTGGCAATGCGCGCCCTTGGTCATGGCTGGCGGGTGCTGGTGGTGCAGTTTATGAAGGGGGATGATCAGTATGGTGAGGTCCGGACAGCACAGCGATTAGCCAATCTGGAGGTGCGGCAGTTCGGGCTTAAGACCTTTGTTCAGCGGGGTAATCCGGGTGCGGATGATGTCCGGCTTGCCCAAAATGGACTTGAGTTCGCCCGGAAGGCGATCCAGTCTGGGAACTACCAGCTGGTGATTCTGGATGAGCTCAACTGTGCGGTGGATTACGGACTGGTGGCGTTGACCGAGGTAATCAGATTGGTTCAGGAGTGTCCAGCCGGGGTAGAGCTGGTGATTACCGGCAGGAATGCGAAGCCGGAGCTGATTGAGCTGGCAGATCTGGTGAGCGAGGTCAGGGAGATCAAACACCCGTATCAGAAGGGTATTGTCAATCGTGTTGGAATCGACCGTTGAGGAGTTACTGAGGCGATTTGCCCGGGGTGACCGGCGTGCCTGCGGTCAGGTAATTTCTCTGGTCGAGGATGAGGCTGCAGAGGCAAAGCCGATTTTGAATAAACTCTATCCGCTGATGGGCAGGGCGTATCGGGTGGGGGTTACCGGTCCGCCCGGAGCGGGTAAGAGTACGCTGGTAGAGAAGCTTGCCAGGCATTTGCGAGAGTATGATTACCGGGTGGGAATTGTGGCAGTTGATCCGAGTTCTCCATTTTCCGGCGGTGCGGTTCTGGGGGACCGGGTGCGGATGGCGGCACTCTTTACCGATCCCGGAGTGTATATCCGTTCAATGGCAACCCGGGGCAGTCTGGGCGGACTGGCTCGACGCACGCGGGAGGTGTGCGATATTCTGGATGCGTTCGGCTGTGACTATATCCTGATTGAAACCGTAGGGGTAGGGCAGATGGAGCTGGATATTGCGGAAGCTGCAGATTCTACGGTTGTGGTGCTGGTGCCCGAATCCGGGGATTCAATTCAGGCGCTGAAGGCAGGATTGATGGAGATCGGGGAGATTTTCTGCGTCAACAAGTGTGACCGGGAGGGGGCGGACCGGATGGTGCTTGAGATTCAGACGATGCTGGAGCTGCGACCGAAAAATGATTCCTGGATACCGCCGGTGGTGAAAACTGCTGCCATTTCGGGGCTGGGGATTGAGGAACTTTATGAAAGAATTTCTGCTCACCGCCGGTATCTGGAAACCAGCAGTATCCTTGAGGAGCGACGGCGCCGGGCGGTCAGAACGGAGATCGAACGCCGGCTCAGCGAGAAGCTCCAGAGCTGGCTCTGGCGCCGGGACGGTTTTAAGGAACGGGTGGAGGAACTGGTGGAGGCGGTGATGACCCGTCGGGTTTCGCCCTATGAGGCGGTGGACCTGCTGTTTAAGGAAAGGGGGTTTGATGAGTGAACTGGAGCGGATTCAGAAGGAACGGGAAAGGTGGGAAGGGTGTGTGAACAAGGGGGAACCGGAGCGGTTTGTGACCGTTTCCGGTCTGCCTGTGGATATCATCTATACACCAGCCGACCTGCCGGGGTTTGATTATCTGCGGGATCTGGGTTTTCCCGGCGAGTATCCGTTTACCCGTGGTATCCGGCACAACATGTACCGGGGTCGGCTCTGGACAATGCGTCAGTTTTCCGGATTCGGCACCGCCCGGGATACCAATGCCCGCTACAAGTTTCTGCTCGCCCATGGCGAGACCGGGCTTTCAGTGGCATTTGATTTTCCCACGCTCTACGGACGGGATTCGGATGATCCGATGGCGCGGGGTGAGGTGGGAAAATGCGGAGTGGCGGTGTCTTCGCTTGAGGATATGGAGACGCTTTTTGACGGTATTCCGCTGGGCGAGGTGTCGACATCAATGACAATCAACGGCCCGGCAGCGGTGCTGTGGGCGTTCTATATCGTTACCGCAGAGAAGCAGGGGGTATCAAGCGAGAAACTGCGGGGGACGATTCAGAATGACATTCTAAAGGAGTATATTGCCCAGAAGTCCTGGCTGTTTCCGCCCGAGCCGTCGATGCGGATTATTACCGATATCATGGCGTTCGGTGCCCGACATGTGCCGAAATGGAATACGATTTCCATCTCCGGATATCACATCCGTGAGGCTGGTTCCACTGCAGCGCAGGAGCTGGCGTTCACCCTGAAGGACGGAATGACCTATGTTGAGGCGGGGATCAGGGCAGGACTGGATGTGGATGAGTTCGCACCCCGGCTCTCATTTTTCTTTAATTCCCACCTTGATTTCTTTGAGGAGATCGCCAAGTTCCGGGCGGCAAGGAGAATCTGGGCCCGGGAGATGCGGGAAACATTCAAGGCGAAAAAACCGGAGTCCTGGCTCTTGCGCTTCCATACTCAGACTGCGGGTTGCACCCTGACCGCACAGCAGCCGGAGAATAATATCGTCCGGACCGCATTCCAGGCGCTGGCAGCAGTACTGGGCGGAACCCAGAGCCTGCATACCAATTCAATGGATGAAACCTGGGCACTGCCGACCGAGAAGGCGGTGCTGATTGCACTCCGCACCCAGCAGCTGATTGCTGAGGAGACCGGGGTGATCAATGTCATTGATCCGCTGGGAGGCTCTTACTATGTGGAGGCGCTGACCAACCGGCTGGAAGAGCAGGCATACGAATATTTTGCGAAAATTGACGCCCTGGGCGGTATGATCAAGGCGATTGAGCACGGTTATCCACAGCGCGAGATCGCTGAGGCGGCTTATCGTTATCAGAAGGCGGTTGACGAAGGAAGAAGAACGGTTGTCGGGGTGAACAAGTATGTGCTGGAAGGGGAACGGCTCGAGATTCCGATTCTCAAGATCGACCCCCGGGTGGAGCAGGAGCAGTGTGAAAGGCTGAGGCGGTTGCGACAGCGCCGGGATAATGCGAAGGTACGGCGCACCCTTGATGATCTGAAAGCCGCCTGTGCGGGTAAAGATAATGTGATGTATCCGATTCTGGAGGCGGTGCGCGCCTATGCCACACTCGGGGAAATCTGTGGAGCAATGAAGGAGGTCTTCGGCACCTATGCCGAACCACCGATGTTTTAGGAGGAGAAAATGAAGAAACTGAGAATTCTCATTGCCAAGCCCGGGCTGGATGGTCATGACCGGGGCGCAAAAGTGGTTGCCCGGGCGCTGCGTGATGCCGGGTTTGAGGTGATCTATACCGGATTGCACCAGACACCGGAGATGATTGCGGAGACGGCAATTCAGGAGGATGTGGATGCAGTCGGACTTTCAATTCTCTCCGGCGCCCATATGACGCTGATTCCGGAGGTGATGCGGTTGCTGAAGGAAAAGGGTGCAGGCGATATTCTCGTTTTCGGCGGGGGCATAATTCCCAGGGAGGATATGGAGGAGCTCTACAGGATGGGCTGTGGCCGGCTGTTCGGCCCCGGGACGCCGACCCAGGAGATTGTTGATTATCTGAAGGAGAAATTTCCGGATCGGGTGTAACCAGCTGTGCTTGACAAGAGCCAGCTGAAGATTATTTTATAATCTTGGACGAAATCCGTCTGCGCTACGGGACCAATCCTCATCAGAAGCATGCCCGGGTTTATGTGCCGGAGGGCAGACTGCCGATCGAGGTGCTTAATGGGATGCCCGGATATATCAACCTGGTGGATGCATTGAACTCCTGGCAGCTGGTGAAGGAGTTGCGCGCGCTTTCCGGGATGCCGGCGGCTGCCAGCTTCAAACACACCAGTCCGGCAGGAGCGGCGATCGGCCGGGAGCTGGATGATAAGCTGAAAAAGTCACTGTTTGTGCCCGAGGGCGAGCTTTCCCCGCTTGCCTGTGCCTATGCTCGTGCCCGGGGTGCGGACCGGATGGCAACATTTGGTGACTGGGCAGCATTTTCTGATACGGTTGACGAAGCCACGGCGCGTCTTTTGTCCCGGGAGATCTCCGACGGCTGCATTGCTCCGGGATATGAGCCCGTGGCGCTGGAAATTCTTAAAACCAAGAAGAATGGGACCTATCCGGTTCTCCGAATTGACCCGGAATGGGCTCCGCCTCCGATAGAAGTCCGGCAGCTGTTCGGTCTGTTTCTCGAGCAGGAGCGTAATGACGCCCGGATTGACTACAAGCTGCTGGAGAATGTGGTTACGGTTAAAAAGGTGATACCAGAGAGTGTGAAGCTGGATCTCCTGCTTGCCTATCTGACATTGAAATACACCCAGTCCAATTCGGTATGTCTGGCATATGATGGACAGGTGATCGGTGTGGGGGCTGGCCAGCAGTCCCGGATTCACTGCACCAGGCTTGCATGTACAAAGGCAGATAAGTGGTTCCTGCGTCTGCATCCCAAGGTCTTGGGATTGAAGTTCAAGAAGGGTGTCAGCCGGGGGGAGAAGGCAACTGCAATTGATATTTTTCTGGAAGAGAACGCTACACCTGAGGAGGCTCATACCTGGTCCAGACTGTTTGCGGAGGCACCAGCACCGCTGACGCGGGAGGAGCGATGGGAGTGGATTGCTCAGTTTAACGGTATCTGTCTTGCCTCCGATGGGTTTATTCCTTTCCGGGACAATCTTGACCGGGCAGCCCGGACCAATGTTCAATTTGTGATTCAGCCTGGCGGTTCAACCCGGGATGAGGGGATTATCCGTGCTGCCGATGAATATGGCATGGTGATGGTGTTTACCGGGCTGCGGTTGTTTTATCATTAAAAAGAAGAGCGGGGCGACTTTCAATCGCCCCGCCCGGTTTTCTTGTTATTAATCGGTGACTATCAGTTTTCCGTTGAACTCAGCTCCGTTAACCTTAAGCCGGTAGAGGTAGATGCCGCGGGGGAGCCGGCTGCTGACCGCAATCCGGCTGTCACCTGCTGTTGTGCCATTTTGAGTATGGGATATCCGGCCGTCAACAGTATAGATGAAAAGCTGATATTCCGCTCCAGTGTGGGCGGTGACGGCAAAAACGGGCCGGCCTGAAGCCGGATTGACAAGAGGCCGTACCTGTGCCGGCTCACCGTCAGCCGGTTTTCCTTCCCGAATGCCGACGAGGTCCAGAATCGCAACTTCTGCTCCCTGGTATGCAGGATAGGAGGAGTCGGATGGTACCATGGTGGTACTCTGAGCATAAACCACAATTTTGCAGCGCTGTTCATTCCAGGTGCTGGCAATCGTAAATGGTTGAATTACCGAATCAATACCACCTGCAGGAACGGTAATTACGGTTCCGGACTGGTTCGGGATGTAATCCCGGCAGACATGGTTGTGCCACTGGTCACCGTTAGGAGCGGAGTAGTAAATTGAGTCTTCGGTGATTACCACCGAGACGCGCATCGTCAGGTCAGCAGTAGAGTCGTTCTGGATCAGCGCCTTGATAGTTCCGGTGCGGGTAGACTGGTTGTAATCGCCGGTCAGGGTGATCTGAACCGGGGTCGGAATGCCGATCTGCGCCGCAACATAGCTTGCCCAGAGGTTGTAGTTGTAACCGCGCTGCCGGCCGTCTACCCAGAGCCAGGGAGTCGCATAAGAACCGCTGTAGGGTCCGGGGTACATGAACCATTTACCGCGGCCTTCGGCAGAGTAAAGCGGATATGAGGATGATACATGCCACTCGACCGCGACAACATAACCGGCATAATCGTAGGTGATCTGGTCAACTGCCCGACTGGCAGGTGCGCAGCTGGCTCAACCTTCCTGGTAGGCTTCTTCCAGGACGACGATTCGCTGGTAACCCACTGCAAGAGTTGCAGTGAGCACCAGGGAAAGGACGATCAGGTGCTTGAACACGATTGCCTCCTTTTTTATATTATAGCTGTCGCCTTTAAGGTGTCAATCCTGATTTCTGATGCCCAGTGCCTGCAGCAGGACATCCTTGCCGGCATTCAGGCGCCACAGTGCCAGATTGGTCAGTTCTCGAATTGTATGCCGCACCGGCTTGCTGCCCGGTTCCCGGACCTTCAGCAGTAGTGGCAGGCAGGCAAACCGGGCGATGCCGGCAGCAAGGAACATGACGTCGTAATTGTAAAAATCGATGCCGAGGATCTTCAGATGGAAGCTGGAAATCAGCTGGGCGACGGTCCCGGCAACCAGGGAGGCAATAAAGGCACCGAGACCGGTGACGACACTGTAGATCGCAAAGTAGCTTTCCTTGCGGGCAGGGTTATCGGCAAGGTCCAGCAGCAGGTTCCAGAGTCCGAGGCTGGCTCCGGTCCAGACCACACCGTTGAGGACGCCATCAATCCAGATTGGCAGGCGGAAGCGGGGAGTGGCGAAGAGCCAGAGAAAAGGCATTATTCCCACGAGGGCGAAGTTGAGGACAGTAACCGGTCGGGAGCCGAATCGGTCGATCGCCCGGCCCCAGAATAGTTGGAACAGTACGCCGATCACTCCGCCAATCATGGAATAGATTGCAACTTCGGTAAAGCTGAAACGGAGATTTTTCAGGAGATGAACGAGGTAAAATGGTGAAGCGAGCGTGCCGGTGAGAAACCAGATTGCGAGGAAGATTGTCAGCCGCCGGAACTGCGGTTCCTGAAGCGGTCCGAAAAGAATTTCCCGGAATGCAGGCGCCGGCAGGAGTTTCGGTTCGGGTTCCGGCTGCCGGCGCAGGAGCAGTGTTGAGACCATGCCGAACAGTACTGCGAGTGTAAATGCCAGCAGGTAACCGGTGGTTTCATAACCCCGGGCTTTCAGATAGTCCATGCCCCGGCCCGCTCCAAATGCAACCAGCACACCGCTGACATTGAGAATTGCGTTCCGGACACCGAAAAAACGACCGCGGCGTTCCTCTGGCACAAGGTCACTGATCCAGGATGTCCAGACCGTGCCGGCGATTGCCATCAGCACGGCGGAGACGCCGACAATCACCAGAAAGAGTTCAATCCGCAGCCGGAAGCGGAGCAGCAGGGTGAGGACGATCAGTACATAGACTGACCGGCCGGTACCTGCGGTCCAGAGAACCAGCGGTTTTCGGGCACCGACCCAGCGCACCAAGTAGCCGGCGAGAAAGCTGAAACCACTGACCAGCGCCGGGATGGCTGACAGAAGCGCAATCTGAAATGAATTTGCTCCGAGGTGCAGTGCCAAGCCGGCTAAAAACATGCCGCCGGCAAGGGTTGTATAGAGAGTGGCAAAGGTGCCTTCAACGATCGAGATTTTCAGCCCTTTTTCGATTTCGCAGGTGGAGAGCCGGGTCAAATCTGTGGAGGGACAGGGTTGATATCTGTTTTGAGCAGTTCCTCAGCGAGATATGAGCTTCGGACCAGCGGGGCAGCAATGGTTCGCGGGATGCCGATGGTGCGGGCATGCGCTGACAGTTTCTGAAGTTCCTCTCTGGTGTAGTAACGAGCGACCGGCAGACAGCGCCGGTCCGGCTGGAGATACTGACCAATGGTCACAATATCACATCCTGCTGATTTCAGGTCAGTGAGCGTCTGAATGACTTCCTCCTCGGTTTCTCCCAGTCCGACCATCAGCCCGCTTTTGGTTCTGATTGCCGGTGCCAGCCTTTTTGCCAGCTGGAGAGCCGAAAGCGAAAGGCGGTAATCTGCCCGGCGGTCGCGGACAGCAGGGGTCAGCCGTTCCACGGTTTCAAGGTTGTGGGCAAACACATCCGGACCGGCATCAAGCACCTGCTGAATCAGCTCTCTTTTCCCCTGAAAATCCGGGACCAGCACTTCAACAGCAATTCCCGGATTTGATTTTTTCAGCAGCTGCACGGTGCGGGTAAAGATACCGGCACCAAGGTCAGGCAGGTCATCACGATCTACCGAAGTCAGGACGACATATTTAAGACCCAGCTCCAGAATTGCGTCTGCCACCCGTTCGGGTTCAGAATTATCTACCTGACCGTGAGGGTTGCCGGTGGTAACGGCACAGAAGCGGCAGTGCCGGGTGCAGGTGTTACCGAGAAGCAAAACTGTTGCCGTTCCCCGGTTCCAGCATTCAGCAAGGTTCGGACAGCGGGCCGAACTGCAGACCGTATTCAAGTTATATTTCCGGAGGACCTGATTTACCCGGATAAATTCCGGTCCGGCGGGCAGCCGGAATCTGAGCCATTCGGGTTTACGCACTTCAGAGAGTGATTTTCAACGATTTTGGCGGACAGTTCCAGACACACTCAAAACAGCGGATACATTCTGCCTGATTCGGGTCCTGAAACGGTTCGATGTCCACGGGACAGACCCGGCGGCAGGCTCCGCACTTGCTGCAGGTCTGTCCGTTCAGCTGCATCCGCATCATACTGGCTTTGTTAAACAGGGCATAAATCGCACCGATCGGACAGACCATGCGGCAGAAGGGGCGTTTAACCGTGATTGATGCCCAGAGGACGAATAAAAGGATGGCAACTTTCAGATAAAAGAGCCAGCCGACAAGTGCCCGCAGACCTTGGACCGGGTCCCAGAGCACAAGCGGGATACCCGCTTCCAGGGTGCCCTGAGGGCAAAGTTTGCAGAACCAGGGTTCGGCAGTGAAGTAGGCAGCGACGCCGGCAACGATGACCAGAAAGGCATATTTTAGGGCAGTCGCAGGAAAGTAAAGTTTAAGCCTGCCCTCCAGGAGCAGGACGGTTAAAACCGCAATCAGAATAAATAGGAGGCCGATTTCACCTCCGGCAAATGGGCCGAGTGTTGCCGATTTGCCGGTAAGGCTGATGATAAATCCGGCTGGGATGACGATGAACAGAGACCTTTTCCCACCGAGCAGGCTGAAGACAGCCATGCTGACTACGCCGGTTGCGATGCCGACGCTGGCTTCATGTTTGAATATGATTAGCAGACCCAGAACAATTCCCAGCAGCATGCCGGCCACCGAGAATCGCTGGGGCGGTGCGAGTTTTCCTCTGATCGTACCGTAGAGCAGCAATGCCATAAACGGCAGCCACCCGAATAACAGTCCTTTCCAGATTGAAATTTTGATGAATGCGGCAAGCAGGATTACAGTCAGTATGCCGATTCCGGCAATAGTCAGAAAGGTAACCCAGCGGTTCAGTTTTGCCCGCGGTCCGATTTTAATCTTGTAAAGCAGGTCCTGCCACAGACCGAAAGGGCATATCCAGCCGCACGCCGCCCGGCCGACAAATGCGCCGATTATCATGAACAGTCCCAGAATCACCCAGGGCACATTCTGCCACCAGGCAACTCCTTTCATGCCGATGATCTGTTGAAATGAACCAAGCGGGCAGGCAAATACCGAAAGGGGACCACCGTAACAGTTGAGTACGGGTTCAGGTACTGATTTGAGTATTCCGGAGTAAAGAACCTTATTCTGAAGATAGGCAAGAATATAACCGTTCAGGAGCACGGTGCCGATTATCTGACCGATGCGGTGCGGGGCAATGCGCCGTTTCACCATTTTACAGGTCTACCCGAGACCCATACAGCCAAGTCATATCTGGGAAGCAAAGCCGTGAATGATTGAGAGCATGCCCAGTCCGATGCCCAGCGCTGCGAGTGCGGTTCCGCAGATTGCCAGCAGGACAAAGATCAGTTTCCGCCTCATATCCGGCTGATCAGTTGCAGTTTCATACCCCGGAATGGGGCTTCATACCGGCACACACCACCGGAGCAGGTATAACCACCTTTTTCTGCCCCGATGCGCAGCCGCAGAACATTCCGTTCATTGATATTATAGACAGTTTCAAACACAGGCCAGGAGGTCTGGTTGTCGTAGCGCTTGAGTGAATCTTTGTCCACACCCTGCCAGCCGATGGTAAAAAGCCATTTTTCTCCCAGTCCGTAACTTACAGAAATCAGCGGTTCGTGATAACGCCAGTTACTGCCATGAGTGGTATCAGTGGGCAGTTCGGTTACCCAGCCCAGTTCCGCCTCGAGAGTAAAGGTGTGGGGTCCGGTGAGGTAGTTCAGCAGGATTGCTGGACGGTCGGTGATCCGTTCGTAAGTTCCCAGTTCGATGTTTTTCTGAAGCATATGGTTGAATTTGAGTTCAAATGTCCAGTTCGTTCCCAGTGATTGCCGGGTTTTAAATTCTCCCTCAAGCACACCGGCGCTGGTATCATCATGGACAAAAAGACGGGCCAAATCGGCTTCAATGTAGAGTCCGTTAGGTATCGTTCCTGAGGCCTGAACTCCGAATCCCTGTTCATCCACGCCCCGGTTAATTGAGACACCGGATTTAATCGGAGTGGGGGGATCGTTGTAGTGATAAGTGCCCGGAGGAAAACCCAGCCGGAGGTAGTTTACATACTGTGCGAGGATGGAAAAACCGGCAAGTGCGGTGCTCAGATTCAGGATGTACCCTGTGCCGGTTTCCCGGCCGCCGATTCCCGGTTTTGTTCCCAGCCGCCAGGCAAATTCCGCTCCGGCAGAGACAGGTCCGATATCCAGCCGGCAGTCACCTCCAAAGAGCTCGGTGAAAGCCCGTGCGGTCGGATCGACCTCCCGGTTAATGCGGACATAACGGGTGCCCAGACCGAAAAACTGGATCGGTCGAATGGTCAGATCAGCACCCAGTACCTGGTCAGTGGTATCCAGTTCGTTCATTATCTTGTAGGTGTTTTCCTGAAAAAAGACATCCCGGAGCCTGCCGCCGAGTAGTGTTACCTCACTGCTCAGTGGCAGTTTAAGTCTGCCGAACAGGCCGTGGAGACTCTTGTAATGCCGGAAGTCATCATCGGCACCACTGCTTAATGTCAGCCCCTGGCCAAAGGTGGTATAGAATCTTCCAAGCCGGACTTCAAGTTCTTCCGGATTATAACCGATTGCGTAGTCCAGCAGATGAAGTGGTTTGCGCACTGACGGTCCGTGCTTGGACGGTTCAAACCACAGCACGCCCAGTTCGGCATCGAAATCGCTATAACGGGCACTGAGCTCGAGCTTATCTTCATAATGGGTTGCCCAGTCCTGCTGGTAAGCCCAGAATTCTGCCCGGTTGACTCCCTGGATTGTCAGGCTGGCACCGAAGACCGAGCTCAGAACCAATAAACTGCCTATGCCCACTTTTACCCGCCTATTTTTCCTGAGGCGGTTGCTCAGGCGGAACCGAGTCCCGGGGCGGCAGCCATTTTACCATTTCCTCGGCAATCCGTTTTTCGTCGCCCTTCTTATAGCCGATGTGGGTGTAGACAATTTCGCCGTTCATGTTGATGAGGTAGGCGGTGGGCTTGATGATGATGTTGTATGCCTTTTTTACCCTCTGCTGCTGATCGAGCAGGACGATATAGGGCCATTTCTTGGCGCGAACAAATGCCCGGACCCGGTTTTCGTCTGCCGGCTTGTCCACTGAGAGGGCGACAATCTGCAGTCCCCGGTCTTTCAATGAATCATATACGGGCAGCAGGGCGTCGAGTTCGGCAATGCAGTTGACACAGGGAAGATCCCAGCATTCGAGATAAACCGGGCCATGTTTCAGGAGATCGTGCAGTGTTACTTCATTGCCATTGACATCTCTGAGAGTGAAATCCGGTGCCGGTTCGTACTTTTTCCCGGCACCGAAGGCGGCAGCAAAGAACAGAAAGGCAACTACCAAAAGAAGGGCTTTTTTCATCAATCCTCCTGGTTTATCCGCCATTTGACAGCGGTTTGAAGCACAGCGCGGCTGCCAAAATTCTGGACCGTTACCGCAATGCCGGTGCGGTTCGGGTTCCAGTCCGGAACCGGTGTGCTGAGAACGGTATCATAATCCTGCCCGAACCGGAGACGGAGCGGGATACCGAAGCTGTCACCAATGACGGTGCGGACGGTCATTGGGGAATAGAAGGTATCGGCTCTCAGAATGGAATAATATGGTATACTGTCTTCAAAGACGATTGCCACCAGACGCAGAGTTGTAATCGTGTCGGCGGAGGAATCGGTGGGAGTGATTACGAGTCGCACTGTGAGCCGGGAGGAGTCGATGGCGGCGCTGTCAATTCTCATTTCCAGCATCGTTTTTCTTGTCCGGGCAGCGTCAATCATATCCCGGTAAACCGGATAAAAGGAGTCGGGCAGTGTAATCTGAGGCGAGCGGCTGGTGCCGTCAAAAAATGCCAGGGGGCGTTCCCCACCCGCACCGTACCACTCAGCCCGTGCCTTGCCTGCCGGTGAGGAAAGTTGAGGCAGAAGCTCCGAATCGTAGTAAATCACAAAAGCCATTGAATCGCCATAGATTTCTCTGAGGCTGTCCAGCGCCCGCGCCGCGGACGCACAGTAGGCTCATTCATCGAGTGGAGTAGAAAACAGTTCCACGAGCACAACCCGGTTTGCCTCACGCTCAATCAGGGGCGCATCGGAGCAGGATAAAAGCAGACCGCCGGCAGCCAGCACGGTGAATATCATAAGCGAGCGCTTCATCATATCAATTTTAGAAAGTCGATATTACCAGTCAATTTTTTACTTTAGGGGTTCGGAAGCAGCTCGCAGGGCATAAAGATCATGGGTACCCGTTTTCGTCACCAGACAGCGGTAGAACCTGCCTGGTATAAGCGGAGTGGACAATTTTACTACACCATCAATTTCCGGTGCGTCCCATTCGGTCCTGCCCTGCCGGGGAAAATCAGTAATGATGGTCAGCTCCCGATTTGCAAGCCGGCGCAGTTTGCCTCGGGAGATTGCCGCCTGAATCCGCATGATGGTTTTGAGCCGCTGGCGGGCGGTTGCGGTTCGGACCAGCGGTTTCATGGCTGCCGCCGGTGTGCCGGGTTCAGGTGAGAAGATATAGCCTGCCAGTCGGTCAAATTCAGCAGACCGGATGAAGTTCATCAGTTCCAGAAACTCCTTGCGGGTTTCGCCCGGGAAGCCGGTAATGACCGTGGTCCGGATGCACATGTCCGGTATCTGTTTCAGTCGTTCAAGCAACCTTACAACATCATTCCGGGAATAATGGCGGTTCATCAGCTTAAGCAGCCGGTCACTGATGTGCTGTATTGGCAAATCGATATAGCGGCAGAGCTTAGGATTGGTGCCGAACTGCTCAATGACATCTTCGGACAGGTGTGCCGGATGGGCATACATCAACCGTAACCAGGTGATGCCTTTTATCCGGCTCAGCCGGTCGAGGAGCCGGGCAAGTGCGGGTTTTCCGTAGATGTCAGTTCCATAGGCAGTGGTGTCCTGGGCAACGAGAATCAGTTCCCGGACACCCAGGTCAGCCAGCCGTTCTGCCTCCTGGACAATTTCGTTCAGCGGGCGGGAACGCAGCGGGCCGCGGATTTTGGGAATCAGGCAGTAACTGCAGTGGTTGTTGCAACCGTCGGCAATTTTGAGATAGGCATAATGTGATGGTGTGGAAATCAGCCGGCAGCCAGGTCCGGGTTTTCTGCCAAGCAGTTCGGGGATGGAGGTCAGCTGGTTCATTTTTATCCAGTGATCAACCGCAGGGAATTTCCGGTTCAGAGTGCTGCCAAACCGTTCGACCAGACAGCCGGCGACAAGCAGTTTCATGCCCGGATGCTGATTCTTGAGTCGGCTGAGTTTCCGGATCAGCGCAAATGATTCTTCGACCGCCGGTCTGATAAAGGCACAGGTGGTCAGAATGACAGTATCCGCTGCTTCCGGTTCTGCGATCAGCTCATATCCGGCTTCAGCCAGTGCACCAAGCAGGTATTCGGA
Source organism: Caldifarciminota bacterium (assembly GCA_026418295.1). GTDB lineage: Bacteria > Hydrothermota > Tepidihabitantia > Tepidihabitantales > Tepidihabitantaceae > JAOABP01. The sequence continues at coordinate 108,465 of JAOABP010000006.1, forward strand.
GTCCACCCGGTTTTTCGGACAGCCGAGCGCAATGACCGCTGCCCGTTCGGGTTTGACTTTCAATGCCGTTCTGAGACTTTCCAGAGTTTGCCGGTCGCCTCAGCAAGAACTGTACCTGCGGGGTCGGTCAGCCGGCTGGCAGCGAGCACCAGTCTGCCCTGTTCTGCGGTTATCCAGCCCTGGCCGTAAATCTTCCGCCCAACCGGCACCGGTTTGCGGAACCGGACATTCATTTCGGCTGTGACTGTGCTGTAGCCGCGGGTTTTTGTTGACCATGCCATCAGTTCGTCAAGCAGTGTGGCAACAATACCGCCATGAGCGATGCCGTGCCAGCCCTGATAATGTTCAGGAATAACATATTCAAAGTGGGCGCCCTGGTCGTCAGCCACAATTGGCAGCCTGAGTCCGGAAGGGTTGGATCTGCCACAGACAAAGCAGGTGTCTTTGTCCTGCAGGTCGAGCTTGTTACTGGAACTCAACGGTTACCCCCCTCGGCGGAGTGAACCGGAAATTTTTCCGGCTGACCGGTGGATTCCAGCGCTGACGGTTGAGCAGAAACCGGCACTGGTTGCCCAGTTCGTCGGTAAAGGTAAGTCCGGTAACGGTTGTGCCGGTGGGATCCAGTTCCAGACGCAGAGGGGAAAGGAAACTGTTGTCATTTTCAATCAGAATTATTCCGGTTCCCTCCTCCGTAATCCGGCTGCTGGTATCCAGCAGCGGTTCCACGAAGGCAAGCAGTGGCACAGGCTGATTTCTCTGCTGGCGTACTGCCCGTTGCTCGTCTGGGAAATAAAACCAGACTACCGAATCATTACCGACGATGGTCTGACGCACCGGTTCCTGCACCTCAAGCCGGAAGTTGTGGGGGAGCTGAAAGAGAAAACTGCCTTTGAAGATCAGAGGTTCCTGTCCGGTGTTCTCAGCCGGTTTGATTGTCTCGGTAAAGCTGCCGGCAAGCGACTTGAGCCCCAGATACCGGTTGCGCAATGTCTGCCACCGGTCCGCTGGTGAGCCCAATCCGAGCGCAGCAGCAAGAATGATCAGCAGAACGGTTTGTCGGAAAAATGCGGTATACCTCATTATAATAATCAAGTTTAGCAACTTCCGTGATGCTGTCAAATGAACATATGGCGTAATGCTGTCGTAGACACGCTTGTGATGGCATAGTGAAAGTAGCAAGGATGAAAACAACAGGTTAGAACGAGCCGGTTCACCATGCCTGCAATTTGCTTCGGGTATATCGTTGTCAGGTTAAATGGCATGCGGCTTTCCTTACAGTTAGAGTTCGATTCAGAGGGAAATTAACATCAGACTGCGGTGAAATTTGGCTGTTTTTGTTAACTTACATGCAGGCAATCAGTTACAGGTCTGACGCCAGGTAAAGATTAAATTAAAGGGGTTCACACCGGGGTGAGTACCGGGGGCAGAGAGTGTTCGGGAGGTCTAAACTTGCAAAGTGTTAAAATATGATTAATATTTTGCACCCGGTGTCTGAGGAAATTTTTCGAGTAATCATTCTTCTGTGTTCAGTTCTATTTCTGTTGCCCGGCTGCCGGAGCAGTAGCAAGAAGGCACTCGTGCTTGCCGGTTCTACTTCAGTCCAGCCGTTTGCCGAACTTCTGGCGGAACTTTATCAGCAACGGCATCCCGGAGTGGAAATTAATGTTCAGGGCGGTGGTTCAACCGCCGGAGTCAGAGCGGTGCAGGACCGTATATGTGATATCGGGATGTGTTCCCGGCATCTCAATGCGGCTGAATCCGGATTGACCGCAATTCCGATTGCAGTTGATGGCATTGTCTTGGTGGTCCATACGACTAATCCGGTAGTGAGTCTGACCCGTGAGCAGGTCCGGGCGATTTTTTCCGGAACGGTCCGGAACTGGCGGGAGTTTGGGGGGGCAAATCTGAGGATTACCGTAATTACCAGAGAGGAGGGTTCGGGGACGCGAACCAGTTTTGAGGAGAAGGTAATGGAGGGAGCGCATTTTGCCTCCGATGCTCTGGTTCAGGATTCCAATGGGGCGGTGCGGGAGATCGTTGCCAATGATCCGGGCGCAATCGGATACATTTCGTTCGGACTGGTGGATGAACGGGTGAAGACTTTGGCAATTGATGGTGTCCAGCCAACCGAGGAGACCATACGGACCCATCAGTATCCGCTGGCACGGGATTTTCTGTTTGTTGTCGCCGGCGACAGTAATCCGCTTGCCCAGTCATTTATCGATTTCGTGCTGAGTCCGGAGGGTCAGGCGGCACTGGCCGAAGAGGGGTTAATCCGGGTGCGCTGATGAAAGAAAAGCTGATTGAGAAGGGACTGCTGATAGTTGCCCTGTCCGCACTCGGTTCACTGCTGCTGATTGCGCTGTTCATCTTCATCGAGGGAATGCCACTGATTGTCAAGGTTGGTCTGAAGGATTTCATTGCCTCGACGCACTGGGCACCAACCCGGGGCAGTTTCGGAATTTTGCCCATGATCCTCGGTTCACTGGCAGTGACTTTACTGGCACTGATTTTCGGTGGAGGGCTCGGGCTCGCGGGCACGATGTTTCTTGCGGAGTTTGCTCCCCGGTGGAGTGTCCGAATCCTGAAGCCGCTGATTGAGCTGCTTGCCGGGATTCCTTCGGTGGTTTACGGTTTCATGGGTGTGGTGGTGCTTGTGCCCTGGATTCGCCAGACATTTGGCGGTCCCGGCTTCTCGGTGCTTGCTGCCGGGATTATCCTGGGGATTATGATTCTGCCTACAGTGATTGCCATTTCGCTCGATGCGCTGAATGCGGTACCCCTGAGTTACAAGGAGGGTTCGCTCGCACTTGGCGCGACCCGCTGGCAGACACTTTACCGGGTACAGTTCCGGGCGGCAAGGAGCGGAATTATCGCCAGTCTGATTCTGGCAATGGGCCGGGCGGTTGGCGAAACAATGGCGGTGATTATGGTTGCGGGTAATGCACTGCTGATTCCGACTTCACCGCTGGCGCCGGTGCGGACACTGACTTCCAACATCGCTCTGGAGATGGGTTATGCAGCCGGAGACCACCAGCGTGCCCTGTTTGCGACCGGCGTAGTGCTGTTTGTGATTATCGCGGTGTTGAATACAATTGCACTGCTGACGATGCGGGAGCGGAAGTGATTTCCCGGCCTCTGGTTGTTCAGCGGGTGGTCTGGCTGGTTCTGGCAGTGCTGACTCTGTTTACGCTGGCAATTCTCATCTTCATTCTTGCTTTCATCAGTGCCCGGGGTGCAAGAGTGATTACTCCGGAATTCCTCTTTTCTCTGCCGGAACGGATGGGGAAGGAGGGCGGGATTCTGCCGACGCTGATTGCGACAATTTATATTGCGGTCGTGGCAATAGTGGTGGCAACACCGTTCGGAGTGGGGACGGCGGTTTATCTGACCGAATATACCCGGGAGTCCGCTCTTACCCGGATTATCCGGTTCGGAGCAGATGCGCTGGCAGGAGTGCCGTCAATTATCTTCGGACTGTTCGGTTTTATTCTGTTTGTCATCCGGCTGAAGATGGGCTGGTCAATCCTTGCCGGCGGGTTGACGCTGGCGGTGATGATACTGCCGACGATTATCCGGACGAGCGAGGAGGCGATCCGGGCAATTCCTTATCAGCTGCGGGAGGTAAGTTATTCGCTGGGCGGAACCAGATCCCAGACCATTATGCGGGTGGTGCTGCCCAATGCCCTGCCCGGAATTCTTACCGGGGTGATTCTCGGGCTGGGCAGAAGTGTTGCTGAGACTGCAGCGGTCATTTTTACTGCCGGTTCATCGCTCAGGATACCGCGGACGATTCTGGATCCAGGCCGGACTATGGCGGTGCACTTTTACATTCTGGCGCGGGAGGGGTTGTCAATGGAACGGGCATACGGGACGGCGTTTCTGCTGATTGTGGTAATTCTGCTGATTAACACTGTTGCCTATCTTTTAATGTTCCGGCTGACGAGGAGGCTGAAGTGATGCCGGAGAAGATCAGCGCCCGGGGTCTGAATGTTGCAGTTCATGGCAGTCCGGTGCTCCGCGATATCAGTCTGAGTGTGATGGCAAATGAGATTCTGGCGATTATCGGTCCGGCACATTCCGGTAAGACTACCTTTCTGCGCTGCATTAATCGGCTGATTGAAAATCAGCCCGGTTTTGTCCGAACCGGCGAACTGCTCTTGGACAACCGGGATGTCCGGCAGTGGGATATTGATACTCTGAGGCGCCGGGTCGGGATGATTTTTGCTACGCCGATACCCCTGCCCGGAACGATTTTTGACAATGTGGCATACGGTCCGCGCCTGAAGGGAGTCAGGAATATGCGCCGACTCGCAGAAATTGTGGAAAAGAGCCTGCGTGCCGCTTTTCTCTGGGATGAGGTGAAAGACCGGCTGTTCAGTTCGGCACTGCGGCTTTCCGGCGGGCAGCAACAGCGCCTCTGCATAGCCCGGACGCTGGCGGTGGAACCGGAGGTGGTGATGATGGATGAGCCCTGTTCCGGACTGGATCCGATTTCTACCGCTCAGATTGAACAGGCAATGCGCGAACTGAAGCAAAGCTATACATTTATTCTGGTGACCAACAATGTGAAACAGGCGGCACGGGTTTCGGACCGGACCGCCTTCTTTCTGAGCGGAGAACTCGTTGAACTGGGACCGACCGCCCAGATTTTCACCGCTCCCAGGGACAAAAGGACGGATGACTATGTCTCCGGAAGGATCGGTTAACTCTCCGGCGAAGCTGGCAACGAAAAATCTCAGTGTATTTTATGGCAGTTTTCAGGCGGTAATTGATGTCGGTATCGAATTTCCTGCCTGTGCAATTACGGCGATCATCGGTCCTTCCGGGTGCGGTAAATCTACGCTGCTGCGGAGTCTCAACCGGATGAATGAGCTGATTGAGGGAGCCAAAATCCGAGGAGAGATTCTCCTTGACGGTAAAAACATCTATCAGCTTAATGTGCTGGAGCTGCGCAAGCGGGTCGGGATGGTTTTTCAACGGCCGAATGCGTTTCCCCTTTCCGTGTTTGACAATATTGCCTATGGACCTAGGGTGCACGGAATTAACCGGCGGCAGAAGCTGACCGAGATTGTGGAGCGGAGCTTGAAGGCGGTCCGGCTCTGGGACGAACTTAAGGACCGGCTGGACCAGAATGCGCTCGGTCTCACTGATGAACAGCGCCAGCGGCTGTGTATTGCCCGCATGCTGGCGGTGGAGCCGGAGGTACTGCTGCTTGATGAACCCTGCTCAGCACTGGATCCGATTGCCACGCTCCATATTGAAGATCTGCTCCGGCAGCTGAAGGAAAAATACACGATTGTAATCGTCACTCACAACATGCAGCAGGCGGCCCGGGTTTCTGACTTTACCGGTTTCATGCTTCTGGGAAAACTGATTGAATTTGGAACTACATCCCAGATTTTTACCCGCCCCCAGCATCCGGAAACTGAGAACTATATCTCGGGCCGGTTTGGTTAATTCCTTTATAGATATACAGTTAAATAATTAAGCCCTGTCTGCGGTTCTGTTAACCAGAATTTAACAGTTAATTTATCAGGCATTTATTTTAGCAATTTATGATCTTTCCGCATGGTTAGGCAAAAACAAAAGAAAGGAGCTGTCTTGGGTCGCAAAAAGCTGGTTCTGATCCTGGCGTTAATCGCCGTCGTCGGTCTCGCACTGGAGCCGGGTGAGACCGAATTTGAGCATAATGGCTGGTTCCGCTATACCAATCAGTCAACCGCCTTCAAGATCGCTGAGCCGAGTGTAAGCCGGTTAAGTCTGGAACGGGGCTATATCCGGCTTTCTCATCAGTGGGCACCACCATTTTTTACCAAGATGACGGTTGATATCTTTTCATCGGATAAATACCCGGAGGGAGCGACGGTGCGTTTGAAGGAGGCATATGCGGATCTGGCGGTACCGTTCCTTCGTGACTTCAATATCACCGCCGGACTCCAGAAGCATTACTTCGGGCTGATTTACTCCTGGGATTATACTCATCCGGAAAAGGAGCTGGCAGATGAACAGGGAGTTTGTGCCTCAGCCGATTACGGTGTTACCTTGAACGGATTTCTGCCGGCAGGTCTGGGTGAGTTGCAGCTCGGGGTTTACAATGGTGAAGGTTACAAGTATGCGGGCAAGTATGTAAACACTTCACCGGAATTTCTGGGTAATTTAAGGATTACCACCATTCCCGGGATTACGCTCGGCGCCTCGATATTTACCAACAGTGCCGACATGTCCCCTTACAAGAATGACCGCAAGGGCAGAGTTACTGAAGGCGGCAATATCTATTTTATGAATGCCGATACCGCCAACATTAGTCGTCTGGCTTATGCCCCGATGTTCAAGCTGGCGTTCGGACCGTTTTCTCTACTGGGTGAGTATCTGGGTTACAGCTATACGAGGAAGTTCAGCTATTACCAGATCAATCGGGATACGCTCGGTAACATCATTGACTCAACTCTGGTGGAGAAAGAGAAGGATTACCGGATGAATGGGCTGGACCTAGTTCCGGTGGTGACACTGCCCGGCAGAGCGGTGGAAATTTTGGGCCGGTTTTCAATCTGGGACCGGCGGGAGCAGAGTGGTGATTCCATGCCGCTGAACCGGGATAAGAGCTTCATCCGTTATGGTGCCGGATTCAATTATCATTTCATCCGTCGGGAAAAGGGCAAGCCGGGGCTTGAGTTTCAGTTTGTTTGGACCAGGACTCAGCCGAAAAACAGCGCGCTGAAGCCGACCGATGTGTTCCTGGCGCAGGTGCGGTTTGAGTGGAGCGCACTTGTCCCCAAACCGCAGATGTAAGATAAGCGTTGAAGAATAAAGGAGGATATAATGAAAAAGTTATTTACCGTGGCAACCCTGATCAGCACCATGCTCTTTGGCGCTGAGATCATTGTCAAGGGTTCTGATACGATGCTGAACCTGACTCAGCGTCTGGCCGAGGCTTTTTCCGCAGTCCGACCGGATGTGACTGTTTCCATCACCGGTGGTGGTTCGGGAGTGGGGATCAATGCGATCATCAACCGCGAGGTTGATATCGCCAATGCCTCAAGAAAGATCAAGTCCAAGGAAATATCATCGGCGCGTTCTAACGGTGTCAATCCGGTTGAGATTGTGATTGCACTTGACGGATTGTCGGTGATCGTGAACAGCAGGAATCCGGTCAGTCAGCTCACGGTTGAGCAGATTGGCGCCATCTACCGTGGTGAGATCACCAACTGGAATCAACTCGGCGGACCGAACAAAAAGATCGTGCTTTACGGCCGTCAGCCCAATTCCGGTACCTTTGTTTTCTTCCGCGAAGAGGTGGTAAAGGGAGAGTATTCACCGGCGATGCGGCAGATGAATGGTAATGCCCAGATTGTAGAAGGGGTCAAGGCAGATGAGGGCGGTATCGGCTATGTCGGTCTTGGTTACATCAAGGGGATAGAGGGGATCAAGCCGCTGGCAGTGGCAAGGAAGGCCCGGGAGGACTATATTTCCCCTGCCGATGAATCCAAGGTGCGCAGTGGGGCATATCCCTTGACCCGGCCACTTTATCAGTACACCAACGGACGGCCCAAGGGCATTGTCCGCGACTTCATTCTTTTTGAGCTGAGCCCTCAGGGGCAGAAGATTGTTGAGGAAGAGGGTTTTGTGCCGGTAACTCAGAATTACAGCGAACGCAATAATCAGATTCTGCAGTAAATAGCGGTGTGCGTGGCAGGCTGATCATATGAAGCGACGTAGAATCGCCGACAGAGGCGTCCGGGTTCTGTTTTCGGTCAATGCGGTGCTGGCAGCGGCAGTCCTGCTCGGAATCCTGATTTTTCTGCTTGCCTACGGCATTCGGGCATTCATCCCGGCCGGTGCGGTTGACCCCGAGGATCCGAGCACGCAGCCATTGACGCTGGGCGGTTTCCTGTTCGGTGCCTCTTGGAATCCGGACGCCTATGGTCAGCCTGAGTACGGAATTGTGCCCCTGCTGCTGGGCAGTCTGATCACTACCGTGCTGGCACTGCTGATCGCCATCCCCATGGGAATTGCCGGTGCGGTTTTTATTGCGGAACGGCTGAGGGGCGGTGTGCGGGTGGCGGTGAAAATGGCGGTTGAGCTTTTCGCCGGTTTTCCTTCGGTGGTTATCGGTTTCTTCGGCTTGCTCGTTCTCGGACCTGCTCTTGCCCGGGTTTTTAATGTTCCCTCAGGGCTCAATGTGCTCAACGCCTCGGTGCTGCTGGCGCTGATGTCACTGCCCACGATTATTTCGGTTTCGGATGACGCGCTCCGGGTTGTCCCTCATTCCTACCGCGAGGCGGCTTATGCGCTCGGGGCATCACCCTGGACGACCGCCATCCGGGTGATTCTCCCCGCTGCCCGTTCCGGTATCTTGGCGGCGGTGATGCTCGGCTTTGGCCGGGCGGTTGGCGAGACCATGGCGGTACTGATGGTAGCAGGGAATGCGCCGATCATACCCCGTTCACTTTTTGACCCGGTACGGACCATCACTACTACGATTGCAATTGAACTCGGGGAGTCTGCGTTCAATTCAATTCACTTTTTTGCGTTATTTGCACTGGGTTTCATTCTCTTTCTGATTGCACTGTTTACCAATCTGATTGCTGAAGCACTGATTCGAAGAGAGAAACGGAGTTTTACACTATGAACTCCTTGCCTGCCGACAGACGGCGCAGAAAGTACTTTCTGAGTAATGTTTACTTTTTATTTCTGGCGGTTCCGGTGATAATCTTCCTCGTTTTCGTTGCCTATATGGTTTTTTATCTTTTCCGCAACGGTATCAATGTCATCTCCTGGGAGTTTATTACCCGTCCGCCGGAGCGGGGTATGACTGCCGGCGGTATCCTGCCCTGTATTGTCGGCACCCTTTATGTGACTCTGGTATCACTGATTTTTTCGATTCCGATCGGCGTTTTCGCTGCCATTTATCTGGCAGAATATGCTCCTAATAATCTGCTGACCCGGATGATCCGTTCGGCGGTCCGTTCGCTTGCCGGTATTCCCTCAATTGTCTACGGTCTTTTCGGTGTTGCCCTGTTTGTCCGGGGGGTTCACCTCGGCCTGTCGGTTCTGGCTTCGGGTTTGACGCTCGGGTTGATGAACCTGCCCTGGATTATTGCCACTGCTGAGGAGGCGCTCAGTTCCATTCCCGGCTCGTTCCGCGAAGGGGCACTGGCGGTCGGGGCAACGAAATGGGAAGCGATCCGGCACAATGTCCTGCCATTCGCCTTTCCCGGGATCCTAACCGGAATTCTGCTGGCGCTCGCCCGGACAATGGGAGAGACCGCTCCGATCCTTTTTACCGGTGTCACCTATTTTACCCGGGAACTACCACGTTCACCACTGCAGAAGTTCATGGCTTTGCCCTATCATCTTTTTGCACTTGCAACTCAGCACGATCAGCTGATGAAAGCCCGGCCGATTGCCTTCGGAACCGCTGCGGTGCTGCTGATCCTGGTATTGATGTTTGATGGTGTTGCTTTCTTGCTCCGGATGCGGATTGCAACTGCCAACAAGTGGCAGGTTTGATTGACAGGAGGAATATGGAAAAAGGTAGAATAGAGATTCAGCAGTTAAATCTCTGGTTTGGAACGAATCATGTGCTCCGGGATATTTCGCTCAGCATTCCGGCGCGGTCGGTAACCGCAATCATGGGACCTTCAGGGTGCGGTAAGTCAACGCTCCTGCGGTGCATAAACCGGATGAATGACCTGATCAGTGATACCAGAATTACGGGACGGATTCTGATTGATGGGCGGGATATTTTCAGTCCGGAAACCGATGTGATTGAGCTGCGCAAGCGGGTAGGAATGGTATTTCAGAAGCCGAATCCCTTTCCCAAGTCAATTTTTGAAAATATCGCCTTCGGCATCAGAATTCACCGGCTGGCGCACGGCCGCGAACTCAAGGAACGGGTAGAAAGGGCACTCCGCCAGGCAAATCTCTGGGAAGAGGTCAAGGACCGCCTGCATGACAATGCCTTCTCCCTCTCCGGGGGGCAGCAGCAGCGGCTCTGTCTTGCCCGCTGCCTGGCGGTTGAGCCGGAGATCATCCTGCTTGATGAACCGGCATCGGCACTTGATCCTCATTCGACCGCCCGGCTTGAGGAGTTGATCATTCAATTGAAAAATGAATACACGATTGTTATTGTGACCCACAACATGCAGCAGGCAGCACGCGTTTCCGATTACTGCGCCTTCGTGATGCTCGGAGAATTGGTGGAGTTTAACCGGACGGAGAAGGTCTTTACTAATCCCAATGATCGCAGAACCGAAGATTTCCTCGGAGGCAAGTTTGGTTGACGCTTGTCAATGATTTTGTTATTATAAATTAAAGGAGTTGCCATGACAATTCTGGAACAGAAGGTCAGTGAGTTGAAGGAAAAGCTGCTGGCAATGGCAGGCAGGGTTGAGGAGATGGTGGGGGCGAGTATTCAGGCACTGGTCAAAAGGGACACCACCGCCGCGGAGCGGGTGATTCAGGAACTCGAAGAACAGGTCAACAGTTCAGAAATTGAAATTGAGGATCTGGCAATTAATCTCGTTGCCCTTTATCAGCCTGAAGCCTCCAATCTCCGGACGATTACCATGGTGATCAAGATTAACAACGATCTGGAACGGATCGGCGACCACGCGGTTAATATTGCCGAAGCGGCGCTGTTTCTCATTCCCCGCCCGCCGGTGAAGCCCCTGATTGACCTGCCCCGCATGGCAGAGGCGGCGGTCAACATGCTTCACGACAGTCTTGATGCCTTCACGCGCAGTGATGCCGAGCTGGCACGCGCTGTCTGTGCCCGAGATTCAATCGTGGATTCGCTTAAGGATCAGATTAACCGGGAACTGATTACCTATATGACCTCTGATGCCAGCACAATTGACCGGGCACTGAAGCTGATGCTGATTTCACTCAATCTGGAACGGATCGCAGACCTCGCCACGAATATTTCAGAAGATGTTATCTATGCGGTTAAGGGCGAGGTCATCAAACATGGCAAGTGCGAGTCAGCCGGCTGAATTCCGGCAGCGGCTCATCGCTGTCGTTGATGATGAACCCGACATTCTGGAACTGGTATCGCTTCATCTTAACCGCACCGGCTTTCAGACTGAAACCTTTGTCACCGCCGCCAGTTTTTACGAGTTTCTAAAGAGGCGCATTCCGGATCTGATTATACTTGATCTGATGCTGCCGGATGTGGATGGGGTTGATGTCTGCCGTTTTCTGAAAAGTCAGCCTGATTATTCAAGAATTCCGGTAATCATGCTTACGGCACGGACCGACGAGGCGGACCGGGTGCTGGGTTTGGAGCTCGGTGCTGATGATTACATCACCAAGCCGTTTTCACCCCGGGAGCTGGTAGCAAGGGTACGTTCGGTGCTCCGTCGGGGCGAAATCAGCAGTGATGAAGAACAGATCACAGTGGGCGGGATTCTTGCCATTCATCCCCGGCGTCACGAGGTGGTGGTCGATGGGAGGAAGGTTCCGCTGACGGGCACTGAATTCCGGTTGCTCCAGGCACTGGCAAAAAGGCCGGGCTGGGTATTCAGCCGGGACCAGCTTCTTAACGAAATCTGGGGGGAGGAGAAGGCGGTAATTGACCGGACGATTGATGTTCACATCCGTCATCTGCGGGTAAAGCTCGGGCAGGCAGGCGAGCTGATCAAAAATGTCCGGGGCGTGGGCTACAAAATTGAAGCTTAAGCTGCCGATGCCGGATTTGCGGCGGACCGTATACCGCTCAGTGGTTCAGCTGCTGGTGGTGGGAATTGTGCTAGGCATTTCTACTTATGCGTTGCTGGTTGCCTACCGACCGCCGGAGGAATTTTCCGACTATGTCCTTTGGGGGCTGATTGCCCTTGCTGCCGGACTGTTCCCAGCCGGACTGCTTAACTGGATGCTGTATCGTTCACTGCGGCGTTCCTTTGATGAGATCGTCCTTGCCTGCCGGCAAATTGTCAATGGAACTTATCAGTTTCGATTTACCCCGAGCAGATTTGATGAGTTTAACCGTCTGTTTGTCGCCATCGGGGAACTGGGGGAGACGATCCGGGTTAATTCTCGGGAACTCCGGCAGAAGCAGAGCTGGCTGGAGGCGGTCCTGAATTCAATTCAGGACGGACTGATAGTACTCGATGACCGCGGAATGATTCTGATTGCCAACCGCAGTTTCGGGCAGATTGCAGGAGGAGGGGATTTTGCAGGAAGATATTACTGGCAGGCGATCCGGCATCCGGTATTAAGTGAGATTGTTACGGTTCTGAAAGATGAAAGCGGGCCGGTGAGCCAGCGGATTGATCTTGCTGACCGGCATTTTCTGATTAATGCCGCCCGTTCAGCAACAGGGGAAAAGGTGATTACATTCAGTGATATTTCGGAGATAATCCGGACGGCAGAGATGAAGCGTGATTTTATCCAGAATGTCTCCCATGAACTGCGGACTCCCCTTACCGCGATCAAGGGGTATGTTGAGACACTGAGCGAGACGGTTACCGGTCAGGAGCAGACCTATCTGAATATCATAAAACGGCATACAGACCGGCTGATCCGGATCGTTCAGGACCTTATGACCCTTTCCCGGCTGGAAACGGACCAGCTGGTACTTGAAAAGGAGAAGACAAGCGTTCGAGAGCTGATAACCGATGCGGTTACCGCCTGCAGACCGCTGCTGGAAAGGAAAAGGCTGGAACTGAAGCTTGACCTGCCGGAACCGGATGTCAGCATTTGGGGTGATCGGCTGTATCTGGAACAGGCGCTGGTTAATCTGCTCGAAAATGCGGTGCGGTATACCGAAAAGGGGTGGATTAAGGTCAGCGGCCGGTTTGAAAATAATGATCTGTATCTGACAGTTGAGGATACCGGGATCGGGATACCGGCTGAACACCTGCCGAGAATTTTTGAACGTTTCTATGTTGTGGACCGGGGACGGTCACGGCAGAGCGGCGGAACCGGGCTGGGGCTGGCAATTGTCAAGCATATTGTCAGCCTGCATAACGGTGAGATCAGGGTAGAAAGCACTCCGGGCGTGGGGTCAAAATTCACACTGATACTGCCGGTTGTTAGATGAAAAAGGTTTTCCAGCTGGTTCACATTTCGGATCTGCATCTGGGAGGAGGTTATTTTGTCCCTGACTGGGGAGGGCGGGTTGTGGAGATCACCAATGCGCTGACGCCGGATCTGCTGGTTATCACCGGCGATCTGACAACCGAAGGACATGTGCACGAATATGATCAGGTGGTTGAGTATCTGAAAAATTTTTCAGTTGCCCGCAGGCTGATTGTACCCGGAAATCACGATGCGCGCAATGAGGGGTATATGATTTTTGAGGAACTGTTCGGTACGCGGTATCCGGTTTTTGAGGATGGGAAAATTACTGTTCTGGGGCTCGATTCCAGTCAGCCGGATATTGATGACGGCCACATCGGCCGGTCCAACTACCCGATGATTGCCCACCGGTTTCAGGACAGGTCAGGGCTGAAAATTGTCTGCCTTCATCATCATCTGGTGCCCATTCCCGGGACCGGCCGGGAACGGCACATCCCCACCGATGCCGGCGATGTGCTGAAACTGCTGGTTGAGCTCGATGTCAGAATCGCCCTTTCCGGTCATAAGCATCTGCCCTGGGTCTGGCATATTGAAAACACCTGGCTTATTACCGGCGGAACTGCGACATCCCGGAGGTTGAAAGGGAGAAGTTATCCCTCGTTCAATTTGCTGACAATTGGAGAGAGGGAGTTTGAGCTGGTGGAGGTTAATGTGGCTACCGGTAAACACATCCGGAAACTGGTGGCGCCGGTTTAAGATTATTTGATCGTGATGATTTTATGCGTCACCGGTTTCCCTTTTTGGTCGGCACTGATGATGAAATAAACGCCACACTGGCGGTGCCGGTTTCGGACGATCCGTCCGCTTGGATCATAAATTAGTGGCTGGTTAAGAACCAGCTTCTGTCCGGAATTTAAAGCCGGAGTGGGACTGTCACGCCTGGTGAGCTGTTCGGTAGAAACAGAAAGAGGGATGCGCTTCGGACAAATGGCAGCGGCAGTTTCATAACACCAGAATTCTCTGGTGCCTCCGCCCTTGAAGGCATAAATTAGGCCATTGAGAAAGGCGAGTGCACCACCTGGTCCGACCCGGCGCCATCGGGTGCCCAGCGGGATGTCCTGAAGCCGTTCCCAGCTGTCCAGGACCGCATCATAGCGCCAGAATTCGGTTGTTTTCCCGCCCTTGAAGGCGTAAATGTAACGGTGGTTGTCGCTGGTCAAAGCGGTGCCGCTGCGGCACTTTTTCAATGTGCCGGCGGAAGTTAGGGGCAGGGCAGAGCAGGCACGCCAGCTGTCGCGTTCAGTAATGTATTCGTAGAGCTCGTTTGTTACACCCTTGAGCACAAACACCCTTTTACCCAGCCCGGTCATCGCACTGCCGGACCTTACCGGTTTATCGAACGGGCCCCGGGGAACAGGGCGACGGGCATGCCATTCCCGCTGTTTTACCCAGTAGACAAGAAATTCATTGGTGTTGCTGCCCTTCAGACAGTAAAGTTTACCGGTATCCTGCGGTGGAACATACGCCAGACCGGAACCGAACCGGACACCAGGGGTGAAGTCCGGCAGGGCGGGAAGGGAAAGCCAGGTGTCATCCGGGATGTAATAATACCAGAATTCGCGGGTGCTGTTCCCCTTCAATGCGTAAATCCGGCTTCCACCATCCCAGCACAGTGCCGAGCCGTTCCGGATTTTCCGGCCGCGTTCCCCGTCGGGCAGTGATGCTCTTTGCATCCAGGAGCGGCTGGACGGATTATACTCCCAGAATTCATTACTCCCGCCGCCCTTAAAGGCAAAAAGCCTTGTGTCCGTTGCCACCAGTGAACCGCCTGCCCGTACCGGTTTATTATGCGGTCCGGGCGGAATTGACAGCAGCTCGCGCCAGTGCCGGGTTGAGACCGAGTCAACAAAACATATTAAACCGGTGCTGTCATTGGCCGGGTTTTCATCTCCTTCCAGCCTGACCCGGGCAAGCACAAGATAAGAGCCGGGTTCAGCCTGCCACTGATTGAAGTCAAGCCGGGCAGAGTCCCCGTTTGCCAGCCGGACCGGAAGAGATTCGGCGTAGACCAGGGTGGTATCAGGCAAAGAGAAGATATAAAGAGAGGAGTGAAAGTTCACCGTTTCTTCTCCGGGGTTGTGAGCAACAATCGCCGGTGTTACCGCCTCAGCCAGTATTGTTTCCGCCGGCGCGGCAATTCTGAGCACCGCAACATCCCGGCGGGCGATACGGAATAACCTGGTCAGGGTATCATTTGCCGGCTGCATGTCAGCAGCAAGACCGGTCCGGGCCAATGCCCGGTAACTGCCACCGGCTGCCTGCCAGAGGGAAAAGCAAAGCAGTGATTCCTGTTCCGGTTCAAGTCCCTCAAGTAACAGGGAATCGGCATATATCCGGCTGCCGGCACTGTCATAGATTGAGAGATAAACCGGCAGGTTTGACTCCCGGTTGCCGAAGTTCCTGACCTGAATCTGAGGAACAATTTCCTGCCGGCTGTTTATTGATTCAGGTTTCAGTATCGCCACCACCCCGGCATCAAGCACCTGCACGAACAGACTGGTGCTCGTGGTGTCATTGGTGGGGTTCCGGTCACCAGGGCATGATAATGAACAGAATACCGTCTGATGGTTCCGTGCCCTTGCCTGCCAGATGTTAAACCGGGTTATTACCGAATCTCCTGATGCAACGGCAATAAAAGCGCTGTCCTGATAGGTGTTACCAATAATAATCTTGGCTTTGACCGTTGCGGTATCATCGCCGTAATTTTTAATCAGTACCTGCGGCGGTGCGGCGGTTCCTGAGTCAACTATGCCGGTGGGCCAGAGGATTGCGCTGACCCCGGCATCCCGGTTAACGACACGGAAACAGCGGCTGGCGGTATCGTTTTCCGGATGGAGATCACCGCTCAGATTCATCCGGAAGCGCACATAGTAATTACCGGTGTCAGTTTCCCAGACCGGGAAGGCGGTGTCGCGGCTGACTCCCCGTCCCAGTCTTAAATTCATCATGCTATTGTAAACCAGCTGCTGGCGGGCAAGGCTGAAGATTGAACAGCAGGCGGTGAAACCGGCGTCGACATTTCCGGCATTCCAGATCCGGATCCGAGGCTGAACCGTGAAATCGTAAATCCGGTTCAGAGGTGCGATGATACTTTCCAGGACAATGTCCTGCACCCGGACAAAGATGTTTTTCCAGACGGAATTGTTGTTACGAATGGCATCATTCCGGAAAAAGGTTGAGCAGACCGCGGTTGCATTTCCCCGGGTGTGGACCGGCAGGCTTTCAAATACCACAACAGTTGACTCATTGACACCCAGTTGGTCAATGAACGAGCTGCGGCTGGAATCGGCGAGATGGAAAAATACGAGTATTGATTCTGCAGCCAGCTCACCGGTGTTTCTGATGACCGCCATCGGCGTGATCGCTGCCGCCGAATCGATCGTATCACCGGGGTGAATAATCCTTAAAATCGCAACATCACTCAGTTGTTCGTAACGGAGGAGCCGGACCCCGGACCGGTACGGTTGCTGAGTTATGATGTCGGTCCAGGCAATCTGAACCGTGCCCTGCCGGGCAGAGATGGACAGGCGTTCCCGGTCCATATTTGCATTAGGCGGTGTTAAAATCTGGATTGTATCCCAGACACCGGCAGCGGTGCGTTTGCGGTAACAGATCTGTCTTGTTCGATTGACCGGTTCCTCGTCAATCCAGACGCAGTACAGATTGCCCGAATCGTCGCAGATTATTGATGGTTCTGATTTGCCCCTGTCCCAAAGGTTCAGACGGCAGGTGTCACCCCAGCCATTCTCACCCCGGGCGCGGTACAGGACAGACTGGTTTTGAGAACCGCTGACCCAGATGACATAGAATGAGTCGGCACCGGCACAGACCGCTGGTGAACAACTGGTCTGGTAACTGTAAACAGTTTCAATTTCTGCCCAGCCGGTGGCAAGCCGGCACCGGGCAAAAATTTTTAGCGGGCTGGTAACCGGTTGAGACCAGACCGCCATCAGTCTGCCATCAGCGGTGGCAGCGATTGCCGGTCTTATCTCTTCGGTAGCCAGTAAAACCGCCACCGTTTCCGGATTGCTCCAGCCGGTTAAATTTTGATGGAAGACATAGCCGATGTATTTATTACTGCCGGAAAGACCGGTCCAGAGCAGATGCTGGCGGGCTTGCCGGTCAATTGCCAGTGAGACAATCGAATCCAGGGCATTGCCCAGGAGCGAATCCGCAGGTTCCCATTCGCCGGTGCCGTGATGCCGGCGCTTCAGTTTGAGCAGTCCGTTTGCAATCCAGGTGACATAGATATTACCTTCAGAATCGGCGGCGAGCGCCGGGTTATGAACGCTGCGGTTTCCTTCAGAGATGACGGTATCTCGGCTCCATTCCCGCAAATCCCGGTTCCAGCAGGAATACCAGACCTGAAATGTGTCTGGTGCCTTTCCGTGCCAGACAATGTGGATATTGCCTGCCGGATCTGCGACCACCGCCCGGGCGTTGTTATGGCAGGTCCGGTCAACGCTGTTCCGGGTGGTAATTGAGTCCAGAAGCCAGCCGGCTGAAGAGGTGCCCGCGGTCATCAGGACAAAGATCAGCGGGGATAACCGTTTGCTCACAGATTACATATAGGGAACAGTGGTTGCCGGTCAATATTTCCGGATGGGATTGTGCTGGTCATAATTTGACAGTACCGGTGTAAAATATTAAACTATATATAAAATTTATCGGAAGTTGAACCGGGCTTATGCCTTTAGTCTTTTAATGAGGGCAGAGCCCTGACCAGAAAATTGATAATGAAAAGCAAATCCATTGAGCAACTGTTGGATGCCGGTTTTCTTGATGAATTACAGGAAGGCATCTGGATTGCCGACTGGGAGCACCGGCTGGTCTTTACCAACCGGGTGCTGGTCCGACTGCTGGCATATGAAACTGAACAGCAGCTGTTGGGGCGGAGCTGGCGGGAGCTGCTTCCACCGGGTGATGTGACGCAGGTGATGCGCACACTGGAAACCGGCAGTAACAGCTGCAGTCTGCCTTATACCCGTCTTTTGGGAAACAATGGCCGGACGGTTCCGGTGAGAATGGTTGTTAATCGCCGATCAACAGAAAAGGGAAGCTGGCTGGTGGGGATGGTGGTAGAATCGCCGCTGGCGGGAATTAACCGTGATATCGACATCTGGGTAAGCGGTCAGGTGATGGAGAATGCGCCTGATGGTATCTGTATCATTGAGAACGGGCAGATTATCTATGTCAATCACCGGTTTGAGGAGCTGACCGGCTACAGTTCGCTCCAGCTGGGCAGAATGACGCTGGACCGGCTGCTGGCTCCGGCTTACCGGAAAAGCGTAACCCAGTTCATTGAGGACCAGCACCGGCTGCTGACGCCCGCGCATCAGGAGGTAAAAATTCAGCACCGGACCGGCCGGGAGGTGGATTGTGAACTGCGGGTGGTGCCGCTGGAGCACGCCAACCGGCATCTCCTGCTCTGCTATCTGCACGATATTTCAGAACTGCGGCAGGCAGAACGGATGCGGACCGAATTTGTGGCGATGGTTTCCCATGATCTGAGGGCACCACTGGCAGCGATCCGGGAGGCGATTGCGCTCCTCGCCGATACCGCGGCGCAGCGTCTGGAGGAAAAACAGCGCCGGTTTCTGATGATCGCCCAGGAGGAGGTGGACCGGCTCAACCGGATGATTGATAACCTGATTGAGGTTTCCCGGATGGAAGCCGGCAAGGTTGAACTCAATCTGAGGGCGGTGGACCTGAATGATATCATTAATATTTCGCTGAAAAGTCTGGCGCTGCTGATTAACAAGAAGAATCTCAAGGTGGTGCGGCGGATACCGCCCCGGCTGCCGCCGGTAGCGGGCGATCCGGACCGGCTGCTGCGGGTGTTCACCAACCTGCTGGACAATGCGATTAAGTACTCCCCGGACTCCGGGACAATTCAGATTGAGATTGATTTCGTGGACCCGGAGGCACCGGTGCTTTCTGAACCCGGAATTCTGGCAAATACCCGTTACCTGAAAGTGACAATTACCGATCAGGGTCCGGGAATTCCGACTGAGTTTCTCGACCGGATATTTGGCAAGTTTGAGCGGGTGGAGCCGCACGGTTCCGGCAGCGGTCTGGGACTGGCGATTGTCCATTCGATTGTGGAACTGCATCATGGCAAGGTCTGGGCACGTTCCACCATCGGTGAAGGGGCAAGTTTCAGTTTCATCCTGCCGGTGAAGGAGATCTGATGAGTGAAAAAAAGAAAATTCTGATAGTTGAGGATGAGGTCAATCTCCGGGAGCTGGTGAAGGCACGGCTCGAGGAGAACAATTATGAGGTTATTACCGTTGCTGACGGGTTCAATGCAATTATTCAGTCCCGGAAGGTCAAGCCGGATCTGATCATCCTTGATCTGATGATTCCCCACATCGACGGGTATGCGGTCTGCCGGGTGCTGAAGTCCACTCCGGAGCTGAGCGGTATCCCGGTGATCATGTTCACCGCCCGCACTTCGATGGATGACATGCGCCGGGGGATGGAGATGGGTGCGGATGCCTATCTTATGAAGCCGTTCAAGCCTGAAGAGATGCTGGCGAAGATCCGGGAGCTGCTGGAACGCAAGGAGTCACCGCCGGAAGCGGCACCGGCAGCCACTCAGGGCGCGCCGGCGAGCGGCGGGTCTCCGGAGCAGGGTGGTCAGACATCGGCGGAGAACCCGGCGGGAAACGGTGCAGGTCCGGCTGCAAGATGAATTTGACAGTTGACAGCTGGCAGGATTGTTCTGATTTACCAGTGATTGATGATGGAAAGTAAGATGAATTTTGAGAGGTCGGTTTAATTAACAGGAGTGTGTATATGAACCTTGAACAGCTGATTAAAGCCGCACTGGCAGAAGATATCGGTTCAGGCGACATCACCAGTCGCCTGCTCATTCCGGAAAATCAGAAGGGAGTTGCTCATATTATTGCCAATGGCACCGGCATCCTCGCCGGAATTAAAATCTGCGGGCAGGTTTTCAAGGCGGTGGACCGCCGGATCCAGTACGAGCCCTTTTACCGGGACAGCAGCCGGTTCCGGCGCGGGGCGATTCTTGCCCGGGTTGCCGGTCCGGCACGCTCAATTCTGACCGCAGAGCGCACCGCGCTCAATTTCCTGTGCCGGCTGTCCGGAATTGCCACGCTGACCGCCAAGTTTGTTTCCCGGATCAAGGGTTCCCGGGCGATTATCCTTGATACCCGGAAAACCACACCCGGCTGGCGGGAACTGGAGAAATATGCGGTCCGGTGTGGAGGTGGCAGAAACCACCGGATGGGGCTCTATGATATGGTGCTGATCAAGGATAATCACCTGACCCTGGTCGGTTCGGTGACCGAGGCGCTCAACCGGGCTAAGGGGGCAAAGGTGCCGGTGATGATTGAGGTCAAGACGATCGACCAGCTGCGTGAGGCGCTGGCAGCCGGTGCCAAGCGGATCATGCTCGACAACATGACCGTGCCGCAGCTGCGCCGGGCGGTCCAGATCAATGCCGGGCAGGCGAAGCTTGAGGCATCGGGCGGGGTCAGTCTGAAGAATGTGCAGCAGATTGCCCGCTCGGGCGTTGACTTCATTTCGGTGGGCGAGCTGACCCATTCGGCACCCGCTGCCGATATCAGCCTGGAGTTTTCAACCGAAATGTAGGGTTCAGGTCCGGACAAAGAACTTGCCGGGCAGCTGCCGGACCAGTCCTTTTACTTCCAGCTGGAAAAGCAGGGTCATAAGTTCAGGTATCGGCATACCGGTGGCGGCACAGAGCTCATCGATATGAACCGGGTCATTCCCGACCACCTCCAGCACCTGTTTTTCTTCGGACTGGATTTCAACCGGTTGCCGAGTCTCAGCCGGTGCGGACATCCCGAGCGATTCCAGAACCTCCTGGATACCGGTAATGAGCCGGGCACCCTGCTGAATCAGCCGGTTCGTACCCAGGCTCCGTTCCTCATCAATTCTGCCCGGAACCGCGAACACCGGCCGTTCCTGCTCCCGTGCCCAGCTGCAGGTGCTGAGCACGCCGGATTTCTCGCCGGCTTCAACCGCAATTACCGCCCGGGACAGGGCGGAGATGAGCCGGTTGCGCTTGGGAAAGTTCATTGCCAGCGGTCCGGTGCCCGGAGGGAATTCGGATACCAGCGCGCCAAAACCGGCAATTTTCTCCGCAAGCTGGCGGTTTTCCGGCGGATAGATGACATCAATTCCGGAACCGAGCACCGCAATCGTTCTGCCGCCGGCAGTCAGTGCTGCCCGATGGGCGCAGGTGTCAATTCCCCTTGCCAGACCGCTGACTACGGTCAGCCCGGCACGGACAAGTTCGGCTGCCAGCCGTTCCGCAACCCGCTGTCCGTAATGGGAAGGTCTTCTCGTGCCGATGACCGCCACCGCCTGCCGGTCATCAGATTTGATTTCTCCCCGGATAAAAAGGACTGGTGGCATATGGGGTAAATTCCTGAGATTTTCCGGGAATTCCGGGTCAAGAAAGTCGATGATCTTGACACCCAGTGTGCGCAGGGTTTTCAGCCGGGCAGCGGTTTCGGCACTGCGCTGATAGCTGGTGATCGCCTGCGCCAGTTCCGGAACGATACCGGGAACCGCGGTCAGCTCTTCCTTCTCGGCTTGGAAAATTGCCTCAGGATGCTGGAAAGCTGCCAGCAGTCCCTTAAGCCGGTACTCAGTCATTCCGGGAATGGAATAGAGGTCGACGAGGAGTTCCTTATTCTGCACTTTCCCCGGGGAAATGGTCCTGAATCAGCTGCTGGAGCCGTTCCAGCCCGGTGCCGAGGAGGGCAGAAACCCAGACCGCCGGCATCGGGGCAGAAACTGCCGGTTTCTTTCCCTTTATCAGATCGGCTTTGTTCAGCACCAGCACCGCGGGCCGGCTCAGCAGTTTCTGATCATAAAGCCGGAGCTCCTCCTGCAGAATTTTTAAATCCTCTGCCGGTGTTCCGGCACCATCAACCACATAGAGCAGCATCCGCGTGCGCTCAATATGACGCAGGAACCTGAGCCCCAGCCCTTTCCCCTCGTGGGCACCGGCGATGATGCCCGGCATGTCCGCAACGGTGAAACGGAAATTCCTGCCGGTAATCACCCCCAGATTCGGGGTCAGGGTAGTGAAGGGATAATCAGCAACCCTGGGCCGGGCTGAGGTCAGGGCACGCAGGAGGGTGGACTTGCCGGCATTGGGCAGGCCGACAATGCCGATATCGGCGAGGAGGCGCAGGACCAGCCGCAGGGTCCGTTCCTCGCCCTTTGCACCCGGCTCGGCTTTACGGGGCGCCTGCTCCACCGGAGTGGCAAACCGGGCATTGCCCCTGCCTCCCTTACCGCCCCGTGCCACCACCAGCTCCTGACCCTCCCGGATGATTTCGCCCAGCTTCTCACCGGTCAGGGTATCATATACATCGGTGCCCAGCGGAACGGGCAGGACCACATCCTCACCATTTCTGCCGTGCCGGTTCTTGCCCATGCCGTGCTGACCTCTGCCTGCCTGATAGCGGCGCCGGTAGAGATAGTCCGCCAGGGTCTGGAGATGCTCACTGCCCCGCAGGATCACCGAACCGCCGTCACCGCCATCACCGCCGTCCGGACCACCGCGGGGCACATACTTCTCCCGGCGGAAGGAGATACAGCCGTCGCCGCCATCGCCCGCCCTGACCGAAATTACCGCCTCGTCAACAAACCGCATTAACGGGAGAACTTTCTTTTCAGTGCCTCAACCACCACCGGCGGTGCAAAACAGGACAGCTCCCCACCGGCACGCGCCAGCTCGCGCACGAGCGAGGAGCTGAGATAAAAATACTTTTCTGAGGGCAGAAAGAAGACCGTTTCCAGTTCACCGGCAAGCTTGCGGTTGGTCAGTGCCATCTGGAACTCATAGTCAAAGTCCATGACCGCACGCAGACCGCGGATAATGGTGCCGGCATTCCGGGAGCGGACAAAATCCACCAGCAGTCCGTCAAAACCCTCAACTTTGACCCGCTCCATTCCGGCGGTTGCCTGTCCTGCCAGTTCAATCCGTTCCTCCCAGGAGAAAAGCGGATTTTTTTCCTCCCGCCGGGCAACGGCAACAATCACCTCATCAAACAGCCTTGATGCCCGCTCAATAATATCCAGATGACCCAGCGTAATCGGGTCAAAACTTCCCGGATAGACCGCTCTTTTCATTCCTGCCTCCTGAAAAAGGTTACTGCTGTCTCACCATAACTCCGCTGTTTGAATACAATCCAGCCGTTCGGAACCCGGACCGTCTCCTGCCGGCTGTGCTCGATGACCAGCCAGCCCTCTATTTTAACCAGCCGGTTTGTGGCAACAAGTTCGGCGGTGCGGTCTGCCAGTCCCTGATGATAGGGCGGGTCCGCAAGGACAATGTCAAAGCCGGTATCCTGCAGTTTCGGCACCACCCGGAAGACATCGCCGCGGATTATTCGCACATTTTCCAGCCCGGCGAGGTTCGCTTTCAAACAGCTGATGACCTTCAGGCTTTTTTCCACGAACACCACCAGAGCTGCGCCCCGGGAAAGTGCTTCAATACCCAGCGCCCCACCACCGGCAAAGAGATCGCACACCCGGGCGTTTCTGACCGCACCGCCCAGGACATTGAAGATTCCCTGCCGGGTGATGTCCTTGGTCGGCCGCAGGCCCGAGCGGGGATAAACCAGCCTTCTGCCTTTCAGCATACCGGCACTGATGCGCACAGAGCAATATAAAACGAAACGGGCAGAAAATCAATCAGAGCCGGAATTTTTACCGACGGTCCGGGGCTGGTTATTCGCAGAACAGGGATTTCTCGACTGCGCTCGAAATGACCATACCCTCATATGTCATTCCGAGCGAGGCGAAGCCGAGTCGAGGAATCGGGTTATCATTGCAAAATGCAAAGTGCAAAATGAAAAATGCAAAATGAAAGGGGAGGGTATGGGGTGAAGGGGATTGCCGTTTTTTCTCCATACAGTTAGAGTCAGAAAGAAGGCAAAATTTCACATTTGCAAGCCGGTTTCCTAGAGGGCAATCGGGTAAGTTACAGTTCTGCAGAGTTTTGGCGGGCTGATGCCGTTTCCGGAGGAAAGAGGGGGCAGTTCCCCCTACCGTGTGGTTTGCGTTTGAGGATAAAATAAAAGGGCTGGAGTCAGCATTGCTGATCCAGCCCTTACTGAATAAGGCTCGGTCTAACGGACGAGTATTGCCCGTTCGGTCTGATTCATTGCCGGTGTCTTCAGCCGGATGAAGTAGACACCAGGGGTCAGTCCTTTTGCTGACCAGCGGAATTCATTTGTGCCCGGTTGCGCGGTTCCTTCGTAGATTGAGCCGACCGTTCTGCCGGAGATGTCGTGGACTGTCAGCCGGACCGGTCCGGCAACAGGCAGGTTGAGCCGGATTGTGAGGTTGCGGGTGAAGGGGTTGGGGGTAATGGTGAGCGGGGAGTTGAGTGGTGCCGGTGCAGATGCCGGTTCGGAAATTGCCACATTCCGGTCAAACCAGGACTGTGCGCTGTCCGCATTTGCCCGCGCCGAGGTCTCGTCCGCACCACCGACAAAGGCAACCGCAAACCGGTAGGTCTGACCGACCGGCAGATCAAACGGACCGCTGGAGACCAGCACCGACCAGTCATAGGTCCGGTTGGAGTTGCGCTGGACGATTGTGCCGTTGAGGAAGCGGAATTTCATGTTGTCGGTCATTGCCGAGTCCGGATAGACATAGATCGCATGGTCAACACCGGACAGGTTGGCAAAGGACTGGGGCGCAAGAATCTTGACGCCGACCGTGGGGTTGGCGGTTGTGGACTGGCGCATGTAGGTGAAGCGGCGGACGGTGTCGGAGAACAGGGTGTTGGATGTGGAGGAGGAGCCGATGTCAAAGTCGGCGAAGATGCCGGCATAAAGACCGTTGACCGGGTTTGAGCCCTGGTTCTGGATGTCAAAGACCATGACCACAAAGTCGTCATAGCCGGGCTGGGCGCTCATATAGGTGTTCTGGGTGATCTTCAGCCCTTTCGGTGTCGGGTGGCCCGCATCAGAGTAGGAGCCGCGGAAGTGCTCATCACCATAAACCGGCGGTGTTACCGGACGCAGGCTGTCAACCGGTCTGAGATCGGTGTTGGGGGTGCCGGATGCGGGGTTGCCGTAGTGGTGATCTGCCACATAGGAGGGCGAGTTGCCAACTGCAAAGCTGCCGTAATAAAGGGCGGTGGCTGAGGTCTTGGGATAGCAGAAGCCGGAGCCGGAGCCGTCCGGAATGTCATAGCCGATTGAGCCCTGACAGGAGACGGTCAGTTTGCAGTAGCCGGTGTCATGGGTCATGAGCAGCTGACCCGGAATGGGCGGTTCGCCAATGATGAGGCTGATTCTGAGCTTCGCTGCGTAGTCGGCGCTGTCACCGGT
>JAOABP010000007.1 GCA_026418295.1 Caldifarciminota bacterium
TGATAACTGCCATCCGGCACCGGATTGCCCAATGAATCCGTCAGTCTGCCCTGATAGGAGAGCAGGCGGGGAATGGTAATCGCATCGGTGCTGACGATGGTTGTTCCGGGTAAGATATTTTTTGATCCGGTTGCGGGTATTTGCACTTCATTTGCCTGAATCAGACCGGTACAGATGGCTATGATAATAATCACGGATCTGACGGTCATGACACCTCCCTTTTATTTCTCCCAACAGTCGGGCAGAATTTAACCCCGACTTACTTACAGTATAATTTGAAGTAAATTCAGGTCAATTTTCGTCACTTGATAATATGCCGGATTCTGATGGTAACCCGGGTGAGATTCAGAGTTACCGGATGTCGTAGACCGCGCCGAGGTTGTTGGCAGTGACACCCCTGAGCGTGAACTTCAGCCCGCCGGCGATGAAATGCTCGGGATCATTCATCATTGAGAAGATCTGGAGATGTTCCCGCTCATCATTGAAGATCCACAGCGCCAGTGCGGGCGTGTAGTCCTGCAGGGTCCGGTGCTGCTGGAAGATTTCCCGGGATACAGTCCGGAAGTCGGTGATTTTCTCCCCGAAGCCCGAGGTGTCCACCGGCAGGGGCAGGTCGGCAAACGGGACAATAATGGTCTTATACCGCCGGACCAGTTCCGAATCTTCCAGCACCCGGCAGAGCTGGACCATGGTCTGATGCAGAGCCGAGCCCTCGTACTTCAGCCCCTTAAGCTCAATCAGGGTGTCATGTCTGGCAAAATAGCAGCGCCGGTCCGGATAGCGCAGGGTCAGGGCAGGATTGAAGATGTCGAGGTTCCTGCAGTAGACCACCGGTCCGTCAAGAGTCAGCCGGTTGTAGGAAAAGCCGTTGCCAAAATGGTCACAGAAGACGAGCGCATTGTTCAGACCTGCCTTTCTGACCGTTCGGTGCACAGTTGCGCTCACTCCGCCATAGGTATGATATTCACGCCAGAGCGGCGGCAGGGCAATTCCCGCAAGAAAGAGCAGGCAGAGCACCAGGGCGCGGGGGTAGAGCCGGTGGAGTCCGATTTTATCCGCCGGCAGGCTGAAGGTGCGGTTCAGCAGTTCGGGCAGAATTATCAGACCGCGGGCGGTGAGCAGGACCAGTGCGGCTGAGGACTCATAAAGAAATCGCGGTCCGAAGCAGAGGTTGTGAAACCAGTAGAAGAAATAGGCGACCAGCAGGGATAGAAAGGTAACAAAGAACAGCCAGTCATTTCTGTTTTTCGTTCCGCAGGCAAGGGGGATGAGGACCAGCAGCAGGGCGGGAAAGGGCAGTTCAAAGAGAAACTTGTTCAGCAGATTCAGATTGTTGCCGGTATTCATCAGCCCCTGATAGGGTGTGTGCGGCGGACCCCAGCCCGAATGGCCGAAACCCACCTCATGGCCCGGACCCCACTTGACCACATAGCCGAAAAGCGTCGGACTGCCATTGGCAAGCCAGTTGTAGACAAAGACAAGGCTGGTCAGGGCAAGGGCAGAAAGGAGCAGAAGTAAAAACTGGATAAAATACCGGCGCGGAGAGCGGAAGAAGAGCGCCAGGCTGTAGATGGCAAACGGCGCACCGAGCGCCAGTGCGGTATAGGGCCGGATATTGGCAACCAGACCGAGAAAGCAGCCGGCAAGGAGCGGATTGAGGAGTGACCTCTGGCGCAGGGTCCGGAAGTAAAACAGCAGAAACAGGCTGGCAAAAAGCAGGGCTGAGGCGTGGTTCATATACTCGGAGGACATGTTGAAGATAAAGGGCGAGGCGAGGGCAAGCAGGGCGCCCAGCCTGCCGGTGCGTTCATCATAAAGCTCCTTTCCCAGAAGATAAATCACCGGCAGGGTCAGGGTGCCGAGAAGCGGATTGAGCAGCCAGGGTGTTTTCAGAAAGACAAAGAGCATCAAAAGAAAGGAGTGGAGCCAGGGATACTGGGAGTACCAGCGGCCGTTGTTGATGATGTGGGTGTAGTCAAAAAAGTCGGGGAAGGGAGGTGAGGGCAGATGGATTCTGCCGGTGGCAAAGATCCGCGCCTGAAACAGCTGGGAGATTGAGTCCTGAATGTGCGGCAGGTGTTCAAAGACCAGCCAGGAGATCAGACTGGTCAGGACAAGGAAAAGCAGACAGACCAGCAGAAGGAAGTTCCGGCTGGAGAGGTTCATCAGCCGGTGGTAAACCCGGCTGAAGGGCCGGTCGGCAAACCGCAATGCGGGATACAGGGCAAAGAGCAGAAGGGCAAAGCCGGCGCTGGCAAGTGCGAGGTAGAGCACGAGCTGGGCACCGGTCTCATGCTGTTTGGCGGTATCAAAATCAAAGGGGTAGAGGCTGAAAAGAAACAGGGCAAGGGTAAAAACAAATGGCAGGGCGGTCTTCAGACGGCGGAACGGAGCGAGAAGCGCCCGGCGGAAACCGGGAAAGAGAAGTCCGAACAGCAGCAGAAGCGCCAGCAGTCCGGCAACAAGCCAGAGTGCAGGGAAATAGTAAGCCTCATCCGGCTTCATTCCCGGCAGACGGAAGAAGACGCTCGGCAGTCCGGTCAGCTGCCAGTGGTCGCCCCAGAGCCAGCGCCTGCCGGTGTAGTTGTTCAGGCCCGCAAGAGAAATGAAGATTCCGCCCAGAATGCCGGCAAAAATCCGCAGCACGGCGGTCAGTGCGGGTGAAAGCCGGACCGGTGCAGTGGTTACCGCCGGCTCAATCGGCCTTTTTTTCTCCTGATGGCGTGCGATGGGGAATTATAGCGGTCAGCCGGTCAGAATCAAATCAGGAGCCGGGAACCGGGATGACAACCGGAACCGGAATCAGATTTTCAAAATCCGCCAGATAGAGTGCGGAGCGGATCCGGCTGTCGGGAAAATCGGGACCGAGGTCCAGCTGGCGCCGGACTGCGGCAGTGAGTTCGTCAAGATGCTCATTGATCGCCGACTCGGCCGTCTCGGCCTTGACTTCACCAATCAGATGATAACATGGCACCGGCTGTTCGGGATCAAAGAAGAGGACCTGAAAGGTTTTGGGCATATTCAGCGTGACGGTTGCAAAGTAGTTTACTTGTTGGACAGGGTTTTAAAGGCCTCCCGTCCGGCTTCGGTTATCTCCCAAACCCCGCGTGGCGAGTTGGATTTTAACCATCCTTGCTTAACCATGTTGTAGCGTGCCCATTGTGCGGCATTCCGCCACCGGATTGTCTCCGGATCTGATGCTATTTATATTTAG
Organism: Caldifarciminota bacterium; assembly: GCA_026418295.1. Lineage (GTDB taxonomy): Bacteria > Hydrothermota > Tepidihabitantia > Tepidihabitantales > Tepidihabitantaceae > JAOABP01. Next base: position 3,215 of record JAOABP010000007.1, read on the forward strand.
TTTATTAACTCATTTTTTATCAATGTCTTATCTGATTGCACCCCTTGAACTCCTGTTCCCCCGGCAGTTCCCCATACCGTGGGGGTAAGGGGTGTGGTTACGGTGGACAGGGCAGAGGGGTTTGGGATGTAAGTTGCGGTTTTTGTTACTGGTTATGCTTAAGATTATACCGGAGACCGGTGTCTGATTTCTGTTCTGGTGGCGGTTTGTGTTGGTTATTTACTGATATTTATGGTTATTGTGGTGTTGATGTTAATTTTATTCCTGTTGTTTGTGGTTCTGGTGGGGATTGGTGTTCAGAATATCGGCGATTGCGGAAGAGGGGTTGTGGATGGAGGCGGTTCGGCGGTGGCAATCTCAACCCGGAACTGTCTGCCATAGGGCTGATATCCGACCGCACGGGCGGTGGCAATTGAGCCGGGGTTGAGGTCTGAGGTCAGATAAAGGGGTATCCTGCCGGACTGGATTACCGCTCTGGTGGCAGAGGAGAGGCAGGTCTTGCCGTAGCCTTCGCGCCGTTTTGCCGGAATCGTGCCCGGAACATACATCTCCGCAATCCGGTCCTGAAGGTGCGGGACCTCCCGGGTGCCGGCAAGGGAGACCGGGTCGGGACCGTCAAATGCGGCATAGCAGGTGCCTTCTGCGATGCTTCTGTCAAGGCAGGTGTCGTAAAGTCCGGCGGTCTGAAGAACCGGGATGTCAGCGGTGGTAATCTGGCGGCAGGGGTGGAGTTCAACCGGGCGGAAGGTTCCACGGGTGGCAAAGAGGATCGGACCGGAGAAGGCGCTGACCCGGCCCGGGAGATTGAGGGCGCGGGCAACGGTCTCCAGAATCATCCTTCTGCCTTCGGGGAGGTGGAAGATGGGAAGGGGCATGCGGGCGATCAGTTTCTTCAGCGGTGTTTCCAGTGCCGGCTGGACCGAGATGATGCAGCGGTTGCCGGTGGCGACGAGCCAGAGGGCGAAGGGGTTTTCGTAGTGGAGTTCCGGGATTTCGCGCCGGTTTGATGGGATGATCAAGACCCTGCCCGGCGTGACCCTGGTGAGGTCACATTCCAGATAGGCGGAGAAGAAGCGGTCCAGTGTCTGCCCGACGGTCCCGGGCATCAGCGGTTCTTACTCCTGGGGTTTTTTACGGAAGAGGTCAAGGAAGCGGTCCTCGTAGAGGTGGAAGAGTCCCCAGCGGTCCAGCTCCTCCTTCAGTTCCTTTGCCTTGGAGCGGTCGCGCTGTGCCTCCTCAAACAGCTGTTCGATATGTGCCATCAGTTCGTGAGGTTCAGGGGTCTCGGCGGAAAGTGACATTCTTTCGTCCTCTTCATCTTTTTCCTCCTCTTCCGTTTCCTCGGTCCGGCGCAGGGCTTCAATCGCAGCTGCGACCCGGCGTTCAAATTCGCCCATCATCCGGTCGGCCTCGCGGATGCGTTCCTCCAGTTCGGTCATGTCGATTGAGGTGTTGAGAATTCTGAGGAAGACCTCAATGATTGCCCTGGAGGCTTTGGGGTTGGGCGCCTCAATCGCATACTGGGGCATGGTGGCAAGGAAGCTGGCAGCCGGAATGTCACGCGATTTTGCCAGGCCGAGCAGGAGTCCGTTGAGGCCCGAAATCCTTCCCTCCTTGAGCGGTTCAATGCCGAGGCTGATGAAGCGCTGGCGCATCGTTTCATCGGTAGCCACGCCGAATACCTTTGAGGGCTGGCGGTAGCTCATGGCGGTGGCAAAGGCGGCGCCGGTGAAGACGGTGCCGATGCCCGCCTGCTGGGCGACATCGAGCAGTTCGCTGGCGATTCTGATTCCGGGCTCGCCGGCGATCTGGGCTTCGCCTTCAAAGATGAGCAGGGGTGGTTCGGCAACATAGAAGAGGGTCTGGCGCGGGGGCGGGAGGATGGTGCCGATACCGTCCCGGACCTCAATCGAGTCGGGCAGGAAGTAGGGGGTGGCATCAATCTCGGCATAGGGTTCACCGCCGAGCTTGACCCGGAGGTAGCTGGCAGCCAGGATGCCGACATGGCCCATGCCGGGCCAGCAGGCGATGAGCAGGGGGGCACGCACCCTTTTATCGGAATAGAACTTTACCGGCATACTTATATTTATTTTAACAGGAAATTACAGTCTTATCAACAGGTTTTTCCGGTAGAGAAAAAGGGCGGCAAGCCAGGTGAGGAGGAGAATGGTGGCGGTGATGAGCGCCAGTCCGAGCGGAGAGGGTGAGGGCAGGATGCCGGCAGCAAGGGTTGACAGGACTCCGGAGAGCATGAAGACAAAAAGGGGGTTGACACCAAGGATGATGAGCGGGCGGGGCCGGATGCGGAGGTGGCAGTCAAGGAGTGAGAACAGAAGAAAGCCGAGTGCGCCGATGCCGGTGGTGAAGAGGAGGTAGGAGGGGGTGATGAGCGGTTTGGAGATGGGGATGATCAGGCTGGAGAGAAGCCCGGCAAGAATCAGGGTCGCAGCGGCTGTGAGGGTGCGGCGGTTGTCGTCCGGTTTTTCGCCGATGAAGGTGCCGAAGAGGATTACGCCGGCCCAGGCGATTCCGCCGGGGATACCGCCCAGTCCGCCGGTCTCATTTGCCAGCAGCCACTGCTCATAGCCGGCAAGGGCGATGAGGCGGAAGGTGAGGAGCAGCAGGAGGGCGGCAACGAGCCGGACTGCCGGTCTGAGGAAGATGAAGGGCAGGGAGATGATGCCGGCGGTGCCGATCGACTGGAGAACCGACCAGTGGGTGAAGAGGGGCTGACGCAAAAGCAGGTTGCCGGCGCTGCCGAACAGGATGAAGAGCAGGTAGCGCCGGAGGAAGCGGAGCACAAGACGGGGTGCGGAGCAGGTCTTGCGGCGCCGGCAGAGCGTGCCGGGGATGACCAGTCCGAGGATGAAAAGGAATATCGGAAAGCCGAGGTCGGGCAGGGTGATACCGCAGAGCGGCGGGGCATGGCAGAGGAAGCGGGGCAGGCCGGTGAACTGGTTAATATAGTTGAAGACAATCATCAGGGCGAGCAGGGTGCCGCGGAAGGCGTCAATCGCCTGGTTGCGGCAGGTCCGGTCAGCGGCGGTGAATGAAGGCATTAAGGGCATCCTGAACCTCGGTGAGCCGGAAAAGCCGGGCGAGGAGGTAGAAGATGATGACGCCTGCGGTGCCGGCAAGCAGAACTTCCAGCAGCTGTCCGGTGATGCCGGCGCGGATGGAGCTGCTGAGCAGCCGGATGATGAGCAGGGAGGCGATGCCGGCAGGAATGGCAGCACCCAGGGTGCGGAGAAATACGGTATAAACGCGGGGCTGAATCAGGCCGGGCTGGCGCCGGTTCAGCAGATAGAAGAGCAGGCTGAAGTTCAGAAGCTGGGTAAAGGAGGCGGCGAGGGGGAAGGAGCGGAAGCCGATGAGGCGCATGAAGATGAGGTTGAACAGGATGTTGACCGTGACGACGAGCAGGGCAATGAGCGCCGGGGTGCGGGTGTTGCCCAGTGCATAGAAGCCGGCAGCACAGTTGCGGACCGCAGCGGCCGGCCAGACACCGAGGGCGTAAAGGGCGAGCGCCTGAGCGGTAAGCACCGTGTCCTGCGCGGTAAACCGGCCATGCTGGTAAATGAGCCGGACAACCGGAACCGCCAGGACAAAAAGGAGCACGGCGGCGGGCAGGGTCAGAACCGAGACGAGGTTGAGACCGTGGCTGAACTGTTTTTCGTCCAGCCGGCTGGTGGCGGTCTGGGAGAGCTGGGCAAGGGCAACAGTGCCGATGGCAACTCCGAACAGGCCGGCAGGCAGGTGCTGGATCCGGTAGGCATAACTGACCCAGGTGACCGAACCTTCCGGGAGAAAGGTTAGGAGGAAGGTGTTGACGAGAAAGTTGATCTGCCAGGTTGCCAGACCGAGGACCATCGGCACCCAGCGCCGGAAGACCTGGTGCAGTGCCGGGTCGTGGAGGTCAAGCACCGGGTGCCAGCGGAAGCCGAGCGCGTGCAGTTTCGGCACCTGAATCAGAAACTGCAACAGCGCGCCGAGCATGACGCCGTATGCCATGCCGGTGATCGGGTGGATGCCGAGCCGGGTGAGTAAATGCCAGGCAGCCAGCGGAACGGCAATGGAAATTAGGTTGAATGCGGCGGGTGCAACCGCGGGAATGAAAAAGGAACCGGAGGCGTTGAGGATACCCATCGCCCAGGCGGCAAGCGCAACAAACAGCAGGAAGGGAAACATGATCCGGGTCAGGCTGATGGTCAGCTGGAGCTTCTGCGGTTCCGGCCGGAAGCCCCAGGCGATGAGTCTGACAATCTGAGGTGCCAGGATGATGCCGGCAATTACAATCAGGGCAAGGAGAATGGTGATGGTGTTGAAGAGGTTGGCGGCAAGCCGGCGGGCATGGTCGTCGCCCTGATCGCGCCGGGTCTGAACCAGTGTCGGCACAAAGGCGGCGGAAAGGGCGCTTTCCGCAAACAGGTCGCGGAAGAAGTTCGGAATCCGGAAAGCGACATTGAAGGCGTCGGTTGCCAGTCCGGCACCAAAGAGCCAGGCAAAGACCGATTCCCGGACAAGACCGCCGAGCCGGGAGATGAGTGTGCCGAGTGTGAACAGACCGACGCGGCGGGTGAACCGTTGTGCACTCTGAGACGGCTGATCCGGCATACTGGAGTATAATTTGCCGGCGCCAGAAATGCAAATCGGGAATGCGATGGTTGCATCAGGGGAAGAAATATGTTATATTGAACCATGCCCCGTGAAAAGCCGAGAGTGATTGAAACGAGCCGGGGCCGGGTGGTGCGGATACCGGTGAAGACCAGGGTGCTGAACAAAGGTGATGATCTGGTCGCCGAGGTCCGGCGTTATGCCGGTCCCCTGCTTGAGCCGGGCGATATCCTGACCATTGCCGAGAGTCCGGTTGCCGCAGTTCAGGGCCGGGCGATTCCGATTACCGAAATCAGACCCGGGTTCTGGGCAAATCTGCTCTGGCGTTTTGTCAAGAAGGTGCCCTACGGTATCGGTCTGCGCTCGCCCTGGTCAATGCAGTGTGCCATTGATGAGGTGGGGCTGGCAAGGATTCTGCGGGCGGCGGTTGCCGGTTTCTGGGGGAAGCTGCGGGGCAGAAGCGGTGATTTCTACCGGGTGGCGGGCAGGCAGGTGGCGATGATTGATGCCGCCCACACCTCCGGCGTGCCGGAATTTTATGAGTGTGTCATACTCGGTCCGAAGGAGCCGGACCGGGTGGCACAGGAGCTTGCGACTGCGCTCGGCTGTCCGGTCGCAATTGTGGATGCCAATGATATCTTCGGCTGCACGGTGGTGGGCGCATCCGCCGGTCTGGATACCGGGCTGGTTGAGGAGGCAATGCGCGACAATCCGGCCGGTCAGGGGAATGAGCTGACGCCGATTGTCATCCTGCGGCCCGAAGGTGAGGAGTGAGATAAAAATGGAGGTTGTATGAACTTTTTCCGTGAGTTCAGGGAATTCGCCCTCCGGGGCAATGTGATCGACATGGCGGTCGGCATTATCGTCGGTGCGGCGTTCGGGAAGATCGTATCTTCCCTGGTCGGAGATGTGATTCTGCCGCCAATCGGGCTCCTGCTCGGTGGAGTGGATTTTTCCAGTCTGGCAGTAACGCTCAAGGCGGCAAGCGGGGACAAACCGGCAGTGGTGCTCGGATATGGCCGGTTCCTTCAGACGGTCGTGGACTTTCTGATCATTGCGCTGGCAATCTTTCTCGTGATCGTCAAACCGGTGAATATGCTGAAAAAGCGGCAGCCGGCCGCGCCGCCTTCGCCACCGGCGCCGTCAGCTGAGGAACAGCTGCTGGCGGAGATCCGGGATCTGCTTAAGTCCCGAGGCGGGTGAAACCTGTCTGCAGTTTTAATTGACAGCCGGATTTTTTTCTGTTATTATTATAACTGACCGGTTTGATACGGGCTAAAACCGGTCAGAAGGTTAGTGCCCGAGATTATGCTTGTGGTCCGTTAGGGTCTGCGTCGGTTCCCGCCATAAACGGCGAGTTTGTGCGTAGCCTGTAACGCTTCCCAAGCGCAAACCTTACTGGAGGTATGTAAATGGGTAAGCGCGTGTTTGTGGGAAATCTCCCATTCAGCGCTACCGAAGACCGGCTGCGCGACCTTTTTGGTCAGCATGGCGAGGTGACTTCGGTCGAGATCATCAAAGACAAATTTACCGAGCGTTCTCGGGGATTTGCCTTTGTGGAAATGGCTACCGACGATCAGGCTGCTGCCGCCATTGCCGCTCTGAATCAGACGGAAATGGATGGCCGGCAGCTGACCGTAAATGAGGCACGTGCCCGGACCGAGCGTCCGCCGCGCGGCTCAAGGTAGTCAGCGAACTGCTGCGCAAGTCGCAGTGTCAGACGGGGTTCTCCCTTGACTGGGGAGAACCCCTTTTTTATACTAATCCGTGCCAGATAGTGAATCCAGGGTAAAACCGGCAGACACCCTGTGGCAGCGCTGCAACGGGTGTGGTGAAATTATCTACCGGAAGACACTGGAGTCCAATTTTCATGTCTGTAACCGCTGCGGGTATCATTTCCGGATCGGTCCGGAGGAGTATATCCGGATTATACTTGATGAGAACTCCTGGGAGGAGCTGGATGCAGACCTGATTGCCGGGGATCCGCTGCGGTTTCCGAAGTATCCGGAAAAGCTCCGGGAGGCACGGCAGAAGACCGGCAGGAATGATGCGTTCAGTTATGGCCGGGGAATGTGCGGCAGGATCCCGGTGGTGTTTGGAGTGATGGACTTCGGCTTTATCGGCGGCAGTATGGGTTCGGTGGTGGGCGAGAAGGTTGCCCGGGCGATCCGGCTTGCAAGAAAAGAATCCCGGCCGCTGATCATCGTTGCCACTTCAGGTGGGGCACGGATGCAGGAGGGGATCATTTCGCTGATGCAGATGGCAAAGACCTCAGCCGAACTGGGACTTTTGCGTCAGGCGCGGGTGCCCTATATTGCGATTCCGGTTGACCCCTGCACTGCCGGTGTGATGGCTTCGTTCGCCTCGCTCGGAGATGTAATTATCTCTGAGCCGAATGCCCTCTTGGGGTTTGCGGGTCAGCGGGTGATTGAGGATACAATTGGAGAAAAGCTGCCCCCCGGTTTTCAGCGGGCGGAGTTCATGCTCCGGCACGGGCTGGTGGATGTTGTAGTTCCCCGGCGGAACCTGAAGGAGACGGTGGTGAGAATCCTCTCGGTGCTGTGGTATCGACATCAGAGTCTATGAGCCGGGTTTTATTGAAGGAAGTTACGAAGACATTCCGGCGCGGGGTGGTGGCGGTTGACCGGGTTAATCTGGAGATCAATGACCGGGAGTTTTTTGTCATCCTCGGACCTTCCGGCTGCGGCAAGACCACACTGTTAAGGATCATTGCCGGACTGGAAGAACCGGATGGTGGTGAGATTTATATCGGGGAGCGGCGGGTGAACGATCTCGAGCCCAAGGAACGGGATATCGCAATGGTGTTTCAGAACTATGCGCTGTATCCGCATATGACCGTGTATGAGAATATGGCTTTTGCCCTGCAGCTCAGAAAGTTACCGAAAGACGAAATCCGGCGCCGGGTTGAGGAGGCGGCAGCAATTCTCGGGATCAAGGAGCTGCTGGGGCGCAAACCGGCAGAGCTCTCCGGCGGACAGCGGCAGCGGGTGGCAGTAGGTCGGGCGATTGTCCGTCAGCCGCAGGTGTTTCTGTTTGATGAGCCCCTTTCCAACCTGGATGCGAAGCTGCGGGTCGGGATGCGGGCAGAACTTGCCCGGCTGCACCAGCGGTTGCAGACCACCGTTATCTATGTGACCCATGATCAGGTGGAGGCGATGACACTCGGACAGCGGATCGGGGTAATGAATGCGGGGCGAATGGTACAGGTTGCGGACCCTCTTACCCTTTACAACCGGCCGATGAACCGTTTTGTTGCCGGGTTCATCGGTTCACCGCCAATGAATCTGTTTACCGGTGTAATTCAGACATCTCCCCTGCGGTTCGTCACTGCCAGTTTTACAATTGAGCTGCCGGCAGGGATTGCGGGTTCGGCCAAGCCGGAACAGGCGGTGGTGCTGGGCATCAGACCTGAAGATGTCGTGCTTGACCAGTCCGGTCCGGTGTCAGCGGTAGTAGATGTGAACGAACAGCTGGGGAATGAGGCGCTGATTTATCTGAAGCTGGAAGGGGAAAGTGTGATTGTCCGTACCAGCCCGCACGATGCGCCAGGTCCTGGAACCCGGGTACGCCTGAGTTTTGATCCCGCAAAAATCCATCTGTTTGATGCCAATTCTGGCAGCCGGCTGAATTAGTGCCGGTGGTGGCGGGAGAAGAATTCCCAGATGAGCGCGGTGGCGTTGAGACTCTGAACGTGAGGACCATAATGGCGGGATCGCTTTTTGCCGCCAGGCCAGACATGACCCCCGCCGATAATTTTGTAAAGAATGACCTCGGCACCACCGGTATAGGCTATGCGGATTATTTCCGGTTTATCCCTGCCTGCCGCTGATACCCTTTCAGTCTGAATCTTTGCATTCCGGTTTGATTCCGCCCATAACCGGGCGGTTGCTTCCACACCCAGGACTTGGCCGCGGGGAGCGGTGATTCCTACAAGACCCCCTTCATACGGAACAAACGGATCGGCGGTGCCATTGAACATCAGCACTGGCAGGGGGGTGGGTAAGGGAAACCGGCGGGCAAGATTTTCCGGCAGGGCAGCGGCAACGGTGGCGATGGCTGCAAGCCGGTCAGCAATTTCACAGCCGAGCCGGTGGCACATCATACCGCCGTTTGAGATCCCGCAGGCGTAAATTCTGCTCCGGTCAATTTTCATTCTGCAGCCGATGGTGTCGATCAGCGCAGCGATGAAGCCGGTATCATCAATGTTTTCACGGTGGGAGCGGTACTTAGTAATATCCCGGCCGTCATTCCAGTGACGGTTTACTGCCTGCGGGTAGACCACGATGAATCCGGCAGAATCTGCCAGACGGTTGAATCCGGTAAGCCGGGCTACCGAGACGGGTGTGCCGCCACCACCATGTAGGACAAAGACCAGCGGTATTTCTTTTTTCTGAGGGAGGTTGGGGGGGATATGAATCAGATAGCGGCGGGTAATACCCTGATAAACAATGGATTCCAGCCGGTCGCCGCGAGGCGGTCTTTGCGTCCGGTCGAAGGTTGCGGTTTCAGCAATAATGGTAACAATGAAAATGAGGGTTACCAGATACGCTCCCACCGGCATATAGATATTTTATCCAGAGTGGGGGGTGATTCAACAACAAAAAGAGACGCCCGACCGGGCGTCTCCAAAAGGGCGGTTCCGGGAAGATTAGTCCTCGGCAACGATGGTAATCTCCTTTGCCTTGGACTTCTCGGACTTCGGGAGGACCAGCTCCAGGACCCCTGCCTTGTAGGATGCCTTTGCCTTGTCGCCCTCAACCTCTGCCGGCAGTGTGACTGTGCGCTGGAACTTGCCGTAGATCCGCTCCTGACGGTAGTAGGTCCGGTTCTTTTTCTCGCTTTCGAATTTCCGCTCGCCGCTGATCGTCAGGGTGTCGCCGGACAGACTGACCTTGATATCCTCCTTATTCATTCCCGGCAGCTCAGCGCGGACGACGATGGCATCCTCAGTTTCCTCAATGTCCAGGGGCGGAGCCCAGTAGGTTTCTCCCCGCTCCCGGGGCAGGCGTCCGAAGACCGAGTCAAAGAGCCGGTCCAGTTCATCCCGGAGTGAAACCATCTCCCGGAACGGATCCCAAGTCGTCAGATGCTTTGCCATTTTCATCACCTCCTTATTCAGGTTTCTGCTTTCACCTATTTAGACCGCCGGTTTTAGGTAAGGTTTCACGGCAAAGATCCGCTTCAGTGGCATACGGGCAACCTGGAGTGCCAGTTGTTTTACCTGATCGGAAGGTAGATTAACCATTGCATTGAAAACTTCCGGTCGCACGGAAAGTGTCAGCTGCCGGCGCGGTGGGGCAGAAAAATGAATCCGGCAGAACCGCCGGGCGGTCCGGTGCCGGATGTTGCCTTTGCCCATGGTGCAACCGGCACCGAGCTGGATGCCGTCAATTACACACCGGACTGGCGGTTTTGGCGGACAGAAGATGGTTGCGCGGATCTGAAACGGGGTGCATTTAAACCGGCGCCGGGCATAAATGCCGGCACGGAGACCGACGACGAGCCAGGGTCCGAGATGGCCGTGGAACCGGGCGGCATTTTTTAAAAGTGGAGTCATAGCCACTGATGGATTATAATTTATTATCCGGTATGGGCAACTGTTGACTTCAACCGGTTTTCTGCTAAAATTAGCCTGTTTTAACAATGTTTAATACACCTAACATTAACCGGTCCCCGTCTCTGGGGGAAAGTCAGGAGGATTATCTGGAGGCGATTCTGGTTCTTGAGAGGGACCGCCGGACCGTGCGGGTTAAGGATATCGCCGGATTTCTGGGGGTAAGCCGTCCCTCAGTGGTGGTGGCACTTGCCGCCCTTGCCGACAAGGGGCTGGTCCGACACGAGCATTACGGCGGGGTGGAGTTGACACCTCTGGGAAGAAAGGTTGCGGAAACGGTCTATCAGCGCCATCAGCTGCTGGTGACATTTCTGCGCCGGATTGTAGGAGTGAGTGCTGCAGTTGCGGAGGCCGATGCCTGTCGTCTGGAACACAGCCTGTCGCCGGTGACGCTTAACCGGCTGAAGATGCTGATATCAAGGCTGAATGTTGGTCGAACCGGGACGAATGATGAGTGAGAATTTCGTTTTTGCGGTAGTTCTGAGTGCACTGGCAGCGGTAAGTACATTTTTGGGGAGTCTGATCGGTCTGGTGGTGCGCCGACCGGGAAGCGGATTCATGGGATTCAGCCTGGGATTTTCCGCCGGTGTAATGATGTTTGTCTCGTTTGCCGAGTTGTTGAGCACGGGGATCAGAAGTGTGGGATTTGTGCCGGCAAATGCGGCATTTTTTACCGGCATCGCTCTGATGTTTCTGATTGATCTGATAGTGCCTCATGAGTTTATCAGTGAGCACAGGGTTGATGCTAAGATGTGTTCGCCAGATGAGCCGGTACAGAGCGGCCGGGGCTGGCGCCACCGTCACGGTCAGCAGCAGGAGCTTGAGCGCAGCCGGCTACTGCGACTGGGTCTGCTGGTTGCGCTGGGAATCGGACTCCACAATTTCCCTGAGGGGATGGCGACCTTTGCGGGGGCGATCAGGAACCGGAAGCTGGGGATTGCGATTGCGGCCGCAATTGCTCTGCACAACATCCCTGAAGGACTTTCAGTTGCAGTGCCGGTATTCTGTGCCACCGGTTCCCGGCGTCGGAGTCTGCTCTGGTCGGCACTGTCCGGGACAGCGGAACTGGCGGGTGCCCTGGTAGCGGCAGGAATGCTGATGCCATTTCTTAACGAGGCGCTGCTGAACCTGCTGCTTGCCGGTGTGGGGGGGCTGATGGTCTTCATTGCCTTTGATGAGCTGATTCCCGGTTCCTACGCCTACGGTCACGAGCATCTGAGTGTCGCCGGAGTTATTTCAGGGATGATCCTGATGGCGGCAAGTCTGGTTGTGTTCAAGTAGTTATGGAAAGTTTTGAGCAGGTTCCCAAGTCAAATTCATCCAGACGAGTGGTAATTTTTGTTCTTGTCGGCAGTGTGGTTCTTTTTTCAGCCATTATTGCGGGACTGAAATTACAGAATTGGAAACGGCACCATGGACCGCAAACAGTGTGTGCCCCGTTGATTCCTTCACCGGAATCCACTTACTATGGTGGCGACCGGCTGCAGAATGGTGAGGTGCTCGCCGGACTGTTGAGCCGGTGGTGCATCAACACCGAGCGGATTAATGCGATTTACAATGCGCTGGAAAAGGCGGATTTCAATTTCCGCCGGATGACTCCGGGCGATTCGGTGACGCTGATTTATCAGGGGCTGAATTTCCGCGGGATTGATTACCACTCCAGTCCGGTGGTGAGTTATCAGGTGCGGTTTGACAGTAACGGCACAGCTGCTGCGGTCCGGGTAACGAGGCCGGTGGACACCGTCAAGTGTGTGATCCGGGGGACAATAGAAAATTCGCTCTGGAATTCACTTCTGAAGCTGGGCGGGACGCCCGAGCTGGTAGTAGAGTTTGCGGAAATTCTGCGTTATGACATTGATTTCTTTACCGAATGCAATAATGGAGATACCTTTGAGCTGCTTGCTGACCGGCTGGAGGTGGATGGCCGTTTTTACCGGTTCGGCCGGGTTTATGCGGTGCATTACCGGAGCCGGACCGACAATGTCTACGGTTTCTACTATCAGGATCCAACAGGGCGGTGGGATTATTATAATGAAAAGGGACAGTCGCTGCGCAAGACGGTGCTGAGGTCTCCGCTGTCTTTTGCCCGGGTGTCATCGTATTTCGGGATGCGGTTTCATCCGATTCTGCGCGTGGTCAGGCCGCATCAAGGTGTTGACTATGTGGCACCGCGCGGAACACCGGTAAGTGCGATTGCCGATGGCGTGGTGACCATGGCACGCTGGAACGGCGGTTACGGCAAGATGGTGGAGGTCAGGCACAGCGGCGGCCTCGTCTCAAGATACGGACATCTTTCAGGATACGGTCCCGGCGTCAAGGTGGGGAGGTCCATCCGGCAGGGAGCAACAGTCGGTTATGTCGGTGCAACCGGTCTGGCGACCGGTCCCCATCTCCACTTTGAAATCCGGCAGAACGGCAAGCCGGTGAATCCGCTCAAGGTCATTCCACCGCGTGCCGAACCGGTGCCCGCCCGCTACCTTGCCGATTTTCAGGCGGTGCGCGACCGCTATCTTGCGATTATGCGCACTGCCGGCCAGTTTTCTGCCGATACTTCTGCCTCATTGATCCAAGGCCAGCCGGGTTTTTAGATAAAAACTTCTGCCGGGCAGAGGATAATTACGGATCAGCTCATAGTGCCGGTCAAGGAGATTCTGGACCCCGGCACTGATTGCAAGGGATACCAGGTTGATTTTATGATTCAGGCTGATGCCGAGGTCAAGGATCAGGTAACCAGGCAGGGTGTCGGTGTTGGTCGAATTGGCAAACCTGGATGTGGCACCGGTTGTGCTCAGCTGAAGCCGGAGCGCAGTCTTGGGTAAACGCAGCGGTTCCAGCCAGATGCTGGCGCTGCCAGTCAGCGGCGGGCGGTAAGGTATTAAGGTGCTCTCTGCCCGGCACTCCTGCAGTGTCAGATTGCCGTCAAGGCCGAAATGAGGAAACTCAACTTCCGGCTCCAGTTCCAGTCCCCGGATCCGCACCCGGGCAATGTTGACCGGCTGCCAGACAAAACTCGTATCGGCAACCCATTGAATCAGGTCCTGAATTCGGGAGTAAAAGGCGGTGAGCCGCAGTGCGCCGCCGGGCATTTTGACGCCGATGCCGGCATCATAGCCGGTTCCCCATTCCGGTTTGAGGTGCGGATTACCGCGGGTCCAGGGGTCTTCAGGCCAGAACAGTTCGTTGAAGCTGGGAGCGCGGAAGGAGCGGTTGACACCCGAATAAAAGCTCAGGAGCGGGTGCGGAGTCAGTGTCATGGTCAGACGGGGACTGAGGGCGCCGAGGGTTGCAACCGCATCCGGATGCCGGTTCTGCAGGATTTCGTAGCGCAGTGCGGGCATGAGCTGAAGCAGTGCGGTCTTGAAACCGCTTTCAATATAACCGGCGGCATTGAGCCGGATGGAATTTCCCACGGTAGTACTCTGCGCCTGTTCATAACCGGTTTCAACCCCGGTCAGCAGATCACAGGTGAGCGGTCCGAATATCCGGTTGAATTCGTGATTAAGGTTCATTCCGGTATTTTGGAGTTTATGGGTGTCGTTGGCAGTGAAATACGGGTCCGGGTTGTGATAGCGCTGATTGCGCCGGCAGTGGTAAAGTCGGGTGCTGACTCTTCCTGCCGGACTTTCGAGCAGGTCATATCCGGCGATGACCAGCAGATGTTCATCATCAAGCCGGGCGCTGTCGCTCGGGAAGGTGACAGGTCCGGGGGAACCGCGGCGGCTGATTCCGAAATGGGTTTCCAGCGTCAGCGACTGACGGGCATCCAGTGCGGTCTGGGATTTGGCGAGCAGTGCGGCACGGCTGAGCCGGGCATTGGTGCGCAGGCGGATTGAGCCGGTGGAGTCAGGATAGGGGAAGCGGTTATCACTGTGAAAGTAATCGCCGGAGGCGAGCCAGCTGACCCTGCCGGGCAGAGTAGCGGTTAATGCGGCAGTCCGGGTGCCGAAGGAGGCAAGCCCGGCGGAAAACTCCAGCCGGCGCTGGCGGGGTTCCGGTGTTATCAGATTAATGACACCACCCAGTGCCGATGTGCCGTAGAGTGCGGAGGCTCCACCCCGTGCGATTTCGATCTGTTCAATCTGCCCTGCTGGCAGCAGGGTGATGTCGGCAAGACCGTTGAGACCGGAGTTGAGCCGGATACGGTCCCAGAGGACGAGCGTCTGCTCCGGACCGGCACCGCGCAGACTCACGGTCGCAAGATTGCCGTAGTCGTTGAGCAGGGTGCCGGTTGCCCGGCTGAGCGGTAAAGCCGGACCGCTCTGAACCAGCGACTGGTCAATGTGCCGGTTCTGAACCGGCATGGCAAAAGGCAATGGGGTCTTGAGCCGGGTGGCGGTGCTCGTCACACCGCTGATGGGAATTGCCACCGGGAAAAGGGACAGTATTTCGGGCAGATCGTCCGCATTACCGGTCCAGGTCCGGGTGCGGTAGCCGATGCGCTCCAGTTTCAGGGTCAGCGGTTCTGCAGGCTGGTCAAGTTCCAGCGAGAAGTATCCGGTGCTGTCCGCAAGAAAGGTTCTGCCCTGGGGCAGCACGGTGATCTGGACATAGGGCACCGGTTCACCGGTGACCCCATCAACAATCCGGCGTTCAAAGTTGACGCCGGTGAGGAGTACAATCAGGGACAGGATGTTCATTCCGGTTCTCCTTTCTGCGCAAGTTAAACCGACCTTGTGACCGTGGCCAGGTCTCCTGGCTTGCGGCCGCACTCCATCGCCTTCCCAGCCGGAGCCAGTGGCATTGATGGGGCGTAAAAGCACCGCTCACAGTGGGCGAGACCGCCGCCGATTTTCACGGCGTTCCCTGTGCCCGATTCCGGGCAACCCGTTTTCCGGGTCGACCACAGTCAAATGGGAGTATAGTTTTAAGCCTGCGGACTGTCAACAGGTGGTTGATTCTTGATTATCCGGGCGCCGTAATTAAGATATTATAAACAACTACTAAGGAGGTAGTGTGCGAAGGATACTGTTTGGTGTTGCGGTGCTGGCGGTCACAATCGTGGCCGGAGCACCGATTGAGCCGCTGCTGCTGGAGCGGATGAGCACCACCAGCAAGAACGAATATCTGCCGGTGGTGATTGCGCTCAGGGAGCAGTTTAATGGCGAGCAGGTCATCCGGACGATCAAGGTCAAGGATGAGCGCTGGCGGGTGACGGTCAGCGGTCTGAAGGAGCTGGCTGCCCGGACCCAGCAGGGTCTGCTTCAGGAGCTGACCCGGCTGGAGCGCGAGGGCAAGGCACGCAACATCGTTCCATTGTGGATTGTGAATGCGGTTTACTGCGAACTGGTTTCCGAGGCGATTCTGAAGGTGGCGGAGCGGGCTGATGTCTGGTTTGTCCAGTGGGATCTGATTCCGACCGAGAATGCGCTCGGGCTCGCACCACAGCAGCCCGCGGCTGATGTTACCGGCGGAACCGACAGCCGGGAGTGGCATGTGCGCAAGGTCAAGGCGGACAGCGTCTGGTATACCTACGGCTATACCGGACAGGGGGTGGTGATCGGTAATATTGACACCGGCTGTGATTACAACCATTCGGATCTGGCAAACCGGATGTGGACTGATCCGAACTACCCCTATCACGGCTGGGACTTTGAGAACAATGACAACGATCCGATGGATGGCAATGGTCATGGCACCCATACCTGCGGGATCAACGCCGGTGACGGCACCGGTGGTGATACGACCGGCATTGCCCCGGGTGCCAGAATCATGAGCTGCCGGACCAAGACCAGCCTGAGTTCACCACTGCCGGATACAATTGCGGAAAATACCGTCTTCCGTGCAATGGAGTTCTGTGTTGCACCACCACTTTCTCCGGAGAATCATGCCCACCTGCTTTCGATGAGTCTGGGCTGGCAGCATTCCTGGAATCCGCGGCGGGCGCTCTGGCGTCAGGCGGTAACCAATGTGGCGGCTGCCGGGCTCCCCTATTTCATCGCTGCGGGTAATGAGGGTTCGAGCAATCCGCCGGACAATGTCCGGACGCCGGGTGATGTCCCCGGTCCCTGGAAGCATCCGGCAGAGATGGCAGGCGGTCTGGGCGGTGCAATTTCGATCGGCGCCACCGACTCTACGGACAACTATGCCTATTTCACCTCCTGGGGTCCGGTCTCCTGGTCAAGTATTCCGCCGTATAATGACTATGCCTATCCGCCCGGATTGCTGAAACCGGACTTTTCCGCACCGGGTGTGGATGTTGTTTCCTGCCGGCTGGGCGGAGGTTATGTCGCAATGTCCGGGACCTCAATGGCAACACCGTGTGCTGCCGGGGTGGCGGCGCTGATGCTGGAGAAGAATCCGCTGCTCTTGCCCGAGCAGATTGATTCGATCATGCAGTATTCGGTTGTGCCCCGAGGGACACCGCCGAAGAACAATACCTACGGCACAGGCAGAATTGATGCCAAACTGTGCATTGAGAACACACCGCTGCCGTTCGGGGTCAGGCTCTACCGGGCGATTGTCGATGATTCCGCAGGCGGTAACAATGACCGGATTATCAATCCGGGCGAGGCGATCAACCTGCCGGTCTGGGTGAAGAATCAGTGCAGCTATACCACCAGCGGGGTAACCGGCATCCTGCGGACTTCAGATCCGACCCATATCACAATTACCGATTCGGTGAAAAGCTTCGGCACCATTCCGGCGGGTGACACCGCATTTTCCGGCCAGCCCGGATTCCGGTTTACGGTTGACCCTTCCTGTGTCAACGGCTATACGCTGAATCTGGAACTGGTGGTCCGGGATGATCAGGATTCGGTCTGGAGTTCACCGCTGAAGCTGAAGGTGGGCACACCGGTGCTGAGCGGCGATTCGGTCTATGCCTATGACGGCGGTAATGGCAAGCTTGATCCCGGTGAGGAGTGTGATATTGCGGTTCAGCTCGTAAATTCCGGGCTGGGGAACGCCTATGATGTGCAGGTGGTGCTCCGGTCATATGACTCCCGGCTTGAGGTGCTGGATTCAAGTGCGGTTTACGGTCTGATACCGGCAGACTCGTGGGTCATGAATGAGGCGGATCATTTCCGGGTGCGGGCGAGCGCATCAATTCCCCGCGAGTTTGTGATTCCGTGCAGTCTGCGGATCAGCCAGACCGGCTATCCGGACCGGACGGTTTACTTCGGAATTGAGGTGGGCCGGCTGACCGCAATTGACCCGATTCCGGACGGACCGCGCCGGCCTGCGCTCTATTATGCCTATGATGACATTGATGCGGAGTATGCGGAGCGGCCGACCTTCTCCTGGGTCGAGATTCGCAATCTGGGCACCCGGCTGACGCTCTCTGATGACCAGACGGTGCAGATCACCCTGCCGCCCGCATTCGGGCCGATCAAGTTCTACGGCCAGCGCTATACCCAGATCTCGATCTGCTCCAACGGCTGGGTGGCACCGGGCTATTCAACCGCAACCACCTGGAGCAATACTCCGCTGCCCAACAGCCAGATGCCGCCGATGTTCTGTCTGAAATGGGATGATCTCTATCCGCCAACCGGCAATGGCGTCTGGTATTATCATGATGCGGCAAACCACCGGTTCATCGTTGAGTGGGATTCGGTCCATTACTACAACCCGCGCGACTCCTGGGACAAGATGCAGATTGTCTTCTATGACACCACGCTGGCAGCGGCTGACGGCAATACCGAGGTGGTTTACCAGTACCTGACCGCGAACCGGAACTCCAGTGCCACCATTGGTGAACAGGACCCGAGTCTGACGATTGCGATTCAGGTGGTTTATAACGATACCTTCCACCGGGCTGCCGGACCGGTTGTTCCGGGCCGGGCGATCAAGCTGACTACGGATGCGCCTTCGGTCGGGCTGGCAGAAACCGGGAGCATGTCCGGTCCGGCTCTTACCGGTGTCAGAATGCTGCCGACCGCATTCCGCAGCCGGCTGCAGATTCACTTCCTCCTGAATCAGGGTTCAGCGGTCCGGGTTGCGGTTTATGACAAAGCGGGACGCCGGGTCCGCACCCTGATTGACCGCAGACTGAATCCGGGCGGATACGAGCTGAGCTGGGATGGCAGGGATGATGCCGGTAACCGGGTGGCGCAGGGTGTCTATCTGGTTCGACTGGAGAGTGAAGAGCAGGTAATGACGACCAAGGCGGTTTATCTGAAGTAGGGTTGACAGGTTAGGCGGGCAGGAGCGTTCAGTTCCTGCCCGCCAGTATCTTTTCATGATTTCCATCCGGCGCATGGAGGAGCAGGACCTGGAGCAGGTCCTGCAGATTGAGCATGCCACATTTCCCAACCCCTGGCGGCGATCATTTTTCCTATCTGATATTCACCGTCCGGATGGGCTGTGCATTGTGGCAGAAAATGAGAACCGGGTTGTGGGTTATCTGGTTGCCTGGGGCAGAGTTGAGGTCCATATCGCCAATATTGCGGTTGCCGCAGAATGGCGCAATCAGGGGGTCGGGACTGAGCTGATGAGGCGGGCGCTGGAGTTTGCAGCCGGTCAGCAGGCGGAGAGTGTTTTCCTTGAGGTGCGGGTTTCCAATCTCGGTGCCCAGCGTTTCTACCGCCGGTTCGGTTTTGTGCCTACCTATGTCCGCCGGGGCTATTATGAGAACGGCGAGGATGCGCTGATCATGGAGCTGGCACTGCTTCACGAGTAGCGCTCATAGCAGACAATCTCCTTCAGTTCCTTTCTGGGTCTGGGTCTGGGCTCCTGAGCGGGCCAGCCGAGCGGGGTGAGTGCCACCGGTTTCACACCCTCGGGAATTGCCAGCACCTTCCGGACCTCATCTTCAATGAATGCGCCGATCCAGCAGGTACCCAGCCCTTCGCTGGCAGCAGCGAGAATGATATGCTCCAGCGCAATCGTGACATCAATCTCAGCTGCGGACCAGTACCCGCCCATGCCCTTCCACGCCTGCTCCAGCAGGGCGCAGGCACAGATGATCACCGGTGCCTGAGCGATGAACTGCTGATTACGGCAGGCGGGCACAAGCGCCTGACGGATTTTCTCATCTCTGATGATGATGAACTTCCAGGGCTGAAGGTTTTTGGCAGAGGGTGCGAGCCGGCCCGCTTCAAGAATCCGGTTGAGAACCTCTTCCGGCACCGGGTCGGGTTTGTAGGCACGGACACTGAGCCGTCTCCGGATTACCTCATAAAACTCCATACCGCCTCCTTTCAGGACTTGCCTTCGCTGAGAGAAATTTAGCCGGGACGGGCTTAAAGTCAACTGTTAGCAGCGGATAGAGGTAAAGAACCGTAAAGCCAGAAAGAAAAAATAAAACAAGTGTTCAGTGATGGTTAGCAGGAGCGCTGTTATAAGTTCTGGAAATTTAACCGAATCGCAGTCAGGACCGACAGACCGACCGGAGTCAACGGTGGGGGGAACTGGGGGGTGGGCAGGATTTCAGAGGGTGTAATTCTGCAAGTTATTGATAAAATATGTTTTGGCAACATGGTCTTCTGGCGTTGAAGCAGGGAAAGGCACCCGATATAATATAAATAGGTAACTAATTGTCTAATTCGGGCGCAGGGATTTGACATTTTTGTGCCGGGTTATAAAATTTGAGCCGATGAAGAAAAGGATTGCCCAGCTCCAGGAACAGCTCGTCCGGGAAAGGCTGGACGGAATCATAATTTCCGGTTTGAACAACATCCGCTATCTCTGCGGTTATACTGGCAGTAATGGCATGATGGTTGTGACCCGGCGTGCTGCCGTTTTTTATACCGATTTCCGGTATCAGGAGCAGATTAAAACCGAAGTCCGGGGCTGTGACAAAAAAATTCTGGAACGGGATCTTTACAGTTCGTTTCCGGTTGCTGAGTTAAGGCGGATGCTGGGGGGAAAACGCACTCCGCGCCTCGGGGTGGAGGAAGGTAATTTAAGTCTGGCGAGGTTCCGGATGCTGCGTCGGCAGCTCAAGGGGTTCAGGCTGATTCCGGTCCGGGACCTGGTCTTGGAACTGAGGCGCAGGAAGAGCCGGTCCGAGCTGGCGCGGATGCAGCGGGCACAGGAGATTACCGAGCAGGCGTTTAACCGGGCGCTCAGGCTGGTGAAACCGGGGATTACCGAACAGGACCTGGCGCTGGAGATTGAGTTTTACTTCCGGCGGTTTGGCGAGCCCGCATTTCCCTCAATTGTGGCATCGGGTGAGAATGGCGCCAAGCCTCATGCCCGTGCCGGGGTACGGCGGCTGAAAAAGGGAGATGCGATCACATTTGACATCGGGTGCAGGTATCAGGGCTACTGTGCTGATATGACCCGCACCGTATTTCTGGGCAGACCGGACCCAGAGCTGAGGCGGGTATATGAGGCGGTCCTGCAGGCACAGCAGGAGGCGCTCGGAGCGATGAAGGCCGGGGTGCCGTGCAAGTTTGTGGACCTGGTGGCGAGAGAATATCTTAATCAGCAGGGACTGGGTCAGTTTTTCGGTCACAGCCTGGGCCATGGGGTCGGGCTGGAGGTGCATGAGCAGCCGGCTCTTGCCCGGACCAGCCGGCAGGTGCTGGAGCCGGGTGATGTGGTTACGGTGGAGCCGGGTGTTTATCTGCCCGGAAAAGGCGGGGTAAGAATTGAGGATATGGTGCTGGTTACCAGTACCGGAATTCGTAATTTCACCAAGGCAGACAAGGAGTTACTGATAATTTAAGGAGTGGCGATGGTAACACCAAACGATTTTCGAACCGGTCTGTTAATTAAATATAACAATGAAATCTATGAAGTTCTTTCCTATGCCCGGACCCGGACCGCACAGCGCCGGGCACGGGTGCTGACCAAGATGCGCAACATCCGCACCGGAGCGCTGATCGAGGAGAGTTTTGAATCTGAAATCAAGCTGGAAACGGTGGAGATGGAGCGGCGCAAGGGGCAGTTTCTCTATGCAGATGATACCGGTTACCACTTCATGGACATGGAGACCTATGACCAGTTTGCCCTGAAGCGGGAGGTGCTCGGGGACAAGGTGTATTATCTGACTGAAGGGGTGGAGGTGGAGATCGGCTATATTGAAGGGGTGCCGATGCTCATTGAGCCGCCGATATTCATTGTGCTCGAGGTGGTTGATACCGAACCCAATTACCGGGGTGATACCGCAACCGGCGGGGGCAAGCCGGCGAAGTTGTCAACCGGTCTGGTGGTGGATGTGCCGTTTTTCATCAAGGTGGGCGACCGGGTGCGGATTGATACCCGCACCAACACCTATGTTGAGCGGGCATAAAGAGGTGTGTTCAGGAAGGTTCTGGTAGCCTGCCGGGGAATTCCCGCACTGCGGATTGTCCGCACCTGCCGGGAGCTCGGTATCAGGAGTGTTGTTCCCTACTCGGAGGCGGACCGGACCGCACTGCCAGTGCTTTTAGCCGATGAGACGGTGTGTATCGGACCGGCGCCCCTCCGGGATTCCTATCTTAATGTATCACGGCTCCTGGCAGCGGCTGAGGTTACCGGCTGTGATGCGCTCCATCCGGGCTGGGGTTTTCTGGGAGCGGATCCGGAGTTCGCTGATGCCACTATCAGCTCGGGAATTGCGTTTATCGGACCGGGTCCGGATGCGCTCCGGCTCTTTGCGGACCGGCTGGCACAGCGCCGGCTGGCTCGGGAGCTGAAAATTCCGGTTGTGCCCGGAACCGAGGAGCCGGTCAGCAGTCCGGCTGAGGCGGTACCGGCGGTGTTAAAACTGGGACTGCCGGTTGTCGTCAGGCCCGTCGCCAGCAACCTGCACTGCAGCCGTCTGATTAACAAGGAAAAGGATATTGAGTATCAGGTGCGGATGTGCCAGGCAGAGGTCCGGGCACATAACGCCACTGAGCAGGTTTATCTGGAGCGATATCTGCCCCGAACGCGGCCGGTTGATGTGCTGGTGATTTTCTCTCAGCCAGTGGCGGAATGGGAGGTTGGCTTTTATCACCGGGAGCAGGACCTGCTTGTCTTCTCCCCGGCAAATCTGTCCGGAAATTTGCGCAGCCGGCTGTACCGCTGGTCAAGACTGCTGGCAGAACAGCTGCAGTTTCAGGGTGTGCTTGTGGTGCGGTTCCTGATTGATGAGGACAATACTCCTTACTTTCTTCAGCTGAGTGGTGAGCTCAGCCCCTGGCATCCGCTGGCAGAGATTATTACCGGTATGGATATTGTTGCCGGGCAGTTGAAAGTGGCAGCGGGTGAAAATGCCGGAATCGTTCCTGCAGACCAGGGAATCAGAGCACTGGCAGCAGGCATCCGGGCAGAGGACCCGGGTGCTGATTTCGAACCATCAACCGGCATCGTCAGTGAGCTGTTACTCCCGGGCGGACCACACCTGCGGGTGGAGTCTTACATATATCCCGGCTACGAAATTCTGGGGGAGTATGATCTGCTGCTGGTGAATCTTTTTTCCTGGGGGGCGGATCTGGAAACTGCGGTCCGCCGTCTGCTCCGGGGATTTGCTGAGCTGAACTTCGGCAGTATCAGGACAAATATCGAGCTGCTGAGTACGGTGCTCCACCACCCGCATTTCGGGCAGCCGGGCAGATCTATTTTCTTCTGACCTGACCGAATTGAAAATTTCTGCTTGACAGGCGGGTGCGACTTTGCTATAATATAATCGAGACGGCGAGCTGCTATGCGTTTACTTTCTTTTTATTATAAGGAGATAAACGGTAGCGGCTTGCGGTCTCATTTATTCCTAAAAAGAAAGGAGGTGCCAAACACCATGAAGAATCGCGGCTTTACACTGATCGAGCTGCTCGTCGTCATCCTGATTATCGGTATCCTGCTCGCACTGATCATCCCGAACTTCGTGTTGTTCCAGGAGCGCGCCCGTCGTGCTTCCGTGAAGAACAACATGCACGTCATTCAGACTGCGCTTGAGGCCTATGCCGTGGACCACTACGGCAACTATCCGGGCGAGGATGTGGAATGGGATCCGGGCAATGAGGCTGGTATCTGTCTGTGGTTCCCGGGCGGTGACCCGATCGGAACCGACGGAGAGCCCAAGCCGGGTAACTTCCCGGTCAACCCGTATGACGGCCGGCGCTACAATGACGAGGACAAGGACGAGGAGGACCTGGTTTATCTGGACCTCTTCGGCGAGCTCGAGCCGGGCCAGAACGCTCAGATCCGGGGCAACGATGAGGAGTGTCCGTACCTTGATTTCGGTGGCACACCGGAATATCCGGGCGGAATCGGCATCGCCACCTATGTGCCGGATGTCGGTTTCGGTGCTCCGCAGGAGTACGGCATCTACGGATTCGGGCGTGATGTCGCCTATCCGATGTATGACCTCGACCCGCTGTGCGATGACCCGACTGACGAGGAGTACTTCATCTTCTTCGTGCTCCACAACTAATCCTCCAAGAGCAGTGCGCGGGGTGGTTTAATCCACCCCGCTTTTCTTTTTCTTGACCTGAGCAGAATTAATTTTTATACTCAGACTGTGACGGTTGTTAATCAGCCGGTAATCGAGACCGTCCGGTTGAGCAAATCCTACCGGACCGGTTTCCGGATGAAGCGGGTCCAGGCGCTTTCCGAGCTGAATCTGCAGGTGGAACAGGGTGAGATTTTCGGGTTTTTAGGTCCGAACGGTGCAGGCAAGACCACGACGATCAAAATTCTTATCGGTCTGGCACAGCCCAGCAGCGGTTTTGCCACCGTGCTGGGCCGGGCACCGCGTGACCCGCGGGTAAAACGGCGGGTCGGTTTTCTGCCCGAGTCGCCCTATTTCTATGAGTATCTGACCGCGGTTGAATTTCTTGCCCTCACCGCCCAGCTTTCCGGTGTGTCCCGCAGTGAAATTCCGGGGCGGGTGCGCCAGATGCTGAAACTGGTCCGGATGGAGCATGCAGCACATCAGCAGATGCGCGGTTTTTCGCGGGGAATGCTCCAGCGGATCGGAATTGCTCAGGCGCTGATTCATGACCCGGAGGTGGTGATTCTGGATGAACCGATGGGCGGGCTGGACCCGATCGGCAGAAAGGAGTTCCGGGATATAATTGTCAGCCTGCGGGAACAGGGAAAGACCGTATTTTTCTCAACTCACATTCTGGCGGATGTGGAGATGATCTGCGACCGGGTTGGAATTATCGTTGGC
This sequence comes from Caldifarciminota bacterium, assembly GCA_026418295.1. Classification (GTDB taxonomy): domain Bacteria; phylum Hydrothermota; class Tepidihabitantia; order Tepidihabitantales; family Tepidihabitantaceae; genus JAOABP01. The sequence goes on from JAOABP010000007.1 coordinate 27,484, forward strand.
GGCAAGATGGTAGAAATTGGCAGGCTGAGCGAGATTCTGACCGGTGAGGTGGAGTCAATCGAGATTACCCTGCAGGGGGTCAGCGGGAAGTTCCGGAAGGGGCTGGAGCGGATCGCTCAGCGGTCAATTGAATCTGGTGACCTGCTGCTTTTAACGGTGAAGAGTGAGGAGGATGTGGAGCGGGTTCTGGCGATTGCCCGCGAGGCACAGGCGAAGGTGCGCTCAATCATTCCCCGTTCCCTGACACTGGAGGAGTTCTTTATGGCCCGGGTGAAGAGCGCCGGCAGAAACGGAGGGGTGTGATGCTGAACCGGATCTGGGGTATTGCCTTCAACACCTTCCGGGAATCGGTCCGGGACCGGGTGCTGGCAGCGCTGATCGTGATCGCAATCCTTGTGATGGCAAGCGCCAAGGTGATCCAGCCGGTGGCTCTGGGCGAGGCAGAGAAGATTATCAAGGACCTGGGGCTTTCCGCCATCACCCTGTTCTGTGTGCTGATTGCCATACTGGTGGGTGGCCGGATTGTCTACCGCGAGGTGGAGAAGCGGACGATTTATCTCCTGCTTGCCCGGCCGGTCCGGCGTTATGAGTTCATCATCGGCAAATACTGCGGGATGATGCTGGTGCTCGGGGTGAGTCTGGTGCTGATGACCGCCGGTTTTTATCTGGTCCTGCTTCTGACCGGGGTTAAACCGGAGCCGCGCCTGCTCTGGGCGGTACTGATGACCGGCTTTGAGCTGGCGATTCTGACCGCAGTTGCGGTCCTCTTTTCCACATTTGTAACACCGATCGCCAGCGCAGTGTTTACCTTTGTGGTCTACTTTATCGGTCACAGCACCCAGCTGCTGCGTCAACTGGCAGCAATCAGTCCGGCACCGATTGTCAAGTTCATCGGCATGTTTCTCTATTATGTCCTGCCCAATCTGAACAATTTCAATATCCGGGGCGATGTTGTCCACAATGCACCGCTCAATCCGCTGGCAATGGTGCTCTCGATTGCCTATGCGCTGGTTTACACCTTCACCCTGCTCCTGATTGCCATTTTTGTCTTCAACCGGCGGGACTTCTGATGAAGCTGGTTGAGGTTACCAGACCCGTTCCCCGGGGACCCGGTTTGCTTGTTTCCCTGCTGCCCGTGGTGCTGGTGATCTGGGGGTTTGTCGGGATCTATCTGCTGCAGCTGTCGCTTGATGCCACCAGCCGCCGGGCCGGGGAAAAACTGATGCAGGAGCTTGCCTATTTTCCCTCCGGAGTTGCCCTGCGGGAAATGGTGATTGAGTATGAGGAGCTCGCTGCCGATTTCATCTGGCTGACGGCGATTGACTATTACGGCCGGCACCAGCAGACTGACCGGCGCTATGAATGGCTGGGTCATATCTTTGAAATTCTGACGACGCTTGATCCGCGGTTTATCGGTGCCTACCACTTCGGGGCGATCACCCTTGCCTGGGATGCCCACAATCCGGCAGCAGCACTGCGCTTTCTGCTTAACGGCATGAAGGCAAATCCGCTCAACTGGCAGCTGCCGTTTGATGCCGGGTTTATCAATTACATACTGATCGGTGATTATCAGGCAGCAGCCCGGCTGTTTCAGATTGCAGCCCGGCTGCCTGATGCCTGGCCAATCATCGAACGCTGGGTGCCCTATGCTACTGCCCGGAGCGGTGATTATGCCAGCGCCCGGGAGATGTGGAAAGACCTGTATTACAGCACCGACAACAAGAAACTGAAGGAGTTGATCGTCCGGCAGCTGAAATGGCTGAAGCTGGAGGAGGGATTGGCGGAAATTCAGCGGGCGGTCAATCAGTTTATTGAAAAGGAAAAAAGGCTGCCGGGCAGTATTGAGGAGTTAAAGCAGCGGGGTTATCTGCCGGTCCTGCCGGAAGAACCCTATGGCGGCCGGTTTTATCTTGACGGTGACAAGGTCCGGACAACCACACCGCCCAGCCGGCGGGGCTCGGGATAAAAACTTGACAGATGTGAATGAATTACTATTATTTAACCAAAGGAGATTTTATGTGTCCCAAAAACCGCGGCTTTACGCTTGTTGAGCTTTTGGTGGTAATCATGATTCTGGGGGTGCTGATGGGAATGTCGGTGCCGAGGTTTTCCGGTCTGCGCAATCAGGCACGGATTGCCGCAATGAAGATGAATCTGCACAATGTCCAGACCGCCATCGAGGTGTTTCATCAGGAGTTCGGTTATTATGCCGAGGATTTTTACGAGGATGGATACGGATGCGTGTTTCCCGGTGGAGAGTATGATGTCCGGATCGGCAAACTGCCGACCAACCCCTACAGCGGCAAGGAGATGGACCCGGATGAGTTCAATCCTGAGGATTATGATGATATCACGGAAATCAGTAATACCGATGAATACGGTCCGAATGATGTCTACGGCTATGACCCCGGCAATATAGTTTACAAGGTTTATGACCCGCCCGGTTCCGCCTACCCGACTCATTACGGTCTATTGGGAATTGACCACAGCGGTTCCTCAATCCGGGATTTTGATGCGGACGGCGATGCGGTGATTTTTGTGCTGCACAACTGATGAAGGGAGTCAGCATGGGCAGGTGTTTGTCCTTGACAGGAGAGAAGAAGATTTCTATAATGAAGTTTGTGAGCGCCAGAGACAGTTCAGGGCGCGGGTTCACCTTGGTGGAACTGCTGGTCGTTATTTCAGTGCTTGGAATTCTTCTGGCTTTTTTTGTTCCAACAATGATCTCCCGGGTAGCAACCAATGCCCGGCGTACCGCCACTTTACAGGAGATGAATGTCCTGCGGGAGGCAATCATGGGCAATCCGGACCTCCGGGTTGGCGGTGAGGCGGTCGGTTACGGTTTCAAGCAGGATGTGGGAAGACTGCCGCGGGATCTGGTTGAACTGGCAACCCGCAACCCGTTTGAGGGTATTTATGCCCAGCGGTTGTATGTCGGCAAGGAGACACTGCCGGCCTGGGACCCCTATATTCAGAAGGGCTGGAACGGACCTTACATCCGCGAAGACGGAGAGATGGGCTATCTGTATGACGCCTGGGGAACTGAATACCGTTACTGGGTGGAAAACAATGAGACGCTCGGTCTGATGAGTGCCGGGCCGGACGGTCTTTTCTGGGGTCAGCCCGGTGCGGTCAAGAATGACGATATCAAGGTGAGGTTCTGATATGAACCGGAGAATTTATCGTGGTGTGACCCTGATTGAACTGCTGGTGGTAATTATGATTCTGAGCGTAATTCTGACCGCCGCAATCAAGACCTGGGATGTGACGCTGGAGCGGGGGCGTTTTGAGCAGACCCGTCAGAAGCTGGACCGGCTGGCAAAGGTGATTACCGGTGATCCGGATTATGTGGTAGGAGGGGTCCGGGCCGATTTCGGTTTTGTGGGCGACATGGGTGCACTCCCCCGCACGCTCAGCGATCTGGTGAATCCACCCAGCTGGGTTTCGCCGCCCGAGAGCAGCCGCTGGCGCGGACCTTATATCAAGTCAACTTTTAATGAATCGCCGGAAGGCTACCGGATTGATGGCTGGGGCGATACAATTGTATTTGAGCGGGACAGTCTGTTTCTGCGCAGCTATGGAGGCGGAGGGCTGGTTGACCGGAAGCGCTGGATTACCAAACCGCTGGGTTACAGCGTTAATGACCTGCTGCACAATGTGGTCGACGGTTCAATTGTGGACCAGCGTGGTGTGCCACCACCGGATTCAATTCTGCCGAGGATTACCGTTCAGCTGGAGTACCCGCGTCAGGGGGTGCTCTACCGTGACAGTTATACACCGGCAACCAACGGTATGTTTGAGTTCCGGGATGTCCCGCAGGGGGTCCAGACCCTGAGGGTGATGGTCTGGCACTATTATCCGCCACCGCCGCGGTGTGATACCGTTACCCGAGCGGTGACAGTATTTCCGCGCGTTGGTGCGCGGGGAATTGAGGTCCGGTTGAATGTGGACTGGAACAACATGTGAGGTGGAAGATGAGAAGCCAAGTCAAGGCACACGGGTTTACACTGATGGAGTTGCTGGTGGTGTTGTTGATCATCGGGATTCTGAGTACGGTCGCAATCCGGACGATCGATGCCACCCGGGATCGGTCACTGTTTGATCAGACACTGAAGGAGATGCGGGAGCTGTCCTATGCGATGGTGGGCAATCCGGAGATTACCGCGAATGGTCACCGGGTTGATTTCGGATTTTATGGTGATATGATGCGGTTGCCCAATGACCTGCGGGAGCTGGTGGAAAATACAAGTAATTCTCCCAACTGGCGCGGTCCTTATCTGCGACGGGAGTTTCTGCAGGACAGTGTCGGTTACCGCTACGATGCGTGGGGTAACCCGTATACTTATAATCCCGCTACCGGCACAATTGCCACGATCGGCAACGGCAAGTATCCGATGACCATCAGGGTCGTGGATTCAATTGTTCATCTCACAAACAACAGTATAATCGGCACGGTTACCGATGCCGATAACAATCCGCCGGGTGATAAGGCGGCAACGGTCGGCATCTACCTCTATCTGCCGAACGGCACTACATTTTTTACCCGGCCCGATGCCGGCGGTTATTATGAGTTTACACCTGCCACCACCAATGGCGGTATCCCAATCGGCAATCACAAGCTGGTTGCCCGGCGGCCGGGCGGTGATTCAATTGTCAAGTGGGTGACGGTGGTACCGCGAAGCCGGACGGTCGTTGACTTCCGCTTCAGCCGTCTGTTTCGGAATTATCTGCAGATGGTCGGGACACCGAAAATTTCCGGTGACAGCTCGGGATTTACGATCTGGATCGTAAACCCCGGTGAAAATCCGGATACGGTCCGGACGATCAGTTTCATTGAGGCACCGGACAGTGCCTATATGCGCTGGCTTTATATCCGCAATCACGAACAGCGGCAATGGGAATACAGTCCGGGTGTCGGCAGAGGGGATTCACTGGTCATCATGCCCGGACCATTTGTGATTTCACCAAATGGCGAGGAAGTGGTCGAATTCAGTTTCTACAACTTTTCCAAGACCCCGAGCGGCGGGGATACGAGTAATATTTATAATCAACTTTTCCGGCTGAGGTTTAACGATGGTTCGGAATTCAGTGTCCGACCGCGGTAATTTTCTGGACATAAGGAGGCAAATTGGCGTCTAAAGTCTTTGGCGGGGGTGGTAAGGGCACCCTCTGTATTGATATCGGTTCGAATTCAGTTAAATTTGTCAAGGTTGAGGGTGGCAGGGTCGTCGATTACGGACTGAAGGAAATCGGCGAAGCGTTTGACGTGCCCTCAATTCTGCGGGAGCTGATCAAGGACTACAAGCCGCGTGAGGTTTACACTTTTGTATCCGGTCCTTCGGTGAGTGTCCGCCAGGCGCCATTCCCCAAGATGAACCGGCGGGAGTTAAAGGATGCAATTCTACTGCGGCTGGACAAGTACTCCCCATTTACGCTCGATGAAGCCATCTTTGATTTCAAGACCCTCGGCCCGGTTCGGGAGGCGGGAGCGATCAAGGACAATGTGATGGTCATCGCCGCGCGCAAGGACATTGTTTCCGACCATATCTCGACACTGCGTAAAGCGGGGCTGGAACCGTCATCAATCAGTGTTATCCCGTTTGCTCTGCAGGCGGCGGTAAAGAAGTATGGCCGGGTCCGTCCGGATGAGGTTGTCTGTCTGCTGGATATCGGTGCCGAGTTTACCGATATCATTTTTATGAAAGGTGAACGGCTCGACCTGGCGCGCACGGTGACGACTGCGGGCAATGCGATTACCGAGGCAATGACGGTCGCGATTACCACCGAGGAGGGACAGCTGGCGCTCGACGCCTATGATGCTGAGGAGCTCAAACGCAAGTACGGAATCCCCCCCGAGGATTCCACGGAGCGGCTGCCTTCCGGAATCATGGTCAAGCGTCTGGCAACGCTTCAGCGTCCGGCGCTGGAAAGGTTTGTGGCGGAAATTAACCGCTCGATTGATTTCTACCGTCGTGAATTTGGTGAACAGAAGGTGGACCGGCTGCTCATCTGTGGCGGGACCGCTGCACTGAAGGGATTGCGGGAATATCTGCAGACCAGCCTGGGGATTCCGACGGAGATTTTTGACCCGTTCAAGGATTTCGGTCTTTATCGCCCCGGAACAACCCCGCAGGAGGAAATCGGTCATCGGCTGGTGGCGGCACTCGGTCTGTATTATGACCATACCGCGGTGGACCTGCTGCCGATGGAAATGAAGACGGGCAAGTTTGTTGCCCGGGATATCAGGATGATGACGCTCGGCGGAATTCTCTGGCTGGGCGTTCTGATCGTCGGTTACATACTCGTTGCCGGATGGTCGGGTATTTCCAAGGGACAGGTGTCACGGCTCAGGAATGAAATCAAGGCTACTGAAGAGCAGAATCGGAGTTACTTTGAGCTGGAGAAGGAAATTTCAGAGCTGGAGGCACGACAGAAGGCGCTGACCAGTGTTGTGGGGGAGGTGATGCCGGCCGTGCCGGTGATGGCGAAGATCTCCACCATTGTACCCCAGAACATCCAGCTGAACACCTTTACACTGACAAACCGGACAAATGTGAAACTGACCGGGGTAGTAAGCGGTGAGCCTCATCTGCTGGATGTTGACCTGGCACAGTTTCTTATCGACCTGGAGCGCAGTCCATCATTCAAACAGGTACAGCTCGTTTCCAAGAACCGCAGCAGTCTCCAAGGTGAGACGGTGCTGGAGTTTGAAATTCAATGTGTGACGGAGTAAGCATATGAATCTAATTGAAAGAAGGGTAGTCCTGATTGGTCTGATAATCTATGTGGTGCTCGGCGTGGGAGCATGGTTTCTGCTCTATCAACCCCGGATTCGGGCAAGACAGAAAACAGTGGCTGAGATCCGGGACCTGCAGAAGCAGCTGGACGAGACCAAGGCGCGCATTGCCCAGATGCCCAAACTGCGCCAGCGCAAGGAGCAGCTGGAGGCAGAGATCAGCGGTATCTGGGCAAGGGTAGTGCCCCGTTCTCAGATGCTCAGCCTTTTCCGGGACCTTGCCCGGGAAGCCGAAGCAAAGCGTGTGCACTTTCTGGAGATAACTCCGCCCGGACTGGATACATTGTTGCAAGAGGAGGGTCCGAGTGCTCAGGTGAGACCGGTGCCGTTTATGGTGACGGTGCAGGGACGGTATCTGGATATCGGCAGGTTTGTTGAGGGTCTGGGAGATTATCCGTATTTTGTGCGGGTGCCGGATTTTGATTTCAATGCCCGTGAAGATATTAGACCTGAAGTAGAGGCGAAACTGCTGGTAAATATCTATGCCTCAAGTCTTGCGGGCAGAGGTGATTTGTGAGACGGATTATCCTGGTTCTGATTGTTGCGGCGGTGGTAGTAGTAGGAGGTGTCCTGCTCTTCAGGAAACCCAAGCCTGCTGCCCGCTCCAGCCGCAGTACCGCTCAGTCCGATTCAGTTTCTGGAACTGGTCGCCGCAGTACTGCAGCTCAGGGCAGAACTGCCGGCCGACTGAAGGCAAAGACGAAGGAGGAGCGTGCTGCCGAGCGTAAGCGTCTGCGGGCTGAGGAACGCAAGCGGAAAAAAGAATTGAAACGGCAGGAACGGGAAAGACGGCGGATGCTGAAATATGCCCGAAGCCGGCGGGGCGGTCGCAGGTCAGCAAGCCGGAAAGGGACTTACTATGTGGTGAAGGCGATAGTTTCCCTGGGCGAGGACAGCTATGCTTTAATTGACAATCGCCGGGTCAGAGTAGGAGATGTGGTGATGGGGCGTAAGATTGTTGCTATCGGTACGGACCGGATTGAGGTCGAGGCGTTTGGTCGACGAACTACTGTCCGCGTGGGAGAAAGTTTGCTGCCACCAAGTTATTTTGCGCAGAGGAAGAGAAGTTAGAAGCAAATGTTTGGGTTTTAAAAAAGAAAGGAGCACCTTGAGACAGAGATTACTGGTAATTTTGGGTTTGGCAGTAGCGGTGCTGGCGATATTTACCTTTACCCGTTCGCGACCGCAGGTGATGCCGCAGGTAATTACCGATGCGGCTACTACCGAGGTGACCCAGACGGTCAGAGGTAAGGCTGGGCAGTTAAAGTCAGCCCTGCAGGAAGCAATAGCACCGCCTGCACAAGGAGAAACACAGTCGGCTGTTGCGGAGCCGATTGTCTGGGGGAGCGATCCCTTTGTCCGTGACTGGATGCTGATGAGTGAGGTTGCCAATCTGAATCTGCGGGCGATCACAGTTACCAGTAGCGGGGCAAGTGCGCTGATAAATGATCAAATCGTTCAGGTTGGCGATCAGATCAGCGGTAAACGGGTCGTGAGCATTGAGCAGGACCGGGTAACTCTGGAACAGGGTGGAAGGACATTTACTTTGACACTGGGGGAGTAAAATCATGAATAAAAAAGCAACCATGTTTTTGTCAGTATTTTTGTTTCTGGGTGTCCTGTTTACGGCACAGGCACAGGTAGCGGTCAAGGATGTGGCAATCGACAAGCTGCTGGATGAAGTACGGGTGACGATTGCCTGCAGCGGAACTCCCAATATCAGTTCGTTTGTATCGCAGGAGCCGCCGGCAGTGATCGTTGATGTCATGGACGGAGTTTCGCAGGTTGCGCAGGAGCGGATCAGCTCAAGCTATTATCCTGTAACCGCAGTTACAGTAAAACCAAGTGAGGCAACGAGCGGTATCCGGGTGACAGTTTTGCTCCGGCAGCTGGTCCGGCACCGGATCACCAATGAAAATGGCGTTATTACTGTCAGCCTCGGGACCCAGCCGCTGCCACCTCCGCCAGCGCCGGAACCTGAAGACCAGTTCAGCGGCAAACCGCCGCTGACACTCTTGGTTCAGGATGCTGAGGTAACGAGTGTGTTGCGGATGCTGGCACGGCAGTTTGATCTCAACCTGATGATCACTCAGGATGTAAAGTCAGTTGTAAGTGTGCGCCTGAATGAAGTTCCCCTGCGGGCGGGTCTGGAGGCGCTGGTCAAGGCAGCGGGCTGTAATATCGTTGAAGACCGGAGCGGGGTGCTGATTGTCAAGCCGGTCAAGAAGGAGATGTACGGTGAGCTTCAGACGAGGGTGTTTAACCTGGATTACATTGAGGCTGAAGATGTGTTGAAGGTCATCAAGAAGGCACTCTCACCAGTCGGCGAAGCCACAGCGGGATACCGGCGGGTCGGGACTAAGGGTGGTGCGGCGGAACGCAGCGCGGTGCTGGTGGTATCGGATGTCCCGGAGGCGCTGGATGAGGTGGCGAAGATTATCGCTGAACTGGACCGGCCGGTGCCGCAGATTGCCATTGAAGCGAAGTTTATTGAAACAACCCATTCCGCTGAGGATCGGTGGGGCATTGACTGGACGCCGGTAGCCTCGTTTGGAACTGAACTGCCGAAAATCGGTGAAGAGGTGGCGATTCCGGTTATTGTTAAAGAGATGCTTTTTGGTAAGATCTCCTTCGCCCGGTTCAGTGCGGCGCTGGAACTGCTGAGTTCGCGCGGGCGTTCACGGGTGCTGGCAAATCCAAGAACTCTGACGCTGGACAACCAGACGGCAACGGTAAGTATGGGTATTGATGTCCCCATCCGTGAAGTGCACAAGGACCCGAATACGGGTGAGATTACCTACACCTGGAAGACCCGTTCGATCCCGATCAAGCTGGAGGTGACACCGCATGTGACTTCTGATGGTATGATCACCATGCATGTCCGGCCTTCGGTTGAAGCAATTACGGGCTGGGTAGGTTCGGCTGATGACCGGCAGCCGATTGTTGCCCGCCGCGAGGCTGAAACTCAGGTTAAGGTTGCTGAGGATGAGGTGGTAGTGATTGGCGGTTTGGTCCGGGATGAGGAGACCCGTAGTGTCGGTAAGATTCCGCTGCTTGGTGATATCCCGATCCTCGGTCATTTCTTCAAGAAGACTTCAGTGGAACGGACAAAAAGTGATCTGATGATTTTTATCATTCCTCATATCATTAATCCGGAGGGATAAGGGGCAGGTGGTCCTTTAAATAAAGGGTGGAGAGTAGTGACCACCGGAAGATGAATATTGATGAGCTGCTGAGGTATGCAGCCAAATATGGTGCCTCAGATCTCCACATAACCGCCGGTAACCCGCCGATCATCCGGGTTAACGGCCGTTTGAAAAAAATTCCGGGACCGGCGCTGACCGCAGATGATGCGGAGGCGCTGGTCTATTCTATCCTTAACGATGAGCAGAAGCAGGCGGTAAGGAATAAGAAGGAAATCGATCTTTCTTACACCTGGGGCGCTGCCAGTCAACGGCTGGTACCGGAAGCGCTGACACTTGAATATACAACTCCGGAACGAGTTCGTGCCCGCGTGAATGTGTTTCTGGATTTGAACGGAATCGGTGCCGCTTTCCGGATAATTCCGGCAAAAATCAGGACATTGGAAGAACTGCCGGCACCACCATCAGTTGCGGAGCTGGCGCGATCACACTCCGGGCTTGTACTGGTGACCGGTCCGACCGGTTGTGGCAAATCCACTACGCTGGCGAGTATGATTGACCTGATAGATCAGGAACAGGCGGTTCGAATTATTACGATTGAGGATCCGATTGAGTATATCTTTCGTCCACGGAACTGTCTGATCAGTCAACGGGAGATCGATACCCATTCCCGGTCATTCGCATCGGCGCTCCGTGCCTGCCTCCGCGAAGACCCGGATGTAATTCTGGTCGGGGAGATGCGGGATCTGGAAACGATCAGTCTGGCATTGACCGCCGCGGAAACCGGCCATCTCGTGCTTTCGACCCTGCATACTAAAAGTGTTGCGGAGACCGTGGACCGGGTAATTGATGTCTTCCCGGCAGATCAGCAGGAGTATGTCCGCCAGATATTTGCCAGTGTCATCCGCGGTATTATTTCCCAGACACTATTGCCGCGCAAGGATGGACGGGGACGGGTCGCAGCAATGGAGGTGCTGATTGCAACGCCGGCGATCAAGAATTTGATCCGGGAGGCAAAGGTCCATCAGATACCCTCGTTGGTACAGACCGGTTCACAGTACGGGATGCAGACCATGGATCAGAGTCTGGAGTTACTGCTGAAGAAAGGGTTGATTTCTCCGGAAGTGGCTTATGCGGCGGCAAACGATAAAAAGATGTTTTCGCCACCGGAGTCACCGGTTTCCCCCCCGGGACCCAAGGGACAGTGAACTGGGTTATTATCGGACTGCTGGGACTGATCCTGGGCAGTTTTTTCAATGTCTGTATCTGGCGTATCCCCCGCGGGCAATCAATCAGCTATCCGCCATCGCACTGTCCCCGCTGCAAGAAACGAATCCGGGCTTACGATAACATTCCGATTATCAGCTATCTGATATTACGGGGCAGATGCCGGGACTGCCATCAGCCAATTTCGCTCCGGTATCCCCTGATTGAAGCTATTACCGCCCTGCTCTTTCTCCTCAGTTATTTCAGGTTCGGTTTTGACTGGCAGCTGGTGCGTGTGCTGGTTTTTATCAGTTTGCTTATTGTGCTTGCCGGCATTGATTTTGATCACAAGATCCTGCCGGTTGAGTTGTCATTTGCCGGGTTAACCGTTGGACTGGTTACCGCTCTGATTCCGATGTTTCAGATGCCGATCAAAGAGGCGTTCTGGGGCGCAGTAATCGGAGCCGGCTTTGTTTTCTTTGCCTGGGCGTTGTGGCGGTTTGTGCTGGTCCGGCCATTTTCCCGCATGGGTGTAAAGCAGAAGGAGGCGATGGGCTGGGGTGATCTGCCGTTTGCCGCAATGATCGGAGTTTTTGTTGGGGGAAAGGGTATGATTGTGGCACTGGCGGTGGCGGTGGTTACCGGTGTGCTTTTTGGACTTGCGGGCAGGATTGGCGGTCGGCTGAAGAAGGGTCAGGAGGTGCCGTTCGGACCGTTTCTGGCGCTGGGTGGTGTGGTTGGACTGTTCGCAGGCAGGGAGATTCTTGACTGGTATCTGAAGCTGGTGATGCCGTGAAATTAAAGGCGGGGACAAGTACTCGTCCCCGCCTTCTTTTTTTACTGTCAGTATTACTTCACAATGACAAATTCCACCCGACGGTTGAGCTGGCGACCTTCTTCGGTGTCGTTCGAGGCAATCGGCCGTGATTCTCCAAACCCCTTGGCACTGAGCCGTTTCGGATCAATACCGCCATACTGGACAAGGAAATTCATGACCGCATATGCGCGCTTTTCTGACAGGATGCGGTTGGACTCTTCAGACCCGATACTGCAGGTGTGCCCGTGGATTTCGACTACGATATCCGGATTGTCCTTCATAATCTGAGCCGCTTCCATCAATGCTGGATAGGATTCCGGACGCAGGGTTGCCTTACCGAGTTCAAAATAGACACCTTTGAGCCTCAATACCATCCCCTTGGACACCAGCTCAAAGGTTCGTTCCGTTGTTTCTCCCTTGGTGATGTTGAAACCGACAGTCTGGACAACATATCCCGGCGCATCGACTTTGATTTCATAGCTGCCGACCGGGAGTTCAGCCTGACATTCACCTGTTGTGCTGTCGGTGGTCAGGGACGGTTTTTCTCCCTGAGTAAAGCTGATTGTTGCCTGCAGGGGCTTTCCAGTCTGCTTGTCAACCACCTTTGCCTTGAATGTCCCCTTCATTTCGAGTGAAGCCAGTCCGATGTTGAGCTTGGTAATACTGCCGTCCTCAACTTCCACTGCCCGCTCCTCGGGGAAGTATCCATCCTTTTCAATACGGACTGCAACCAGTCCGGCTGGAACATTATCTGCCCGGAAGAAGCCGGTGAGTGGATTCGAGCTGACAGCCGGAATGCTGGTGGCAACAAACGAGATTTTGGCTTCCAGTGGCTTACCGTTATAGGTGTCGTAGACCCTGCCGGAAACCGTGCCGTAGGGGACAAGCGGTTTCAGCTTGAAGGTATGGGATGCATAGCCTTTATCCGGGATGACAAGCGGCACTGCTTCCGGAATGTATCCTTCTGCGGATGCCTCGACAATTACTACCCCGGCGGGCAGTTTTTCCAAGTAGAAAGTACCGTTTTCCGGATCGGTCTTGAGGTGCGGGAGACGCTTGCGGATAAAGCGGATTTTAGCTGCCAGGGGTAACCCGGTACGGGCATCTTCCACCTTGCCGACAAGTCTGCCCCAGGGTTTTTCTGGGGGTTTGGGAAATGGCGATACGAAATTAATTCCGAAGATTGCCTGATACTCCGGCATTGTTACGTCGGTTAATCCGAACTCGACACCACCGGTAAGATGCAATACACTCATTTTAATCCGGAACCCAGGGGTAATTCTTGCCTTTGGGGTGTAGTTTTTTCCCAACAATGCCGCCAATCCGGCATCAGCATCAGTTTCAGAGCTGGCTTCCACAAACAGGTCTACGGAGTTGGATGCGAATTCAATACCGGCACCGGCAAACTGTTTTGCAGGGTCGGACAGTGTCCGGCCGTAGTTCAACATCAGCGTAGGCAGAGTTTTGTACAGATCCCAGAAGCGGAATGCCACGATTGCCCGCCAGTTGTTTTTCTCCATAAACAGCTGATCCAGAAAACCATCTGATTCTTTGTATGCATAATTGGTACGGGGGAAAACAAGTTGACCCGCACCGGCGAATTTAACTACGGGCAGAAATGGAATAGACAGTTTTGCTCCAAGAACTTCTCCCTGCCAGTCATAAAACAGAGTATAGGGATTGGTGCGGAAGTCGAGGATGCCGACCAGTGAGCCAAAGAATTCACAAAACGGGTACGGAGCATAATTCATTTCCATTCCAAACAGTGGTCCACGATACATTGTGACTTTGTCTCCGAGATTGGCGCGATTTAACATCCAGCGGTTGGCAAACACCAGAGCGCCGTCTTCTTCGACTCTGGCATCCTGAATCCGGAACAGTCCCCTGCCGCCTCCCAGCGCAGGATCCGCAAAGCTGAGTCCGGTCAAGATCCAGACGATGCCGAGTGCGATGAATACGTTTTTACTATTCATAAAAATACCTCCTCGGTTGTATTACTTGCCAAAATTGAAAAGGGATACCCCCCTTTTTTAGCAATCATATACTTCATAATATAAATTTTATACCGGGTTGTCAACTGAAAAATTGTGGCGGTTTTTACTCCTGAATGTGAAATTCAATGATATCCCGGTCCTGCAAACACTGGGTCCGCTCTACCCGTTGACCGGTGAAGGCATGGTTCCGCCAGAGTCGGGCATAGGCAAGTTTGCGGGCGAAATCCTTGTGCAGATGATAGGCGGCGTCAATAACCGTAGCACCGGTTTTCAGAATTACCGGTTCGTTCATATCTGGCGGTTTGCCCGGTTTTTTCGTATAGACACGAATAATATCAAGTACGGCGAATGCCCGGCGCCGGAATTCCTCAATCCCCTGTCCGGTATTTACTGATACTAAAAGAATATCTACGTCACCCATCAGTTCCCGGAGAATGGTGAGGCGATCCTGGGCTTCCGGGTCGTCAGCCTTGGTGCCGAGACGGAGCAGAGGTTTGATTGTGGTGCCGGGTTCGGGCGTAAATGCAATCCGGTGGCGGGCGAGCAATTCTCGGATCTGCTCTGTTGTTTCCAGAACCGAATCGTCTCCCAGATCAAGCAGCCAGCAAACAGCATCCGCAGTGCGCAGGATGTGAAACAGCCATGCGGGCGAATCTGGGGTAAGAGGAGGAGTATCAATCAGTTGGATCTGTATGTCTTCGTAGGGCATCATTCCGGCGAGTGGGCGGGTGGTGGTGAATGGGTAAGGTGCGACTTCAGTGTTCAGTCCGGTCAGTGCGTGAACCAGTGCCGATTTGCCACAGTTAGGGGCCCCGAAAACTGCGATCTGTCCTGCACCCTGTTTTTCGACTGAGTACCAGTCGACGCGTTTGCCACTGCCCCGATCTTCGGACAGTTCGCGCCGGATGCGGGCAATTCTGGACTTAATGTCCGCCTGCATCTTTTCTGTGCCCTTGTGCTTGGGGATAGTGGCGAGCATTTCTTCCAGGCAGATGAGTTTTTCCTCCGGAGTTTTTGCCTGCCGGAATTTTTCCTCTGCCTGTTTATATTCTGGAGTCAGGTTCGCCGGCATAATATCGCTAAATTCGGTTCAGCACCTCCCTGGGGAGGACTGAGCCGGTTAAACGGCACGCTCAGAATTTAGAGAGTCTTTGTTTCATCAACATCCATAAATACAAGTCCCGAGATCAGTTTAGGATAAAAATCGGTTGACTTCTGGGGCATACGCTCCATTTTCTTCGCCAGTGCCTGGACCTGTTCGGGCCGGGTGGGGTTAAGAAACAGAGCAACCTGATATTCGCCGGAATTAACGCGGGCGATGGCATCATTCCAGTAACGCTCATAGCTAACCCGGCCTTCGATTGATTCCGGGGTGATTCCGAATACCCGGTCGATCACCAGCGCGTGCAGCAGGGCAACATCAAGCTGGCGGTACTCAGGGCTTTTTTCTTTGAGGGCATCCAGAGCAATATCAGTAGATTTGAGTAGCAGTAGAAAACTTTTGCCCGGTCCGAGATACAGGATAAAGGCATGCTGGTTCCGATTGTGTTCCAGCTCTGTTTTTGCCTGCGGGTCATTGACCGGCTTTACGATAAATATTTCTCCGAGGCGCTGGAGCAGCTCTTCCTGCCGGATTTGAACGCCTTTGATCAGTCGGTGTGTGGGCAGAATTACCAAACCCGGGTCGGTAATTTTGAAAAAGGCGGCGGTTTTGAATCTGAGAGCAGCGTTGTCCGGAAGAGGAATTTTCCGTTCCATTTCCTGCCGGTAATTGAGTGCGGTTTCGTAGCGGTGATGGCCATCAGCAATCAATAGTACTCTGTTCTGCAGTGCCTGATGCAGGGCACGGACCCGGGATGGTTCGTCAATCCGCCATACCCGGTGTATTACATGGTATTCGTCAACCGCTTCCATCAAGGGTGGTCCTTCAGTTTGCAGCAGTCGCTCGATCTCTCCCGATTCATCCGGATAGAGCAGGAAGATCTGCTCGTAGTCCTTTTTAGTGGCGCGCAGGAGGTTAAGCCGGTCAGCCTTGGGACCGGAATGGGTAAACTCGTGGGGCAGGACCGTGCCTTTTTCAAATTCTTCTACTCTGATTGCACCGATGAAGCCACGGCGGCGCATGATCTGATTGTCCAGCTGAAACTCTTCCTCCAGTACATAAAATGCAGGTGCAGGATCTTCAATCAGAATCTGCTGCTGGAGCCATTCACAGCAGGTGCGGGCAGAGCTGTTGTAGGGGTCAGAATCTTTAGGGAGGATCAGTCGGACAAAATTGTAGGGGTGCCGGGAATGATACTCCTCCTGCATCGCAGGACTAATTTTGTCATAGGGCTGGGTAATTACAGCACTTAAATCGGCAATCTTTTCCAGGTTATAATGGATCGCCGGAAAGGGTCGTACATCAGCCATTTATATTGCTCCTTTCAGTGCATCCCGGACCTTTTCAGCAATCTGAATTCCTGCCCGACGCTGACCTTCTTTGGTCTGGGCGCCGATGTGGGGAGTGCCGATTACCTGTGGCAGTGAGAACAGCCGGAAATCTTTTAGTGGTTCCTCTTCAAATACATCAAGCGCCGCTGCCGCCACCTGACCGCTTTGAATCGCCTCAAATAAAGCAGCTTCATCTATGACCCCACCGCGGGCGCAGTTGATGATGATGACCCCCTTCTTCATTTTTGCGAATGCCTCTTTATTCAGAAGGTGGTAGGTTTCCGGTGTTTTCGGGATGTGCAGGGAGATGAAATCCGATTTTGCGAGCAGTTGATCAAGAGAACAGGGTTCACCGTATTGCGGCTGGATGCCGGGCAGGTCGTTGACGAGCACCTTCATTCCCAGTGCCAGCGCCCGTTTTGCCAGTTCGGTTCCAATTCTGCCAGAACCGATGATTCCCAGTGTTTTGCCGAAGAGTTCGATCCCCTTGAATGCCTTTTTTTCCCACTTGCCGCTGCGCAGGGAAGCGGTTGCCTGCGGGATGGAGCGGGCACAGGCAAACATCAGGCCCAGTGCCAGTTCGGCAACAGAAATTGAGGTCGCCTCCGGAGTATTGACCACCTTGATGCCCCTTGCTTCGGCCGCCTTGCGGTCAACATTGTCGAGTCCGACTCCGGCCCGGCCGATTACCTTGAGATTTTTACCGGCATTGATCACTTCCGCCGTGACTTTCGTTGCACTGCGGACAATGATCGCATCATAGTCCGGAATGATCTTCAACAGTTCTTCCGGGGTGATGCCCGGTTTTTCATCTACGGAAAAACCGGCATCGGTAAGGATTTTTACACCTTCAGGGTCAATCGGGTCTGTGATAATGATCTTCATTGTCTACTCCTTCTGTTTTGGATACTCAATCAAGCGTGAGTTATGGTATATGATAACCGAGGGTTTGGTTTAGTCAACAGTGACGGGGGTGTACTGGTCCCTGTCTTTAAATTGCGTTTTTTCCGTTAATTCTGATTGACAGAATGCCAGTTTTTGCTATAATTTCATTAGCCAGCAATGGCGGAGTAAAGAGGCGCGGCGTATAAATCATGTGCAGGCTCGGCACATCATTATCTCTGACCGCCTTTATCAAGGGCGGTCGCAAAACCCGGTTATTATCTTCCAAGTTCAATTCAGTTCAACATTGGCGGTTAAATAATTCTGCAACCGCCAGAAGGAGGTATAATGAGGCGTAATGTATTTGTGATAATATTATTCGGACTTTCAGCCGGTTATTTGTTTGGCGCCGGCTGGTCCGCCAGTTTTCAGTTCCGTCCCAATTCATTTAGTGTGCAGACATTGGAACGGGATGGTCAGACTTTCACCATCATCAATCCTGAGCGAAACGCAGTGCCGGAGCATTCCAATCTGCAAATTGACTATGTGCGGGAAACCGGTAAACCGATATTACCCTGCTGGAGTTTTATCCTTTTAATTCCGCAGGGAATGAAGGTGGGACAAGTACGGGTGACTGAGGATGGTGTAACCTCAATTAAGGCAGAATATCCCCCCTATCCCGCTCAGCCTCCAGTGCCGGTGTCTGCATCCGAACTCCCCCCCCTTGTTTTTCCTGAGCGCGAAATTTACCAGGGAACTCAGCCCTGGCCTGGGGAGCGCTACTGGATAAGCCCGGTGGGCATCAAATCCGGGTTCCGGCTGGTTAATATCGTGATCTATCCGGTGCGGTATGATCCGGTTAACGGCAGTTATCTCATCAGTCAGAACTTGAGGGTGGAAATTGAATATGAACCGGACCCAACAGCAGAATTTGCCAGTCTGACCGGAAAGCAGCTCAAGTTGTTCAGTGCTGCAGTAAAGTCTATAGTCATCAACCCCGAGGATGTGAGCCGGTATGCACCACAGGAAAGATCTGCTGACTTTGGCACTTATGATTATGTCATTATTACCAATTCTACGCTTGAGCCCTATTTTCAGCCACTTCTAAACTGGCGCAGACGTCTCGGTTATTCCGGGATTATCCGGACAACCAGCTGGATTAATTCCAATTATTCAGGTCGGGATCTGCCCGAGAAGATCCGGAACTTCATCCGTGATTATTTTAACAATTACGGCACGATGTGGGTGCTTTTAGGCGGCGATACCGCAGTCGTGCCAGCCCGGCGGGCACGGGCTACCTGTGCCGGAGAAATCGGAAACATTCCCTGCGACCTTTACTATGTGGACCTGCAGTACTCCTGGGATTCGAACAATGACAACATCTTTGGTCAGTATGGGGTTGACACTACTGATTTATATTATGATCTCTATGTCGGCCGGGCAAGTGTTGATGACACCAATCAGGTCAAGACCTTTGTCAACAAGGTAATTACGCATGAGTCAAATCCGCCGACCGACTATCTGCGCCGGATACTTCTGGTGAGCGGTTATCTCTGGAGTGGTTATGATGAGACCCAGTCAAATGACTCGATTGCCAACATTACACCTTCCGGCTGGTCCGATGTTTATATTGAAAATCCGGGTAATACCACTATGGTGCGGGATTCGCTGAACCACGGGTTTCAGTTCTGCCATATGGTCGGCCATGGAAATGATTACGGCATTTATCACAACTCCACCGCCTATTACAGCACTTCGGTGATCTCCGGTCATAACAATGGTTCACGGGTCGGACTGATCAACTCGATCGCCTGCTATCCAGGGAACTTCGAATACAATGATTGTCTTGCTGAGGCTTCCCACAACTGCGCAACTGGTGGTGCCCTTTCGGTGATCATGAACTCGCGCTATGGCTGGGGCACGCCGCCGGTGCTCGGTCCTTCAGAGCAGCTGGATATCCGGTTTTATGACTATTTCTTCAATCATGATACGATGCCGATTGCTTTGACCCATGCTGAGTCCAAGGAGGTTTACCGCGGCTGGGCCAATGGCGGGGATGGTGCGTGGCGCTGGTGCTATTTTGAACTCAATTACTTCGGTGACCCGCTGCAGCTGATGTATGAAAATGTCCCGGCCCAGCTGAACGCAAGTTTCTCCAACCCGATTAATATCGGCATTCAGAATTTCACTGTTACAGTAACATCAGGATCTAATCCGGTATCGCAGGCACTGGTCTGTGTCTGGAAAGGCAGCGAGGTTTATGAACGTAACTATACGAATGCCTCCGGACAGGTTACATTTACCATCAATCCGACTACGTCTGGTTATATGTATGTCACCGCTTCTAAGCCCAACTATCTGCCCGACCTGGATTCCTGCCAGGTGGTTGCGTCCCGGCTTGATGTCGGCGTGAGCCGGATCATTACCCCATCGGGCACGGTTGATTACGGCACAACGCTCAATCCTACTGCGGTGATCAGGAATTATCTTGCGGTGCCGGTTGCCAATGTGCCGATCCGGTTTACAATTGCTGGCGGGTATACCGCCAATGAGATTATCAGTCAGATTGGAGGCAATGACTCAGCGATAGTTCAGTTCACTCAATGGACCGCTGCACCTGCGGGCAATCTGGTGGTCAAATGTTCAACCATGCTTGCCGGAGATACCTTCCCGAACAACGATTATCTGACCGGTTCGGTGTTTGTCCGCTACCGGGATGCGGGTGCAGTATCAATAACAATTCCGGCTACGGTGGATTCCGGTACGGTTGTCTATCCGGTCGCAACGGTCCGCAATTATGGAAATACGAATGAGACCTTTAATGTCCGGCTGGTGATTGCAGGCACGAGCTACAATCAGACCCGGATGAAGACACTGGCTTCGGGTGCGATTGATACCGTAAATTTTCCGGCCTGGACTGCGCTGGAACGCGGGGGGCATACGGTCCGGTGTTCAACTCAGCTCAGTGGTGATAATAACCCTGGAAACGACCTGATAACCGCCAATACATTTGTCCGGGTGCGGGATGTGGGCTGCACTCAGATTATTTCTCCGGTTGGCAATATCGATTCGGTGCCAACAATCCCCGTGCGGGCGAAGGTCAGAAACTTCGGCAATACGAG
The DNA here is from genome assembly GCA_026418295.1 of Caldifarciminota bacterium. Classification (GTDB taxonomy): domain Bacteria; phylum Hydrothermota; class Tepidihabitantia; order Tepidihabitantales; family Tepidihabitantaceae; genus JAOABP01. The sequence continues at coordinate 47,877 of JAOABP010000007.1, forward strand.
CGAGAGCTTTACGCTCAAATTCCGGATCAACGGTCCGGTGAACTGGAGCGATCAGGCATCGGTTAACAATCTGGCACCGGGAGATTCGGTGGTGGTTAATTTCAATGACTGGGCCTGTGGACCCCGTGGTTCCTATGCTACTGTTTGTTCTACGGAGTTCAGTGGTGATATGCGGCCGGGTAATGACCGCACGACTGGCAGTTTCAGTATCAACATTCATGATCTGGCGGTCCAAGGAATTAACAATCCGGGTGCCCAAGTTGATTCCGGGGCGCTGGTACCGGTGCAGGTGGTAGTTGCCAATCTGGGGTCGGTTCAGGAGAATGCCAAGGTGTATGTACGCATCGGCAGTTACTACCGGGATTCGGCACAGGTACTGCTGAACAGTGGTGCCGTGGAGCAGGTAGATCTTCCTTCCTGGCGGGTGAATGCCCCACGCGGTCCTGTGACAGTATTGTGTTCAACTTATGTCTACAACGACATTAATCGGGCAAATGATACGCTAAGTCTTAGAACGACGGTGGTGGTGCATGATGTCGGGACGGTTGCGATTGTGACACCTGCCGGGACGGTCGACTCCGGCAGTGTTATTCTCCCCCGTGCCCGGATCAGAAACTACAGTTCTGTGCCCGAGAACTTCAGCTGCCGGTTTACAATTTCTGACGGTTATATTGCCCAGATTACAGTTAATCTGCCTGCGAGTGCCGAATCGGTGATCACCTTCCCGGCATGGCATGCAAATACACCGGGAAGTTTTGCTACCCGCTGTTCCACTATCCTCAGTTCAGATCAGAATCCGGGAAATAATCTGGCTACCGGTTCGGTTCAGGTGGTAGGGACCGATGTTGGCGTAGTGGCGATTGTAGCGCCAGTCGGACAGGTAGACCCTGGTCCGGTAACCCCGATTATCCGAGTGGGGAACTTCTCCAGCGTCCCCAAGAGTTTCATGAGTTATCTCCGGCTCACCCGATTAGGAGATACGATTCCCGTATTTTCCGATTCTCTGCTGGTCGCCAATCTGCCGATGGATTCGGTCCGCGATGTTACTTTTGGAACCTGGAACGCAACCGGAGGCAGGTATGTAGTGCGCTGTTCGGTGGGGCTCGGAGACCGGAATCCGGTGAACGACACTCTGAGTGGGTTCTGTCAGGTGGTGACTCATGATGTGGCAGTGGTTGCGCTGATACCTCAGGGCGAAATGCGTCCGATGACAGTGGCGCCGATCGTGCGGGTGCGTAACCTGGGTGATGTAAGTGAAAACTGCCTTGTTCAGCTGACGGTCGTGGATACGGTCAGCGGCAATATCGCTTACGCCGACTCTGCGTCGGCAGAGGCACTGGCACCAGGTGAGGTCCGGGAGGTACGGTTGCCATCCTGGTCGGCAACAGTTGGTTATTACCGGTTGACCGGACTGGTGGTTGTGAATGGTGACATCAACCCGGCGAATGATACATTTATTGCGAAACTGAAGGTTTCTCCGGGTGCAATCGGCTGGTTGCGCCGGCCTGATGTTCCAGCGGGCAGCGGTCCGGTGAAGGCGGGGGGCGCTCTGGCGGCGATTGAGACCGATTCGATGTTTGTATTTGCGCTTAAGGGCAATAAGACCAGGGAGTTCTATAAATATGATGCCTCAATTGGGGTCTGGCGGACATTACCTCAGATACCCGCCGGTCCGTCCGGTAAGCCGGTGAACAAGGGGGGTGCGCTCTGTTCTGACGGTGAACGGTATGTCTATGCCACCAAAGGCAACAACACGCTGGAGTTCTGGCGGTTTGATGTGCTGAGTAACACCTGGGAGCAGCTGCCCGATGTCCCGGCCGGTGCCAAGGAGCTCAAGGGTGGAACCGGGCTGGCGTTTGTCTCCAGAGGTGATACCGCGGAGGTCTATCTGCTGAAGGGTTCCAATACCCTTGAGTTCTACGTCTATTCGGTTACTGCCAATCAATGGTATCCACGGGCGCAGGCGCCGATCGGCGGGGCGGCCAAGAAGTTCAAGTCCGGTTCAGCGCTGTGTGCGCACGGAAATGATCGGCTATTTGCGATCAAGTCCACAGTTAATGAGTTCTATGAGTATTCAATCGGGGAAGACCGCTGGATTCAGAGAGCCAGCGTACCCGACTACTCATCTTCAGGCAAGCGATCGCGCTGCAAGGACGGTTGCGGACTGACGAGTGACGGGGTAAATACACTTTATGCACTCACCGGTGGCAATCGGGATTTCTTCTACTGCTATAATGTCGCCAATAACAGCTGGTTTGAGCTGGCACCGATGCCGCCCGGTCCGGCGGGCAAGCGGGTGAAGGCGGGAGGCGCAGTTACCTTCCTGCACAAACAGGTCTGGGCGCTGCGTGGTAACTCAACGAACGAGTTTTATGTCTATGTTCCGGACACAATGAGTCTGTTCCGCACCCCGCCGGTCCGTTCGGCTGCGGCCGGAGCCGGTCCGGTCCGGCCTGCGGTTGCCGGCGTTCGGGTTACACCCAATCCGGCGGACCGGGAGCTGTGGTTTGTCAATACCAGCCGGCTGCCGGCAACGGTGGAGCTGTTCTCAACTGCGGGGCAGATGGTGCTGGCGGTGAAAGTACCTGCGGGCGGGTGCTACCGGGTGGATGCAGCCGGGCTGCCTGCCGGGATCTACCTTGCCCGGTTTGTTGAGGATCAGAGGGGCCGCACTGGCAAGCTGATCATCCAGCACTGATCCGGGAGAAAAGAAAAACGGGGGCACCTTTCCGGTGCCCCCGAATTTTTTGCGCTGGTTTTCCTATTCCAGCGGTCCGATTGCGGACTCTACCACGCTGAGCAGTTCACCGGAGCGGACCAGTTCGGTGAGCCGGTTGATGTCATACTGCAGGGGGCGGTCCTCTTCCAGTTTGGGCACGGTGCGGCGGATGAGTTCATAGGCGACCTGAGTGCCCGTGCCCAGTTTGAGCGGCTTGCGAAACTCAACCGCTTGGGCACCGCTGAGGAGTTCAATTGCAATCACGAACCAGGCATTTTCCAGAATCTGGCTTGTCTTGCGTGCCGAGGTAAAGGACATGGAGACAAAGTCCTCCTGATCCGCAGCTGCCGGAATTGAACCGGTGGCGGCGGGTGCGGAAAGAATCCGGTTTTCGCAGATGAGCATGCCCTGAGTATACTGGGTCAGCATCAGTCCGGAGAACATTCCGGCACCTTTGGTAAGAAAGGCAGGCAATCCGACTGATAGGTTACGGTTCAGGAGCCGGTTTGTGCGCCGTTCTGACAAGACCGCAATCATCGTTATGCTCGAGCCGACCAGATCCAGTGCCAGTGCCAAGGGCGTGCCCTGAAAATTGGCACCGGTGAGATAAGCCTGATCATCGGGAAAGAACAGCGGGTTGTCGCCAACCCCATTCAATTCCGTTTCGAACATCTGTTTTGCCCAGTTCAATGCATCACGGGCACCGCCGACTACCTGCGGGGTTGAGCGCAGGGAATAGGCATCCTGTACCTTCTTGCCCGGCTGACGGAGCATTTCCGAATTTTCGGTCAGGCGCCGGATGTTTTTTGCGGAAGTGATGGCACCGGGATAACCGCGTGCCTTGTGAATCCGTTCATCATATGCAGCCATATTGGCGTTGAGTACTTCGAGAGTCAGTGCTGCAGCAATCTCCGAGGTTTTAAGGAACCGGTCAGTGTCAAACAGCTGGAGTGCACCCCAGCCGGCAGTCATATTTGAACCGTTGATCGTAGCCAAGCCATCGCGAGCTTCAAACTGAATTGGCTCAATACCCGCAGCCCGAAGCGCCTCAGCACCGCTCAACCGCTTTCCCTGATAGAACGCCTCGCCCTCCCCCAGCAGCACGAGGGCCATCTGGCTCATCGGTGAAAGGTCACCGCAGGCACCGACCGAGCCCCGGTCAAACACCACTGGTGTCACACCCCGGTTGAGCATGGCAATCAGAGTTTCCACTACTTTGAGCCGGATGCCGGAGTTGCCGTTGGCAAGGACATTGATCCGGGAGCAGATGGCAGCCCGTACCACCTCTTCAGGTAGCGGGTCGCCACAGCCGGCAGAATGGGAATAAACCAGATAGCGCTGAAACTGCCGGGTCTGTTCCGGTGTAAGAATTACTTCAGACAGCTCCCCGATGCCGGTGGTGATGCCATACATTACAGCACGGGCAGCGATTTTGTCCTCCACAAACTGCCGGCAGCGGGTAATTCGTTCACGGGCAGCTGGTGTGAGTTCTACCGGCTCACGGTTCCGTGCCACCCGTACCAAGTCTTCAATCTTCAGTGTTTTGCCGTCCAGCATTACTGCCATTTATTTTCCTCCCTGTTTGAGCATTTTCTGTACATGACTGCCGGGCCAGAACACGCGCTGACACTGTGGGCAGCGCCGGAAATCGTTATGAATCTGATAGATATAGAATGGCACCGCCGGTCGTGCCTGGTCCCGGTTGATTTTCTTTAATACTTCATTACAGACCGGGCAGCGAGACAGAGCCTGAGATTCGCTACGGGGTTTTTCCGGCTGGATGCCCAGCACCTGCCGGACTTCTTCCAGCTGCCGGTCGGTATTTTCGCTTTCCAGAAGCAGAACATCGGGCAGACCTTTGAGTTTCTGATGCCGGGTAAGAAACAGGCGCCGGTCTGCCTTTGCCCGACGATAAGCCTGCAGACCCCGGACACCAGGTTCATAGCGGACGTCCAGACCAAGGAGCCGGAGACGCCGGGCAAGTCTGCCCAGCATGACATCACAGAAAAGGCGGGGATGGTTATCAGACTTCATTACCGGATAAATTTAATCATCAGGAGATATAAATCAAGGTCAGCAGGCGTGAAGCAGAAAAGGTGGTTAAGGATTGGGAGGCGATGGCACCTTTCCCCTTTCCTTTATTCTGGAAGTAACCCTAGGGTGAACCCCTTAAATCCGGCGGTTGAGGCGGCGTCAGGTCAGTAACTTCATGTATTTCCACGTGTTGGTTTAAAATGGAGATTCCGGGCATCGGCTGAAATGTAAATTTTGATCTCTAGAGCAGCAAATTATATATATTAATTGTTGACAATTCCAAATTTGTGCATATTCTCTGAACAGTATGAAGGTCAGACTTGCAGGATTCAATATTGAGCAGGAGCTGATTCAGAGTCTGGGCAAGAACCGGCGGATAGTTCCGACACCGGAGACGATCGCAGCTGCCTATGCCCGGATCAGCCGGAGTCCCAAGCCGGTTGATACCCTGCGCAGCGAGGCGCGCCGGGAGTTGAAAAAAGCACGCCAGTCAAATCAGACCATTGTGTTTGAGATGGGTCATCATTCCATTGCCGAGCATGCGGTTTTCAACTTTGATCTTGAAGATCTGTCCCGACTGGCGGTGGAGGCGGTTGAGCATCACCGGCTGGCATCGTTTACCGAACGTTCCCAGCGGTATGTGAAGCTTGAAAATCAGTATATAGTGCCGGAGGAGATCAGAAACTCGGAACTGCTGGATGATTATCTGAATCTGATGCGGGTCCAGTTTGAAGCCTACGGCAGGTTGCTGGAGCGGTTGAAGGAGTATTTTGCCCAGACCCGTCCCGAACTCAAAGAGCAGCCTGATCGGCTGGAGAATATGGCAAAGGAGGACGCCCGGTATATCACACCGCTGGCGACGCAGACCCAGCTGGGGATGACGGTCAACGCCCGCACGCTTGAGTATATGATCCGGCGTCTGGCAGCCAGTGAACTGGCAGAGATGCGGGGATTGGCACAGGCACTTTATGAGCAGGCGGAGGCGGCGGCGCCGTCCCTGCTTGTCTTTACCGGTCCGACTGAATATGAGAAAAATACCTATACCAGGCTGGGGGAGTTCGCCCAGAGTTTTATGACTCGGCCCTTTCCGCGCCGGCCCAGGAACCTGATTGCGATGTCCGCGTCAGATGTGGTGCTGGTGGATTATACTCAGAACGCGGATAATAAACTGCTGGCAGCACTTCTGCACTCAACCTCCCGGGCAACCTTTGCCGAGTGCCTCTCCCGTTCGGAAAAGCAGACGCTGGCACGTAAGAAGGAAATCTTCAAGCTTGCCTGTCAGGATCTGCAGGCGTATGATGCGGTACTGCGGGAGTTCGAGCATCTGTATGTAACCTTTGAACTGGTGATTTCGGCTGCCTGCTTTGCCCAGCTCAAGCGGCACCGGCTGACAACGATTACCGCCCAGCCCTATGATCCGGATCTGGGCTGGACAATTCCGGTATCGATCGCTGAGCTCAAGGAGCACAAGAGTTTCAAGGAGGTGCTGAGTCTGACTGAGGAGGTTTATGATAAGATTGCGGCGGTCAATCCGGCAGCGGCCCAGTATGTGCTTACCAACTCCCATCAGCGCCGGGTGCTTTTAACTCTGAATGCGCGTGAACTTTACCATCTGTCCCGTCTGCGCCAGGACAGCTCGGCGCAGTGGGATATCCGGGATATTGTGAGTCGGATGGTGGAACAGGCGCGGAATGTGATGCCTCTGACACTGCTTCTCGCTGGCGGAAAGGATGGCTATGCCCGCGTTTATCAGGAGCTTTTTGGTTATGAGCCGAAGGTTACCAGACTGGAACTGCCCAGGCCGCGACAGTTGCCGCGGAGCAACAGTAACCAGAACAGCACCCGAAGGAGGAATAATAATGAACATCAGCAGTCATGAGCAGCTGAAGCAGGCGGTCCGGAACCGTGAACCGGAGCTGGAAATTACCGATCCAGGAGTGATGAACATGGTACGCCGGCAGATGGCCCTGCGTCAGGTGCTCAATATCCTTTTTTTTGTAATTCTCGGGGTGGCGATACTGCTGTGGGCAAATCCGATGCGGCTGCAGTTTTTTGACACCGGTTCTGGCAGGACGGTACGGCAGATTCTGCTTCTGGTCGGTGTTCTGCTGCTCTTTGCCGATTATCTGATGCCGGTTGCAAGGCTTTACAAAATCACTGCCCGTGCCGAAGATCGGCTGAAGCTGACATTAGACAGCCACGGAAATAAGCGGGAGGTGCGGATGTGCATCATAGTACCGCTACTCTTGCTTTTGATTGCCTTTCCGGCTCTGGGACAGCTGAATTATACCGAATGTTCAAACGGGTTGCAGAATCCGGCGCTGGAAGGGGGCAGGACCGAGCTTGAGTTTGTCGATGTCAATAACGACGGCAACATTGACATCCTTTCCATCGGTGACCATGGCAGCCCTTATATCAACTCTCAGGAGCACGGAGTGATGGTCTGGTTCGGTGATGGCTGGGGAAACTGGAATGTCTATCAGTATGGCAATTTCGGCTATGGCGGGATTGCGGTTGGTGACGTCAACGGTGACGGTCTGCTGGATGTCGGCTACGGGATGCATCACAACTACTCGGGTGAGGATCTGGGAAATGATATGCTGGAGGTGGCGCTTGGTGACGGCACCGGCACAATGTGGACCGCGTGGGATGACGGTCTGATGCCCGGTGGTGCCTGCTGGGGAATGTTTTCCACCGACTTCGCCGATGTGGACCATGATGGGGATCTTGATATCGGTTCCTGCTCATTCGGTTATGGTGTAGGATTGCGGGTTTATCTGAATCAGGGAGATGGCACCTGGCAGCTGTCTTGGGGGACACCGGACAGCATTAACTGTGATATGGAGTTTTATTTCCGGGATGTGAATCGGGACGGCAACCCGGATATCATTGCTGCCACTGGGGGACCGGCAGTCTATTTTGGTGACGGAACGGGCAGGTTTTATCCCGGGGACAGCGGTCTGCCACGGTCAAATTACGGTCTGGCAGGAATTTCGCCTGGTGATGTGGACAACGACGGCGGTTTTGATGTTGCCTTCTGTAACAGTGCGGGCGGGGTTGAGGTCTGGATTTATGATGAATCTGTGGGCAGATGGCGCTCGTTCAGCAATGGTTTGCCGGTGTCCGGCAGTTACGGGGGCACGCAACTGTGCGATATGAATACGGACGGGTTCTGTGACCTGGTGGCAGTGGGTGGAGGCCATCTGACGGTATGGACCGGTGATGGTGCAGGAAACTGGGTTCAGGCATCTGAGATCAGTACCAACCGGCCCGGGACCTATCAGGCGCTGCGCACCGGTGGGGACTTTGATCACAATGGCAAACCGGATATAGCAATCATTATTAATGAAGGTTCCTGGCCCAATTACCGCAACTGGGCACACGCCTATAAGGAGACATCACCGCGGGACAGTCTGCAGATTTATCCGGTATTTCCGCGGGGCTGGGAGCGGTTCTGGAATGGTTCGGTGCAGTTTATTCAATGGTTGAGTGCGGTACCCGGGGCTGCGGATTCTTCCTTGGTCCGGCTTGACCTGTCAACTGACGGTCCGAACGGGCCGTGGATGGTGATCGCCGACAGTCTGAAGAATAATGGTTGGTATCAGTGGCGGGTGCCGGAGACGGTCAGCTCCTGTTACTGTTATATTCGATATACTGTCTACAAGGGAATTCAGTCAAGCAGTGCAATTACTCCGGGTCCGTTTTTTATCGGGAACCCGACCGCCCTGAAAGAGGGAGCAGATAATATTTATCCGCGGGCGCTCAGGTTGACACCAAATCCGGCAAAGACCTGGGTAATTCTGGATTTTGGGGCACCGGTTGCCTCCGGACAGCAGATAAAACTGTTTGATGCCCAGGGGAGACTGATGGGGACGTTTGAGGTCAGTGCCGGGACCAAAACCACGAGCGTTGTGCTTGACCGTTTTCCAGCTGGAACCTATTTTGTGGTTCTGGAAAATAGCAGAGGCAACCGGTTGATTATTTATAAATAAGGAGGGGTTATGAAGGATCTGGCAGTTGTCGGGCTGATTGCCGTATTGATTTTAACTCCAGTTTCCTGCAAAAAACAGGATGTAGCGGCAGACCGGGCAGCAATTATGGCGCTGGTAGAACAGGATACGATCCATTTTGCCACCAGTACCAGTCATGACTCCACTGCTGGTGGCGGATATTTTACTGCCGGTGAAACTCTGTTCTTCTGGTGGCGTGGACCCCAGACTCACGACACCGCTCTGATTGAGGTTGAAGTCAAGGGCGATTCTGCAGTTGTTTCCTGGTCTAGACATAACTACGGCTATCTGCACATTCTGGCACAGTTACCGGATACTGCGCTCCAGCTGTGGAACAAGCGGCTGGTTGAAACGGTCCGGCTGCAGGCGATTTTCCGGCGCGAGGGCAAAGAGGCGGATACTGACCGGGGTTGGCGGCTGAAATTTATTTCCCTTGCTACCGGCACTTCCGATTCGGTAAACACAGTCCGGATTGATTCGCTCCGGATTCAGAGTTCACTGCGCGAGCTGGTGATCAGGGCACCGCTTGCCACCTTCTTTCCGGTGGACAGCCTGTTCTGGTTCACACCGGGGGAGGAGGTGACGGTGACGCTTTATACAAATGCAACTGAGGGTGCCGCATTTCTTCATACTTTCATTCTCATCTGGCCCTTCTATGTCCGGGTTCCATTCAATTATCTCGGTGAAGGTGTTTTTCAGGGCACCTGGCATGCTCAGCTGATGCCTTCGTTCCGGTTTGCGATCTTTGATCTGATTACCCGATCGACGATCAGAACCCCGGACGCACCCTATGATTTTAACGGCTGGCTTTTTCCCTACCGGGTGCGGACCGCAGATTAGTTACAACAGGTGGATTCTGGGCGGAGCCTGTTCCGCCCTTTTTTATTTTCTTTTCAATTTCCCGCAGGAGCTGTCCGGGCTCAGGGATTTTTGATGCCAATTTTTCAAAAGGGCAGATGTCGGAGCCGGCACGGTTACGGATATGCTCAACCAGTTCCTGATAAAAGCAGGGAATTCGAAATTGAGCCAGTAGGTCCAAGCCAGTGCGGGACAGGGTGCGGGCGACCACACTGCTTGCTCTGAGGTGGCAGAAGACCCGGGCGGCACAGATGCCGACGACCCGATCAACCACCGTGGCGCCTGCCAAACCGGAGCGGAATTTCCGGGCAATGGCCAAAAGCGGACGGACACCGGGCTGGTCTGTGGAAAAAAGGATGCTGTTTCCCCGGATGATGAACAGTGACCAGCCGGAGCTGTCCAGACACCGGAGCAGTTTTTCAGCCCGGGTGCGGTTGAATGGATGCGGTTTTACCGCCATTATGCGAAATTCTGCTGGAATAATTTCCCGGGTCAAGTGTGGTGAATTTTACTGGATTTTCTTGACAGCGGATTTGAAATTTGTATTTTTTATCCTCTTGGATACTTATTTTCTTGCTAACGATCAATGCGGTGCATGGTTAAGCCGGCTGGCTGGCCGGTTTAATCTTTTCTACCCCGCGCTGCTCGAGGAACGGGTTCACTGGCAGAAATATATTTCCGCCGATTTTCGACTGGAACAGCTGGCATTACGGCAGATCCGGGCAGCTGAGCCGATCAAGCCGTTTCTGTTTTCCCCACGGGAGCGGGTGGCATCTTTTCCCGAACCTCTAAATTCAGATGGAAAGGATATGCCAGCGCTGCTTTTCGGACTCAAGGGCTGTGACCTGCGGGGGATTGCGGTGCACAAGAAAATGTTTCTTGAGGGTGAATTTGCAGATCCGTTCTATGCCCGGCGGCTGGAGAATACCTATTTTATCGGTGCCGACTGTCCGGTTCCTGAGCCTTCCTGTTTCTGTAATCTGCTGGGTCTGAAACCTTTTTTCACTCAGGAGGTGGACCTGAGTCTTAGTGTGCTTGATGACGGCTGGCTGGTGGAGGTAATTTCGGAGCGGGGTCGGGAGTTGATCGACGGTAATTTTGTGCCGGCAAACGGTTCTCAGCTCAGTCAGCGTCAGGCACAGCGGGAGCGGGCGCTGGCAGTATTAAAACAGCAGAACCCGAAAGAGTGGAATCCGAATTTAGCACAGGCAATTGCGGAACGGACCAGAGACAGAAAATTCTGGGCTGATGCCGGCGCGGACTGTGTTGAGTGCTTTGGCTGTCTTGTAACCTGTCCGACCTGTTTCTGTTTTCTTCTTTACGACCAGGGAGATGCGGAGCGGTTTGAGCGGACAAAAGTCTGGGACTTCTGTTATATCCCGATGTATGCCCGGGTGGGTGGTGGTGCCAATCCGCGGCCGACGTTTGTTCAGCGGTTTATCAACCGGTTCCACTGCAAGTTTATGCACGCGAAGAATCAGAACGGGTTTTATGCCTGTTCCGGCTGCGGCCGGTGTTTCACCACCTGCATGGGCCGGATTGATATCCGCAAGATTCTGGGGCAGTTATGAGCGGTGCGGTCAAAAATCCCTATCAGCCGGTAAGGGCACAGATACTTAATGTAATTGAGGAAACTCCCAATATCCGGACCTTTGTTCTGAAACCGGAAGCAGAGATTCCCTTCCTTGCCGGGCAGTTTGTGGAGCTGACCATTCCCGGATTTGGCGAGGCACCATTTACTCCCTCATCGTCGCAATTTCACCGTGAAACATTGGAGATGACGATTATGCGCGTGGGCAGAGCAACCTCAGCACTTTTCACCAAAAAGCCCGGAGACTGGCTCGGAATCCGCGGTCCATACGGTAAGCCTTATCCGCTCAAGGATTTCGAGGGTCGAGATATTTATATTGTCGGGGGAGGTGTTGGTCTCGCACCGCTCCGGGCGCTGTTTCTGGCGCTGGTACACGAAATTAAGAAGTATGGCAAAATTTATCTCCGGTATGGTGCCCGTACGCCCAAGGACATCGTGTATAAACAACAGTTGAAGGAGTGGGAAAAGATTAAGGGTGTGGATATTGACCTTTCAGTTGACAGTGCGACCGAACCATGGGAGCGCAAGGTTGGTGTGGTTACCTGCTTAATGGATGAGATTCCCTGTGATGTGAAAAAGAGTGTGGCGGTGGTATGTGGTCCCCCGATCATGATGAAATTTGTAACCAAGAAACTGGTTGAAGCCGGTTTCCCCGGGAAAAATATCTATCTTTCAATGGAGATGAATATGTCCTGTGGTCTCGGACAGTGCGGTCACTGCCGGCTCGGACCGTATTTCACCTGCAAGGATGGTCCGGTATTGACCTGGGAGCAGATCAAAGATATTGAGGAGCCGTTCCTGTGAGTTCGATCCGCAAGACGGTCTGCGATTTCTGCCTTAACGGTTGCAACCTCGGGGTCAGTTTTGATGGCTATCAGTACAGAGTTGAGTATTTAACCGGAGAGGCACCGAATTTTGGCCGGCTGTGCCCGCGCGGCAACAGCGCCAGCATTGTAATTGACCATCCCAAACGGCTCTGCTATCCGTTGCTCGATGGGAAGGAAATTAGCTGGCAGCAGGCGATGGAACTGATTGGCAAATGGCGCCAATCCTGCCGAAGCGATGAAATTGCTGTGGTTTACAGCCGTGGTCTGACCGAGGAAGAACTGGGTATTGTTGCCGATTTTGCCCGAGAGATCGGCACCGGGAATCTGATCTGCGGTTATCTTGAGCCCGACCGGTATCTGGGCTATAGACTGGAAGGAGTCAGAAGTGCAAATCTGGATGATGTGTCAAATTCCCGGGCGATTCTACTGGTTGGGGATGTGTTTGGTGTTTCTCCAGTGGCTGCCGGTTTCATCCTGAATGCACGATATGCTGACAGGACCAGCCGGCTTGTGGTGATTGATTCAATCCGGACTAAGCAGGCAGGTTTTGCCCATCTGTTCATTCAGGTGCGTCCGGGAACTGAGTATCGGGCTCTGGCAGCAGTCGCGGGTATTCTTGACCCGAAATTGAAGCTGGATGTGGACCGGCTTGCAGCAGAGTGCGGTGTTGATCGGCTGCTGCTGGAGGAGGCAGCAGCGATTATGAAATCGGCACCTAATGGTCTGGTAGGTGCAGCAGCCAGCTTCGGCCGGGTCAGTAACCCGCTGCTGCACAGCCTCTGCGCCCAGCTGGTGGCACTTAAAGCGGATAAGCCTTTTGCCGGTTTTGCCGAGGCGTTTGTTCCTGAGGGGAAAGTCAGTTTCGGGCAGTTCTACCAGCAGATCGCACAGGGAAAAATCCGGCTGGTTTTCTGGTTTGGTGGGCTTTATCCTTACAGTTATCCTGAGGTGCTGCCCGAGTTGAGCAAAATTCAGTTCCGGGTGGCGACCAGCATATTCCGGTTTAATTACGTCCTTCCCGGGCTTTTACTACCGGTGCCAAGTGAGTTTGAAAAGGCAGGACAGGGGGGAACTCTGTGGCGCCGGGTGGTCCGGGAGCCGGTTGCCAATCCGGTGAGCGGTTCAAGGACCATTGCGGAAATCTGTGCGGCGATCGCGGGCAGAATTGGTGCCGGGTCAACAGGTGAAACTCTCCGTTTCAGCTTGGAGCGAATACTTGAACTGCTCGCGGCTGACCGGAAGCAAGCAGAATCTGATGGTTATCAACTCATTGGCGAACGCCTGGCAATCGGGCTTGGTGAATTTTTCGACTCTGAGGAGGAAATTTTGCTCAATCCCGCTGATGCCCGGAAGCTGGAGGCAAAGGACGGCGACGTCGTAGTGGTGAAAAGTCAGACCGCAGAGCAGCGGTTTGGGGTCAAGGTTTCCATTGCAGTGCCGGCAGGAGTAGCAGCAGTTGGAGTAGACGCACACAAGAACCGGCGTCTGTTTTCTGTTAAATTTGACGACGCAACCGGTATTGCTACAATTCCCCCGGCAAAGGTTGAAATATGGCGGGTGCAGGAGTAGAAACTCAGAACTCCAAGCGGCTTTTTGTCCGGCTTGACTGGTGCATTGGCTGCCGGTCGTGTGAGGCAGCCTGCCGGAGCCGTTTCAAGGGTGAAGCCCGGATCCGTTATGCCGAAATCAGCGAGACCGCCTTGGTCCCCATGCCCTGCCGTCACTGTGCAGAACCGCTCTGTGCTGCTGCCTGCCCATTTGAGGTGATTAAAAAGGATGAGGAGCGGGGAATTGTTTATCAGTCGAGTGTTCACTGTGTCGGCTGTCGTTCCTGTATCCTCGCATGTCCTTTCGGAGTTCTGGACAAGGAGCTCCTGCGCCGGATCGCCCAGAAATGCAGTCTGTGTCAGGATCGGGATGAGGGTCCACGGTGTGCTGCATCCTGTCCAACTGGTGCCCTACAGTTCGTGACCGAGGCGGAAATCAAGGAACAGCAGGTAGGTAAGCGTACCAGTGCCCGGCTGCCGTTCTGGAGGCGGGTATGAGTACCTGGTTTAGCGGCTGGCGACTGGTTGTCGGATTTCTGGTAACGGTGATCGGGGTGCCAATTGTGGGGCTGGTGCTTACGTGGGTAGATCGGTTCGTTTCTGCCCGCGTGCAGTGGCGCAAGGGTCCCCCGTTCTACCAGCCATTTGCTGACATCCTGAAACTACTTTTGAAACAGACAATAGTGCCGCGGGGGGCGGCGCGAACAACATTTCTTTTTGCCCCGGTCGTCGGCATTGCGGGAATGACACTGGTGGCAATGCTGATTATTTACAGTAACTTTAATACAGTTGTCAATCAGCAGAGTTCATTCATTGGTGATATTATCGTTTTGCTTTACTGTTTTGCGCTGGTCCCGATTTCCTTTATTATCGGCGCGTCGGCATCAGGAAATCCGGTGGCAGCGGTTGGCGCCTCCCGGGAGATGACCCTTTATCTGGGTTATGAACTGCCGTTTGTCCTGGCGATTCTGATTCCCGTGGTAAAGGTGGCACAGCAGTGGGGCGTTGCCAGCGCACTCCGGATCGGCGGTCTCGTCGCCTATCAGCAGCAGTTCGGACCACTGCTTTACTCGATTTCAGGGGTGATTGCAGCAGTGATTGTGCTCTTCACTATTCAGGCAAAGCTGGGTTATGTGCCCTTTGATATTCCGGAGGCGGAGCAGGAGATTATGTCGGGTGTGATTGTCGAGTATTCCGGTGCCCCGTTGGCGCTGTTCCGGATTGCCCGGGCGATGGCATTTGTGCTCCTGCCGCTGTTTCTGATTACTCTGCTTTGGGGCGGATTGCGAGACTGGTGGGCTTTGCTGAAATTTCTGTTAATTGTGGTTCTGATTGTCCTGATGAAAAATACCAACCCGCGGTTGACCATTCATCAGGCCTTGAGATTCTTCTGGTTTATTCTGGCACCGATCGGGATAATCGGACTGGTACTGGCATTTATCGGATTATGAAGGATTTAAGGCTCTGGGGACTTAAGAAGTCGCCGTGGGTTTACCATGTAGCGGCAGCATCCTGTAATAACTGTGATATTGAGATTCTGGAACTTCTCACTCCTCGCTATGATGTGGAGCGGTTTGGAGTCGTGCTGGTTGGCTCTCCGCGGCATGCGGATGCCCTGCTGGTGACCGGGGTAATCAATCGCAAATCGCTGCCGCGGGTGCTTGAGGTTTATGAGCAGACACCGAAACCCTGTCTGGTGATTGCGATTGGCACCTGTGCCTGTAATAATCACATCTTCCGGAACTCCTACAATGCGGTCGGTCCCTATGACAAGCACATTCCGGTCCACGCCTATATTCCCGGCTGTCCCCCTAAGCCTGAGGCAATGATTTTAGGTATCGTCAAGGCGCTGAGCAAATTATGAGCAGTTCACTCCAGCTTCTCCGTGAGCGTTTTCCTCAGATTGAGGTGATGGAAAAGAATCCGCGCCGGCTATACATCCGGATTCCGCGCGAGCAGCTGACGGCAACGGCACGGTTTCTCCATGAGGAACGGGGAATGCGGCTGTCCATCTGCACCGGTATCGATACCCGGGAGGGGTTTGAGGTTCTTTACCATTTTTCCGAGGATTCCACCGGAATAATTTATACACTCAAGGTTCTGGTTCCCAAGGATGATCCGAAGGTGGAGTCGCTAGGCAGCTGGTTTCCGGCAGCACAGTGGATTGAGCGGGAGATGCATGAGCTGCTGGGCATTGATTTCGTCGGCCATCCGAATCTGATTCCCCTGCTGACTTCAGATACCGACTGGGAACCGGATCGTCGCCCCCTGCGCCGGGATTATGAACGGAGGAACGAAGCCCATGAGCGATGAGACAAAGGTTAGACGGATAGTTCCGATCGGTCCGTATCACCCGCTGCAGGAGGAGCCGGAATTCTTTAAGCTGGTTGTGGAGGGGGAAACGGTTGTTGATCTGGAGATCAATCTGGGTTATAACCATCGCGGGCATGAATTTATTTCTCCAGAGTTGACCTACGATCAGGTGCCGTTTCTGGTGGAGCGTATCTGTGGTATCTGTTCCAATTCCCATCCGCTGGCGGCGGTGCTGGCAATTGAGGATTGTGCCGGTATCAAGCCACCGCCGCGGGCAAACTTTATCCGTACCATCATTCATGAGCTGGAGCGGATACACTCTCATCTGCTGTGGGTGGGGCTGGCAGGTCATTTTATCGGTTACAATACGGTGTGGATGTGGGCGTGGCGATATCGTGAGCATATCCTGCAGGTGTTTGAGATGATTACCGGGAACCGTAATCATTATGCGGCAAACAAACCGGGTGGAGTGCGCTGGGATATCAAACCCGAACATGTGCCGGAAATCAGGGCAGCGCTGGATCTGGTGGAAAAGAAGACGATGATGCTGACCAAGGCGGTGCTGGATGATCCAGTGATCCGGGCGCGGCTGGAAGGAGTTGGGATTTTAACGAAGGAGCAGGCGATCGCCTGGTCGGTAGTTGGTCCAACCGCAAGGGCATCTGGCGTGGATATTGATGTCCGGCGCGACGACCCCCACTGTGCCTACGATCAGGTTCCCTGGAATGTAATCGTACTGTCAGAGGGGGATGTTTTTGCCAAAGCCAAGGTCCGGCTGCTGGAGATTTTTGAATCGATTAAAATCATCCGTGGCTGTCTGGATAAACTGCCGGATGGTCCAATTGATATGCGGATTGATGAGATTCCTTCAGGCGAAGGAATTGGCAGGACCGAGGCACCGCGAGGAGAGGTTTTTCACTATATCCGTTCTGATGGCACGAACCGGCCGATCCGGCACAAAATCCGCGCTCCCAGCTATATGAACATCGCTTCCAATGTGGTGGCGGTCCGGGGCGGTTCGATTGCCGATGCGGCACTGACGCTGGCTGCAGTTGATCCCTGCTACTGCTGTACTGAGCGGATGGCGGCCTTTGAGGACGGCATGCTGAAATATACGGGTAAGGATTTGCTGCGACTGTCGTGGGAGAAAACGGAAAAAATCCGGGAGCGGTTGAAATGAGTTTCAGTAACTGGTTGAATTTTGGTAGCGGGAATTTGGAATTGTTTCTTGTCGCAGTCTTTAGCTTCATCGGCTTGATGGCACTGCTGTATTCAATTTCCCGGGTCAAAGGTTCTGCCCGGCAGCTGACAGAATACTATATCTTCCTCTTATTGCTTATCGGCGCTGGCGTAGCACTAGTTTTTGCCCGGGAACTGCTGTTAATATTTGTGCTCTGGGAGCTGGCGACCATTTCTCTCTGGCGACTAGTATCCTATTTTCGGGATCAGGAGGCGGTTGATGCCGGTCTCTGGGCACTGTATATCAACTTCGCCGCAGCTGCGGTAATGCTAGTGGGGCTGGTGATGATTCAGCTCGGACTAGGCAGCTGGAGTCTGAATGAGCTGCGGGGACAGGAACTGCCGCTGTTTCCAGCACTTTTGGTTTTAACCGGCATCGTCGCCAAATCGGCAGCACTGCCACTTTATATTTGGCTGCCCCGTGCCTACCGTTCTGCTCCAGCGTCTGTTTGTGCGCTGCTTTCCGGACTGGCTGAAAACCTGGGTCTGGTGCTGTTTCTCAAGCTGTTTGTACAGACAGTCAAAGTCCCCGAACAGTTTTATCTGATCAGTGCGGTGCTGGCGGTCGGTTCAGCGTTAATCGCAGGGGGGGTAGCATTAACAACTCGGACCATTCGTGATACACTTGCTTATTCCACGGTTAGTCAGTTAGGGTTTATTCTGCTAGCGCTTTCGGTCCGTGGTTATTATGGCATCGCCAGCGGTCTGCTTTACATCTTAGCGCATGCGGTGGCAAAATCAGGCTTGTTCTTTGCTGCGGGTACGGTCGAAGATGCGTCGGGAACTGGTGAGTTGGAGCAGTTGGGTGGCTGGGCTCGGGTTTCACCGGCATTGGCCGGCGCTACTGGTATTTTGACGCTTTCAATTATGGGATTACCTCCTACACTGGGTTTTTTCGCCAAGCTGGGTGTGGTATTGGCAGCGGTCAGGAGTAATCTGCTTTACGGGATTGGGGCGCTAGTGGCTGCCCTGTTTACTATGCTGTATCTGAGTCGGTTTTATGCCCGGATTTTCCTCGGGGGGG
Organism: Caldifarciminota bacterium; assembly: GCA_026418295.1. Lineage (GTDB taxonomy): Bacteria > Hydrothermota > Tepidihabitantia > Tepidihabitantales > Tepidihabitantaceae > JAOABP01. The sequence goes on from JAOABP010000007.1 coordinate 66,039, forward strand.
GTAGTTCAAGACCGGTTAAAATTTCACCTATGGCTGTCGGGCTGGTGATTGTTATGGCAGTTGTAAGTATCGCTGCGGGGATTTTCTGGTTTGTGCCGGTGAAGTTTTTTGAGGGAGGGTGGTGATGCTGGCACATCCATTTATTCTCATGGTTTTAGTCCCCGCTGTTGCCGGACTGCTGGGTTATCTGATTGGCAGATTGCGCAATGAGTTCAGTTTTATCGGCACGGTAGCTTCGCTCTATTATGCGATCCGGCTGTTTCTGTTATCCCGGAGCGGTGAGCCGATTGAACTGACGATTCTGGCGATCGGTAACATCACAGCCGGCCTCCGGCTGGATCAGCTGAGCGGGTTCATTCTTCTTTTCATCAGTATATTTACCACACTGATTCTTTTCTACTCATTCCGGTATATGCGCGGTCGGGAGAGCACGCGTGGGTTTTATCTCTATTCACTGCTGATTCTGGGTTTTGCCAACGGGGTGGTGCTGGCGGCCGATCTGGTGACGCTGTTTTTCTTCTGGGGTGGTCTGCTGCTTCTGCTTTATGCAATTCTGCTGATTGGCCGGGGCGAAACCTTCCGGACCGCACGCAAGGCACTGCTGCTCGTCGGACTTTCTGATTTTGCCATGCTTCTCGGGATTGTAATTCTGATTGTGCGGACATTTGTCCCTGGCGGCTGGATTGATCTGGCGCCCAGAGTGCCATTGCCGCTTTATGACCCGGCAATGATTGCGGGCTTTGTGCTGATTGCTGCTGGTGCGCTGGCGAAGGCGGGCGCGATGCCGCTTCATACCTGGATTCCGACTGCTGCCGAAACTGCACCGGTTCCGGTGCTGGCGCTCATTCCCGCTGCGCTGGATAAACTGCTGGGAATTTATCTTTTGATCCGGCTTACCGTTTACATGTTTGACATCGCCAGCAATATGGTGCTCCGCAATGTCCTGATGGCAATCGGTGCGGGCACGATTTTGTTTGCGGTAATGATGGCGCTGGTTCAGAAGCGGATGATGAAACTGCTTGCCTTCCACGCAGTTTCTCAGGTGGGTTATATGGTGCTGGGTATTGGTACCGGTATCCCCGTTGGCATTGCCGGCGGGCTTTTCCACATGCTCAATAACGCCGTTTACAAGACCGGGCTGTTTCTTGCCGGCGGGTCGGTTGAACACTGGGCTAAAACCGATGAACTGGAAAAATTAGGTGGTCTGGCAAGGCAGATGCCGCTGAGCTTTGTTTCGTTTCTGGTATGTGCGCTGGCAATTGCAGGTGTGCCGCCGCTCAACGGGTTCTTCTCGAAATGGATGGTTTATCAGGGTGTTCTGGCTGTGGGAACCGAGGGCAACCGGTTGTTTCCGGTGTTTCTGGTGGCAGCGATGTTTGGCAGTGTGCTGACCTTGGCATCCTTTCTGAAACTGCTGCATGCCCTGTTTCTTGGTCAGCGGCCCGCACAGCTTGAACGAGTGCGGGAGGTGCCGCTGACGATGTGGTTACCGCCATTTTCACTTGCCCTCGCCTGTGTGGTGTTCGGAGTATTTGCCTATCAGCTGTCCTTGCGCGGTCTGATCATTCCCGGGCTCAAGTTTCATGAGTTGAGTTTGAGCGGGGTGTGGAGTCCAATTCCAGCCAGTCTGCTCCTGCTGGCAGCTCTCGGTGTGGGCGCAGTGCTCTATTTGCTCAGCGTGGCTGTCAAACCGCAGGCGGGCAGGACGTTTGTCGGCGGGGAACAGATTGGTTATTCTGAGGAAAGCCGGGTTCCGGGAACGGCATTTTACTCTTCGGTGAAGCATATGCCGATTATCGGCGAGCTTCTGATTTTCGGTGAACGCGGCGCATTTGATCTCTATAACTGGCTTGTTGGCATCTTCCGGGTGATCGGTTATGTCTTCCGGGAGGGAGTGGACCGGGCACTTAAGGCGCTCGTTGAGTTTATCGGCAGACTGATCTATTACTTTGGTCTTGGTCTTTCCCGGATTCATACCGGTAATCTGCCTCTCTATCTCTCATGGGTATTTCTGGGAGCGGTGATATTTTATCTGCTGCTATTTTTGAGGTAAGTTATGCTTGAACTTTATCTGCTACTTGCTGTGATGCTGGCTGCAGCGCTGGTAGCCAGTGAGACGAGGAATCTTTTGGCGGCGGCAGTGGCACTCGGGCTGGTGGGTTTCAGCGTGGCGATAATGTTCATTCTGGCTCAGGCCCCAGATCTGGCAATTGTGCAGATAGTGGTTGAGACCCTGACGGTGGTGTTCTTTACCGCGGTAATTCTGCGCACGACCGATGTTGATACTACTGTTACTCAGGGGCTGAAAATGGAGACAGCGATGTTTGTTGCCGCGTTTCTGGCTTTCGGCGGGCTGTTTCTGGCACTGATCATTGGTGTGCTCCAGGAGATCCCGCGGTTCGGGGAACCGGTGATGCGGATCGCCCAGGAGTATGTTCAGCTGGGCTTGGAGCGGACCGGTGCGGCCAATATTGTATCAGCTATCATTCTGGATTTCCGGGGCTACGATACTCTTGGCGAGGCAACGGTTCTGTTTACCGCGGTCGTCGGAGTGCTGACGGTGATGCGGCTGGCAAGCCGGAAAAAGCCCGGGGAGTTCTGATATGCGCGGGATGTCGCTGATTGTTCAGGTGATGACCGGTTTACTTGCCGGAATACTTCTGCTTTATGGCGGTTATATTATTCTCCACGGCCATCTGACACCGGGTGGCGGTTTTGCCGGCGGCGTGCTGGTTGCGGCAGCACTAATTCTCGTTTCACTCGCATTTGGTGCGGTTGAACAGGTAGAGCGGCGGGAGTATATTCTGTCATCGATTTTTGAAAGTTCGGGTGGCTTGTTGTTTCTCGGGCTGGCGGTTGCCGGTTATTTGGCGGCTGACTATTTCTTCCGGAATGCCGGGCTGTTTTACATCGGCAGACCATTGGAGCTGGTGAGTGGTGGAATAATACCGCTGGCAAACATTGCAATCGGACTCAAGGTCGGTGCCGGGCTGTTTGCCATCTTTCTGGCGCTTGGTGCCTCAAGGTTTGTGATGAAGGAGTGAGGATGATTCCCTATCTTGCCTGTGTGCTTCTGTTTCTCATTGGCCTGTATGTTGTTATTTCCAAACGTAACCTGATTAAGATTGTTATCGGATTCTCACTTATTGAATATGCGGTCAATCTGTTCTTCGCCCTCGTAGGGTTCAAGAAGGGGGCGCTGGCACCGATTATCACTCAGCCCGAGCAGGTCCGGATGGGAGTTGCCCGGAATTTTGTTGATCCTGTGCCTCAGGCGCTGGTGCTGACCGCAATTGTGATCGGGCTTTCTACGACCGCTCTGATGCTTTCGCTGGCGATGCGGCTTTATGAGAAATACAAGACCTTTGATATTTCAGAAATCAGACGACTGAAGGGATAACGATGGAAGGCAGGATACTACCACTATTTGTTGCTATTCCCCTTGCGGGAGCGTTTCTGGTGCCCCTGCTGTCCAAACTATGGACCAGGTTTGCGGATCTGATTGCCAGCATTACCAGTGCTCTGCTGCTCGGAGTTTCGGTTTATGGCTGGCTGATGGTCAATGCTGGCGGCATGCCGCTTCATTACTGGGTTGGCGGCTGGCGGATAATCGGCATCGCGATGTGGTTTGACGCCCTGACCGCTCTGATTGTACTGATTATTAATATTGTTGGCTTCTGTGCATCGGTGTATTCAATACGGTATCTGGACCGCTATACTGGAGGACGGTGGAAGTTTTTTACTCTGTTGCTGCTGCTGATTGCAGGACTGAACGGCCTGGCGATCTCCGGCGATCTGTTTAATATGTTTGTGTTCATCGAGATTTCGGCAATTGCCAGTTATGCGCTGGTAGCGTTTGGTACTGAAGAGGAAGAGGTGGAGGCGGCGTTCAAATACATGGTTCTCGGTGAGGTGGGCGGAGCGGTTCTTCTGTTCGGAATTGCTCTGATTTATGCCCGCGCCTCAACCCTTAATCTCGCTCATCTTTCGCAAGTACTTGCCGGGTTCGGCAGAACACCATTTTACTGGTTTGTAATTGCGACACTTCTGATCGGCTTTGCGATCAAGATGGGTATGGAGCCATTCCACGCCTGGCTGGCAGACGCCCATTTCTCCGCCCCGGCACCGATATCAGCGATGCTCTCCGGGGTTTTTATCAAAGTCACCGGTGTTTATGCCATGAGCAGGTTGATGTTTAATGTCTTTGGTGTCTCCCGGGCAGAAACGCCTGCATTTTTCAACCTGCTGATTGCCTTCGGAGCTGTTTCCATGGTGCTGGGCGGTCTGCTTGCCTACACTCAGAATGATTACAAGCGGCTTCTGGCGTATTCCAGTATCAGTCAGATTGGATATATCTTGGTGGCACTGGGAATTGGCAACTTCTGGGGAATAGCCGGTGCTTTGTTCCATATCCTCGCCCATGCGCTGGGCAAGGGCACGCTGTTTCTGGCATCGGGCTCAGTGGAGCGTCAGACCGGCACACGGAATCTCGAGCAACTGAAGGGACTGGAAAAGACAATGCCGGCGACCACTTGGTCACATATTCTTGCCTCATTTTCCATGGCTGGACTGCCGCCGTTTGCCGGCTTTTTCTCCAAGCTGTTTATCATCATTGGTGCGATTGCAGCGCGGATGTACTGGCTGGCGTTCCTCGCGGCGCTGTTTTCAGCGGTGACTCTTGGCTATCTGACCAAGGTGGTCAATATGGCGTTCTTTGTGAAGCAGAATAGTTCAGTGACTTCAACGCGGGAGGCACCGGGGCTGATGGTGCTGGCGATGCTGGTGCTGGTGGTACTTACTGTCGCAGTCGGCGTCGGATTCCGGGGTGTGCTGGACCACCTGGTAGGTCCGGCTGCCCGGGTACTGCTCAACGGGTTGGAATACGCCCGGCTGGTTCTGGGAGGATAAGGTGGCACGAAGATTTGCCTATTTTATTGCCGGCTGGATCATCTGGCTGCTTCTGGGCTGGACGCTGAATTATCAGGAGGTTGTTGCCGGTGCTGCGGTCGCACTCATTGCCGCCGGAATGTTTGGTGGTTATCTGCCGCTCCAACCCCGGAAGCTGCTTAATCCGGTGCGCTGGTTCTGGCTGCTGGTTTATATACCGGTATTCGCCTGGCAGTGTCTTAAGGCAAATATTGATGTGGCACTGCGGGTGCTTTCGCCAGGGCTGAACCTGAAGCCGGGGATTGTTAAAATTAAAACGAATTTGAAAAGTGATATTGCCAAAGTTTTTCTTGCCAATTCAATTACGATGACGCCAGGCACGCTGACGGTCGAGATCAAGGATGATACGCTCTATATTCACTGGATTGAAATCCGGAGTGATGATCCGGAGGAGATGGCGAAGATGATCAAGGGTCCGTTTGAATTTTTCCTGAAGAAAATCTTTGATTGAGGAGGCGGAATGGTGCCAGTTATCATTTTAGTGCCGGCGGCGCTGTTCTGCCTGTACCGGGCGCTGGTCGGTCCTTCAATTGCTGACCGGGCGATTGCGGTAGATATGATGGGAGTGGTATTTTCGGCAATCACTGCACTGGTAGCTTTGCAGTATAAACTGAGCTATTTGCTGGATATCTCCATAGCTCTGGCAATCATTTCCTTCGTCGGCGCTCTGGCGCTGGCAAAGTTTCTGGAGAAAAGGAGTTTGGATGATTAGCGTGCTGGCACTGATTTTCCTCTGGCTGGGGGTAGTGTTTGTACTTTTGGGTGCGCTCGGGCTGGCACGTTTCCCCGATCTTTACAACCGGATGCAGGCGGCAACCAAGTGTGTAACGCTGGGTGTCTGCGGGATCATGATCGGCATCTTCTTGCGCTCCGGCTTCAATCCGCTTGGGATAAAAGCGTTACTGGCGGCAGTTTTCATTCTCTTTACCGTTCCGGTATCGAGCCATGCGCTCGTCCGGGGTTCGCTGATTGCCGGAGTCAGACTCTGGAAGGGTACCGTCCGGGATGATTTTACTGCGGACCGCGGTGCACCTTCAATTATTGATAATGCCGGGGCGGGTGAGGAGGAAAAATGAGGATTCCGTTACCCAAGGTGCGGGAGCTGATTGAGGCGCTGCGTGCGGTATTCACCGGACCATTTACGACCAAATTCCCCAAGGTAGTTGATTCGGTTCATCCGAACTTCAGGGGAATTTTGAAGTTTCGGGAAGATCGGTGTATCTGTTGCGGCGCCTGTTCAAAGGTATGTCCTACTGATGCCCGTGAGCTGATTCTGGACCGGGAAAAAGGCGTTATGCGTAATGTGCACCATGCAGACCGTTGCATCTACTGTGCCCAGTGTGTCAAGGGCTGTCCGACCGAGGCGATCTATCACACCCCGGAGTTTGATCTCTCCCGGACGGAGCGGGGTGGCTGGGATACTATGGTGGAAAAAGAACTTATTTACTGTGAGGCTTGTGGGGAGCCGTTTGCTACCCGCGAACAGCTGCTTCACATTGGCAGAAAGATTGGCGATCTGATTAACGCCAATCCCACTCTTCTGCTGGTGCATTACCAGCAACTGGGCTTGGCGGTTCCGGAGTCAGCACCGGCGGGTGCTCTGCCCTACCGTTCGGGAACGATGCGGATTCTCTGCCCGGACTGCCGGCGCAAGGTCTACATGACCGAGCAGTGGGGCTACTGAATATAGAGTTATTCACAATTGAGTCCGCTGCGCAATTTAAAGAAATAGCTGGTCAGATTGTTTTGACCGAGTGGCCAAGGGCGCCGACGAGGTCAATCGCCTTGACCGGACAGACAAGGACACACTGACCACAGCCGATGCACTTTTCCGGAATTACCCGGTGCTGTTTGCCCGGTTCGCCTTCGATTGCCTTGAACTGACAGACTTTGACACATTCACCACACCCGGTGCAGCGGGGGTTGATTGATGCCTTGGGCCGGCCTGGCGCTCGATCGATAAATGACTTTGTGGGGCATTTATGGGCACAGATACCGCAGTCAATACACTTTTGAAAGTCCATGACCGGCAGGTTGTTTTCCATTCTCAGGGCGCCAACCGGACAAACCCGGGTACACAGTCCGCAGGCAATACAGCCAACCGAGCAGACCTCCTTGACTGCCCGGCCCCGGTCATGTGAGACACAGGCCAGGTAAATCAGTTTGCGACGGGGAATCAGGGTCAGCGTTCCTTTCGGGCATTCGGTAACGCACCTGCCGCAGCCGATGCATTTTCTTTCATCGATAATCGGCAGCCGGTTTTCTCCCATCCGGATTGCCTGGACCGGACAGACAGTGACGCAGTGTCCGAAGCCGACGCAGCCGTAGATACAGGCTTTGGGTCCGCCGAGCAGGAGTGCAGCCTGCCGGCAGTTCTGTGCACCTTTATACTGGAAGCGCAGGGGCGCCTCATTTTTGCCCCCGCGGCAGATGAGCACCGCAACTTTCGGTTCAGCTGCTGTTACCTCCTGCCCCATGATTTCGCCGATTTTCCTGGCGACTTCAGGTCCGCCGACCGAACATGAGTTCAGTGGTGCCTTGCCTGCTGCAATCGCAGCGGCATAACCGTCACAGCCGGGATAGCCGCAGGCACCGCAGTTGGCACCGGGCAGCACCGAACGGATCCGGGCTTCCCGTTCGTCAACCTTGACCGCCAGTTTAATTGAGGCAATCAGTAGAATTACCCCCAGGATCAGACCCAGTCCGCCCAGGGTGACGAGTGATTTGATGATTAGTGACCAGTCCATAGAGTTATGAGATACCAAACAGGGCGGTAAAGCCCATAAATGCCAGCGAGACGAGCGCAGCACCGATGAAGGCGATCGGATATCCCTTGAATGCCGGGCTGATCGGTGCATCATCCAGCCGTTCGCGAATGGCGGCGAAAAGGATGATTGCGAGGGCAAAGCCGGCTGCGGTGCCCAGGGCAAAGACCGTCGCCTGCAGTAGATTGAAGTTATAATTGATGTTGAAGAAGGTAACTGCCAGAATGGCGCAGTTGGTGGTAATCAGCGGCAGATAGATGCCCATTGCCGAGTAGAGGTTGCGGATATAGCGCTTGAGAAACATTTCTACGAACTGAACCAGAGCGGCAATCACGAGGATGAAGACTGCAGTGCGCAGAAACACCAGTCCGAGCGGTAAAAGCATTGCATGGTACAGGACCCAGGAAACCCAGGAGGCAAGCAGCATTACAAACAGCACCGCCGCACTCATGCCGATGGAGGTGGAGACTGATGTTGAGACACCGAAGAACGGACACAGCCCGATGAAGCGCATAAGAATGATGTTGTTGACCAGAAATGCCGCCAGAAAGATCTGTCCGGGGTTGAGTTTCATTGTTTTACCTCCCCCAGCCAAGTTTGTTGACCAGCGCCTTGAGCAGTCCGATCAGCAGAAAGGCGCCGGGCGGGAAGATGGCAAACAGCATTGGTGCGCTGCGATAGGCTGCGGGCAGGACCGGACTGCCGAAGAAGGTTCCGGCACCGAACAGTTCGCGCAGACTGCCCATTATGAAGAGTACCAATGTAAATCCGAGCGATTTGCCCAGGCCATCAAGGAAGGAGTCAAAAATGCCGTGGTGGTAGGCAAAGGCTTCTGCCCGGCCGAGGATGATACAGTTGACGACAATCAGCGGTACAAAGACGCCGAGCACCCGGTAAAGATCAGGCTGATATGCCTGCATCACATAGTCAATGATGGTAACAAAGGTGGAGATGATAATGATGAAGATTGGAATCCGGACTGAATCTGGTACCAGTTTGCGGATGGCGGAGATGGCGATGTTTGAACAGATTAGCACAAACGATGCGGCAGCCGCCATACCGAGAGCATCACGGGCGGTGACCGTAGTTGCGAGTGTCGGGCACAGGCCGATCATGAGAATCAGGGTCGGGTTTTCCTTGATGATTCCTGAGGTAAGGTATGAGATTCGGGATGGTTTACTGTTCACTGTCCGGCTCCTGTTGAAGGATCAGCATTTCGCGGTATTTTTCCAGCGTTTCCCTTACCCCATCGGTTACGGCACGGGAGGTGATGGTTGCACCAGTAATCGCCTGAATTGTGCCACCGTCTTTGGTCAGTCTGATTTCTGCGGCTGTTTTACCCCGGAACTGATCGCGGAATTCGGGTTCGGTTGCTTTCAGTCCGAGTCCGGGTGTTTCCTTCAGTCCTTCAGCGGCAGAGGCAACTTTGATCGCAACGATTCTGCCCTGCAGGTCGACACCTGCCGTAACCGGTACCGGTCCGCCATAGCCCTGCTTTGCGGTTTTAATGATTGAGCCGATCCGGGTTTCGCCCTTGAATGCCAGCCACACGCTGGAATCCGGGGTCGCGGGTTCAAAACGGTCCGCTTCCGGCATGACTGTGCCAAATGCGGCTTTGAGTCCGGCAACATTCCGCTGATACTCGATCTGCGGTAGGGTCAAATTGTAAATTTGAGAAAGGGCAAAGGCGGAGATCAGGCAGGTGATAAAGAGCGAAAGTACCATCCAGGTCCGGCTGTCTTTCATTTCTTTCTCCTGGTGCCGAATACCCGCGGCGGGGTGAGCCGGTCAATGAGGGGGGTGGCAACATTCATCAACAGGATCGAGTAGCAGACTCCTTCGGGATAACCACCCCAGAGTCGGATGAGGACGGTCAGAATTCCGCAACCGATACCGAAAATTACTCTGCCTTTTGCAGTCAGGGGGGAGGTTACATAGTCGGTCGCCATATAAAATGCGCCCAGCATCAGACCACCGGAGAGGAGATGGAAAAGGGTATAGTTCACCAGTCCGGCTTTATGTCCGGGCAGAATGAGGACAAGTGCAGCCACCGTGAGCAGATATGAGAGCGGAATACGCCAGTCAATGACCCGGGTGATGATGAGTACCAGTCCACCAATCAGGAGGAGCAGGGCAGAAGTTTCTCCGATACAGCCACCAGTGTTTCCCCAGAAGAGACTTTTCAGAGTTGTCCAGGACTGAAGCTGTTCATACAGATTAGTCGGGTTGCAACCGGGCAGTACCAGTTTTGCCCCCTGTTTCAGCACATTAAGCGGAGTAGCGGTTGTGACCGCATCGGTGCAGATATTGAGTGCGCTTGCCGGCAGTCCGGAGATAACCCCGCCACGCGGGGCAAGCCAGCTGGTGGTCATCTGGGTGGGCCAGGAGGCAACGAGGAATGCCCTGCCGGCAAGTGCGGGGTTGATGAAATTGTGCCCAAGACCACCGAAAAACTGCTTGGCGACCAGCATGGCAAAGGCACTGCCTGCGACCGGCATCCACCAGGAAACATTAGGCGGAAGGTTAAATCCGAGCAGAATGCCGGTCAGTACAGCACTCCCATCGAACAGAGTAATCTTTCTGCCGAAGAGCCGCTGACCCAGGGCATCAAACAACAGTGCTGAAATGACACTCAGTAGAGTGATGATGAGTGCGCGCAGGCCGAAGAAGTAGATTGAACCGGCGAATGCGGGCAGAAGGGCGAAAACTACCGCCCACATCAATTTATTCACGGTGACCGGTGATGTAATATGAGGTGATGCGGTAACTTGCAGAGTTGGGCGGTTTTCACTCATATGCTACACCTTAAGCCGGGCAATCTCCGCCTTGCCGAATTTGAAAGTGTGCACGAGCCGGATCTTTGCCGGACAGACATAGGCACAGCAGCCGCATTCAATACAGTCCAGAAGGTGCTCGGATTTGGCAGTAGCATAACGTTTTGCCCGGATATGGTAATTGAGCCGGGTGGGCGAAAGTCCCATCGGGCATACCTGAATACAGCGGGCACAGCGGATACAGTCCTGTTCCGGTAATTCCGGTACCCGGTTGAACACGAGTATACCGGATGTGCCTTTGAGCACAGGCAGTTCGTCACTGCTCAGCGCAATACCCATCATCGGTCCGCCGTTGATGATTTTTTGGGGTTCACCGTTGTAACCACCACAGAAATCAATCAGGTTTTTCACCGGAGTGCCGATCCTGACCCACAGGTTTTTCGGCTCTCTGACTCCATTGCCGGTAACCGTGACTACCCGTTCATAAAGCGGACGGTGAAACCGGACTGCATTGCGCACCGCAAAGGCGGTGCCGACATTCTGGACAATACAGCCGACATCAGCCGGCAGGCCGCCGGAGGGTACCTCCCGGTTGAGACATGCCTTGATTAACTGTTTCTCCGCTCCCTGAGGGTATTTCGTTTTCAGCTGGATGACCCGGAAATCCCTTCCTGCTACTGCTTCCTTGAGTGCCTGAATCGCATCCGGCTTGTTGTCCTCAACGGCGATGATCACATTGCTGACTTTAAGCGCCAACGCCAGATAGCCGGTGCCTTCAATAATTTCTTCAGTTTTTTCAAGCATCAGCCGGTGGTCGGCAGTGAGAAATGGTTCACACTCACAGCCATTGATGATCAGGGTGTCAACCGGCTTATCCGGCGGTGGTGAAAGTTTGAAAAAAGTGGGAAAGGCGGCTCCTCCTAATCCGACAATACCGGCATTCTTCACTACCTCGATTATTTGCTGTGGTGTAAGTTCGGTCAGATTCTGCTCCTGAATTGAGGGATCAAGCGTGTCGTTGCCGTCAGATTCAATGATTATCGTCGTTACGAGTCTGCCGGTGAGCGGATGGGGCAGTTCGGTGATTTCAACCACCGTGCCCGAGATCGGGGCATGGGTCGGAACTGAAACCTTTCCTCCAGGTTCACCAATCACTGAACCGGTAAATACTTTATCCCCCTTTTTCACCACCGGCTGGGAAGGGGCGCCGAGGTGCTGGGAAAGGGGAACAAGTACTCGCGAAGGGAGAGGCAGGGTCTCAATCGGCTTATGCTCCGTTGCCTCTTTGCCTTCCGGAGGATGAACGCCGCCACGGAATTTCAGCATAGTTAAATTATTAAAGGTTAAATTTTATTTTCAGCAAGTCCGATGTCAAGAAAAATGAGTGGTGGATAGAAGACTGAACTGCTCCGGGTAAAGCAATACCTTTGGGAAATGGGGTCGAAAGTTATCCTGTTGAAAAATAATATCTTAACTCTGGGGGGCTAGGGGTGGGCAGTATCCCCGACAGTGATCGTGATTGTGCGCTCCGGAGCTGACCTGACTGTTCCGGAATCTGACGGGTGCAGAATCAGGATGGGAGTGCTGCGGACATCAATGGGGATGATTGTGCCGATGATCTTCTATGAGCTATCTGCCAGGTATTGTCGACACGCAACGGTTGTGATTCCCAGCCGGGTTTATTCACCAGTTTTAAGTCCATTCCGGTCTGAAACCGGAACTGGATAACGGGTATAAAGCCGGCGGCGGCCTGCCTCAAGAAGGAGCGGTTCTTTTTTCTCCCAGTGAGCAGCGGTGATTGTGCTGGTGCCGGTTGTTTTCTCGATCCGGTTCAGCCATTCAGGCCCGGATGGGCTGCGCAGCAGGTGGTGGTCAATGATCAGTGTGCCGGTGTGGCGGGCGAGCCGGATGCCGTTTTCCAGGGCGCGACTGTTCATTTCTTCGGTTATTGTGTCCCTAAGATACACCGGCGGACCATCAACAAATACGATGTCCGGCTGCCAGCTGATAATGAGGTCGACCGCTGCGCTATCAAGAAGCTGGATATCAGAGGCATGGACAAAGGTTGTCTCGCCATCACTGACTCGGGTCATCATTACCGTGCCTCTGCCCATCTGACCATGGAGTACTGGTGGGGAAAATTCAAGTCCGGGTTCGGTATGCCCTTCTGCCATCATTACCAGGCTGCGCAGTTCAGAGATGAACTGCTCGTGCCGGTTTTGCATCAGCCGGGTGTTGCCGGCAGTGCTTTTGAGCCAGATACGGGTTCGTCCCAGCCCTTTTTTGAATTCGGAGAGCGGAATCTGAGATGGGTCAGGTTCAAGAAGCGGGGCATGGTCGCCGTGAAAATGGCTGATGACGATATCGGTAACTTCCGGGAGCAGACTGAGAATCTGGTGTCGTATCTCTTCTGCCCTTTTGAGTTCGAGCGGATGGGGCGGCAGGCTGAAACGGAGCGGTGCAAGGGCAACGCCGGGATCGATCAGAATCAGCCGGTTCCGGGTTTTTACCAGCGTGCACATACTGCGCACACCCAGTGACTCGGCGCCGATAATGATGATTTCCATCGTGGCAGTTTCAGATTATCCGGAACAGGGAAAAATTTCAATCGTTGACTTGAGGACGCTCGGGCATATCTTATGGTGATGAGTCAAGTTCCAGATTACTGTTATATCCGTTCAGCTGAAGTGCCGGAAGGTGCCATTATGCCGAAACGGCAGGCACGGATTTCACCTGATGACCGGGGTTTCTATTTTGCCGACGGTGTATACGAGGTGATGCGCACCTATGGAGGCAGAATTTTCCGGTTGAATGAACACCTGAAAAGGTTCAGAAACAGCCTGCGCGCGGTGCAGATTGAACTGCCGGATGTTGAGCACATCGGTGAAATCTGTGTCGAGCTGATGGAGCGTAACGGGTTTTCCGGCAGGGATGTCTTTTTCTATATTCAGGCGACGCGCGGGGTATGGCAGCGCAATCTGCTTTTTCCACCCCGGGAGGTGCTGCCGACGCTGTACATCTCTGTAACCGAAATCGTGCCGCCGGTCCGGGAGCGGGAGCAGGGAATCAGGGTGATTACAGTTGAGGATATCCGGTGGCAGCGGTGTGACATCAAGGCGATCGGGCTTTTGGCAAGTGTGCTGGCGCGCAATCAGGCGCAGGCGGCTGGTGCTGAGGAGGCAATTTTTGTCCGCAACGGTGTTCTTACTGAGGGCACCCATACCAATCTGTTTCTGGTGAAAAATGGCAGGGTTTTCACTCATCCGCTCAACCGGCACATTCTGCCCGGAGTTACCAGAACGGTGGTGCTGGAACTCTGTGCAAAGCTGGGGATTGAGGTTATTGAGACCGGGGTGCGGGAGGATGAGATTTCTGCCATGGATGAAATCTTTGTCACCAGCACCACCTGGGAAGTTGTTCCGGTGGTGATGGTCAACGGTCAACCGGTGGGCGCGGGTGTGCCGGGGGTGATTTGCCGCACTCTTCAGGCAGAATTCCGAAATTATGTGACAAGAGAAACTGGGTCCGGTGCACCGGATAATTAAGATTTTCTCCTTTCAGACGCGGCAGCGCCGGGAATCTGAGTTTATGTCAAGATTGACAGGCAAATCAAGTTGAATATAATTTAAATGCGGCATGGTGCCTCCGTGTTAGAAAGGAGGAAGAGATGAAGCGCCTAATCGGTATTTTGGTATTTTTTGTCCTTTTCCTGTTGCGCAGTCTCGCCGGTGACTGGGCGTTGTTCAATGCCCCCCCCGCCATTTGATAGAATTCTGCCCGGCACTTCTCTGACTTATGGACACAACCCGAACGAGCCGTATGGCAAGCTCTTTTTAATTATTCCATCAAGTGTCTCCTCTGAATACGGTTTCTTTCAGACCTGGGCTGGATTCGGGAGTTCTCTGAATTGGGAACGGCTGCCAGTGCCTGCGGGTGTAACTCCGGCTCAGGATGCTTCCATCTGCTACTTTTATAACCCGTTCCGCATACCGCCGGAGGAAAAGGTGCTGGCGGTATTTGACAACCGTCGTGATATCTGGTCTTATGATGTGCAGACCCGTTCTTGGACCCGGGAAAGGGACATCTGGGGATTCTCACCGGTAGGTAAGGGTGTCAGTCTCAGATTTGGTGGGTTTGGCACGGTGTGTGGTCAGCCGGTAACGAGGTTTTATCTCATCAAGGGTGAAGGCAGTTCCGAATTTATGGTTTATAACCGGTTATATGGAAACGGTAATGAGATCAAGGCACCTTTTCCATACTGGGAGTTTCTGGCACCGTTTGGCAAGGGCATAATCACCGATACGTTTTTCTATCCTGGTGCGGATATGGCGCTTTGGCCCCCAGTGCCATTTATGGCATTAACACCCACCTACATTTATGCGATGCAAGGAAGGTCTAGTTGAACCGGTCATGGCGAATTTTTCTACAGGTACTACATCCCGGGCAACTACTGGCTGATATGCGATGACATCTTACACGGCGGGGTGTGGGAAGGTGCTGCCCTTGTTTCCCATGACACCTGGGGAGACTTGTATCAACATCAGACCGATGAGGTAAACTCAATCATGCACTGCGCTGTTGGTGGATGCAGTAGATATTTTGATTGTTACGATGTGCCTGACAGATGGAATGCCGACGCCCCTGATCCGGATAAAACTTTCGGTCTTGGTTCGGATCTGGTGTTTGGTGCTTACTGGTACAGCCGGAATGTTGCCGATTCCCTTCCCGGCATATGGGTATCGTTTGGATGTGGGCATAATGTCATAGCCTTCTATGCTAATTTCACGCGCGATTACTCCGGTGAGCAGTCCCGAGCCATTTTTAATTATGAATTGGACAGGGTTACAGTGAGCCCTAACCCGATAGAAAACATTGCAACTTTCCGAATCAGAGACCGCTCAGGACCGGTTAGACTGCGGATTTATTCCGGAGACGGCAGACTGTTCTGGGAGGGGGAGACTGCTGACGGCGTGGCGGTCTGGAATCGCTGCGACTTTAAAGGCAACAAGGTCCAACCCGGTATTTATTTCTATCATGCCGGGCTGGAGACGGGTAAGCTGGTTGTAAGGTAAAAAATAAAAAGGAGGCACCGTGCCGCGGGTTTTAATCTTCAGAAAGTCCGGATGCTCAATTCTACTGTTTCTTTTTCTGTCATTATCCCTGGCACAGCCGGTTCGGACGCTTTATATTCCGGATAGTTTTGGGGGTAATTCTTACCTGAGTTCGCTGGTGTATAATCAGGTGCTGGACAGGATTTACGTCTACAGTTCCAGATCAGAAAATATCGTAACGCTGGACTGCGGAACGAATCACCGGCTGGCACCGCTCCACAACATCAGTCCCAATTTTGTTTTCAATCCCGGTAACAACCGCCTTTATTATGTCCGCCTGGCTGATGATTCATACGCGGTGACGGTCTATGGCGTTGATGCCGTTACCGGGCTGACGGTTGACAGCGTGGTTATCGCTCCGGGTACCCGGTTCTGGCCGATGCTGAAACTGGACCTCAGTATTCCGGCACAGAAGGTTTACTGCACCACCTTTTCGCTGTCAGGAGATACTGTAACCCATGTGATTGACTGCCGGACCAGCCGGGTTATCCGGCAGATTCCGGGCTTGCACTGGCTGACGGTATTTGATACGGTGCGCAGTTATGCCTACATCTGCACGCCGGCGGCGGTTTACACCTTTGACTGTGACCAGGACCAGATTACCGATTCAGTCACCGCACCGCCCGATTTTCAGTATCTGCATATCCATCTCTTCCCAGAGCGGGAATTGCTGACCGCAACCCTTTATTCACCAACAGCACCCGGGCGGGTTCAGCTGATTGACTGTCGGAATCACCGCATTAATGGTGAAGTGGAGATACCGGTCTCCGGGCTGGGCATTGCTGCGCATGTTCTCAATACCGTCAATAACAAATTATATGTCCTGACACCATATAGCGATCCGGTGGCAAAGATCTACGTCATCCGGCTGGACAGTCTGGTGATCAGCGACTCAATGCTGTTTCCACCTTACCGGACCCCATACCGGATTCTCTATAATCCGCAGAGCAACCACTTGTATGCGGTTTCTGGTTCAAGATATGATGAATTATTTTATGTTTTTGATGCCGGCGCCGACAGTCTGCTCGATGTTTTTGAACGCTGGTTTGCTATTGAAGACTGGCTGTTGCATCCGGTGCGTAACAGGCTGTATTGTATTGATCAGAGCTGTGTCCACATTTTTGACTGCGCCGTGCGGCGGTTTGAAACCGCGATCAAGGCCGGATATCTGAACGAACGGATAATGTGGCAGCCGGTTACAAACCGGCTTTATGTTAATGATGTGACCGGGGACACCTTTTCCACTCTGCTTATCGTCTACGATGGGCACACAAATGAATATCTCAAGACCGTGGATCTGTCCAATCAGCTGTCTCCGGGTGAGTGGTTCTTTCATTTTACCACTGCGACCGCAGAGAACAAGATCTATCTTGCCTCGGGCCAATCACTGGGAGTCTATGTACTGGACGGGGCAACCGATTCGCTACGCAACTTCATTTCCGGTCCGATCGGTGGTCATTATCTGCTTTACAATCCGGTGGTAAACAAGCTGTATACCATTCCCTTTTCCGATTTTCTGCGCCATTATTTTCCGCTTTACATCATTGACTGTGCAACCGACGAGGTTCTTAATGTGATTGATGTCGGTCAGTCAGGCGATGGTTACTGCAACCCGTATACTGGAAGGGTTTATGCAGCGATTACCTATCCGCCGTCAGGCTTAAAGACCTTTGTCATCTGTGGCAACGGCGATACGGTGATTCGGGTGCTGGATTCAATCGGCAGACCGCTTGCCTTCCGCAATAAGGGCGATATCCATCAGGTGTATGCCGGATGTCCGTACCGGGACCGGATATATGTCCTTGACCCTCATTCGGACAGCATCATTGATTCAGTTATGAATGTTTACTATACGAGTGAGCCATTCTTTTATTATGACTCAATTGATGACCGGATCTACTTTCCCCACGGCTCGGGCAATATTCTTGTCATTGACTGTGCCACCAACCGGCTCAGTGATACGATCCGCAACTGCGGCATCCGCCATGCTGACTTTCCGGAAAATTCGGTCTGGAATGCCCGCAGTAACCGGCTTTATGTGGCCAATTACGACACCGTTTCCCAGTTTCCCAGAGAGCCGAAGATTATGGTAATTGACTGCCGGACGAACACGGTGATTGATTCATTTGTCGGACCGGCGAAGCCGGCATATATGCAATGGAATTATACTGATAATACTGTTTATATCAACGACCATGATCGTGCTCGGATATTCGCATTCGCGGATGACCTGATCGGGTTGCTGCAGTCTCCGGCAGCCGGGAGTAAGAGCCGATTCATTCTGCTTGCACCTTCGGTCGGCAGCCGGTTTGCGCGTCAAGCCGGAATTGAACAGGAGATCAGAATTGCTGCCATCACCGGCCGGGTGGTGGGAGTACTCGTTCCAGGTGAGCGGATGTTTGATGCCGGGAGAATGGCACCGGGCGTTTATTTTGCTTTCGTTCAGGGTGGTAAGTCTCAACGACTGGTCATAGTCAGGTAAACCGCCGGCAGCCAACAGAGCGCCGCGCCCTAAAGGCTTGACCAGAAGTCTTGATAGGATAAACTCATTTGATGGGTAAACAGACTGTTCTGTCGCTCTTGTTTATTTTTATTCTTACAGGATATCCCCAGATTCCGCTCCCGGCGGCGCCAGACTGGAGTTCAATCGACAATGACTACTCAACCGGTGGCGCCTTTGCCGATATTGATGGCAACGGGTTTCTGGATTTCTGTATCAGTAACGGTAATGACATGGCTTACAATTACAATTCGGTTTATCTCAATACCGGCGGCATTCTGGAAAACAGGGCATCCTGGCGTTCGAATGACAGCGGTTATTTCGGCCATTGTTATATTGGTGATGTGAATAATGACGGACTGCCGGATCTGGCGGTCGGATATCTGGGCAGTGGGACGAGTGGTGATTTCCGGGCGCGGGTTTATCTGAACACCGGTTCGGGGCTTGGTCCGGCACCCTGGTGGCGTTCCGCCGACCGGCATGCCTCGTTTGACTGCTGTCTGGGCGATTTTGATCTGGATGGGGATCTGGACTTGGCAATCTCCGCAGGTGATGCCTATGCGCCCGATGGTGATTCTGTCCGGATCTACCGGAACAACGGGGGTGTCTTTGACAGTCTGCCCTGCTGGACCGCTGAGGAGAGTGTCCCCTCCGATGCGATCCGGTTCTGTGATATTGATAATGACGGGGATCTGGATCTGTTTGTCGGACACCGGCGCAAGGTGGTGATGTATGAGAACCAGAACGGAGTGCTGGCGACCAGACCTTCATGGGTTGCCAGGCAGGGGATCGGCTGGGTCCTGCGGCTGGAGTTCGGGGATTATGACCGGGACGGTTTTCTGGATCTGGCGGTGGCATCAAATGATCAGCTGGGCGATCCGAACAGTATCAAGGTTTTTCACAATAACAACGGGGTCCTCGATACGATTGCCCGTTTCAATATGCAGCGCCGGGGGACGCAGAACTATTCATCCTGTGTTGCCTGGGGTGATGTTAACGGTGATGGCTATCCGGAGCTGGCAGCGGGTGGCTGGTGGAAGCCGGTCCGGGTGTATGCCAATAACAACGGGGTGCTGGATACCCTTCCTGCCTGGCAGTGGCAGCCGTCAAATCCGAATTATCTGGTATGTGAGGCGCTGATCTGGGCCGATGTGCGTAACCATCAGTTGCGTGTGGTTACCGAGAGCAGAAGCGGTGATGGTTACCGCAAACTGTTTTACCTCGGGCACCGGCCGGCTCAGTTTCTGGACAGTATCAAAGTAAATGGTGTGGCGGTAACCCCGGCAGATTACTGCTGTGATCTTGGCGCAGGCTGGATAAGTTTTGCCCGGGCGCCGGATTCGGGAAACGGAAATGTAATTTTTTATTACCGTTATCCGGAGTATCCGGATCTGGCGGTAACCAACTGGGATCGGAGTAATGGCAATCATCTGTTTCTGAATACTACGCAGGTAGGTGTTGCTGAGGCAGGCAGTACCAGCCGGTTGAGTGTTGCGGTGATGCCCAATCCTGCGGCCGGACCGATAACAATCAGGTTTGATAAAATTTTATCCCGAGAAATACCGGTCAGCATTTACAGCCGGGATGGCCGGCTGGTGCGCCGGCTCATTACCCAAAACGGGGTTGTTGTTTGGGATGGAAGTCTGGATGACGGCAGACCGGCAGTCTCCGGAGTTTATATGATTCAGGCCGCAGGGGTAGTGCCGGTAAAGCTGGTGTGGCTCGGAAGATAAGGGGGTAATTTGGCAGAGGAGCAAGTGATTGCCAGTGAACTGCTTGCCCGGCTTACCCGTTTCGGACGGGTGTATCTGCTGGATACGGTTGGTTCGACCAATGATTATGCATTCAGCCTTGCAGGACGGAAGGAGCCGGCGGTAATTGTCGCCCGGCGGCAGACAAAGGGACGGGGCAGATTCCGCCGGCGCTGGTTTGCCGATGATGACAGTCTGATCTTTTCGCTTTTGCTGTTTGCTGAGCCCGGTTTTCCCCAGCCGGCTGCGGTCACCCAGGTTGCCGGACTCGCGCTCTGTCGGGCAATCGAATCCGGCGTGCAGACTGCAAAGCCCTCAGCAATGCTGCGCTGGCCTAATGATGTTGTGATCAATAATAAAAAGGTTGCCGGTATTCTCTGTGAACAGAGGGGAACGGCGCTGGTTGTCGGGGTGGGGGTGAATGTCAATCAGCGCCAGCTGCCGGAAAATCTGCCGGAAGCGGGATCACTGTTTACCGTTTACGGGCAGGCATGTGACAAGATGCGGCTGCTGGATCTGTTTCTGGAGGAGTTTTTCCAGCTCCTGACCCAGATGAGGCGGGGAAATTCCCAGCCGGTCTGGGAAGAGATTCGGCAGCGGAGTGCGATTATGAATCACCGGGTTGAGGTAAAAACCCTGTTGCGCCGGCATCTGGGCACAGTGATTGATATTGATGATGAGGGCAGGATTGTCCTGCGGAGTGATTCCGGCAGGCTGGTGGTGCTGAACTCGGGACAGGTGAGACAGTTGCGATGATATTGACCGTGATTGTCGGTAATACCAACAGCCGGCTGACGTTTTTTGAAGGACGGCGTCAGGTCCGGTCCAGGGTTGTGCCTACGAGCCGGGTTGAGCAGGTGCTGGCAAACTTGAGGTTGAGTTCAAAAATTACCGGTGCTGCGGTGGCCTCGGTAGTACCCAAGAAGACGCTTGCGGTCTACCGGGCTTTGAGCCGGCAGGTCCGAACCATGCTTTTTAATTCCCGGACCGGTGTACCGCTCCGCGTCCATTACAACCGCCGGCTCGTGGGGGCAGACCGGCTCTGCGTGGCAGCCGGTGCGTTCAGTTGTTATCATCAGGACCTGATCGTAATTGATTTCGGCACCGCCATTACCTTCAATGCAGTTAAAATGCCCGGCGTTTTTCTTGGCGGTCCGATTCTGCCCGGTGCTCAGCTGATGTTGAACGGACTGGCAGCAGGAACCGCCAGACTGCCCCGGGTCGATTTTTATCCCCGAGCCCGGGTTCTGTCCTGGCAGACCAGACCGGCAATTCAGTCGGGCGTATTTTACCTGCTGGTGGGTGGAATCAAATTGATTCTGTCCCGGATCACCGGCGAAGCGGGACTGCAGTCGCCACTGGTGATCGGGACCGGGGGCGGCATACGGCATTTTGTGCGGTATTTCAGAGAGATAATAAGTATTGTGGATCAGAATCTGGCAAGCCGTGGTCTTGCAGAAATATATTATTACAACAGGAGGCAGAATGAATAAGACCGGAGTCTTTGTTGATGTCCAGAATATTCAGGAGACTTTTGAACGGCAGGGGAAGGAAGTGCGGTATGATGCGATTATCCGTCATGTCATTACTACCGGCAACCGGGAGCGGGAGAATTGCAAGTTTGTTGCCTTTGTGCCCTATCGCCGGGACGATGAGCGAAGGCAGCGGCTAATTGATGCCCTTTCCTTTCAGGGATACCGGGTGGTTTCCAAGCCGGTGCGGGAGCGACCTGACGGCACGATTAAAGCGAACATGGATATTGAGATTACGCTGGAGATTCTTTCGATGAGTGACTGGCTGGATGAGATTGTGCTCGTTACCGGTGATGGTGATTTTGTGGCGCTGGTGGACTGGTTGTCCAAGCGGGGGAAGAAGGTGATTACAATCGGACTCGGCCGGGGGTATACTTCAGTTGAGCTGATCCGGGCGTGTGACGAGTATATCAATCTGGAGGAGATTGAAGGGGCGGTCAAGGCACAGACTCAGAACCGGGAATGGGAGACACCGCCGACGGTCGCGTGAGGGATATTTTTCTGGGGCTGGATACAAGCGGGTTTCAGACCGGCTTGGCGCTGGTCAGCGGAGGTGCAGTTTTATATGAAACCCGGAGTTCCGCCGGGACTTCCCATAATGAGTCGCTGTTACTTTTAATCAGGAGGGCACTGGACGCTGCCGGATTGCAACTGGATCAGCTCCGCGGAATCTGTCTGACTATCGGTCCGGGAATGTGGACCGGTTTGAGGGTGGGGTTGAGCACCGTCAAGGGGCTGGCACTGCCGAAGGGAATTGCGGTCAAGGGGGTGAATACGTTGCGGGTGATTGCTGCAACCGCAGGTGCTGGCGGAGGTGCGGTGCTGGCGGTGATGGATGCGCGCCGGAACGAGCTCTACGCTGCACTGTATCATGGAACCAGGGTTCTGATTCCCCCTCAGGCAGGAGCATCCCCTTTTCTGGGGAGGCTTGTTGCCGAAAGACAGCCTCCAGGTGATCTGCTCCTTGCTGGTGATGGCAGTGAGCTTATAAAGCCGGTTCTCTCGGCAATGGGAATTCGATTTGTGGACTCCGGAGTGCGCCTGCCGGAGCCGGCAGTAATTGTCCGGCTCGGAGTTGAGTTGTTGAAAAGCGAGGGTCCGGACCGTCTTTCCGAACTGGAACCGGTTTACCTGCGGCGCACTGATGCCGAGATTAATCTTGAGGGTCGATTAAAGGGCGGCCTGTAATTTAATCACCAGCGCCTGATATTCCCAGATATCCGTCAGACTGTGATACTGAAAGCCGATGAGTATTTTCAGCCGGTCGTGGGGCAGGATGTTGATTCCGGGCAGAACCCGCCACTGGATTTTACCATCTTCCCAGCGGATGATTTCAGAAGAGAGTGCCGGGGCAACGGGGTGGAAGCGGGCTTCAATCTTCACATCACCGGCGAGGACATTAACATTCTGATGCCGGCGCAGGGCGATTTCCGGCGAAATCAGAAACGGTCCCTGATTTAACTGGAGTTCCGCACCCAGTCCGAGCCAGGGGACAGCTTCAGCCTGAGTCCAGCCATAATAGATGCGAGCGCCAAGTGCGAGGCGGGAGGTATGCCAGGGTTTTAATACCAGCCGGGCAAATATGTCCTTGGCGCTGTTATTATCCCCGGTGTTCGGACCGGTGCCATTGACTACTCCGGCGATCGCCCGGAGCACAGCAGCATCGGTGCTGTCGGAACGATACCAGCAGAGCACGCCGATATCGCGGGGATTTTCGGGTTTAAGGATATTCGTGTAACAGAGCAGCGAATATTCCTCCAGATTCAGCTGCTCTTCCGGAATTTCGCTGTTGAAACTTAATGGCAGAAGCATCTGGCCCACCTTCAGACCCATGCCGCTGTGCCAGGTGAATTCAACCGCGAGGTCGCGCAGTGTCAACCGGCTGAAGTCAAATTCCAGCCGACTGGAGACAGGGGGTGCAATTTTTCCGGTCAGCCCCACGGTTGCCTGCCGGTGACGGAATTCAAACGCATTTTTGAACCAGCCCCTGGCACCACCGCGCGAGAATGTGCCATAACACCAGAGCAAACCGTCAACCGACAGGCGCCCCGGAACAACGGGAACTTCGGCGCTCAGGATTGTATTCAGGATTAGAATAATGAAGAGAGGTCGGTGCATTTAAAAACAACCGCTGGTAAAATAATATGGCGGAGGCGGGTAGGAATCGAACCTACCGGTCAGCTTAACGCCGACCATACGGATTTGAAGTCCGCCAGGCACACCAGCACCCATCCGCCTCCGCATATCTCTTCAGTGCTGAATAACCACTTTGGCATTCAGCGGTACATCGACGCGGTCAGCCTTAAGAAAATATACACCTGCCGGCAGATTTTTCAAATCAAGGCGGAAACGGGTTCTGCCGTTAACTGTCTGAATCGGGAACTGCTGGACGAGGGCACCGGTGCGGTCAAAGAGTCGGAGTGTCACTGCCGGTTCGGGAGGCAGACTGAAGTTTATCTGTGCTTGGGTCCGGATCGGGTTCGGGGTTATGGTAACCACCAGACGGGTGTCTGCGGGACGGTTTTCAGCCAGGCCGGTCGTTTCCTGCCAGACGATTACGGTCCGGATCAGGGTGTCATTAAACCGGCGTTCATCGGCAGCGAGATTAACCCAGCAGGTTACGGTGATGACGCCGGTGGTATCGGCAAGTAATAGGGCAAACTGCACAGTATCAAATGCGCCCGGGGTCAGGACCAGCCAGCTGCTGTCAAGGTAGGGTCCCGGTTCGATCTTCAGGTAGGCACGGCAGCTGTCAGGGTTGATTGCCAGGTTGCTGATTACCGCCATGGGGAAAAGGGTGTCTGAGATATACAGTGATTCAGGGGTGAGCAGTGTCCGGACGGCAAAGTCATGGAGAACTTCATAAAGTTTCATCAGCAGCAGATCCTGATTGGCGGTGTCATCCGTCGTGGTGCCGGCAGCAAAGATATATTTCGGACTGTGCACCGCAATCCGGTAGCCCCAGTCTTCACGGTGCACTGCCGGGTTGTCCCAGGACCAGACATAGAGCGGATTACCGGCATTATCATATTTCAGAATTGTCATATCCATCCGGTTGATTCTTGATTCGCCGGTGCCGAGCACGAAAATTTGACTAAGCGAGTCAACAGTAATTTCCGCGCCCGTGTCCTCAAATCCGTCCGCATCATAACGCTGAGTCCAGCGGGGCATTCCCGAGGCAGTGTAGGATACGGTGGCGATGTCATAGTCGGTAACATCGTCAAAGCTGGTGCCGGTGACAAAGACATTACCTGCAGGGTCCAGAGCGAGTGCAGTCAGGAGATCTTCGTTATTTGCCGGATAACGGTTGTAAGTCCGGTACCAGAGCGAGTCACCGTTGGTCGCGCGGTACTTCATGGTAAAATAGTTGTAGTCCTGATTGTCATCCCAGACCGTGCCGGCAACCAGAACGGAGCGGGTAGTGGGGTCAAAGGCGATTTTCAGTCCATAGTCATCGCCGACCCAGGGCCAGTTGTTTTTGCGCCGGAGCCAGGTCTGCGTTCCGTTCGGACGATAGCGAATGGTGGTAATATCGTAGTCGGTGCCGTCATCGTAACTGGTGCCGGTGACATAGATGTTGCTCGAGTCGTCGATGCAGAGTGCATAAGGAATGTCCTCGTCGTTTTCCGGGGTGCGATTATAGTAGCGCACCCAGACGGTATCGCCGGTCTGGGCGTTATAGCAGATGGTGCAGTAGTCAATGTTGTAACTGGCGTCAGAGCAGTAGCCCGTGACGATGACGCGGCCCTGCTGGTCAAGGGCCAGGGCATGAGCTGCATCATCCCGGTTAACAGCCCGGAACCAGCGCTTTGCCCAGAGCAGTTGTCCGGTCGGGCTGTATTTGATGGTGATCATATCCATGTCCATCAGCGTATCCATCGTCCAGCCGCAGACAAATACATTGCCGAGGCTGTCAACCACCAGTGCAGATGCCGAGTCGTCCTGGTTTGCCCGGCCGTTATAGGTGGCAGTCCAGACTACGGTGCCGTCGGGACGATATTTCCGCACAAAGATGTCAGTCGTGAGTGAAGCGGTGGCAGTGGCACCAGTGATATAGACAAAGCCGGAATCATCAACTACCATATCAGAGAAGACATCTTCGAGTCCGGGACCCCCGTCAATTGTGCGCAGCCAGAGAGTGTCCAGCTGAGCCACCGCAAGCGCCGGGAGAAGAGTAATGAGGAACATTACTGGGCGGGTCATTTTTCCTCCTCTCAAATTTTTGGGGTGCATACATAAAACTTTAGCCTGCGTTCCGCCGGATGTCAATTAAAGTCATAAATAATAACTTGAAACCAGTCCGGTTTATGTTAAAATGGCAAATAAATTGGTGCAGAATTATTTAAGTTAGAATAAGATTAAGAGCAAATGGAAAACGGCATCGGGTTAGATGTGGTTCAGGAGGCAATCCGAACGGTGGATTTTCTCCTGAGTCAGAATCGGAGCCGTTATCCCGGTGATCTGCCGCCGACACATCCGTTCAAGCTGTCCGCCTGGCGTGAGGGTAAGACCAGAATGGAGAGTGACGGTCCATTTTTTGAATTTCAGGATTCATCAGCAGTAACTGACCCCCTGGAGGAAACGCTGGAGCTGAACCGGGCGTATGCTGAGGCGCTGCTGATTCATGAGCAGCTCCATCAGGTGAAATTTGACCCCCGGATGCGGGAGGAGCTGATACAGCGGGCGCTGGGGATTCTGCCGGCAACAGAACTCGGGCGTTTTCTGGAAATTCATTCCTGTGCCGCTGCGCTGCCCAGAAACATCGCCGATTCCAATGAGCGGCTGCTGGAGGCATTCAACCTGATTACCCGCCGGTTCGGTGAGGCATCGGCGCTGGCATATATTATGCTGATCGTTGCCGGTTTGCGGGCAAGGTCCGAGTTTGAAAATTACGGAAGGAAGATTGACCTGCTGTTCCAGAAGGTCGTCGAGGGACCTGCAGTTGCTCAGATGCTGGAGATGGTGACATTGAACGGCCGGCGTGCCGGGTTTGAGCCGCAGTTCCGGTTACTGGTGGCATTGAGGGAGCGGTTGTGGCAGATGAAGCCGTCCCGGCTGGCACCAACCGGATTTCTGCTGTCAAAGGTGGTGGACGCCTACCTCTCAAACCGGCCCGGTGCCGGCAATGTGCTCGGTCTGGCGGTGCTGGACAGTATCATGATTGGCAAGCTGGGGTTTGAGGTGCGCTATGTTTTCAATGCCGGGGTGATCATTCTTGAGGTCATCGTTGACAACCGGAGTGTTTACTGGGATCCCACCCGGCAGACACCCCTTTCCTTTGAACCGCTGACCGCGGGTAAGCGGCTGAAGGTTTCGGATCTGGTGGGACTGACCTATGCGAGTATTGCCCAGCAGTATTTTGCCCAGACCTACTGGGACCGGGCGATTGAGAATTTTCAGCGGGTGCTGGAGCTGATGCCGGATTCGGTTGAGACCTATATGGACCTCGCGCTCTGTTATATGCGCAAGAATCAGCCGGAAAGGGCAATCCGGATTGTGAATGAAGGGTTGAAGGTCTGTCCGAATTCACCGGCACTGCATCATCTGTCCGGAAATGCCTACGCGCAGGCAAATCAGTGGCGCAATGCCATTCTGGCTTACAAGAAGGCGGTGCAGCTGGCGCCGAAACTGCCGGAAGTGTGGTATAATATGGGTCTTGCCTATGAAAAGATGGAGGCATGGGGTCAGGCAGAGGCAGCATTTCAGATGGCGATCGAGCTGAAACCGGATTACTGCGCAGCCCATCTGGCACTGGGAAATCTCTATCTCGAACAGCAGAAACCTGACAAGGCGATCGGATGCTACCGGGAGGCATTAAAACATGAGCCGAACCTGGTTGCGGCCTATTACAATCTGGGGCGTGCCTATTACGAACGGAAGGAACTGGATAATGCGATCAATGCCTATCAGAAGGCGGTAAAGCTCAATCCCAAGCATGCCGGTGCCTGGCATAATCTGGGGATTGCCTACCGGGATAAGGGGTTGAAGGATAAGGCGGTCGAAGCCCTGGAGCGGGCGGTTTCGCTGAACCCTAATCTGTTGAGGTGAATATGGGACTGGGTGATTTACCGATTATCCGGGCAATTGGCGATTTTTTCCGGTCGGCGTTTATCCGGGAGAAGCCGTTTGTCTGGGAGCCGGGGAGAATCGGACCGAAATTTGACTGGCTGGATCATACTCATATCCTGATCCGTGAAGGTCCGCTGGCAAACCGGGAGATGGAGATCGTTACCGAAATTTTCCCGAACAAGGCAAATGTGTTTGTTTCCATGAATGGCGAGAAGATTGGCCGGACCTATATTGAACGGGACCCGCCCGGGGTGGGCGTGATTCTCTGGGACATTGCGGTCAAGGAGGGCTACCGGCGTAAGGGGATCGCCTCAATCATGACCTATGTGATCTTCCGGGAGCTGCTTTCAATTCAGAAGACCGCCTTCTTCAAAATCCGGATGATGCGGCTGATGAAGCCGGCGGAGAAGAATATTGAGCTGCAGAATGTTGGGATCGGAGTGATCGGCAACCGGCTCGGCTTTACCCCCGAGTTCAATCTTGACCGGCTGCTGAAGCCGGACAACATCGTCAGTCTGGAGGTGCTGCCGGCAAAGGGAGAATTCCCCCCGAGTTTCAAGATTGTAATCAAGACCTTTCCGCTGGTGCTGATTGCATTTGTTCTGGATACAGACACCCTGAAACCGGTGGACGATTTCCGGACCTATGTCCAGCTGACCAAGGATGAGTCAACAATTTACAACTGGGTGCGGCGTGGACTGATCGTTGTCGGCAATGGCAATTACTGGCTGCGCCGGAACGGCATTGATCAGTTTGTGAATCATCTGGCGACCGATGAGTGGGAAGCCAGGGATTTCCGGCGCAAGGTCCGGCCGGTATGAGAGGAGGTTAATATCCCTGAAAAACTGCGGCTGGAGGTAAACCGTTCTCTGGAAATTGATTTCCGCCGGCTCAGCCCGAGAATCGGGTGCGGGCTGATGCTGGAGAAGCTTCCCCGGTTTACGGCTTCTGATCCGCTGAATGCGGTGATGGCAAATTACGGCTATCAGCGGATCGCCGCTGATGTTCCGGCGCAGAAGATACTGACCAATCCCGGACTGCTGAAGAACTTCTATGATAATGCCTTCACGAACAAAACGCCGCTGCCGCAGAATTTCCGCTCTGTATATGGCACTCAGGAGATTTACCTGGCATATGACCCCGGGCTCAAGGGTGCCTGGTTTATTTCCGATCCCCAGAACCGGATTGCCCTGCTGAACTATTTCCGGGATGCGGTTTCTCTCGGTCTGAAGGCGGACGGAGTCCTGCTGCTCGGCTCCACACCCAAGCTGACACCGGTCGGCTGGCAGAATCTGCATGATCTGCTTGATGAGGATTTTCTCAAGCAGTACCGGCCGATTGAGCGGGTGGAGATTATGAGTATACTGCCCGGTGTGCGCTGGCGTCCGCCGACCCTGGGTCTGGGTGTGACATTTCTCAATATGAAGGAGCTCAGGGAAATCCGGGCGACGGTGGCGGAGGCGATCCGGGGTGGAACTGAGGGTGAAATTCACCGGTGAGCAGACCGGATTATGACCAGGATATTTACGGGGCGGTATTAACAGATTTTGTCGTCCTGGAATGGAGGTGTTCATGTCCGAATCAGATGCGGTAATTCAGAAGTTAAATCAGGCGGTGCAGTTGATTGAAAGCTGTGCAGAGCTGGTCCTGCTTGTTCCGGAAGTCCGGACGAACATCGTTTTTGCCCTGCCTGATGCCAGCACTCCCGCCGATGTTGCGGCGGTTGATGGCAGAATTACCGTGGTCAACAATCGCCCGAAGGCAGCCGGTCCGGTCCGTTTCGGGGCTTCGGACCATCTTGCCCGTTTTGTCCTGGAGCTGCGCCGTTTTGCCCCTGCGGTGCGTTCAGCAGTGAATTTCCGCTGGAACGAGCGCATCCGAAAGGTAGTGGAAAAATGGGCAGGACAGCATGGGTTCAGAATCGGGATAATTGACCGGAGCCGAGAGCCGAAGGAGCTCCTGGGCAAGGATCGGATGTCTGTACCCTGGAAGGTGGAGCAGGTTCTGCAGTCAACCGGCGGTATCGTGCCTGAAGTTGTGAGCGAGACGAGCGGATGGGGCAAGGAGCCGATGTTCATTCTGCTGGGACCCGAGCCGGTCGTCGTTGCCCAGCGGCTCGTAGATATCGCCCGCATTTATCACCAGTCGGCATGATATGAGGCTAAGGTTCCGCATACTGCTTTTACTGGCAATGGCCTGCCGAACGGTTTATCCGGCACTGCCGATCATACCGGTGGATTCGCTCAAGCCGGGGATGAAGGGAACAGGGTATTCGGTGTTTTCCGGTACCAAGCCCGAGCCGTTTCAGGTGGAAATTATTGATGTCATGCATCGCACTACGCCCCGGGGTGATATCATTCTTGCCCGGCTTTCCGGTGCGGGTCTGGAGCAGACCGGTGTGATTGCCGGTATGTCGGGCAGTCCGGTTTACATTGACGGCCGGCTGGTGGGGGCGGTTGCCTATGCCTGGGCGTTTGCCAAGGAACCGATTGCCGGCATCACCCCTGCGGGCGAAATGCTGAAGATCTGGGAACTCCCGGATACGGTGAAAACCGGCGCGGTCCGGCAGCTCGGTTCCGGTTACCGCTCAGAGCTGAATCTGCCGCCGGTGCCGGTTGCACTCTCGGGTTTTTCTTCCCGGCTGGAGGCGCTGGTGACACCGGTGCTCAGCCGGCATGGGCTTGTGCCGGTTGCAGGCGGGATTGCCGGCGGGGATGATACTGCGGAGCTGGTGCCGGGCGGAGCGGTTGGGGTGGCGCTGATTGATGGTGATGTCCGGGCAGCAGCGATCGGCACGATCACCGCCCGGGAGGGTAACCGGATCTTAGCCTTCGGTCATCCGATGTTTCTTGCCGGAGCGGTCAGACTGCCGCTGACCGGTGGCAGAATTCATTCGGTCCTGCCGTCACTGAACATATCAGCAAAGCTGTTTTCGCCGTCAAAACCGGTGGGTGTGGTCAATCAGGACCGGCTGACCGGAATCAGCGGTATCATCGGACCTGAAGCACCGATGATCCCGGTGCGGGTACATATTCAATCTCCGGTTACCGATGACTCCTACCGGTTCCGGGTTGCGGACCATGAGCAGCTCACCCCGGATTTTCTGCCGGTCGGGCTGATCCAGACGGTGCTGCAGACTGAGGGTATGATGGAGGATTATGCACTTGAGACCCGACTGGACCTGATTTTTGCACGTTCAGGCAGAAACCGGGTGGAAATCCGCCATCTGTTCAGCGGGACCGAACCGCTTTCCCAGATGATGGAAAAGTTCAGTGCCGAGCTGGCACTGCTGTTCGGGAATCCGATCGAGCCGGTGCGTCTGTGTGAGGTCAGGGCAGAGCTGAACTTTCATCCCGGCCGGCGCATCTGCCAGCTGATTTCCGCCCGGTCGGAACGGAGCCAGGTGCAGCCAGGTGATTCGTTCGGCATCTTTCTCCGGCTGCGGGACTACCGCGGAGAGGAGACGGAAAAAAGGGTGATGCTGACAATACCACCGGCAACACCGCCGGGTCCGCTCACACTTACGTTCACCAGCCGGGATGAGTTTCTGAATCAGGAGCTGGGCGATGCGGGTGAGTTGGCGCAGCCGAAATCACTGGACGGGCTGCTTTTGATGCTGAGTGAATCGGGCCGGGAGGATGAGCTGGTGATTGCCGGCTATGTCCGGAGGTCTGGTCTGAGGCTTAGTAATCAGGCAGAGCTGCCGCAGGCGCCGCCGTCAATTCAGCGGGTGCTCGGTGTCCCCCGTTCGCTTGGCGAGGTCCGGCAGGTTCCGGCAAGCCGGCTGTTCAAAACGGTTGTGCCGCTGGACCGGGTAGTCGTCGGTTCGGCGACTGTCGAAGTGGAGGTCAAATGAAAACGGTTGGGCTGATGGTATTATTTTTCACGCAGTTAATGGCTGCGGTCTGGACATTCATGCCGGATGAGAGTCTGTTTTCGCAGATAGACGAGATTGAGTTGAAAAATATATATCTGCCGGCTGAAGGTGAAATTCGCTTGGGCAGTGCTGTGGAGCGCCTTACCCAGCTGGAGGATGCGGTTATCTGGGGTATCGCTCCGGACCGCAGCGGTAATCTGTATATCGGTACCGGTAACCAGAGCCGGCTTTACCGGTTCAACCTTCAGCGTCGCCAGCTGCTGCCGGTGTTCTCGGGCGCGGAGGGGCAGATATTTGCGATACTGATTCAGAATAATCAGCTGTATTTTGGCACTTCACCGCAGGGAGTTGTCTGGCGTCTGTTTCCGGATGGCAAAAGTGATACATTCGTCAATACCGGTGAAGTTTATATTCACAGCCTGATCTCCGGTCCGGGGAGATCAATCCTCTGCGCCACCGGTCCGAACGGCAGGCTCGATCAGCTGGAACCGGACGGCAGAATGAAAGTCCTGTTCACAGCACCGTCCGCACACATCACTGCGCTCTGCTGGCTGAAGCCGGGTGAGGAGTTGCTTGCCGGGACTGCACCTGCGGGTACACTTTACCGACTGCAGCTGGCACCGGATGGGGGAGTAAAAAGTGCGACAGTACTTTATGATACACCGCTGGATGAGGTCCGGGCGATTGCGGTCAGAGGTGGCCGAATTTATCTGGCGGCGAATCCTGACATCGAAGGGCAGAGCAGCGGTCCGCCGGTGGTTTATGCACTGAGTTCCGATGGTTTTGTGCACTGGCAGTGGCAGTGTCCGGAGTCCACGGTTTTCAGTCTGGTCAGTTTTGGCGATCGCCTGCTGGTTTTCACCGGTAACCGCGGGCTGATTTATGCGCTCGATACACTTGGCAGAGCCGGGGTCCTTGCCCGGATGGAGGAGCCGCAACTGCTGGTAACCGCGGTCCGTGACCGGGAACTTTACTTCGGCACCGGCAATCCGGCAGCAGTTTACCGGCTGGTTCCCGGCTATGCCGATTCCGGTTATTTCACCAGTCCGGTATTTGACTGTCAGACGGTGGCGCGGTTCGGCAGACTGGAGCCCAAGCTGCGCACCCCAGCCGGCACCGAAGTCAGTTTTGAGACCCGTTCCGGCAATTCAGAAAAACCGGATTCACTCTGGAGCAGCTGGATGCCGGCTCGGGAACGGATAGTTTCGCCGCCAGCGCGGTTCATCCAGTGGCGGGCAAAATTTGCTACCAGTTACCGCGAAGTAACGCCGGAACTGGAGCGGGTTGATCTCTATTATCAACCGGTCAACCGGGCGCCGGTCATCAGCCGGCTTGATATCAGCACACCGGCAGAAATTGAGGTCCGGCGCGGTAACTGCCAGTCGAAACGGCAGATCACCTTTGAGGCATCCGATCCGGACGGCGATTCGCTCATCTATCAGCTGCTGCTCAGGCCGGAGGGTGAACCGGACTGGCTGGTTTTGAAAAAAGAGCTGACCGAGAACCGTTATGAGCTTGACACCCGCACTCTGCCCGACGGCTGGTACCGGCTGAAGGTTGTTGTCTCGGATGCCCCGGAGCGCGGGACAGGTGAGGCACAAACTGTGGAGAAGGAAAGTCCGCCGTTTCTCATTGACAATACCCCGCCGGTGATCTCCGAGATCCGAATTTCCGGCAACCGGGCTTTCTGGAGCGTGGTTGATGCAACATCACCGCTTGCCGCCTGCCGGATTGCGGTCAATTCCGGGTCCTGGGTGCCGGTAGTGCCGGAGGACACGATTTTTGACGGGTTGAGCGAGCGGTTTACGAGTGCAGTGGAGTTGAAGCGCGGATTGAACACGGTGGCGGTCTGGGCAGTTGATGGCCAGGGGAATGTTTCGGTCCGGCAGCTGAGGGTCAGCCGTTAAACCAGTCCCAGTTTTCTGAATGCCCGCTCCAGCCGGCGGAGCTCGTAATGGTGGGTCATGTCCAGATGAAGCGGGGTTACGGAGATAAACCCGGCATAGACCGCTTCAAAGTCTGAGCCCCGGGTGGCTTTGAAATCCATCTCGCCGTCAATCGTGTAACACAGTCCGCCGTCAGGCAGATGTTTTCTGATCGCCATGTCCCGGTAGATCCGGTGGCCGAGCCGGGTCACTCTGATGCCCCTGATTTCACCGGCCGGGATGTTGATATTCAGCAGGCACTTCTTCGGCAGGAGGCCCTTCAGCAGGAGCGGAACGAGGGTGCCAAGCAGCCGGTGGACAGCAGGCAGATTCTCACCCGTGCGGAGATAGGACAGGGCGATTGCCGGAATGCCGAGCAGGGCGGCTTCAATTGCGGCGGCGACTGTGCCGGAATAGAGGACATCATCGCCGAGGTTCGGGCTGTCGTTGATGCCGGAAATTACCAGGTCAATTGACCTTTGGAAAATACCGTGGTGGGCGATGAGGACACAGTCGGTCGGGGTGCCGGCAACCGCATACCAGCCGGGTTTGCGCCGTTCCACCAAAATCGGTTTTCTCAGGCTGAAGGAGTGACTGGCTGCCGACTGATTGGTTGCCGGTGCAACAACGAACCTTCTGCCCAAGCCCCGGACAGCGGTAAAAAGCTCCTTCAGCCCCGGAGCATCGATCCCGTCGTCATTGGTCAGGACAATCAGCGGTTTTTCCATCGGCGGTGAAATTCTAATGGCTGGACAGCGAAGGTCAACCTGATGTCTTGTTACAGATTGACACATAAAAGAAACTCAGTATTTTAAAGACTTGTTTTCGTCCGTTTAGGTCTAATTTGAAAGTTTCAGGGTAAACAAAAACACCAAGACATAAACATAAAAAAGAAAGGAGGAAGTGTGCGGAAACGGCTGGTTTTCTTTGTCCTGATGCTGACCGGTCTGGTCTTTGCGCAGCTGGATGCGGTCTGGTCGGACACGGTCCGGCTGACTAATGTCAGTGTAAATGACATCGTTGGTTCTCAGTCGATGGTTGTTGATCCCTCGGGCGTGATTCATGTAGTTTGGGAGTCAGAGCGTGGTGGCATTGGCTATGAGATCTGGTACAAACGTTTTTATCCCGGATCGGGTTGGACCCACGACACCTGCATTGTTGGTGAACTTGCTGGTAGTTATAGATGTACCAAGCCAACTATTGCGGTAGATTCCTCGGGAATACTGCATCTTGTGTTTGTCCGTGCTCCAAACTTCCCCCCGCCTTATTTACTCTGTTACAAAAAGTGTACACCTACTGCCGGGGGAAATGGGGGTTGGGATACTGCGGTAACTGTGCTGTCTCCGGACAGTGTAGTCTGTCAGGTATTGAGTGCCTGCATCGCTTGTACTCCGGATGGCAAAGTTCATGTACTCTACAGTCTGTATCGTTCTACTCCTTACTTTTCATACTCCTTAATCTATGTGCGGAAAGAGAATAATGTTTGGAACCCGCCGGTTACTCTGGACCATATGTCGGAGACGACGCGATGGCTTTATCATATTAATCTGGGCGCTGGGCGGGATGGAAATGTACATGTTAGCTGGACAACTTGGGTACCCACTAACAATTCGCTTCATATTCTTTACCGGGGTCAGTTTAATGGCACCTGGGGTGCAACCGAGAGTATCGCACGCTATTCGGGCTCGAGCAGTTGGATATCAATGGCAGTCAATCCCGTCAGTCACCGCCCTGGCATCTGCTTCTGTTATTATCCGAACTCCTATACGGTGGATATCTACTTCAAAGAAAGGAGTGGAAACAGAGCTTCGGACACTTGGCCCGATGATTTTGAGGTCGTGGTTTCCGGTGATACATATGTGGCCGGGTATGATTACAGTATTAAGTCCGTTTATACTCGCGAAGGCAGATTACACTTAGCCAATATAGCGATACAACGAGGCACTAATTATAATCTGCTGAGATACACTACCCGTCCACCTGCTGGTGGCTGGGATGTTCCGATTGAACTCCTCTATGTCCCTACACGCCGACAACGCAATGCTTCAATCGCCAATGGCGGCAACAGTGCGGATCCGGCTTCAGTGCATATTGTTTGGAGTATGAGTGAATATAACTACTACAATTATGACTTGTACTACATCAAAGGCACGAATCCCTTCTATGACCTGAAGCTGGCAGGTGTTTATGGAATAGACGATACCTTGGGGATCGGCGAGACGGTGACGCCTGCAGTGCGGGTGGTTAATAACGGTAATCAGGATATTTCCGCCTTCAGCGTAACCATCACCATTGGCACAAGTTACACCTCTACCGTTAATGTTAATCAGACACTCGGGCCCGGTGACAGTCTGACCGTAACCGGTTTTGCAAACTGGCAGCCTCTGGACAGCGGGTTGTATCATGTCCGGGCGGCACTCGACTGTTCGCAGGATATGCTGGATGAGAACAACACCATTGAATCGGATGTCCGGGTGGGGTATATTGATGCTGCGGTGACAGCAATCATTGCCCCGGAACGGGATGTCCGGCGGGGTACAACCCTCAAGCCGCGTGTCCGGATTGCCAATTATGGTGACTGGCCCGGTATCATCGACCTGCGCTTTGTGATTTACTACGCCGGTAATCCGGTTTACGACCAGACCGAGCAGGTGGAAATTAATCCCTTGACTGAGGTTGACCACGAATTTGCCACCAGCTGGACCGCAGAGCTTACCGGCTCCTATCAGGCGGTAGCAATGCTTGCTCTGGCGCACGACCAGAATCACCACAATGACACCGCCCGGCTTAATTTCTCAGTTTACAATCTCTACCCTGCGGGCTGGAAGGAGGTCGCCAATGTTCTCGGTCTGGTCAAGGATGGCGGATTTGTGGTCAAGGATCCGGATGGTGGCAAGCTGTATGCGGCACGCGGCTACAAGACCGGCGACTTCTATGCGTATGACATTGATGCCAACGCCTGGACTGCACTGCCGGCAGCACCGGCGATCATCGGCAAGGGTGGCAATGGCTGCTACGGTAACGGCTATGTGTATGTGATGCACGGACAGAACTCTGCCAAGTTCTCCCGCTTCAACATCGCCGCGAACAGCTGGGAAGCCCTGCCCGACATTCCGCCATGGACCTCGGGCAAGAACCCGAAGGGTGGCGGTGACCTGGCGTATGCCGAGGTTGACGGTGTGCCCTATGTGTATGTGCTCAAGGGCTACAAGCAGGACTTCGGCAGATACAACCTGGTGACCGGCACCTGGGAGGAGCTGGGTCAGGCACCGGCGGGCGCCAAGCCCAAGTGGGACAAGGGCTCCTGGCTTACCTATGACGGCGTCAACACGCTCTATGCGCACAAGGCGAAGTACTCCGAGCTGTGGACATTTGCGCTCGACAGCAGCAAGTGGAGCAGTGCAGCACTGCCTGGAATTCCGTATCCGAGCACCAGGACCGGCAAGAACAAGAAGCCCAAGGACGGCAGTGATGGCGCCTACTACAACGGGTTCCTGTATGCGCTCAAGGGCGGTAACACCTGCGAGTTCTGGAAGTATGACATTGCGAGCAGAAGCTGGACCGAACTTGACCTGATGCCCGATGTCGGTTCAACCGGCAAGAAGAAGCGGGTGAAGAACGGTGGCTCACTGGCGAGCAACGGTGATGGCGCCTTCTTCGCACTCAAGGGCGGCAAGACGATGGAGTTCTGGCGCTACTTTGAGGAGCCGACGGTGTTTGCCTCTGCGCCCGAGCGTTCGGGTGTGATGGGACAGACGGTGACACCGGTCCGGTTCGGCTTCAGCGTTGCGCCCAATCCGGTGGTGAAGGGCTATGGCATGCTCTCCTACAGTGTGCCGCAGGCGGGCGAGGCGAAGGTGAAGGTGTTTGATG
>JAOABP010000008.1 GCA_026418295.1 Caldifarciminota bacterium
CGCCGGTCTTGTAGCCGCGTGCCGCATACAGCTTGCCACCATCCGGATCCTTGACCACAAATCCGCCATCCTTGACCTCACCGAGAATCGTCGCCATCTCCTTCCAGCCCGGCTCATACGGCACTCTGACGATGAAGCTGAACTGGACCGTGTCATTCGCATGGTTGTTATCCTGCGCATAGACGATGTAGGCAACCGCCAGATAGGAGCCGGTGTTGGCTGCGTTCCACTGGGTGCCAAACGCATGCTCAACCTCAGTACCCGGATCCAGCGTCAGCTGCTCGGTCTGGTCATAAACCGCGCTCATCGCTGAGTCATAAATCACATAGTGGACATCAACATTTGCCGCCTGATCACCGTAGTTCGCATACTTCGCGGTCGGCGTGATGACTGCGCCCCGGTTCACATTCCCGCTCGGCACTGTGATTGCGGTCGTCGCCACATCATACTTGTGGACATGGACCGAATCGGTCAGCAGGTCGTTCGCCGGGATCATATCGCCGGTCAGCCGGGTTGTGCACCGGACCTCAAAGTCACCCAGCTGGTTTGCGGTCCAGTTCGGGAACCCGGTAATCAACCGCTCCTCATCCGGCGTCAGACCGACCACCAGCCGCTGCTGGTTGTAGCTCGAGCCGATCTGGAGCTGGACATAGAAGGAGACGGTCGAAGTGCCGTTGTTCCGGACCCGGACCTGCGGTGCAATCACCGCACCGGAGTCCACATTGCCCACCGGCCGGACGATAGCGGTCGGCTGAACATCAACGAGATAGACATCAACTGAACCGGTCACGGTGTTGTTGCCCGGCACCTCATCACCGCTGAGCAGGGTGGTGGCGCTGGTCGCATAGGTGCCCTTCGCCATCGGTGTCCACTGATCAAAGCTGACGATTGCGGACTCACCCGGTGCCAGACCGGTCACCGACTGCGTATCCGCATAAACCGAGCCGATCCGGAACTCCACCGGGAAGCTCTGGGTGCCGGAACCGAAGTTCCAGACCTTTGCCTGCGGTGTAATCGCCACGCCGTAAGGAATGGAGCCGGTCGGTGACAGAATCTCGGTTGCTGCGACATCAACCGGCTTACGACAGCCGATACCCGCAACATTGTCAATCAGCCAGCCGTCATAGGTCACCGAGCCGTCCGTGCCGAACCGCCAGTGCACCTTGAATGATGTGCCGCTTGAGACCGGAATCTTGAACCGTGCAGCCTCCCAGCCCCAGGAGCCGGAATAGCCGTATTCGCCCAAGCCGTAGACCGTGCCGTAGTAGGCTCTTGTTCCATCCGGATAGAGCAGGGTCCAGGTCTGTCCGCCATCGGTTGAATACTTGAAGTTACCGCCGTCATAATAGGTCTCGCAATACATCCAGTGCATGAACATCACCACCGGTGTATCCGCAGTTGCGACCAGGTTGAAGGAAAGCAGGGTGTCATTGGCACTGTTCTGGTAATAACCGGACAGCACATCGCCCCAGCATTTCGGGCTGGAAGGCGGTGGTGTCCGGGAACCGCCAGACGGCTGACCCCACTGCCAGCCACCGGTACCCCGGAAGTTGCCGTTCGACGCATCAAACCGCTCCACAAAGTCCGCAACCATCGTTGTCTGGGTAATCCGGTCGTTGCTCGTGTTGCCATCACCCGACAGCTGAACCGAGCACCGGACCGCATACGAACCGCTGGCTGACGGCGTCCAGGTGGTAAATCCGGTAACATTGTAGGTGTCACCCGGTGCCAGCGTCTGGTTCACGGTCACGGTTGAAGTATAGGAACCGCCGATATCCAGCTTCACGCTGAAGCTGGAGACCGAGGCGGTGCCCACATTCTTCACCCAGACCGACGGGCTGACATTCTCACCCACCTCATGCAGACCGCTGGGCAGGGCGATTCTCCGCATCGCCAGGTCATAGGGCGAAGGTGGCAGACCCTTCCGGTAGTAAATCTCATAGTTCCCCGGATGCGTGCCAACCCAGACCACATGGACCGATGAGGAGTCTGCGCCCGAACCGCCATTATTGACCGAGGAGTAGTACTGATAATAGCTCGGGACATAGCAGACACGCTCATATGTGCCCCAGGTTCCGGAAACACTCCGCTCATTATACATTATACCATAGTAGGTCTCACTGCTGGACGCATAGCCGGTCCAGACCACATGCGCCCTGCCATCCTTGGTGTAATTCAGGCAGGTTCCGTAAGTACTGGCATAGACCAGCGTGTCATTGGCAATTTCATAGGCATTAGGCCAGGTGTCAGAAATTCCTGTGCCCATCCGCTCCTTGAACGCCACCGCATACCAGTAGTTGGGCATCGTATAGGTCCAGTAGGCAACCGCAGCCCGGTTGGTTCTCGGGTTGACTGCAACCGAAGGATAGTAGCAGTAGTAAGTATGCTTGGATGCATTCTGGACCGCACTCCAGGTGCTGCCGAACCGTGCCCGATACCATACCTGATAATAGGAGGTGTTGCCCGGCATATAGCCCATGAAGACGACATGGACACTGTTGTCCCTGCCACCCGCAACATCCGGTGCCATGTGATAATAACTGGTGGACTGGGAGTCAATCCAGACCCTCGGCTGCCATCCGCCCGAGGTCTTCTCCACATAACCAATCGCATATCCCACGCTTGAATAGTAGTTGTAATAGACCACATGGACATTGCCGTTCGGCGTGCAGGCGATTGCAGGATAGTATTTATACCACAGCAGTGTATCTGAGGTAATTCTTGTGCTTGTCAACTGCCATCCGCCATTGCCCGATGAAGTCGGGGTGCACATCTTGTAGGCGATGTAATAACCGGTCGGAGCAGATGAAACTTTGTAATGATACCAGACCACATGGACATTACCCGATGAGTCAACCGCAAGTGACGGATAGTAGGAATAACCGGAGGATGCCAGATCCGCTGAAATGCAGGTGTCTGAAGTCCAGCCCGAACCCGGATAATACCGCTTGTAATAAACCTGCGGTGAGTAGGTACCTGGTGTCTGATACGACATCCAGACCACATGCACCCTGCCTGACGGGTCAACCGCCACACCCTCCCGGCCGAAATACGAGACATAGTCCGTGACCGAGTTGGTGGTCAGCCGGACCGTATCCTGCCACTGGGCATCAGTCTCTGCCCAGGGCGGCGTCTGGGAGTTCTGCCACTCCACATACGCCTGGTCGGGTGGCTGCGGTGTTTTACCCGTATGGGTCACAGGTTGCACTGCCTCTTTTACTGGCAGGCCCGTCTCCGGGTCAAATTTCGGTGGCTGTGGCGCAAGCGCCAGTGCCACTGCTGCCAGCAGGAGCAGTGTCAGTGCTACCGCTTTACGCATACCTTGCCTCCTTTTTGTTTTACCATAATGTATGGCGCCCGTTTTCAGACAGAAAGCGCCTTACTTTCGGACGCCTTTACCCTGTACCTTTTTTATTCGGATGTCACCCACTCAGGTGGCACTAAAATTATACACCCCTGCCTGCCCGCTGTCAAGCAGAAAATTGACCCCGGAAAGTGATTCCTCGACTCCGCCCCTGCGGGGCGTCGCTCGGAATGACCAGAAACGAGGACCGGAGCCGCCGGCACACCTTTTTTCGGTCATTTCGACCGGAGCCCGAAGGGCGGAGCGGAGAAATCCCTTATTCTATCCAACCGCATTTTCCTTGACACCTCGCTTCACCGGCAATAAAATTGATAATTAACAATAAGGAGGTCACTTTGCGCAGAACCGTTTTAGCCCTTTGCCTCATTCTCGGGCTGGCAGGCATTGCCCCTGCCCAGATGAATATCACCGGCTATGTCACCACCGAAGCGATGCCGGTGGAAATTGATTCGGTCTATTTTGAATTCGGCTCCAACCGCATCTGGTTCACCACCCCGGGCTGGAACGCCAACCCGGGCGAGACCACATCCTTTGTCTTCCCCGAGTTCGCCGGCTGGCCCGCAATTATCAAAATGTCATTTAACACCGGCGGTATGCCCGGCTATGACAGCCTCTACCGTCCCCAGTCCGACTCCTGGTATCAGCTGCGCCCGCCCAATGAGCAGATTCGTTTCATGTTCCACGGCGAGGTGGGAATTCAGGAACAGAAACCGGTACCGGTTTACATCGGCATGAACGGTATTCTCGGTTATCAGCAACTGCTGAACTTTGTCACCAGCGGTGAGCTGGAACTGGTGAACCATCTGGGACAGCGGGTGGAACCGGTCAATCTCGCACCGGGCGTTTACTTCTACCGCTCTGCAGGCACCCGGGAATATCACCGCTTCCTGCTCGTCCGGTAAACCGCGGTTTTATGGATTAAAGGGCGGTCATCGACCGCCCTTTTTTATTATTTTGCCCCGGCGACCCCCTCAGTCATTTCGACTGAAGCGAAGCGGAATGGAGAAATCCCTCAAAAATAAAGCGGGGGGCGATATCGCCCCCCGCAATCCGTTCGCAGTCGCTTACTGGACGATGAGCTTCTGGCTTGCGCTCCTGCCCGCCGCCTCGAACTTCACGAGGTAGATGCCGGCAGACAGATTCCGCAGATCCAGGCTCTTGGTGCCGGTGCCCTGCGCCACAAAGCCGAACTCCGCAACCGTCCGACCCGTGACATCAAACACCTTCACCTTCGCCTCGCCCGCCTGCGGCACACTGTAGGAGAGCATGCCATAGCCCTTCACCAGCGGATTGGGCGTCAGCGTGAAGCCGAACCGTGCTGAACCGGTCTGCTCCGCCATCACACCCGAACGCTCGGGCGCAGAAGCGAATGCCGGCGGTTCCGCAACATAGCGCCAGAACTCGCTGGTCTTGCCACCCTTGAGGGCGTAGAAGATCCAGTTGCCGGCGCTGATAAACGAACCGCCCGCCTTCACCCGCTTCTTCTTGCCGGTGGAGCCGACTTCGGGCATCAGGTCGAGCTCAGTCCAGCCCGTTCCGCCCGCAACATCATCCCGCCACAGTTCGCAGGTGTTACCGCCCTTGAGCGCAAAGAGGTATCCCTGGAAGTAGGCGCCATCACTGCCGTCCTTGGGCTTCTTGTTCTTGCCGGTCTTGGAGCTGGCAGTCGGAATGCCCGGCAGGGATGCAGAACCCCACTGACCGGTCGTGACATCAAATGTCCACAGCTCGGAGTACTTCGCCTTGTGCGCATAGATCGTATTCGCACCGTCGTAGACCATCCAGGAGCCCTTGTCCCACTTGGGCTTGGCACCCGCCGGAGCTGCCGGCAGTGACTCCCAGGTGGAGGTCTGGACATTGAACCGGCCGAAGTCCTGCTTGTAACCCTTCAGCAGGTAGACATAGGGCACATCCTCAACCACCGCATACACCAGGTCACCGCCACCCTTCGGGTTCTTGCCCGAGGTCCATGCCGGAATGTCGGGCAGGGCTTCCCAGCTGTTCGCGGCGATGTTGTAGCGGGAGAACTTGGCGGTGTTCTGTCCGTGCATCACATAGACATAACCGCCGCCGTAACAGCCGTTGCCACCCTTGCCGATGATTGACGGCGCCGGTGCCAGTGCGGTCCAGGCACCCATTGTATCCGCATTCGGGTCATACTGATAGAAGTCGCCGGACTTGTAGCCGCGTGCCGCATAAACCAGGCCGTTCTCCTCGTTGTAGACCAGGAAACCGCCGTCCTTGACCTGATTGAGGATGGAAGCCATCTCCTTCCAGCCCGGCTGGACCGGTGGTCCACTGCTCACCCGGAACGAGCCCTGCTTGATGTCGTTTGCGGGATTGACATCACCGCCCGCAACCGTGGAGCACTTCACCGCATACTGACCCTCAGCGGTCGGCGTGTAGTTCGGGAAGGTGAACTGGATCTCCGCACCACCCGCCAGCGAGCCGCTCTGGGACTCCGCATAGACGCGGGTGCCGGACGGGTCATCAATCAGATACCAGGCGGTGAAGTTCATTGCGGTCGTGCCGTAGTTCTTCCAGGTTGCCTTCGGCGTCACCGGATTGCCCGGCTGACCGTATGCCGGCGCATCAATCGACTTCACACCCACATCACCCGACTGCAGGGTCTTGAAGATAATCGTGCCATACCAGGAAGGAACCAGCCAGGAGTCAGCCGGCATGCCCGCATTCCACCAGCCGAAGAACCGGTTGTTGTCCATCTCAAAGAACCAGAGATGGGCGGTGTCACCAGCCGGATTCATATTCAGCTGATAGGGCAGAACACCAAACGGCGTCTTGGTCTCAAACACCAGGTAGCCGTTGAATACGCCCGTCACCGACTGGGCACCCGGTGCCACACCCTGTGTTCCCGGACCGGACGGTGTAATCGGCCGGTAGAGGACCTCGTCTACTCCTGAACCGTTGACCCAGTACCAGTAGTTACCTTCAGAGTTGTCGGTTGCCCACTGACCGTCATTGTTCTCATCCAGATAGAAGCCGATCTGGTCGCCCAGATCCCGGGTGGTAGCAAGCGGCATCGCAAACGCCGCATACAGATAGTTGCCATCGTGCTTGAACCAGGCTTTTGCCGCATTCGGCGGATAGGGAGTGCCACCCCAGCCCCAGAAGTTGCTGGCGTTCACATAGTAGGCATCATCCCATTCACCCGGCGCAATGTAACCGTCAATGGAAGGTGTACTGCTGGAGCGGTAGGAGTAGATGGTGTCCAGCGTATAGAGCATATACATATGAATCGTATCATTGGCAGCAATCGCATCACCATCCAGCACGGTGTAGCTGGTCACAGTATAACCGCTCCAGAGTGCGCAGTTCGGAGTCCACGGGATGGAGAACTCAACCTCAACCTCTTCACCCGGATAGACCGAATCCACCAGCGCACCATCCTCATAGATTGTGACACCGGCAGAGTCAATCTTGAAGTTGACCGCAAAGTTGCCTTCCGCATTCAGACCGTAGTTCTTGACCTTGACCTTCGGGGTTACGGTTACGCCGTTCTGAACATTGGGTGAGGGGGGCTCAAGGATCGCCGAAACACCGACATCATGCGGTGGGGTGAACTGATTCCGGTAGTAGGTGTTGTTCGGAGTGCCCCAGTCACCATTATCATCACCCGCAACCTTTGCCAGCTCGTTTGACGCCTCCCAGCCGCACAGGAAGTTGCAGCGGGCAACGCCGGTGGAGGGTGGCGAAGGCAGCCAGGGCAGGGTTTCAAACTGACCGGTGCTCGGCTTAAACCGCCAGCCGCGCTTGTGCGCTCCACCACTCAGACTGGCAAATCCGCCCAGACGGTAGACCCATCCGCCCAGCTCCACGGTTCCGCCATTGAACCCGAGCGGATCCAGCTGGGTCGGCAGGTTGGACCAGGTAATCGAAAGCGGGTTGGAGGAGTTAATGACGCCCTTCCGTCCCGTGGTCCAGAGCACGCCACTCTGCCGGTCATACATATTGGTGATATAAATGGTATCACCAACAAGACAGGCAGAGCCCATGTCACCGGCCGCCGGCATTGAGGTTGCGGTCGCCCAGGTGTTGCGGTTCACATTGTAAACCTGCACCACATTGGAGCCGGAAAGGCTCGGACCGGCACCACCAAGGATGTAAATCAGCGAATCGTTCCAGATGCAGGAGCCATACGCAAGCGTAGCGCTGGACATCGTCGCC
Source organism: Caldifarciminota bacterium (assembly GCA_026418295.1). Classification (GTDB taxonomy): domain Bacteria; phylum Hydrothermota; class Tepidihabitantia; order Tepidihabitantales; family Tepidihabitantaceae; genus JAOABP01. The sequence goes on from JAOABP010000008.1 coordinate 7,550, forward strand.
TTGGTCGCCCAGGTGTTGGTCGCAATGTCATACTCCCACATGTTGTTGTTGGCACTGCCGTTGTATCCGCCCGCAATGTAAATCTTGTTCAGGTGCCGGCAGTAGGAGCCTTCACCATCCAGCCAGGTCCGCTGACCGGGCATGTCCGCCATATTGGTCCAGGTGTTGGTTACCGGGTTGAACCGCTGGTTGTAGGCAACACCATAACCGCCGGACGGATCGCCACCGATCATATACATCATATTGTGCTCAATGTCATAGACATTGGCTGAGCACATCCGGTCTGCGTTCGAGCTCGGAGGTGGGTAGGACACCCAGTTACCATCGGTGCCACCGCCGATAATCTGCGGATGAGCCCCACCCGGCTGCCAGACCGTTGACTGGTCGCAGTCGGTCCGGGTGCAGGGCTCCGCATGGAATGCGGTTGGCGCCCAGTGGTAGTGCACCTTCTGGGCACTGATTACCGGTGATGCGGCAAAAACCGGGACCGCCAGCACCACCAGCAGCCAGCCCAGCATTCTTTTGTTACTCATCTTGCCTCCTTATTTGTGTTTTAGCCTGATGCCGGGTTCATCACTGACTATTAACAGACCTGCCTCTGCAGGCAGTGTAACCCTTACTGCAGTTTATTGCGGAGGTGAACCCAGCATTATTATTATAACAATCCACATTTTGCTGTCAAGCAGAAATTTTCCACCCGGCTGTTATTCCACCACCAGCTTCGCCCGCTGAATCTTGCCCGACTGGTTTACCTCCACAAGATAAACCCCGGAGTTTAAACCGTTAAAACGGTAACCAGCTGGAACCTGAATGTCTTCTGCCATAACCATCGCACCAGTAGCGTCATACACCTTTATCTGTGCCCTGCCTTCACCCGCAACCATCAGATTTACCCCTGCATTCCGGGGTGCGGGATTGGGCGCAAGTACTAGCCCCGGTGCCGGTTTCGGCAAAACCCTGCCTTCCGCAATTCCGGGTGCTGCTGAATCATACTTCACCGTAACGATATCATAGTTCATACTGGTAACACCCCAGTAGCAGACACCGGTTATAACCACCTGCCCCTGGTCATCCACCGCAATACCGACCCCCTGATCATCATTGTCATAGGGTGAGTTGTAGCGGGCACCCGTGCCTTCAAATACACCGGTGCTGGAATAGCGGATGTGGTAGAAATCAAACCGGCTATTGGCATCCTTGCTCGAACCCATCAGGTGAATCTTGCCCTGTCCGTCAAGTAAAATCTGGGAAGGCACATCATCCTTATTGAACTGTGAGTTGTGCACCCGCACCCAGAGCGTGTCGCCCGAGCTGGGGTTATAAGCCACCAGACCGTAATCGGAATTGCCACTGCGCATCACCTTGCCGAAGACATAAAGGGCGTTTGAACCCAGTGTCAGCCCGTATGCCTCAGCACCCGCATTGGCACCGGTGTAGGTCTTTGCCCACTGCTGGGCGCCATTGGCATCGTATTTTACCGTTACCCAGTTGAATCTGCCACCCGGTGGCGGTGCGGTGGCACTTTTACCGGTAACAAACACACTGCCATCACCCGCCACTGCCAGTCCGCTCGCTGCGTCCTCCGCATTACCGGAACCGTTATAGTATTCGGACCAGGCTTCTGCACCATTGGAGGTGTATTTGATGGTTACATAATCGGTATATGTGCCCTGCACACTGGAACCGGCAACATAAACTGTTCCACCCGGACCAAGCCCGATGCCTGCCGCCCCATCAGTGGCACCACCGTCAAAAATTGCAAACCACTCCCGGCTGCCACTGCTTGAGTATTTGATGGTTACGATGTCAGTCACATTATCGGCATTGGTCTCATTACCGGTGACATACACATTGCCCGCCTCGTCAACTGCAATGTCTACCGGTTCGTCCCCCTTGCCGGCACTCCCCTGATAGGTAGCACTCCAGGCATCGGTGCCATTGGCATTAATCTTCAGCGTCAGGATGTTATAATCCGGATAGGTGCCGGTGGTGCCGGTAACATAAACCGCACCGCTGGCATCCACCACCGCTGCCTTGGCGATGTCGTTGGAATAGCCGGAACCGGCAATCCGCCTTGCCCAGATGGAGTCACCATTGGGTGCATATTTGATAACAACAATGTCGTAAGCGGTGGTTGTGCCCGGGCTGGACCCGACAACAATCACATTTCTTCCCGCATCGGTCAGCACCGCACACACCATTTCGTCACTGTTCGCCGGTCCGTTATACCGGTTGACCCAGAGCGGAAAAGCGAAAACTGCCGTCCCCCAGAGCAGGACGACCAGAGCAAATACCTTGCGGTTCACATAGCCTCCTTTTTTATTCTTTGGGTGAAGATAATTGAATGACCAGTGCGAACAACACCGATAACCCTGCGGTAAATTTGACAATCTGGTCACTTTGTTTTACTATAACAGAAAAAGGAGGAAAATGCAAGCAAAACATTTCATATTTTTACCATTGATGGTAAACCTGATGCTGTTCACTGCCGGCTGTCCGAAAAAAAAGCCCGCAGTCCTGCCCGATTCCTCTGCTACCCAGCCCGCCTTCAAGTTTCAGAGTGTACTCGGTGAGATTTACCAGGGAGATGTTGCGGGCGTTGATCTTACCGGGCTGCCCAAGAAACTGCATTATCCCGGTGCCAAACCTGTTGCCCGCTACGGGAAATATGAACGGCCCCGCTGGGGATGCTCATATAACTTTGAAACCCCGGACAAGGCGGAAAAGGTCCTGAAATATTTTCAGGAACTGCTCAAGGAGTGGGAGATTGTTCAGCGGTTTGAAAAAGAAACATATACCATGCTGGTTTTCCGGGCTCCGGGTGATAAAGAGGTGGTGGAGCTCACCGTTACACCCAAGGAGGATAAGACCGTAATTGTTATTGGCCATACCTATAACTGACTGATTGGGATTTGTTTGACGAAACAGAGCAGTTTTATTATAATTTGTGATGGGAGGTGAATATGAAAAGGTTCGGTCATATCCTGGTTCTTACTCTCCTTTTTGCCTGCTGTTCTCAGGTTCTGGCACTGGTAGATGTCGCCGGTATCCTTGAAGCGGGCAATACCACTATTCAGGTAGACAGTATTATCTGGTATCTGACCACCAGCCCGTTTCCGATTCTGGAATCAACCCCGGGCTGGGAGGCGGTTTCCGGCACTTACGACACCTTTCAGCTCGAGCAGAAAACCAACTGGCCTCAGTGGTGTAAACTCTTCTACCGGGTTAACGGTATCCCATCGCAATTTAACCTCGATCCCTTACTCGCTGATACCTGGTATGAACTGCCTTCATATAATTTTCAGAACCCGAAAGTCCGGTTTGAAGATACGGTGCTGGTTGGCGTTGCCCAGCCCGAATCTCCCTTGCCACCAACAAGGCTGACGATTACACCCAATCCGGCAGCTGGCGGTTTTCTGTTGATAAACGCACCAGCACCTGCCAGCGGCAGTTTCCGGCTGGAAATCTATGACCTCGCCGGCAACCTGGTGTATGAAAATGAGTGGGAAAGTCTGGTTAATGTGCCGCTTCAGGCTGATATCTCCAGCCTGCGCACCGGTGTCTATCTGACCCGGATGACAACCGGCGCCGGCAGAAGAACCGGACAACTGGTAATTCTGCGTTAATCACCACTTTCAACCGTAAAGGGGGGCGTTCTGCCCCCTTTTTTATTTTCGCGGTGAATTTTCCCCTTTTTCCGGACTCTAACTGTATGGAAGCGAAAAAAGGACTGGTGCCAGCGGCAGCACCGGTCTGAAAAAATAAAACCTGCCGCAGAAAGGAGGTGATTTGATGGCAAACCTGACGCAACGGCTGGCAAAGTGGACGGTTAAGACCAGCCCGGAACGGATCAAGGCAATCCTGGAGGAACTGCGGAATACGATGACCGCCAATTTTCAGGCGGTCCTGCCCGACCTGATTGCCCTTGAGACCCGGACCAAGCAGGTGCTCAACGAGAACGGGGTTGCGACGATCGACAATCCCGCATATCTCGCCTTTGCCCGGGAGCTCTGGTCACTCCGCCGGCGCGAGTTTGCCGGTGATGCCCTGACGAAGGAAACCGCCATCCTGATGCAGAAGTGGGTTGCGCGGGGTCTCCAGCTGCCGGTGCTGGAACAGATCCGGGATCAGGTCCTGACCATCTCCGCACCCACGCCGTAAGCAGAAAAGCGGGCGGGTCGCTCTGACCCGCCCGCCCGATGTTTGACAACTCACAGTTTCTGCCTTAACATTATTGTTCAGGTATGCCAGGGAACAGAACTCAGTCCCGCTGCCGGCAGACCCGCTCCACCGGTGCCGGATTTACCACTGTGCGCGAGGCGCTGAAGGAGTTCCGTCAGGGCAGGATGCTGATTGTCGTTGATGATGAAGCCCGGGAGAATGAGGGGGATCTGGTCTGCGCCGCCGAAAAGATTACCCCCGCCAAGGTCAACTTCATGGCAAAATATGGCCGGGGTCTGATCTGCGTCGCCCTGACCGCTGACCGCGCCCGGGAGCTGGAGCTGGTACCCCAGACTCAGAACAGCACCGCTCTCCACGGCACCGCCTGGACTGTCTCGGTGGATGCGGTTAGAGGAACAACCACCGGTATCTCGGCACACGACCGGTCAATTACGATTAAGGCGCTGGTTGACCCCCAGACCAGACCTGAAGACCTTGCCCGGCCCGGACATATCTTTCCGCTGATCGCCCGGGAAGGCGGGGTGCTGGTGCGGGCAGGCCATACTGAGGCAGCGGTTGACCTTGCCCGGCTTGCCGGACTTCAGCCAGCAGGTGTGCTCTGCGAAATTATGGCTGACAATGGCAGGATGGCGCGCCTGCCCGAACTGCAGCGGCTGGCACGCCGGTTTGGACTTAAGATTCTGACCATCAAGGATTTAATTGAATACCGGCGCCAGCAGGAGATTCTGGTCCAGCGCCTGGTTGAGACCGAACTGCCAACCCGCTACGGCAACTTCCGGCTCATCGTCTATGAGGATAAGATCGAGGGCTATGCCCATCTGGCGCTGGTCAAGGGTGAGGTTGCGGGAAAGGAGCGGGTGCTGGTGCGGGTGCATTCCCAGTGCCTGACCGGCGATGTCCTCCACTCACTGCGCTGTGACTGCGGAGAACAGCTGGCAAAGGCGATGCAGATGATTGCTCAGGAGGGGTGCGGGGTCCTGCTTTATATGCGCCAGGAGGGCAGGGGGATCGGAATTACGAACAAAATCCGCGCCTATGCCCTGCAGGATCAGGGTCTGGATACGGTTGAAGCCAATCTGGCGCTGGGCTTTCCGCCCGACCTGCGGGATTACGGGATTGGCGCTCAGATTCTCTGTGACCTCGGCCTTTCCAGTATCCGGCTGCTGACCAACAATCCCCGCAAGGTGGTCGGGCTCGCCGGTTTTGGATTGAAGATTGTCGAACGGGTGCCGATTGTTGTGAAACCCAATCGGCGCAATCTGAAGTATCTGATAACCAAGCGGGATCGCCTGGGCCATATTCTGGGCGAGATTGAGAAAGGAGTGACAGATGGAAAGGCGTGAATTCAAGGGCAGGCTGGACGCCTCGGGCAAAACCTTCTGTCTCGTTGTCTCCCGGTTTAATGAGCTGATCAGCCGGGAACTGCTTGCCGGCGCACTGGACTGTCTGGAACGGCATAACGCCAAAGGGGCAGATGTTGTCTGGGTGCCGGGTTCGTTTGAAATACCACCGGTTGCCCTGAAGCTGGCACAGAGCAGAAAGTATGACGGGATTGTCGGACTGGGAGCGGTGATCCGGGGCGACACACCGCATGCGGAATACATCTCCTCCGAAGTTGCCAAGGGGCTGGCAAAGGTGGCAATGCAGACCGGGGTGCCGGTTACTTTCGGCATCATCACCGCCGACACGCTGGAGCAGGCACTGGAGCGGGCTGGCGCCAAGCAGGGGAATAAGGGCTGGAATGCCGCCCTTTCGGTGATCGAACTGGCAAATCTGAACCCGGGGCAGTAAACGGCTCTATCTGCCTTAAAGGTATGACCCAGCGCCGGCTGGCTCGGGAGAGTGCGGTGGAAATTCTCTACCGGCTGGAACTGGTTGGTGATGAACCGGAAACAACTATTCAGGAAATTCTGGTGCGTCGTAATCCATCCGAGGAGGCAGAAACCTATATGCGCCGTCTGATTACCACCATTGAGAACAACCGGGCTGAAATTGACGATACCCTGCGCCGTCATCTCCGGCGCTGGCGCCTGGAGCGCCTGACCTATCTCGACCGGGCGATTCTGCGGGTCGGCTGTGCCGAAATTCTGTATTTCAGTGATGTCCCGCCCAAGGTGGCAATCAATGAGGCGGTGGAGATTGCCAAGAAGTTCGGCGATGATCAGGCAGGGAAATTTGTTAACGGCGTGCTGGACAGTATTTACAAGGAGAAGTGCCTGCCGGCAAATCAGTAGGCGATGCGGATCGGCATCTTCAGTGATGTTCATTCCAATCTTGAAGCCCTGGTCGCAGTCCTGAGTTTCTTCCGGGAAAAGGAGGTCCAGTGGCTGCTGTGCTGTGGTGATGTTGTCGGCTACGGACCGAATCCCGAGAAATGCATTGAGCTGGTGCGTATCAGCCGGGCAAAAGTGGTCGCCGGTAATCATGACTGGGCGGTTGCGGGTCGAATTGGCATCGGCAGTTTCAATTCCATTGCTGCTCAGGCGGTCCGCTGGACCCAAACCCGGCTCAAGGAACAGGAAATTTCCTATCTGCGGAATCTGCCGCTGACCGAGGATGTCGGACCGTTCCATCTTGTCCATTCTGCACCATCATCACCCTCATTGTGGGAATATATTACTACGCTTGAAGATGCGGAGGAGGAGATGGGCAGTTTCATCGCCGATATCTGCTTCATCGGTCACACCCACATTCCCTTTGCGGTTGAACGGATATCCGGCAGGCAGGCGCGCATCATTACCGGGAGCTCTTTTGAGCTCCGTCCCGATGCCAAATATCTGATCAATGTCGGGAGTGTCGGTCAGCCGCGTAATGGCGATCCCCGTGCCTGCTGTCTCGTTATTGACTGGGATGAACGAAGGGCAGAATTTCACCGGCTGAAATACGATTTCACCATCACCCAGAAGAAAATCACCACCGCCGGACTGCCGGCATTCCTTGCTGAACGGCTGGCGACCGGCACCTGAAAAAAGTAAGGGGATGTGACACCGCACATCCCCCGTCTCAACAGCTCCCGGATATTAACGCAGCACCGCCGCCTTCTGGGCGTAAACACCTTCGCCGGTTACCAGCTGGAAAAGATAGATGCCGTTTGTCAGCTCCCGGGCATCAACATTCATCCGGACATAGTCGCCAAAATTGACCTGACGGCTTACTGTACTTACCAGCTGTCCGGAGAGGCTGTAAACCCGCAGTTCCACACCACCCGTTACCGGTGCGGTAAATTCCACCAGCGCCCGGCTGCTGAACGGATTGGGCGTAATCCGCAGGGCATAAGGTCGCCGGCTTTCAGCTGCCACTGGCGGCTGTTCCACCCCGGGCAACCGCTCACCAAACCAGTCAAAGATTCTCCGGATCAGGGTCCAGCGCTGGAGATAGCGGTTGGAATGGTCAATCGCCTCAAACGGCACCGAGAAGAAGACCAGCCGGTAGTTGCCCGAGTAGCGAATCATCGGCACCGCGGTCGTATCCGGATAGTCCCGGTAGCGGGCGCAGGCAACCGCCTCACCCAGCGCCCGGATTGCATCGCTGGAACGGGCGTTGTTCGCTCCACCACCGCCCGCGGTCACCATCGTATCACCGCGCGTCAGCGGATCGCCGACAATTCCCGGCAGATAGGGCTTGCCGGTCGAGTCCGCAACATATTCACATTTGAGATAGTTGCTCAGAAAGGCACTGCCGTTCAGCTCATAGGCGATGTTCTGCCCGGAAAGGATCAGTTTGCCGCCGTTGTCCAGATATGACGCCAGATTTGCCTGATCGGTCGGCGTCAGCGTGCTGGTCCGGGTATCACCGGTGAACCAGATGACCACCGGATAATGGCGCAGGGTGTCCGCTGAAGGTGAACCCGAGGTCTGAACCGAATAGACATCATAGAGCAGACGGTTGGAATCGCAGGCGGAGGTGTAGTAGCGCTCATAGTTCTGCCCCGCATCATCATCAACGATCAGCACCCGCGGACTGCCGGACTGGGCAGCAAAGTTGGTGTCCGGATATGCCGGCTCCGGACTGGCGCTCACGGTGAGAAAGAACCGGAGCATCTCCGGCGGTGCCGCCGGGCTGATCTGAAAGACAAAGGAATCGGCAGAGCAGTTGCCACTGCCCCCTCCCGGAATATCCGGGAAGGTTGCCGTTCCCTTGACAATTGTAACATCAGTGCCCAGGACCCCGAGTGTCGCCTGAACATTGGTTGCGGTGCGCCACCCCGGACTGTTGGCATAGGTGACAATCAGCGCCACCGTTTCGCCCGGGTCCGGCCTGCCATTACCGCCACCGTCGTTGAACCGCCAGCCGGTCAGCTTCAGGTTGCAGTAATACTGCGGGAGCACGACATTCGCCATTGACACCCTGCCTGCACCCAGCTTGCCCTGAACATAGAGCGGGTCGGGCATGGAATCGCAGGCATCATGGAGCAGCTGGATACAGGTGGCATTGGAAACCGTGGAGTCATAGGACTTGATCCAGCAGGCAACGCCCGCCGCCAGCGGACAGGACATTGAGGTGCCGTCAAGCGAGGCATATGAACCGACCAGCCGGGGCACCGTGGAGTAAATCCCTTCACCCGGCGCGGTTACATCCACCCAGGTGCCGTAATTGGACCAGGAGGTCTTGGTGTCATTTCTGCCAGAAGCGGCGACATTTTCCACCCCGTTATAGCAGGCAGGATAGCGCATCGCCTCCACACCTTCGTTGCCCGCCGAGCCGAAGAGCACCAGCCCTGAATCCCAGGCATACTGGCAGGCGTCTGCCATCGGCTGATAGGGAGAAGCGGAACCGAAACTCATGGAAATTGACCAGGCGTTCATCGGCACCAGATAGTAGATCGCTCCGATCGCCGCATATATGCTGATTCCGCCCTCCTGTCCGCAGCGCAGTGCCATCGAACGGCTGTTCCAGGTGGTACCGGCGACACCAACTCCGTTGTTGGTTACCGCATTGGTAATTCCCCAACAGTGGGTACCGTGCTCATTTGTGCCGTAAGGCATGGGAATCGCATCTCCGGTAACAAAATCCCAGCCCACCACATCATCCGCATAACCGTTCATGTCCTGATCCACCCCGTCCAGGTCGCCGTCAGGATAGGGCAGAGTATCAAACCGGCCATTGCCGTTCACATCCTCGGGCGTATTGATCCAGAGGTTCGCCTCAATGTCAGGATGGAAAAGGTCCAGCCCGTCATCCAGAACACAGTTGACCACCCGGGTTCTGCCCTTGGCAACACCCCAGGCAAAGGGCGCCCCGAGGTTGACAAAATGCCACTGCCGGCTGTATTCCGGATCATTCGGCACCTCATCAAAGCGCATATACCCGTTCGGGCAGACATAATCCACCTCCGACAGCCGCTCATAATCGGCTGCCACCGGTGTGATGTCCTGATTGACATCAAACTGAATCAGATACTGCAGATCGCAGCCGTATTTCATTGCAATCGGGTCCACGGTCGGCCGGCGCCAGAGCGGTGCGATCAGTTTGACCCCCCACTTCCGGTTCAGCTCGTCCAGTGCCGGAATTCCGAACAGTGCCACTCCATCCTTTTCGCTCAAGCTAACCTGTCCGCGCATTTCCGGCTTCAGCTCAATAATCAGCTGACCGGCAAGATGCTCCTCGCCGTCCGCACTCCGGACCACCGGCCGCAGCAGATCGGGCCAGCTGCCTTGAGCAGACACTACCATCACTGCTGCTGCCACCAGGGCTAATACTCTGATTCTCATCTGTTTCCTCCTGTTAATCAAAATCTAAAATTGCCACCTGTTCCCATTACTGGTCAGGTGCCAGCAGTCATTCCGTTTCCACTCTCCCATTTGTTCTGGCTGAGTGAAACGCCGGAATTCTCAGCTTTAATCATAGAGAATGCCGGAATGAAGTCAACAACTTGCCGGACCGCCGGCGGAAAAAACCGCTAATCGCCGGACGGTTTGTCCGCCGCGATGATCAGCTGTTCGGGCAGACCGGAAAGGTTGGGCATCTCCCACCGCTGCCGGGCATCGCCCACCTCCTCAATGCCCGTAACCCGGAACCCGGCACGGTTGAGAAAGAAGAAGTGATCCGAAATGGTCCAGCGGAACTCAAAGCGCCGGGAGGTAAGACCGGCCGGAGTTTCATCCGGCATGCCCGGATAGCGGAACTCCTCCTCTGCCTCCTCTCTCGGCTTCTGACGCTCAAAATAGGAATGCGCGACCCGTGGCTGCCCCGGCTCCTGTTTCCAGATGCGCCGGAACGGATGATACTCGTTGATGATCAGCCTGCCGCCGGGAGTCAGAATCCGGAACACCTCAAGATAAAAATCACCCAGATTCTCAATGCCGGCACTCAGCTGGGCAGCATAGGCGATGTCACACCAGCCCTCACCCAGTGCAGAAAGCTTCCCGAACTCCGCCTCACGGAACTCCAGCTCCACCCCGACAATCTGTGCCCGGACCATAACCACATCCAGCCCGCTGTTTGTCGGATCAACCACCGTCACCTTTGCCCCCATCGCTGCCAGCGCGAGGGGCACCATGCCCTCACCCGCGCCCAGCACCACCACCCGCCGGCCTGCTACCACACCCAGAAACTCCAGCTCTGCCTGGTTGAGCACCAGCGCCGGCATCACCACCACCCGGCGCCAGATATCGCTGTCCTCAGGGTTACGCTCCCAGGAAGGAGCAACCGGAATGTAATCCCGCCGCTCCATTTTTCTACCGGTATTCCACCAGGAGCTCGTCACCGGCACCGGTGGACCGCTTTACCACTCCCACATCCGGTGCCAGCCACTCAACCCAGTTGATAACGGTGGTATCTTCGCTGACAATCGTTTCGGTAAACTCCAGCCGGTAGCAGTCCTCAAATTCACCTGCCGGCACGGTCACCGTTTCAATCTCCCCCACCCGGATATCCAGGAGATGGGTAAAGGCAATTGTATCCGGACCGGAAATCAGGGTGGTGTCAAACCGGTCCTGATACCGGTTACCGAGAACCGGCGGGAGCCAGTAAAGTAACCCGAAACGGAACTCAACCGTATCCTCCCCTCCCGGTCTGGGCCTGGTGGTAACGATCAGCTTTCTGACCTCGTTCGGGCTGGTGATATAGTACTCGGGAGCAAAATTCCGGTCCACCTGAATGCATCCCCGGTTGAGCACCGCAGTATCACCCCGCACCTCCACATAGACTGTATCATTTCCGAGCGCATACTTCCAGCTCCTGCCCGCACTCAGGGGAAAATAATTTCTGCCTGCCCGGAACAGAACCCGCTCCGAACAGCCGGCAATCAGCCCGACGAGCAGTAATAACAGCCCGGATACCGCCACCATCACCCCGGTCTTTCTCCCGCTAAAAGGCATAACCCACCTCCACCCGCAGCATCGGAATATAGGTCAGCAGCGGGCGGTCTGCCCTGCCTTCCATAAAGATGATATTATCCAGTCCCGCACTCACCCGGCTTTTACCTTCGTGCTGAATAACCTTCATTGCCAGATGAATATCCGGTGTCCTGCCCGTTTCCCGGCCGGTGTTGAAGCTGCGCTGAAGGATGCTGTAACCGGCACCCGCCCCGGCGCTGATGCCCCAGTTCATCCGGTGTAAAAACTCATAATCATAAGCCAGCGCCACATCATGCACCCTCAGCTCATACGGAACGCTCACCTGACCCGGAAAGGTAAAATATGAATATCCCAGCTCCAGCCGGTGCCGGTTCAGCGAATACCCCGCCTGTAAACCGATCGTTGTGCCGGAACGGAGCGTGCGGTTGACTCCGCCGGTGGGAAATGCAATCCCCACCCGGCCACCGATATCCAGCCCGCTGCACAGAAGAGTTAAAATTACTGTCAGATTGACCACAAAAGAACTTTATCCCCGAATTCGGCTTTTGTCAAGAAATCTCCAGCATTCGCTTCAGCGCCCGCTGTGCCCGTTCTGCCACGATCGCCGGTATCTCCACCTCGGGAACCACCCCCTGCAGTGCCGCCTTCACATCATCAAGGCTGGTTAGTTTCATATTCCGGCAGATGGCGGTCCGGCGCAGCGGATAGCAGTGGCAATCCGGGTACTCGCGCCGGATCCGGTTGCACATCCCGGCTTCGGTACCGAGTACCAGCTCCTTCACCTCACGGGCAATCCGGACCATCCCGCTCGTCGATGCCACCCGGTCGGCGACCTGAATCACCTCCAGCGGACATTCCGGATGGACCACCACCAGCGCACCGGGATGTTCAATGCGCGCCCGCCTGACATCCTCAACCGTAAACTGGGCATGGACATAGCAGAACCCCTCCCAGGGAATGATCTCCCTTCCTGTCTCCTGTTCCACCCAGCGTGCCAGATTCCGGTCCGGCACGAAGAGAATTTTTGGGGACCTGGGCAGAGACTGAACGACCCGCACCGCATTGGCTGAGGTACAGCAGATATCCGCCTCTGCCTTGACTTCTGCCGGCGTATTCACATAGGCTACCACCAGTACATCTCCCAGCTCCTGCCGGCGCCGGCGCAGCGCTTCAGCAGTAATCATGTTCGCCATCTGGCATCCTGCCTTGGGATCGGCAAGTACCACTGGTCGCCCGGGATTGACCAGTTTAGCGTTCTCCGCCATGAACCGCACCCCGCAGAAGACAATCAGCGCACTCTCCACCCGGGCAGCCGCCTGCGCCAGCTCGAGCGAATCACCGATAAAATCTGCCACCTCATAGATCTCGGGCAGCTGATAATTGTGCGCCAGAATCACCGCCCGCTGCTTCTGTTTCAGCTGTCTGATTTCCGCAATCAGCCGTTCCTGCTCACCACTTTCCGCCACTCTTTACCTCCGGGGACGCCGTGTTACCGCCGGCGTCCAGAAACGGTCCTCCTCCAGTATATGCACCACCTCAATCCCCTGTCGCGCCAGTTCCTCCGCGATAATCAGCCGGTGGCACCGCTCGGGCAGATAACAGGAGCAGACAATACAGCACACCCGGACCGGCACCTTGCCGGCAATAATCTTCAGCCCCCGGCGCACCTGCTCCCGGTTCAGCCACTCCTTCAGACTGTCCCGGACTGCTCCCACCCCTTCCGGTGGCGCCAGCTCGTTTCCCAGATACAGGTAATTGACCCTGTTGGCTGAACACAGCGCCTCCATCCCCGCCCGGCTGTAGTCGGTCTTTTCCGCACCGAAGAAACTTGGTGGATTAACCGGTGCCGCAGGCAGATTGGCACGAATGTCAAACAGCACCTGAATGCCGAACTTGGTCAGCAGCCGGCTGAACTCAAACCCGGGCCGGCGGCCGATTCCCAGTGTATAAAGCCTCATTCCGCCTCCGACACCGGGGTCAGATTTTCCGGCTCCCGCCGCATCAGCCGGATCGGACCGAACTCCTCCTGCTGTTCCACCCGCACCTCTCCCAGCCGTACCAGTTCCAGCAGTGCCAGAAATGTCACAACAATTTCTCCCAGTGTTGCCCCGCTTACCGCCTCCTCAAACTCAACCACCGCCCGCTCCTCTAAAAGCTGCCTCAACCCTTCTATCTTGTCTTCGATTCTGATTTCCCGCGGGGTAATCGTCAGCCGCGGTTCGGGTTTGAGCCGTGCCAGCAGCCGGCTGAAGGCACGGGTCAGTACTGCAATGTCTTCCCCTTCAGCCCGGGCCACAGGCGGTGACTCCCCCCGGCGCGGAAAGCGCTGCCGCTGTTCCGCCTCTCTCCGAGCAAGGAGCCGTGCCGCACTCTGAAACTGCCGGTAGGCATCCAGGATCTGTTCGAGGGAAACCTGTGGTGTTGACAGATCCTCTTCTTCGGTCCGGGGCAGCAGTGCCCGCACTTTGAGCCGCACCAGCACCGCCGCCATTGTCAGAAAATCACCCGCCACCTCAAGATTCAGCGCTGTGCTGTTGCGGAGCATTGCCAGATAGTCGTCGGTCAGCCGGGCAATGGGAATGTCAAGGATATCCAGCTCATTCTTCCGCACCAGATAGAGCAGCAGCTCCACCGGGCCTTCAAAAATATCCAGCCGGACCTGTGCTACTTCACTCATAACCTAAAGACTCACCAGCTCATACTCCCTTTTTCCCAGCCCCAGCTCCACCGCCCGTTCCAGCAGCACCTGATAATTGAGGTGGGGATACAGCCGTCTGATTTCAACCCCAACCCGGTCCAGCGCCGCCTGATCACAGGCAACCGGGTCCAGCGAGGCAAATACTCCAACATCAGGTATTACCGGCTCCTCGGTCTGGGGATAACAGTCGCAGTTCGGCGTAACCTTCAGCACAAAGTTGAAGTGAATCGCTACCCGGCCGGCAAGGATCGCCTGGCAGTAGTCTGCCATTTTCTCCTGCACCGACTCGGACGCCTCATCCCAGTTCAGCTTGATCGCCCCCGAGGGACACACAGCCACACACCCGCCGCAGCCGGTACAGGACCGGCCGATCTTCGCCACATACTCGACAAAACCGATCGCATCATGCGGACAGTAGTCAACACAGGTACCGCAACTCACACACTTGTTCTTGTCAACATAGGGTTTGGAACTGGAATGCATCGCCAGCTTGCCCGCCTTGGCTGCCAGACCCATCGCCAGATTCTTCAGCGTTCCACCATAGCCGACAACAAAATGGCCCTTGAAATGAGCAAGGTTGATCAGATACCGGTAATAGCGCAGCCCCGAAGCCAGATACGCCTCGGCCACCCGTCCGTTCGGCACCGGCACCGCATAAAACTTCTCACCATATTCACCGTCAAGAATTTCAACCGGTGCCAGCACCCGCTCCGGAACAAATCCATGCTCATGCGCCACCTTGATATGCTCACTTGCCCGCTGCCGCCTGCCCCGGTAAAGCGAAGTGGTCTCAATCAGCGCCGGCTGAAGATTGAAGTAAGTAGTGGTAATCACTACCCGGCGCACATACTCCGGGTCAATATGATTGGTGTTCCCCGCTTCACCGAAATGGACTTTGATGCCCACCCGCTTTCTCGGCTTCACCATCTCAAAAAACCCGGAATTCTTCAGTACCACCCCCAGTCCGTCCAGCACCCGCTCCTTCGGTAAAAACCACACCCTCGCTCTGCTCATCGCCACACACCACTGATTCTGCAACCGCAGAAACGGCATCTGCCATTCGCGATATTGTTTTCCGTCACCGTAAACCCCTGACGCCCGATCAGTTTCTTACCGCAGTCCGGACAGTAGGTGTTCTCATCGGGATGGCCCGGCACATTGCCGACATACACATATTTGAGTCCGGTACGCCGTGCCATCCGCACCGCCCGTTCCAGCGTTGCCACCGGTGTTGCCGGACTGTTGAGCAGTTTATAATCGGGGTGAAACCGGGTAAAATGTACCGGAATTGTGTCCCCCAGACTGTCCCGGATCCACTCACACATCCGCCGGATGGTTGTGCTGTCATCGTTGAATCCGGGGACCACCAGATTCACCAGCTCCAGATGCACTCCGCTTTGGGCAACCGTCCGGCATGCCGACAGCACCGGGGCAAGCGTTGAACCACACACCCGCTCATAAAACTCCGGTGTAAACCCCTTGAGGTCAATCTTGATTGCGTCCACCACCCGGCACAGCGACTCCAGCGGCTGCGGATTCACATATCCACCGGAGACAACTGCAGTTCTGATACCCCTTGACCGCGCCTGCCGGGCAATATCGTACATATACTCATAAAACACCACCGGCTCCGTATAGGTAAAACAGATAACCGGCAGTTTCAGCCGTTCTGCCAGTGCCACCACCTCCTCCGGACTCATCGTTTCTGCCGGTACATCCTCCGGTTTTGCCTGAGAGATCTCCCAGTTCTGACAGTACCGGCAGCGCTGATTACACCCGACCGTTGCCAGCGTCAGCCTTTCCCTGCCGGGCAGAAAATGGAAAAAAGGCGCCTTTTCAATCGGCTCGCGGTTAATGGAACAGGGCCGGCCGTAGACCAGAGAATAGAGCACCCCGTTTCTGTTCTCCCGGACCCGGCAGAACCCCCTTTTCCCGGAAGGAATCACGCAGCGCCGCGGGCACAGCTCACACTGGACAACGTGGTTATCCAGCTTCCGGTACCACATCGCCTCCCTGCCCCCGCTGTGCTGCCCGATCTTTGAGTCCACTGCCGGTATTGTCCCGACCAGAATCAGCAGAAAAACCGCCAGCCCGGCTTTCAAACAACCTCTCACCATGAGACTCAATTAACCGCCAGTCCGATTACCAGCCCGGTAATTGCACCCAGTCCGAAAAGCCCGAAGACCGAACCGCCGAAAAGCCATTTCGCCCGCCGGGCACTCTGCTCCATGGTCCGGGCGCTGATCTCCACTTTAGTCTCCATTGCCGGCAGAATCTCCACCCGGGCTGAGGCAGCGTCAATCCGCGCCAGCGTCCACAGTGCGGCAAGCCGTCGTCCCGGTGCTGCGGTTCGCACCGTCTGATAAAGCCGCTCCAGACTGTCATTGGAAACCACGGTCACCCAGTAATTTCCCGGCTCAAGCTGATACCGCATCAGCGGTGTTATTCCGACACTCTCCCCTTCAACATACACCGGCATCCCGGCAGGCTGGGAATTCACCGACAGAAACCCGGGACTTGCCAGCCCGGAAACCAATCCTGCAAAAATTAACAGGCTCATCATAATAAAAAGACTATCCAAAAAAATCCTGCTGTCAAAACGGTAAACGGCATCCCGCATCCGTCAGTGCTAAAATTTGATTGACAACCCTGCACCCTTTGCGGTATAATTATTCTGGTATGCAGTGCCCATGGCGGTAATAATTAAGGAGGCTTGAAAAAATGGCTGATGAACAGACACCGATTGAAGAAAGCGGAGCCGCATTAGAGCAGAAATACGGCGTGCCGTTTATTGATTTAACCAGCTTTAAACTGGACTCCGAGGTCCTTCAGCTGTTCCCGGAGGAGTTTCTCCGCAACAACAAGCTCATTCCCCTTTTCCGTTCGGGTAACACGCTGGCAGTCGCCATGGTTGACCCGGGTGATATCTACACCATTGACGAGGTCCGGCGGATGACCGGGATGGAGGTGGAGCCGATGGTCTGCCGCGAGCTGGACCTCTATCAGGCGCTTAACCAGTATTACGCCGCACCCGAACCGTCCGACCTGCCCGATGAACCGGAAATCACCAGCCTTGATGATCTGCCCGTGGAAGAAGGCGACAGCGCCGCAGTGGCGGAAATGAGTGCCGAACCGAAGAAACTGGAGGAGCTCGCCTCCGAAGCACCGGTGGTCCGCTGGGTGAACCAGATGATCATCCGGGCGGTCCGGGAGCGTGCCAGTGACATTCACATTGAGCCGACCCGTGAAGGCCTGCGGGTCCGGTTCCGGATCGACGGTATTCTCCACCCGATCGTCTCTCCGAAAAAGGCGCTCCAGCTGGCGGTGGTCTCCCGAATCAAGATCATGTCCAAGATGAATATTGCGGAAAAGCGGGTACCGCAGGATGGCCGTTACGGTGCAATTGTTGACGGCCGGGAGATTGACTTCCGGGTCTCCACCTTCCCGACCACCTACGGCGAAAAGGTGGTGATGCGTATCCTCGACCGCATGCGTCTGCTCTCACTGGACGAACTGGGTCTGGTGGACGAAAGCTATCAGGCGCTCCGGGAGATGATCGCCAAACCGCACGGCGTGATTCTGATCACCGGTCCGACCGGCTCGGGCAAATCAACCACCGTCTACGCCATTCTGCAGGAAATCCGCTCTGCCGACACTAACATTATCACCATTGAGGACCCGGTGGAATACGACCTGGATGAAATCTGCCAGTCCCAGGTCAACGAGCGTGCCGGCTACACCTATCTCGTCGGCCTCCGGCACATCCTGCGTCAGGACCCGGATGTGATCATGATCGGTGAAATCCGTGATGCGGAAACCGCCGGTGTTGCCATCCGTGCCGCTCTGACCGGTCAGCTCGTATTCTCCACCATTCACACCAATGACGCACCGGGCACGGTCACCCGTCTGATTGACATGGGTATTGAGCCCTTCCTCGTTGCCTCCGGTCTGGAAGGTGTTGTGGCACAGCGGCTCGTCCGGCGGATCTGTCCCAAATGCAAATACCCCTATGACCCGCCGGCAAAGATGCTGGAGGAACTGGAACTGCCACCGGGCACCAAATTTTACAAGGGCAAGGGGTGTGAGCACTGCCGGAACACCGGTTTCCGGGGCCGGATCGGCATCTTTGAAGTCATGAAGATGAATGACCGCATCCGCGAACTGGTAGTCACCCGGCCGCCGACCTCGGCAATCCGTGCTCTGGCACGGGAGTACGGCATGCGCACCCTCTGGGAGGACGGAATCCGGAAGGTGGTTGCGGGCATCACAACAATTGAAGAGGTTATGGAAGAAGCGGAAAAGGTTGATTAAAAATCTATTAAGGAGGCATTATGCCCATTTTCCGTTACAAGGTCCGGGACAAGGATGGTAAAATCCTTTCCGGCACCATTGAGGGCACCGATGTTGCCAGCATCACCGAGAAACTGGAAACCTACGGCTATGTTCCGATCACAATCCGGGAAGAAAAGGGCAAGGTAGCAGCCGGTCCCCAGTTCAACCTCAACGCCCTGTTTGAACGGGTCAAGCCGGTTGACCTGATCAACTTCACCCGCCAGTTCGTCACCCTGCACCGTGCCGGCCTGCCGATGCTCACCGCCATCACCGCCCTGCAGGCGCAGACCAAGTCCAAGGCGCTCGTCCGGGCGCTGGATGCGATCCGCAAGGACCTGATGGGTGGCGCCTCGCTCTCGGTGGCGATGGCAAAGCACCCCCGGGTGTTCAACGAGCTTTATGTCAACTCCATCTGGGCGGGGGAAACGGGCGGTGTGCTCGACGACATCCTGGACCGGCTGGTCATGCTCCTGGAACACGACCGCAAGCTCAAGTCCGATGTCGGCAGTGCCATGCGCTATCCGATCATCCTGATGGTGTTCTTTATCATCGCAGTTGCGGTCCTGGCAACATTCGTCTTGCCGAAATTCGTCTCCCTCTTGGCAACCGTCGGCGGCAAGATGCCGCTGCCGACCCAGATCCTGATCATGGTTACCAACTTCATGGGTAAATACTGGTATCTGCTCGTCCTGCTCGTTGCCGCGGTCGTTGTCCTCTTCTACATGTTCATCCGGACCAGTGTCGGCAGGATGTGGTGGGACCGGCTCAAGCTCCGGCTGCCGATCTTCGGGCCGATCATCTACAAAATGGCACTCTCCCGGTTTGCCCGGATGTTTGAAACCCTGGACCGCACCGGTCTGCCGATCCTGCGCAGCCTCAACCTCGTTTCCAAGACAATCGGCAATGTCTATCTGGCACAGGCGGTCGATAAACTGGCGGAAAGTGTCCGCCGGGGCCGGGGTATTGCTGCCCCGATGCGCGAACTGGGGGTCTTTCCGCCGATGGTGGTCCAGATGGTTGCCACCGGCGAGGAGTCCGGCGCTCTGGATGACATGCTCAAGCAGATCTCCGACTACTTTGACAGCGAAGTGGAGTATGCGGTCAAGAACCTCACTGGTATGATTGAACCGATCCTCATTCTCTTCATGGGTGTCGGCGCGGTATTTCTGATCGTTGCCATCCTCATGCCCTACATGGCAATTCTCACCAGCTTCGGCTCCTCGGGCGGCTACGGCGTGCACTGAAATCAATCTGTAAAAAATGCCGGCTCGGGAAACCGAGCCGGCTTAATTTTTGGGGGCGAATTCAATCAGACATCCAGATTCTCCACCTTGTGCGCATTCTTCTCAATAAACTCCCGTCTTGGCTCCACATCCTCCCCCATCAGCATCCGGAAAACCGCATCCGCCTCGGTCGCATCCTCCATCGTCACCTGCTTCAGAGTCCGGGTCTCGGGATTCATGGTTGTCGCCCAGAGCTGTTCCGGATTCATCTCCCCCAGCCCCTTGAACCGGGCGATCTCCAGGCTGTCCGATTTGAGTTTCCTGCGGAAATTCTCCAGCTCCTCATCGCTGTAGAAGTAATGTTCCTGCTTGCCGTGCCGGACCCGGTAAAGCGGTGGCTGGGCGATATAGAGATAACCCGCCTCAATCAGCGGCTGCATGAACCGGTAGAAGAAGGTCAAAAGCAGAATTCTGATGTGTGAGCCGTCAACATCGGCATCGGTCATGATGACAATCCGGTGATAGCGTGCCTTTGCGGGATCAAAGTCGTCCTCGCCGACACCCGCGCCGATTGCGGAGATGATTGCCCGGATCTCATTGTTGGAGAGAATCCGGTTCAAACCCGACTTCTCCACATTGAGAATCTTGCCCCGCAGCGGCAGCACCGCCTGAAACCGCCGGTCCCGTCCCTGCTTGGCTGATCCGCCCGCCGAGTCACCTTCAACGATGAACAGTTCGCTCTCCGCCGGGTCCTCAGACGCACAGTCCGCCAGCTTGCCGGGCAGGGTGTCCGACTCCAAAAGCGAACGGCGCCGGGCGAGCTCCCGTGCCTTGCGCGCTGCCAGCCGTGCCTTCGCC
Organism: Caldifarciminota bacterium; assembly: GCA_026418295.1. GTDB lineage: Bacteria > Hydrothermota > Tepidihabitantia > Tepidihabitantales > Tepidihabitantaceae > JAOABP01. Next base: position 28,141 of record JAOABP010000008.1, read on the forward strand.
GCCGCAATCACCTTCTCGACAATCCGGTTTGCCACCCGCGGATTCTCCTCAAAATAGGCGGACAGCCGGTCATTGACCACCGTCTCCACCACGCTCTTGGCTTCACTGTTGCCCAGTTTGGTCTTGGTCTGACCCTCAAACTGCGGGTCGGGAATTTTTACCGAAACGACCGCAGTCAGTCCCTCCCGCGTATCCTCACCGGCAAGCTCAATTCCCTCCTTGAGCGCCCCGCTCTTGCGCGCATAGTCATTGATACAGCGGGTGAGCGCCGCCTTGAACCCGGAAAGATGGGTTCCGCCCTCATGGGTGTTGATCGTATTGGCAAAGGAGAAGATGCTCTCCACATAGCCGTCGTTATACTCAAACGCAACCTCAACCTCCATTCCGTTACGCTGTTCCTCAATCACGATCGGCTTATGCAGCCGGTTCCGCCCCTGATCCAGATAGGTGACAAAGTCCGCCAGCCCGCCCGGAAAGTGAAATGTCTCCTCCTTGCCTGAGGGCTCATCCACCAGTCTGATCGTCAGGTTCTTGTTCAGATAGGCAAGCTCCCGGAGCCGGGTCGCCAGAATGTCATAGCTGAACTCCACCTTCCTGAAGATTCTGGCATCGGGCTTGAAGGTAATCTTCGTCCCGCGCTTTTTTGTCTTGCCGGTAACTTTCAGCTCGCTCTTGACATTTCCCCGCTCAAACTCCATCCGGTAGACCTTGCCGTCGCGATAGACCTCGGCGATCAGATACTCGGACAGGGCGTTGACAACCGAAACCCCGACCCCGTGCAGCCCGCCCGAAATCTGATAGACCTTGTGCTCAAACTTTGCCCCGGAATGGAGCACGGTCAGCACCACCTCCAGCGCCGGCTTCTTCTCAATCGGATGGATGTCCACCGGTATCCCCCGGCCGTTGTCCTCAACTGAAACCTCAGTTTCGCTGTGCAGGGTGACGGTAATCAGGTCGCAGTAGCCGGCAAGCGCCTCATCGATCGCATTGTCCACCACCTCAAAGATCAGATGGTGCAGACCCCGGGTCCCGACATCGCCGATATACATTGCCGGCCGGTGCCGGACCGCCTCCAGCCCTTTCAGAACATGAATCTGTGCTGCATTGTAGGTTTCTGCCATTACTGTTATCTTATCAAACTGGCGGGTAAAAATCAAGTGGCAGAGCTAACGCCTCAGCACCAGCCGGATTTCGGTTATCAGTCCGGCGCCGATGTGCTCCGCCACCTTCTTCAGAATTTCATTCTTGAGGTAAAACAGCTGGGTCATCCAGGCGGGCGAGTCCACCGCTACGAGCAAAGTTTTCTCTTCCACCCCCACTGCGCTCGCATGCCGGGCAATTGCCGGTCCGACAATCTCGGACCATTCAGCAACCGCCTGATACGCCGCCACCTTCTCTGCCAGTCCGATCTCCCTCAGCACTGCGGGCAGGCTTTCCGAAATACTCTTGAAACTGGTTCGGCGTTTACCGCCCATGACTTTATAATTACCAATTTCCAGCCCGTTTCAAGTCCGGCATAAAAAAAGGGCAGGGTAAAAACCCTGCCCTGAGTTGTCAATCCTTCTTCAGTGCGTGACCACAATCGTGCCGGTTTCACTGCCGCCTTCTGCTTCAAACCGGAAGAGGTAAACACCGGCCGGCACCTGTGCGCAGTTCCAGACTGCACCCGTTGCACCCCGGAGCCGGCTCACCTCTCTGCCCGTAATGTCCCGGATTACCAGTTCGGCACTGCCGGAAACCGGCTTTGCCCAGCTCAGGTGTGCGGATCTCTGCGCCGGATTCGGACTCACCCGCACTAAACTCCGGCTCAGACCGGTTCTCCCCTCAGCAATACCGGTGGTATTGTCCCAGGAGTCAAACCACAGGTTCAGAGGCCCGACCCCGGCATAGAGGACGGTGGAATAGTTGTTGCTGCCCGAGGTTTTCCAGCCCGCTGCCGGTGCAAAGTTGCCGGTGTGCCGGTAGTCATTCACCCTGATCGGCATCGTCCAGTTGGTATCACCCGAACACCAGGTGAACATCAGCGACTCTGAAGGCACAATCGCATAGGCAACGGTCGGGGCTCCGCCGTTATGCAGGGTGGCAATGCTTGGCATCTGCTCATCATTGTCCGTATCCAGATGGCCGATCCCGGCATCGCCACCATAGGAGAAGACGGTATCATTCCCCATCGTGTAGTAATAGAAGATACCAAGTCCCTTGCCGTTAAACGGGTCCATATCCCGGACATGAACAAGCCAGAGTGTCTGACTGCCGCTCAGGGCACCGAGCACACCGTCAAACACCCGCACCGTCGGACCCCCCACCTGCCTTGACTGCTCCCAGCTTCCGCCCCGGTCGGTGCTGCGCTTGATCCGGAACGCCGCCGAGTCCACCGAGCTCATCCGCCGGTCAAGAAATGAAACATGAACCCGGTTGTTGTAGCCGACCGCCACATCCGGCTTGGGCGGAACCCGGGTGTCAACCACAAATGTCCCCGGCGAGACCCAGTTCTTGCCGTAATCGGTAGAACGGAAAAGCCCGACATTGTATTGACCATTGCGATACTCATAGGTGACATAAAGATAATAGGGGTTACCGTTGTCCCGGCAGGCGGCAAGGTTGACAACCGTATCGGCATCCGCCTTGACCGGAAAGATCGCTGACCCTGATGTCAATCCGAACCGGGCACAGTAGATATCACCGTTGTTGGCGGAGGTGCGCAGAAACAGAAAGACAAAGCTGGAATCACCCTCTGCCACCACCAGTTCCGGTGATGACAGCACATTGCCCGAATGGACAACCCCGTTCCAGTTGCTCCAGGTGCTGCCGTGATCAGTGGAACGGTAGATGCGCATCGTGTCGCCGTTGGGGGCCACAAACGCCGCAAAAAGGGTGCCGGTCGAGGTCTGGTCATAGGCGATCATCCGCTCACTGCCAGGCGAAGACGGCGACCGCAGACTGCCGCTGTAAACCTGAATGTCCTGACCCCAGAGCGGTCTCGGCTCTGCCGGATTGCCCTGATCACTCATTTCCAAAACCTGCGGCGGTTCACCCTGTGCCGGTGCTGCCGGAGTCTCAACCGTCCCGGGCGGGACATCCAGCTCATTCACCATTCGGGTCGGCATTGCCGATTCTGAAGACCTTGGATTGGAAAATGCCGGAATATCATCCGGACGGTCAGCACCGGAACCATTGCGCTCCGGTGTTACTGCCAGGGCGATGCTCAGCATCAGCCCCAGAGTCAGTATTACTATTTTTTTAGCCATTGCTACTCCTTGGTTAATTTTACCCGGCGCAACATCTCAACCTCAAAGGTGAAAATCACGGCGGGCAGAATCATTATAACACTTTCCCGCATTTTGTCAATAATAAACCAGTTCCCCTATATATTTAGAGTCCGAAGCCGGGCGGAATTTCACACCCGGTTTGATCTGCCAGATCAGTAACCCGCAGTTTTTCATGAGCTTGGGGAAAAAAATTAATGCCTGATGCCGGCAGGAGAGGGGGCAGTTCCCGTGACGGTAAGGACATCACCATCCCCAAATTCTGAAACTGTATTATTGACTTTTAACCGGCTTATCATATAATTCAGTCTTAAAACATTTGCACAGACCGAACTGCAGTAAAAGGAGTTCATATGGCACATAAAAAAGGCGGTGGCACAGCCAAGAACGGCCGGAACAGTCCGGGTCAGCGGCTGGGGATCAAGGCATTTGCCAGCGAACGGGTACGGACCGGTGCGATCATCGTTCGCCAGCGCGGAACGAAGTTTCTGCCGGGCAGAAATGTCGCCCGCGGTGGTGATGACAGCCTTTATGCCCTGACCGACGGGATTGTCCGGTTTGAGTGGGTGAACCGGAACAAACAGCGGGTATCGGTGCTTCCGCTGTCAAACTGAAATGAAGATCAAGTGGCTCGGTCATGCGGCGTTTGCCCTGACCGCCGCTGACGGCACCAAGCTTATCACCGACCCCTATGTGCCCGGCGCCTATGACGGTGCGGTCAGTTATGACCGGATTACTGAGCGGGCTGATGCTGCCACGGTCAGCCATGACCACGCGGACCACAACGGCGCGGAACTCCTGCCCGGCAGACCGCCGGCGCTGAAGGGAACCGGACCGTTCACGGTCAAGTCGTTAAGGATCACCGGCGTGGAAACCTTCCACGATCCGTCCGGCGGTGCGGAGCGGGGGAAAAATACCATCTTCATCATTGAGATTGACAACCTGCGGATTGTCCACTGCGGTGACCTCGGGCATCTGCCTGATGAAGCAACAGTCAAGGCGCTGGGCAGGGTTGACATCCTGCTTGTGCCGGTGGGAGGACTGTTCACAATTGACGCCAAGGGAGCGGTCAAGCTGGTGGAGCGGGTGAAGCCCAGACTGGTGATTCCGATGCATTACAAGACCCACAAGCTCGGCTTCCAGATCGCCGGGGTTGAGGAGTTTGCCCGGCTCGCCCCGCAGGTCCGGCGACTCGGCAGATCCGAGATTGAGATTACCGCAGAAAATCTGCCTCAGGAGACTGAAACCTGGATTCTGGAGCCGGCACTCTGATGCGTCTCATCCCGTTTGATCAGATTCGCGACACGGTTGCCCGGCTGTGCATTGAGGCAAACTGCATCCTCGGTGAAGATGTGGTCCGGGCGCTGGCAAAGGGACGGGAGATTGAAGAGAGCCCGACCGGCCGGGAGATCCTAAACCAGCTGCTGGAAAATCAGCAGATCGCCCGTGAGGAGATGATGCCCATCTGTCAGGACACCGGCTGGGCGGTCGTCTGGCTGGAACTTGGTTCGCAGGTAAAAATTGATGGCGGAGAGCTTTACGATGCGATCCAGGCCGGGGTCGCCAAGGGTTATACCGAAGGTTATCTGCGCAAGTCAATTGTTGCCGACCCGCTCCGGCGCAAGAATACCGGTGATAACACCCCGGCAATCATCTACACTGAAATTGTCCCGGGTGACCGGCTGAAGATCACCGTCCAGCCCAAGGGCGGCGGCAGTGAAAACATGAGTGAAATCAAAATGCTCTCCGCCGCTGACGGGGTGGCGGGAATCAGGAAATTTGTTGTTGACCGGGTGTGGCGCTCGCAGGCAAACCCCTGCCCGCCGGTGATTGTCGGTGTCGGTCTGGGCGGCACATTTGAAAAATGCGCCCTCCTGGCAAAACGGGCGCTGCTGCGGGAAATCGGCTCAGTGCACCCGGACCCTTTCTATGCACAGCTGGAGCAGGAACTGCTGGAAGAAATCAACAAACTGGGCATCGGTCCCCAGGGGCTGGGCGGAAGGGTTACCGCACTGGCGGTATTCATTGAAGCCTTCCCCTGCCACATCGCCACCCTGCCCTGTGCGGTCAACATCAACTGCCATGCCGCCCGGCATAAAAGTGCGGTAATTTGAATCATGAGTCAGATCAAGAATATTATCACTCCGCTCACCGACGAGGTGGTTAAAAACCTGCACGCCGGTGATGCGGTGACCATTACCGGCAGCATCTATACCGCCCGCGACCTCGCCCACCAGCGGCTGGTGGCTGTGCTCCAGAATAACGAAACTCTGCCCTTTGATCTCCGCGGGGCGGTGATCTACTATGTCGGACCCAGCCCGGCAAAACCGGGCAGACCGATCGGCTCCTGCGGACCGACCACCTCCTACCGGATGGATGCGTATACACCAGCTCTCCTTGCCGCCGGACTCAAGGGCATGATCGGCAAGGGCAACCGCTCGCCCGCGGTGATTGACGCCCTGAAAAAATACTGCGGAGTCTACTTTGCTGCGGTCGGTGGCGCCGCAGCACTGCTGGCACAGCGGGTGCGTTCAGCCCGGGTCATCGCCTATGAGGAGCTGGGACCGGAAGCCCTGCAGGAGCTGGTAGTGGAAAATCTGCCGGTGATCGTGGTCAACGACTGTTATGGAGCTGACCTTTATCAGGAGGGCGTGCGCCGCTACAAAAAGGAGGGGTGAAAGATGGCAAAACGGGCATTGAAAACGGGCAAAAAGAAACCGGTTGAGGCTCAGCCCGCAGGAGAATTTGTTACCATCTATGTGATGGGTGAAGCCTATCGGGTACCGAAGGAGCTGACGATCATGAAGGCGATGGAGTATGCGGGCTACCGGTTCATCCGGGGCTGTGGCTGCCGGGGCGGATTCTGCGGTGCCTGTGGCACCGTTTACCGGACCCGCGACTCCTATAAACTCAAGGTCGGACTCGCCTGCCAGACGGTGGTTGAGGACGGAATGTATCTCACTCAGATCCCCTTCTATCCCGCCAACAAGAAGGAGTATGATATCAGCCAGCTCCAGCCCGATACTCAGGTACTGGTCCGGCATTATCCGGAGCTGATGCGCTGTATTGCCTGCAACTCCTGCACCAAGATCTGCCCGCAGGATATCGATGTCATGGGTTATATCCAGGCGGCAATCCGCGGTGACATCGCCCGCGTTGCCGACATGTCGTTTGACTGCATCATGTGCGGACTGTGCGCCAGCCGCTGTCCGGCGGAAATCGTCCATTACAATGTCGCCCTGCTGGCACGCCGGCTCTACGGTGCAAAAATCGCGCCCCGGGCAGCACACCTCGCCCGCCGGCTGGAGGAAATCCGGTCCGGAAAGTTTGAGCCCGGTCTCGATAAACTGGTGCAGATGAGCGAAACGGAACTTTCCCGCCTTTATTACCAGGAACGGGACATTGAACCGGAATAGGAGGCTTGAATGTACCCACCGTCAATGCAGGAGTCAATCCGGAAACTGGAAGCGACCCGGCAGGAACGCATCCGGCAGGGCAAGATTCCCCTGCTTGATGCTGAGGCGAAAAAGGCACTGCTCAAATCCTTCCATCCTGACTACATTGAGACCAGCATGCGGCAACTGCAGGTCGGTCCGAACAAAGGTGACCGGACCCCGCATGAACTCGCGGATGTGCTGGAAGCCTGGCCGCTCGTTGACCCGAAACGGTTTGATACTGAACACCCGAAATTCACGGTTGATGTGCTGGTGATCGGTGGCGGCGGTGCGGGTGTTGCCGCTGCCCTGACAGCTCAGGAAAACGGTGCCCGGGTACTGCTGACCACCAAGCTCCGGCTCGGCGATGCCAACACGATGATGGCGCAGGGCGGAATTCAGGCTGCGGACAAGGAAAACGACTCCCCGGAACGCCATTATCTGGATGTCCTCGGTGGCGGCCATTTCAAGAACATCCCGGAACTGGCACGGGCGCTCGTCACCGATGCCCCCGGCATCATCGCCTGGCTTGAGGAGCTGGGGGTGATGTTTGACAAACAGCCCGATGGCACGATGATCACCATCCACGGCGGCGGCACCTCGAGAAAGAGGATGCATGCCTGCCGGGACTACACCGGCGCCGAGATCATGCGCACACTGCGGGATGAACTCCGCAACCGCCGGATTGAGGTGCTGGAATTCTGCGCTGCACTTGAACTTTTAACCGACGACCAGGGTGCGTGCTGCGGTGCGGCGTTTGTCAATCTGGATACGAATGAACTGTTTACCGTCCGGGCAAAAACGGTCATCCTTGCCACCGGCGGCTGCGGCCGGCTCCACATTCAGGGCTTCCCCTGCACCAACCATTACGGCGCTACCGCTGACGGCCTGGTCCTCGCCTATCGGGCTGGTGCCCGGCTGGTATTCATTGACACCATCCAGTATCACCCGACCGGTGTCGCCTATCCGGAGCAGATTGTCGGCCAGCTGATCACCGAAAAGGTGCGCGGGCTGGGTGCCCATCTGGTAAATGTCCACGGCAACCGGTTCATCTACGAGCTGGAAAGCCGGGACATCACCGCCTCGGCGATCATCCGCGAATGCACCGAACGGGGCAACGGCGTGGCGACACCAACGGGCAGGGTGGGCGTCTGGCTTGACACTCCCCTGATTGAAATCCTCAAGGGTGAAGGTGCGGTCAAGAAGAACCTGCCCGCGATGTATCACCAGTTTGCCCGGTTCGGTATCTATATGGACAAGGAGCCGATCCTCACCTATCCGACCCAGCACTACCAGAACGGCGGGATCCTGATCAACGATCAGGGCGAAACCGGGGTGAAAAACCTTTATGCTGCGGGTGAGGTTGCCGGTGGTATCCACGGCCGGAACCGGCTCATGGGCAACTCCCTGCTGGACATCCTGGTCTTCGGCCGAAGGGCGGGCAGGTCGGCAGCGGAAAAATCAAAAATTGTCACCCTTGACCAGCCCGCAGGATTTCATCACCTGCAGAAATTTCAGGCTGAACTTAAAACCGCCGGCATTCCGCGGGACCGCTGCGCCCCGATTCTCTTCCCGGAATACCGCCGGCCTGAACTGCAGACGCCGTTTGCCTTTGCTGGCTGATCATCACCGGAAATAAAAACTGGGCCGTGCAGGACTCGAACCTGCGGCCACCGGGTTAAAAACCAGGTGCTCTGCCAACTGAGCTAACGGCCCGAACTTTACTATGCAGTGCCGGAGGCCGGAGTCGAACCGGCACGACCCTGACGGGTCAAGGGATTTTAAGTCCCTTGCGTCTGCCCATTCCGCCACCCCGGCGCCCCAGTTTCAAGAGGCGGCACGGGGATTTGCACCCCGGAATTGCGGTTTTGCAGACCGCTGCCTTGCTGCTTGGCTATGCCGCCAGATTATGATGAAAAAAGCGGGAGACGGGATTTGAACCCGCGACCCCCACCTTGGCAAGGTGATGCTCTACCAGCTGAGCTACTCCCGCATCTGGCCCCAACCGGAGTCGAACCGGTGCCTTCACCTTGAAAGAGTGATGTCCTAAACCGCTAGACGATGGGGCCGGTCCAGTCTCTACCGCCCTATTAAATATAACCATCAGACCTGGCTCCGTCAATAACTTCTGACCAGCCGCCAGTCCCTCGTCTCCGGCTGCTCGGTAATCTTGTCCCACAGCTCCTGAAACAGCGTCTGCTGTCGTGACTGGACATAGTTTTCCCGGTTCAGCACCGGCCGCTCATTCGCCTGCTTACTGTCACAACGGATAATATAATACCCCCAGTTGGTCATGATCGGTCCCGCGATCTCACCCGGCTCCAGCGCCAGCGCCGCACCGACAAACTCCGCACCCCGTCTTCCCCGTGCCATGATATCGGTAGTTCCATTAATCACTTCATGAATCAGTTCCACCCGCGGGTTCTGAGCCGCATAATCTTCCAGACTCTTACCCTGCTTCAGTGCCTCACGTGCTGCATTTGCCATTTCACCACACAGTTTCTTTTCCCGCTCCTGACGCAGCCGCCATTTCACCGCCTCCTTCACCTGCTCAAATGGCACCGGCTGTACCGGCACAATCCGCTCCAGCCGGAACACATAGTAGCCATAAGGACCACGCATCGGTACCGGCATGATCTCGCCAACCTTTGCATCTGCTGCCCACGCCACCAGCTCACCCGGATTGTAAATCTGCACACTCCAGTTGAGCCGTTTCCTGCCCACAACCCGTGCCGGGGTCTGTCCCACCATCAGATTCATCCGCAGTGCCACCGAATCAAATTCACCAGCCGCCGTCTGTTCCATAAACTCCCGGATTTTATCCTGGACCGCCAGCTCCCGCGCCTCATCCGGCTTTACCCGGGTCCGGATGCGCCGGACCCAGAAGGTATCATTCCGGGCACTGTCCAGCAGAATGATCTGCCAGCCATTGCCGGTTGCCAGCGGCCTGGTGAAACTGCCCGGCTTGAGCCGGCGGACAATCGACTCCACGGGTGGTGCAAACTGCTGCCCTGTAAAGGCAACCGATACTGTATCCGGTTCATAATCGCCAAACATCAGCCCTGCCATCTCAAAGCTGTCCCGCAGACTGCCGGTATCGGCAGCCAGCAGCCGGCGATATGCCTCATCAATCCTTGTCCGCGCCGCCTGCGTATCCTCAGGGGTGATGGTAAAGGGGAAGAAGGCAAACTTCAGCTCCCGGATTTCCTCCTTCGGCTGAAAGTCCCGGCGGTGCTTATTGTAATACGCCCGCAGTTCGGCTTCAGAGGGTTCATAGTTCCGCTCCGAATCGCTGAGCGCCGTCGGCCCGATATACAATGCGGTCACAGTTGCCACAGTATTCGCCAGATTCACCGTCTGCTCCACCTCGTTTCTGGGCACAATGATGGCACCGGCGACATAAAGCTGAAGCTTCTGGGGCCGGAGCTGCTCGTAAATCTCCCGGGCATACTGGGCAAAGAAAGGACGGTTGTTCGGATTGGCAAGCGCCTGCCGGTACTTGTTCGTATCAAATTTGCCATCCGTCATCAGGTCCGGATGATTCAAAAGCCCCTGAGGCGGAAAATTACTGATGATCCATTCCAGTTCACCCTCGGTAATGTCCAGTTTGGTCTGTTTGAAAATTTTCGCCCAGGTAAGTTCGGTCTCCAGATGGTTCCAGGCCAGATGCTCAATCCGGGTTTCATCTTCATTCGTCAGGTCACGAAACATACTGTCTTTGTGATATTTACCGGCAATATACTGCCGCACCTGCCGGTATTCCTCAAGGCTTACTTTATAATCCCCAACCTGACCGACCACCCCCGGAGGGATATTGCGCCGGGACCCGCGCTCGCTCCGGCGGATCAGATTCCAGACTTCGCTCATCAGAAAACCGGCGATAAATGTCACCGCCACAATAATCATGATCACCTTTACTCTCTTCCGCAATGTGCTCAGCATAATGGTCTATTTTAATGAAAATTCACTCCCAAGTCAATTTGGCAAGCTTACCTTTCCCACGGTTGTTGACTTTTACCTTCACCAGCCTAATATACTGTTTCAGCAATGAATGAGCAGTTAAACGAGGTTCTACCCCTCGTCACCAAACCAGTCCGCTACACCGGCGGCGAATACAACGCCTATTATACCGGGTCGGGCAGTGAGCAGGTCCGCTGGGTGCTGGCAATGCCCGAGGTTTATGAAATCGGCATGTCCAATTACGGGCTCAGGATACTGTATTCCATCCTCAACCGGCTGGATGGGGTCAGCTGTCAGCGCTGTTATGTTCCCTGGCCCGACTTTGGCGATCTGCTCCGGGCAAGACAACTGCCACTTTATGCCCTGGAATCAGGACAGCCCCTGAACGAGTTTGACATCATCGGTGTTTCGCTCCAGAGCGAACTTTCCTACACCAATCTCCTCTATCTCCTGGATCTCGCCCGTGTCCCGCGACACCGTTCTGACCGGGGCAATTCCGATCCGCTCATTGTTGCCGGCGGACCCTGCACCGTTAATCCGCTGCCACTTGTGGATTTTGTTGATGTGTTTGTCATCGGCGACGGCGAGGATGCGGTGCGGGAGATCAGTGCGGTGTATGCCGACTGGAACCGTAAAAACCGGGACGAACTTTTATCCCGCCTTGCCCGGCTCCGGGGTCTGTTTGTCCCCGGCTATACCGATATCCGGAACCAGCAGGTGGAACGCCGTATTGTAACTCAGCTCCGGGAGGAAGACTTTCCTTTTCCGCCCATTGTCCCGATCTGTGAAATCACCCACGACCGCCTCACCGTGGAGATCGCCCGCGGCTGTGGCCGGGGTTGCCGGTTCTGCCAGGCAGGAATGATCAACCGTCCCGTCCGGTTCCGGGATGTGGACCAGATCGTCCGGCTGGCGGAACGGGGAATCCGTGCCTCCGGGTGGGAGGAGGTTTCACTCCTTGCCCTCTCAGCACTTGACTACCCTTATCTCTTGGAGCTGGTTCAGCGGCTGAACCAGCGTCTGTTCGGACGCCGGGTCTCCATCTCTCTGCCATCAACCCGGGGTGAGGACTTCACACCGGAGCTGGCAATCAACCTGCAGGAGGTAAAAAAAGCCGGCTTGACCTTTGCGCCGGAAACCGCCTCTTCCCGGCTCCGCTCATTCATCAACAAGAATATTTCTGAAGTAAAAATTCTGGAATCAATCCGCAATGCTCTGGATGCCGGCTGGGGCGGGATCAAACTCTATTTCATGATTGGACTGCCGGATGAAACCGACGAGGATGTCCGTGAGATCGCCCGGTTCGTCCTCGAAATCGCCCGGCTGTGCCGGAGCCGGACTGTGCGCTTCAACCTCACCCCGTTCATCCCCAAACCCCACACCCCGCTGCAGTGGGCAGGATTCGCTGATATCTCCGAAACCAGGGAAAAAATTACTCTGCTCAAGGAGATGCTCTCAAGGCGCAATATCAAGCCCAAATGGGAGAATCCGGAATGTTCCTGGGTTCAGGCGCTGCTTGCCCGGGGAGATGAAAAACTGGGTCCGGTGATTGAACGGGTATATGAAGCCGGAGGTATCTATCAGGAATGGACCGAGTTCTTCAATTTCACCCGCTGGCAGGAGGCACTTGCCGCCTGCGCTGTCGATCCTACTCCCTACCTTAAGGAGCAGCACCCGGCAACACCACTCCCCTGGGAATTCATCAATGTCGGAGTCAGCCGGCAGTTTCTTCTTCAGGAGTTTGAACGGGCAAAGGCCGGGGTTGAAACTCCGGACTGTCTGACAGGAGGCTGCACCGGCTGCGGCGCCTGCAATAGCCCCGGACCAGAACGTCCGCATCCGCCATCGAGTACAGCCGATACATCCGGTTTCGGACACCTCCATATCGGGACGATAGAACAGCTGAAAAAGCGGTTACGGTTGAAATATGTTGTGGATGAACCGTTTCGCTTTGCCGCACATCTTGATCGAGTCCGCGCCTTCTACCGTTCACTGCGCCGGAGCGAACTTCCGGTTATTTACACCCGCGGCTTTGCCCCAAAACCGATGCTCTCCTTCGGACCACCCCTGCCGGTCGGCGTACTTTCGGATGGCGAATATGTCGATCTGTTTCTTGACTTTCAGTATTCGGGTAACATCGCCCGGGACCTCGGACCGTTTCTGCCCCGTGGCATCCGGATCGTTGCCGCCCAAGCGGTTCCCCGAAGCACACCATCCCTCGGTGAACTGATCAATCTCGGCCGGTATGAAATCCGGATTCCACCGGCACTCACCCTGCCTGAAAACCAGCCGCTTCCAGCCGGGGTCCGCCGCCTTCAGGTACGGTCCGATCGCTCCCTGCTGCTTGATCTGACCATCGCACCGGGAGTTAAACTGTTTCCGGTGCTGGCAGCACTCCTGGGCATCACCGAATCTGAAGCAAGAGTTCTGAAGGTAAAACGCCTGGACTGTCTCATTTTTTCCGACGGCTCGCTGCGGACTCCGTTGGGCGAAAACATCACTTGATCGGGGAGGAAAAAATGAAAGTAAAAACGAAAATTGTCATCAGTGCCAATGAATGGGAAACCAGAGTTGCGGTCTTTGAACAGGACCGGCTGGTTGAGTTTTACATTGAACGGGCAGAACAGCAGAATCTCGTCGGCCGGATTTACAAGGGACGGGTAGAAAATGTGGTCAAGGGCCTGCGTGGTGCCTTTGTCAATATTGGTTTGCGCAAGAACGGTTTTCTCCCCCTGACCGAAATTCCGGAGTTCGATATCCTGGAGGGTGATGAAATTGAAGAAGCGGACAGTGGCACCAGCCGGAGCCGGGTACCGGAAAAACTGCCCGCCCGCACTATCACCCTGCGCGAAGGTGAGGAAATTCTGGTTCAGGTCGTCAAGGACCCGTTTGCGGAAAAGGGTGCCCGACTGACATCGCTGGTCTCGGTCCCCGGCCGTTATCTCGTTTACTTCCCAAATGCTCAGCGAATCGGCATCTCCCGCCGGATTGCCGACCGCCGGGAACGGAGCCGGTTGCGCGACGCGGTCCGGCAGTTCAAGAACCCGCAGGCCGGTCTGATCATCCGCACCGTAGCCCAGGAGGCTTCGGTTGATGACCTGAGGCGGGAATACCAGGAGCTGGAACGAACCTGGGAGGAAATCAGGCAGAAGGCGGAACAGCACAGTGCACCGGCACTGCTTTATGAAGAACCCTCAATCGCCCTCAAGGTCGTGCGTGATCTCCTGAGCGAGCAGGTGGAAAAGGTGCTGGTGGACTACGAACCGGTCTATCAGCAGCTGCTCAGCTATGTCAGCCGGGTAGCACCCCGTTTCCGGCGCCGGATTGAACATTATCAGGGTGAAGTCCCGCTTCTGGAATTCACCGGTGTTGAGGCAGAACTGGAACGGCTGTTTCACAAACGCATCTGGCTCAAGGGGGGTGGTTTCATTACTATCGACCAGACTGAGGCGATGGTCGCTATTGATGTCAATACCGGCCGGTCCGCTCAGGAGGAGGACCCGGAAAAGCTGATCTTCGAGACCAACCTGGAAGCGGCCGCGGAAATCGCCCGCCAGATCCGGCTGCGCGATCTCGCCGGATTGATCATCATTGACTTCATCGACATGCAGGATCCGAAAAATACCGAACGGGTGGTACAGGAACTGAAAAATCATCTGGCACACGACCGGGCAAAATCGGATTTTTCCAAAATGAGCCGGTTCGGACTGCTGGAGATGACCCGGGAACGGACCCGTCCCGGAATGATGTATCTGCTCTTTGAAACCTGTCCGGTCTGTCAGGGATCAGGCCGGGTGCGCTCCCGGTCTGAAGTGGCAATGCGGATTGAACGCCTCATCCTCACCCGGCTCCCCAAACTCCGGGGTCGAAAGGTCCGCATTCTCGCTTCCCCCTTGATGACCGAATTCCTCACTACCGAATGGTTCGAACGGCTTTCTGAGTTTGCCCGGCGCTACGAACTGGCGATTGATGTCAAAACCGATTACCAGCTGGCGCCAACCGAATTCAAGCTTCTTACTGAATCCGGTTAAACACCGATATCATAAACTTTCTGGCGCGAACGGGCGCCCGCCACCAGCCGGACCGCGGACTTTGGTACCCGGAAAAAGGTGGCGAGCATTTCTGCGGCTGCCCGGTTCGCCCTGCCCTCAACCGGTGGTTCCCGAACTGCAACTGTCAGGCTTCCATCCGGATTACGCACAACCTGGTTCTTGGCGGAACCGGGCTTCACCCGAACCCTGACCCGCACCATTTACAATTCCTGAAACCGCAGAATCGGCACCCGGACCGGATTGATATTTATCAGATCACTCTTGAACCTATCCTTGAGCTCCTGCTTCTTCCCGGCGTTCCAGCCGGAAACCCGGGAAAAGTATCCGGTCACGCGCGTGATGTGATCTACTTCGGCTGAATGGCAGTAGGGACAGGTGGAATTAAGACCCCGGCTCGTCCGGTGACACCGGGCACAGGTTGTGAACTCGGGTGAAAAGGCAATCTGGGCATTCCGGGTCCGGTGATAGGTCTTGAGCACGAAATTGGCAATCGCCTCCTTCGGTGGCCGGGAATCTGCCAGCCAGACATGAGTCAGCGCGCCCGCCTCAATCATATCGTGAAACTTGCCTTCAAGGTAAACCCGTTCAATCGGATCGATCGCCGCTCCGATGTTCAGATAGGTGGAGTTCGTATAGTAAACCGCTCCGGACTGAAGGTCTCCCTTGACTACCTGCTGTGCCTGCTCCGGATAGAGCTCCAGATCCAGCTTTGCCAGCCGGAACGCTGTTGACTCAGCCGGCGTCTGCTCGATAACCAGTCGCATTTTGTGTTCCGCTGCCAAGCGCCGGCACTCCAGATTGAGGAACGCCATCACCTTCAAACCGAACCTGAACGCCTCCTCGCTTTCATGGAGCTCCTTGCCCAAGTGATACTGCACCATCTCATTCAAACCCAAAACGCCGACAAGATAGGTCACCCGGTGCATCCGCAGATAGGGTTCGCCATCCGCATCCATGGTCAGCAGCGCAAGCGGTCCTTCTGACTTCAGTGCCAGAAGCTTTTCAATGAAAGTCCGCTTCTCCTCGTGCGCCCGGGCAACCATCTCCATCCGCTCCCGCAGAAGTGAAAACAGCACCTCATCATCATGATTGGCAAGAAAAGCCACCCGGGGCAGATTGATCGTCACATTCTGCAGCGCACAGTAGCGCATCTTCCAGGGAGTTCTGGCATCATTCATATCATGCTCATCCAGCTTGAAACTGAGCCGGCAGCACTCACTGATCTTGGCAGTTTTGCCCCGGTCAAAGACAAAATAGGTATTACCCTTCTCGGCAGCGACATCGGCGATGTGATTGAGAAAATCCTGATAGCCAGGGGTCTTAAAGAAGTTCTCGGTGATGTGCACGAGCGGTTTGGGGAAGAAAAACGGCCGACCGGAGCCGTCGCCGTCCCGGTAGACATCAAAGATCGCCCAGACGAACCGCTGTGCCTCGTTCAGATAATCACCATATTTCTTGCCGGTATACTCACCACCAGGGCCGATTGCCGGCACCTCGGCAAAATGCGCCGGCATCTCCCAGTAAAGATTAATGTCGGAAAAGATCGCCTGTCCACCCCGGGCGACATTCTGCTGTGAATACTCAAAAACCAGCATCTGCGCCAGCTGGTGAATATCCCTGTCGCTCATCCCGACCAGAAATGGTGCAAAAAATATGTTAACCGCATCCCAGCCGATTGCCCCGGCAAAGTGTCCCTGCAGCGCCGCAGAAAACTTGACCATATGTGCCAGCAGTGTCTCCGGATGGCGTGCCGGCTTTGCCATTGATAACGCATTCGGCAGATTGAGTCCGAACTTCTTCACATACTCCAGCGACTGCCCGGAGCAATAAGGTCGATTGATAAAACCAAGATCATGCAGATGGATATCACCACGGGTGTGAGCGTCGGCAATGTCGGCATCAAATACCGAACTCAGGGCAAACTGTTTCAATGTCCACTCGGCAAGGGTCATATTCGTTGCCTCGGGATTGTGCGGGGTATTTGCATTCTCCCGGTTCTTGTAGAGAATCAGGTTCTCCACATCAGCAATCGGTACCCCCAGTCGGGCATGGCGGCGTCGCGCCTCCTCCAGCCCCCGCTCCACCAGTTTGGCGTTCACCAGCTCCCGCACCAAGCTTGAAGTTACCCGCCGGACATTGGCATTAACAATCGTCTCCTCAACCTCACGGGCAATCTCCTCGGCAATTTCCGGTTCCAGCCCGGCCTCACGCACCAGCGCCCGGCTGATCCGGGAGCGGTCCCACTGCCGGATCGTATCATCGGACGAACGGACGAACAGGGCAAATTCGGTCGTATCCCGCTTGCCAAAAAGCATGGGCTTAACCCGCACCGCCTCCAGTCGCCTTGCCCGCGCCCGCTCCTCCCGTTTCAGAATATACGCTTTGGCAGTCTGAGCATGACCATATTCCACCAGTACCTTTTCCACCGCATCACCAATCTCCTCAACCGTCGGAATGTGAGGACCGCGCTGGGCATAAAGATACTCTACCACCCGTTCCGCCAGCCAGCGCGCCCGATTATAATCCTCGCCTCCAACCGAACGGGCGGCATTGAAGATCGACCCGGCAAGTTTGTCAATGTCAAAATCAACCAGCTCGCCGGAACGCTTCTGGACCTTGCGAAAATACCATTTCCTGCCGGTCTCTCCCTCAGACGGCTTCCCCCCCGCTGCCGGCAGCCGTGAATGCGGGAACTTGTACTCCTGATGATTATTCTCCTCTGACACCTCTTGCCTCCTTCCTGATTTTCCTCAGTTCTTCCACAAACTGTTCCGGACTGGTAAACTGCCGGTAGACCGAAGCAAACCGGACATAGGCTACCGGGTCAATTCCAATCAACTGCTCAAGCACCAGCTCACCGATCTCAGCCGAACTCACCTCAACTCTACCCTCCTCCTCCAGCCGGCGTTCCAACGCATCAACCAACCGTTCGATTTCGTTTCTGCCTACCGGCCGCTTCCGACAGGCAAGCACAATCCCGTTAACCACCTTCTGCCGGTCATAAGGCTCGTGCCTCCCATCCCGCTTGATCACCATCAACGGCATTCTCTCCACATACTCATATGTCGTAAACCGCCTGCCACACTTCAAACACTCCCTTCTGCGCCGGATCGCACTTCCATCCTGAACCGGCCTGGAATCCAAAACCTTATCCTCTTCGCTTGAGCAGTAAGGACACTTCATATAGATCAATAATATGTTACACCACAATATATAGCGTGTCAATTATAATAAATAATCAGTTCCGATTCTGTAACTTATTGAAAAAAAATCATTTTTATTAATATTGCCGAATACTCCGGCAGAAAGATAAATCACAGGACTATCAAGATGGATTTTATACAAATTTATAGATATTATTTGTTATCCACAGGTTTATCCACATCTTTTCAACATTAATTCAACTTTTACTCTGCAAGATGATCATAGCCGGTAATTTTTAATGGAACTACCTCCTCCCCCTCCTTAATAAACAAACCTTTACCTTCTCTCACATGGCCAATCCTTGTAATCTTCACATTCTTAATCATCTGAGGCAAGTTCCTTCTGCTGGTAAACAGCAGCTCATAATCCTCGCCTGCACTCAAGGCAAACTCCAGCGGATTCTTTCTCAGCTGCTGACACAATTTAATTGTAACAGGATGTAACGGCAGCTGGTCCGGGTCAATCACGATTTTCACTCGACTCAGAACGCTCAGCTGCCGGGCATCACTCCCCAAACCGTCTGAAGTATCAATCAATGCCGAAATCCTCAACCCCAGCGCGCGCATCACCTGGGCTCTTGGTACGGGACAGAGGTGGCGCTGAACCGCCAGTCGTATTCCTGCGGTACCTGCCGGCAATCTGACTCTTCCGGCAAGTATCAGCCTGCCGGTCTCGGCAAGTCCGGCATAACCGGTCAGATAGAGGAAATCACCGGGTTGCGCCCCGGAACGGAGCAGAGGTACCGCTGCCCTGCCCAATGCAGTTAGTGTTATCACCAGCCGGTCAAGAGCGATGATATCTCCGCCACCGATCTCACACCCCATCTCTTTGCATATCCGCTCCAGCCCCCGATACAACTGCCTTATCGCACGCAAATCGGTTTCCCGTGGCACCGCCAGCCCCACCACCAGCACCTTGGGTTCACCGCCCATCGCCACTACATCAGAAAGCGCAGCACATGCACATCTTGTCCCCACATCATAATAACTCATATAACTTAAATCAAAATGTACCCCTTCCGCATAGGTGTCTGTAGTCAGGACCGTATTCCCATCCTTCAGAATCAGGGCGTCATCACCAATCCCGAGCTGAAGATTGCCCCGGCTGTGGATCTGCCGCTGAATTATCCGGATCAACCCCTGTTCTCCTAACTGGTTAATTCGCACTAGCTATGATATCAAAAACCGGCTTAACGGGCAAGAAGAAAAAAACGCTTCAGCATTGACACGAGCGCAGCTGCTGTTATCATATTCGACAGGATGGAATCCCTGACGATTAATACCCGGAAACGTACCGAACTGATCGACATCACAGCGCAGGTTGCCCGGCTCGTAGAAAAGAGCGGCATTCGCTCCGGTGTCTGCATCCTTTATGTTCCCCATACGACCGCGGGCATTACGATCAACGAAAGTTATGACCCGGATGTGACTGAAGATATCACTGCGCTGCTCAACCGGCTCGTTCCGCCGGATCGGTCCTACCGGCACACCGAAGGCAACGCCGATGCCCATATTAAATCGGTGCTCGTCGGCTGCTCTTTGGTAATACCGGTTGAAGACCATCGGCTAACGCTGGGCCGCTGGCAGGGAATATTTTTCTGCGAATTCGATGGACCCAGAACCCGGGAATGCCGGGTAAAAATTATCAGTGATCAGAAATAAATCTAAAGCACAGGAGGAAAAATGACGCACAAAAAACTTTTTGTCCCCGGACCAACCGAGGTGCGGGAAGAAATCCTGAAGGCTCAGGCACAGTGGATGATCGGCCACCGATCCAAGGAGTTTGGTGACCTCAACCACCGGTGTATAGAAAAGACCCGCCAGATACTCAAAACCAAGAATTATGTCTTCTGGTGGACTGCCTCCGGAACCGGACTGATGGAAGGTGCTATCCGCAATGTTGTCCGTAAAAAGGTACTCCATACCATTAATGGCGCCTTTTCCGACCGCTGGTTCAAAATCTCACAGGCGTGCGGCAAAGAACCGGGCGCGGTGCGGGTGGAATGGGGTAAGGCGGTCCGGCCGGAACTGGTTGATGCCGAACTTGCTAAGGGAGGATACGAAGCGGTAACCATCACCCAGAACGAAACCTCAACCGGTGTGCGGGCACCGATTGAGGAGCTCGCCACCATGATCCGGGAAAAATATCCCGATGTCCTGATTCTAGTCGATGCGGTCTCAAGTTTGATGGGCGACTGGTTTGACATTGACCGGCTTGGTCTGGATGTGGTGGTTGCATCAAGCCAGAAGTGCGTGGCACTGCCCCCGGGTCTGGCGGTGGCGATCGTTTCCCCCCGGGCAATGGAAAAATGCCGGACAATTCCCGATCGTGGCTACTACTTCGACTACGAGGCGATGCTCAAGCGCTATGAAAAGGACCACCAGACGCCCACCACACCTGCAATCTCCCTTTTCTGGGCACTGGACAAGGAACTGGACTACATCCTTGCCGAAGGCATGGAAAAAAGGTATCAGCGCCATCTGGAAATGGCAAAATTCACCCGGGAATGGGCGAAAAAATACTTTGCGGTATTCCCGGAGCCGGGCTACGAATCGGTCACCCTCACCACCGTTACTAATACCCGGGGTATCAGCGTCAAAGATCTGAACACCGCTCTCGGCGAGCGGGGCATGCAGATTTCAAACGGCTACGGTGACCTCAAGGAAAAAACCTTCCGGATTGCCCATATGGGGGATCTGACCTTAAACGATATGCAGGAAGTTACGCAGGCGATCGTTGACATTCTGAAACTGTGAACCGCTGGTTCGGGCTCGGGCTGGTACTGATTGCCACCAGTCTCGCTCAACCGGTCCTGAACCGGACCCAGGTGCGTGCCCGGTTCCAGCCCGAGCCCTACACTGATGCCCGCTATATCCGGCTGGCGGGCGGCATTATTATTGATATCCGCAGCGCCACTCCGCCAGCTGAAATCTCATCCCGCTACTGGCTTCTGCACTTTACTGCTCCAATTTACAACCACTGGCTCGCCACACTGAACAACCGCGGATTTGTCCCGGTCGCCTATCTTGCCTATCAAACACTGGTTGTGCGGGCACCTGCCAGTTGCACCCCTGATTCTATCGCCCGGCTCTGTCAGTCTCTGCCGATTGACTGGCATGGGCCATTTCTTCCGGAATACAAACTTGCCCCGGAATTCCGAAAACTGGGTGCCCGCGTCACCCGGCTGACCTGTGCCTGCTGGAAACCGGCAAGAACCGAAACACTCGATCTTTCGGCGCTCGACCCGGATGATCGCAGTCGCCGGCTCGAAAGCCTCGCTACCCGGGATGAGATTTTCTGGATTCAAGCCCGGGGAAAGCCCGTATCATTCAATCGCAATGTGCAGTGGGTCCTCCAGTCCGGCTGGGACAGCACCATTCCTGACCCGGCTGGAAGCCGGCGCATCTGGCGTTGGGGCATCCGGGGACAGAACATGCTCATCGGGCTGTTTGACTCCGGAATCAACACTGAACATGACATGTTCTTTGACCCCTATTTCCCCCTGACTCAGCCGGGCATCTATCCTGATCACCGCAAGATTACCGCCTATAAACTTTACTATAATGCTGCATTCGGCGACGCCCCTGGTGCCAACTATCACGGATCAGCAGTTGCGGGCACTCTCGCCGGCGAGGATTCTATCAACGGTAACGAAAGCGATCTTGAGGGCATGGCACCTGATGCCCGGATCTATTTCCTGGATATCGGCACCGCCAGCGGTCAGTATATCTATTCTGATGACCTGACCGAAATGCTCGATTCAGTCCGGCTCGGTCTCGGCATTCCGGAACCGGTCCGTCAGGTATCCGGCTCCTTCGGCACCATGGATTACCTTTCCGAATACCGGCTGGCAGATGCCTCTCTGGATGCGGTCTGCTGGCAGGACAAGAAATTTCTGGTAATCTGGGCTGCAGGCAACGGTGGCGGTACCCGTTACAAACTCGGTCACCCCGCCTGTGCAAAAAATGCACTCACCGTCGGCGGCTGTGGCAATGGCACCAGGGCGAATTTGATTTACTCCCTCTCCTCTGCCGGTCCAACCCGTGACAACCGGCTCAAACCCAATCTTGTGGCACCGGCAGAGAGCATCTGGACCGTTTATGGTGGCGGGATCAACTCCTACCGGGTCCGGGAAGGAACCAGCTTTGCTGCACCATCAGTCAGCGGTGCGCTCACTCTGCTCCGTCAGTACCTGAAAGAAGGCTGGTACCCGACCGGTCAGCCAGACCCGGAACACTCCATTTGCGAACCCAGTTCGGCGCTGATGCGGGCATTAGCCATTACTGCTGCCGACACAAATGTCGGCCGGGAAACCATCCCGGACATCCGCACCGGCTGGGGCAGACTGAACCTATCCCGGGTTATGCACTTTCCGGACGACTCGCTCAGTCTGGTGTTTGTGGACGAAACCCTGGGGCTGGCAACCGGAGAATATGATGAATATGAGATTACCATTAACCGCCGGGAACCGCTGCGTGTAGTTTTAACCTGGACCGACACAGCGGCCATGCCCAACGCCGAAATCGCCATTGTTAACGACCTGAATCTCGAACTGGAAAGCCCGGACCACAACCGCTACCGTGGTAATCAGCTCGCATTAAACCAGTCGATTCCCAATCCCGTGCTTTGGGACGAGCGTAATGTTGAGGAACTGATTCAACTCGCCCGGCCCATAACCGGCACCTGGAAAATCCGGGTTTACGCACGCAACATCTATACTGCCCGTCAACCCTATGCGCTTGTGGTCCACGCGGGAATACAGGGGACCCCGGGAATCAGGGAAATGCCGGAAACGGTTCAGCTGCCAGCCCGCATCTGCCGGCTCGGTCAGATTCAAATGTTAATTCCACCAAAAACCCGGTTCCGTCTCTGGTCGATCACCGGCACGCTGGTTGCTGATGTCTTTAACAATCAACTTCAGCCCTGCTATTGGAAAGCTCCAAACACACCGGCTGGCGTTTACGTCCTCCAGACAGTAACTTCAAACTCAGTCCAGACTGGCAAAATCATTCTCCTGAAATAACATTCAGCAAACACTCGGGCAGAGCTATTATCTTTTGACTTCTGAGCCCTGCCCGCTTAAAATAAGTTTAAAACAGGAAAGGAGTTTAAATTGAATACCGCTGATTACATTCAACTTGAAGAAAAATATTCCGCACACAATTATCACCCTCTGCCGGTCGTGCTCTGCAAAGGTGAAGGGGTCTGGGTGGAAGATGTTGAAGGCAGGCGTTACCTCGATATGCTTTCCGCCTATTCGGCACTCAACCAGGGACATCGCCACCCGCGCATCATTCAGACCCTGATTGAACAGGCAAACCGGCTGACCCTGACCTCACGGGCGTTTCACACTGATCAGCTCGGTCCGCTCTGCCAGCTGCTTTGTGAGATCACGGGGCAGGAACAGGTGCTTTTGATGAACTCGGGTGCAGAGGCGGTGGAGACCGCAATCAAGTGCGCCCGGCGCTGGGGCTACACGAAAAAGGGAGTTCCGCCGGACCGGGCAGAAATCATTGTCTGCGCCAACAATTTTCACGGTCGGACGACCACGATCATCAGTTTCTCCACCGAAGCGCTCTATCGCGACGGTTTCGGACCTTTTACCCCGGGCTTCAAAATCATCCCCTACGACAACCCTGATGCACTCGAACAGGCAATTAACAAAAACACGGTCGCCTTCCTGGTGGAGCCAATTCAGGGTGAAGCCGGAATTATTGTCCCCCGTCACGGCTATCTGCAGCGTGCCCGTGTCATCTGTCATCAGCACAACATCCTCTTCATCCTTGATGAAATCCAGACCGGTTTGGGCAGAACCGGACGACTCTTCTGTTACCAGTATGAAGATGTCCGACCTGATGTCCTGATTTTAGGCAAGGCGCTGGGCGGGGGCTGCATACCAATCTCCGCAGTTCTTACCTCCCGTGAAATCATGAGCGTATTTGTGCCGGGTAACCACGGCTCAACCTTTGGCGGCAATCCCCTCGCCTGCGCGGTTGCCCGGACCGCTGTCAGTGTAATTCTGGAAGAAAAGCTACCCGAACGGTCATCAGAACTGGGAACATATTTTCAGAGCCGGCTGAAAGCACTGAACTCCTCAAAAGTTAAGGAAATCCGGGGACGGGGGCTCTTCATCGGAGTAGAGCTCAAACCCGAGGCCGGCACCGCCCGGGAATACTGCGAAAAACTGCTCCGGCTCGGCATCCTTGCCAAGGACACCCACGAGCAGGTGATCCGGTTTGCACCCCCGCTCGTAATCACCCGGGAGGAAATCGACTGGGCGCTGGAACGAATCGCTCAGGCACTTGCATAACTTTTTATGCGGCTCCTTGCATTGCACCATCCTGCCGATCTCAATTCAGAACTCGCCCGGGTGGGTGTTGACCAATGCGCATGGACGATCTTCTCCCAGAAAGCCGAGGTAATTCCGCTCAAAATCACCGGTATCTCGGTGGCAGCCGGCAACATTCTCAAGCAGACCGCCCTTGTCTGCGGCGCTGACTGCGCCCTGCACCGGGATGCCATCTCCGGAAGGGTGAAAAAAACTGATGCGATCCTCTTTGCCACCCCGCGCCAGTATGAACAGATCTGCCTCCGGCTGAAGCAACAGCCGGATTGTGCTGCCCGGCTCATCCCCGAGATCCGGACCCTGCTTGCTGCTGCCCGCCAGCCGCAGCGCCGGGTTAAACTCGGCCGCAAAACCCTGACGCTCAACCGCACCCTGATCATGGGTATACTCAACATAACCCCCGACTCCTTCTATGACGGCGGCCGGTATCTCAACCCGCATGCGGCACTGGAACGGGCACATCAGCTGGTGGAAGATGGTGCGGACATTCTGGATATCGGTGCCGAATCCACCCGCCCCGGTGCAGCACCGGTAACTCCGGAAGAACAGCTGAAACGGATCCTGCCCGTGCTCAAACCGCTGGTAAAAAAGACCCGGGTGCCGATCTCGATTGATACAACCAGCTCCCGTGTTGCTGAAACCGTGCTTGCCGAAGGTGCCGTACTCATTAACGATATCTCCGGGCTGAAGTTTGATCCCGCACTTGCCCGGGTCTGCGCCCGATACAATGCCGGCTTAGTCCTGATGCACATCCGCGGCACCCCCCGCACCATGCAGCGCAATCCGGTCTATAAAGACCTGATGGCGGAAATTACCGGCGAACTCCAGAAATCAATTCATCAGGCGCTTGAAGCCGGCGTCGCCTTTGAAAACCTGCTCGTTGATCCTGGTATCGGCTTTGGTAAAAAGCCGGAACACAATCTTGAAATCCTCCGCCGCCTTGCTGAACTGCGCACCCTGAACCGGCCGATTGTAATCGGACCCTCGCGGAAATCATTCATCGGCCATATCCTCAACCTCCCTCCGGAAGAACGGCTCGAAGGCACCATCACCAGCTGTATTGTCGGAGCACTCAACGGCGCCAGTATCGTCCGGGTTCATGATGTTCTCCCGGTCCGCCGGGCGCTGCAGGTGCTGGCAGCGATTCAGTCCGGGGGGAGCTGACTGTGATTTCCTTTATCCGTATCCGGCCGGTTGATATTATTGACATCCTGCTGGTTACAGTCGCCACCTACTACTTCCTGCGCTTTATCCGCGGCACCCGGGCAATCCGCATGCTCTATGCCCTGCTCTTCCTTGTACTTGTCGGCACGATCGCCCGGTGGCTTGACTTCAAGGCACTCGGGCTGATCATCAGCTCCCTGACCACCGTCTGGCTGGTGGCGTTTGTCATTCTCTTCCAGCCGGAAATCCGTAACCTCCTCTCCAGGTTCGGCCGTGCCCGCCCGATCCGTTTTCTCTTTCGCCCGGCCGCCGATTCAACTCTGGTTGAAGAGCTGGTCGCCGCTGCCGCCCAGTTAAGGGAGCGGAAAATCGGTGCCCTGATTGTCGTGGAACAGGAGATCGGACTGCGCGAATACACTGAAACCGGCAGCCGGCTTGAAGCCCGGGTCTCCGCACCACTGCTGGTCTCAATCTTCACTCCGCCTTCACCGCTCCATGACGGTGCGGTCATCATCTCCGGCAACCAGATCATCGCTGCCGGCTGCACCCTGCCGCTGGGTGAAGCCGAACCCGGACTGGGAATGCGCCATCGGGCTGCTGCCGGTATCACTACCCTGACCGATGCGGTCGCCATTGTCGTCTCAGAGACCACCGGCAACATCACCTTTGCCCGCCGGGGTCGGCTGTTAATCAATTTGACACCATCGCAATTGAAGTATAATTTAATGCAGGCAATTTTGAAGGTATAATGAACAAAGGAGCTTGAAAGATGAATGAATCACGCTGGCGCCTGGTTATTTTTCTGCTGGTATTTCTGGTGGTTCTGGGCGTCTATCTCTACAGTGTTGCGCCCACCGCATCCTTCTGGGACTGTGCCGAACTGATCGCTGTCTCCTACATTGCGGGTATTCCTCATCCGCCCGGCACACCGCTGTTTGTCATGCTGGGCAGAATCTTCACTATGCTGCCAATCGGCCGGGAAATCGCCTTCCGGGTGAATCTCATACCTGCCCTGTTCGGTGCCTTCTCCTGCGGACTGCTCTATCTCATTGTCATCAAGATTCTTGCTATCAACGCCGCCACAGAAAAGGACCGGCGCCCGTGGTTACCGCACATTGCCGGTGTCTTCGGTGCCCTGATGTGCGGGTTTGCCTACTCCTACTGGGATAACTGTGTCGAGGCTGAAGTCTACGGTCCCTGTGTGGTCATCGCCCTCACTGTGCTCTACCTGGCGCTCGTCTGGCGCGAAGGCCGGGAAAAGGGGACCGGTGACAACCGTCAGATTCTTGCCGCCATCTTTCTGCTGTTTGTCGCCACCGGCATCCACTTCACCCCGATGCTGGTGGTCTTTGCGGTGCTCATCTTCGCCCTGCTCGTTGACCGGCAGGCGGTAATTCATCTGCGCTTCATTGAATTCATGGTCGGCTACCTGCTGATCCTGACCGTGAATGAAATGGGACTTTCTGCCGGCACCTTCATCGTTGTGCCCCTGATCCTCGCCGGCACCTATTATGCCATCCGGATCATGGAGCGCTCGGAAAGGAATCTTACTCTCCTCTACGGACTGGGAATTCTGGCTGGCGTCTTCCTCGTCGCCTACATCGGTGCCGGACAGAAGCTCATGGATGATATTGTCCTCTTCCTCGCCTCCCCGACCGTTGCCTTCATTGAGCGCTGGTTCCGCTCTCCGGTGCTGGTAGTCCTCTTCATCCTCGGCTACGGCGGCTACCTCTACTGGCTCCACACCCGGAAGAAACTGCGTGCCGGCTATGTCGGTCTGCTTCTCGGACTGGTCCTGCTTGCCGGCACAGTCCAGTTCATCATGCTCATCCGTGCCCGCCACTATCCGACAATCAACGAAGTGGAACCGGCACGCTGGCGGGACTTCGTCAGCGTGCTCAAGCGGGAGCAGTATGACCCGATGCGCCTGTTTCCGCGCAAAACCCAGTTTCTCACCGAAGATGAATGGCGGGCTAACCGCAATCCGGTCTTTGATGTCTTCCGCGCCTACATTGAGCAGATCGCCTTTTACACCCGCTACTTCCTCTGGCAGTGGGGCAATGAGCGCTTTCTGGATGTCCTCTTTACCAACATCCCCCGCATCTTTCTCCGGCTCTCCTGGCAGGGAATACTGGGACTGATTCCTCCGCTGCTCGGCATCTGGGGTATGGTCCATCAGTTCAAGCGGGACAAGAAATCCTTCGCCCTGATCTTTGTTGCCTTCATCGTCGCCTCACTCGGACTGCTCACCTATCTCAATCTGAAATTTTCCCCTTCCGACCCCAGACCCGAGCTCAAGTTCCGGGAGGTGCGCGAGCGTGACTACTTCTTTGCCTTCTCATTTGTCTTCTACACCATCTTCATCGGTAATGGCGCCTATGCCCTGCTCAAATGGCTTGATGCGGAACTGAAGGATAAAAAATTTGCCCCGATGCCCGTTGTTGCCGGCCTCGTCCTTACCTTCGGATTTGTCCCGATGCTGCTCAATTACAAGACCGTCACCCGGCGCCACAACTGGATTCCCGCCGAATACGGCTATAACATGCTCGTCTGCTGTGAGGGGGATAAGGCGGTCGTTTTCACCAACGGTGATAACGACACCTTTCCGCTCTGGTTCATGCAGACCGTGCCCTCCATCGTGGCGGGCAACGATCCCAACTTCGGCAAGAATGTGGCAGTCGCCAACCTGTCACTGCTCAACACCCCCTGGTACTGCAAACAGCTCAAGCGCTGGGGGGCACCGATCTCCTTCAGCGAGGAGGAGATTGACCGTCTGCCTCAGGGCTTTGTGACCAAAAACAACCGGGTGGTTCTGCTCAAGG
Source organism: Caldifarciminota bacterium (assembly GCA_026418295.1). Taxonomy (GTDB): domain Bacteria; phylum Hydrothermota; class Tepidihabitantia; order Tepidihabitantales; family Tepidihabitantaceae; genus JAOABP01. The sequence continues at coordinate 56,389 of JAOABP010000008.1, forward strand.
ACATCATGATCCGCAACATCGTTGCCACCGCCGGCGGAGTGAGGCTTATCTGGCCTCAGGACTATGAGTCCACACCGCAGGAGTTCATGGCGAAGGTATTCGGGTCCGGTTATCAGCCCCGCAGTCCGGTCTATTTCGCCACCACTGTCTCCCCCGACAATATGCAGGATGTCCAGCCTTATCTGCGGCTTGAAGGTCTGGTCCAGCGGGTCGTCGGCGAACGGGAAAAGATTCCGGGTGAAGGACAGATTGACACTGCCCGCACCCGCCGGCTCCTGTTTGAGCAGTTCAAGATGAAATCGATGCTCGACCCGCGCGTGGAGAAGGATGAAAATACCCGCGGCCTGCTCATCACCTACGCCCATTCCTACCTCCTTCTGGCAATGGAATACGCCCGCACCGGCAACTATGCCGCTGCCTGCTCAACACTGCAACCGGCACTCCGTTTCGAACTGGAAGCACCGCAGAAGATGCTTCTCTTCTATCACTACTCCCGCTTCTCAGCACTGAGCAGCAACTACTCCGCGGCACTGATGGCGGTCGATTCGGCACTCGCCTATGCCGGCGAAGACCCCAGACTCCGGCTCGAACTGATACTCCAGCGCGGTCTGATCGCTCAGGGTATGGGCAACTACCCGGAGGCAGAGAAGATGTTCCAGCAGGCGCGGGCAATGTACCCGGATGAATGGCAGCTCGTCAATGTCCTCTACCGGCTCTATGTTGACGACCTGCACGACTATAACCGCGCCCGCACGCTGCTTACTGACTGGCTCCGGCGTCATCCTGCCGACTCCAATGCCGCCCGGCTGCTGCACGCACTGCCTTAAACTGGATGCATGAGTTTGCCATTACCAGCAGCCTGATCAGTCAGGTAATCAGGGAGGCGGAAAAAAACGGCGCCCGCCGAATCCGGCGGATCACCCTGCTGATCGGCGAACATTCCTCCGTTGTCCCCGAATGTGTCCGGTTTTACTTTAACCGGCTCAAGGATCACCCGCTGCTGAAGAGTGCCGAGCTGGAATTCAGACCGGTCCCGCTCCGCCTGCGCTGTCCGAAATGCGGGCAGGAGTTCGGCTCGATCGAAGAGATGTGCAGCTGCAATGCCGGTGCTGAAATCACCGGCGGTGATGAACTGACCGTAGAAAGCATGGAAATTGAATAGGGAGGATTTATGAATGCAATACTTGTAATCCTGATTGCCCTGCAACCGGGACTGAAGATTGAGTTCACCGGACCGGAAACAGAAGTCCCGGGTATGCTCACCATCACTCCGGCAGACCTGCCGGCAGAGCTGCCGGCAACCGACGAGCTGCGGGTCATGCCCGGCTGGCCGAAAAAGGTAACCTACAATCCCCAGTTCGGACCGGCACGGGGAATCACCCTTGCCGATCTTGACGCTGACGGCCGGCAGGAGGTGATCATGCCTTCAACCGCCGGACAGCTCCATGTCTGGCGTTATGATGGCAGCTATTATCCCGGCTGGCCGAAAAGTTTTTCCTATATGGGCCAGTATGCGGCGGCAGCAGCCGATATCGACCGGGATGGCCTGATTGAGATTGCCATCTGTACCCGGGGCATGACCAGCGGCGGTGCGGTCTATGTCTATGACCGCAACGGCAATGTCAAGCCCGGATTTCCCTTCAACGGTCTGGTCAACGGCAACTTTGCCGATTCCCCCACGCTGGCAGACATCGACGGCGACGACACGCTGGAAATCATCGCCGGAGAACGGGACTGGCCGATCGGCCATCTCCATGTCCTGCGCCACAACGGCACCCGCCAGCCCGGGGCCTGGCCCTGTTCACTTGACCATGTGCCCGCACTCGGTGCTGCGGTTGGCGACATCAACCTTGACGGCCAGCAGGAAATCGTCTACGCCTCCTATAACTCACTCTATGTCCTGCATCCTGACGGCACCGTTCTGCCCGGCTGGCCCGTCACAAGCCCCAACGGTGCCAAGTTCTCCTACCAGTCACCCGCACTTGCCGACCTCGATGGCGACGACACGCTGGAAATCATCGTCGCCATGCATCAGGGAACCCAGGGTGTCTATGTCTTCCGCCACAACGGCACCATTATGAACGGCTGGCCCTGCCCCTTCCCGCGCTGGACCTACTGTCCGCCCACGGTTGCTGACCTGTATCTCAACGGTGAGCTCAACGTACTGTGCGGTCTGTCCGGTGTGGTCAGTGGTGGTGCCTCGGTACTCTATGCCCTGAGTGCTGACGGCTCAATCCTGCCCGGTTTCCCGGTGTTTCAGCCCAACGGCGATGCGGCTGAGGGCAATATCACCGTTGCCGACATTGACGGGGACGGCGACATGGAAATAATTTTTACCAGCAACCTGCTCTCCAACACCGACACCCTCGGCTACCTCTTTGCCGTGCACCATGACGGCACCCCGGTCTCCGGCTGGCCCCTGCGGCCAAGGGGCTGGACCTATCTCAACGGTGCCACCGTTGCGGATGTTGACGGCGATGACACGATGGACATCGTTGCCGTCTCCTATGATAACGCCAATACGATGAGCGTCACCATCTGGGAGACCGATGTCCCCTGGTCCCGGACCTGCTGGCAGTGGCCCACCTACCAGTTTGACATGCAGCGCACCGGTCTTTACCGCTATCCCGTCACCGGCATCAGTGAACACCACCATAATCTTCCGGGAAACTTCCGGCTGGTGCCGGGCGTTGCCCGTACGGGCGAATACATCCGGTTCCAGCCGGCACCGATGAAATCGCTGCCGGTCCGGCTTTATGACCATACCGGTGCCCGCATTTACGGTCTCACCGCCAAAACCGATGGATTCGTGCTTCCTCCCCGCCTCGCACCCGGCATCTACTTTGTTCAGGCCGGAACCGGTCAATTCTGCCAGAAACTGCTGATTACCAGATAGACCGCATAAATAAAAAATTGAGGGGGTGTCCGGCCGGACACCCCCTTTGGTTTTAACTGACCGGACTCAGCGCTTGATCACCAGTTTCTGGGTTTCAACGCCACCGGGTGCAGTAACCTTCACCAGGTATACTCCGCAGGCGAGCCGGCTCGCATCCCAGCGCAGCTCCAGCCTGCCCGGTTCCAGCTGCCGGTCAAGAAGACCGGCAACCTGCCGGCCGGTGATGTCATAGAGTGCAACCTGCACCCGTCCTGCCTGATTCAGGTTGTAACTCAGGTACAGCATTCCGGAAAGCGGATTGGGAACAATTCTGATACCGGCAAATTCCGGACTCCGCTGACCCCCCTCCTCCGCCTGAATCCCGAGGTAGTTGTCATACCACGACTGGGCGCTGTCCGCATTGGCTTCAAAATCGGCGGCTGAGGTGCCACCGACAAAGGCGAATGCTACCCGCTGGCTCTCTCCCGGATTCAGACTGAACGGACCGGCTGAAACACCGATCGACCAGTCATAATTCCGGTTGGAGTTCCGCTGGACAATCGTGCCATTCAGAATCCGGAACTTCATCCCCTCGGTCATCGCCGAATCGGGATAAACATAGCGCGCATGGTCAATCGCACACAGGTTGGCAAAAGACTGCGGCTCAAGGATCTTCACCCCGACACAGGGGTTGGCGCTGGATGCGGAGCGCATGTAGCTGAACCGCTTGGTCTCATTGCTTGTCACCGTATTCTGGGTCGGATCTGCTCCGACATCAAAGTCGGCAAAGATACCGGCATAAAGCCCGTTCACCGCACTTGAGCCCTGATTCTGAATATCATATACCAGCACGACAAAATCATCATAGCCGGGCTGTGCCGACATATAGCTGTTCTGGGTTATGCGCAGGTTCTTGGGGGTTGAATGGGCAGCATCACTCAGGACCGCCCGGAACTGCTCGTCGCCCGACTGCGGCGGGAAGATCATCCGCACACTGTCCACGAGCCGGAAGTCGGTATTGATACTGGATGCCGGCCGGCCGTAGAACCGGTCCACGACATAACTCTCGCTGTTACCCACCAGCAGACTTGAATAGTAAAGGTGGCTGGCACTCGTCTTCGGGTAGCAGAACCCGGCACCCAGATCCAGACTCGGCGGTTCGGTGAATCCGATTGAACCGAGCGCGGTTACGCTCAGTTTGCAGTTGCCGGTATCATGATTGACCCAGAGCTGTCCCGGCTGCTGCGGTGTCCCAACCGTCAGGCTGAATGTGGGATTCCAGCTGCCTTCGTTGCTGGTGATGTTGAGGGTGAAACTGACCTGACTGCCGGGCGGTGTTGAGGCGCTGGCGGTCAACCGGTAGCGGTCGCCCCGGGCGGTGTCATTTGCATTCAGCGTCCCGTAACTGGCGGTGGAATCGCTCATCGTGATATATCCTGAAGCGGTGCGCAGTCTGCCAGCAACATTTGTTGCCGGCGCACTGCCGATATTTTTCACCGTCACATAGAGATCAGCGGTCTCGCCCGGGTCGAGCTGATTGTTGCCCCCGTCATCAACAAAGGTCCGGATGATCGTGATATACGGCTGAGGTGTGCCCGGCACCACCACCACCGTCTTCTCCACCGGCAGATACTGCTTGCGGCTGACCGTCAGATACATCGTCCCCGTGGTCAACGGATTGATGGTCACCGTCGCAATCCCGCTGCCGTTCGTATACCCGACCTCGTGCACCTCTCCCGGCTTGTAACAGCAGACCAGCGCGCCGACCACCGGCGAACCGCCACTCGTCACCGTCACCTGAAAACTCTGGGCACCGGTCGTCACCGTATCCCGGTTCTGGACGCTCATCGTGCCCGGCACTCCGTTCCACATCGGCAGTGCCGGATCTCCGAACAGATTCAGCTCATAATAACACCAGCGCCACACCGCCTGACTCTGGGCGATATAACCGTAGACACTCTTGCTTGAGCAGTGATTTCTGCCAATCTCCACCGTATCGCCGATGAAGTAATAGTCGTAGAAAATGCAGTCCAGTTTCTCACTCGGTCCCATGGTCGGCGGCGTGCCCCAGCCGTAACGGGAGTTCATGATTGTCGCCACCGCCCCGCCGTAAGCGTTGTTCATCAGCGCCTCAGCCAGACAGTCCTCAGCCTCAAAATTGCCCGAGATGCAGGCGATCGAATTCAGAATCACCGGCCGGGTCGAGTTGGTCTGACCGCTCGCAGTGCTGGTCGTATAAATCGGGGTTCCGCTCTCAGTATAAAACCCGTAATCATCTCCGTGGGCAGCAGCATGGCAGAAATGATACCCCCGGTTGATTGAATCCCGCATCGGTGTGGTTGTGGTCGGATTGGCAATGTAGGCATCGGTCCAGCCGGATGGGGTCTTCGCTGCGATTGTCTCCGAGACCACCCGGCCCGAGTAGCCGGATGAGGACCAGAGCATCACATAGGGCAGCAGCATCCGCTGGAGATAGTCGGTGGTCGGAGTCTTCTCATAAAACAGCGTCTTGCTGATAAAGGTGTTCACCTGAGTTGCATTGTCCACCGATGCCCGGCCGATGAACAGATCATAGAACAGATCCACCGTATCTCCGCTCATCTCGCCGAAGATGTTGTTCCGGTTGCCGTCCCAGGACCACTGCAGGTCCGCATAATAGAGATCGGCCGGAATGTCATCGGTAGTAGTTCCGACCACACACCTTGCCCGGCGTGCCGGCACCAGTGAATTGTCTCCCGCCAGCAGGACATAGATCAGCCCGTGATTGGTCCAGTAATCAATAATGAAATTTCTGATCTTCTCCTGCAGGTCCCGTCCCGGATAACGGGCGCTGATCGAGTCGGTGCGGAAGATGCGGGTGTAGAGCCCCTTCTTCGTCCGCCAGTCGGCAAGCGACTGAAAAGTGCTCGCCAGCGATCCGCTGGTGATAATCGCATAGTCACAGTCCAGCTGGTCGGTCTGCCGGATTTCAGGTGCGAATCCGCCTACATCCTCCGGATTGACCACGACACTGCGCACCGCGGGCGCAAACGCCGCCAGCTGGCGCTCGGAAAGCCGCACCGGACTGACCGCCCCTTCCTGATAGCTGACCCTCACCTGCAGCCGCTTGTAAAGTGTCAGCCTGCCGCTTGCCGGCTCATACTGGAGGGGATAGACTCCAAAACCGCACACCCGCCAGCCCATCATCGCGCCGGTATAGCCGTTCCAGTCATAGACCCTGCCTGGAAACGGTTCACTGCGGGAATAAACCTCTGGGTCCGGCGGGACAAACCCGGGCTGGCTCTTTGATGACAGTACCACCGGCTCCTGTGCCGGATGAACACGGTAGGAACCGGCAAGCACCTCAACTTCAACCGGAATTACCTCGATCCCGGTTACTGTCGCATTTGCCGGAATGGCCAGATTCACCGGCACAACCGGCAGTGCCGGCCTGCCCGGTTCGGTGATTGAACCGGCATTTCTCAGCTGAACCACATCATAGCCGTTGGCACTGGTAATGATCAGCTCAGTTGGACTGAACTCCAGTGTCTTCGTAATCGTGCCGGCAAAAAGGAAAACCGGCACCAGCAGTACCGCATACCTTTTCATTCTGCACTCCTTACGGTTGACTTAAATTGCCAAAGAAAAATCTGATTTCCCGCTCCACATCCTCAGCCGGATTGGCAGCATGGACCGCATTCTGCCGGACCGAAGAGCCGAACCGCTGCCGGAGTGTGCCGTCAGCCGCCCTTGCCGGATCGGTCGCACCGGCAAGCTCCCTTACCCGCTGCCGGGCGTTCTCACCCTCAACCAGCAGGGCAACCACCGGACCGGAAATGATGAACTCCACCAGCCCGGCAAAAAACTCCTTGCCCCGGTGGATGGCATAGAACTCCTCTGCCTCAGTTCGGGAGAGCCGGCGCATCACCAGACCGGCGATCTTCAGTCCGGCGCGCTCAATCGTGGTGATGATCTCACCGATCACCCCCCTTGCCACCGCATCCGGCTTGATCACGAGCAGCGTCTGCTCCACAAATAGAAATTTTAACCGGTGGTAAACAGAAGTCAATTGCATAAACCCACCTGCCGGAAAAGCCCATCTACAGTTAGAGTCAGTTCCAGCGTCTGATTTCACACCCTCCTGATGGCAAAAACTGGCACCTTTCAGTTAAATTTTGAATCTGCTGACAGTTAGTAACTCGATCGCCGCTGGCGGCCAGGCCCGGGGGCAGTTCCCCTTACCCTACCCGCTCCGGTATAATATCCGGTTGTACCTAATGATTAATGACATCCGGAGCTGTGTCAGGTGACGCTGGTTTATCCCAGCAGCTGGAATCACTTGTGGCATCCCGACCGCTCCTGCTTGACAGGTTTTAACTGAAGATTATGCTTGACTATGGTCTGTGTCTATGAGGATGAGAACTGGGGTAATTTCTATCCACTGATTCAGCTCCGGCCTGTCTTTGACCTGCTGTTCGGCTGCCGGACTCTCTTGGAGAAGCTGCGCCGCCGCTACCCGAAGGAAAGCTTCAACCTCTGGGTCCGGGATGAGCTCGCCGAACTGGTGCAGGAACAGCATCCCGACTGCCTGGTCAACCAGCCGGTCCAGCCACCAGTGCTGTTTATCTCCGCAAGTGCGGTCCTGCTGGAAAAAATGCCGGTCAGCGGTCCGGAGGAGCTGTTTGTTGCCGAAAAACGCATCGCCGGTTTCCGGCTCAGTCAGCCCCGCTCCTGGAAACCGGGCTTTTTGGGCCGGGTCCAGCTCAACCTGCCGGAAAGGGAGGTAAAAGCCCGGGTTTATGCCTATATCTGGGAGCTGATCCGCGACAATCCCGAGGAACTGAAACGGGAGCTTAAAACCTCAGCCCGCCGGTCCGCAGGTGTCTTCAGAAACCGTTCTGCCCGGGTGCACCGCTCAGCGGTCATCCTGAGCGAGCAGGGTCCGGTTTATCTGGATGCGGGCTGTGAGGTCCGTCCCTTTTCTCTGATTGAGGGTCCATGCTATGTCGGACCGGGCACGGTGATTGACGGCGCCCGGGTCCGGCCCGGCTGTTCGTTCGGACCGCGGTGCAAGATCGGCGGCGAGGTGGAGTGTTCAATCTTCCAGGGTTATGCCAACAAGCACCATGATGGTTTTATCGGCCACAGTTATGTCGGCGCGTGGGTCAATCTCGGTGCGCTGACCACCTGCTCCGACCTGAAAAACAACTACCATCCGGTCCGGCTCCAGCTCAAAAGCCGTTCGATTGACACCGGCATGCTGAAGCTCGGCTGTCTTGTCGGTGACCATGTCAAGACCGCAATCGGCACAATGATTCCCACCGGTGCGGTGCTGGGCACCTTTGCCAGCTGGTTTGAACCCGGGCCCGCACCGAAACAGCTCGGGACATTCGCCTGGGGCAGAACCGGCAGGTGGCGCCGGGAGGAGATTCTGGACTGTGCCCGCCGGGTGATGGCACGGCGGGATGTCGTCCCGGGCCCGGCATACGAGAAACTGCTCTTGAAAATTTTTGAACTCGGCATGACCGATGAGTTTCTGTCTCGGCGCTGACATCGGCGGGACCAATATCAGAATCGGACTGGTGGATGAGGAGGGCAGGATCGTTGCCCGGCGCCGGCTGCGCACCGACCCGCAGGCTCCGCCCGGTACAGTGCTGGAACGGCTCGCCCGCACCGCCCTGGCAATGGCAGAGAAGCACGAGGTCGCCAGTTTCGGAATCGGCATTGCCGGACTGGTTGATCACCGTGACGGACTTGTCTTTACCTCTCCGAACCTCCCTGCCTGGGAACGCGTGCCGGTCAAGGACATACTCTCCCGCCTGACCCGGCTGCCGGTCTTCTGCGCCAATGACGCCAATGTGGTGGCGCTCGGTGAATGGCTCTTCGGCGCTGCCCGGGGCAGTACCGATGTACTGGTGATTACCCTCGGGACCGGTGTCGGCACCGGCATCATTGCTGAAGGCCGGCTGCTCTTGGGAGCAAACCATTATGCCGGCGAACTGGGCCATACCGTGATCTTTCCGAACGGCGTTTCCTGTCCCTGCGGCAACCGCGGCTGTCTGGAGCGGTATGTGGGCGCGGAGGCAATCGTGCACCGCTGTCGACGCCTGCTCCGGCTCCAGCAGCACCGGCTGGCATCAAACCGGAATCAGCTGACCCTGTTCGGCGGTGCCAGCGAACAGCAGAGCCTGCTTTTTGACCTGATCAACTACGACTACCGGCGTCTGACTCCGAAGGAGATCGGTATTGCCGCCCGCAAGGGGGACCGGCTCGCCCTGGAGGTCGTGGAAGAAACCGGCAGACTGCTCGGGCTGGGAATTTATAATGCGATCATGATTCTTGACCCGGAAATAATTGTGCTCGGCGGCGGAATCAGCCGGCTCGGCAGACCGCTGCTGCGTGCGGTCCAGAAATCGGTTAACTCCCGGCTCTACGGCGCCAACCGCAGCTTCCGGATTGTCCTCTCAAAACTGGTTGATGATGCCGGCATCCTCGGTGCCAGCCGGCTGGGTCAGATTTTCTCCGCTTCAGACTAAATTTTCTGCCAGAGAAACTCCCAGAGCGAAACTCCGCGCACCCGCTTCTCCATGATGAAACTGCCCTCAATGATAAAGGGCCGGAACTCCTGGGCATAATACAGCCGGCGCTGGTTCGGGTCCCGGGCATAGAAGCGCATCCCCTCATTCACAATCCGGCGCAGGGTATTGTCATATTTACCGTCCATGGTCCTGAACCCCATCTTGATCAGGGTCACGAGCATCGCCACATGCCGGGGATAGGCGACCACCGAATAACCCCGGTTCTTTCTGCACAGCGCCAGCACCAGCTCGACCATGAACTGGGAGTAGTTACCGCCGCGGAACTTGGGCCGCATGTATGCCCGGGTGAGCTCCCAGCGGTCCAGATCCCGGCCTTCGGCATCAAGCCAGCGCGGGTCAATCCGGTCATAGCCCATCCACTCCTCACCCGAACGCCGGCTGCCGATGTAAACCTCAAGGATGTGCTCATCCGAGATCGGATCATGATAACGGCGGACACAGAACCAGTGGTCATCAACCACAATCTCGGGCTTGGGTGCCACCAGTTTCGCCTCGGGACGGGACATGATGTAACTTCTCGTCGACTCGTCGGTCTCGCACGGAATCTGATCCACAATCCGTTTGATCCAGTTCCGGTACTGTCTGGGTGTAATCATTGCTTCTCTCCGAACAGCTGCTTCAGTTTCTGCTCCAGCTCCTGTTCATCATTGACGAGCACCTTGCGCGGCTTGGAACCGGCATGCGGTCCGACAATCCCGGCCCGCTCCAGCTGGTCAATGATTCTGCCCGCCCGTGCCCACCCGACATCCAGGCGCCGCTGGAGCATCGAAACCGACGCCTCCCGGTGAATCACCACCTGGCGCGCCGCCTCGGCAAAGTACTCATCATATTCATTGCCATTACCGGCATCAGCCCGGCGCTCGGCACGCACCGCCGCCAGCTCCTCCTCAAGCGGTTCATAATAACGCCGCTGCAGCAGACTGTCAACAATCTCCGCCGGCAGGATTTCCCGCAGAAGCTCCAGCTTTCTGCCTCTTGCCCGCCGCGGGTCATAAAGCACCTCCACGACATCCGCCTCAACCAGCGCCTGTGCCTTTTCCGCCGCATCCTCCACCAGTTCACTCAGCAGTCCGGTCAGATAGCGCACCGCCCACAGCTCCACCACCTGCTTTGCCGCCCGCTCCGAGACAAAACAGCCGTGAAGCCGGACCGCTTCACCCTTGCCCGGCGGCAGAAAGAGCATATCGCCCCGTCCCAGGAGCGACTCGGCACCGTTGGCATCAAGGATCGTCCGTGAATCCACCTTGGTTGCCACCTGAAAGGCAATCCGGCACGGGAAGTTCGCCTTGATCAGCCCGGTGATCACATCCACCGAGGGCCGCTGGGTTGCCAGCACAAGATGAATCCCGACCGCCCTTGACATCTGGGCGAGCCGGATGATCCGCGCCTCAATCTCCGCCGGTGCCCGCTGCATCAGATCCGCCAGCTCGTCAATGATCACCACGATATACGGCTTTTTCCTCTTGCCCACCTCTTCACAGCAGGCATTGAAACTGGTGATATCCCGGACCCCGAGCTCGGCAAACTCGCTGTAGCGGGCTTCCATGATTTCCACAATCCTGGTCAGCTCATCCACCACCCGCTCCGGGTCAATCGTCGTCCGGGACAGAAGGTGCGGAATCGGATTGTAGATCGGCAGTTCCAGCTGCTTGGGGTCGATTGTAAGAAACCGGACCTCCTCCGGCGTCGAACGGTAGATAATCGACATGATGATCGTATTGATGCAGACCGACTTCCCGGAACCGGTGGTGCCGGCGATCAAAACATGGGGCATCTGCCGCAGATCAGCACAGTATGGTTCACCGGTGATGGTCGTGCCGAGCGCAAAACCCAGTGGTGAGTCGAGCTGGCGGAAGGCATCACTGGTCAGCACCTCCTTCAGATAGACGGTCCGCCGGCTCTTGTTCGGAATCTCCACCCCGACCGCACTCTTGCCCGGAATCGGCGCCAGAATCCGGACCCGCTCCGCGGAAAGCGCCAGCGCAATGTCGTCCGCCAGACTCTCAATCCCGCCACAGCGGACTCCGGGCGCCGGCTCAAGTTCAAACCGGGTGATCAGCGGTCCGGAAAGGATGGCGGTCAATTTGCCGTCCACCCCGAACTCACGGAGCTTTTTCATCAGCAGCTCCCCCTCCGCCTGTGCCTCAGCCGGATCCTTGAATATCTTGTCCTGCGGTCCGGGCTGATCCAGCCGCGCCAGAAACTCCTGCTGAAAATCGTCAAGATTGATCCTGACCGGTTTTTTTACCGGCTTCGGTGCGGTGATTACAACAGGCGGCTCGACTTCTGCGGTCTCGACTGCCGGTGTTTCACCCGCCGGCTCCGGAGGCGGCTGGACCGGGACTTCCGGCGCCGGCATCCGCGGACGCCGGCGCAGGCGTTCAACCAGCCATGAACCTGCCGCTTTCAGCCACCGGTGGGAAAAGGACATGCTCAAGCCGGAAAAGGCAAGGAGGATCAGCAGGCCGGTAACCAGCAGAATCAGCGTCCCGATACTCCCGACCAGCAGATTCAGTCCGCGCACCACCGCCTGCCCGCATCTGCCCGCGAGCCGTTCCGGTGCACCGAGCCAGGCGGTAAAAAACTCAAGGAAAAACCCGTAAATCACAATCAGAACCGGCAGCACCAGATCCTTTCTTCTGATCCGGCGGAACCAGAGCACAAAACCGAAGTAAAACGCCAGCCCCACGAACATCAGGCTGCCGAGCCCGAAAACCGCGGTCAGCAGCCGGGCAGTGAGTCTGCCGGCAGCACCGCCGAAGTTGTCAACGCCGGCAAGCGGACCCTCCAGCCGGCAGTCAGCCGGATTGCCCGTGCCCCCATAATAGGAGAGAATTACCGCCCCGATGAAGACCCCGGCCACAAGCAGCACAAACGACCAGAACCGGCGCCAGGAGCGTACCCGGGAAAGCCACATCCCCACCGCCATACCCGCCAGAACCGGCAAGATCAGGGCAAAACCGCCGGTAAGCCGGAAAAACCAGCCTGCCAGCAGTTTTCCCAGTGCGCCCGTCGAACCACCAAAAAGAAAGGTAACCAGCGTTGCCCCGGTGTAAAGCACAAGAGCAACCGCCAGCACCTGCAGGGCAAACCGGCGCACCCGGTTTCCTTTACTCCTTGCCATTGACAACCCGCCTCTTCCGGCTTTTCATACCCTTACACCTCAACTCAGAACCACTGCCCCTGACCGGTAAAAATCCGTGCGGTGAGCCAGACGAGCGGCAGCAGCAGATAGCGGAAGACCGGAAGCCCGAATACAAAGATTAAAATCATGCTCACAAAACCCAGCCGTTCCAGCTGACCGTATCGGGCAGCCAGCTCCGGCGGTAAAAGATAATAAACAAGCCGGGAGCCGTCAAGCGGGGGAATCGGCATCAGATTGAAAAAGCCGAGAATCAGGTTGTAGACCACGAAATAACCTGCCAGGCGCAGAAAGAAGCCTCCCACCCCGAAAACTCCCAAGAGCCGGAAAACCAAGCCGGCAGCACCGGCGGTAAGAAAGTTCGCCAGCGGACCGGCAAGCGAAGCGATCGCCAGGTCGCGCAGCGGATAGCGGAAGTTTGCCGGATTGATCGGCACCGGCTTTGCCCAGCCGAACCGCGTCCAGGGCAGAAGCAAAAGCAGTGTACCGAGGGGATCCAGATGCTTGAGCGGATTCAGCGTCAACCGCCCTTCCTCTTTCGCAGTCGGGTCTCCCAGAATCAGCGCTGCATAACCATGACTGAACTCATGAATTGTGAGCCCGAACAGGATCGCCGGCACCGAAAGAAAGAGCCCCTCGATATCAAACATTGCAGCTCTGAAGCCGGTGGACCAGTGCCAGCTCCTCATCCCGGCTTTTCACCCTCCGGTCCAGCCGTGCCACCAGCAGCCGCTCGAGCATTCTGCCCATCTGCGGTCCGGGTTTGACTCCGGCCGCAATCAGGTCCGCTGCCTGCAGCTGCGGTTGAACATGCATCAGCTCGTCAAGATAAAGCCGGAGCCGGCTCCGGACCGGACCCGGACTGAGCACCGCCAGAATCTCAAGCGCCCGCACCGGTACGCCCCGCAACAGCTGATAAATTGAGGAACGCCGGCGCACCCGGCTCAAGCGCTCAAGCAGGACGTTGCGGTTCATCAGCGCCTCACGGGCTGCCCGCTCCTCCCGGGTAATCGGAAATCGTTCGTTAACCGGCAGCCGGCTCAGAAGGTAAATCATCAGCAACTCCTCACCGGCACCGGAATGAACGAGCGCTGCCAGTTCATTAAGGACCTGCCTGACCGGGACACCAAAAAACTCCGGACCGGATGATTTCGGGAAGCACGCTGCCAGGACCCCTTCCCGGATTACCGCCTCCAGCATCTTCAGTGCATTTCTTTCCCGGCAGATACAGCGCAGTTCATAGAGAATCCGCTCCGGTGTCAGGAGTGCCGGATAGCCCGCGGCAATCGCCTGGCGCATCAGATGCAATGTTCCGGACTCAATCTCAAACCCGAACCGGACCGCAAAGCGGATCGCCCGGAAGATCCGGGTTGGATCATCAATGAAACTGAGCGGATGGATAATCCGGATCAGCCGGTGCTTCAGATCCGAAGCACCGCCGGTCGGGTCAATTACCGTTCCCGTCTCCGGACCGGACAGAACCAGCGCCAGCGCATTCACAGTAAAGTCCCGCCGCCTCAGATCCGCTTCAATCCCCGCAGGCCGGATCTCGGGCAGGACTGCGGGTTGAGGATAGCTTTCCTCCCGCGTATGCGCAATGTCCACCCGCAGTTCGGGCAGCATCAGCGTGCCGGTCAGAAACTGATGATGAAAAACATACCTGCCACCGGTGCGGTTCTGGAGTTCCTTGAGCAGACCCAGGAGCCCCTTACCCGTACTCCTCAGGTCCACCGCAATGTCCCAGTCACGGTTTGCCTCAGACAAAGCGCCGGCGTCAAGCAGAAGGTCGCGCACCAGTCCGCCCACCAGATACGTCCTGCCCCCCCACGCATCGACGACACTGGCGGTCAGCTGGCAGACCGGCGGCAGGTTTTTAATAATCCGTTTCGGAATCTTCATATCTCCCTCCATCACAATTCCGCCCGTTTCCGGGCAACACTGATACTACTGGTGTCCCCCTTTCACCACCTAAAATCCGAGACTCTTGGCAGTATCTTCCTTCTGCCCGTGAATATTGATCTTGCCGAACCGCGCCTCGTATTTCCGGATATTTTCACTCAGCGCCTCGTGCAGCAGTGCCGCATGCTGCGGCGTCATCACAATCCGGGAAAATACCTTGGCTTTCGGCAGACCGGGCAGAATCCGGGCAAAGTCGATAATAAACTCCGAAGCGGAATGGGCAATAAGCACAAAGTTGGAATAGATTCCCTCCGACTCCTTCTCCCCGATTTCAATCTGAACCGGCGGTCCCTGTGGTGGCTGTTTTTCCTCGAGCATACCAGTCCTCCTTTCTGAGAATTTTATCCCGTGAGCCGGACAAACCGGCGCTTGCCCACCTTGAGCACTACCGGCTCCGCTGCCGGCTTGAGCACCAGCGCCGGATCATTCACCCGCACTCCATCCAGATAAACCGCCCCCTCCTGCAATTTGCGCCGCGCCTCGCTTTTTGAGGGCAGCAGTCCGGCCTGGACAATCAGATCAACAATACTGATCCCGGAATCCGGGATGCGGAACTCGGGCATCTGTGCCGGAGTCTGCTTCTCCCGGAAGACCCGGTCAAACTCAACCGCCGCCTGCTCCGCGGCTGCCGGTGAGTGGTAAATCGTTACCACCGCCCTTGCCAGCTCCGCCTTGATATTGCGCGGATTCTCACCCGACCTGAGCCGGCGCTCATATTCATTAATCTCGGCATCAGTTTTGTCGGTGGTCAGCCGGAAGTAGTCCAGAATCAGCTCATCCGGAATTGACATCAGCTTGCCGAACATCTCTCCTGCCGGCTCACTGATCCCGACATAATTGCCATAGGACTTGGACATCTTCATCTTTCCGTCCGTGCCCACGAGCAGCGGCACCGTCATGATCACCTGCGGCTCCTGGCCGAACCGTGCCTGCAGCTCCCGGCCGACGAGCAGATTCCAGTACTGGTCCGCCCCGCCCAGTTCCACATCCGCCTGCACCATCACCGAATCATAGCCCTGAAACAGCGGATAAAGCAGTTCATGCACAAACAGTGGCACACCCTCATCCAGCCGCTTGCGGAAGTCCTCACGCTCAATCAGCCGGGCGACGGTGTAACGGGCAGCCAGATTGACGATGTCAGTGGCGTTCAGCCGGTCCAGCCACTCTGAATTATACCGGAACTCACACCGCTCCGGCATCAGAATCTTGAACACCTGCTCCCGGTACCGCTGCATATTCTCCCGCACCTGCTCATCGGTAAGCTGGGGCCTGGTCTTGGACCGGCCGGTCGGATCGCCGATCTTACCGGTGAAATCGCCGATGATCAGCACCGCAGTATGACCCAGCTCCTGAAACTGGCGCAGCTTGCGCAGCACCACTGCAAATCCGAGATGAATATCCGGACCGGAGGCATCAATCCCCAGCTTCACCCGCAGCGGTCTGCCGGTTGCCTCTGCCCTTTCCAGTCGCTCAATCAGCTCGGCTTCAGTCTCCAGCCGTTCCACCCCCCGCTTCAACCGCTCAATTACCGCCCGGTCCAGCATATTCAGATCTGATAATTCCCGAAATCCTCGGGCTCAACCTTCCGCATCCGCTCCCGCAGTTCCTTCAGCCGGGTTTCCTCTTCATCAGAAAGCCACTGTCCGGCGCGCTCCATCACCTCATCCTCAACAAAGATGGGTGCGCCAACCCGCAATGCCAGCCCGACCGAATCTGAGGGCCGGGCATCAATTGCCACCAGCTGCTCACCGCTCTCCAGTACCAGCTCGGCAAAAAAGGTCTCATCATCAAGCCGGTTAATCACCACCTGCCGGACTCTGCCATTGAGTCCGGTAATCACATTGCGCATCAGATCCAGCGTCAGCGGCCGGACAAACTGCGTCTTCTCCAGGGCATAGATTATTGCTGAAGCCTCTGCCGGACCGATAAATACCGGCAGGACCCGGCTACCGCCGACCTCCCTTAACAGCATTACCGGTGTATTGGATGACTGTTCAATCAGCACCGCCTCAACCCGGACCTCAATCATACCCGTCTCCCTGCGGACTTCCTCCTTCCGATTTTCCGGCAAAGGGACAGATTAACCCGCGGGCTCTTCAACTACCCAGAGCTTGACCGTGGCGGTTATCTCATGTCCCAGCTTCACCGGAATATCGTAAACCCCCGGCGCCTTGATCGGCTCCTCCAGGACAATCGCATGCTTGTCCACCTGATATCCCGCCTGCTCGAGCAGGGCGGCAATATCGGCATTGGTGATCGCACCAAAGGCACCCTCGGCACCCATCTTGATACCGGCTTTGATCGTCACCAGCCCGAGCCGCTGCGCCATATCCATCAGCCGTCGGGTAATTTTTGTCTCCCGGCTGGCGATCTGCTTCCTGATATTCTCCAGCTGACGCAGATTACTCTCATCTGCCACCAGCGCCAGTTTTCTGGGCAGGAGGTAGTTCCGGGCAAACCCGTCCCGGACATTTACCACCTCACCCCGCTTTCCCAGCCGTTCAATATCGGATAAAAGTATGACCTTCATCGGTGCTCAGTAAACGGCAGCAGTGCCAGGTTCCGGGCGATCTTGATCGCACGGGCAAGCCGGCGCTGATGCAGGGCGCAGACACCGGAAACCCGCGCCGACACGATCTTCCCCCGTTCGGTCAGAAAATCCCGGAGTCTCGGGTCCTTGTAATCAATATGCGTCACCCCCTGCTCGCAGAACGGGCAGGTCTTGGCTCTTTTCGACACGCGCTTGTTCATCATCAGTGAAGGATAAACAACCCCTGCTCAATGTCAAGTTTATGCTTTTTCCGGGGTTGACAGAAAATCACTGCGTCATTATCATATATTCCGATGGCGAAACGGGCAGAAACGCCGGTCAAATTTGATGAGGACATCAGACCTCCTGACTATCATGAGCTCCGGCGCACCTACCGGCGCAACCGCAACATCGGCAGTGCCATCTTTCTCATTTTGTTCCTTGCTCTGCTCGTCTTCTTCGGCATCCGCTACTATCAGCGCCTGCATCGTCCGGCACCACCGGCAGAAGAGAAACCCGCAGGCCAGAACCTCTGGGTTCCGGGTATTGACTACCAGCCGGCGACTGACGACGGCGACTGAACCGGATTACTCCTTGGACCAGATGCCGATCCGGCAGCCGCACGGGTCCCGGAAGAAGGCATAATATCCGAACCCGCCGCCGATTTCGGTCTTGGGCTTTTCCACCCTGCCTCCCAGCTCCTCGACCCGCTTCAGCGTCTCGGGGATGTCCGCCACCTTGATATAGACATCGATACACGGTTCCGGCATTTTTTCCACCCGGAAAATTCCGCCGCCAATTCCGCCTTCCACCTCAAACATGATGTAATTACTCCCCGACTCCTCCATCCGCCAGCCGAACAGCCGGGCGTAAAAATCTGCAGACCTTTTGAGATCAGTTGCCGGAATCTCCCAGTGAACAAGATTATTCATTTTTTAAAACTCCTTTCCTTCTGGTGTAAACTACCCTGCCCTGACTCAGAACCAGCTGGACCGGATTGTGTCCCAGCCGGTAGACGATGTGCCGGTAATCGGGCAAATCGGTGATCACCAGATCTGCCGATTTTCCCGGCTCAATACTGCCGGTCTCCCGCTCCAGCTGCAGTGCCCGTGCCGCATTGATGGTAATACCGCGCAGCGCCTCAATAATGGTCAGCCCGTAATAGATACACCCGAACTGGGCAACGAGCGGAGGTGCCAGCAGGGTGCAGGAACCGGGATTGAAATCACTGCCCAGCGCCATCGTGATCCCCAGCTCCCGCATCCGGCTTACCGGTGATCGGTGCTTCTCCTGCAGAAAGAAGCAGGTACCGGGCAAAAGTATCGCCACCACCCCCCGCTCCGCCATCATCCTCAGACCCCGTTCTGAAGGCTGAAGCAGATGGCTGGCAGAAACCGCTCCCAGTTCTCCTGCCAGCTCCGCACCGCCGGAACTCTCAATCTCATCCGCATGCACGGTCGGCAGGAGTCCGAACCGTTTCCCCGCCTCCAGAATCTGCCGGCTCTCTGCGGCATTGAATACAAAGTTCTCGCAGAACACATCACAGAACCGCGCCAGCTTCCTCTCCGCAACCCGGGGCAGCATCTCATCAACAATCTGACGGATGTATGCCTCCTTACCGCTCTCCTTCGGCACCGCATGGGCACCCAGAAATGTCGGCACAATCCGGACCGGTCCCTCATCATTCAGCCGTCGGGCAACCTCAAGCATCCTGATTTCCGTTTCCAGCTCCAGCCCGTAACCCGACTTGACCTCCAGCGTCGTCGTTCCCCAGGAGAGCGCCTCCTCAAGCCGCAACCGGGCTGACCGGTAAAGCTCATCAAAACCCGCCTGCCGGGTCAGCCTCACCGTGTTCAGGATTCCGCCTCCCGCTTCGGCAATCTCCTTGTAGCTTCTGCCCGCAAGCCGCATCTCAAACTCCTCTGCCCGCCAGCCCGCAAAGACCAGATGGGTGTGCGGATCAACGAAACCGGGCAGTACCACGCACCCTTTCGCATCCAGCACCTGCTCGCCGGGCTGTGGTGTCAGGTCCGTTCCGACCTCAGCAATCCTGCCGGACCGGACCCGGACCGCACCCGGCGCCAACAGACCCAGCCCCTCGCCGGCAAAGGTCAGCAGCTGGGAACAGTTATGGATAAGGATACCGGCACTCACTTGCTCTAATTATCTCTGAACCGCTGCTCAATTCAAACTTGACAGCAAACACTTCCGCTATTAGATTTATGCCATCATTTCCGGCAGGATTGCCGGAAATAAAAACAGGCATAACATAAGGAGCGGTTAAATGAAATACAGTAAAGTAATCACCATTGCGGGCATCCTGCTTGCAATCGGCATGGGCAGCCTGCTGACCGCTGGTGACGTGGACCTGCGGGTCAAGAGCATCCTTGATGATGCCGGCTACAAGTATGAAATTGACTCCGACAACGACTTCAAGATGGTTTTTGATACCGATGACAATCGCACCCAGCTGGTGTTTGTCAATTCCGGGACCGAAACCTATGGCGACTTTGAAATCCGGGAGGTCTGGTCCCCGGTCTACAAATTCAAGGGCAACCTGCCGGCAGGTTATGCCAACAAGCTGCTGGAGCAGAGCTACATGAAGAAGATCGGCTCGTTTGATGTCTGGGTCCGCTCTGACGGCTCCAAGGTGGTCCGGTTCTGTGCCAAAATTGCAGCGGACGCTGATGCCAGCACCCTGACCGATGTCATCCGGGCAGTCTATACCACCGCGGACATGATGGAAAAGGAGCTGACCGGGAAAAAGGACGAGTATTAACCGGACAGCTAAAAATAAAGCGGGTCCTTCCGGACCCGCTTTTTTATTTTCACCCGCCTGACTACTCCAGCACCACCAGCTTCTGCACCAGCCGGCGCTCCGGGCTCTGAATAAAATACATCCCGGCGGGCAGCCGCACTGCAGTCCCGGGTTCCAGCCGGCACACCAGCCTGCCCGCGGCATTGTAGATTTCATAACCGCTGCCCGCAGGTGCAACGATCCCCTGCCGGCGCAACCTGACTGTCGGTCCCGGAGTAATGACTGCCGGTGCTGAGGCCTGCTCCTCAACCCCGGGCCGGAAACCGACCCGGAAACTCCACATCGGACCGAACTCGCCCCAGCCGAACCGGTTATGCGCCCGGCAGACCCACTTATAGGTCTGGTTATAGACCAAGCGCCCCTCAGGAATGGTGCAGCGCCGGGCAGTGGTCCTGAGGTTCAGCACCGTATCCGCAGTCCCCTTCCAGAGCACAAAATGGGCGGAGTCAAAATCGGTGCGCACAGTGTCAATCACCAGCACCACCGGCGGCTGGGTCACCGGCAGTCCGTTCTGCGGTGCCAGATACCTCGGCGCCAGCGGCTCCCGGACGAGCCGGAAACAGCCGAAGGTGCCATCCCCTGCGGTCAGTGTGCCCTGATAATACTGGCGCAACCTGAGCCGGACCGACTCCTGCGCCTGATAGTCCGGCGAGATCAGCCAGTCATAATGGCCCTGATCCGGCACGCTGTCGAGCCGGCTCCAGCTCCTGCCCGCATCAAACGAGATGTCAATCGCCACCCAGTCACCCGGATTGCCGGAGTTGTCCCAGCGGACCCGCACCGTATCACCGATCTGCAGCGTCTCACCCCGGCCCAAGGAGTTGTAAAAGGTGTCGCCCAGCGGATAGAGCAGTCGCAGACAGTGAGGATCGGCACCTGCCGGATGCACCGCTGCCACATGGGAACGCTCATTGCCCGAATAGTGCCACCACTCTGCGGGCTGCCACCAGGTGTTGTGGACAAAAAGGTCCTTCTCCGGGGTCCGGTAGCCGAATCCGGCAAGGGAATGGATCGCCCAGATTGCGGACCAGACCATCGGATAGCCGGCATCAAACTCCCGGACAATCGTCTCCCATGCCCAGTCATTACCGCTGGTCCCCAGCTCCTCAACAATCTCAAATGACGGGTAGTCATTATCCCAGGCAACCAGATAAAGCCCCTGAGCGATCGCACCGATTGTGGTCCCACCGCTGGTGGTGTCAGTGAACATCCGCAGGGCGCACTCCCGCTGGACATTGGGAATCTGCTTGTCCCATTCACCCTCAACCATGTCCCAGCGCTGCCAGAACCAGTCCACGAGCCGGCCATAGCCCAGCACCCGGTCAATATAGCCCATCACCATCGCCGCTGAGGTCGGGGTGCAGCCATAGCTCCAGTCATAAAACGGCGCCTGTTCCGCACCCGGAATATAAACCTCATTCCAGCGGGAATAATCGCGGGCAAGCGCCACCTCCCACTCCTGCCGGTAATGGGCAGTCGCCACCGGATCCTCCGGACCGACCCCTGCCTGTGCCTTCAGTTCCGCAACATGACGCTGAAACTGGGCCCGGGAGTCCCAGCTCTGCTCAAAATGGGCGGAGAAGATCACCGTTCCGCCCTGCCGGCTGGCAAACTCCAGAAAGGTGACCGGTGCCACAAAGTAGATCCTGCTCAGAAAGGCATCATCACCCAGAATCTGTCTTGCCCGCCTCAGCCCTTCCGGCGCCACCGCATAGTAGTCGCTCGTGCCATAGCCATAGCAGACAATCGGAGTCCGGTCATAACGGGCGGAGACGAGCAGGTGGGCATACTTTGAGCGCCAGCGGGTCAGATCAGTGTTTACCGTCAACCCCTGCCGCTCCTTAAGGATATCCGCAACCACCTGCTCATAATCCGGAAACTCTCTGCCATCGGTCCGGAAATGGAACATATAACCAACGGTCTGCCCCTGCTCATCCACATAGGGCACAACCGGACCCGGCTGACAGCCGGGCCATTCTGCCTGCGCCTTGCGCAGCGCCAGCTGCTGCACCGTCGCAAAATCAACCGCATTGGGCGGAGGACCGCCCGGCTCGGGCAGATTCATCGCCGGCACCAGCCCGGCAGCAAGTAAAATCACGAGCAAAATTTTCATTACCGCTCCTTTGTTGATTTCACAGGTCAGAAATTATAATTCCACTCTCCTGCAGGTCAAAAACTGCTCACCGCAACCGGTCTGAACTGGAGCAGGTTCTTACGCTGTCCCAGCTACATCCGTCCCAGCTCTGCCAGCAGTCCGATACTGGGCGACAGCCCGGCCGGGGCAAACACTATGCCCGGGGCAAAGTGATACCTGAGCTCGCCGGTCAGACACAGCCCGAACTGCTCACCGCCCGTAACCCGCACCTTGCCGCCCAGATCCAGAAACAGCCGGACCGCACCCCGGCTCACCGGATCATAGACCCCTGCCTGCATCCCGACCGGGACAATTCCGCCCACAAAACCGAACAGCGTGCTCTGCTCCGGCTGATAACCGACCACAATACTGAACACACCCCTGTTATAACGGCTGCCTGCCAGCGCCCGTTCATAGGAGGCACCGACAATTCCGCTGAAGACCGACCTGACCCCGACAAAGGTGTAGCCGGCAGACTGGGTGACACCGGTCTGAAGGTTGATCGCCATCAGCGACCTGGCGCTCAACCCTGCCGGCAGAACCAGAACCGCCAGCACCCCCAAAGCCAACAACATTCCCCTTCTCATTTCCCGCCTCCGGTCTCCTCAAAGAAATTAACCGACTCCAGGTCCTTATACTTCGGGATATAGTCGTCATACTCCCGGACAATCCCGTAACCCTCGGCAAACCAGCGCACCAGCTTCCAGTAGAGCCGTTTTTGCTTGTAAGCCAGCCAGTAGGTATAATCGTAAAAGTTCAGCTCCACCTTCACCGCCTCAAACTCGCCGGCCGGCACATCCACGCTGTCCAGTGAGGTCTGCGCCTCCAGCCGGGTGTCAACCGGAAAGCCGTAGCCATCCATCAGCGTCACCTGTTCCACCACCCAGCCTTTGCCCGGTTCGACCGGAAAGAGCAGGGTCGGATAGAACTCAAAGCCGGAATACTCATACACCCCGCTTGCATCCACATAAAAATAGGTATACCACGAGCCGGAAGCACCCGGATAGAAGTTCAGCGTCCGGATCACCTCAATCTCAATCTCCCTGCCGGAATTGTTCTCATAGCTCATCCGCTCCCGCTGCTCCTGAACCCGGGAGAACGGCCAGCGGAAGTTCGGGGAACGCACCTCATACATCTGATAAGTCCACTGCCCGAGCAGCGGAAAATACTCCGGACCCCTGAGCTTCGCAAACGGATTCCACTGCTCACAGCCCGCGAGGAAAAACAAGAGGATAAAAACCCTGAGCACATTAATCCTCATCCACACCTCCGGTTCCTTTCTCTGCTGTGCTCATACCCGCAACAGCGTTAATTTTAATCTCCTGGAAAACACGGGCAAGTTTTGCCACAATATCGCCTGAAGAACCGGCACCGTCCCCAACCCCACCCTCGGGGGAACTGCCCGGAGGACAGGGCGAGCCGGGGTACAAATCTTTAACCCCTTGAAAAAAATATAATTAGACTTCAGACCCTCAACCCGCGGTGAAATCGGGGCAGAAAAATGACTCTAACTGTATAGAGAGAAAGGGATTGACCGGTGATGGCGGAAAACTATGATAACCCGTTGGGGCAGAAACTGCCGGCTGAGGAAAAACAGCTCATCAATGAACTCAGAACCGGTGCGCCGGGCGCATTTGAACGGCTGTTTCACCGCTACTGGCGGATGATTATGCGGCTCTGCCTTGCCCGGCTGGAGGACACCGCGGAAGCGGAGGATGTGGCGATTGAGACCTTTACCGCTGCAGCAAAGGGGATCAGGAAATTCCGCGGGGAAGCCAGACTCTCCACCTGGCTCTACCGCATCTGCCTCAACCGCATCGCCCGGCAGAAGCGGAAAGAGGCCCGCAACCCGGAAATCATACCTGTTGACAACTGCCCGGAGGATGCTGCCACGCAGGAACCGGACAGAACCCCGGACCGGCTCCTCATCCTCCGCCAGGCGCTTGCTGACCTGCCGGCACGGGACCGCACAATCCTGATCCTGCGTTATCTTGAGAACCTGCGTCCCGCAGAGATCGGCGCCATCCTCGGAATCAACCCGTCAGCGGTCTCAATGCGCCTGCGCCGGGCAGAGGCACGGCTCCGCCAGGCATACGAAAGGAGGCAGAGATGAAGAAAACCGAGCTTTGCTCCCTGTTTCACCAGTGGCGCAACCGGCTCGAGCACCAGCTTGACCGCTATGACGAAAAAGGCCTGCTCGACCGGGTCCGTCAGCAGCTCCAGACCCGGCCGCTCCGACGCCTGCTTATCCGGCTCCGCCGCTTCCGGGAAAACCCGGCACGGGTCCGGCTCGGCTCAAGGCTCGACCTGCTCCTGCTTCTCCTCTATGCCCCGGGCAGAACCGGCAGAACTGCCGAACCGCTGCTCGGTATGACCAGAATTACCAAACTGCTCTTTCTGGCATTAAAGGAGCTGAAGCTGGACCGGCTTGTGCCCCGGCATTACCGCTTTGTCCCCTACAAACTCGGACCGTTTGCCCCGGAAATTTACTCCGATCTGGAACTGCTGATTACTGCCGGACTGGTGCGGGCGGTTTCGCTCGAACCGGACGGCACACCGGTACTTTCAACCGATGCGCAGACCATCCGCCAGCTCCTGGAGCTCAACTCCGGAGTTGCCACTGCGGAACGGCTCGACGCTGCCAGCCTGATGTTTGAACTCACACCTCAGGGCAGAGCCCTTGCCCGCCACCTCTACGAACTTGCCAGCCGGCGCCTTCATCAGCTCGACCCCGGACTGAAAATCCTCAAAGCCCGCTTCGGTGCCCTGCCCCTCGCCACCCTCCTCCGCTATGTCTACAC
The DNA here is from genome assembly GCA_026418295.1 of Caldifarciminota bacterium. GTDB lineage: Bacteria > Hydrothermota > Tepidihabitantia > Tepidihabitantales > Tepidihabitantaceae > JAOABP01. The sequence continues at coordinate 81,226 of JAOABP010000008.1, forward strand.
CCGCTACCCGGAATACACCACCCGGTCGGAGATAGTTGAGAAACTGCTCGGACCGGCCCGCACCGGAACCAAACGCACTTGACTTCAAAATCGGACATCATTATCCTGAAAGGTGCGGCGGTAACTACAGGAGGTATAATATATTATGAAACAACCCATTTTAACTGTGCTCAAAGCCGGCTTTATCTTTATCATCCTTCTGGTGACACCTGTATTCTGCGGCAGGCAATCCCAGACACCAGCCGCCAGACCGGCAAAAAGGCTGGCGCCGGTCAAGATTGGCAACAGGTGGGGCTATATTGACACAACCGGGAAGTTCGTCATCAACCCGCAGTTCGACCTTGCCGGGTTTTTCTTTGAAGGGCTGGCAGCGGTTGAGCTTGACGGCAGGTGGGGCTACATTGACACAACCGGAAAGTTCGTCATCAACCCGCAGTTCTACGGTGCCGGGCCCTTCTCTAAAGGGCTGGCAGCGGTTAAGTTTGACGGCAAGTATGGCTACATTGACAAGACCGGAAGGTTCGTCATCAACCCGCAGTTCGACCTTGCCGGGTCCTTCTCTAAAGGGCTGGCAGCGGTTAAGCTTGACGGCAGGTGGGGCTACATTGACACAACCGGAAGGTTCGTCATCAACCCGCAGTTCGACTTTGCCGGGTCCTTCTCTAAAGGGCTGGCAGAGGTTAAGCTTGACGGCAGGTGGGGCTACATTGACACAACCGGAAGGCTCGTCATCAACCCGCAGTTCGACTTTGCCTTGCCCTTCTCTAAAGGGCTGGCAGCGGTTAAGCTTGACGGCAAGTATGGCTACATTGACAAGACCGGAAGGTTCGTCATCAACCCGCAGTTCGACCTTGCCTTGCCATTTTCCCGAGTGTCGGCACGGCTTAGGTTTTAAGGAGGTAGTACTACACTGAGAAAAGCGGTCGGCAACTCCGAATGCTCCCCGAATAACCGGCGGTAACCGGAACTTCCCAATCTTGCTCCTCCTGCCCGGCTGAAAAACCCACACCCGGGTACCTTTAACCCTGCCGGCAATTTTGACATTCAGGCCTGTTGTCATATAACTATCATCGATGAAGATTGAAATACCCCTTGCTCAGGCAAACCGGCTGATCAATTCGGGGAATGTGGTGCTGGTGTCTTCCGCCTGGCAGGACCGGCGCAGTATCATCACCATCGCCTGGCACTGTCCGGTCTCGTTCAAACCGCCGGTGCTTGCGATTGCAGTCGGCAAAACCCGGTTCTCAGCCGAGCTGATTGAGCGCTCGGGCGAGTTTGTGGTCAACATCCCGGACTGGAATCTGGTTGACGCCATGCTTTACTGCGGAACCCGCTCGGGCAGAGATGAGGACAAGTTTGCGGGTGCAAAGCTGACCCCGGAAAAGGCGGTGAAACTGCTGCGCGCACCCAAAATCCGGGAGTGCATCGGCGCACTGGAGTGCAGTGTGATTGACCGGGTTGAGATCGGCGACCATTACCTGTTCTTCGGTGAGGTGATCTATGCCGAGGTGGAGGAGGGGCTGTGGGACAACGGCACCTGGAAGCCGGAGACCGCACAGCTGATTTACCATCTGGGCGGCAACCGGTTCATGAAGCCCGGACCGGTGAGTGAGGTAAAATAAATACCGCCCGCACCCGTCCCGGAATGATTGAGCTGAATCCCGATTTTGCCCGCGCCCTGGAGCTGATGGAGGAGAGCCGGCGCCATATCTTTATCACCGGTGAGGCGGGCACGGGCAAATCCACCCTGCTCGACCTGTTCCGGGCTCAGACCCGAAAGCAGATTGCGGTGCTGGCACCGACCGGAGTTGCCGCCCTGAATGTCCGGGGCGAGACGATTCACTCCTTCTTCCGGTTCAAGCCCGACATCACCACCGCCAAGGTCACCCGGCTGAGCCGGCGCTCGCGCCAGCTCTATCAGGCGCTGGATGCGATCATCATTGATGAGGTGTCAATGGTGCGTGCGGACCTGCTTGACTGTGTGGACCAGTTTCTGCGCCTGAACCGGGACGAGCCCGATGTCCCCTTCGGCGGTGTCCAGATGATCTTCATCGGTGATCTCTACCAGTTGCCACCGGTAGTAACCAGAGAAGAACGGGAGATCTTCCGGCACCATTATCCCAGCCCCTATTTCTTTGACGCCCGGGTGTTTGCGGAGCTGGAGTTTGAATTTCTGGAACTGAGCCGGATCTACCGTCAGCAGGAGCGGGATTTCATCCGCCTGCTGAGTCAGATCCGGAACAACACCGTCACCGCGGCGGAGCTGGCACATCTCAACAGCCGGGTCGGAGTAGCGCTGGACCCGGAACCGGACGGAATGGTCATCCATCTCACCACCCGGAATGATGCGGCGGACCGGATCAACCTCGAGCGTCTGCGGGAACTGCCGGGCAGACCGTTTCATTTCCGCGCCCGGATTGAGGGCAGTTTTGATGCCAAATCCTATCCCACCGATGAACTGCTGGCACTGAAAAAGGGCGCCCAGGTGATGATGCTCACCAATGACAGTGCGGGCCGGTGGGTCAACGGCACCCTGGGCCGGGTCCTGGACATCGTCTATGACCCGGATATTGACCAGGACCTGATTGAGGTCCAGTTTACCGACCACACCCGGGCACGGGTTGCCCAGTTCCGCTGGGAAATCTTTCACTTCCGGTTCAATGAGGAGAAACGGCAGATTGAGAGCGAAATCGCCGGCACCTTCACCCAGTATCCGCTCCGGCTCGCCTGGGCGGTGACGATTCACAAGAGTCAGGGCAAGACCTTTGACCGGGTGGTCATTGACCTCGGTGCCGGCGCCTTTGCCCCGGGCCAGGTGTATGTGGCACTTTCCCGCTGCACCTCGTTTGCCGGCATCAGTCTGACCCGGCCGGTCCGGGAAGAGGACATCTTCACCGACTGGCGGATTGTCCGGTTTCTGGAGAAACTTTCCGGAGCCCGGCGGTGATAATTGCACTTTTCCTGCTTGCAAGCCTCCTGCCGGGTCCGCTTCATTTCGGGCTGGAACTGTCCGAGCTCCTGCAGAACCGGTTTCGCAACCCCGGACCGGATAACTTCACCCTGCTGGCGGGCATGGAAACGGAGAAATCCGGTATTAATTTCGGATGCCGGCTGCTGATGATCAATGTCCAGCTGAGCAACGAGCATCTCCAGACCAGCCGCTTTATCTCCGGTGACGAATCCGGGCTTGAGGGCAGGCTGTTCATCAGCCGGCTTTATGCGGAGCTTTATCCGGTAAAGCAGGAGCTGGGCGTTCTGCGGCTTTTGCCGGTTGCCGGACTGGGCATGGGCTATGACCGGACAGTATTGACCAACAGTTACGGCAGCTATGACCTGCGGGGCTGGACCCTGAATGCCGGTGCCCGGCTCCAGACCGAGTTTTTCCGGCGGGTTTTTCTGGAATTCCCGGTGATGGATCTCGCCCTGTATCTGAAGAAAAACCGCTCAACCCGGGATACACTGGGCACTGCGGTCATCAACTACCCGGAATGGGGCGCGGTCTATCTCTGGCTCAATCTCGGGGTCAAGTTCCGGATTTAGATATTGAAAAGATACCGCACCTTGGCAACGAAAATGGCGCTGATATCTCCGCGGTCAAAACCCCAGTTGGTGGCAAAATAAAAGGTGCTGCGCGGGGCAAAAGTCCAGGAGTAAAGCCCGAACAGGGAATGCCGGAAACTCTGACGAGCAGTCTCCGGCTCATAGGCGGTCACCGTTTCCAGTGACAGCCGGACCGATGCCTTGGGCGAAAGGCTGTACTCCAGCCCGGGTCTCAGCACGCTGGTGAGGTCCTGCCGGCTCACCCGGCCGAGCGAATCGGCTTCCACCGTTGCACTGTGGGTATACCAGACTGAGAGCCGGTCGCTGAGCCGGCCCTGAAGGGTGAGCTCCAGCTGTGCCACCGGTGCAATCATCAGCCGGCGGTAGTTGGCAGACCTGGTCTCGTAATTGGAGTAAAGGCTGACCGCAAAGGGGCGGGTATAGTCGGAGGCATAATAGATGCCGGCATAACCTGCGGAGAACCGGTGCTCAAGCGCCCACTGGTCGCCGCAGCCGGTCCAGATGGTAAGCGAATGCTGAGCAAGGGTCTGGGCAGAAAGGTTGACAAAAATCCGGCGGTCAAAGGTCTGAGCCGGATAGTCCCACTCCCGGTTGAGCTCAACTCCGGGCTGAAGTGCGCCGTAACGGAGTATCCCGCGGTTGTAGACCACCGGACCGAGATAAAATGTGCCATACTGCCCGCGCCAGGTGGTATAGCCCGGACCGTTCATGTTGAACCCGGGCTGAATCTGGCGGACAATCAGCTCACCGCTCAGCCGGTCTGACTGATAACTGCCGTCAAGGCTGAAGGCATAGTCCAGGCTGTCACCATACTGGGCACCGCAGAGAAAAAGCCGGCTGGTGAGACTCCGGTAGCGCCAGATGCCGTCCAGTGCCAGACCGTGATTGGAAAACTGCCGGTTGTCCTTGCCCGCATAGAGCAGACCCAGCTCCGAATTGGCAAGAATCTGGTGCCGGGCAGCCAGGACCGAGTAGAAGCTCTGCGGTTCATCCGCCAGTTCACCGGTGAGTGCGCCCAGGAGTCCGTACTGACCACGGCCCAGCCGGTCGGTCCATTTCAAACCGGCAAGGATCGGCACCACCTGTCCATCAGGCAGGGGTCTGCCAATCCGGCGGGAGTAGAAGATCTTCACCGGCTGTGCTGAACCGCCAAAGGTCTCAACCGCCTCCACGAAGAAGGGGCGGCGCTCCGCAAGCCAGAGCTCATACCTTGACAGGTTCACCTGATAGGGGTCCGCCTCAATCTGGGCAAAGTCGGGCAGCAGGGTGAACTGTAGGTTTCCGCTCGGCGTGGGTGCCCAGGCAAGGTCCAGCCCGGCTTCTGCTCCCAGCGCATCACTCCCGACCGCATGACTCAGGACCAACTGCTCATGCCGGACGAGCCCGACCGGATAGAGCTCCAGTCCCAGACCCCGGCCTGCCGGCTGAATGCCGGTAAGCCGGCCCATGCGCGAAACCCGGAATCCGGTAACCTCGTGCCGGGACCAGAAGGACCGCTCACCCCGGCGGACCAGATAGCGGGCAAAGTCAATCCCCCATTCGGTCCGGGCTGGCGGATAGCGCAGGCTCCGGAACGGAATTGCCAGCTCAATCCCGTAGCCCCAGTCGTGCCGTCTCACCGCCGAACGCCAGACCCCGTCCCAGTTTTCATAAGCGGTGCCATCACCGGTAATCCGGTAATCCGACTCCACGCCGTTGAAACCGACGATGAAGCAGTAGGCATTGACATTGTCGTCAAAGGGGTCAATCAGCACCCGGACCCCGTCCGGCTCATCGCTCAGCCGGTCATGCACCTGACTGAAATCGCTGACAGGACAGCGGAAGGCGATATAGAGGTTATGCCTGTCCTGAAGGAGATATACCGTGGTCGGCTCTGATGCCGGCCTGCCGTTTTCCGGAATCTGCTGGATGAATCCGGTTGCCGAGTCCGCCTCCTGCCAGGCCGGCTCGAGCACACCGTCAATCACCGGCGGCGTGGAGCAGTAATGCGCCCGGATTACCGGGAGAGACTCGGTCTGGGTACCAAGCAGCCAGACGATTAAAAAAACGGCGCCGCTCAAATCTTCAGAAATTCCGGGTCAAAGTGGCGGTTGTTGCCCAGCACACTCGCCACCACCCGGCCGCGCAGCATCCGGCCCAGGAACGGGGTGTTGTAGGAACGGGAGTAGATCCTTGCCCGGGTCAGCTCCCATTTGAGCTCGGTATCAATGACCACCAGATTCGCCTCCACCCCGGGTTTGATCGCCGGCGGTTCAATTCCGAGAATGGTTGCCGGCACTACGGTCAGCCGGGCGATCAGTTCCGGCAGGGTGAGCACCCGCTTCAGGACCAGCTGTTCATATGCCAGGCTGAAGGCGGTCTCAAACCCGATGATCCCGGGCGCCGCCGCCTCAAACTCCCGCTCCTTCTCCTCGGCGCTGTGGGGTGCATGATCCGTGGCGATGCAGTCAATCGTGCCGTCCTTCAGCGCCTTGACAATTGCCTTCCGGTCCGACTCGCTGCGCAGCGGCGGATTGACCCGCAGGTCCGGGTCGTAATCGGCAAGGAGCTCACTCGTCAGGGTGAAGTAATGCGGACAGGTCTCAGCGGTTACCGCTATCCCCCGCGCCTTACCCCAGCGCAGCACCTCCACGGTCAGCCGGCTCGAGACATGGCAGATGTGCAGCCGGGCATTGGTCAGTTCCGCCAGCATGATATCCCGCATCGCCGCAATCGCCTCCGCCTGTCCGGGCGCACCTCTTAATCCGAGCCGGGTTGCCACCTCCCCCTCATCTGCCGGTCCGGCAACCAGCTCCGGCACCTCACAGTGGCTCATCACCAGGAGGTTGAAGGTGGTCGCATACTCCATGATCCGGCGCATCAGCCCGGCATCGCTCACCCAGCTGCCGTCATCTGAGACCGCCCTTGCCCCGGCCTGAGCCATTGAACCCAGCTCTGCCAGCTCCCGGCCCTGACGGCTCTTGGTCATGGTGCCAACCGGAACGATCCGCGCCGCCCTTGCTGCCGCTGCTGCCTCCTGTTCAAACCGGATCAGCGCCTCAGAGTCGATTGCCGGAGTGGTATTGGGCATCGGACAGATCTGGGTAAACCCGGAGGCGAAGGCGGACCAGCAGCCCGAGGCGATCGTCTCCTTGATCTCCTCGCCCGGCTCCCGGAGATGGCAGTGGAGATCAATAAACCCCGGTGCCAGATAGCGGTTCCGGCAGTCAATCACCTGTGCGCCATCACGGCGAACCCTTGTCCCGACCTCCCTGATGACCCCGTTTTCCACCAGCACATCCGCCCTGCGGATTTTGCCCGCTTCCGGATCAATAATACTGCCGCCGACAAAGACCATGCTATTCATTGCTGTCTCCGTTCAGCAGACCCCGGCCCGCAGCCAGAAGATAGAGCACCGCCATCCGCACCGCCACCCCGTTCTTGACCTGATTCAGAATCAGGGTCTGGGGCAGTTCCCGGACATCATAATCCATCTCCACCCCCCAGTTCACCGGACCGGGATGGATGATCACCGTCTCCGGGCTGAGTTTCATCAGCCGTTCCCGGGTCAGCCCGTAAAACTGCCGGTATTCACGCAGGCTGGGGATGAAGTTGGCACTCATCCGCTCCATCTGGAGCCGGAGCATATGGACCACATCCACCTCATAGAGGATCCGGTCGAGCCGGAAGAACACCTCACACCCCATTCCCGCAATGTCTGCCGGAATCAGAGTCGGCGGACCGCAGACCGCCACTCGGGCACCCAGTTTATTCAGACAGAGGATGTTGGACCGGGCAACCCGGGAATGGGCAATGTCGCCGATGATGAGCACCCTCTTACCGTCCAGTGAACCGAACCGCTCCAGGAGCGTATAGGCATCAAGCAGCGCCTGGGTCGGGTGCTCATGACAGCCGTCACCCGCATTGACCACAAAACAGCCAACCCGCTGCGCCAGAAAACGGGGCACACCCGCAGACTGATGCCGCACGACCACTCCATCCACCCGCATCGCCTCAATGTTTTCCACGGTATCAAGCAGACTCTCCCCCTTCTTTGCGGAAGAGGCGGAAACCGAGAAATTGAGACACTGGGCTGAAAGCCGGGTGGCGGCGAGGGTAAATGAAGTTACCGTGCGGGTTGAGGGTTCAAAGAAGAGATTGACAATCGTCTTGCCGCGCAGGGCGGGCACAATCGGAATCGGCCGGTCCAGCACCTCGCGGAAGCGCTTCGCCTGCTCGAGGATGGTCAGAATCTCATTACCGCTCAGATCGGCAATCCCCAAAAGATGCTTCAGCCCGCCAGCTGGTGATACTGAGTCAATACTGACACCCTGAGCCTTCACTACGACTTCTCCTTCCGGCGCGTCAGCACCACCTCATCCCGGCCGTCAGTTTCAATAAGATAGACATCCACCAGATCATCCCGGCCGGTTTCCACCTTCAGTCCGGCAAAATCGGGCTGGATCGGCAGCTCCCGATGCCCACGGTCCACCAGCACCAGCAGCTGCACCCTCTCCGGCCGGCCGAAATCCAGCAGTTCGGTCAATGCCGCCCGGACCGTCCTGCCGGTGAAGATCACATCATCCACCAGCACCACCCGTTTACCATTGATATCAAAGCCGATACTGGAACCGCGCACCAGTGGTGTCTCGGAAACGAGCTGGAGGTCATCGCGGTATAGTGTAATGTCAATTGAACCCACCGGTGGTTCGGTACCGGTCAGCCGTTTCAGTTCCCGGGCAATCCGTTCCGCCAGCGGGACCCCACGGCGCTGAATGCCGATCGGCACCAGCCGGTCAATATCGGCGTTTCGTACTGCCACCTGCTGACTCAGCTCCCGGATCAGGCGGGCAAGCTCGTCTGCTGACAGCAGGCGCTGTTTCATTTCAGAAGCAGGGCGAGGGGAATCAGGACACAGTAGCCCGCTACCAGCAGAATGGGGGCAAGGGTAATGGAACCGGCGCTGAGACTGATGAATCCCGCAATAATCGTGAGCAGTCCGGCGCCAAGGAGAATGTAGTTTTTCCGCTTGAACGCCAGCTGCGGTCCGGCGGGCGTTTTGACTGCGGTTTTAACTTTTACGGTTTTCTGGGACCGGACATCCTGTTTCTTCATTCAGCCTGATTATCACTGCCGGCAGAATAAAGTCAAGAAAATTTGTTTGACTGCCGGGGTCAGGTTGTTAAATTAACTGGTGATACTCAGCAGATGCTGAACAGGCGGTCAGCCGGGTGCTGACATTGGAGGAAAAATGGAGTTCCTGATCTTCGGTGCCGGACAGATGGCACAGGCGGTCGGTTTTGACCTTGTCCGCCAGCCGGATGTGGAAAGGGTTTATGTGGTGGACAACCAGCTGCGGCAGCTGCGCCGCCTGCAGCGGTTTCTCAACAGCAGCAAGATCAGACCCGTTCACATCCCTGCGACTGCGCCGGAATTAAAAGAGCTGCTTGCGCGCTGCCAGGCGGCGATCAGTTGCATCCCTTATAATTATAACCTCCGGCTCACCCGGATGGCGATTGCTGCCGGCACAAATTTCTGCGATCTCGGTGGTAACAACACGGTAGTGCGCCGCCAGCTGGCACTGGACCGTAAGGCACGAACTGCCGGTTGCACGGTGATCCCGGACTGCGGACTGGCGCCGGGAATGACCAACATTCTGGTTGCCGATGCGGTCTCCCGGCTTGACCGGACCGAAACGGTCAGAATCCGGGTTGGCGGCCTGCCGGTAAAACCCCAGCCTCCGCTCTTCTATAAGCTGGTCTTTTCCGCTCAGGGGCTGCTCAACGAGTATGCCGAACCGTGCCTGGTGCTCCGGAGTGGAAAAATTCAACGGGTAAAGGCGCTGACTGAACCGGAGACGGTTATCTTTCCGCCGCCCTTCGGCCGGCTGGAAGCCTTTCACACCTCAGGGGGCGCCTCAACTCTGCCTGAAACCTTCCAGAGAAAAATCAGGGAACTGGATTACAAAACCATCCGCTATCCCGGACACCGGCTGATGTTCGAGCTGATCATGAAGAGCGCGGTTGGCAACTGGCGCCGTCTGCCCCGTGCCGAACTTGCCTGCGCCCTGGAAAAGGTGCTGGGCTGGGAAACCGATGATGTAGTCCTGCTGCGGATTGAAGTCACCGGGATAAAAAATGGCAGCCGACGGCTGCTCCGTTATCAGCTGATTGACTATGCAGACAAGAAGACCGGACTGACCGCAATGATGCGCACCACCGGCTTTTCAGCCGCGATTGTCAGCCTGATGCTGGCACGCAAGCAGATTCCTGTCTGCGGTGCCCAGCCGGGTGAAAAGGCGGTGCCGGCGGGCAGATTTATTGCCGAACTCCGGCACCGGGGATTAAATTTAACCATTCGCTCAGTTAAACTTTAGAGAGGAGTTAGCATGAAAAAGTCAGGGTTATTGCTGACACTGATTTTTATTCTGCCGGCATTGCTGACCGGCACCCCGCGCTGGATCGGACTGCAAACCGGCGCCACTGAAACACCGTCGCAGTTTGAGGTGCTGTCTTCTGATCAGCAGCACACCATCGTTGAGCTTAATCTTTCCGGTTTTTATGTTGAAGATACGGTTACCCCGGCAGGCCGGTTCCAGCGCCTGCGGCTGAACATTCCTGCCGCCGGTATGCTGACGCAAACCGGTGCTCCGGAGCTGCCGGTAGTCGCCCGGTTTATTGCGATTCCTGATTTTGCCGATGTCCAGATCCGGATTCTGGAGGAGGATGTAACAACTCTGACCGGCTTCCGCATCTACCCCGCTCAGCCACCCCAGCCTGAAAACGGCCCGCAACCGCCATTTGTCATTGACGAAGCCCGCTATGCCCTGCCGGAATTTTATCCCGAGACACCGGCGCGCATCAGTGCGCCGATGATCATGCGCGACTTCCGGCTCGTCCAGCTGGTAATTCAACCGGTGCGCCTCAACCCGGCAACCGGTGAACTCAGAATCTCCCACCGCATCCGGGTGGAGCTGAATTACGAAAACCACCCCGGGATCAACCCCAAAATCCAGCGCCGTCCGCGGATCTCCCGGGCATTTGAACCGCTTTATCAATCCTTCATTGCCAATTACCGGTTTGTCGCCCCACCCCAGCGGGCAGAAGATGGAAGTTATCTGATCATTGTCAATGATCAGTTCGCCAGTGCGGTAACGCAGTTTGCCGAGTGGAAAAGGCGTAAAGGCTGGCAGACTGAGGTGGTTACCATTTCCCAGCTTGGCGGCAACGACACCGCCCGGATCTACAACTACATCCACAACGCCTATACCACCTGGCCCAAGCCGCCGGACTACGTCCTGCTCGTCGGTGATGCCCCTGAGTTCGTCAAATGCTGCCACTGGCCCGGCGAGACCGATGCCTCTGATCTGTACTATTCACTCCACGAAGGCAATGATCTTCTTGCCGACCTGATGATTGCCCGGGTCTGTGTCCGGACCCTTGACGAAGCCCGGGCGGTAATGAACAAGCTCTGCCGTTATGAACAGGAACCCTATCTCGGTAATACCGAATGGTTTAACAGGGTGTGTGCCCTTGCCGGCTATGAAAGCGGCCAGCCTACCCGGTTCTGGACCGTCGTCATCCGCATCCGTAATTATGTCCTGGGCAGACCGTTCACCCAGTTTGATACCCTGTTTGAGCGCTGGGGACTGAATACCGCCCAGCGGCTTACCGATTCACTCAATCAGGGCCGAGCCTGGATGCTTTACCGTGGTCATGGTGACAACGACGCCTGGGCAAATGTCAGCCCCTCCTGGACCAACTCCAATGTCTACGCCCTGAACAACGGCAGAATGACCCCGATGGTGATCGCGCCCACCTGCCTGTCCGGCAATTTTGATGAAGCCGCAGACTGCCATGCTGAGGCCTGGCTCAAAGCGGGTGAGGAGAAGGGCGGGGTCGGCTATTTCGGGGCATCAGAGGTAAGTTATTCCGGTTATAACGACTCGCTCGCTGCCGGCACTTTCATGTCCTATGCCGACAGCCTTGCCTATACCTTTGTCCAGTGCACTCAGTGGGGCAAGCTGTTCATGCTCCTTGCCTATCCGCTGCCGGATGAGATTTCGGAGGAGGAGCTTTATATGTTCAACAGCTTCGGCGACCCGGAACTGAACATCTGGTCAGCGACACCACGACAACTGACCGTTTCTCATCCCCAGACGATTATCATCGGCTCATTCCCGTTTACTGTCACCGTCTCCGACGGCGCGGGTCCGGTTGCCAATGCCCTTGTCTGTGTAATGTCAAGACAGGACACCTCTGTTTATCAGGTCGGACATACCGACGGTTCGGGTCAGGTTTCCTTCAACCTCCAGACCACCCTGCCGGGTGATTCCATTTATGTCACGGTAACCGGCAGAAATCTGCTGCCCTACCTGGGAAGTGCAATTACCATTACCCCCAATTACCCCTATGTTGTCTATCTCCGCAGCATTATTGATGACTCAGGCGGCAATGGTGATGGCATCATCAACCCGGGTGAGATTATCAATCTGCCGACCTGGGTCAAGAACTACGGTGAGGTCGGGGCAGGCTCGGTCACGGGCAGAATCCGGATTGCCGATCCCTTCATCACGATTCTGGACTCGGTGCGGGATTTCGGTACCATTCCGGCACATGACTCGGCGTTCACCGGTCCGGACGGCTTCCAGTTTGCGGTTGCTCCGGCCTGCACCAATGGCCATGTCATCCGGTTCACGCTGGTCTGCCGGGATGCAAACGACTCGGTCTGGAATTCATT
>JAOABP010000009.1:0-620 GCA_026418295.1 Caldifarciminota bacterium
TTCCCGGCAGTCCCAGCCCTGCTATCAGATCAGCATTGAACACCTTGAGCGGGGTTGACACCCGGTCAAACCGGTCTTGGTTCCAGTCATAGAGCTGATTGTGCTCGTAATAGGTGGCGGTCACCCAGCCCAGCACCTGAAACGGCTTGTTGACATTGCCGGTCCGGACAATCAGCGGTGTGCCCTGCATTTCGGCACTCAGCAGAAACAGCGCAACAAACAGTGCCTTTACCAGCTTCATATATGCTCCTTTCTTTTCTGATTAAAGGATAAGCCGTTAACCGGTTTCGTCAAGGATTGCTAACCAGCGGAGGGTTTGCTGGGGTAAAGCAGGGGATTTCTCCACTCCGCCCTTCAGGCTGTGGTCGAAATGACTTTAACCCTACGGGCGCGCCGTGCCTTTCCTTTTATGTCATTCCGAGCGAGGCGTCAGTCGAGTCGAGGAATCGTTTTACCAATGCAAAGTGCAAAATGTAAAATGCAAAAAGAAGGGGGACGCGGGGGTGAAGCTCTTCGCCGGTTTTCTCCATTCAGTTAGAGTCAGAAAAAGGGCGTAATTTCACATTTTCATTCCGACTTTACAGGTGGCTGGTTTTGTAAGTTCCGGTTGTGCATACTGT
>JAOABP010000009.1:630-1206 GCA_026418295.1 Caldifarciminota bacterium
TGCATACTGTTGGCAGGCTGATGCCGGTTTGTGCCGGAAAAGGGGGGCAGTTCCCCCCACCGTCCGGTCATTATCAGGTTTTGCGCTGGCAGATGGTAAAAAGTGGTGAAATTTGCCCCGCCTTTCCGGAGTCTAATATATGGGAGATTTGATTGTCCAGAATATCTGGATATAATATTTTCTTATGGCGCTGAAGCAGGTTTATCGGGCAGAGAATGAGCTGATGGCAAATACCGTTAAGGATTTGCTGGAGGCAAGCGGTATTCCGGCGCTGGTGCATTCGTTTCAGATTCCGGCTTATGACGGCATCGCCCAGGTGATGCGGCCCGCCTGGGGCGAGGTGCTGGTTGAGGAGGAGAATCTGGCGCAGGCACAGGAGATTGTCGAAGGGTTTCTCAGCGGTAAGCCGGTTGAGGATGCACCGGGCGCTGACCAGCCGGACGATGACACCAGGTAGCCTTTCCGCCCTGGGCAGGTTTCTCATCCTTGCCGGTCTGCTGCTTGTCATTCTCGGTGCCGGGCTGATACTTTTGCCCAGGCTGGGGTTTTTCCGCCTGCCCGGTGATATTGTGATTG